>NZ_JBIALI010000003.1:0-367468 GCF_042873375.1 Kribbella sp. NPDC004875
GTCTCGATGCGGAGCATCGTGGCCTTTGCTCACGTGCAGCGAGGTGCCGTGCCGAGTGCCGCGCAGTAGGCGGGGAATTGCCAGACACGACCTAGCTTCTCTTCAGCACTAGCCCGGTGTTGGCGGGTGCAACGATCTGTCCCGAGTACTGCACCCCGTGGAGATCGGTCCATGTCCCGGCGGGAAGCACGAGTTCGGCGGACTGCGTCGACGACGGATTCACCACGGTCATCCCGTCGCGGTACAACCGCGTCCACAGCGCCGGACCACGGCGTACCGGCGGAGTGATCGCCGTACCGAGGTCGGCTGCCATCTCCGGGATCTCGTTGAAGCCCGCGTAGTCCTTGCGCCCGGTGCTCTCCAGCATCGCGGGAGCCTCGCGGTACAGCAGGTAGTTGGCGACGACCCACTGCCGCTGCTCGGGCGTGGCCTGGTCCCAGTAGTCGGTGGGTAGCTTGTTCATCACGACGGACGGCTTGCAGCGGTGCCGTCGCAGCAGGTCGAACATCAGCTGCCACTCGTCGTCGGTGACGTTCTCGACCCGGTGCACGGTGAAGCCCTGCTCGTTCAGCCAGATGTCGGAGATGTCGATCATCTCGTCGAGCGCGGCCAGGTACTCCGGCGACTTGTCCTGGAACTGGTCGTGCAGACTGCCGTTGAAGGTCAGGTTGAACGCGACCGAGACGCCGCGGGCGTGGGTGTAGTCCCGCAGGTACCGCAGCCAGTCGAGGACGTCCGCGACCCAGGCCGGGTCCTTCGGGTCGGTGCCGAACTGCTGCACCCAGTTCCCGTCCTTGTCGTAGTGACCACGCACGTTGAAGTCGTTCCGGACACCGATGTTGTCAACGGCGATCACCTTGAACCCGGCGGCGATCGCGGGATCGATCAGGTTGGTGGTGAACCACTGCCGGACCTCGGGATTGCCGATGTCGATCGGCGTGTAGACGTGGTTGTTGAACTCCCACGCCGGGGTGAGCCGGTCGTCGGTGTACTCGATCCAGTCCGGATGGTTCGCCTTGAACCACTCGGGCGTGAACTGCCGTGCGGGCGCGTTGCGGAACGCGGTGACGTACGAACTGGCCAGCACTCCCTCAGGCTGGGCCGCTTGCAACGCGCCCCAGACGAAGCCGACACGGCCCGCGTACACGGACGGATCGGGAACCTGCCGGTCGAAAACCTGCGCCTGCAGGACACCGTGGTCGCTGGTCACGGGTAGCGGTACGCCGGTTTGCGGCGGTCCGCACGTCCCGCCCGCCAGATCGGGTTGGAGCACGCTGGGCTCGGCGGCCTGCGCGGTGGGTGCGAGCAACGCCAGGCCGGCCGCGAGTACCAATGCGGCCGTGGATGTTCGGCGGAGTCTCATGGACGTTCCTCTCGTTCAGTTGGAGAGCACGCTGCCCGAGTTGGGCGGGAGCGAGAGCTGGCCGGAGACCGTGGCGCCGTGCAGATCGGTCCAGGTTCCGGAGGGCAAGGTGACCGCCGCGGTGGCGGTCGACGAGGGATTCACCAGCGTGAGGCCGCGCTGGTAGCGGCGGGTGTACGCGCCGGACGCGTCGAGCACCGGCGGCGCAGACGGCGTACCGATGTCCGTGTGCAACTGCGGACAGTCGACGAAGACGTGGTACTCGCCGACGCCACAGATCGTCAGCAGGCTCTTCTGCTCGCGGTAGAGCAGGTAGTTCGCGACTGCCCAGTCGATCTGCGCCTGGGTCGCGGTCGCGAGGGTTTCCTCGGTGGTCTGGTTGATCGCCAGGTGCAACGTTTGAGCAGCGATCTGCCGGGTGAAGTCGTACTTGTTCAGCCAGGCCGCGTCGTTGTAGTTCTCCGGCCGATGGACGGTGAACCCCTGCTCGTCGACGTACACGTCGACCAGGTCGACCGCCGCGAGCATGTCGGGGAGCTTGACCGAGGCGTTCCAGGTGATGTTCGCGGCCATCCCGATCCCGGCGGCGTGCAGCCGCTGGGACAGGTACGACATCCAGTCCAGGACCGCGGCGGCCCACGCGTCGTCGACGCGGTCGCCGGTGTACTGCTGGACGAACTGGGTGCCGTTCTTGTGCCCGGCGTTCCCGTAGCCGTTGAACGTACCGATGTTGTCGAAGGCAATGATCGGGTAGCCGGCGTCGATCTTCGGCTGCACGAACGAGTCCCAGTAGAACGTCCGGACAGCCGGGTTCTGGAAGTCGATCGGAACGTACGTCATGTTGCCGAACTCCCACGCGACCGTCGAGCCGTCTGCCTTGTAGGCGATCCATTCCGGATGGTTCGCCTCGTACCACGCCAGCGTGTGCGTCTTGTCGAAGTCGCGGAACGCGGGCAGGTACGCCGACGGCACCGCGCCGGTCGGTTGATCCAGGCTCGACGCGCCCCAGACGAACCAGACCAGCCCGGCGTACACCGAGCGGTCCGGGATCTGGTTGTCGAAGACCTGCCCGCGGGAGATCCCACCGGCCGGCGGGTTCGGGAGGGTGAGTGCGGTGCTCCGGGACGGCTCGGCGGACGCCGTCGTACGTACGGTCAGGAGGGCGGTCGCGGCTGTTCCGGCCAGCAGACCGCGGCGGGTCAGGCGAGGGTTGTTGCTCATCGGGCGGCTCCTCTGCGACGGGGAGGGGGTGCGCTGGACGATACGGACTGCAAACGTTTGTCGCAATAGCAGAGAATCTTGCTATCGTGTCGGCCATGGCGAACAGCACCGGTACGGCGGCAGTCTCGGCCGCTCTGCAGTCAGGCGAGCCGATTCGTTGGGCCACGATCGGCGACAGCATCGCCCAGGGCGCGCACTGGACCGGCGCCGAGCGCGACTACGTCCAACTGCTCGAGGAACGGGTCCGCTACGAGCTCACGCGGTACGGCGACTCGTTCGCCCGCTGGGCCGTCTCCGGTGCGACGACCTCGGACACCCTCGGTCGGCTGCCGGCGGCCCTCGACCTGTCCCCCGACGTCGTGCTGATCGGCGTCGGCACCAACGACGCGAAGGCCGGTCCGGACGGTGTGGCCGCGTTCGAGCAGATGTACGACACGTTGCTCACCGCGGTGCTGGAAACCGGCGCGATCGTGGTCGCCCAGACGCCGACCGCCGTACTGCGGACGTGCCGGTACAACCTCGGCGACCACCTCCCGGCGTACGCCGACACGATCCGCACCGTCGCCACCCGCCGGGACGTGCTGCTCGTCGACCACTTCGCGCACTGGACCGCGGCCGGCTCCGGCTGGGCGCCGGCCGAGTGGATGGCCGACCCGACCCACCCCGGCGGCCGCGGTCACCGGGTGATGGCGCGGACCCTGTTCGAGAGTCTTGGCCTGTTCGCCGCCGACAGCGCCTGCTGCCGGCTACTCGATCACTGACTCGATCACTGATAGGAGCTCCATGTCCGGAACCCGCCGGTACGCCGTCTGCGGCCTGTCCGCCCGCGGTCTGGCCAGCTTCGTCCTGCCGGTCCTCGGGCTGACCGACCGCACCGCCGACGGCGGGTTCGGGTACGGCAGCGACGAGGACGACCTGTCCGGGTACGCCGAGGTGGTCGCGATCGTCGACACCGACGCGGACCGGGTCGCCGAGTTCAACCAGGCGCTGGAACGGCTCGGCCGCGCACCGATCCCGTTCTACCCGCGGACGGCGTACGACGAGATGCTCGAGCGGGTCGGCCCGGACGCGGTGATCGTCACCTCGCCGGACCACACCCACGAGGAGTACATCGTCGGCGCGTTGCGGCGCGACGTCGACGTGATCACCGAGAAGCCGATGGTCAGCACGGCCGCGGCCGCCCGCGCAGTACTCGCCGCCGAGCGCGAGTCGGGCGGGACCGTCCAGGTCAGCCACAACTTCCGCTACCCGGCCGCGCACCGCGAGGTCAAGCGGCTCATCCAGAGCGGCGTCATCGGCCGGATCACCCGCGTGGTGATGGATTACCACGTCGACCTGCGGCACGGCGCGAGCTACTTCCTGCGGTGGAACCGGCGGCGCGCGTTGTCCGGCGGGCTACAGGTGCACAAGTCGTCACACCACTTCGACCTGCTGAACTGGTGGATCGGCTCCGCCCCGGAGGAGATCTTCGGGTACGGCGCGCTGAACTACTACGGCCCCGGCAGTCCACACCGCAGCGACCGGCGTGCCGACGACCCGTACTTCCTTGCGCAGCAAGGCTCTGGCGTGTTCCCGGCTGACGACGGCGTCCGCGCGGGTCTCTTCGGGCTGCACTACCCCGGGCAGTATCCGGCGTCGCGCCCGCTGTACCTGTACGACGCGGAGATCGACATCGAGGACACGTACAGCGCGATCGCCCGCTACCCCGGCGGCGCGAGCCTGACGTACTCGGTGGACTTCTCCAGCACGTGGGAGGGCTACCGGGTCAGCATTGGTGGCACCCACGGATCCATCGAGCTACGCCACGGGCGCACCGTCGACGGCACCGCGTTGCCCGACTCCGGCCAGATCACGGTAGCCGAACTCTTCGGGCCGGCCCGGGTCCTCGAGATCGTCCCCGAAGAAGGCGGGCACGGCGGCGCGGACCCGCTGATGCGCCGCGACCTGTTCGCCGGCCCGAGCCCCGAGTCGACCGAACTCGGCCTGATGGCGACCAGCACCGAAGCGGCGTACGCCGTAGCCATGGGCGACGCCCTCACCCAGTCCATCACCACCCACACCCCCGTCAACCTCCCCGCGCTCCTCGGCCTCACAACCCTCCACCTCGAGGGCTGACCCCGCAGCTGCAGGCTTGCCCCCTCTGATTTCGAGGGGGCAACCCTCCACCCCAAAGGGCGCCCCCACAACCGCAGGGTTGCCCCTCCGGAATTCGAGGGGGCAACCCTCCACCCCAAGGGGCGCCCCCACAACCGCAGGGTTGCCCCTCCGGATTTCGAGGGGGCAACCCTCCACCCCAAAGGGCGCCCCCCGCAACCGCAGGGTTGCCCCTCCGAAATTCGAGGGGGCAACCCTGCAGCTCGAGGGGTGCCCCCTGCGATGGAGGGTTGGCGGGTTGGCGGGTGGTCAGGCGGTGGTGGGGAGGAGGTCGAGGGAGTCGCCGGCGGAGTTGGCGTCCAGGTACAGCGTCGCGTTCGGGGTACGGCGGAGGATTGTGGACGGGCAGCTCGCGTCGATCGGCAGCGTGAGGGTGTTCCGTACGGCGGCGGCCTTGCGCTGCTCGGGAGCCACGACCTGTACGACGCGGGCGCTCAGGAGGGCCGGGACGGTCAGGGAGATCGCCGTCGGCGGGACCGCGTCGACGTCGGGGAAGTGCCCTTCGCCGACCTGCTGGTGCAGCGATTCCGGGGTGAGCGTGATCCGGCGGACCCAGCGCGGGTCGTCGAAGTCGGCCTGGCCGGGTTCGTTGAAGGCGAGGTGACCGTTCTCGCCGATCCCCATGCAGGTCAGGTCGATCGGGGCCGCGCGCAGCAGCTCCTCGTACCGCCGGCACTCGGCCTCGACGTCCGTGGCCTCGCCGTCGATGTACTCGACTCGCGCCGGGCCGAACGGCTCCGCGATCCGCTCCCGGATCCAGCGCCGGAACGACGCCGGGTGGTTCGCGTCGATACCGACGTACTCGTCCATGTGGAAGACGGTGACGTCGGCCCACGGGACGTTGTACCCGGCGAGGGCGGTGACGAAGGCGAGCTGCGAGTTTCCGGTGGCGATCACGACGCGCGCCGCGCCGCGCTCGGCCACCGCCTGGGTGAGCACCTGGGCGGTGCCGGCCGCGGCCGCGGCGGCCATGTCCGCGGTGGCGGCGAAGACTTCGAGCTGGAGATCCTCGATCTTGGTCCGGGTGTCGAGCACGGTGCACTCCTCGGGACGGATTGGCGACTATGGTGACTACAAACGTTTGCAGCAAACTAGCATGTCTTGCCGCGAGTCCCAAGATGCAGTTGTGTTGTCCCGAACAACCCGAGGAGGCCCCTGTGCTGAGCGAGGTCCTGTCATGAGCGAGGTCCTGGAAGGCCGCACCGCGAGCGGCCGCGGCGTACGGGTGCGGTACTCCCCCGCCGGTATCGCGGAGATCACCGACCACCCGACCGCCCCGGACCTGCTGCTGATCCCCGGCCTAGTCGACCTCCAGCTCAACGGGTACGCCGGTCTGGACGTCAACGACCCGACCCGGCCGGCCGACGAGTTGTCCGATCTCGTCCGAACGCTCTGGCAGCAGGGCGTCACCACGGTCTTCCCCACGATCATCTCGGCCGACGACGCCACGACGACGGCCCTCGTCACCCGAGCAGCCGCCGCTCGCGCCGCCGACCCCGCAGTCGCCTACGGCGCCCCAGGCCTGCATCTCGAAGGCCCGTACATCTCGTCGACCGAGGGCGCCCGAGGTGCCCACGACCCAGCCGTCATCCGCGACCCCGACCCGGCCGAGTTCGACCGTTGGCAGACCGCCGCCGAGGGCGCCATCGCGATCATGACCCTGGCCCCCGAACGCATCGGCGCCATCGACTTCACCCGCCACCTGACCATCGCGAGCTCGGCGAGAGCGCGTGGGGTGGTGGTGTCGGTGGGGCATTCGTTGGCGTCCGCGGAGGACGTGCATGCGTTCGCGGCGGCCGGCGGGCGGCTGTCGACTCACCTGGGCAACGGCCTGCCCGCGCAGATCGATCGCCACCACAACCCGATCTGGGCGCAGCTGACCGCAGACACCCTCACCGCCGGCCTGATCGCCGACGGCCATCACCTGCCCCCGGACACCTTCGCCGCTCTCGTCCGCGCGAAGGGCGCGGCCCGCTGCGTCCTCACCAGCGACGCCGCTGCCCTCGCCGGATGCGCTCCGGGCGACTACCGAACCGCGGTCGGCGGCGCGGTCACCGTCTCCCCCGACGGCAGCCTGCGCCTGCACGGTACGCCGTACCTCGCGGGTAGCGGCGCCTCACTCCTCGACTGCCTCCGCTGGGCCATTGGGCCTGGCGGACTGCCGCTGGAAACCGCCGTCACGATGGCCACCACGACACCCGCCGATCTGCTCGGTTTGACCGACCGTGGACGCCTCGCGGTCGGAGCCCGGGCCGATCTGGTCCAGCTCACCCGCACCCCGGACGGCGGTATCGGCGAGGTGACCGCCGTCGTTGTCAACGGCACGCCACAGCGAGTTCCCCAGTCGTCCTGACGGTCTTTGATTGCTGTCGGCAACAGTCAAGTCGTCAACCTTGCCTGTTGCAAGGATGCTCACTTCTTGCCGGTGAACCGGATCTTCCCGTATAAGGCGTACATGACGGCGATCAAGCTCGACGCGGTGTCCAAGGTGTTCGAAGGTGAACACCTCGCCGTCGACGAGCTGACGCTGGAGATCGGCGACGGCGAGTTCATGGTGCTGCTCGGGCCCTCCGGGTGCGGGAAGACCACGCTGCTGCGGATGATCGCCGGTCTGGAGCAGGTGACCGCCGGCGAGGTGTGGTTCGGCCGGACGAACGGGACCCGCCTGGCGCCACGGGAGCGCGGGGTCGCGATGGTGTTCCAGACCGGCGCCCTTTACCCGAACCGGACCGTGCGGGAGAACATCATGTTCCCGCTGCAGATCGCCGGGCAGGACGACACCGCGGCGAGCTCGACCGCGAACGGCCTGGCGCAGATCCTGAGCATCTCCTCGGTGCTCGACCGGATGCCGCGCACACTGTCCGGCGGGCAGCGGCAGCGGGTCGCGATCGGCCGCGCGCTGGTTCGCCGCCCGGAGGTGTTCCTCCTCGACGAACCGCTGTCGAACCTGGACGCGACGATGCGGACCGAGCTCCGCCAGGAGATCGGCGCGATGACGCGGGACCTGAACGTCACCACGCTGTACGTCACCCACGACCAGGTCGAGGCGCTGACACTGGCCGATCGGATCGCGGTGATGCGCGACGGCCGGATCGAGGACGTCGGGACCCCGGCGCAGGTCTACAACGACCCGGCGACCGCGTTCGTCGCCGGGTTCCTGGGGACGCCGCGGATCAATCTGCTGCACGCGACCGTCCGGGTGACGGCCCACCATCGGGTGTCACTCGACTTCGGCGCCCAGGCGATCGCGTTGCCGCCGACCGACCGTCGCTCGCTGATCCTGCGCCACCACGACGGCGCCCAGGTGATCGTCGGCGCGCGCTCGAACGCCTTCCGGTTGATCGCCGACGAGGACGTCCCGAACCCGCTGTCCGGGACACTGCGCGCGTTCGAGTTCCACGGCCAGCAGTCGATCGCGTTCGTCGAGTGCGGCATCGAGGCGGTCGACCCCGACCGCGTCGGCCGCGCCCAACCCCTGCACGCCCTACCCGACCACGACGGTAGGTCGCCCACTCACCAGTCCTCGCTGCTGACCAGACTCCGCTCCCGCATCGGCCTGGGTTCCCCCACCGATCCCGCACCCGAACCACCGCCCACGCATCGCCGAGCCGATCTGGTCATCGAGGTCCCCCAAGACGCCGACCTCCACCGCGGCGCCCGCATCCACCTGGCCCTGGACCCCACCCAACTCCACATCTTCGACCGAACCGGGCACCGAGTAGACCGAGTAACCCGCTGACCCCTCGCGGACCGCCAGCACTCATCAATGGGTGTCGATCGGGTGGGCTGAGCGTGGGGAGGGTGGGGATCGTGCGATTGATGAGTGCTGGCGGTCCGGGTCAGGTGACGATGGCGCCGCCGGCGATGACCAGGTGGGGCTGTTCGAGGGCGCTGGGGTTTTCGAGAGGGTTGCCGTCGAGGGTGATCAGGTCGGCGGCGTACCCGCGGGCCAGGCGGCCGACGGAACTCTCGAGGCCAAGCAGTCGCGCCGCGCTTGTCGTCGCCGCGCGGATCGCGTCGAGGGCGCTCAGCCCCGCCTCGTGCAGGAGCCGGACCTCACCGCCGATCGGGTCGACGTCGAGCCCGAACGAGTCCGTGCCGGCGACCACGGTGACACCCAGCTCGACGGCCCGCCGTACCGCGGCCTGGAGAACCGGGAAGAACTGCTCACCACGCTGCTTCAGGATCGGGTTCGACGAGTCGCGCATGCCGCCGATCGCGGACATCGTCGGCGTGAAATGCGTCCCCTGCCGCGCCATCCGCTCCAGCGTCCGCTCGCTGACGAACACCCCGTGCTCGAGGGTTTTGATCCCGGCCCGGACCGCGTCGTCGATCGCCTGCTCGCTGTAGCTGTGGCACATCACGCCGACCCCGCGCTTACGTGCCTCGGTGACGATCGCCCGGATCTGCTCGTAGTCGTACACCTGCGTGAGCGGATCCTGCTCAGGTACGCCGGCCCGCTCGTTCACCCGGGTCTTCACCCAGTCGACGCCGCGATCGAGATTGACCGACGTCAGGTACCGCAGCTCCTCCGGCGTACGGACGCCACCGGCCAGCGGAGCCAGCGCGGGGTCTCCGAGGATCGTGGTGCCGAGATCCGGTGTGACGAACGTGCCGGACGCCTTCATCCGCGGTACGACGCCCGGCGCCCACGGTCCCAGTGCGCGCAGGCCGATGTCCTGGTAGAAGTCCGACGTACCGCTGCGGACCGTCGTCGCGCCACGGATCAGGGCTGCTCGCGCGTCGGCGACCGCGTTCTCGTGCACGTGGACGTCGATCAGCCCGGGCAGCACCCAGCGGCCCTCGACGTCGATCACCCGCGCGCGACCGTTGACCTCGGCCACCGCCGCGCGAGTCTGGGAACGGTTGCCGACCGCCACGACCTTCCCGCGGTCCAGCACCACGACGGCGTCCTCGACGACCCGACCGGTGAGCGGATCGAGCACGATCCCGTTCTCGACCACCACCGCCTGCGGAACCGGCGGCCGCCCCAACGACCGCGCCTCACCAGGCCCCGCCGCCTCGGCGGGCAGACCGACCGCCGCAAGACCCGCGCCGGCGAGCGCGATCGCGCCGCCGATCACGCCCCGCCGGCTGATCGAACTCGGCAGCGGTTCGACCTCGTCATGATCACGGCACATCGGGAGTCTCCTCGTCCAGGGTGTCCTTCGCGATCCGGCCGCCCTGCATGATGAGGCGCAAGCGTCGGTCCGGGTCGGTCAGCACGGCGATGTCTTCGAGCGGATTCCCGTCCACCACGAGCAGATCCGCCCAGGCCCCGTCCCGGATCTCCCCCACCTCACCGACCAGCCCGGCGATCTCCGCGCCGACCAACGTCGCGGACCGCAAGATGTCAGCAGGCTTCTGTACTTCGGCCCGCAGCATGAACTCGTCGAGCTGATGCGCATGCAGATCTCCATGCAAATCGGTCCCGTACCCGATCGCCACACCCGCACGATCAGCGAGCTCCAACGCCTGCAACCCGAGCTCGAGAATGTTGTCGAGCTTCCCCTTGCCCTCGGCGGAAAGGTGCTCGGCTCCACTCCGCCGCAGCGCGTCGAACGTCGCCAGCGTCGGCACCAGGAACGCACCGAGCTCCAGGAACAGGTCGACGCTCTCCTGGTCGATCAGGTTCCCGTGCTCGATCGTCCGTACGCCGTAGCGCAGCGCCCGGTTCACCGAGGCGGCGGAGTACGCGTGCCCGGCGACGTACCCGTGACCGAACCCGGCCTCCTCGACGGCGACGCGGATCTCCTCCTCGGAGAAGGCGAGCGCGTCGAGCGCCATCGACGACACGACGCCACCGCTGAGCGTGAGCTTGATGTGGTGCGCACCCTGCGCCATCTGCTCGCGGATCGCCCGGCGGAGCTCGGTCGGACCGTCGCAGATCCTGGTCAGCACGTGCCCGCCGGTCGGTGCGAGGATCGGGCCGCCGTACAGCAGCCGTGGTCCCTCGATCAGTCCTTCGCGCAGCGCCCGGGCCAGCCCGGCCTCGGCACCACCCAGGTCGCGCACGGTGGTGAACCCGCGCAGCAGCATGTCTTTCAGCACCTGAGCGGACCGTGCGGTCGCGTACGACGCCGGCCACGAGGTCATCTCGGCGAAACTCGCGCTGGCCTGGGTCACGTGCACATGCGAGTCGATCAGCCCGGGCATCAGCGTCCGCCCGTGCAGGTCGATCACGCGGGCATCACGCGGTACGGCGTCCTGGATCCGTCCGTTGCACACGGCAACTTCCTGATCCTCGACCAGGACGCCGTTGCGAACATCGAGGACGGTGGCGTTGACGAAAACGGTGTCCATGTCAGTTCGCCGCCGCCGCGCCGCGTTCGGGCAGCATGGCCGCGCTCGGCTGGGCGACCGGCTGCTCCGGGTCCAGGTCCTCGAGCCGGCGGCCGCGCGTCGACAGGCCGAGCGTGAGGATGGCGACCGCGCCGAGCAGCAGGGCCGCCGCGATCATCGAGAAGACCCCGAGGAAGCCGATCGACGTGAACAGGACGCCGATCAGGATCGGTGCGCTGATCCCGCCGAGCCGGCCGACCGCGGACGCGGTGCCCATCCCGGTGGCGCGGATCGCGGTCGGGTACACCTCGGGCGTGTAGGCGTACAGACCGGCGTACGTGCCGTTCATGAAGAACGAGAGCAAGATGCCACAGGCGAGTAGTTGCCCGTTGTTCGAGGCGTTCGCGAGCAGGAACGCCGAGATCGCGCCGGCCGTCAGGTAGGACGCGATCGTCCACTTCCGGTCGAGCCGCTCGTTCAGGTAGGCGCCCGAGTAGTACCCCGGGATCTGCGCGAGCGTGATCAGCAGCGCGTACGTGAGGCTCTTGGAGATGGTCAGGTCCCGCTCGACGAGCAGCGACGGGATCCAGGTGAAGAAGCCGAAGAACGCGAACGTGATCGAGATCCACAGCAACCACAACACCGCCGTACGACGAGCCAGTCCGTCCCGCCACATCAACACCAGACCCGCACCGGGCTTCGGACTGCGCGGCACCGACACCGTGGTCTCGATCGACGGCGCGGGCACCGGCGGCACGTCCTTCCCGGTGGCGCGGACGGCGTCCTCCAGGGCGTCGACGACCTCGCCCGCTTCGGCGTACCGGCCCTGCTGGATCAGCCAGCGCGGCGACTCCGGCAGGCTGCGGCGCCACCACAGCAGCATGAGCACGGGGAGCGCGGTGACGATCTGGGCGATCCGCCAGCCATGGTCGAACGTCGGCACGAACAGGCGCCCGAGCAGCGCCGACGCGACGTACCCGGCGGAGAAGAACCCGGCGACGGCGCCGACCAGCAGACCGCGGGAGCGGGCCGGGATGAACTCGGCGATGAACGCCGGGATGATCGCCGCCTCGGCGCCGACGCCGATACCTGCGACGATGCGCGCGCTGAAGAAGATCTCCCAGGAGGGCGCGAACGCCGCGATCAGGGTGGCGGCGCAGTACAGCGCGAGCGCGTACATCATCACCTTGCGGCGGCCGATCGCGTCGCCGACGATGCCTGCGGTCAACGCGCCGATCAGGATCCCGATCAGCAGCGAGCTGCCGATCAGGCCGATCTGCCACGGCGCGAGGTGCCACAGGGGTTTGACGGCCGGCAGCAGGTACGAGACCAGGGAGCCGTCCATACCGTCGAAGGCGATCCCGAGACCGCCCATCAGTAGCAGGACGAAATGCGGGCGGGACAATGGGAGCCGTTCGAGACGGTCCAGCAGCGTCCGGCCGGCGGCGGGGATTTCCACGGTCATCGGAGCCTCCTTCTTCCATGCTCTGACACGCTCGCGCGGCCAGGGAGGGGATGGATGACTCAGGACAGTAGATGCATGAAATCGTGCATGCAAGGGATGGTGCATTATTTCTTGCATCCGGCACAATGGGGTGATGACTGACCAGGTCCACACGGTGGCGGAATGGCTCGACGCCCAGGCCGGCGGCACCCGCCTCGGACCGAAGGCCGAACGGGTCCGCCACGTGGTGGCCACCCAACCGAGCTTCTCGTCGTACGCGACCGCCGCCGAGGTCGCCGAGCGCGCCGAGGTGAACGGCGCGACCGTGGTCCGGTTCGCGCAGTCGCTCGGGTACGCCGGCTGGCCGCAGTTCCAGGCGGAGTTCCGCTCGGTGTACGTCGTCCGGCGGTACGACGTGGACGCCGGCGCACCCACGACGGGGCACGCCGGCGTACTGGCGACCGCGTTCGCGCGGGACACGGAGAACCTGCAATCCTGCCTGCACTCCTTCGACTTCGAGGAAGGCGCGGCGGTCGTGGAGGCGATCCATGCGGCGCCACGGACGCTGGTGGTGGCGACCGGGACGCACGCGCTGCCCGCGCAGGGGTTGACGATGATGGCGGCGAGTCGCGGGTACGACATCACGTTGGAGGATCGTGGCGGGCCGCATCTGACCAACGCGCTCGCCCGGCTGACGAGCGAGGACTGTCTGGTCGCGTTCAGCTTCTGGCAGCACTACAAGCAGACGGTCGCGGCGCTCCGCTTCGCCCAACAGGTCGGCGCCACCACCTGCGCCATCACCGACACGAAGCACTCCCCCGCAGCCGACCACGCCGACCACGTCCTGCTCATCCCGGCCGAGGGCATCTCCAACTTCCGTTCGATGACAGCAGCCACCAGCCTCGCCTACGGGCTCGCCGCAGCCCTGGTCGCGATCGAGCCCCAACGCAGCCGAACCGCGATCGCCCACGTAGACACCCTCTGGCAAGACATGAACTTCTTCGTCCCCGACTGAACGCCCCACGCATGACTTACTCGGGCATCGCTCGGGTGTCGGTGATGTTGGCGTACAGGACGTGATTCACGGTTAGACCGGCTGTGTGGAGGATTCCGGTCCAGCGTTCGCAGGCGGCTTGGTCTACTCGGGTGGTGTTCCAGACGCCGTGTTTGATGAGGAGTTCGGTGGCTGCGGTGAGGGTCGACGGGTTGGCTTCCGGCCACTCGGTAGCGTGCAGACCGGGGAGGTCGACGACGGTGCCGTCGCGGAGTTGTTGCATGGCCTTGTCGATGGATCCTACGAACGGGATCAGTGCGGGTGTGAGTTCGTCGAGGCGTTCGCGGAGGACGTAGTACACGCTGTTCGGCATGCGACCACCACGCTCGGCGTGCAGGTACGCGATCTGCCCACGGCCGGACTGCTGCAGTTCGAGTGCGGTGACGAGGTCGGTGACGAACGCATCGGCCAGCCCGTTGACGTACAGCTCATACAGCATCGGCATCGACAGGTCATGCGCGAACCGGGTCTGCCACGGATCGAGACCGGCTTCACGCATCAGCCCGCGGGTGAACTCGGCCGGCGCCGTACCACCCTGTCCGGGAACGAGGACGGTGCGGTCCCGCAGCCAGGACAGGTCGAAGCCGTCCACCCGCTCGCGCGTGACGATGCACATCGGGAAGCGGTCGTTGAGTTGAGCGATCGCGACGAAGTCCCGCCCACGGCCGGAGTACATGGCAGGCACCCACAGACCACCGAGCGCGACGTCGGAGGTCCCGTCGGCGAGGTCGTGCATGATGCCGTCCCACGGGTCGCGCAACGTGTACGGGACCTCGAGGCCGTTCGCCGCGAAGATTCCGTTGCCGCGCGCAACATATTCGGGGAGGTAGTTCAAGCCGTGCGCCATCGAGCTGAGTTTGAGGACGGTCATACGGACTTCTCCGTTCGATACGGTTCGACCGAGGTACGGCAGGTCAGGTTCTCGAAGCCGGTCTCGGTGACGACGTACAGGTCACCGAGGTTGGAGCCGGCGACCAGCGGCTCGACCCACTGGGCGTGCAGGACGAACACCATCCCGGGCTCCATCCGGTCGGTGTTGTGCGAAGTGACGTTGTACTGCGGGAGTTTCGGCATTCCGATCGCGTGACCGAGATTGGGGTTGTGCGGACCGGGAGCGGCCGGCCAGACGTGCATCAACCGCCGCCCTTGTGCCTCCCAGTCGGCGTCCTCGACGTACTGCCGTTCGACCGGCCGCGGCGACCCGTCGGGCAATGCCTCCCAGTTGAACGGCATCGTGCGGGTCTCCTTGGACTTCAGATACCCGCGCTCGACATACGCCTCGAAGGCGGCGTCGTGCAGTTCGCTGAACTTCACGCCGGGTTTGATCAGCCGTTCGGCCCGGCGGACCGCGTCGACCGTCATCGCCAGGACCTCTTCCTGCTGCTCGGTCGCCGATCCGATCACCATCATCCGGGCGGCCTGCGCGCAGTAGCCGAGATAGGTGACGTTCGAGATGTACAGGTTGAGCAGATCGCCGTCGGTGAGCACATGCCCGTACGGCTTCCCGCACAGCGTTCCGTACCTGTTCGCACCGATCTGATACCCGTCGCCCGTCTCGCCGCCACGCGCCATCTGCGCATAGGAGAACGCTGCGTACGCCTCGTAGTCCGTCACCCCCGGCCGGGCCACGTGACACAGCGCCTCCCACCCGATGTCGATCAGCTGCCCCGCCGACCGGATGATCTCGATCTCGGCCTTCGACCGGATCCGCTGCATCCGCAGGATCATGTCGGTGGCGTCGCGGAACTCGCTGGTCGGCAGGCTGTCTCGCAGACCGGCCCAGCACGACGTCGCGGTGTCGTCACCGATCAGGCCGACCCGTCCGCCCGCGAGACCGAGCCGCCGCAGTACGCCGACCGCGGCCTCGACCGTCTTGCCCAGCGGTGATCCAGGCCGGTCGACACTCTCCCGCCCGAACGGCGAGATCTGCCAGATGTCGCCCACCAGCAACGGCTCGCCACCGGGCGGTACGACGGCCGACTCGGTCCAGAACGACAGCAGTTCGGGCTCCACGTCGGCGTCCGTCGGGAGGATCAGGACCCCTTCCCGCATCCAGTCGCACAGGTAACGCAGGAACGGGTTCGACGTGTGGTACCAGCCGACCAGGCTGGCGTGCACGAGGAGTGCGTCCAGACCCGCGACCGTCGCCTCCCGGCGGAGCCGCTCGATCCGGTCGGCGTACTCCGCTTCGGTGATCTGCCCGGCCGGCTCGAAGGTGAAGCTCGGCTCGAAGTCACGTAGC
Organism: Kribbella sp. NPDC004875; assembly: GCF_042873375.1. NCBI lineage: Bacteria > Bacillati > Actinomycetota > Actinomycetes > Propionibacteriales > Kribbellaceae > Kribbella > Kribbella sp. NPDC004875. The sequence continues at coordinate 15,761 of NZ_JBIALI010000003.1, forward strand.
AACGACTCCATCCGCCGGTAGTCGACCGGGGCGCTGTATTCCCTCACAGATGTTCTTCCTTTCTGGAGAATGGTCAGACCTGGGTCCGGTTGATCTGTTCCAGTGACAGCCGGTACGTCTCCGGTGCGAACCGGGCCGCGATCGCGAGCACGACGTACATCAGGGCCAGCATCAGGAACACCCCGGACATCCCCCAGGCGGCGAAGACCGGGACCGCGATCAGCGGCATCACGGCGCCGGACACGTTCCCGATGCCGTTCACGATCGAGGTTCCGAGCGCGCGCACCTCGGTCGGGTAGACCTCCGGGGACCAGGCGGCGAGGGTGGTGTTGAGCAGCAGTGCGAAGAACTGGAACGTGCCGCCGAGCAGCAGGATCAGCGTCGCACCGTGCGCGAAGCTCGCGAACGCGACCGCGGCCACGCAGCCGAGGACGGCCGCCGAGACCACCGTCGTTCGGCGGCCCACGTTCCGGGCCAGCAGTGCGGCGGCGCAGGCACCTAACAGGCTGCCCAGGTTCATCACCATCGTGAACGCGAGACTGTCGCTGATGCTGTAGCCCTGGGCGACGAGAATGCTCGGCATCAGCACCAGCAGGGTGATCTGCGCGCCGAACGACATCCACGACGCGACCCCGATGGCCGCCGTACGGCGCAACGACCCGACCGTCAGCAACGTACGCAGCGGCACCGACTGCCCGACGACATCGGGGATGTCGTCCTGCGTCAGGTACGCCGTGACCGGGCCGCGCCCCTTGCGGCTCAACCGTCCGGAAGCCAACGTGGTGAGCGCCTCGTTCGCCTCGTCCAACCGCCCTTTCGACAGCAGGAACCTAGGTGACTCGGGCATGTACCGCCGGATGAAGACGACGAGCAGAGCGGGTACGGCGAGCAGCACGTAGAGCCAGCGCCAGCTCGCGTCGGTACCGCCGAGGACGTCGTTCAGTGGACCGAGGACGATCAGGAAGAGGCCGAAGGCCACGAAGTTGCCGACGCCGCCGGAGCCGATGTTCAGCGACGCGGCGACGGTGCCGCGGTACTTGGTCGCGACCATCTCGGTGACGAGCGCGAGCCCGACGGTGAACTCGCCGCCGAGGCCGATACCGACGATGAACCGGGAGATCTCGAGGATCGTCTGGTTCGGCGCGATCGCGCTCAGGATGCCGCCCAGCGTGTAGAGCAGCAGGTTGAACGACAGCGCGTACCGCCGGCCCTTGCGGTCGGCGAGATAGCCGGTGGTGACACGGCCGACGAGTCCACCGATGATCATCACGGTGTTCAGGAAGGCGAGGTCGGCGGTGTCCATCCCGAAGCTGGCCTTCAGGCCTTCGGTGATGGCGCCGGTGGTGTCCTGTTCGAGCGCGTCGAAGAACATCCCCGCGAGGACCAGACCGGCCACGACCCAATGCGCGCGGGTCCAGCCGATCCGGTCCATCACCTCCGAGAGGCGACCGGTCTCAGGTGCCGGGGGTGGGGTTGGTGCCGATGTTGCCGTGGTCGGTGAATCCGAGGGGTGCATGGGTCGACCTCCTGCTGACAAAGGAATCTGCTGTCGACCGAGCCGGGATCTCGGGGTGGTAGTTAGTATGATTACCAGTCGTCTGACGTTTCAAGGGATTCTGCGAAGTCACGCGCCGGCTGCTTGGCGCAGTGGCCAGCCGGTGATGGTTTTCGGGCGCGGAGCGGCGTACGTCCGGACCTTGCTGGTGGACAGTCCGAGCCGCACCAGCGACTCCGCGAGCTGCACGGCCGCGGTCACACCGTCCACCACGGGCACGCCGGTCGCCGCGGCGATCTTTCGGTCCAGGCCGGCCATTCCGCCGCAGCCGAGACAGATCACCTCGGCATGATCGTCGCGCACGGCCTGCACCGCCTGCTCAACGATCGCGTCGACGGCGCGGTCCGGATCCTCCTCGAGTTCGAGTACCGCGAGCCCGCTGGCGCGGACCGACGCGCAACGTCCGGAGACTCCGGCCAACAGCAGCCGGTCCTCGATCTGGGGCACCGCCCGGTCAAGCGTGGTCACCACCGAGTAGCTCCGGCCGACCAGCATCGCGATCTGCGCCGCGGCCTCGGTGATGTCGACCACTGGGACGTCGAGCAACTCCTGCAGGCCCTCGCGCCCGTGTTCGCCGTACCCGGCCTGGATCACCGCGTCGTACGGACCTTCGTGGCGCACGACCGCGTCCATCACGGCGACGGCGGCGAGATAGCTCTCGAAGTTGCCCTCCACCGATTCGGGACCGAGGTCCGGCGTCAGGCCGATCACTTCCGTTCCCTCGGACGCGGAGGCCGCGGCCTGGGCACGGATGGTCTCGGTCATCGCCTTCGTCGTGTTGACGTTCGCGATCAGGATGCGCATTCGGCCTCCAGTACGGCGTCGTACGCCGGGAGCGTGAGGAAGTCGGCGTAGCTGTCGGCGAGCGCGACGTCGGCGAAGATCCGCCGCGCCTGGTCGAACCGGGCGTCCGCGCCGATCACTGTCAGTTCTTGGTCGATGATCCGTTCGACCAGCTCGGCCGTCACCTGGACGCCGGTGTCGAGCTTGACCTGGTTGTGCACCCACTGCCAGATCTGTGAGCGCGCGATCTCGGCGGTGGCGGCGTCCTCCATCAGGTTGTCGATGCCGACCGCGCCGTTTCCGCGCAGCCACGCCTCGACGTACAGCAGGCCGACCCGCACGTTGTTCCGCAGCCCGCTCTCGGTCGGCGCGCCGGGCGTCGAGCGGAGATCGATCAGGTCGACCGCGGTGACGTCGAGTTCCTCGAGCGGCTTGTCCACCTGGTTCGGGCGATCGCCGAGCACGCCGTCGAACACCTCGCGGCAGATCGGGACCAGATCCGGGTGCGCGACCCAGGACCCGTCGAACCCGTCGCCGGCCTCGCGCTGCTTGTCCGCGCGGACCTTCGCGAACGCGAGCTCGTTGACCTCCGGGTCCTTGCGGCTCGGGATGAACGCCGCCATCCCGCCCATCGCGAACGCCCCGCGCCGGTGACACGTCCGGACCAGCAACCGTGTGTACGCCCGCAGGAACGGCGCCGTCATCGTCACCGCGTTGCGGTCCGGCAGGACGAAGTCCGGGCCCGAGTCGCGGAAGTACTTGATCACGCTGAACAGGTAGTCCCAGCGGCCCGCGTTCAGGCCGGACGCGTGGTCGCGTAGCTCGTACAAGATCTCGTCCATCTCGAACGCGGCCGGAATGGTCTCGATCAGCACCGTCGCCCGCACCGTGCCCTGCGGGATGCCGAGCTGGTCCTGCGCGTACCCGAAGATGTCGTTCCACAGCCGTGCCTCCAGATGACCCTCCAGTTTCGGCAGGTAGAAGTACGGTCCACTCCCCCGCGCGATCAGCTCGGCCGCGTTGTGGAAGAAGTACAGCCCGAAGTCCACCAGCGCACCGGCCACCGGTACGTCGTCGACGAGCAGATGCCGTTCGTCGAGATGCCAGCCGCGCGGTCGCATCACGATCGTCGCGAGCCGGCGGTCGGTGGCGAGCCGGTACTCCTTGCCGGCCTCCGAGCGGAACGAGATCGTCCGGCGAATCGCGTCGTACAGGTTCTGCTGGCCGCCGATCACGTTGTCCCAGTGCGGCGTGCTCGCGTCCTCCAGGTCGGCGAGCCAGACGCGGGCGCCGGAGTTCAGCGCGTTGATGGTCATCTTCCGGTCGGTCGGACCGGTCATCTCGACGCGGCGGTCGAGCAGGTCGTCCGGTGCAGGCGCGACCTTCCAGTCCGCGTCGCGAATCGCGGCGGTCTCCGGCAGGAAGTCCAGCCGTCCGGTCCGTGCGACCTCGGCGCGGCGGCGTTGCCGGGCCTCGACCAGTTCGTTGCGTCGGGCACCGAAAGCGTGGTGCAGACCGATGACGAACTCGACGGCCTCCGGTGTGAGGATCTCAGTCATCGCTCACCGCCTGCCGGACCGCGGCGGCGACAGCGGGCGCCACCTCGGGGTCGAACACACTGGGCACGATGTACGTCGCGTTCAGTTCCTCCGGTGCGACGGAGCGCGCGATCGCGTCCGCGGCGGCCAGCATCACCGCGTCGGTGATCTCGTGCGCCCCCGCGTCGAGCATGCCGCGGAAGAACCCGGGGAACGCCAGCACGTTGTTGATCTGGTTCGGGTAGTCGGACCGCCCGGTCGCGACGACGGCCGCGTGCTCACCGGCGGCGAGCGGGTCGACCTCCGGGTCCGGGTTCGCCAGCGCGAAGACGATCGCATCGTCGGACATCGTCGCGATGTCGTCGCCGGTCAGCAGACCGGGTCCCGACACCCCGATGAAGACGTCCGCCCCGGCGAGTACGTCGACCAGCGAACCGGTCTCGCCGCGCGGATTCGTGTTCGCCGCGATCCACCCGCGGTACTCGTCGAGCCCGCTCTGTCCCGAGTGGACGGCTCCGTTCCGGCCGCAGGCGACGATCTCGCCCGCTCCTTCCGCCGCGAGCAGCCGGATCACCGCATGACCAGCGGCGCCGACGCCGGACACCACGATCCGGACGTCCTCGATCCGTTTGCCGACGACCCGCAGCGCGTTCGCGAGCGCCGCCAGTACGACGATCGCCGTACCGTGCTGGTCGTCGTGGAAGACCGGGATGTCGAGCATGTCCCGGAGCCGTTTCTCGATCTCGAAGCAGCGTGGTGCGGCGATGTCCTCGAGGTTCACCCCGCCGTACACCGGTGCGATCGCCCGCACGATCTCCACGATCGCGTCGGTGTCCTGGGTGTCCAGGCAGACCGGCCACGCGTCGACACCGGCGAACTGGCGGAACAACGCGGCTTTGCCTTCCATCACCGGCAACGCCGCCGCGGGCCCGATGTTGCCGAGGCCGAGAACGGCGGAGCCGTCGGTCACGACCGCGACCGTGTTCCGTTTGATGGTCAGCCGGCGGGCGTCCGCCGGGTTCTCCGCGATCGCCTGGCAGACGCGCGCCACCCCTGGGGTGTACGCGCGGGACAGGTCGTCGCGGTGCTTGAGGGGGACCTTCGGCAGTACCTGCAGCTTCCCGCCGAGGTGCAGCAGAAAGGTGCGGTCGCTGACCTTGCGGACCGCCACGCCCTCGACCTCGCCGAGGGCCTTCTCCAGCGCAGCCTCGTGGTTCGCGTCGACGGCGTCACACGTGACGTCGACGACGATCCGGTCGGCGCGCGACTCGACCACGTCGAGCGCGGTCAGGGCGCCGCCGGCGGCGCCGACCGCGGTGGTCAGCGCGGTCGTGATGTGCGGTGAGGCAGGCGCCTCCACGCGGGCGGTGATCGAGTATCCCGGGCTCGGTGTCGGCATCCAGGCTCACTCCTTGTGGTTGATGTGGATCCCGAGGTGTGACCCGCCGGCTCGATCCCGGCGAGCGGCGGGTCACACGTCTTCGGGGGCGGTCGTCAGTTGAGCCGGAGCTCCACGCCGAGTCCGGTACGGCGGGCCGCGTCGACCGCCAGCCGCGCGGCCGCCATGTCCTGCAGCCCCAGCCCGACGGAGTCGAACAACGTGATCTCGTCGTCGGTCCGGCGACCCGGTCGGGCGCCGGTCACCACGTCACCGAGCTCGGTGGCGAAATGGTCCGCCGAGATCACGCCCTCGGCGAGCGGGACGAGGACGTCTCCCGACTCTCGCCGTACGACGTCGTAGCTGTCGACGACCACGTGACTGCGAGCGATCCCGGCGCTGTCGATCTCGCGATAGTCGGGCCGCGGCGGCGCGCCGACGGCGTTCACGTGCAGGCCGGGCGTGAACCACTCGCCCCGCACGATCGGCGCACGCGACGGCGTGAGCGTGCAGAGCACCTCGGCCTCGCGCACCACTTCTTCGGGGCCGGAGGCAACGACCACCTCGCCGACACGTTCCCGCGCGTACGCCGCGAACGCCTCGACCCGCTCCTTCGTACGACTCCAGACGACCACGCGGTCGATCGTCAGCACGCACGACAACGCGTCCAGATGAGCCCGCGCCTGTGCACCGGCACCGACCAGGCCGAGCGTCCGCGACTGACTGCGCGCGAGGTGGCGCGTGGCCACCGCGGACGCCGCCGCGGTGCGGAACAACGTCAACGCCGGTCCGTCCAGGATCGCCTCGCACGCCCCGGTGTCGGGGTCGACGAGCAGCAACGTCGACTGCTGCACCGGGAGCGAACGATCCGCGTTGGCGGGGGTATCGGTGAGCAACTTGATGCCCGCGACGGACTGAGAACTGATCGCAGCGGTCATCGGCACGAGCAACGTCGTACGCCCAGGGACCTCGACCGTCGAGCGCTCGGCCTGTGCGGCGCCCCCGGTACTCAGCGCCGCGTGCGCGTTCCCGACCGCCTCGATCACGGCCGGCATCTCGAGGGTCTTCGCGATCTCTTCCCGGCTCAGCGCGAGGATCGGCCGACCGACGCTCATGACTCCACCGTCGCGACCAGATCGCCGTACGCCGGTGGCGTGTCGAGCAGTCCGTCCTCGGTGAGGATGCGCATCCACTCGCCGTACCCTTCCGCACTGATCCGCAAGTCCTCCCAGATCCCGCTCGCCCGCAGATCGTCGACGACACCAACGAGTACGTCGGTGTCGAGCGACGGCCACTCGCGAGCGAGCAGGTCGGTCAGCTCGGCCGCCTCGTGCGCCTTCAGCCAGTCGTACGAACGCTGCAGTGCGCGGTAGAACCGCTCGACGAGCTTGTCCTCGCGGGCCAGTACGTCGTCGGTCGTGTAGTACACGCTGTTCGGCATCAGGCCGCCGGCCCGATCGTGGCGCACGGCAACGAAAGCTTCCTCGCGGTGCTCCAGGAAGGCGGCATTCACCAGGTCGGTGACGAGCGCGTCACCCATGCCGCCGAGGAACAGTTCGGTGAGCATCCCGCCGGACAGGTCGCGGACCCAACGGACCTTCGACATGTCGACACCGGCCTCACGCATCAACCCGGCCGTGTGCACGAACGGCGCCGTACCACCGGCACCCGGTGCGAGTACGACCTTGCCCTCGAGGTCCTTCCAGTCGAAGTCGGCGACCTTCTCGCGGGTGACCAGCGCCTTCGGGTTCCGGCTGTTGAGCTGGGCGAAGGCGCGGTACTCACGGCCGCGACCGTGGTACATCGCCGGCACCCACAGCCCACCGAGCACGACGTCGGCGGTGCCGCCTTCGAGGTCCCGCAGTACCTGCGTCCAGTCGTCGGGCGCGGACCGGGAGAACTCCAGGCCCTCGTCCTCGTAGTACCCGAGCTCGCGGGCGACGTACTCCGGGAGGTAGTTCGGCCAGTGCGAGGTGGCGCTGACGTGTAGACGGGCCATTATGCGACTCCTTCATTCGTGGTGGAGTTGATGTCCTCGAGCGAACGGCCGTGCGTCTCCGGCGCGAATCGGCTCGCGATCGCCATCACGGAGTACATGACGGCGATCAGGACGAACACCGCGACCACACCGGCGTGGTCGAGCAGCAGTCCGGCGCCGATCGGGACGAACGCCCCGGCGACATTGCCCTGGACCGCCACCATCGCGGTGCCGAACGCGCGAACCCGGGTCGGATAGAGCTCCGGGGCCCACGCGAAGATCGTGCTGTTCAGCAGGAGCACGAAGAACTGGAAGGCGGCGCCGAGGATCAGCACCAGCGCCGGTGTGTTCGCCAGAAAGCCGAACGCGAGCGCGGCGAGACAGGCGGCCCCGGCGCCGACGGTGATCACGAGGCGGCGCGGGAGCTTCAGCGCCGCCCAGGTCGCCGCGGCGGCACCGAACAGGCTGCCCAGGTTCATCACCATCGTGAACGCGAGGCTCTTGGTGATCGTGTACCCCTGCTCGACGAGGATCGTGGGCATCAGCACCAGCACCGTCACCTGCGCCCCGAACGTCATCCACGAGATCACCGCGAGGGCCGCCGTACGGCGGAGCAGGACGCCGCGGAACACCTCCGACAACCGCACCTTCTCGACCTTCGGCACGACCCCACCAACGGTCTGGATGTACGGCGTGACCGGTCCGCCGGTGTCCTTCAAGCGGCCGGAAGCGAGTCTGGTGAGGACGCCGTTCGCCTCGTCGATCCGCCCGCGGGAGGCGAGGTAGCGCGGTGTCTCGGGGAGGAACCGCCGATACACGAGCACCAGTAACGCGGGCAGCACGAGCAGGCCGAACATCCAGCGCCAGCTGTTGTCCGGGCCGCCGAAGAAGTTCCCGAGCGGACCGAGGACGACGGCCGCGAAGCCGAACGACACCACGTTGCCGAAGCCGCCGGCGCCGACGTTCAGCGAGGCGACGACCGCACCGCGGTACTTGGTCGAGACCAGTTCGCTGAGGATCGTCATCCCGGCGGCGATCTCGCCACCGAGGCCGAGCCCGACGATGAACCGGCCGATCGCCAGGACCGCGTAGCCCGGGGCGAGCGCGCACACCAGCGCGCCCAGGCAGTAGACGGCCAGGTTGAACCCGAGCGCGAACCGGCGGCCCTTGTGATCACCGAGCACGCCGGTGACCACCTTGCCGATGATCATCGCGCCGATCGTCACGGTCTGCAGGAACGCCAGCTCCGGGGTGGAGATGTTCCAGACCGACTTCAGCGCCGGACCGACCGCGCCGAGCGAGTTCTCCTCCATCACGTCGAAGAAGGCGCCGAGCAGGACCATCAGCAGGATCAGCCGGTGAGCGCGGTTGAACGGGATCGTGTCCAGGACCCGGCCGACCACGGACCCTGGATCCGCCGGCGGCGGTTCGTGGGCGGAGCGAACCGGGCTGGCAGCAAGCTGGTGCGGTGACTCTGGGCTGTGCATCGGACCGACCTCCTTCGAGAGGGGACTTGTCGGAACCGAGCCGGGATCTCGGGTGTTGCTAGGTGATAGGATTACCAGTCATCTGACGTTTAAGGAAGCGATGCGATGAAGAAAGTCGAGCGGGTTTCGCTGGTCGAGTCCGTCGGGACCCAGCTGCGCGAGGAGATCACCACGGGGCGCTGGGCGGTCGGCGAGCGCATTCCGTCGGAGACCGAACTGGTCGAGCAGCTCGGGGTCAGCCGGGCCTCCGTGCGCGAGGCGGTCCGCGGTCTGGTGCAGGCCGGGCTGCTCGCCACGCGGCAGGGTGACGGGACCTACGTGACGGCGAGCGACGCCACCGATGTCGCGATCCGTCGGCGGCTGGTGACCGCCGACCACACCGACGTCGTCGAGGTTCGGCGTGGTCTCGACATCGTCGCGGCCGGCCTGGCGGCGTCGCGACGTACCGCGGCCGACATCAAGTCGCTGAAGAAGGCGCTCGCGGACCGAGCCACGGCCGGCGTCGCGGGCGACGAGGCGGCGTTCGTCGCGAACGACGTCGAGTTCCACCTGTGCGTCGCCCGCGCCTCACACAACCCGGTCCTGATCGAGCTCTACACCAGCTTCGCCCGCGCCCTCGCCGAAAGCGTCCGCGACGACCAGTGCCTCCAGGTCTTCACCACCGGCCAAGACACCTGGCACGAGGCCCTCGCCGCCGCCATCGAAGCCGCCGACCCCACAACAGCCGCCGCCACAACCCTCTCCCTCCTCGACAGCACCAGCTGAACCGCAGACCTCAAGCACTCACCAACCTCGCCGAGCCCCGCCCGCCGGCCGCAGGCTGAGCGTGGCGAGACCGGGATCGACCGGCTTAGTGAGTGCTGGAGATCCGGCGAGGACGCGGCCGGTGGGGTTGGGCCGGCAGCTCGACAGGAGGTGTCTGCCTGCCGGCCGCGTTGCCAGGCGGGGGTACAAACCGGGCAGCGGTACGCCGTCCGGGTTCAGGACTCGCCCGCGGTCATTGGCGATCACGTCGGCCTGGTGGTCACAGCCTGCGCGAACCAGGTGGTGATCGTGGTCGGGTGGGTGATCGCTGTCCCGACGACCACGCTCCAGGCGCCGGCGGCGATGGCCGCGGCGGCCTGGTCCGGCGTGTGCACGCGCCCTTCGGCGACGACCGGCTTGCCGACGGCCGCGGCCAGCTCGGCCACGAGCGCGAGATCCGGGCCGTCACCTTTGACCGTGTACGGCGTGTAGCCCGACAGCGTCGTACCGATCAGGTCGGCGCCTGCCGCCGCCGCGTCGAGGCCCTCCTCGTACGTCGAGCAGTCGGCCATCACGAGCTTGCCGGTGCGTCCGTGGATCGCCGTGACGGTGTCGCGCAACGTGCGGCCGTCCGGACGCGGGCGCCGGGTGCCGTCGAGCGCGACGACGTCGGCGCCCGCCTCGGCGACCGCGATCGCGTGGTCGAGTGTCGGGGTGATGTAGACGTCGTCGTCCCCGTCCTTCCACAGACCGATGATCGGCAGCTCGACCGCGGCACGGATCTCGGCGATGTCCTGCAGCCCCTGCACCCGCAGGCCCGCGGCACCTCCGCGCGCCACGGCGAGTGCCACCGCCCGCATCGTGGCGGGGGTGTTCATCGGCTCCCCCGGGTATGCCTGGCACGAGACCACGAGGCGTCCGCGGATGGCTTCGAGTACGTCGGTCATGCAGTCCTCTCCCAGGCCATTTTGGCCGCACCGATCAAGGCCGCGTCGTTCCCGAGCCGCGCCGCCGACACCGGTACGTCGGCGAGTCGCGGCAACACCTCCCGGCGGAACTCGGCCCGTAAAGCGTCCCACCAGACCGCTCCGAGCCCGGCGACTCCCCCGCCGACGACCACCGTCTCGGGGTCGAGCATGTTGACCAGTCCACCGAGCGCCGAGCCGACCGCAGTACCGCCGAACTCGATCACCTCGGCTGCCACCCGGTCGCCGCGCTGAGCTACCTCACGAAGATCCGTGACGTCCACCTGCGTCCGCCGGCGGTACTGCGCCACGAGCGCCGGCCCGGAGGCAACGGCCTCGAGGTGCCCGCGACCGCCACAGGTACACGGCTCCCGATCCGCGTACACCGACGGCACGTGTCCGGCATGCCCGGCGACGGCATGCGCACCGAACAGCACAGACCCGTCGACGACGTACGCACCGCCGATCCCGGTCCCGACCGCGAGGAACAGCATGCTGGTCGTGTCGAGTGCCTCGCCGACGGCATGCGCGTGGACGTCGTTCATCGCCACCGCCGGTACGCCGAATCGCTCGCCCAGCGCGCCGAGGTCGGTGCCGACCCAGTCGGCCAACTGATCCGTCGCCGCCAGCACCCGCTTCGACGCCGGATCGACGACCCCTGCACTTCCGATGCCGAGGGCAACGAGCCGGGTATCCGGTCCCTGCAACCCGGCCACCAGATCACCGGCGGTCTGGAGGACGACGCGTCCACCGGACCTGGCCGGCGTCGGCGTACTGATCCGGTCGACGATCTCACCCGATCGCGTGACCAGTGCCGCGGCGATCTTGGTCCCGCCGATGTCGACCGCGGCCGCGACCGCGAGCGTCACTACAACAACCCCGCGAGCTCGAGCTCGACCCGAATCCGCCCGGCTTCCACCTCATCGAGTTCCCGCAACGGCAACGACACGGTGTTCGACTCGATGATCCCGAGCAAGGTGAGCGCGGTCTTGAACGCGCCGACGCCGCGGGTCGCACCCGCAGACGTCGAAGGATCGGCCGCATCGACGATCCGGAACAACCGGGTCAACCGGTCCTGCTCCGCACGCGCCCGGCCCCAGTCGCCGTCCAGACAAGCGCGATGCAGCCGGACATACCCGTCCGGGTCGACATTCCCCAACCCAGGAACAGATCCGGACGCACCGGCGAGCATCATCGCGTCCACCACGACCTCGTGCCCGGTCAGTAGACCAAAGTCCGGTTGCTGCACCGACAGGCACAACTGCCGGAACGCGACGTCGTCACCACTCGAATCCTTCACCCCCGCGAGTACGCCGTCCGCCGCCAACCGAGTCAGCAGCCCGACCGACAACTTCGTGTGCACGCACACTGGGATGTCGTACGCCAGCACTGGCACCGGGACCGCGGCCGCGACCGCCCGGAAGTGCCGCTCGATCTCGTGCGGCCCGACGATCGCGTAGAACGGCGCCGTCGTGACCACCGCCTCGACCCCGAGCCGTACGGCGGCCGAAGCCCGGTCGATCACCCGCTGGGTCGACGGTTCGATACACCCGGCCAGCACAGGTACGGCGCCACTCGCCGTCTTCACGATCACCTCCAGCGCGCGGTCCCGCTGCTCGTCACTGAGGAACACCGTCTCGCCCGAACTCCCGAGCGCGAAGATCCCGTCGACACCCGCCGACAGCAGGTGCTCGACCAGGCGCTCCAGCGAGGCGACGTCGACCGTCCGCTCCGCGGTCAGCGGAGTGACGATCGGCGGTACGACGCCGGCGAAACGTGTGACGGTCACTGGTTCTCCTCAACAGCCGAAGGGGTGGCGGAACGAGCCAGCTCGACGAGCTGACGATCGCTGGTGCCGCCGGGAACAGGGTGGTGGCAGCGAAAGACGTGCGGCGCATGACCGCCGTTCACGGTGCCGGCGGCCGCGGCCGGGAACTCCTCGGCGCAGACCTTGGTGGCCTTCCAGCAGCGGGTCCGGAACGGGCAGCCACTCGGCGGACGGGTCGCCGAGGGCACTGGTCCGGCCAGTGGAATCGGGTCGAGCGGCGACAGCAGACCAGGCGTGGCGGAAAACAGTGCCCGCGTGTACGGATGCTGTGCCTGACCTGGCACGAGACTCGACGGTGTCTCCTCGACGATCCGGCCGAGGTACATCGTCACCACGCGGTCGCTGACCCGCTTCACGGTCTGGATGTCGTGCGACACGAACACCATCGCCAGCCCGAGCCGGTCCTTCAGATCGAGCAGCAGGTTCAGGATCTGCGCGCGGACCGAGACGTCGAGCGCACTCGTCGGCTCGTCGGCGATCACCAGGCCGGGCTCGAGCGCGAGCGCCCGCGCGATCGAGACACGCTGCCGCTGCCCGCCGGACAGCTGACTCGGCAGCACGTCCGCGACCGACCGGGGCAGGCCGACCAGCGCCATCAACTCGTCGACCCGCTGCTCCCGCTCGGCCTTGGTCCCGCGCCGGTGGACGTCGAGCGGGTCGCGCAGAATCTCGCGCACCGGCATCCGCCGGTTCAGCGAGGTCGCGGGGTCCTGGAACACCATCCCAACGCCGGCGCCGATGTGCAGGCGGCGTTCGGCGGCGCTCATCGACCAGACGTCACGCCCGTCGATACTCACCTCGCCGCTCGTCGGCCGTTGCAGTCCGACCAGAACCTTCGCGAGCGTGGACTTGCCACACCCCGACTCGCCGACCACACCGACCGTCTCCCCGGCCCGGATCACCAGATCCGCACCGGTCAACGCGTACACGCGCTCCCGCGAGAACACACCGCCGCCCCGCGCGCGATGCACCACGTGGACGTCCCGCAACCGAATGATCGGCGTACCGTCGGTCATCGCGCGAGCTCCTTGTCCGAGACAGTGCCGGCGGGGTGATGACAGGCGAGGCGGTGCTCCCCCGTCCCCTCCAGCACGGGTGCGATCTCCTGGCAGACCTGCGTGGCCATCGGACAACGGTCGGCGAAGCGGCACCCGTCCGGGAAGTCGGCCGGCGAGGGTACGACGCCACGGATCTGCGTGAGTCGCTCGGCGCCGGACTCCAGCGAGAGCACCGACCCGAGCAGTCCGCGCGCATAGTGATGACCGGGCGCCCCGATCACCTCTGCCGTCACGCCGGCTTCGACGATCTGGCCGCCGTACATCACGACCACGCGATCCGACACGTCGCTGACCAGCGCGAGGTCGTGGCTCACCAGGACGAGCGCGAACCCGAGCTCGTCGCGCAGACGCAACAGCAGCTCCATGATCTGCGCCTGCACCGTGACGTCGAGCGCCGTCGTCGGCTCGTCGGCGATGATCAGCCGTGGGTCCCGCGACAACGCCATCGCGATCACGACCCGCTGCCGCTGCCCACCGGACAGCTCGTGCGGGTACGCCGACAACGTGCGGCTCGGGTCGAGCCCGACGAGCCGCATCAGTTCCTCGGCGGTTCGGGTGCCACCGCGACGGATCAGCTGGCCGAGTTGGGTCTTGATCTTCAGCGCGGGGTTCAGCGCGGACAAGGCGTCCTGGTAGACCATCGCGATGTCCCGGCCCATCAGACCGCGCCGGCGCTTCGAGTCCAAACCGAGCAGATCGGTGCCCTGGAAGCGGATCGCGCCACCGACGTGGGCACCGCGCGCGAGCAGACCCATGACGGCGAGTGCGGTCAGCGACTTGCCCGATCCGGACTCGCCGACCAGCCCGAGGACCTCGCCGGGCCGGACCTCGAACGAGATCCCGGACACGATGGCCACGCCGTTGTGCCGGCCGTCGAACCCGATCGAGAGGTTGTCCACCTCGAGCACCGGATCGCCCGCCGGCAACGGCCGCGCCCGCTCCCGCAACCGCGCCGCGGCCTCCTCGAGGCCGGGCAGCGCGACAACTTCGCCGCCGCCGACCGGTGCGGTCGCGACGGGAGTTCCCGCGGGGGCGATGGCCGACCGCCGGGCAGCAGGTGCGGCCCAGGCGTCGGAGATCCCTTCGGACAGCACGTTCAGAGCCAGGACCGTGAGCAGGATCAGCAGGCCGGGGAAGAACGTCGCCCACCAGCCACCGATCTGCACCATCTCCTTGCCGAAGGCAATCACGGACCCCCACGAGGACTGTGCCTCCTGCGGTGCCAGGCCGCCACCGATGAACGACAGCGACGCCTCGAACACGATCGCGTCCGCGACCATCACGGTGACGAAGACCAGGATCGGTGCCGCACAGTTCCGCAGGACATGCCGCCAGAGGATGTGCGGGCGGCGGGCGCCGATGATCTGCTCGGCGGCGATGTAGTCCTCGCCGTACTGCGCGAGCACGTTCGCCCGGACGATCCGCGCGATCGACGGAAGGAAGACGAAACCGATCGCGATCACCAGCACCAACAGACTGTTCTTCCCGAACGAGATGATCAGCAGCGCGGACAGCACGACCGCCGGGAACGCCATCACCACGTCCAGGCAGCGCATCACGAACTCGTCGACGCCGCGCCGGCTCGTCCCCGCGACAGCACCCAGTACGGCGCCGCCCACCAGCGCGATCGCCGCCGCGCCGAGGCCCACGATCAGGGACCGCCGGCTGCCGGCGACCAGCCGTGAGTACACGTCCCGCCCGAGCCGGTCGAGGCCGAACCAGAAGTCACCGTTCGGTCCGGTCAGCGCTGGACCGAGGCCGGTCTGACCGGGGTCGTGCCGCTGCAGCAACGGCGCGAGGACCGCGACGAGTACGACGAGCGCCACAAAGGCCAGCGCGATCAGGGACGGGAGCCGCAGTCGCCGGAAGGCGATGCCGGGACGGGCGAGCCGCCGGGCCAGACCCGTGCGCATCAGTGCCCTCCTCTCAGGCGGGGATTGGCGAACAGGTAGGCGATGTCGACGACCAGGTTCACGACCACGAAACCGAGCGCGATGGTGAGCACGGTGCCCTGCGCCAGCGCGGTGTCGTTCTGCTGTACGGCGCTCATGATCTGCGTCCCCATCCCGGGCAGCGAGAAGATCGCCTCGATGATGACCGTCCCGCCGATCAGGTAGCCGATCCGCAGTCCCAGCACCGTGAGCGGGTTGACCAGCGCGTTCCGCAGGACGTTCCGGCCGATCACCACCCGCGGCGGCAGGCCGGCGCCGACGGCGGTCCGGACGTAGTCCTTGTCCAGTTCCTCCACCATCGACGTACGGACGATCCGCGCCAGCGAACACCCGACGGGGATGGCGAGCGCCAGCGCGGGCAGCGTCATCGACCGGAGCCACTGCGTCGGCGAGTCGGCCGGGTTGACGTAACCACCGGTCGGGAAGAGCCCTCGCCGTACCGCCAGTTCCTGGATCAGCAGCAGCGCCAGCCAGAACGACGGCATCGCGATCCCGGCCATCGACACGAACCGCATCACCTGGTCCGGCCACCGGTCCCGGTAGACGGCGGCGGTGATGCCGAGGCCGAGCGCGATCACCAGCGCACCGGCCACACCGAGCAGCGTGAGCTGGACGGTCAACGGCAGCGCGGTCGAGATCTTCGTTGCCACCGGCACCGAAGGTGGGAAGGTCATGCCCAGGTTCCCGTGCAGCAGGTCACCGAGGAAGTGCAGGTAGCGCAGCGGGAACGGGTCGTCGAGGCCGTTCGCGGCCTTGAACGCCGCGATCTGCGCCGGCGTCGCCTGGTCCCCCAGCACCGACAACGCCGGATCGATCGGCGAGAACTGCATGATCCCGAAGACGAACAGCGTGATGCCCAGCAACAGCGGCACCAGCGTCAGCAGTCGCCGCGCGATCATGCTCAGGACGGTCAGCATCGGGAACTCTCAGCCCTTACGGCCGACGCCGAGGAAGTACAGGCCGGTGGTCGGCGCTGCCTTGAACCCGGTCAGCTTGTTCGGGTCGTACGCAGTGACGACCTTGGTGTGCAGGATCGGGTACAGCGGGACCTCGGTGGCGGCGAAGTCCAGCGCCTGCTTCCACAACTCCTTGCGCTGCGCCTCGTCCGAGGTCTGCGCGGCCTTGTCCAGCAGCCCGGCCATCTTGGCCCGGTCGGCAGCGTCCCAGCGGTACCGCGCGCCCGGCCAGGTCTGGCCGTAGTAGAACCAGCGCAGCAGCAGGTCGGGGTCGTTGCCGAAGACACTCGGATCACCCGACGCGGCCAGCACCCGGAAGGTGGTCTTGGGTACGACGTCACCGTAGATCGCGGCCGAGGGCTGCGTGTTCAGCGTGGCGTTCACGCCGATCTTCTTCCACGCCTCGACGAGCAGCGGTGCGACGTCCTTGACGATCGCGTTGTCGGTGGTGTCGAGCTGGAACGACAGGTTGCTCACGCCCGCCTCGGCCAGCAGGGCCTTCGCCTTGGCCGGGTCGTAGGTGTAGACGGTCGACGCCTTCTGGTAGTCCTTGTTGCCCTCGTCGAGGTAGCTCGTGGCCGCCGTACCGAAACCGTTCAGCGCGGTCTTGATCACCGAGTCGGTGTCGATCGCGTAGTACAGCGCCTGCCGGACGCGGCGGTCGGTGAACGGCTTCGCGGACGTGTTGAACATCAGGAACACCTGGTTGAAGGCCTGCTTCTCCTCCACCGTGTACTTGCCCTTGAGCGAGTCGACGTTCAGGTACGGCACCTGCTCGATCGCCTGGACGCGACCGCCTTGCAGGTCGGCGATCCGGGCCGAGGCCTCGGTCGTGGTGTTCCAGGTCATCGAGTCGACCTGCGCCGGCCGCGGACCGTTGTAGTTCGGGTTCTTCGACAGCCGCAGACCGGATTCCTTCGACGCGCTGTCCAGCTTGAACGGACCGGAGCCGATCGGCGCGGTGTCGAACGCCTTCGCGGCGGCGGCGTCGGCGGTCTTCGCCTTCGGCACGATCTTGATCACCGAGATTCGCTGCTTGAACAGCGGGAACGGGTACTTCAGCTGGAACGACACCGTACTCGTGTCCTTCGCCGTGACCGACGCGATGAACGGGATGAAGCCCGCCATCAACGGCGGCGACGCCGGGTCGGCGGGCTTGAGCACCCGCTCGAACGACCACGCGACGTCCGCGGCGGTGACCGGCGTACCGTCGGAGAACTTGGCGCCGTCGCGCAGGGTGACGGTGTACGACCTGCCGTCCGCGCTCGCGACCGGGTCGGACTTGGCCAGCGCGAGGTACGGCTCGCCGGTGGTCAGATCGAGGTCGACGAGCCCTTCGAAGAGGTGCGAGTTGGCGGCCGTGGCGACCGCGCTGGACGCGTTCGCCGGGTCGAAGCCGCCCGACAGCGTGAAAGCCAGCGTCGCCTCGATGGACTTGCTCGAGCCCTGGCCGACCGCGTTGGTCGAGGCCGGGCCGCCGCTGCAGGCGGCCAGTCCGACGGCGAGGGCAACGGCCGCGGCCAGGGCGCTGACCCGGCCCCTCAGCTTGGTCGGTGTCGTACTCACGTGTGCCTCCAGGGGACTTTTCGACACGAGATCTGATGTCTGATGTCTGATTCCGATATGCTGAGGTTGGCAGATCGATCACTGGAGGGTCAAGACCATGGCGACAATCGACGCCGGCCCGCTGCGCGGTGCCGACCGTCCCGCCGACCGGCGCCAAACGGTCATCGCGGGGATCAAGGACTACATCCTGAGCAACCGGCTGCGGCCCGGCGATCCACTCCCGACGGAGGCCGAGTTGTGCACCGCGATCGGGGCCAGCCGGTCCAGCGTGCGCGAGGCGGTCAAGACACTGGCAACCCTCGACATCGTCGAGGTCCGGCACGGCCACGGCACGTACGTCGGCGGTCTGTCGCTGGCCGCGCTCGTCGAGAGCCTCACGTTCCGCGGCCTGCTCAGCAGTGAGCAGGATCACCTGGTCCTCGGCCAGGTCGTCGACGTCCGCCAAACCCTCGAACAGGGCATGGCGGGCGACATCATCGCCACCCTCGACGAGGAGCACCGGGAGTCGCTCGCCGAACTCGCGCAGGAGATGCACGACCGGGCGATGCAGGGCGAGGACTTCCTCGAGACCGACCGTGCGTTCCACCTGAAGCTGATGGAACCGCTCGGCAATGACCTGATCCTGCAGTTGACCGGCGCCTTCTGGGAGGTCCAGGCGATCGTGGCGCCGACCCTGCAGGCCGACCCGCAGGACCTGATCATCACCGCCCAACGGCACCAGGCGATCGTCGACGCGATCGTCGCCGAGGACGTGGTCGCGTTGCGGACCGCGATCGCCGAGCACTACGCGCCGGTCCGGCGGGCGATCGCCCGCCTGCAGACTTCCTGACACCCACAAAGGTCCGGGTCAGATCTTGACCCGGACCTTTCTCCTGGACAACATCAGACATCTGAGGTCAGACATTCCCCGCCTTGGAGGCCTGCAGATGACCATCTCCCACCCTTTGACCCGCAGCTTGGCCGCGCTCTCCGCGGTCGCGCTTAGCCTGGGCGCCGTGACCACCGGACAGACCCCGGCCGCCGCCGCGGACCCGGCATCCACCCTGGTGTCCCAGGATCTGGCCGCGGCCGGCGTCGGGTCGCCGTACTACCGGATCCCCGCGCTCGCGGTGTCAACCCGCGGCACGGTGCTCGCGGCGTACGACGCCCGCCCGACGCTCGGCGACCTGCCGTCGAACATCCACATGGTCGTGCGCCGCAGTACCGACAACGGCGTGACCTGGCAGGACCAGCAGATCGTCCGCCAGGACCCGGCACCGCACCGGTACGGCGACCCGAGCTTCGTGGTCGACCGTCGGACCGGCCGGATCTTCCTCTTCTACGCCGCCGGCGAGAACCAGGGCTACATCGGCGGCACGACCGGCAACGACCCGAACGATCCGAACGTCCTGCAGGCCGACTACTCGTACTCCGACGACGACGGCCTGACCTGGCAGCACCGCCGGATCACGCCGCAGATCAAGGATCCCGCGTGGGGCGGCATGTTCGCGGCCAGCGGCGCCGGAATCCAGATCAAGCGCGGACCGTACGCCGGCCGGCTGGTGCAGCAGTACTCGGTTCGCTACCAGGGACAGAACTGGGCGGCCAGCGCGTACAGCGACGACGACGGTGACACCTGGCACATGGGTGCACTGGTCGGACCAGGCACCGACGAGAACAAGTCGGTCGAACTCTCGGACGGCCGGCTGATGCTGAACAGCCGCGCGAAACCGAACCGTCTGGTCGCGTACTCGTCCGATGGCGGCGAGAGCTGGCAGGGTCTGCACGCGGACCCGAACCTGATCGACCCGGCCGACAACGGTTCGATCCTGCGGTACAACGAGAACGCGGCGCCCGGGACGCAGCAGGCCGACTGGCTGCTGTTCAGCAACAACGAGAGCACGTCGTCGCGCAGCAACCTGGTGGTCAAGCAGTCCTGTGACAACGGGAAGACCTGGCCGATCCGCAAGGTGGTGGAGCCGGGCTTCGCGGCGTACTCGACGGTGACCCGACTGCCGGACGGGAGTTTCGGGCTGCTGTGGGAGAGCAAGGACTACACGCGGATCACGTTCTCGAAGTTCGATCGCGACTGGCTGGACGGGGTGTGCGCGCCGCTCTCGGTGAGCGCGCCTGCTGACGCGCAGGCCGGCGGGACGATGAACGTCACGGTGCGAGTGACGAGTCAGATGGCCGGCGATCTCGACGGTGCGGTGACGCTGACCGATCTCCCGGCCGGGTGGAGCGCCGGGACCGTTCAGGTACCTCGACTCCGCGCGGGTGCGAGCGCGAGCGTTTCGGTTCCGCTGACCGTCCCCAGTGGTACGACGACCAACGCGTACCCGGTCCGCGCGGTGTACCGCACCAGCCGGGGACAGTCCACCACGCCGAACCCGACGCAGATCGTCGTACGCGGTGGGGCGACGGTGTGGGAGGACACGACACCGCGCACGTACGACGGGTCGGGGTTGCGGGACGTGTCGGACCAGTTCACCGGCCTGAAGGATCTGACCGGCGGCGCGGTGGCGATCCGGTTCCGTACGACGGCGAGCTCGGCGGCGGCCACGTTGCTGTCCAGCGCCGACCCGGTCAGTCAGGTGCGCGATCTCGTGGTGTCGCTGAACTCCGGGGCACCGTACGTCGAATTCCGGACCGCGTCGTCGACGTACCCGATCCGGATCCAGAGCTCGGTGAACGCTGCCGACGGCAACGACCACGAACTGGTCTTTGCCAGCAGCAACGGAATCAGCAGCCTGATCCTCGACGGCCAGGTAGTCGGGCAGGCCACCGGGCAGCACTTCTTCCGCGACGTCGACGACATGACGCCCGTGCACACCCTCAACCCGTCCGGCCGGCCGAACCTCACCATCGGCGGCAACCGCGCCTACGTCACTCCCCCGGGCGCCCTGACCAACCGCTGGCTCTTCACCGGCACCATCCAGTCGATCCACATCACCACCTCGTGAGGACCCCGCGGCCGGCACTCCTCGCCGGCCCGCGGTACTGAACGACAGGCCGGCCCAGATCTTTTTCCGGGCCGGCCGGCTGGAAACAAACGAGTGTTGTAACGCTGTGGCGGGGTTCTGCGATGAAGGGGATGCATTGCCGCCGCACCCGATCTGCACATTGTTTCGGAGTGCGACGCCCTGAATACGCTGTGCGCACTGATTCCGAGATTTACCGCATTCTTACAGTGCTCTTTTGGTGAAGGGGTTGTGGCCGACCACGACCTTGGGTTGTCTGGCGCGTTACCGGGGGGTTCGCGTCCACGGGGAGGAACCGCATGACAGGCGAACCGACGCCTGCGGCCACGGTCGTGGCGCTGGTACCGGCACACAACGAAGAGGGGTCGCTACCCTCCGCGCTGGCCGCGTTACGCAAGCAGACAAGGCGTCCTGACCACATCATCGTCATCGCGGACAACTGCACGGACCGCACCGTCGAGGTGGCGCGGGCACAGCACGTCGAGGTGTACGAGACGGTCGGCAACCGCGACAAGAAGGCCGGCGCACTGAACCAGGTCCTCGACCTGTTGCTGCCGAGTCTGCGCGACGACGACGTCGTCCTGGTCCAGGACGCCGACTCGTACCTCGACCCGGGATTCATCACCGCCGGCCTGAGGGCGTACGCCGGGAATGTCGGCGGCGTCGGCGGTGTATTTCGTGGACGGATCGATTCCGAAACTCCATGGGGACGATTGGTGGAATGGTTCCAGGCCAATGAGTACGCGCGCTACGAACTCGACATTCGCCGGCAGCGCGGCAAGGTCCTGGTCCTGACCGGTACGGCGACCTTGCTGCGGGTCGGCGTACTGCGGGAAGTGATCAGGGCACGGCAGGACGGGCGGCTGCCAGGTGAACCGCGGGTGTATGACACCCGGGTACTGACCGAGGACAACGAGTTGTCGTTCGCGCTGCTACGGCTCGGTTACCGGCTGCGGTCACCGGCCGGCTGCACGCTGACCACCGAGACGATGCAGAGCTGGCGAACCCTCGCGAACCAGCGGCTGCGCTGGAAGCGCGGCGCGCTGGAGAACCTGCTCGACTACGGCTGGTCGCGGACGACGCGCTCGTACTGGGGCCGGCAGGCGCTCGGTGCGGTCGGCGTCCTGATCACCCTGGCTTATCTGGTGTCACTCGTCTGGGGTGTCGTGAACGGCCTGCAGTTCCACGGGTTCTGGCTCGGGGTCACGGTGCTTTTCATGCTGGAACGCGTCGTCACCGTTCGCCGTCGCGGCAAGCTCGCGATGGCGGTCGCGGCGACGCTGTTCGTGGAGATGATCTACGACATGTTCCTGCAGGGCGTGCAGGCGACGGCCTATCTGCACGCGGCGACTGGACGTGAGAGGAGGTGGTAAAAGGTGTACAGCGCAGGTGAACTCGCATCGACCGGCGCGGCAGCGGCCTTCTGGCTCCCGCTGGCCGGCTTCGCTCTCGTGATGCTCGGCGTGGCCCTCTGGCGAGCGGCCGGCACGTTCCGCCGCACGACGGACGACCAGTAGCACGACGTGCCCGGGCGAAGTGCGCAAGGCCTTCGCCCAGGCCACGTCCGCACGCCACGCATCGCTGCGGGAGATCCCACTCGTCGCGTACGCCGAGGAGGCGCCGATCATCCGCCGGTACTGGCGGACAGTCCTCAACACCCGTCTCACGCGCACGGCGGACCTCGTCGTACCGGATCTGCGTGGAGTGCTGACGGCTGTTCGCGCCGGGGCGGGCGCGAGCGTGTTGCCGACGTACCTGTGTGCGAAGGAGCTTGCGGCCGGTGAGGTGGTGCTGCTCGCCGACCCGGAGGTGCCGCCGTTGAACACGATCTACCTCGCCACCAGAGCGGATACCGGCAGCCGCAGCCCGGCGGTCGCCGTCCGCGGCCGCCTCCTGCAGCGTCTACCAGCAAGGCCCAACCGGTAGGCGGATGCGGCAGGACAGATCCCTCGAGCGAGAGGTGGAGATCAGCCGGTGACCCGCGCCGCGGCGTGCAGTGCGAGTCCGTCGGTGGCGGCCACGTCGGCGCGGAACCAGCCGGACGCGTCGACCGTGTACGTCGGGCCGGTGCACTTGCCCTGCGAGAAGTCGCCGTGGAAGACGTCGCAGTACACGCCGGCCGGGAGCGAGGTCCGGAAGCTCCGGCCCGTGAGTGCCGAACTCTCGTCGTTCAGGATCAGGTAGCCCTTGTCGCCGCGGCCGAACGCGATCGCGTCGTTGCCGTTGTCCCACCAGTTCGTCACCGCCGTACCGCGGACGTTGTTGTGAAAGGCAACCATGTTCGCGATCACCCGCCACTCGTGCTCGCAGCGCCAGCCGTTGGTGAAGCAGGTGGTGTCCGAGGTGCGTCCGCCGGCGTCGGAGGGCGGGCCCTGGTCGTTCGAGCCGAACTCGTAGCTCGACATCACCTTCGGCGTCCCGTACGTCCAGGCCAGCATGAAGGCGTTGGCCATCGCGTACCGCCCGTTGTCCCGGAACGTCAGGACGCCGCTGCCGCGCTGCGTGTCGTGGTTGTCGGTGAAGACGACCGCGTCGTCGGAGGGCAGCGGCTCCGCGAACGTCTTCAGGTACGCGAGCCGTTCGGTGTTGAAGATCTTCGCGAGATCCTTCCCGTACCGGAATTCGAGCACGTCGCCGTTGCCGACGTACTCGTCCGGGGTGATCGGCTCGCCGGCGCCGTAGATGACCTCCTGGTACAGGTACACCGGACGCGAGAGGCGGGCCTTGATCGCGGCGATGTCCGCGGCCGGCATGTGCTTGGAGGCGTCCAGCCGGAACCCGTCGACACCGACCGACAGCAGATCGTTCAGGTACGCCGCGATCCGCCCGCGCACGTAGTCGGTCTCGGTCGCCAGGTCCGCGAGATCGACGAGCTCACAGTTCTGCACCTCGTACCGGTCGTTGTAGTTGACGATGTCGTCGTTCCCGTTGCGGCCGCAGTGGTGGAAGTCCTGGACCTGGTAGGTGCCCTGGTAGTCGTAGTGGCTGTACGACGACCCGGCGCTGCCAGTGCCGGATCCTCCGGTCATGTGGTTGATCACCGCGTCGGCGTACACCTTCACGCCGGCCGCGTGACAGCTGTTCACCATCGCGACGAAGTCGGCCCGGGTGCCGCGGCGGGTCTGGTCCAGCTTGTAGCTGACCGGTTGGTAGTCCTGCCACCACGGATACCCCGCAACCACCACATGCTCCTGCGGCGGCGACACCTGCACCGCGCCGTACCCCTTGGGCCCCAACACCTGCCCACACTCCCGCCCCACCGACTTCCAGTTCCACTCGAACAACTGCACAACCACATCCCGCTCCCCCAAAGGCACAGCCCCCGCCGGCTGCACCCCAAACCCCACCAGCAACAGCACCCCCAGCCCCACGATCGCCGTGCGAAGCCAGCGCCCACCCGAGAATCCAGCCATACCCCCAGACCTACCCGAACCGCCCCACCTCAACCGGTCACCCGCAGGCCGGCACGCGGACGGATTGTTGAGGTTGTGTTGCAGTTGGTAGATGGGATCAACCGTCAGGGGTGGTGGACTCTCTCACGTAGAAATCCTTGGGCGGAGCAATCGTCTCGTGGTGCTTGTGCTGCCCTGGACGCTGCTCCGCGGCCTCGCGACCGCAGACATGGCCAGCTACGGCATGGTCTTCTGCCACGTCGTGTACGTCGTGACCGACAGCGGGCCGCGCGCTCGGAACGATCTGGGGCGACGCTTACGGGGTCGGTGTGTCCGGCGGGGGTGGCGTGTCGGACGCCTTCGGGGTCGATGACGGCTTCGGGCTGGAAGATGTCGGCGTGGACGAAGGCGTGGACGACGAGGAGGTCTTCGTCGGAGTCGGTGTCGGAGTCGGTGTCGACGAACTGGATGGCGTACTCGACGGAGTCTCGGACGTGGTCGTCGGCGTGCTCGGCGTGGGAGAACTCGGGGTCGAGCTCGGCGTCGTCGGCGTGCTGGACGGCGTGGTCGACGTACGTCGGGCCGCCTCGCTGACCTCGCCGCTCCTGGTCGGTGCGGTGGTCGGCGGCGTGGACGGCGTACCGGCACTGGAGCTGGGTGTGGGGCCGACGTCGACGGTCGGCGGCAGGTTGTCCCCGGTGTTGTGCAGTACGACGCCTGCCGTGATCGCACCGGCCAGAACGAGCACTGCGATGGCCGCGACCATCAACGGCTTTCGAGAATTCGGGGCGCTCTCAGGCAGCGGCGCGGCAGGCGGCACGACGGCGGGCGTACCGATGGATGGAGTCTTCGGCGGCGAGCTCGGAAGCGCGGCAGTCGGGAACCACTCGGCGGCAACCGGTAGTGCGGTGAGCTGAGCGGCCGTCGGCCGTTCTGCCGGATCTTTGGCGAGCATCCGCATCAGCACGCCCTCGAACGGGCCCGCCAACTCCGGGCGCAGCTCGCTCGGCGGGACGGGGGCGGTGTCGACATGCTGATAGAGCACCGCGGTCGGGTGGTCGCCCATGAACGGCGGCCGTCCGGTGACCAGTTGGTACAGAACGCACCCGAGCGCGTAGACATCCGACTCCGGGCCGGCCTTCAGACCCCGGGCTCGCTCCGGTGACAGGTAGTGCGGACTGCCCATGATCTGGCCGGTGGCCGTCAGCTCGTTCGTCTCCGAGCCGGGCAGGTGCGCGATCCCGAAGTCCGCGACCTTGATGGTGCCGTCTGCCGCGACCAGCAGGTTGCTGGGCTTGATGTCGCGGTGGACGACGTCCTGCGCGTGCGCCGCCTGCAGCCCGGCGGCCGCCTGCTCGACGATCGTGACCGCACGCTCCCACGACAGCGGACCGTCCGCGGCCAGCTCGCCGGCGACCGAACGCCCCTCGACGAGCTCCATCACGAGATAGAAGTTGTCGTCGTACTGCCCGAAGTCGTAAACCGCCACGATGTGCGGATCGCTCAGCCGCGCGGCCGCCCGCGCCTCGCGCTGGAACCGCCCCGCGGCCGACGCGTCGTCGTTCGACCGCAGCATCAGTTTCACCGCGACCTCACGACCGAGTGCCTCGTCCGTGGCGCGGAAGACCTCCCCCATCCCGCCACGTCCGAGGGACGCGCCCAACCGGTACCGCTCCGCAATCAGCATCCGTTCCCCGTACCCACGCAGTTCAGTCGGCAACCCATACGTTTGGATGCCAAGCCGCCAGGCTACCCAGTGCACGAGACGTCACCTGATCCGCACTACCCGTGACGACGCGAGCTGGAGGTTACGACGATGGAGCGCATCACCGAATCGGTCGACGTACAGGTGCCGATCGATCTGGCGTACGGGCGCTGGAACGACATCACCTCGTTCCCGCAGTACATGGACAGCGTGGACGACGTCCAGGAGTTCGACGGGGTGCACTCGCACTGGGTGACCTCGGTGGGGGGTTTCGTCCGGGAGTTCGACGCGACGCTGGTCGAGCAGCGGCCTGGGCAACGGATCGCGTGGACCTGCGACCCGGGGCCGATGCTCGGCGGATCGGTCGCCTTCGAGCCGCTGCCCAGCGGCGACACCACGATCACCATCGAGCTGCGGCTCGACGCCCACGGGCTGGTGGAGAACTTCGCCGAGAAGACCGGCATCCTGCACCGGATGGTCGTCGCCGACCTGTACCGCTTCAAGGCGACGGTCGAAAGCGCTGAGCCGGTTCCGGAGGCCTGACCGCGGCCGGCGGCGGGGCTTGCCCGCCGCCGGGTGCGGACCTGGCTACATCGTGTGGCGCAAGGTGAGCGTCACCCGCTTGGTGCCGTGCGGAAGGCGGACCGTGCCGGCGGACTGGTTCACGCCTGCGCCCTTGACCGAGACATTCGCGATGTTGTCCCGGAGCGCGGGCAACTCGATGCTGAAGCCCGCGACGTCACCGACCGCGCCGGTCAGTTCGATCTGCACGCTCTTACCCGTGGTCGTCAACGTGTAGCCGACACGACCACCGGCGGCGACGGGGTACCGGTCGAGGGCGACCTTCTGATGGGTACGGATCCACTCGTTCGGGATGCCGCGGCCGAGGATCACCGTGCCGTCGGACCGTTCCGCGATCAGCGAGTCGAACAGCACCTTGGTCGCGGTCGACTGGCCCCACATGTGCTGGTTCGAGCCCCCGCCACCCGCCGCGTGGTCGATGTCCCACGGCGAGGTCGCGTTCGGGTAGTCGACGCCCTCCCACCAGCCGAACGGTCCACTCTGCGACTTGTCGATCATGAACTGGTACGCCTTGATCCCCAGGTCGCGGTACTGCTCACCACGCAGCGCGGCGCTCCCGTACCCGGCGTTGTACGCACTCGAGAAGTACCCGTGCGGATAGCCACCGAAGTTGTAGATGGTGTCCGAGATGTCCTTGCGCCGGTCGAAGCCGTGCGTGTAGGTGTCGTCGATCTTGTCGATCATCGTCCCGGTCTGCTCGGCGCCGAACAGGTACCCGTCCCACGCCCACCGTCCGAACAGGAACATCGAGGCCCAGTTCGCGTCCCGTGGGTCCTTCCGCGGACCGGTCTCGTTCGGCTCGACCATCGAGATCGGGATGTAGTCCAGCCCGTACTGCCGCATCGTCTGGTTGATCCTGTCGGTCGCGACGCGCAGCAGATCGTCGTACTCCGCCTTGGCCCAAGCGGCCTCCGCGGTCTCGCCGAGGGCGTTGGCGATGTACCGGTAGGTGGTCAGACCAGTGAGGGCGGACCAGTTGTCGATCGTCCAGTAGCCGTGCGAGTCGATCGCGTCGGTCTGCTTCATGATCCCGGTGCCGCCGTCGATCCGGTCGGTCTCGATGGTGTGGGTGTTCTTCTTGATCGTCTCGAACCGGCTGCGCAGGAAGTCCTTGTCGCCGGTGCGTTGCAGGTACAGGGCGTACGGCCAGCTGTACTTCCACTTCGCGTCGTCGTACTGCAACTGGGCCGGCAGCGTGGACAGGTAGTCCTTCGCGTAGGTGAAGTCGCCGATCGTGAGCAGCGTCGACACGATGCCGATCGTGTCGTGGTCGAACATCTCGTCGTACCCGTTCTCGCCGACGTGCAACTGCTTCTCGCCGTTGATGTCGTCGCGGATGATCAGCGTGTAGATGTAGCCGGCCTTGTACGCGTTGATCAGCCGCTTGTCGGGCAGGTCGGTGATGTTCGCGATCGCCGAGAGCCGCGTGTTCCAGTACTGCCGCATGTGGGCGTAGTGCTTGTCGAAACCGCCGAGCTGCTGCAACTGCACCGCGGTCGGCCAGTCGTACGTGCCGTCGAACCGGTCCGCGGCGACCGCGTAGTCGCGCACCACGGTCCGGCCCGGTTCGACGGTCGTCACGGTGCCGTTGGTCAGTGGGGTCAGCAGGGTCGACACCTTCGGCAGCCGAGCCGTCGCGGAGGTGGTGTTCGTGACGGTCATCCGCGAGTAGGCGACCTCGAATCGGTTGCCGCTGACAACGACCAGGTCGGCGAAGTTCTCGACCTCGATCGCCAGCCCGTCCTTGGCGTACTCACTGACGAACGCCGGCAGATACCCCTCGGCATTCGACCACTTGATCTTCCCCGGAATGTTCGGTACGCCGAAGTTGACCATCACATCGCCTCGGCTGCGCAGCCGGTAGCTCCCGTCGATGAAGGCGATCGGCGCGTTCAGATCACCCTCCCACCCGAAGGACGAGGTCAGCCCCGGATTCGTCACATTGCTGTACTCCGCATGCGCCGCGGAGGACACCGCTTCGTCGTACGCGGCCTTCAGCAACCGGTACGCCAGCCCGAGCTCGTCACGCTGCGCCGCCGCATCGGCGAGCGTCGCCTCGGCGGCCGCGATCTCGCTGTCCAGCTGCTTCTGCGCGGACTCGATCGCGCCGCCCACATCGGCCGCGCCCGCCTGGGGCAGTAGATCCTGGATGAGCCGGCGGTACCCGTCGGCCGACGTACCGGACTGTGTCACACCAGCGAGCGTAACGTTGCCGGAAGCATTCGTCTTGCGGAGCAGCTGGGCGCTGATCCGGGCGGAGTCGCCGGCGCCGAGTGTCAGCTCGTAGAGCCTGGTCACCGAGGCGTCGGTGCTGACCAGATCCGTGCTCACGAATGTCGGCGTGGTCGCGCCGTTGACGTAGACCGAGACCCTCGCGGTCGCGCGCCAGGCTCCGGAGACGAACCGCACCGTCTGGCCATCGGCCGCGGCCGGGACGGTCAGGTCGTAGCCGTACGGATCAGTCAGATCGGCGTTCTGGTTCGCTCCGTCGGCGAAGAAGATGCCGCCGTGGCGCGTGCCCGGCTGCGACGCGGACGGGGTGCCGTTCGTCCACGAATAGCTCACCGGGTTGTCGTTCTGGGAGCCGATCGTGCCGCCCGCCTGCCGGTTCGCGACCGCGAGGCGGGGCGTCCCGTCCGGCACACCCGCGCGCCGGTTGACCGTCGTACCGTCGAGGTGCAGCCAGTCGACCGGTCCGTCGGCGGTGAGGTTCATCGAGACGGGCGGAGCGGTCGCGCTCAGGTTCGCATCGTTCGTGATCCGCGACAGTGCGGCGGCAGCCAACGAGAGGTTGCCGGCCGCCTGGAGTTTCGACGCGAACTTGGCCGTGACCACGACGCCCTCCCCCGGGCGGATGGTGACGGTGTAGCGCTTGACCGCCGCTGTACCGCTCGCGGTGAGCTTCGTGGAGTACGCCGTACCGCTGCCGTCGGCTGCTGCGACGGTGAGTGAGCCGGTGGCCTGCCAGATCCCACCCACGAACACCAGGCGTCGTGGCGAGTCCGACGGCGCGACCGTGATCCGGTAGCCGGCGTCGTGGGCCGTCGCATCGCCCACGGTCGTGGTGTCGTAGTTGAAGACACCGCCCGTGGTGACGCCCGATGCGGACGGAGTGGAGGTTCCGTCCGACCAGCCGAACGACAGCGGGCTGTCGCCCAGCTCGGTCCGCCCACCGGCCGGGTTCAGGTCGTCGACGGTGATCGACGGCGCCGCGGCCTTCCGTTCGACGCCCGATCCGGTGACGTGCACCCAGTCGAGGTCGCCGTACGTCGTCAGGTCCATGGCACCGGCGACCGCGCGGCCGCTCGGGAGGTACTCGGTGTTGACCACGAACGGGTCGGCCGGCGGAGTTGCCGCCGGGGCTGCCGCGGCGGTGATCACCGCGGTCGTCACGAGTGCCCCGGCGGCGATCGCCGCGAGCAGTCTGGGTCCGGCTCTCATCTGGTGTCCCTTCAGGCGGTTGGCACAGTGGACGGGCGCCGGAACCGCAGGCTCGGGCGCGCGTCGGGAAAGTCGGTACTACGGTTCGCGGGTGCGCGGTCCGCGGAGGCTGGATCCGCGGACGACGAGTTCGGGCTCCAGCAGGACGTGCTGCGGCGCGCGGGGATCGCCCGCCATCAGGCTGTCGACGGCCTGGATGAGTTGCCGGCCGACCTCGTCGATCGGCTGGCGCAACGTGGTCAGTCCTGGACTCACCAGGGCGGCGGTCGGCGAGTCGTCGTACCCCGTGATGGCGACGTCGGCCCCCGGCCGCAGTCCCCGTTCGTGCAGGGCCCGCATCACGCCGAGGGCGAGGGTGTCGGATCCGC
This sequence comes from Kribbella sp. NPDC004875, assembly GCF_042873375.1. Lineage (NCBI taxonomy): Bacteria > Bacillati > Actinomycetota > Actinomycetes > Propionibacteriales > Kribbellaceae > Kribbella > Kribbella sp. NPDC004875. The sequence continues at coordinate 45,997 of NZ_JBIALI010000003.1, forward strand.
AGACCAGGGCCGTGGCGGGCCGGGACGCGTCGAGCATCCGGTGCGCGGCCTGGCAACCGGCCTCGAGCGAGTCGGCGACGGCGGCCTGCAGATCGGTTTCGAGTCCGCGTTCGCGGCAGGCGTCGAGCCACCCTTCCCGGCGGTCCTGGCCGAGCTCGGACTCGGCCGGCCAGCCGATGTGGCCGATCCGCCGATGGCCCTGCGCCGCCACGTGGTCGGTCGCGGCGCGCGTACCGGCCCGCCCGTCGACGTCGACCCACGCGACGCTGTCGTCGCCGTCCCAGGACCGGCCGAACGACGCGAACGGCACACCCCAGGACCGGAGCGCGGCGACCCGGTCGTCGTTGTGATGGGTCTCGGCCAGGATGAACGCGTCGATCGACGTCTTCTTCAACAGGTCCCGGTACGCCTTGATCTCGCCGGCCGGCCCGTCCTCGGCGTGGCAGAGGATCAGGTGGTAGCCGGCCTCGACCGCGGCGGCGTTCAGTACGTAGAGGAAGTCGTCCATCAGCAACGAGGCCTTGTCCGGTCGGGACGGCCGCATCTTGAAGGCGATCAGCGACGAGCTGCGGTTGCGCAGCGCGCGGGCCGAGAGATTGGGCTCGTAGCCGAGCTCGGCGACCGCGTCCAGGATCCGCTGCCGGGTCGCCGGCGCGACCCGGTCGGGATTGTTCAGCGCGTTCGACACCGACTGCGCCGACACCCCGGCCCGCCGCGCCACCTGCACGAGCGTCACGTGCCCGTGCGGAGCAGGCCCGCGGCTGACGTGCTGCGATTCCGCAACCATCGGCAATCTCCGTCGGATATTAACGTTAAAAACTGTAGCCAGACGCTACGGCGCTCAGGACGGAGCCGTCAAGAGCTGAGCAGGGGGAGAAGTTTTAACGCTAGAACCAGCGGGTCACCGCCCGTCGGTCGGCCAGATCGACGCGAGGTGGTGGAGGGTGAGTGACTGCAGGTTCAGGGGCTCGGTGGTGGTGAGTTCGACGGCGTCGCCGGTCGCGGTGTCGAAGTCGACGTTGTAGCAGGCGTAGTACGCGCCGCCGGCCGCGAAGACCGCCAGTTGGCCGCGATCCACGAGCAGGCGGACGGTGAGCGTCCCGTCAGCGGCCGGTTCCAGTGGTACGCCGTCCAGTTGCGCGGCCGTCACGTCGTACCGGACCTCGCGGACCGCGCCCCCGTCCGGCCCCGTCCGCAGGCGGAACGCGAACGTGCCGGCCGGCGTCCCCGCCAGGTCGAACGTTGCCTCCAGCTCGTAACTGGTCGCGGCGCCGGCGACGACCATCGTGCTGCCGCCGGCGAGGACCTGTGGTTCCACAGCGATCGCCGCCGTGCGTAGCGACTCGATCTCGTCGACCGGCGTACTGCGGATCCGCGGACCGTCCGCGGTTGCGACGAGCCGCTGCTCGATCGGGAAGCTCGCGTTCCCGGTCCACACCGAGCCGCGATTCTGCCCCTGCCACGCCAGCGTCACGACCCGCCTGTCGGGCAGGTTGTCGAACGACTGGGCCGCGTAGTAGTCACTACCCGCGCCGCCGGGATTCACCGTGATCGTGCGAGGTTCGGTCCAATCCGTGCGGAACTCGCGACCGTCGAAGTCGCCGACGACATACGACCCGCGCGCGTCCCGCAGTACCCAGTACTCGGTGTCGTCCAGCCGCATCAGCGTGACGTCGGGGCATTCGAAGAACCACGCGGCGACGTACCGCCCGGTCCGCTCCCACTGACGCAGATCCTTGGAGACGAAGAAGTCCACACCGTTGCCGTCGTTGTCCGACCAGACGGTCATCACCCACGCGTCGCTGGGCTCATGCCACACGACCTTCGGATCCCGGCTCTCCCGTCCACTCGGCTGGGCGAGCACCCGGCCCTCGTCGTACGCCGTGAACGTACGGCCGCCGTCGAGACTGCAGAACATCCGCACGCCCTGCGTCCCGCTGAAGACCAGGATCGGATCGTGCTCGCCGTCCTTGAGCCCGGACGTGTTGTGGACGTCGACCACGCCGCCGCCGGACCACAGATCGCCCGGATGGACCTTCGGGTCGAGAGCGATCGGCTGCTGCTCCCAATGCACGAGGTCGGGACTGGTCGCGTGTCCCCAGTGCATCGTGTCCCACACGAGACTGTCCGGAGCATGCTGGAAGAAGAGGTGGTAGGTACCGCGGTAGTACAGCAGGCCGTTCGGGTCGTTCATCCAGCCGCGCCGCGGACTGAAGTGGAACTGGCCACGGTTGGGCTCGAGGTAGTCGGTCACAGGAGGCCTCTCTAACGGGGGCGGCGGTACTCGCGGGCCGGCAGTGGGACGGGTTCGTTGCCGCCACCCGGTATCTGGTACCAGTAGGCGACGCTGGAGATGTCGTCGCTGCGTTCGAAGTGCCCGTGATCCCAGGCACCGATCTGTTGCAGCGTCACCTTCAGCCGCTCGTGGAAGATCACGGGATCCGGCAGGTGCCAGCGGTACATCCCGTGCGACTGCAGCGTGTCCGCGACGAACGGCGAGTGCCCGGTGGTGTCCTGCGCCGAGTAGAACGGATAGCCGCAGTACGGCGCACTGAAGGTCAACGGCACCGGTGGTGGGTCGGCACGCAGCGCGTCCTGGAACGCCCAGGCTCCACCCGCGTAGTCCTCGAGACCCGTGCTGCACTGCGTCGGGTACTTGTCGTCAGCGTCGATGTAGAACTTGACCTCGCCCTCGCCCCACCAGAAACGCTCGAGCGCGGTCAGCCCGATGTACGTGCCGACGTACGTGCCGCTGCCGGTCACTCCGTCGAGGATGACGTGGTCCTCCCCCAGGGCGGTGCCGGCGTTGCTGCGGCGCCAGATCGCGTGGAACAACGCGGTGTCTGTCGGCAGTTCGTCGCCGACCGTGTAGTCGATCTGGTAGTAGATTCCGCCGACCGGTCCGGGGTGTTCGTTCGTCAGCTCGATCCGCGCGTGCCGGCGGAACGGCATCGGGAAGTAGCAGTTCAGCCCGCCGGTCGGTGCGACCACGATGGGTTCGGAGGTGACGAGTGCGCGTTGGCCGAAGCCGTTGCAGAAGAAGTCTCCGAGCGGTACCTCGACGGCTGGGTACTCGTCGTCGTCCCACCACATTCGCAGGACGAGATCACGCAGTACCCACGGGCCGGCCGCGGTCTTGTCCGGCACGGTCATCCAGAGGTGCCGGATGGTCCCGGGGCCGTTGATGTCGGCGAGCGTCGTGGCCTCCCCCGGGTCGAGACCGATCGCCGGGCGGCCTTTGCGGGACGGGCCGAGGGCGGATGCGGTGGTCGCTGCCCGGCCCGGTGCGCCGGTCGGGTTCTCGGCGTTGATCGACCGGCTCCGGCGTTCACCGGGAGACCTGGTGAGTGCTGCCCAATCCGTCATCCGTTCCCGCACCAACTCTCGCTCCGCGGCGACCTAACAGGTGTTAGGTCCAGTACACCTAACAGGTGTCAACTCGCAGCTGTCAATGCCCGTCGACCGCGGACGGCGCAGTTGGGTGAAGGCGGCGCGAACTTGCCGCGGGGGGCTCAGGTGGGTGGGGGTTGGGCGACTGTGCCGCGGACGACGGGTCGGCACGGGAGCTTCTCGGTGCCGCCGGGTGGGCGGGGCTCACCGGCCAGGCGGGCCAGCAGGTCGGCGGTCGCGCGTCGCCCCATCTCGCGGTGCGGCAGGGCGATCGTGGTGATCCCCGGTGGTACGTCGGCGGCGAGGATCTGCTCGTCGTCGTACCCGATCACCGAGAGATCGACCGGCACCGACAACCCCAGTGACGCGGCGGCCAGCATGACGCCGATCGCGCCGCGGTCGTTGGCCGCCAGGATCGCGGTCGGGCGATCCGGGCGGCGGAGCAGTTCGAGAGCGGCGGCGTGGTTCGTGCCGACGCTGTACCGGGCCTGCACCACAGCGCCGTCCACCGGCAGGCCGGCCGCGTTCATCGCCGCGGTGAAGCCACGGACGCGTCGTACGGTGGCCGGCGACTCCGGGCCGCCGGTGATGAAGGCGATCCGCCGGTGACCGGCGCTGATCGCGAGCTCGGCCGCGGCCCGGCCGCCAGCCTCGTCATCGGGAATGAACGCCGGCAGCGAGTCGTCCGCGACGAAGGCGTTCGCGAGCACCAGTGGTACGCCGGGCGGCGCGTCGAGCGCGTCCAGTTGGCGCAAGCCGGCCTCTGCGTAGATCAGCCCGTCGACGTCGCGGGCGCGCAGTGTCGTCATCGCGCCGTCGACGTAATCGGGGTGCTGCCAGGTGTCGATGGTGAGGATCATGTAGCCGGCCTCGAGCGCCACGTCGCTGGCGGCCGACAGCAGCGGGCCGGCGAACGGTGCGCTCGCGATCGCGTCGGTGACGAGACCGATGGTCGCGGTCCGTTGCCGGCGCAGGTTCACGGCCGAGGCGTTCGGCACGTAGCCGAGCTCGCGGGCGACCGCCCGGATCCGCGCCTGCTTCTCGGCGTCGACCATCCCGTCACCGCGCCCGTTGAGCACCAGCGACACCGACGACCGCGAAACTCCGGTCGCCTTCGCGACGTCGGCAGACGTCACCCGCCGCTCGCCCATGCTCCCCTCCGCCTCGCTTCGCCCCCGCCAACCCTTCGCCAACCGTTCGCCGGCTCTTTGCCGGCCGGGATGCCGCGGCGCGGCCAGCATCTCACGAGTCCTGCGAGGTCCGTCCGGAATCGGGGAGCCGTCGGCCTCGGCCGACGGATGATTCTCGGTGACGCCGCCGCGAGCTACCGACCGACGGCCTTCGCGAGTTGGGCCTTCGTCATCTTCGAGCGGCCCTTGACGTTCTTGTCCTTGGCCTCGTTGTAGAGCTGCTCCTTGGTCCGGCCCCCGGAGCCGCTGTGCGACCGCAACCCACCCCGCCGGCTGGACGAGATGTCGTCGGTCGACGTCCGGCTCTTCTGCTTCGCCTCGCCGGACCTGGCCCGCTCCTTGTTCACGGTCCGCGCCGCGATCTCCTCGGCGACGTCCTCGCTCCGGCCGCGGTCCTCCAGGCCGGCCTTGATGTGCTCGTACTGCCGTTCCCGCTTCCGGTTGGCTCCCGCAGGCATCATGACCTCCCTCGCTGTGTCCCGTCCGGTACCCGCCGTCGTCCCCCGGCAATCAGCCCACGCCCGCCCGGGCACAACCGGCGGGTTTCGAGCGGGCCGCGATGGTCACCGGTGAAGGGCAAACCGCGGATCGATCAAGGAGGCGCATCGCCATGGCGCCGCAGCAACAATCGGCCACCGCCGTACTCGAGCATCTGGACAGCCGCGTTCCGACGTCGTTCTACTGGTCGCTCACGGCGCTCGCGACCGTCGGTGGGTTCCTGTTCGGGTACGACACCGCGAACATCGGCTCGGTCGTCAACTTCCTGCCGTACGATCTCGGGACGCTCGCGCTCGGATACCTGGTGGCCGGCGCATCCATCGGCGCCGCCGTCGGAGCACTCGCCGCCGGCCCGACGTCCGACCGGCTGGGCCGCAAATCGCTGCTGGTCGTCGACGCCGCCATCTACGCGATCGGCGCGCTGCTGTCCGCGTTCGCGTGGGATGCGTGGGTCCTGCTGTTCGCGCGGACGCTGATCGGTCTCGCGATCGGCGCCGACTCCGCGGTCGCGACGGCGTACATCGCGGAGTACGCGCCGAAGGCACGCCGTGGTGCGCTCAGCATCCTGCAGCAATGGATGATCACCGTCGGCATCCTGGTGTCGTACCTGATCGCCCTCGCGGTCCTGGTGCCGCTGCCTCAGCACGCCAAGAGCCTCGACTGGAGACTGCTGCTCGGACTCGGCGCCGTACCGGCGTTGTTCGCGCTCGTGCTGCGCACCAGGATGCCCGAGTCGCCGCGCTGGCTGATGCGCCAGGGACGGTACGACGACACGCACCGGGCGCTCGCCAAGCTCGGGATCGACATCAGCGCCGAGCAGATCGAGCGCGGCGCCCGGACCGTCGACGAGCACGAACGCGCCGCGGGCCGGAGGAAGCGACACTGGACACGGGGCGTGAAGCGGGCGCTGATCGTGGTCTCGGTGTTCTTCGTCTTCCAGCAGATCACCGGTATCAACCTGACGTTCTACTACGGCCCGAAGTTGCTGCAGCCCTATCTGCAGACCGGCGACGACGAGGTCCGGGCGGCGATCGCCGCGGTCGCGGTCACCGCGCTGATGAGCGTGGTCAACGTGATCGCGACGTTCTTCGCGTTCAAGTTCATCGACAAGGCCGGCCGCCGCAAACTGGCGCTCGGCGGGTACGCCGTGATGGCCGCCGCGATGCTGTTCGGGGCGGCGGGTGTCGCGTTCACCGGCGGCGTCACCCGGGTCGTACTGATCCTGGTCGCGCTGGACGTCTTCATCGCGGCGTTCGCGATCGGCGTCGGCGGAACGGGCTGGCTGATCCAGGGCGAGTACTTCCCGACCGAGGTCCGCGGCCGGGCCGCCGCGATCGCCGCGTCGGTCGACTGGATCGCGAACTTCGCGCTGATCCTGCTGGTGCCGACGCTGGTGGGCGGGTTCGGGCTGGCCTGGTTGATGGTGCTGTTCGCGGTGCTGTCGGTCCTCGCGGTGGTGTTCGTCTTCGCGTACCTGCCGGAGACCAAGGAACTGTCGGTGGAGGAGATCACCGAGATCTTCGAGCGCCAGGCAGCCGGCGGGACCCGGTGAGCGCCGGATCCCGTCGTACGGCGGGGGTGGACGTCGCGGCTCTCGGATCGCATCGTGGAGGTGAGGGACGTCCGGAAGGAGCATTCCATGGGTGACCACGAAGCCTGGACGAGGATCGACGTCGCGCCGAACGTCGTGTTCGACCGGCTCGCCGATCTGGACCACCTTCCCGACTACCTGCCCTGGATGACCGCGATGCGACGGACGCGGCCGCGCCCGGTCGAGGCCCAGGGGCTGGAGCTTCGGCTGCCGCACCAGCCGGTGCACGAGGAGGTGGACGTCAGCACGGAGGGCATCGGGCATGAGGCCGGGTGGATCGACGTCATCGACGAGGACCGGGTGCTGCGGTGGGGTGCGGAAGGTGCCCACGAGTACGCCGGCGAACTGACGGTCGACTTCGTCGCCGACAACGAGTCGAAGCTCACCGTGCGCGTTCGGACCAAGCACGACGAGGCCGTCGACGCGGAACTGAGCGAGGCACTGGCCGGGATCCGCTCTCTCCTCGAGCACTCACCATCCAGCGAGTCCGACTCCGGAGCCTGAGTCCCCCGCCGCCAGCGTCCTGCGCCTGACGGTCGCAGCACTTTGTGCACCGGATCCGTGCGGCCAAGCGCCCGTGACGCGGATCCCGTGCACACAGCGGGCCGGTGGCTTGAGGTGTGACCACGAACCCGGAATTCTGTAGCGAACTTCCGGCTCAGGCCGCTAGGGCTGGCGCGGCAGGCGGCGGGTGTCGACGAGTTGCGCGGCGACGTCGCGCAGCTTGGTGTTGGTGACCTGGGAGTACCTGCGCAGGATCGCGAACGCCCGCGCCTCGTCCACGCCGTACCGCTCCATCAGGATCCCCATCGCCTGCCCGACCAGCCTCCGGGTGTCGACCGCACGCTCGAGGTTCTCCTCGGTCCGCGCACTCGCGACCGCGACCGCCGCATGCCGTGCGAGGATCTGCGCGATCGCCTCGTCGTCGGCGTCGAACGCATCCGCACTCGCGCTGTACAGCCCGAGCACACCCACCGTGCCCGAAGCCGTCATCAGTGGGATGTCCAGAACACTGCGCACACCAAGCGAAAGCACCTTGGCGCACCAGTCCGGCCACCGCGTCTCGCAGGCCGTGTCGCGGACCAGGATCGTCCGGCGTTCGCGCATCGATACCACCAGCGGGCCGACTCCACCCTCCATCTGCCACCGGTAGATCTGCTCCACCACCGGATCCGTGGCCGCCGGCACCTCCGGTGATCCCTTCGTCTGCAACGCGACGCCGGCATGCGAGCAGCCCAGGACCGGCAGCGCGAACTCGACCACCGCCTGCACCGTCTCGCCGACGCCGGCGGAGTCGTGCAGCTCCGTGGCCAGGCGGGAGAACAGGTCAGCGGCCGTGGTCTGCCCAGTCAGCGCGGACAGGGGTGCTTCCGCCTGAGATGCCGGGGTCCGATCAGCAGACTCCACAGCTCGCATTATCCTCCGCGATCGCCCCCGTGCACAGCGCCATTCTGCCTCCGCGCACCGTGCCGGCGACGTGGCGTCACCGGCCTGACAGCGCGTGAGCCACGGTCAGCAGTTGGCGGGCTTCGGCGTTCGGCCCGGGGTACGGCGAGTTGGCCGCGAGCGTGAGCTGAGAGCGCCTTTGCCCCAGCCCAGGCGTAACGAATAGAATTGTGTAACAGATGCTTCGTTAGAACTGAGGTTACGCTCACCTCACTGCGGCAAGCCTCACCTCACTTCGGAAGGAAGGTTTTCTGATGACGGCGGAAGTCGCGGAGCAGCCGGTCCCCGAGCTGCACCACTCACATCGCGACGTCACCGGCGGCTGGCTGCGGCCGGCGACGTTCGGCGTGATGGACGGACTGGTGTCGAACTTCGCCCTGGTGGCCGGCGTCGTCGGCGGCGGCGCGAGCGGCAGGGTCGTGCTCGTCACCGGCCTCGCCGGTCTGGTCGCCGGCGCCTGCTCGATGGCGTCCGGCGAGTTCACCTCGGTGTCGTCCCAGACCGAGCTGATCAAGGCCGAGATCGCCGTCGAGCAACGCGAGCTGGAGATCCACCCGAAGGAAGAGGAACGCGAGCTCGCGTTGATGTACGAGGCCAAAGGTCTGCGGCCGGAGCTGGCCGCCGAGGTCGCGCGCGAGCTGACCGCCAACCCGAAGGTCGCGCTCGACGTCCACGTCCGCGAAGAGCTCGGCGTCGACCCCAACGACCTGCCGTCTCCGTGGACCGCCGCGGGTTCCTCGTTCGCGGCGTTCGCGATCGGCGCGCTGATTCCGCTGATCCCGTTCGTCTTCGGGGCCGGCAGCGTGCTGCCCGCGCTGCTGCTCAGCGCACTCGGCCTGGTCGTCACCGGAGGCATCGTCGGCAAGATCACCGCCCGCCCGTTCTGGTACGGCGGCGGTCGCCAACTGCTCCTCGGGAGCCTCTCGGCAGCGGTTACGTTCGCGATCGGGCTGGCCGTCGGGACGGGCTTGTCATAGGTCTTGTGACAGGGCCTGTCACGGGGCTTGTCACGGGGCTCGGCACCGTGGGTTCAGCGGATAGCCTGTGCGGCATGGCGACGACCCGACGTACGAAGACCCGGAAGCCGGAGAGCTGGCTGCTGCTCATCTACAAGGTGCCCAGCGAGTCCTCCCGGGCCCGGGTCGCCGTCTGGCGGGACCTGAAGCGGCTCGGCGGTTTCTACGTGCAGCAGGCGGTCTGCGTGCTGCCGGACCGCGAGGATCTGCGGGCCGGGATGGAGAAGGTCCGCGAACGCGTCACCGAGCTCGGCGGATCGAGCGTCTTCCTCACCCTGACCGACGTCGAGGACGACGTCCGGGAGCAGTTCGTCGAGGGCTTCCGGAGCCAGTCGGCCAAGGAGTACGCCGAGATCGTCGAGGAGTGCGACACCAAGTTCGTCAAGGAGATCGAGTTCGAGCGCTTCCGGGAGAACTACACCTTCGAGGAGACCGAGGAGATCCGCCAGGACCTGGAGAAGCTCCGCCGCTGGCTCGCCAAGGTGGAGGGCCGCGACTGGATGGGCGCCGACGGCAAGGACCTCGCCCGGAGCAAGGTCGCCGACTGCGAGCGGCTGCTCGAGGAGTTCGAGGCCGACGTGTACGCCCGCACCGAAGGCCAGGCCTGACCGTTCCCGCACCGCGACCACCCGGGCCATTGACGCTTACCTGCTGATGTAACTACTGTTTCATGCAGCATCTGTTTCATCAGACTGGGAGTGGCAGATGGACGCGGCAACGTGGGGCTTGATCATCGCGACCTTCGTCGCGTGTTTCGTGGAGATGGTGGAAGCCACCACGATCGTGATGGCGATGGGGTACACCCGCGGCTGGCGGTCCGCGCTGGCCGGCACCTTCGCCGCCCTCGGCGTCCTCGCCGTCGTGACGCTGGCGGCCGGCTACGCGCTGACGACCTGGCTGCCCGAGTCGGCGCTGCAGCTCGCGATCGGGAGCCTGTTGCTGATCTTCGGTCTGCAGTGGCTGCGCAAGGCGATCCTCAGATCGTCCGGCCGCAAGGCCGTCCACGACGAGGACGCGATCTACCGCGAAGAGGTCGAAGCGGCCAAGGCCGCCGGTGACGCCAAGGGCGGCCTCGACCTGTTCGGCTTCATGGTCTCGTTCAAGGGCGTCTTCCTCGAAGGGATGGAGGTCGTGTTCATCGTGCTGACCTTCGGCCTGAACGCGGACAACATCCCGGTCGCCGCGGCCGGCGCGCTGGCCGCGGTGCTCGTCGTCCTCGGCATCGCCGTCGCGCTCCGCCGCCCGCTGTCGATGATCAACGAGAACCTGCTCAAGTACGGCGTCGGTTTGATGCTCGCGTCCTTCGGGACGTACTGGGCGATCGAGGGCCTCGGTATCTTCCGGACCGGTCGCGAAAGCCTCGCCTGGCCCGGTCACGACCTGATGATCCTGGTCCTGCTCGCCGCCTGGCTGCTGCTCAGCCGGATCTTCGTCGCCGCTCTCCGCAAACCCACCGCAGCGGTCACCGTGGAGGTCGCACCGTGAAGTACCTCAAGGCGTTCGGGCAGTTCTGGTACGACTTCATCATCGGCGACGACTGGAAGATCGCCGCCGCCGTCGTCACGGTGCTCGCCGTGCTGACCGCGATCCTGCTGGCCACGTCCCTCGGTGACACCGCGATCACCCTGATCGGTGCCGTCCTGGTCCTGGCCGCGTTCACCGTCAGCCTCACCCTCGACGTCCGCCAGAAGCAGCGCTAGCCGCTACATCACGCCCTTCAGCTGCAGTTCTTCGGCGTGGTGGCAGGCGGCGGTGTGACCCGGTGCGATCTCGCGGCGCTGCGGGATCTCGACGCGGCAGATCTCCGTGGCGTAGCGGCAGCGCGGGTGGAAAACGCACCCGGTCGGCAGGTCGGCCGGGTTCGCGGGCTCGCCGCGCAGGACGATCCGTTCCCGCACCCGGTCCGGTTCGGGAACGGGCATCGCGGACAGCAGCGCCTCGGTGTAGGGGTGCCGCGGCCGGTCGAACAACGAGTCCTTCGGCGCCAGCTCGACCACGTTCCCGGCGTACATCACCGCCACTCGCTGGGCGAGGTGCTGGACCACGGACAGGTCGTGAGCGATGAACAGGTAGGACAGTCCGAGGCTCGCCTGCAGGTCCTTGAGCAGATTCAGGATCTGGGCCTGGACCGAGACGTCGAGCGCCGAGACCGGCTCGTCGCAGACGATCAGCTGCGGGTCGCACACCAGCGACCGGGCGAAGCCGATCCGTTGCCGCTGGCCACCACTGAAGGCGTGCGGGTAGCGCGACAGGTGCTGCGCACTCAACCCGACCCGTTCCAGCGCCCGTACGACCAGGTCCTTGGCTTCCTGACCGGACGCCACCTTGTTGTGCACCAGCGGTTCACGAACCGCCTCGTACACGGTCATCCGCGGATCGAGCGACGAGTACGGATCCTGGAAGATCATGTGGAAATTCCGTCGGGTACGGCGCAACTCCGCACCCCGCAACGCCGCGAGGTCGACCCAGCCGGACCCGGTCCGCAACCGCACCTCGCCGCGCGTCGGGTCGATCGCGCGAACCACCATCCGGCCCAGCGTGGTCTTCCCCGAACCGGACTCGCCGACCAGCGCGAGCGTCTCGCCGCGGTCGAGCTCCAGGTCAACCTCGCGGACGGCGGTCAGCCGGCCGGTGACCCGGCGGAACATCGTGCTGGTGAGGTCGAACTCCTTGGTCAGACCGCGCAGTTCCAGCAACCGTTCGGCCGGCTCGGTCCCCCGTTCGGCCAGGAGCTCGGTGGATTCAGACGTTGACCCAGTCATGGGCTTCCTCCTCGACGTCGCTGTGCAGGAAGCAGCGGACGAAATGACCGTCTTCGATCTCGCGCATCGCCGGGACATGACTCTCGCAGCGACCCTCGATCGCCAGTTGGCAGCGCGACGCGAACCCACACTGCCGGGGCAGGCCGATCGGCGTCGGGACCGTTCCCTCGATCGTCTCGAGCCGCTCCACCGCGCGCCCCGGCCGCGGGACGGCCTTCAACAGCTTCTGCGTGTACGGGTGCAGCGGATTGGCGAACAGCTGGCTGGTGGTGGCCGACTCGACCACGCGACCGAGGTACATCACGTACACGCGATCCACCTGCTCGGCGATCAAGCCCATGTTGTGGGTGATGAAGATCGTGGACATGTCCCGCTCGTCCTGGAGTTCCTTCATCAGCTCCAGGATCTGCGCCTGGATCGTGACGTCGAGCGCGGTCGTCGGCTCGTCGGCGACGATCACCCGCGGCGAGTTGGCCAGTGCCATCGCGATCATCGCCCGCTGGCGCATCCCGCCGGACATCTGGTGCGGGTACTCGTCGAACCGGTGCGCCGGGTTCGAGATCCCGACCCGCGTGAACAGGTCGACGACCCGGTTGCGGGCCTCGGCCTTACTGACGTCGGCGTGGGTTCTGATCATCTCGGCGACCTGCCGGCCGACCGAGTGCACCGGCGAGAAGCTCGTCATCGGCTCCTGGAACACCATCGCGATCTCGCCGCCGCGGATCGACCGCAGCCGCGGCGACCGCGGATCCAGCGCCAGCACGTCGACGGTCTGCTGGTCCTCCTGCTTGAGCAGCACCTGACCCGCGACGATCTCGCCGGGTGGTCTGACCAGTCGCATGAGGGAATGCGCCATGATGCTCTTCCCACACCCCGACTCGCCGATCACCCCGACGGTCTCGCGGTCGCCGACGACCAGGTCCACCCCGTCGACCGCCTTGACGACGCCTTCCCGGGTGAAGAAGTACGAGCGCAGGTCGCGCACCGCGAGCCGCGGTACAGCGGTGTCCTCCGGTGTGCCGGGGCGGGCGCCCGCGACGTCAGTGCTGGTACGGATCTGCGGCATCTCGCATCCCATCGCCGACGAAGTTGAACAGGATCACAGCAACCACCAGGAACGCCGCGGGCATCAGTAGCCACGGATAGTTGGACACCACGGTCACGTCCTGGCTCTCCTGCAGCAGCGACCCCCAGCTGACATCCGGCGCGGAGATCCCGAGACCGAGGAAGCTGAGCGTGGTCTCGCCGAGGATCATCGACGGGACCGCGATCGTGATGTGCACGATCAGGTAGCTGGTGAGCCCCGGGATCAGGTGCCGGCCGATGATCGACGCCGTACCGGCCGCGGACACCCGCGCCGCGGTGACGTAGTCCTCCTCGCGGAGCGCGATCACCTTGCCTCTGACCACGCGCGCCAGCCCCGTCCATCCGACCAGCGAGAGGATCAGCGTGATCGCGAAGTACGTCTGAATGCCGCTCCAGCTCTGCGGAACCGCGGCGGACAGCGCCATCCACAGTGGGATCAGCGGAATGCTGATGATCAACTCGATCAGCCGTTGGCACACCGTGTCCACGACGCCGCCGAAGTACCCGGAGATGCCGCCGATGACAATGCCCAGCACGAAGCTGATCAGCACTCCACCGAAGCCGACGAGCAACGAGATCCGGGAGCCGTACACGGCCCGCGAGAACGAGTCCCGGCCGAGATGGTCGGCCCCGAAGAGGAAGACCGGCTGCGACCCGTCGACGCCGAACAGCCGGTGATGCATCGGGATCACCCCGGCGAGCTTGTACGGCGCGGTGCGGGCGAACAGGTCGATCGAGTAGCGCTGCGACGTGTCCTGCACCGACTTGTAGGTGAACGACGTGGGATCGATCCGGATCGACGACTTGTAGACGAACGGGCGATGCCAGTTGCCCTCGGCATCGATGACGTGGATCCGCGTCGGACCGGCGTACGGCTGGTCGGCGAACCGCTCGAGTTTGTCGTACGGCGCCACGAACTCGGCGAACAGTGCCATCAGGTACACGCACGCCAGCAGCACGAGGCTGACCATCGCCAGCCGGTGCCGGGCGAACCGGTTGATCACGAGCCGGCTCTGCGACGCCTCGTACAGCTTCTCGTTCGCGTCGCGCCGCCGGTGTCGGCGGGACGTGTGCTGCTCGAGCAGCCGCTGACCCCGACGGGCCGTGTACCCCAGTGTTTGGGCGTTCTCGGTCATGGATCAGCTCCTCCCGTACCGGATCCGCGGATCGGCCCACGCCAGCGCGACGTCCGAGAGCAGCGTGCCGATGACGGTCAGGGCGCTCAGGATCAGGATCAGCGCGCCGGTCAGGTACATGTCCTGCGACAGGATCGACTGGAGCAGGATCGGACCGGTGGTCGGCAGGTTCAGCACCTTCGACACCACGACCTCACCGCCGACCGTCGCCGGAAGCATCCAACCGATCGTGCTCAGCAGCGGGTTGATCGCGATCCGGACCGGATAACGCAGCAGGATCCGCCACTCGGTGAGACCCTTGGCGCGCGCGGTGACGACGTACTGCTTGCCGAGTTCGTCGAGCAGCGAGGCCCGCAGTACCCGGACGATGCCCGCGGTGTTGGTGATCACCAGCACCAACAACGGGAGCCAGACGTTGCGCAGCAGGTCGAGCAGCTTGTCCCACGACCAGGGCGCGGCTCGGTACCCGGGTGAGAACAACCCGGTGATCAGAAAGCCGGTCTGGTGGTAGACGGCCAGCATCAGCACGAGCGCCAGCAGGAACCCGGGGACGGCAAGGCCGATGAAGCTCAGCAGGGTGAACAGGTGGTCCCAGATCGAGTACTGGCGCACGGCCGAGAGCAGCCCGATCGGGATCGCGATCAGCCAGGTGAGCAGGATCGACGCGACCGAGATCGCCACCGTCCGCGGCACCCGCTCCATCAGGATGTCCGCGACCGGACGCTTGTACACGAACGAGTTGCCGAAGTTTCCGTGCAGCACGATGCCCTTGATCCAGATCAGGTACTGCTCCGGGAGCGAGTGGTTCAGGCCGTACTGCGCCCGGAGTGCTTCGAGCTGGGCCTGGTTGACGCTGCCGCCCTTGGCGCTGAGGTTCTGGACGTAGGTGTCGACGTAGTCGCCGGGCGGCAACTGGATGACGACGAACGCCAGGAACGACACCAGGAGCAGCAGCGGGATCATGATGGCGGCGCGGCGCAGCAGATAGCGCAGCATGAGATGCCTACTTTCGGGAGGCGTTGACTAGCGTGGCGTCATTCGTCGAACCAGACACCCTCGAGGTTGATCACGGTGTCCAGCTCGAACGGCGCGCCCTGCCGGGGGACGTTGCGGACGCTGCTCTTCACCACATTGGGTTTCACCTTCAGCCCCGTGGTCGGGATGAAGGCATAGTTTCCGGTCAGCCAGTCCATCAGCCGCTGGAAGGCGAGCTTGCCCTCCGGCGAGCTGGGCACGTACTGCGTGCGCTCGCTGGCCAGGTCGTAGAACTTCTGCAGGTACGGCGGCGGCTTGCGCCCCTGCTTGCCCTGCGAGGACACGTAGGCCCATGTCGCCGGCGACCACGGCCCCTTGTCGGCGGGCATGTAGTCGTTCGAGATGCCGGCGCCCCAGGCAGGTCCGTCGTTCCAGTGCAGCGACGCCATCAGCTGGTTGCCGTTGGCCTTCTGGCTGAACAGCGAACCGTCGATGCCCTTGATCGCGACCCGCAGACCGACCGCGCCGATCTGGGACTTCAGCAGTTCGGCCACCGGCGCGAAGTCCGGTGCGAGACTCGCCGGGAACGTGATCGAGAACGTGAACGGGGAGCCGTCCGGGGCGAGCCGGAAACCGTCTGAGTCGGTCCGCTGCATGCCGACCTCGTCGAGCAGCCTCCGGGCGAGGTCAGGGTCGTGGTGCTTGCTGTTCAGTATCGGCGGGCCGTGCAGACCGAAGTACACCGAGTTGTTGATCTCGTTCGCGTCCATCGCCGCAGCGATGGCCTGCCCGAACCGGTGCTGCGGATCGGCGACCAGGCCCTGCCAGGGATCGTGCGGCTTGTCGTAGTTGTAGTCGTGGTTCAGGAACAGCAGGACCGGGAAGTTGAACGAGCCGGTGGTGAACACGTGCGTGCCCGCGTGCCGTTCGCTCTGTTTGTAGACCGGGATCTTGTTCAGCGTGACGTTGTCCCCCGCCGCGACGCTGACCTGGCCGTCCATGATGGCGGTCGTCAGCGCGTCGTCGTCCACCACGATGTTGTTCACCACGGTGTCGGCGTACGGGAGCTGGTGCCCGCTGCGGTCGACGTGCCAGAAGTACGGGTTCCGCTCGAAGATGCGCTGCTGACCGTCGACCTTGGTCAGCACCCAGGCGTTCAGCACCGGGAGCCCGAGGGCGTCGGCCTCCCCCGCGGACCACTCGGACAGGTTCTTCGCGGCCATCAGCTGCGGCCAGGTCTTGTAGTTGTTCTTCTTCAGCGCGGCGTCGAGCGCGGCCTTCTCGGCGTACTTCGGGTGGAACTGCTTCAGGTGGTGCGCCGGGACGAACAGCAGGTTGATCCCGGCGACCCAACTGTTGAGCGCGGCAACGAACTGGCCGTACGGGCGGCTGAAGGTCAGCACGAAGGTCTCGGCGTCGATCACCGTGAGGACGGCCGGTTCCAACGTTGTATTGCGTTGCGTGTAGAGATCGGTGGGCAGGGCGACGTTCGCCTGGGGATTCTGGTAGAGGTCTTCGAACAGGAACCGGACGTCCTCGGTGGTCACCTTGACCCCGTCCGACCAGCGCAGCCCGCGGCGAATCGTGAACCGGAAGCTGCGCAGGTCCTTCGACGGGACGAACTTGCTGACCACGTTCGGCACCGAGACGTCCGACTCCTGACCGGGCGACCGCAGGATCGTGCTGCCCGCGGCGATGTTCAGGTTGCCGGTCGGGGCGGTCGGCGAGTTGGCGATCGAGCCGCCGTAGATGCCGTCCGTCCAGTCGCCGTTGCTGCTGCGCAACAGGGTTCCGGCGCCGACGACGAAGCACTGCTCGGGCAGGCGTTCGTCGATCGGCGGCAGGGCACCGGACGCGACCCGCTCGGCCAGGAACGGCGGCTCGACGAAGCCGCGCTTCGTCCGCTTCTCCACCGGCCGCGGTCGCTTGGCGACGGTACTGGGAGCGGGGCTGCAGGCCACCAGCGGGACTCCGGCCAGCGCGAGCACGCCGAGGCCGAACTCGCGACGTGTCAGAGACATTCTCAGGACCCCTTACGTGAACCCTTGGCGGGCAGGGAGGAAGGAACAGAGCGGGCTGTCGGTCCCCGCGCCGGCCGCGATGCGGCACTTCGGGAGACTGGTCAATCGATTACGTAAACGATTTACCGCAACGTAGCACGGGTGCCAGAGGGCTACAAGACCTCGTTCAGCCCAGCGGCCAGATCGATGCGAGCTCGGCGACCTCGAGGTGTTCGACCGTGCAATCGGCGCCGGACGCGGTGAACGTCAGGTCGTAGTGCCCCGGCTGCACGCAGGCCGTCAGCGACGCCTCGCCGTCGTTCGCGAACACCTCGATCGACGTCGTGTCCACGATGATGTCGAGCTTGCTGACCCCGGTGATCGTCGGCTGCTCACCATCGAGTACGGCGATCCGCTCCGGCGTCACCGTGACGCGCGTACCGCTGATGTCGATCGCCAGTTCGCCTTCGGCGGCAAGGGATACGTCGCACGTGATGCGGACCAACGGCCACGCCGTACCGACCCGCCATCCGCCGTCCGCGGCCAGCACCCGGGACGGCCAGCTGTGCCGGCTTCGGGTCAGACTCTCCAGCTCGGGCACCGGCTTGCGATACATCCGCAGACCGTCATCGGTGCGACGAAGGGACAGGTCGCACGGGATGCTCACCTGCTGGTTGAACGGCATGTTCGGGTAGCGGCCACCACGCATCCACGCAACCTGGACCCGGCGAAGATCAGTGGTCGCGCCGGCCGCCCAGCTCTGCGTCGCGTAGAAGTGCGGTCCGCCGTCGACCTGCAACTGCGATGTCTCCTCGACGAACTCCCGTCCGTCGAACTCGCCGATCGAGTACCGGCCGTCGCCGCGCACGAGGACCCAGCGCGACTCGTCGGAGCCCTCCACGCCGAGCTCGAAGAAGTCCGGACACTCGAAACTGTCCGAGATCGCGCTGTCCAGCGAATCCCAGTGCAGCAGATCGTCGGAGCGCAGCAGTTGATAGCGATCGTCGCCGTACAGCACCATCACCCACTGGGAGCGGCGGTGATCGCGGAAGACCATCGGATCGCGTTCCGGGAGGTCCATGATCGGATTGCCGGCATAGTGCGTCCAGGTCCGGCCGCGGTCGAGGCTGTACGACACGCACTGTGAGCGGTTGTCGTTGCGCGACCAGAAGGCGACCATCGGCGGACCGGCGCCGGGCTCACCGAGGCCGGACGTGTTGTCGTGGTCGATGACGCAGCTGCCCGACTGCACGCCGGTACCGAGGGACTCCTCGAAGAACGCCGGCGCGAGCTCGGTCCAGTGCACCAGGTCGTTGCTGACGGCATGGATCCAGCACTTGTTCCAGCGCTGGGCGAACAGGTGGTACTCGCCGTCGTAGAAGACCAGCCCGTTGAGGTCGTTGAGCCAGCCCTCCTCGCGCTCCACCGGGTTCTCCCGGTGCATCGCCCACTGGCGGGACGTGAAGTGCAGCTGGGGACGGAGCGCTTCGCGGTAGAGCGGCGGTCTCGCCGTACTGGCTGTCGGCGTGGAGCTCAGGACGATCTCACTGACGCAGACATAGCCCCAGTCGCCGTCGGCCTCGTCGACGATCTCGACTCGCGCCTCCTGACCGAGCCAGTCGGTGAGGTCGAAGGACGCCGCGTGCGGGAGTTCGGCGGCGCGGCCGGTCTCGGTGCGGACGACCTGGCCGTTCACGACGACGTTCAGGCAGGTCTTGTACTCGTAGTCGCCGCCGCTGATCCGGAAGTTCAGATACGGGTGGGAGACGATGAACGGTGCCGAGACGAGCCGCCCCTGCGCTCCCGCCGGCTTGTTCCGGCTCGTCGCGCCTTTCAGCGCTTGGTCGGTGGTGCCGGGACCTGACCCGAAGGCGTTGCCGTGCACCTCCCAGCCCGACCAGTCGGGCGCCCTGAAGTCACCGACGTACAGGTCAGTCACGGTGTTCTCCCTTGTCACGGTTGTGAATTCGATGCGAGGACGAAGTCGGCGCGGTGCAGGCCGTCGGCGATCAGGGCGGCGTTGGCCTGATCGGACCGGGCGACGAACTCCGCGGCGTCCTCGGCACTGCGGCCGAAGGCCTGATGCCGCTCGACCAAGCGGCGTCCACGCTCGTCATCGGCGCAGGACAGCCACCAGGTCTCGTCGAGCTGATCGGCGACCTGTTCCCAGCCGTCGCGGTCGTGCAACAGATAGTTGCCTTCGGTAACTACCACGCGGGTCGAAGGTGCCACGGCGATCCCGCCGGCGACAGGTTCGTCCAGTGAGCGGTCGAATATCGGAGCGTCGATCGGTTGATCCTCGTCGCGCAGGCGCCGGAGGAGTTGCAGGTAGCCCGACACGTCGAACGTGTCCGGCGCACCCTTGCGGGACAGCAGCCCGCGGCGTGCGAGTTCGGCGTTGCTCCGGTGGAAGCCGTCCATCGGGACGAGCGCGACCGGCACCGTCGCGTGCGCGAGGAGCCACTCCCCCAACGTCGACTTCCCGGCGCCGGGCGGGCCCGCGATGCCGACGATCGTCCGCCGGCCCGCTGCGGCGAGCTCACCCAGGCGGGCGGCGGCTTCGGGCCAGGTCAACGGCCTGGGTGCGGCGGTAGTACGACGGGCGGTGGTACGACGGGCAGTGACGCGATGAGGAGTGGGCGGTTGGTGCGCGTCCACGGTGATGTGTCCCTTGTTCGCCGGGAACCGGGCGCGAGGCGGCCGGAGGAAGTCCAGTCAATCGATTACGTAACCGATTGCGGGGACTGTAGCATGGGGTCCCACCACGGGCAACGAACTTGGAAGGGGCTCACCATCGCGCGCAGAGCTGCTCAGCCGGATGACCGGCGTCCCGCCTCGGCAGGGGCGATCGGGGAGCCTTCCCAGGCACCGGCGACGATGGCCGACGTCGCTCGCGCGGCCGGGGTGTCGACGGCCACCGTGTCGCACTACCTGAACAAGACGCGGCGGCTGCTGCCGGACACCGAGAGCCGGGTCCGCGCAGCGATCGAGGAGCTCGACTACATCCTCGACCCGGCCGGCCGGACGTTGCGGGCCGGCTCCAGCAACGTCATCGGCCTGGCGATGTCCGCCGTGTCGAACCCGTACTTCTCCGCCCTCGCGCAGGAGCTCGAGAGTCTGCTCAGCGAGCACGGCAAGTCGATCCTGCTGATGGACACCCATGACAACGCGGAGCGCGAACAGCAGGTCGTCCAGGAACTCATCGCCCGGCGCGTCGACGGCCTGGTGCTCGCGCCGAGCGCGTCGGCCGATCAAGCCGTCCGGCTCGCGGACCGCTACCGGATTCCGCTGACGCTCGTCGACCGGTTCGAGCCCGAGCACGAGTGCGACCAGGCCGCCGTGAAGAGCTCGGACGCGCTGGCCGTTCTGACCGGACACCTGATCGAGCTCGGCCACACCCGGATCGGGATGATCACCGGTGAGCGCGGACTGCCGACCACCGAGGAGCGGATCGACGGTTTTCTGGCCGCTCACCGGAAGGCCGGCCTGGAGGTCGACGAGCGGCTGATGATCTCCGGTCTGAGCACCAGAGCCGGCGGCTACGCGGCGGCGGACCAGCTACTGCGCCGCCGTACGAAGCCGACCGCGCTGGTCAGCGGCAACAACGCGATGACGATCGGGACCCTACGGCTACTGAAGGAGCGCGGCGTCCGCGTGCCCGCCGACGTCGCCTTCGTCTGCTTCGACGACTTCGAGTGGGCCGACCTCTTCGAGCCCGGCCTGACCGCCGTCGCCCAGCCGATCCGGTCCCTCGCCGAGACCACGGTCGACCTCCTCCTCACCCGCATCGCCGACGACACCGCCGCCGTCCGCCGCATCCAGCTCGAGCCGATGATCATGCACCGCACGTCCTGCGGCTGCCTGCCCAACACCCCCCTCGACTGAACGACGAGCGCTCTGCTCGGCATCGGGAGTTCTCAGAGGCGCAGGTGTGCGTGGGGCCAGCGATGGCGTAGCCAGCGGTCGTGAGTGGTGAGGACTGTGGCGCCGGGGGTGGTGGTGAGGGCTTGTTCGAGTTCGGTGGCCAGGGATGGCGAGAGGTGGTTCGTGGGCTCGTCGAGGAGGAGTAGTTCGGGTGGGTTGGCGATCAGGAGGGCCAGTGCGAGGCGGCGGCGTTGGCCTACGGACAGGTGCCCGACCGGGGTGTCCAGGTCTCGGGGAGCGATCAGGTTCAGGGTGCTGAGTGGGACGGTCCCGGCTCGGTCCTTGCCGAGGGTGAGGTCGTAGGTCTCGCGGGCCGTGCGATGCTCGTGCTCGAAGATCGTGTCCTGGGTGAGCAGAGAGACAGTGAGGTCGGGACGTCGGCGTACCACGCCTGAAGGGTTCAGGTGGCCTGCCAGTACGGCGAGGAGCGTGGACTTGCCGGCGCCGTTCGGTCCCGAGATGAGCAGGTGGTCGCCGAGCCGCAGGTCGAGATGTGCCAGCTCGAGGCGGCCTGGTACGTCGATGTCGCGCAAGGACACCAGCGGCTCGGTCGCTTCGGCGGACGTGGCTGTGAGGGGCGCGTGGAAGTGGAGCAGTGCAGGCGGTTCGGGGACCTGGTCGCGTTCCAGCGCCTCCAGGCGGGCCGCGGAGCTGCGGACCCGCCGGGAGATCTGGTTCTGCACCCGGCCCGAGGTGTGGCCGAAACCCATCTTCTCGTTGTCGCGCTTCAGTCGCCCGGGCGCGATGTCGTACGCGGTCTCGACCAAGGCGGTTCGGAGCCGATCCAGCTCGGCCTGCTCGTCGTCGTACCGCCGTTGCCAGCGATCGCGTTCGGCCTGTTTCCGCCGCAGGTACGCCGTGTAGTTGCCGCCGTACCGCACCGGACCCTCCACCGCCGGGTCCAGATCGATGAGGTCCGTGCACACCGCGTCGAGGAACGCGCGGTCGTGGCTTGAGACCACCACGACACCCTGCATTCCCCGCAGCTGTTCCTCGACGAACCCGGCTGCCGCGTCGTCGAGGTGGTTGGTCGGCTCGTCCAGCAGTAACGCGGCGGGCCGGCGTACGAGGAGCGCTGCCAGCGCCAGCCGTCCGCGCTCACCACCGGACAGCGTCGCCAATTGCCGATCATGCGTCATCTCCCCCAAGCCGATCCCGGCCAGCACGATCGCGGCTCGGCGATCCGCATCCCACGCTTCCCGGTCATGGGCTTGATCGAGCCGGTCGCCGAACTGCGTCAGCAAGTCGGCGTCGTCCGGTCGGTCGGCCAGCGCCGCGGACAACCGATCGAGCTCGGCGAGATCGTCGCGCGCTTCCTGGAGAGCATCGTCGAGTACGTCGGCCACCGTGTGCCCGGGCTCGAACGGCAGCTCCTGTTCGAGGAACCCCAGCTCCGCAGGCCGTACGACGGTGCCGCCGTCCGGCTCGTCGCGGCCGGCCAACAGCCGCAGCACGGTGGTCTTCCCCACCCCGTTCTCGCCGATGAGACCGATCCGGTGCCCAGGTTGCGCGGTGAGGGATACGCCGTCGAGCACCCGACGCGCACCGAACGTGCGAACCAGGTCGACGGCCGTCAAGGAACGAGCAGACATGCAGAACCCCAAGGTGAGACGCCGAGCACGCGAAGGCGCCGCTCAGCAAGAGACAGGAAGACGAAACACCAACCAGGCCACGGCTAATCAGCCAGCGGCCTGTCACCTCGGGATTCACCCGGAGATGTCGTCTTCACCCACCACGTCTGCACTCCCTCGGAGATTTCAGGCATTCACACTAACAAACTGCTCGCGAGCTGACTCAGGGCCAGAGGGAGATCAGGACCTTGCCTGAGGTGTCGGAGTTGGTGGCGGTGGTGAAGGCCTCGACGGCCTTGGTGGCCGGGTACTCGTGGGTGACGATCTGCTCGAGGTGTGGCAACTGGTCGAGCAGGGCGATCGCGTGGTCGATCTCGTCGTCGAAGCGGAGGGTGCCGCGGACCTGGAGTTCGCGGGACACCACCGGCGCGAGGTTCACCGGACGTGGTTCATCGGCCGGGATGCCGACCAGTACGACGGTGCCACCGCGGCGCGCCGCCTCGAGAGCGGCGGTGATCGCCACCGGTACGGCGGTGCATTCGAGGACCACGTCGTACGCCATCGACGGGATCTCGTCGGTCCCGACCTGCAACGTGCCGTGGACGCCGAGCTCCCTCGCCCGCTGCAACGGACCCGGGAGCACATCGGTCGTGACCACCTCGGCCGCGCCCGCCGCGAGAGCAGCTGCGGCGGCCAGTAGTCCGATCGCGCCCGAGCCGGACACCAGCACGCGCTTCGCCTCGACCCCGCCGGCGACCGCGAGCGCGTGCAGGGCGACCGCCAGCGGTTCGGCCAGCGCGGCGCGCCGCAGCGGCAGCGACGCGGGCAGGACCCGGACCATGTCCTTGCTCACGACAACGAACTCGCACATCCCGCCCTGCGTGTGCGGCCAGGTGGAGGCGCTGCCGAGGTACGCCCCGTTCGGCCAGAGGTGCGGGCGGTCCTCGATCCCGCGTTCCGGCGTACCGAAGGTGGCGGGGTGGATGGTGACCGGGGTGCCCGGGGCCAGGTCGCCCGACGGGTCGAGGTCGACGGTGCCGGACAGTTCGTGCCCCGGGACCAACGGCTCGCGGACGACGAACGAGCCGTTGGCACCCTCGTGGTAGTAGTGCAGGTCCGATCCGCAGATGCCGCCGTACGCCATCCGGAGCCGGACCTGGCCGGCTTCCGGTTCAGGAGTGCGGACGTCCAGCTCGACGAGGTCGAGCTTGCCCTGGATGACGATCGCCTTCATGACGCTCCTCGGATCGGTGTTCAACAGGTCAGACGGTGGCGGTGGCCGTGGACGCGCGCGTCACCAGCGCGCCGTCCGTGGCGTTCTCGGGTGCGAGCAGGTCGCGGTCCTTGGTCTCCGGGGCAAACAGCGCGGCGCCGAACGTGATCGCCATCGCGACTGTCATGTAGACCGCGACCGGCACCCATGAGTCGAACTTACCCATCAGGGCGACCGCGACCAGCGGCGCGAAGCCACCACCGAGTACGGCGGCGAACTCGCGGCCGAGCGTGACACCGGCGTACCGGTACCGGCTGCCGAACAGTTCCGGGAAGTAGCTCATCGTCACCGCGACGCCGCCCTGGCAGGCGAACACGAACCCGATGATCATCGCCAGGTAGATGATCCCGAGATTTCCGGTGCTCAGGGCAACGAAGGTGGGCACCGGCAGCACCAGCAGCAACCCGGCGATCGCGAGGAACACGCTGCGCCGTCCGAACAGGTCCGACAGGTACCCGAGCACGACCGCGCCGATGCCGCCGAAGATCGCGCCGACCAGCAGGATCTCGGGCACCGTCTGCGCGTCGATCTTCACCGTGCCCTTGAGGTACGACGCCATGAACACCTGGTACGTGTACGACTGGACGCTCAACCCGACCGTCATCAGCGTCACCAGCGCGACGGCCTTCTTACCGTTCCGGAACACCTCACGCACCGGTGCGGCGGCCGCCGCACGTTCCGCCTTGATCTCCGCGAACACCGGTGTCTCCTTCAACCGGCGCCGCAGGATGTACGCCGCGATCGTGACGAACGCACTGCTCAGGAACACGACCCGCCAGCCCCACGACAGCAGCTGGTCGTCGGGCAGCAACTGCACGAGCGCCCACGCCCCGGCGCCGAGCGCGGTACCGGCGGCCGCACCGGTCATCACCAGCGCCGCGAGCCGGCCGCGTTTGCCACGGGCCGCGGTCTCGGTCAGCAGCGTGGCGCCGCCGGACTGCTCGGCGCCCGCGCCGAAGCCCTGCAGGAACCGGCTCAGGACGAGCAGGATCGGCGCCCACACCCCCACGGACTCGTACGTCGGCAGCACGCCGATCGCCATCGTCGCGACGCCCATCAGGGTCAGCGTGGCCACCAGGATCCACTTGCGCCCGAGCCGGTCAAGACCGGGTGCCGCGATGGAAGACCTGGGTGCGCGGGGTGCGGCGCGCGATGGCTTCGGCGGTGCAGGTCGCCGGGGTGAGGTAGAAGCTGGCCTGGTCGCCGGCGGCCGGCCAGGAGCGAGAGCCGTCGGGGTTCCAGCGGCCCGCCGGACCAGCGCCGTACTGGAGAGTTCGGGCGATACCCCGGTCGTCGGAGTCGCCGAGGCGTTGGGCCAGCATCCAGAGTTGCTCGAGGATGTCGCCCTGGCCGAACGGCGTGAGGATGTCCATGATGCTGTCGCTGCCGAGGCTGACGGTGACACCCGCTTCGGTGAGGGCCTTGAACGGGATCAGGTCGCCGCCGGCGCCGACCGTCGTACCGATGCCGACCTGGGCGGCAGCGAGCCGGGCCGCGAGTGTGCGGACGGTGCCCGGATCCGCGTGGGCGAGGGCGTTCGCGTTGCTGAAGGCAACCTTGCCCTCCCAGCCGGTCCGGTCGACGTACCGCAGGATCTGGTCGATCTCGAACAGGCCGAGGCTGCCGCCGTCGTGGAGGTGGAAATCGATACCGGCGTCGTGGTCGACCGCGATCCCGAAGGTGACGTCGAGGGCCTTGGTGACATCGCCTTCGATCCGGGCCGGGTCGATCCCGCCGACGACGCCCGCTCCCAGCTCGAGCGCCTGCTCGAGGAGCGGTGCGATCACGCCGTCCCGCAGGCCGTGTTGCGGGTAGGCGACCACGCTCCAGTCGACGTCGGTCCGGCTCCGCAGTACGGCGAGGAGTCGTTCGACGTTCCGGATCCCGATCACGTGGTCGACGTTGCAGTGGGCAACTACCTCGGTGGTGCCGTTGGCGACCAGCAGGTCGAGGATCGCGTTACTGCGGACCGGGATGCGTTCCGACATCTCGGGCAGCAGCCGTTCCTCCTCGGACAGCCAGAACCGGCCGGCGATCGGGGCCCGCCAGCCGTCGCCGTAGAACGTCTTGTCCAGATGGATGTGCGTGTCGCGCAGACCTGGGACGAGCAGTTGGCCGGCACCGTCGACGACCGGCCGGCCGTCATCGGGGGCCGTGCCGCCGAGCTTGATCTCCGCGAAGACACCGTCCTCGATGCGGACCGCGCCGAGTTCCGCCCGCGATCGGTACGACCCATCCGCTTGCGCCTCGATCGCGGTCTCGATCCGGATCTGATCGAGCCACCAGTGCCTCGACTCCCGCCCCGCGTTCACCATGAACCCGCCACTGCCAGATTAGAATACAATTTTAGCCTCTCAAGGATCGACAGCAGCGATTCCAAGCCTGACGCTTGAGGAAATTGTATACTTAGGAGACTTCGCATGCGTCTTGGTAGTGATGCCCTGAAGCTGCCCGGAGCGACCACGCTGACCGCGCCCGAACAGCTCCAGCAGGCGGCCGAGCACGGTCTGGGCGGCTTGTTCTTCCGGACGATGCTGCATCTGAGCCCCACGCTCGACCCCGGTCTGCTCCGCGAGGTCCGCAGTACCGCGGACCGCCTCGGCCTGTACCTGGAGTCCGGGCTGGGCAAGGTCAATCCGTACGGGCTGCCCGAGTCCCCCGAGCTTCGTGCCCTCGGCGACGGCGACACCGTGGCGGGCTTCCGGCGGATGATGGAGGCCGCCGCCGCGATCGGCATCACCGAACTCTGGGTCGCGACCGCCGGCATCAAGCCGTACTCCGGACGGCTCTGCTACGACCGCTATCGCACCGACGTCACGTGGACCGACCAACTCGCGGCCACCGCGAAGTTCTGCACGATCCTCGCGCCGATCGCCCGCGACCTCGGTCTGCACCTGAACGCCGAGACCCACGAGGAGATCACCTCGTTCGAACTCGTCCGCCTCGTCGAGGAGGTCGGCCCCGATGTCATGGGGATCACCTACGACACCGCGAACCCGTTGCAGCGCGCCGAACATCCAGCGCGGACGGCGCAACGCGTGGCGCCGTACGTCCGGCAGACACATCTCAAGGACGCGGCACTCGTCCACGACCCGCACGGGATGCGCGACCAGATGCGTCCGAACGGGCAAGGCGTCGTCGACCTGCACTGGATCCTTCCGGCCCTGTACGCCGCCAACCCCGGACTGAACCTCTCGCTGGAGATCGCCGAGGTGGGCATCTCCAGCGCGCCGCAGCTCGCCACCCGCGCGAAGGACGCCCGTACCGGCATCGCTCTGTACGACCCGATCTGGCTCGACGGCCACCCGGACCTGACCGTCACCGAGCTCGTCGAGTACCTCGGTCTGGCCCGCGCCTTCGAGAACCGGATCGCCGCCGGCGAGGTGCCCTCACTCGCAGAGGTCTCCGCCCGCGGCTTCACGGCCGAGGACGCCTGGAAGTGGGTCGACGACTCCTTCGCCTACATCCGCGAGGTACTCCGGGACTCGGGCATCCCCTGCGACGACTAGGGCTCCCTAGGCCTCGGTCAGGCTGTTGCGGAGCATGGTGAGGGCGGGTTCGCGGCCCGACTCGATGTGCGCGAGCATGATCGACTCGGCCAGCAGCTCGTTGCCATCAGCAATGGCTTGGGTGACCGAGCGGTGCTCGGGGCTCGGCTTGTGCGGGTCACGCCGGATGGACAGGTAGAACATCCAGACCAGCCGGCCCGCCACCGCTGCCATCAATGCCGACATCAGCTCGTTCCCGGTGGCGGACACGACCTCTTGGTGGAAGTCCGCGTTCGCCTGCGCAACCGCCAGGGCTTCACCGGTGCGGATCTTGGCCTCGGACTCCTCCAGCCGCGCCCACAGCTGGTCGAGGTCGACGTCCCCCTTCGCCACCCGTCGCGCCGCGAGCCGAGCCGCCTGGCCTTCGATCGCGAGCCGGACGTCGAACACGTGATGCACGGTCTCGTCCGTCCAGCGCCGTACGACGACGCCGCGGCGCGGGAAGCTCTGGATGAAGCCCTCGACCTCCAGCTGCGGCAGCGCCTCGCGCAACGGGATCCGGGAGACGCCGAGCTCGGCGGCGATGTGCTGCTCGGTCAACCGCTGGCCCTGTGGGTAGACGCCGGTGATGATGCGGCGGCGCAGCTCCTCGTACAGCCGCGCCGACAGCCGCGGCTCCGGCGTCTGTTTCACCCCGTCATCCCTGCCTTGGTTGCTCCCCGTTCGGTGTCCGCAGAATAGCCGAACCCGGCCGCGAGACGATCGCACCGCCTTTGACCACGGTTCGCTCGGCCGGCACTGCGACGACCGGCTCGACCACGACCTCGCCGGGCACCAGGACCAGATCCGCGCGGCAGCCGGGCGCGAGACCGTGGTCCGTCACGCCCATGACCGCGGCGCCGCCGGTGGTCGCCACCCGGAGCGCGAGTTCGAGTTCGTCGTCGGTTCCGAGACCGTGCCGCCAGGCCAGCTGGTTGGTCTTCAACAGCATGTCGGACCGGTTGAACGGCGCCCAGGAGTCACGTTCGCCGTCGCATCCGGCGCCGACCGCCAGGCCGGCCGCGAGCATCTCCCGCAGTGGCGGTTTCGGATCGCCGGCGGACACGTTGGTCGTCACCGCGACTCCGGCGTCCACCAGTTGCTCGATCAGCGCCGACGCTTGACCGGCGGGGATGCCGCCGAGGAAATCGGGATGACTGATCACGACCTTTCCGCCGAGGCCGGTGGCGCGGGTGCGTTCGATGATCAGGCTTGCCGAGAATGCGCCGAGGGGTCCTGGCTCGTGCAGATGGATGTCGACTGCGGACCCGTGCCGCTGCGCCAGCCCGAAGACCAGGTCCAGATGCGCGACCGGATCGCGTTCCACCAGGCACGGGTCGATCCCGCCGATACAGTCCGCACCGTTGGCCAGGGCCTGATCCAGCAGCTCCGCGGTCCCGGGGCGTCCCGAGACGCCGCTTTGTGCGAAGGCCACCACGTGGATCGTCAGCGCATCGGCGTACCGGTGTTTGATGGCGAGCATTGCCTCGAGGCCGCGCAGACCTGCGTCGGTGTCGACGTCGACGAACGCCCGCGTGTGGGTGACACCGGAGGCGATCAGTACGTCGACATTCGTGCCGATCTGCTGTTCGTAGTCCCAGTCCGGCGACCGGCGCAGGTCGCGTTCGTCGGCCAGCATCCGTTGGAGGTCGCGACTCGGTTCTCGGCGGTACCACGGGCGGCCGAGCAGCGACTTGTCCAGGTGCGAGTGGGCGTCAACGAACCCGGGCAGCAGAACCTGGCCGGCGCCGTCGAGCACCTCCACATCCGGCGGCGCAGCCAGCGACCCGATCCGGGCGATGCGTCCGTCCTGGATGAGGACGTCACAGCGGCCGTGGCCGAGCGCTGTCACTCGCCGGATGAACAGGTCAGACATGCTCGCCCTCTCGATGGTGTCCGCGCAGCAGCTCCAACGCCCAGGCAGCACGTTCGGACGCCGGCGTCTGCTCGCCGGCATCGCGACTGGCCCGAAGTACGGCGACCAACTCCTGCACGGTGAGATCCGAGTGGTGCCCGAGCCACGTGGCGTCGTACAGCGGCATGTCGAACTCGGCCCGGTGGATGTCGAGGATGTACTGCACCGGCCTGTCGGCGAGCCGGTCGACGATCGCCCGCCACGGCAGGTCGCCGTCGCCGAGTCGCCGCAGCCGGCGCGCGAGCCCGGTCCCGGTGCGGACAACCCACGCGTCGTCGACGAACACGGTCCGCACCAGGTCGGCGATGCGTTCCAGTGCACTGAGGGGATCTTCGAGCCGAGTGATGACGTTCACCGGGCTGAACCCGACGCGCAGGCCTGGGTGATCGACCTGGTCCACGAGTCGACAGAGCTCGAACGTCGTCATCTCTTCATGGGTCCGCAGTACCAACGGTCGCTCCGCGCGCTCCACCAGCGATCTCACGCCGGCCACACCGGCCGCTCTTTGTTGCTCCCACGTCGGATCGGTGCGGAAGCGGTCCGCGAGTACGCCGAAGGACGTGTGGTACGCCGTGACTCCCAGGACCTCGCCGGCCGCGAGCAGCGCCAGCTTCTCGTCGTACCGGAACCGATCGGGATGGAGTTCGCCGATGCCGGTCTCGATGGTCACGCCGCGTCTGCTCGCCTCGGCGCGCACTTCTCGGAGCTCGCCTGGGTCGAGGTCGGGGCTCGCGTCCCGGGGCGACGGCAGCAGCAGTACGCCGGCGCCACGCCGCTGCAACTCGTCGAGCGCGGCTACCACGTCCTCGTGCGCCGGAAGGTCTCTCGCCGCGATGCCGGCGATCGGCGGAAGATGGAGGGCATCAGCAGCACTGGACATAGCAGCAATGTATACAACTATCCCATGATTGACGCAATCGTACCGCTTGTTATCCGCAGCTAGGAGACTCATATGTATACATCGAGGGTCGAGGTCGACGGCGAGCTCTTCGAGGTCTCGGTCCGCGAGAACCACCCCGGGACCTACGACTACGACTGGGTCTCCGGCCCGAATCCCGGCTACGGCTTCAGCGAGTCGTCGTCACCGGAGCAGACCCGCACCGAGGCCGACCACGAACAGTCCATCCGCGCCTTCCTCTCCGGCATCAACCCCAAAACCGGCTACCTCGACTAGCGCCGTCAGGCTGACTTGATGGGCGCGCCGTGCGGGGGCCACCACTTCGACCTCACGGCAGACAGCCAGGTCACCTGAGACTTACTGCCCGGGCGTCGAACGTCGGCTGAGGGTCTGCGTACGGCGTCGAGGATCTGTCGGCTGTAGTAGCTGCGACACTCCGGGCCGATCCCCAGACGGACGCTCTCCGGATCGCTCAGCGGTTGTCCGCACCTGTCACACGATCGCCGTACGACGCCCTTGCGGCCCCCGGATCGTCGCAACCGCTGGACGACTGCTTGCCCCGTCACCCGCCGATCCAGTTCCCGGGGAGTGCACTCGTCGCGCGTGAGATGCACTCGTTCGGCTGCGATCCCGAGCCGGCCTTCCAGCACAGATCGAACGGTGTCGGCCGCCTCGCCCGGAGACGAGGTACGCCAAACGGCCACCAGAGGCGGGGAGCTGTCCGGTGCCGGCCGGACGAGAGGTAGCGACCAGTTGCGGCCGAGCACGAGCGGCGACTCGGCCAACAGCTCGTCACGGATCACCTCGCCTTCGACAAGGCAGGCGAGCCAGATCGGGTGCTTGCGCGCGCCGTCGACGAAATCGAGCCGCAGGCGCAGAACGATTCCACCCAGCGTTCCCGCAACCTGGAGATAGACCGCGTCGGTCTGGATCTCGCTCAGGAAATACCGGATCTCGCTGGTGAGACCCGGCCAGTCCTTCCGTGCGGCGGCTCCTGACGGAGCCGGCTGTTGCCGCTTCGCCGGCCGGCGCCGGACCATGAACCCTTCGCTGATCAGCTCAGACGCCTGGTCAAGGACGGCCATCACCACTCTCGGGTGGAGCTTGTGCATTGTGCCGAGGCGCCGCGCCAGCCGCACTCGGTGCACCCCGTCCTTCTTCCCGCTTGTCAGGCGCACGGCGTCGGCGACAAGCGCGTCCCGCCTAGCTCTCCGAGGTTCCGTGACCCATCCATCAGAACTTGTCATCGTCCGCCATCACACGAAACGTGACCGTACGGCTCGCGCCTCTCCCCATGATTCCCCCACCATCCAACCGCTCCGTCCTCCTCCCCCTATCGCTGCTGGACGCGTCAGCGTTTCACCTTTATCGGCAGCGACCAGCCGTACTGCGTGTCGTTCGTGTCCAGGCAATGAGCTCAGCCGGCACGTCCGTCGTCGTGATCAGGCTCTTCGTCGGGCGGAGGGGGTTCTTCCGGGGCTCGTTGGGGCTGCTCGCGGAGTGGGCCGGTGGGGGACAGCCAGGAGCGGGTGAAGGCGAGCAGGGTTTCCATGATGCGTCTCATCGGCGCCTCCTCGGCCGGGGGTTTCGAGACTGCCGTTCGGCGCTTTCAAGGCGCTTTCAGCAGCACGCGGATTTGAGTTGGGCCTTGACCTCGGGGACGGCGGTGCTTACCTTCTGATAACCGTCTAGAAAGTATCCAGACGGTGGCGGTTGCCAGTGCCGAGTGGACGAGGTGACTGATGTCCGGAGGAAGCCCGCGCTTGTTGCGGACGCTCAACGAGCGTGCCGCGATGGAGCTGCTGATCGAGCACGGCCCGTCGACCCGGGCGGAGCTCGAGGAGCTCACCGGGCTGTCCAAGGCATCCGTCGCCGAGGTACTGCGCCGACTCGAAACGGCAGGCCTCGTCCACAAGAACGGCTCCAAGCCGAGTCCCGCCGGACCGCCCGCGCAGTTGTGGGCGATCCAGGGCACCGCATCGCTCGTGGTCGGCGTCGACGTGACGCCGCAAGCGATCGACGTCGCGGTGGCCGACCTCGCGGGACACGTGCTGGGAGAGGCGAATGTCCGTACCCCGAAGAAGTACGACGCGGTCGCCGTACTGTCCGACGCCGTGGCCACCGCCTGTGCCGCGGCGCAGGTGACGACCGACGACATCGACCAGGTCGTGATCGGGATGCCCGGTGTGGTCGATCCACACACCGGACAGCTCACGTCGGTCCTGCAGGTGCCGAGCTGGTCGGGCTTCCATGTGCTGAACTCGGTGCAGGAAGCGCTGGGCATCGACCACGTGCGGATCGAGAACGACGTCAACCTCGTCGCGCTCGAAGAACTCGCGCAAGGCGCCGCGACGGGGATCGACACGTTCGCGCTGCTGTGGATCGGTGAAGGAGTCGGCGCAGGCCTGGTGCTGCGCGGGCAACTGTGGCGCGGCGCGACCGGGCGATCCGGTGAGCTCAGCAGCGTGATCGTCCCCGATCCCGTCAGCCGTGCCCGTGTGTACGACGAACAGGGCGGCCCGCTGGACGGCGTACTCGACCCTCGAGCACTCCTCCGGCTCGCGCACGCCCATGACCTGAATGCCCGTACGCCGGTCGACGCGGTCCGGACCGGCTTCGCGGAACCCGAGCGGTACTCCGGTTTTCTCGACGATCTGGTAGCCCGGATCGCCGTTGCCCTGATCAACGTCGTCGGCATGCTCGACCCCGAACTCGTCGTCCTCGGCGGGCCGATCGGGCAGACCGGCGGCGACGCGTTGTGTGACCTGCTCGCCCAGCGGCTGGGCGGCACCTTGCTCGCCAGGACGCCGATCGTGACCAGTGCTGTGCAGGGCAACCCGGTGCGGGCCGGTGCCCTGGAGTTCGGTCTGTCCTTCACCCGCGACCGGATCCTGTCCGCCGGCACTGCCGGCCGCTGATCCCACTCCCCTACCTACTCACTACCTCCACTTCTGTCCCTGGAGGACCCATGTCCGTACTAGAGGTGTCTCATTTTTCCCGGCGTACCGTCCTGGCTCTCGGGGCCGCGGCCGCGCTGGCCGGGTGTAGCGGAAACGCCGGCCAGGCCGGTGGCGCCAAGGGTGCGTTGCTGACGCTGGCCTGCGAGAGCAGCCGGACGTTCACCCGGAACTTCAACCCGTTCTCCGCGACGTCGCGGTGGGCCTCGACCAAGACCATGTACGAACCGTTGATGATCCAGAACTTCGCGACCGGCAAACTCGAGCCGTCCCTGGCCACGGCGTACACGTGGTCGAACGGCGGGCGACGACTCGAGCTCACACTGCGCGACGGCGTGAAGTGGTCGGACGGGCAGCCGTTCAGCGCTGACGACGTGGTCTTCACCTTCGAGCTGATGAAGGCGAACAAGGGCCTCATCGGTCCCGCGTCGGGCGTCTGGCAGGACTTCCTCGGCGCCGTCTCGGCTCCCGATCCGAAGACCGTCCGCTTCGACTTCCGCAAGGTCTACTCCCCCGGCCTCTACCTGCTCGCCGGTCAGTACATCGTGAGCAAGCACATCTGGTCGGCGGTCAGCGACCCGGTCAAGTACACCGACGAATCGCCGGTCGCGACCGGTCCGTTCACCACCATCGCGGTGTTCGGCGCGCAGCAGTACCAGCTCACGCAGAATCCGCAGTACTGGCAGAAGCTCAACATCCGTGGGCTCAACGTCCCGGCGTACTCCGGGAACGACCAGATCGCGGCCGCGTTGATCTCCGGTCAACTGGACTGGGGTGGTACGGCGGTCGACCCGGACAAAACGTTCGTACCCAAGGATCCGAAGCATTTCGGGTACTGGTGGCCGCTGACCAGCACTGTCTTCCTCGCACTGAACACCACCAAGAAACCGTTCGACGACGTGCGGGTCCGGAAGGCGATCAGTCTGTGTCTCGATCGTCAGCGGATGATCCAGGTCGCGCTGTGGGGCAAAAGTCAGCCGGGTAACGCCACCGGCTTGGCCGAGGGTGCGTTCAAGGACTGGATCGACCCGGCCGTGGTGTCGAGCGGCAGGTCCTGGGTGGACCACGACGTCGCCGCGGCCCGCGCGCAACTCGATGCCGCCGGCCTCAAGCTGGTCAACGGGCGGCGTGTGGGCGCGGACGGCAAGCCGCTGCAGTTCACGATCGAGGTCCCGACCGGCTGGACGGACTGGATCGCCTCGGCACAGGTGGTGACCCAGAGCCTCGAACAAGTCGGCATCACGGTCGACCTGCGGACCCCGGCCGTCGAGACGTGGACCGACAACACGCAGAGCGGGCGCTTCGACATGACGCTGACCAACAACGACCTGTCCGCGACCCCGTTCGAGTTCTTCCGCGCGATGATGTCGAGCCAGACCTACGCTCCCACCGGTACGCCGTCCCAGTTGAACCTGCAGCGCTTCAAGGACCCGCGGGCCGACGTACTGCTGGAGAAGTTCGCCGCGACGTCGGACGAGCGCGCGCAGAAGGACCTCGCGCGGCAGCTGCAGGCACTGTTCTCCGAGGACGCGCCGGCGATCCCGATGTACGGGCAGCCGAGTTGGGGGACGTACAACACCAAGCGGTTCAGCGGCATGCCGACGAGCAAGGACCAGTACGCACTGCTGAACAACCAAGGGGTCGGCAACACGTACCTGATCTGGCCCAAACTCACCTACACGGCGTGATCCATGGCCTTCCTGATCAGACGTCTCGGCTTCTACCTACTGGCGGCCTTCGTCGCCGTCTCCGTCAATTTCTTCCTCCCCCGGCTGGCGCCCGGCGATCCGGCCACGACGATGTTCGCGCAGTATGGCAAGAACCTGACGCCGGCCGCGCTCGACAGCCTGCGCCAGGCGTACGGGCTGTCCGACGACCCGCTCATCGCGCAGTACGTGCACTACCTGGCCAGCCTGCTGCACGGTGATCTCGGGGTGTCCCTGTCGCAGTTCCCGTCGCCGGTCACGGACGTGATCGCGACCGGCCTCGGCTGGTCCGTGCTGCTCGGTGTGATCAGCGTGCTGCTCAGCTTCGCGATCGGCTGCGGGATCGGCGCCGTCGCGGCATGGCGGCGGTCCGGCGCGGTCGACCGGATCGCGCCGCCGGCGCTGATCTTCGTCGGCTCGTTCCCGTACTTCTTCCTTGCCCTCCTGCTGCTCTACCTGCTCGGCCTCAAGTGGAGCGCGTTCCCACTGGGCCACGCGTACGACGACGGTCTGGTGCCCGAGTGGTCCTGGCTGTTCGTGTCGAGCGTGATCAGCCACCTCACGTTGCCGGTGACAACCATCGTGCTGGTGTCACTCGGCGCGTGGACGTTGAACATGCGCAACACGATGGTCGCCGTACTCTCCGAGGACTACCTGGCCCTCGCCGAGGCGAAGGGTCTCCAGCCGGGTCGGGTACTGCGGCACGCGGCCCGCAACGCCCTGCTGCCGAACGTCACCATGCTCGGCGTCGTCCTCGGTGGTGTCCTGAGCGGTCAGATCCTCACCGAGATCGTGTTCTCGTACCCAGGCCTGGGCTACCTGCTGCTCCAAGCGGTCAACACCGTCGACTACCCACTGATGCAGGCACTGTTCCTGATCATCACGCTCGCCGTGCTCGGCGCGAACTTCGCGGTCGACTCGCTCTACGTCCTGCTCGATCCCCGCGTCCGGCTGGGAGGCTCCCGATGAGACCGCCACGTTCGTTCTCGTTCTGGCTCGGTGCCGGCGTCCTGGCGCTGCTCGTGCTGGCGGCCGTGTTCGCGCCACTGCTCGCGCCGTACCCACCGACGGAGGCCGGACCGCTCAACGCTTCGCCGTCGCTCGGCCATCCGCTCGGGACGACAGGTCAGGGCTTCGACGTCCTCAGCCAGTTTCTGTACGGCGCCCGTACGTCGTTCCTCGTGTCGTTCTCGGTGGCCGGGCTGACGACCCTGATCGGCATCCTCGTCGGTCTCGTGTCCGCGTACGCCGGTGGGTGGGTGGACGACGCTCTGTCCCTGCTGACCAACGTGTTCCTCGCGATTCCCGGCGTACCGCTGATGGTGGTACTCGCGGCCTTTCTGCCACCGGGCGAGTTGACGATCATCGTGGTGCTGACGTTCACCGGGTGGTCGTTCGGGGCGCGCTTGTTCCGGTCGCAGGCGCTGAGTCTGCGCGAGCGGGAGTTCATCGCCGCGGCCCGACTGGCCCGGGAGGCGCGGTGGCGGATCATCGTGGTCGAGCTGTTGCCGAACATGGTGTCGATCACCGTCGCCTACCTGATCAATCAGGTGATCTACGCGATCACCGCGGAGGCCGGGCTGGAGTTCCTCGGCCTCGGCCACAGCAGCAAGGTCACCTGGGGCACGATGCTGAACTGGGCGCAGAACGACTCGGCCCTGCTCCAGGGGTACTGGTGGACATTCGTCGTACCGGGTCTGGGCATCGCCCTGACCGCGTCCGCGCTCGCCCTGATCAACCACTCCGTCGACGAGAAGGCCGATCCACGGTTGCGCGCGGCACCTATGTTGCGTCGGGCCTTCGGCCTGCGGCCACGGAGCGCTTCGCTCGTCACGCCGGTGGTGAGCCATGACTGAGCTACGGGTCGAAGGTCTCGAGGTTGGTTACGTGACCGAAGACGGTCCCGTCACCGTGGTCGACGGGCTGGATCTTGAGCTGCGACGAGGCGAGTTCCTCGGGCTGGCCGGCGAGTCCGGTTCCGGGAAGTCGACGGCGGCGCTGGCGGTGGTGCGGTTGCTCCGGGCGCCGGGCTTCATCAGTGGTGGACGGGTGCTGCTGGGCGATCGGGACATTCTCACGATGACCGACCAGCAGGTGCGTGAGATCCGCTGGCGCGAGGTCTCGATGGTCATGCAGAACTCGCTCAACGCGCTCAACCCGGTCGCCCGGATCGAGCGGCAACTGGCTGAGGTGCTGGACCGTGGGCGGGCGGGAGAACGAGCGGCTGACACACCGGCCGAGCTGCTCGACCTCGTCGGTATCGAGCGGCGTCGGGTCCGCGCGTATCCGCACGAGCTGTCCGGGGGGATGCGTCAGCGGGTCGCGATCGCGATGGCCCTCGCCCTCCGGCCGCGGGTCGTGTTGATGGACGAGCCAACGACCGCGCTCGACGTCGTCGTACAGGACGACATCATCCGGCAGGTGCGGCGGTTGCAGAGCGAGTTCGGGTTCGCGGTGCTGATGATCACACACGACCTGCCGTTGCTGCTGCAGACCGCCGACCGGGTCGCCGTGATGTACGCCGGTCGGCTCGCCGAGACAGCGCCCGCGGCCGAGTTCGGCGTACGGCAGGAGCATCCGTACTCGCAGGGACTGGTCGCCGCCGTGCCTTCGCTGCGCGGAGGACCGGCCCGCCTCACCGGGTTGGCCGGGCAGCCGCCCGATCCCAGCGAACCGCCGTCCGGTTGCCGGTTCCACCCGCGCTGTCCGCTGGCAGAGGAGCAGTGCTCGGTCGAGCAGCCGCCGCTGGTTGCTTTCGACAACGGACGTCGCGTGGCATGTCACGTCACCACGAGGATCATGGAGGGATCGCGATGAGCACGCCGCTGATGGAGGTCCGCGGGCTCAGCAAGGTGTATCGCCGCGGCGGCCTGTGGTCGCGGACCCAGGTGAACGCCGTACGCGATCTGTCCATGACCATCGACGCCGGGCAGATCGTCGCGCTCGTCGGAGAGTCCGGCAGCGGGAAGACCACGGCCGGGCGGATCCTCGCGCGACTGGTCCGGCCAACCGCCGGCACCGTCGAGTTCGAGGGGCGACCTGCCGGACATCAGCCGGAACCGACCGTCCAGATGATCTTCCAGGACGTGTTCGGGTCGCTGAATCCAGCGCACTCGGTCGGTCATCACCTCCGGCGGGCGATCGTTCGCTCGGCGCACGAGGACGACGTCGACAAGACCGTCGCCGAGCTGCTCGGGTCGGTCGGTCTGCGGCCGGCGGAGCGCTTCGCGAAGCGGTACTCGCACGAACTGTCCGGTGGTCAGCGCCAGCGCGTCGGCATCGCCCGAGCCCTCGCGCCGGCGCCGCGCTTGGTGATCGCCGACGAACCGGTCTCGATGCTCGACATGTCGGTACGTGTCGACATCCTCAACCTGCTCGCCGGCCTCCGCGAGAAACGCGGCGTCGCGTTGCTCTACATCACGCACGACCTGGTCAGCGCCCGCTACCTCGCTGACCGCATCACGGTCATGTTCAGCGGGTACGGCGTGGAGTCCGCGCCCGCCACCGCCCTGCTGGACGAACCGCAGCACCCGTACACGCGGCTGCTCCTGGCCTCCGTGCCTGGATCCACCACCACTCCTACAAAGCCCACTGTCACAAAGCCCACGGTTGCGAAGCCTGCGACGACGGCCGACGGCTGTCCGTTCGTCGCCCGCTGCCCGCTCGCGACGGAGCAGTGCGCAACCGTCATGCCACCCGTGACCACTCTGCCCGGCGATCGCTGGGTGCGGTGTCACGCCGTCCAATCCTGAGGAGACTTCCGTGCAGATCGGAATCGACGGACGCAAGTTCCCACAGGCGGCCGAGCTCGGCCCGTTCAAGCTCCTCGAACGGTGCCACGAACTCGGGTACGCCGGGGTGTTCTTCCGGACCGTCCTCGACATCACTCCCGACCTCGACCAGGCCGTGCTGACCGACGTACGCAAGACCGCCGACGACCTCGGTCTGCGGATCGACATGGGACTGGGGAAGGTCAACCCCTTCAACACTCCCGAGGCGCCCGAGGTCCGGGAACTCGGGCGCGGCGACTATCTGAAGGGCATGACCCGGATGATCGAGGCGGTGACCGCGATCGGCTGCCACCTGCTCTGGGTCGACACGGCCAACTACCAGAAACACGACTGGGGGCTGCAGGCGATCGACAGGTTCCGCACCGACGTCACCTGGCCCGAGCAACTGGTGGCCACGCGCAACTTCCTGCGGCAGCTCGCGCCGGTACTGCGGGACCACGACGCGAAGGCCGCCGTGGAGACGCACGAGGAGATCACCACCACGGAGATCCTGCAGCTGATCGAGGACGTCGGCGAGGACGTGCTCGCCGTGACCTTCGACTCCGCCAACGTGGTCGTGCGCGGTGAGGACCCGGTCCGCGCAGCGCAGCGGATGGCGCCGTACACGGTGCTCACGCATCTTCGCGATGTGGTGCTCTACCCGACGCCGCGCGGATTGGCCCGGCAGATCCGGGCCTGTGGCGACGGTGTGATCGATTGGACCGCGCTGCTCGGGGCCCTGGTGGCCGAGGCGCCGGTGTCGATTCTCACGATCGAGAACACCACGGCGCGCGACTTCAACGACATCCCGGTCTACGACCCCGAGTGGCAGGCCGGTCAGCCGGATCTCGCCGTCAGCGAGGTGCTCGAACTCGTGCGGCTGTCGCAGGTGTACATCGACGACGTCGCGGCCGGGCGAGCTCCTGGGCCGGACGACTACTACACCGAGCCGTTCGATCTCGACCGTCAGCTCGGGTTCGTCAGCCGGTCCGCTGCGACGCTGCGCGACGTCCTCGACCAGAAGAAGGAGAACCGATGACCCAGGCACTCAAGGTCTTGGTGGTCGGGGCGCACCCCGACGAGGCCGACATGTACGCCGGTGGCACGTCCGCGCTGCTCGCCGAGGCGGGACATGCGGTGAAGTACCTGTCCCTCACCAACGGGGACGCCGGTCATCACGCGCTCGAACGCGGTCCGTTGGCGCGGCGTCGCGCGCACGAGGCGGTTGACGCGGCACGGCTGCTCGGCGTGCTCGAGTACGAGATCTGGGAGTACCACGACGGCGAACTCGAGGCGTCGATCGAGGTACGGCGACGCGTCATCGCGGCGCTGCGGTCCTGGCGGGCCGACGTGGTGATCGCGTTCCACGGGGAGTGCCCGGGGCATCCCGACAACCGGGCGGCCGGGCGGGTGGTTCGGGATGCGGTCTCGTTCAGTAGCGTGCCCAACGTCGTACCGGACTCGCCTGCTCTCGATCGGTCGCCGGTGTGTCTGTTGATGCCGGACTACGGCTCGCTCGAAGGGCACCGGCACGACGTCGCGGTTGATGTCGATGCCACGATCGAGGCGAAGCTCCGGGCCTGCGCGGCGCATGCCACGCAGTTCTACGAGTTCGCGCCGCACCAGCGGGGGCTGATGGACAAGGTCCCGCCGGCCGACGACTGGGCCGCCTGCCGGGAGTTCATCCTGACTTACTGGAGCGAGTTCATGGGTGTGCCCGACGATGTCCGGCCGGCGCTCGCGAAGTACTACGGGGAGGCGCGCGCGGACGGCGTACGGCATGCCGAGACCTTCCAACTCGCCGATTACGGGCGGACCGTCTCGGACGACGAACTCCGGCGGCTGATCCCGCTGTTCGACTGACCGTTGGTGCGCCGGGCGCGGGTGCCGCGCCCGGTGCGCTTCTCGGTGTGCACACTGTGGGCATGGTGGATGTGGGGACCAGCTACAACCAATTGTCCGGGCGCGACGCCGAGCGCCTGCGGACACTGGCCGACGGCGTCTTCGCGGTGGCGATGACTCTGCTGGTTCTCGACGTCCGGCTGCCTGAAGGCACGGAGGCTTCGAGCAACGGTGCGCTGTGGCATCAACTGCAGGCGCTCGGGCCGGAGTTCGCGGCGTACCTGCTCAGCTTCACCATGCTGGGGACCTTCTGGCTGGCCGAACACACGCTGCTGAACGTGTGCGACCGTTCCGACCGGATGCTGGCGTGGTCCGTGCTGACGTTTCTCTTCTTCGTGTCGACGTTGCCGTTCTCGGCGTCCGTGCTCTCCTCGCACGTCCACCTGCCGCTGGCCGTGGGTGTGTACTGGTTGAACCTGCTCGGTCTCGGGCTCACGCTCGGGTGGCAGGTCGTTCACGTCGTCCGCGCCGGTCTCGCGGAGCGGACCGAATCGGTGGTCCTGATCCGGCGACGGCTCGTGGTCGCCCAAACCCTG
The DNA here is from genome assembly GCF_042873375.1 of Kribbella sp. NPDC004875. Classification (NCBI taxonomy): domain Bacteria; kingdom Bacillati; phylum Actinomycetota; class Actinomycetes; order Propionibacteriales; family Kribbellaceae; genus Kribbella; species Kribbella sp. NPDC004875. The sequence goes on from NZ_JBIALI010000003.1 coordinate 87,066, forward strand.
TACGCACTCGCCGCGGCGATCTCACTGCTCAGCCCGCCGGCCAGCATCATCGCGCTCGCCGCCGTTCAGCTGTTCTTCATCGTCTCGCCGAGGCTCCCGTTCCGCTTCTAACGGTGCTCGAGCTGCTCGCGTACCCAGCGCGGCGCTGGGTTCACCCGGCTCTCGCTCCCGACCAGGACGGTCGGCACCGTCTCGTTCCCGTCCGCCACCGCCCGCACCGCCGCGGCCGCCGCCGGGTCGGACCAGATGTTCACCCACGACGCTCCCCCGGCCGAGCCGAGCAGCGTGAACCGCAACCGCAGACAGAACTGACACCCCGGCCGCCAGTAGATCACCGGCTTCCCCACCCGAGCCGCCTCCACCACACTCACCGACCGCGGAAACACCAGCGGCGAGAGCACCACCGCCAGCACCACACAAACCACCAGCTCCGCCACGGCCACACCCCGTGACCCACCCACCCAGGACCAGCCCCCGAAAACCAGTCCCATCACCCCAAACCCCACCGCAAACTTCCAACTCCGCAACACCCGCCCATCAAACCAGACGCCTGTCCGGCTGGCTCAGATGGTTCTCAGGTTGGGGTCGGTACGTTGCTGCGTGTGGCTCGGGTTGCTGTTTGTGAGGATGATCTGGCGCTGCGTGGGCTTTTGAGTCGGGCCTTGCGGGGTGATGGGCATGAGGTGGTGGCTACGGCGGGTGCGGGTGACATGCTTGCGCGGCTCGAGCCGGAGCCGCAGGTGGTGATTCTTGATATCGGGCTGCCGGATGCGGACGGCCGGGACGTCTGTCTGGCCTTGCGGGCGCGGGGTGTCGATGCGCCGGTGCTGATGCTCACGGCGCTGGGAGGTACTCATCACAAGGTCAGCGGGTTCGAGGCGGGCGCGGACGACTACCTGACCAAGCCGTTCGACATCCCGGAGCTGCTGGTCCGCATCCGGGCACTGCTGCGACGGACCACCGTGACTGCCACCGCCGATGAGGTGGTGCTCGATCCGACCAGCCACGAGGTACGCCGGGGCGCGGTCGGCGAGGCGCTCACGCCGACCGAGTTCCGCCTCCTCGGCAGGCTCATCTCTGTCCCGGGCGAGGTGGTACGCCGGCATTCGCTCATCGCCGCGGGCTGGCCGCACGGTGCGCAGGTCAGCGAGAACACCCTCGACTCGTACCTGCGCCGGCTGCGGGTGAAACTCGACCGTCTCGGGGTGGCAGATCGGGTCGGCACCGTCCGTGGAGTCGGCTACCGATGGGACTGACCGGCTTCCGCGCGCGGATCGTCTCGCTCGCGGTGCTCACGGCGACGCTGGTTGTCGCCGTACTCGTCGTTCTCAGCCACGTGCTCGCCTCGCGGGCGACCGAGACCGACACCCGAACGCTGGCACACACTCGCGCCGACGCCGTCGCGGCGACGGTTGAATCACGCAACGGAAAGATCACCCTCGTCGAGGGCGCGGGTGACGCCTTCGACACCGTCGCCTGGGTCTTCTCCGACGGCCGCCTGATCGACGGCGAACTACACCCGGCCGTGGCGGCCGCAGCCGAACGTCTCGGCACCGCCGGCCGCTCCGGCTTCCTCCCGACAGGCCGATACCTGTTGTACGCCGAACCGCTGATGGTCCCTGGACACCAAGTCACCGTGGTGGTCATGGTCGACCTCGCTCCGTTCGAGAAGGCCGAGCAGCGTGATCTGGTGATGTCGCTGATCCTCGGTGCGCTCGTCATCGTGCTCGCCGGCGTCACGGCGTACGTCGGGGTGAGTCGGGCCCTGCGCGTCGTGCACCAGATGTCGGCGATGGCGGACGAATGGGGCGATCACGACCCGGACCGGCGCTTCGGGCTGGGACCGCCGCGCGACGAGTTCGGTGAACTGGCCCAGACGTTCGATCGCCTCCTCGACCGGGTGTCCGCGACGATCGCCGACGAGCGCCGGCTGACCGACGAGATCGCCCACGAGCTGCGAACGCCGGTGACGGTACTGCGTGGCGAGGCCCAGCTCGCGGAGATCTCCGGGATACAAGTCGATCCCCGGGTCGTCCTCACCGAGACCGACCGTCTGTCCACCGCCGTGACCACGATCCTCGATGCGGCGCGTACTCGAAGCCGCGAGTCCTCCTGTCGCTTGCGACCGGTGCTCCGCCGAGTCGTCGAGGGCCGTGAAATCCTGGTCGACGGGCCGATGGACGTCGAAGTCGCCGTACCGGCCGAAGTCGTCGCTTCGGTCCTCGCCCCGCTGCTCGACAACGCCACGCGACACGCCAACGCGAAGGTCGCGCTGATCGTCGAGGCGGCCGGCGACGACGTGCTGGTGCACGTCCTCGACGACGGGCCGGGCTTCGATCCGGACGATGTCGAGCGTGCGTTCGCTCCCGGTCACAGTGCGACGAGCGGGACCGGCCTGGGGCTTGCCGTCGTACGGCGGATCGCAACGGCGACCGGGGTCGGGGTGCGAGCCCTTGCGGAAGGCAACGGTCACGTCGAGGTCAGGTTCCCGGCGCCGTAGTCAGGTTGTCTGCAGGTGTACTGCGCAAGTCTGGCCGGCATGACTACCGAAACCGCGTCGCGCACCGCGGCGCCCCGGGTGCTGCTGAACAAAGTCCCCGAGGTCACCTTGTGGTTCTGGCTGATCAAGATCCTCTGCACGACTGTCGGTGAGAGCTTCGCCGACTGGATCAACATGCAGCTCGGCGTCGGACTCATCGCCACCGCGGTGATCTTCACCGTCGTGTTCGCCGCGGTCCTGATCTGGCAGCTGACCAGGTCGCGCTATCAGCCGGCCGCCTACTGGCTGACCGTCGTGGTCGTCAGCGTGACCGGCACGCTGTACACGGACATCCTCACCGACCAACTCGGCGTACCACTGTGGATCAGCACCACGGTGTTCAGCATCGGGCTTGCGGCCGTGTTCGGCATCTGGTGGGCTCGTGAGCGCACGCTGTCGATCCACAGCATCGTCACCCGGCCTCGTGAGGCGTTCTACTGGCTGGCCGTCCTGGTCACCTTCGCCCTGGGTACGGCGGCCGGCGACTGGACTCTCGAACTGACCGGGTGGAGCCCGGGTGTGTCCGTCCTGCTGCCGCTCGCGCTGATCGCGATCGTCGTCAGCTGCTGGCGGTTCGGCGCGAACCCGGTGCTCGCGTTCTGGATCGCGTACATCCTGACTCGCCCGCTGGGCGCGAACCTCGGTGACTGGCTGGCCTCCCCGAGGGTCCCGGACAAGGGCCTGGGACTGGGGACGCTGGTGACCAGCATCATCTTCCTGGCGGCCATTCTGGCGACCGTCGTCTACCTGACGCTGACCAGGTCCGACGTCATCGAGGGCCGGCAGCACCGGGACGGCGGCGCGAAGTACCACCGGCCGGGGCGCGAGTGGCCGATGGCCGGCGTCATGCTCGCCTCCGCCGTCGCGGCCGCGGTACTGCTCAACTGGGCCTCCGCCCAGCCGCACGCGAACGCGGCCGCCGAGAACGAGGGTCCGAACCCGGGCGCGAAGATCCACCTGACGTCGGCTCAGGCCGTCGCACACTTCCCGAAGACCGACGTGGCCCGCTACCGGACGCTGGTCCGGAGCATGCGGTCCGACCTCGCGAAGAGCGACCAAGGCGCACTGAACGGCGCCGTGAACGCCTACGAGAAGGCCTGGGACGACGACCAGGACAAGCTCGAACCGCTCGACAAAAAGGCCTGGGCGTTCATCGACAACCAGAACGACGACCTGTTCACCTCAGTGCGCGAGACCAAGAACGCGGCAGCCGAGAAGCAAGCGATCGATGCGCTGCTGAAAACTCTCGGTTGACGCTACGTCAGAGGCTGCCTGCGCGGTTCCCGATCGGACGTGACCGAGTGCCACGCGTGGACGAGTAGCGGCACCGCGGCCGCGCAGCAGACGCCGAGAACGATAGCACCGGAGTCGTTGACGACGAGCCCGACGACCGCGGTGACCAAACACGCTGCGATACAGGCCCGCAGCAGAGGTTCTTCCGCAAAGGTCGTGGCGGCTCGCAACCTGGGGAGGCGCTGTGGGCGGATGACCAGCACCGCCGTGAACACCACGACCACCACAACGAGCATAGCCAGCCACGGCCGGTCGGTGAACGACTGTACGTTCGCATCGAGCTTTCGCTGTACCGTGCTGCCGGCGCCGCCGTCGAGCACCTGCTGGACGAAGCGGCCGAGGTGCGTTCGGCTCCCCGCCGGGCGCGACCAGTCGACGAGCGCGACCCCCACGACCGCAACTATCGCGGTCGCCCCGGTGATCAGTACCCAACGAAGTCGGAGCCGGACCTGGGCGACCGCCGCGACCAGGACCGCGAAACCGGGCACCAACGCAAGCACTCCGCCGAAGTCCGCGCCGAACGACGGCCACCCGTCGACCGCCACACTCACGGCACCGATCCCGACGACGACCGCCGCGGCCCATCGACGGCGGCCCTGGCGGATCAACAGCGTGGCGATCCACGTGCCGGCGATCAGCGCGCTCATCGCGAAGAGAGCGAACGCGACATTTCCGAATCCGTAGAATCGTCCCGCATCGAGCGGCGACAAGCCCCACAGACTCGACAACTGCAGCCGCGACCCGGTGGCCACGTCCGCCACGAGAACCACAGCCGTCACGGCCGCCACGAAACCTGCCGACCCGAATCGCTGCCGTCGCCACGGACCGAACCGGGCCAGCGTCCCGATCGCGACTGCCCACCCGATGGCGCCCACCCACAGGCCGGCGGCAGCCCAGGAGAACCGCCACCACTGCAGGAGATTCGCCAGGAAAGATGCCACAGGCAATGAGGCGACGACGAGGAGCGGCCACTGTGGTCGGCGGAAGGCGATGAGCAGCGCACTGGCGATCAACGCGCCGGCAACGACCAGCAAGTAGAACCCCACGATGTTCTGGTCGATGGTCTGTGCGGCGCGGTCGAACTGACTCAGCTCATCCACCAGCGTCTGCGGATCACGCGGTGCTCCGGGCGTGGTCCGCAGTACCGAACCGACGGCTCGATCCGGTACGGCGACGCCCAGTCTCGCGAGGACGGTCGGGGTGACGTCGGTCAACTGCGCGAGACCACGATGCCGGGTCGAGTTCGCATCGATCCAGCCCTGGTCGGCGCCTCCGTGCATCAGCAACGTCTGCAGGTGTGGAGTCGACTCGTTGCCCATACCAACCACGACGAGCTCAGCATTCGGTACGGCGCGATTCACCGTGCCGATCGCAGCATCCATCGCCCTCAGGGCCTCGCCGCGACTCCGGCCCTGCGGAAGACTCCCGAGATCGACCACGGTCAACGGACATACGTGCAGATCGGCAGTGTCGAGCCGCGCGGCATACCGCGCCACGTGACCTCGAGCATCGGCGAGAGCGAGGCCGGCTCCAGGACCGACCGCGGTCGCGCAGCCACGGTGCGCGGCGCCGGCCGCCAGCAGACCAGGCTCAGGGTCGTACGACGAGTTGGCGATCTCGGACCATCGCGAGACGTTCGTACTCCCCCGCGACGGCATCAGTTCGCCGGGATCCGGACAAACACCGTCCGCGCGCCGCGGCGCAGCCATGCGTACGCCGGTGTTCAGCGTCAGCCACGCATCGGACGGGCAACTGTCGACCTTCGCCGTACGCGCTGACACGGCCGCGACCGCGGATTGCCCGGCCAACCGCCAGAGATTGGGAGTTGCGGCCGCCGAGAGATCGGTCCACCTCAGACCGCCGACTCCGAGGACGACCACCTGAGCGCCGGTCGGCGGAGCCGCCGTCGCGGTCGGCGGAAGAGCCACGCTCAGGGCCAGGAACCCCAACGCCCAGAGCAGCATCGCCGAACCGCGTTCCAACGCTCTCATGACGGCCTACGTCGCCGCGGCGACGCCACTTGTCAGGACCACCAGAAGCGCCGTACCCAGCAGGACCCGGTAGAACGCGAAGACCTCGATCGAGTGCTTGGAGACGAAGCGCAACAGCCAGGCCACCGATGCGTAGGCGACCGCGAAGCTGACGACCGTCCCGATCACCAGGGCCGCCGCCCCGGTCCCACCGTTGAGGGCGTCCTTCAGCTCGTACAGGCCGGCGCCGACCAACGCCGGGATGCCGAGCAGGAACGCGATCCTGGTCGCTGCCACCCGGTCCAGATCGAGGAACAGGCCGGCCGAGATCGTCGCCCCGGACCGGGACACTCCGGGAATCAGCGCCAGACACTGCACCACGCCCATCACCACGGCGTCCAGCATCCTGATCCGGGTCAGCGGACGGGTCCGCTTGCCGAGCCGCTCGGCCAGGACCATCACGAACGACCAGCCGATCAGACCGGCCGCCACCCACCACAGGCTCCGCAGCGGACCTGAGATGAGGTCCTTCGCGAGAAAGCCCACGATGCCGATCGGCAACGAGCCGACGATGACGTACCAACCCATGCTGTAGTCGAAGTCGTCCCGCTCCTCCCGGTTGAGCAGGCCTCGCACCCAGGCGACCGCGATCCGCCTGATGTCGCGCCAGAAGTACAGGACGACGGCCGCGATCGCTCCGACCTGGATCACGGCCGTGTAGCCGGTCACCGCCGGATCGTCGATCTCGAGTCCGAGCATCTTGGACACGATCGTGAGGTGGCCCGTGCTGGACACGGGCAGGAACTCCGTCAGTCCCTCGACCACTCCCAGAACCAGCGAGTCCCAGATCGTCACGCCGTGCGTCAACTGCTCTCCTCGATCGGTACGGATGTCGACAAGACCGTACCGACGGCCTCCTGAGCGCGACCTGAGAGAAAACGGACCGTCAGCCGCTGTAGATACCGATGGCGAGCAGGGCAGCCCAGGTGAGACCTGCTACCTGGAGCACCCGGTCGTGGAAGATCTCGTGCTCGGGTTCCTCGCCGCGGCCGGTCGAGACCAGGAGCCCGTAGCGCAGCAGGCCGGTGAGGAAGGGGACGAACGAGATCGCCAGGAGTTCACGGAGTACGTCGTGACCGAGGTACTGGAAGGCCCACATTCCGTACGACAACGCCGTACCGAGCAAGGCCACTGTCATGACCTGGTCTAGCCACGACGCCGGGTACGCGGCCAGCACCGGCCGGCTCACCGCGTTACGGGCCGACACATGCTCGGCCTTCCGCTTCCCGGTGACCAGGAACATCGCGCCGAACAAGGACACCAGGAGGAACCAATGCGACACCGGTATCCCCGTCGCGGTCCCGCCGGCCGCGGCGCGCAGGACGAAGCCGAGGGCCACAATCATCAGGTCGACCACCGCGACGTGCTTCAGACCGAGGACATACAGCACCTGCGCCACGAGGTACGCCGCCGCCAGCGCGAACGTCGACAACCCGAGGGAACTCTCGATCGCGAGCCCCACGAGCGCGGCGGTCACGCCGAACACCGCGGCCAAGGTCGGGCTCAGCGAGCCCGACGCGACCGGCCGCAGGCGCTTGCGTGGATGCCTCCGGTCGTCAGGCGCGTCCTGGATGTCGTTGAACGCGTAGATCGCCGCCGCCAGCAGGATGAATCCCACCGCGGCCACAGCAGCCTGCAGCAGCACGACCGGCGATGTCAGAGCACCTGCGGCGGCCGGAGCCGCGAACACCATCACCGCCTTGTGCCACTGCCGCGGCCGGCTCAGTCGCAGCAGCGCCCGGGTCGTGGACTCCTGTCGCGTGACAAAGGGCCGGGCCTGCAGATTGGTCATGGCGCAGTCACATAGAAGAAGTCGCGCTGGTCGTCGACCAGATAGCGATTGGCCGGTGAGTTCATCGAGTTCAACAGCCGCCGGCCGGTCACGGTGCCGTTCGCGCCGGGCTGCTCGATGTCGAAGCTGACCATTGCCGAGTGGATATCGAGCTCCAGGCCTTGCACGATGCCCGCCTGGTGCATGGCCGCGGCCAGCGTCGCGAGGGTCAGTTTGTTGCCGGCGACATAGATCAAGTTGCCGTGGGCATCAGTCCCGAGACCGGAGCGCCAGGTGTACTGGAACTGGCTGCGCACCGTTCCCCACCGCCCGTTCGCATTCGTGGTCAGACCCGGCACGACCTGGCCGTCGACGATGACCGGGTCGAGGTTCTGCCGGACCGCGACGACGTCCTTGGACATCCTGACGGTCTGGTTCCAGGTCCCGATGCGCGCGGAGCCGTCGCGCAGGATCACCACCGATGCGCGGCCGTCGATCAGTGGTACCGCGGCCGTCTGGTTCGTCCACCAGCCGCCGTGCGAGTCGCGCATCTTGAAGCCCGCGTTGAAGGTCGCCACCAGCGCAGAACGGTCGGCGGGCGGAACGGAGTACCCCTCCTTGGACGCCATTCCGACGACCGGCTCCCGCGTCCCCGGCATCAGGTGCAGGTGATAGCTCCCGCGGGGCAACAGCGCCGCTCCCGCCGTGACCGGCAGGTGGCCGGGGTCCGGCCGGAACCAGGTCGTCCACACCAGCGGTACGCCGGACGTCGACTGCCGTGCGACGGACCAGCTCCCCTCGTGCGCGAACGGCTTCGGCAGCAGGTGCACCACCGGCAGAGCCGCCGTACTCGCGTGAACCGCCGGCCGGCCGGGCCGCGGTATTGCAGCAGTCTCGGGGGCGGTGGTGTCGATCGGGGCTCCGGTCGCGGACGGTTGCTGGCGGGAGTACTTCCAGGTCTCGACGGTGTCGATGATCGCCCCGGCACCGTGATCGCGGAACCACTCCACCGTCCGGACCGAGAAGCTCGCGTTCCCCGGGTACAGCAACGCACGAACGTACGACACCGCGGGAACGACCAGGAGCAGACAGACGGCCAGCGCGATCCACCGTTTCCGCACCGGCCGCCGACGACGCTGAGGAGCGTTCTGCTTCATGCCTCCAGTAGATCCAGGCCGACCTGAGAGGACCCGGAGAAAGTCACCGCCATGCGGCCGGCAGCAGCCGCCGCGGTACCAGACTCAGCGCCCGGACGACGAAACCCATCGGGCGCGGGACCCAGACGATCGTCTTGCGGTGCTCCATCGCCGCGGCGACGCGGTCCGCCACTCGCTCGGGATCGGTGGCCAGCGGGGGCTTCGAGAGGCCGGCGGTCATCCGGGTCGTGACGAACCCGGGCCGCACGACGAGCAGCCGTACGCCGGTCTCTTCGGCCTGCCGCGCCAGCAGAACCGCGGTCGAATCGGCCAGCTGCTTGCCGATCGAGTACTCCGCGATCGACTGCCGGGGACGGACCGCGGCGGCCGACGAGAGCAGCACGATGTGCCGGGGTTTGCGCTGCACCAACGCGCGTAGCAGTAGCGCCACCGCAAGACCGTTCACGATCACACCTTCCGCGAACGACTTCGCCGTCATCGACCCCACCGCGACGATCGCGAGTTCGACCGGATGCTGCGCACAGGCGTGCTCGAGCATGCCGTCGATCTCTTCCGAGTCGAGACCCGCGTCGTACTGCGTCGTCGACACCGTGTATCCGGCATCGCGAAGTTTGTCGGCGTTCTGCCAGAGTTCTCCGCTCGGGCGACCTGCCAGAATCACCCGGCGCGGCGCCGGTCCGAGCAAGCGGAGCAGCACGGCCATCCCGATCTCGGACGACCCGCCGACCAGGAGAGCCGAGCCTGTCATGACAGCAGCTTCAGTCGTTCGGCGAGCCCGGAGGTCCAGACCCCTGCCGGATCCAATCGGCTGCGGGTGCGCTGCCAGTCCGGAAGCCGCGGATACATCACGGGAATCAGCTCCGCGTCGGTGACGGCGTCCTTCGCCAGGTAGACCCGGCCACCGGCGCCGGCCACCAGCTTGTCGATCGGATGCAACGCACCGGCATCGTGCAACCACCGCGCCGGAAGATCGACCGCCAGCGTCCAGCCCGGCATCGGGAACGTCAACGGTCCGGCGGTGCCGAACCCGAAGTTCTTCAGCGTCACCAGCGCCGGCGTCAACCCGTGGGTGCTGAAGAACGCGAGCACCTCGTGCAGCACACCCACTTCGTCCAGCGGTACGGCGAGTTGGTACTGGACCACGCCCCGCCGCCCGAACGCGGCCGGCCACGCGTCCGCACGGTCGAGTGGGCAGAGCGCCGTACGCCGGGCGACGAGCCGGCTGTTGGCCGACCTGCTCAGGTGCCACCGTGCCGCCGACGCCGTGGCGATGGTCGCCGCGGACACCACACCCGGTCCCGGCAACGAACGGTGCTCGCGCGAACTCGTCACGCGCGTCTCGGGGAAGGGCGCGACCACGCCGGGCAGATCGAGTGTCGAGGCGTCGTAGTACTCGTCGACGATGCCTCGGCCGGCCCGGTTCCCCCGGGCGTTCGCGTCGAGCCAGGCGATCACGTGCCGATCGGGATCGAGCTCCTGCCGCCCGGCCGCCGCATGCATCACCTCGACGGTCTCGTCCAGCGAGTGGGTCCGAAGCCGGTTCCTGATCATCCAGCCGGTGTCCACCCGCTGCAGTTGGATCGCAGTGCGCAGAATGACGCCGGTCAGGCCCATACCGCCGACCGTGGCCCAGAACGCGTCCGCATCCTGACCGGCCGACAGCCGGATCGTCGAGCCGTCCGACAGCAGCACGTCGATCCACAGCACATGTTGTCCGAACGATCCGGCGCCCGGATGGTTCTTCCCGTGGACGTCGCCGGCGAGCGCACCGCCGATGGTGACCCGCTCGGTTCCAGGGACAACCGGCAGCTTCCAGCCCAGCGGGAGCGTCTGGTCGATGAGATCCTTCAGCACGAGGCCGGCCTCGACCACGACGATGCCGTTGCCTTCGTCGAAGACACTGATCCGATCCAGACCGGTGAGGTCGAGCACGATTCCGTCGCCCGCACCGACGCCCGGCAACGCCGCGTCGCCGTAGCTCTTGCCCGCCCCCCGCACGGTGATCTTCGGCTCGGAGAGCACCACATCGACGAGCCCGCCCTCGAGCTCCGGCCTCCGGACCCTCGCCGTGCGGCGGAACGTCCGGCCCCATCCGGACAGCGACTGGGTGCCGGGACTTTCAGCGGTCATGCTGTCGACGCTAGGCATCGGCGACTGAGAGCGTCCTGAGTAGCGCCCGCAGGCAGATGCTGAGAGCAACTACCAGCGATCGCCTCTCAGGCGACACTCAGCAGCCGGGCGCCACACTGGACGCAGCGTCCACCTCTGCACCGCGGACCCCTGCGACGATGGCCGGGACGGAGGAACCAACGAGCAGAGGACAGGGAGTCCCAGTTGTCCGGACTGCGTAGCGCGATCTCCAGACTGAACCGCGCGAGCGTGCGGAGCAGATCGACCGCGGCCGCAGTTCTCGTCGTCGCTGTGGCAATGGCCCTCGGCGCCGCTCTCCTGCTGCTCCTGCTGCAGCGAGGGCTCATCTCCGCGGTCTCCGACGCCGCCGACGGACGCGCGGCCGACGTCGCTGCCCAGGTGAGTGAAGAGGGCGTCGACAATCTCGGTACCGATCTCGCCAGGACGACCCGGGCGAGTCAGATCGTGCAGGTGCTGGACAGTTCGGGGACGGTCGTCGCCGCCTCGTCCGCGCGAGCGGATTCCGCACCGCTGACCCATCTGCGACCCGCCGGCGGCACCGTTCAGCGGACCGAGGTCGGCGAGATGCGGCTGCTGGACGACGACAACGACTACCTGATCGTCGCGCGCGGTGTCGAGTACGGCGGTCAGACGTACTCGGTCGTGGTCGCGTCGTCCGTGGAGACGCAGCGATCGACGCTCGCGACCGTGGCGAAGTACCTGGCGATCGGCTTTCCCGTGCTCTTGCTCGTGGTCGGTGCGGCGAGCTGGATGCTGACGGGACAGGCACTCAGGCCCGTCGAACGGATCCGGACGCGGGTGCAGGGCATCGAGTCCAGCGACCTCACCGAACGGGTACCCGTCCCACAGACGGACGACGAGATCGCGCGACTCGCCGCGACGATGAACGAGATGCTGGACCGCCTGCAGACCGGACAGGCCACCCAGCGCGCCTTCGTCGCGGATGCGAGCCACGAGCTCAGATCGCCGCTCGCGACCATCGCCGCCGGCCTCGAAGTCATCGAGCCGTCGGCCCGCGGGCAGAGCTGGCAGGAGCTGCTGCGGTTGATGAAGGGTGAGGCCGAGCGCATGCGGCGGCTGGTGGAGAACCTCCTCCTGCTGGCGAAGGCCGACGACGCGGCCCTGCCGATGCATCGCACCGAGGTCGATCTGGACGACCTGGTGGACATGGAGATCCTGCGGCTCCGCGAGAACAACCGGATCAGGGTGGTGGGCGATGTCCGGCCGGTCCGGGTGTACGGGGATCCTTTGCGGCTCAGTCAGCTGATCCGCAACCTCGTCGAGAACGCCGCGACGGCCGCCCACAGCACGGTCCGGCTCAGTACGACGGAACGTGACGGTCACGCCCTCCTCACGGTCCAGGACGACGGCGACGGCATCCCGGAAAGCGACCGGCAACGGGTCTTCGAGCGGTTCGTCCGCCTGGACACGAGCCGGGCCCGGGCCAGCGGCGGCTCCGGCCTCGGCCTCTCGATCGTCCAGGAGATCATCAAGGCCCACCACGGCACCGTGACGCTCGGCCCGGCGGACGACGGCGGCACCACGGCAACGGTGATGATTCCATTACCCTGAGTAGCGTGTCGACTCAGGTTGCTCTCAGCCAGTGGGGCAGACACTGGAAACATGCGGGTGCTGATAGTCGAGGACGAGATCCCCCTGGCCGAGACGGTCAGGCACGGCCTCACCGAGGACGGGTTCGTCGTCGAGGTGGTCCACAACGGCGAGGACGGTGTGTGGGCCGCGACCGAACATCCGTACGACGTGATCGTGCTCGACATCATGCTGCCCAAGCTCAACGGCTACAAAGTGCTCGAGCAGATCCGCGAACGCGGCATCTGGACCCCGGTCCTGATGCTGACCGCCAAGGACGGCGAGTACGACCAGACCGACGCCTTCGACCTGGGCGCCGACGACTACCTGACCAAGCCGTTCAGCTTCATGATCCTGGTCGCGCGGCTGCATGCGCTGATCCGGCGCGGAGCCCCTGAGCGGCCGGTGGTGATGACCGCGGGCGACCTCAGCCTCGATCCGGTCCGGCGTCGGGTCGAACGGGCCGGCCAGGAGGTCGTCCTGACCCGCCGCGAGTACGGGCTGCTCGCGTACCTGATGCGGCATCGCGGCGAGACGGTCAACAAGACCGAGATCCTCGAGAATGTCTGGGACCCCGCCTTCGAGGGCGACCCGAACGTCGTCGAGGTCTACATCCGCTACCTGCGGCTCAAGCTCGACGCGCCGTACAACCGGAACGCGATCCAGACCGTCCGGGGTATGGGATACCGTCTCGATCCTGACGGTGGCTGACGCCGTGCCCCTCCGACCGTCGATCCGAACGAGGTGAGCCTGCTGTCGCGTCGTGTGGTGATCGGTCTGCTCGTGGCTCTCTTCGGAACGATCGGCTTCGTCGTCCAGGCGGACGCGGTGGTCGAAGGTGATGGGCTCGCCGCCTTCGACCCTCAGCTCACCCAGGACTTCGTCGCGCACCGCGCGGCGGGGCTGAGCAAGGTCGCCCAGACGATCACCTTCTTCGGCCAGGTGCCGGTCCTGACCGCGATCACCGTGGTCGTCGCCGGCCTCCTCAGAGTCTTCACGCGTCGGTGGCGAGCGTCCGTCGTACTCGTGGCCGGGATGGCCGGTGCCGCCGTCCTCACCTCGCTCATCAAGCTCCTGATCGGCCGTCATCGACCAGATTCGAGCCTGGTGATCGGCACCGTCAACACCGGCTTCTCGTTCCCGTCCGGCCACACGCTCAGCGGTACGACGTTCTTCCTGCTGCTCGCCGGACTGCTCTGCTACTCGGCCGCCTCCCGAGCACTCAAGATCGCCGGTACGGCGGTCGCCGTCGTCCTGAGCATCGCGATGGGACTCAGCCGCGTCTACCTCGGGTACCACTGGGCCACCGACGTACTCGCCGGCTGGACCCTCGCGCTCACCTGGCTGTGCCTGCTCGCCACCGGCATCCACTTCGTCACCACACGCCGGCGCGTCGGTTCCCGAGCGGCGCCGGGCAGCGGATGAAATCATCAGGGGCATGCGAGGGCGAACGGGGCATCTGGCCTGGTACCGGACCGATGAGGCGGCAGTCGACGTCGCCTTTCTGCACGGCTTCACCGACTCGGCGCAGTGCTGGGAGCCGGTGATCCGCGCGATGCCGGGGATCCGTGCGGTGACGATCGACGCGCGGGGGCACGGCGAGTCGGGCCTTCCCGAGGAGCCCATCCGCTACAGCGCGCAGAGCGACGACGCGGCACTCGTGCTGTCGAGCGGGCCCCACGACGGCGGGGTCGTCGTGGTTGGCCACTCGATGGGAGCGATGGCGGCCGCCTACCTGGCCGCGTCGAGGCCGGAACTGGTGCGTGCCGTCGTACTGGAGGACCCGCCGCCCGGGGCCGCGGGCAACCATCAGGACGAACCGTGGTCCGAGCCGGACTGGCTCGCCGGCCTCCGGGCCCTCGACCTGCCGGACCGGATCGCGCGTGGCCGGGCCAACGACCCCGGCTGGCCCGACGACGAGCTCGAGCCGTGGGCCGTGTCGAAGGCCCAGGTCAACCCGCACCTGTTCGACCTCACGTTCCAGCAACCGGTCCCGCTGACCGAGCTGCTGACCGCGATCACTTGCCCGGTGCTGCTGATCCACGGTGACACCTCACGCGGTGGTCTGATCTCTCCCGAGTACGCCGCTGAGTGCGCGCAAGCCGCGGCGGGCGAGTTCCGTGCGGTACAGATCGCCGGCGCCGGACACTCGGTGCGCCGCGACAACCGGTCGCAGTACGTCGCCGAGGTGAACACCTTCCTCGGGGCGGTCGAATCAGGGCGGTAGGTAGGCTCACGTCGTCATCGGCTCCACAACCTCTAAGGACCCCTCGATGAAGACTGTGCCCCTCGGCGCCACCGGACTCGCCGTACCGAACGTGACCCTCGGACTGATGCGGATCGGGGACAAGACCGACGACGAGATCCGCACCCTCGTGCGGACCGCGCGCGACGCCGGCATCGACTTCTTCGACCACGCCGCCGTGTACGGCGGGACGCTGCACGGCGCCGAGGAACGGTTCGCGGACGCACTCCGGCTGACGCCGTCCGAGCGCGCCGAGATCACGCTGCAGACCAAGGCGGGCATCGTCCCCGGCACCGGGTACGACTCGTCGTACGAGCACCTTGTCGCCTCCGTCGAGGACTCGCTGCGGGCACTGCGCACCGACTACCTCGACGTACTCCTCATCCACCGCCCCGACGCGCTCGTCGAGCCGGCCGAGGTCGCACGCGCCTTCGACGACCTGGAGGCTGCCGGCAAGGTCCGCGCCTTCGGGGTGTCCAACCACACGCCGCTGCAGATCGAGCTGCTGAAGACCGCCGTACGGCAGCCGCTCGTGGTCAACCAGCTGCAGCTGTCCGTCACGCACGCGCCGATCGTCGCGCAAGGCGTCGCCGCGAACATGGCCGGCCTCGACCAGTCCGCGGTGGTCGACGGCGGCGGCATCCTCGACTACTGCCGCATCCACCGCATCACGGTCCAGGCCTGGTCCCCGTTCCAGGCCGGCTTCTTCACCGGCCCATTCCTCGGCTCCCCCGAGTACCCGGAACTCAACGCCGTGATCGACCGCCTCGCCAAGCAGTACGACGTACCGCCGATCGCAATCGCCACCGCCTGGATCACCCGCCACCCCGCCCAGCCCCAGGTAGTCCTCGGCACCACCACCCCCGCCCGAGTCACCGGCGCCGCCCAAGGCTCCGACATCCCCCTCACCCGCACCGAGTGGTACGAACTCTTCCGCACAGCCGGCCACCGCGTCCCCTGACCGCACGTCCTCCGCACATCAGGTGGAGCGGAAGCTCCACCTGACGGCGGCGATCGAGTAGGCCGCG
Organism: Kribbella sp. NPDC004875; assembly: GCF_042873375.1. NCBI lineage: Bacteria > Bacillati > Actinomycetota > Actinomycetes > Propionibacteriales > Kribbellaceae > Kribbella > Kribbella sp. NPDC004875. The sequence continues at coordinate 102,870 of NZ_JBIALI010000003.1, forward strand.
GCGCTGTCCGTTGTCCCGGCAACCGGTGTGTGGAGGCATCGAACCGCGCCAACCAGGCGCGGAGTCAGCTCTTCGTGGCTCCGGCGATCTGTTCGTGGTGGCGGATCACTTCGCTGATGATGAAGCCGAGAAGCTTCTCGGCGAACGCCGGATCGAGTTTGGCATCCTCGGCGAGACTTCGCAGCCGGGCAATCTGGCTGGCCTCCCGGGCGGGGTCGGCGGGCGGCAACGTGTGCGCGGCCTTGAGACGCCCGACCTGCTGCGTACATTTGAAGCGCTCGGCGAGCATGTGCACGACCGCTGCGTCGATGTTGTCGATGCTGTCCCGAAGCCGGCCGAGCTCGGCCATGACGGCCGGATCGACCTCCCCTGGCTGGATGCCGTTGCCCGTGGTCATTGCCGAAGCCTACGCGCGCGGCCCTCCGCGACGCGGACATCGACGGGCACCCCGGACTCCGAGCTGATCTGCTCCGCCTCCGCCTCGAACGTTCCGCTCAACTCGAACTCCTCACCACTCGGCGACCGGCCCACTCCACCTTTCTAACCGACGAAGAGGTCGACACAGTCGCCGCAATCACCGCCACGAGCGTTCACATCCGCTCGCACAGCCAAGGAAACGGCCGCGAGCCCTTGTGGCGCAGACAAGGCCTCACCCGCGTCCCACCACGCACCTTTGGGTTGTCAGCTGCGTTCGGAGGCACCGATCGGTACCGCCGCGGCGGTCAGCGCTGGCTTGTGACCTGGCTGTCGGCGCCCGAACCCCAGACTCCGAGTGCTCGGTTGGCTTCCTCGTGGGCGTCGACGATGAGCCTGCGGGATGTCGTCTCGAGTTCGGGCGCCCCGGTCATGATGTCCTGCACCAACTGGCGATGGAGCTCGAGCCCTCGGCGCATCGCCTCGACGACCGGGAACACCAACGTCTCCCGAGTCCGTACGGCGGTGGCGATGACACTGCTGAGGCACTCGAACATCTTGCTGCCTGACAGGTCGAGCAGCGCGACATGGAAGCTGACGTCGGCAGAGACGAAGGTGTGCAGGTCGCGCTGATCCAGGGCGGCATACATGGTGTCGATGGCGCGCGTCAGCTGCGCCAGATCCGCAGGCTTCGACCGCAGCGCCGCCATCCGCGCCGCGACCGGCTCGACCGCGAGCCGGACGGAGTACAGCTCGTCGACCTGCTCGGTACGCCGATCGCTCTCGAGGCGCCAGGTGATGATCTGCGGGTCGAGGTAGTTCCAGGTCCGCGGGTCCGACACGCGGGTGCCGACTTTCGGCCTCGCGATCAGCAGGCCCTTGCCCTGCAGAGCGCGGAATGCCTCGCGGATCACGGGACGGGACACACCGAACTCTTCCGCCAGGCGTTCCGGCGGCACGGACTCTCCGTCCTCGTAGCGACCGGTCACGATCGCGCGACCGACCTCCTCAACCACCCGATCGTGATGTCGACCTGGGTGCGCCACATCTCGTCCGCGCATCGGCAACTCCCAGAACTAGGCTCAATAGTCAGATTAGACCTTACATCACCACCGGGTCGACCCGCTGCGAGGCACCCCCCAGTGACCCGTTGACAGCTGCGTGTCTACTCAGTTTAATCTGCTTATTCGATCGTGAGGCGAGTCACAGGGAGACGGCATGCAGGTCGTGGTGGTCGATCCGATGCAGGTCCGGCTCGCCGGGAGGCTCGCGGCCGAGATCGGCTCGGGGGCGGTTCTCCGGTGCGCCCGCAGCGGTGCGGACTGGCACGGCTGGCTCGACCAGGCGGACGTCTTCGTCGGCTCCAAGCTCCCGGCGGCACTGGCCGGGCAGGCGCCGGCACTTCGTCTGGTCCAGGTCGCGGGCGCCGGGTACGAAGGCATCGCGCTGGAAAGCCTCGGCCCGGGTGCAGTTGTCGCCAACACGTCTCACCACGGCCGGGCGATCGCGGAGTACTGCTTGATGGCGATGATCGCGTTGTCCCGCCAACTGCTCGTCGAGGATCGCGCTCTTCGCAGCGGCCGCTGGCTGTCGGTGTTCAACGACGCCTCCGCGCCTGTGCACGAAACTCTCGCCGGGAAGACCATCGGCCTGATCGGATACGGAGAGATCGGAAGCCACGTCGCCCAACTGTCGAAGGCGTTGGGAATGCGGGTCCTCGCGACTCGGCGCAGTTCGACAGCGGGCGCCACTTCGGTGGACTGGCTGGGCGGACCACACGACCTCGGTCACCTGCTGACCGAGAGCGACGTGGTCGTTCTGACGGTGCCGCTGTCGAGCGAGACCACGCATCTTCTCGACGCTTCGATGCTCGACCGAATGAAGCGATCCGCGTTCCTGATCAACGTCGCCCGCGGACCCATCGTGGACGAGGAAGCGCTCTACCACGCGCTCGCCGACCGGAGAATCGCCGGGGCTGCCCTGGATGTGTGGTGGCAGTACCCGGCACCCGGCGCACAGGCCCAGCCGTCACGCTTCTCGTTCGGCGACCTGCCGAACGTCGTCATGACCCCGCATACCTCCGGCGTCACCACAGATGTCTTCGAGCGCCGAATGCTCGATGTCGCGGCGAACATCCGTGCGCTCCGCGACGGCGAACCCCTGCGCAACGTCGTGTTCCGCAACCCACGCGAGACCCAAGCCCCCGTTACCGGCACCACAGGAGGAGTCCGATGATCCGAAGGCCAACCCGCGTCGCGGCGAGTGCGATCGCGGTAGTGCTGACCGCAGCGGCCGCCGCGGGCTGTTCGTCGCAGCCCGCGGCAGGCACCGACGCGACCACCACGATCACCGTCATGGGCATCCCCCCGACGACCAAAGCCGAGGCCCGCAAGACCTACCTCGACCAGATCGCGGCGTTCGAGAAGGAGAATCCGTCGATCAAGATCGAGACCACCGACGCGACCTTCGACGCCACGTCGTACGTCACCCAGATCGCCGGCGGCTCGGCACCGACGATGCTGCTCGTCCCGCTCACCGAGCCGGCCGGCCTGATCGCTCGTCGCCAGGTCTCCGACCTCACCGATGCCGCGAAGGATCTGCGGAAGTACTCCGAGTTCGATCCCAGGGTCCTGCAGAACGTAAAGGACTCCAGCGGCAAGCTGTACGGGATACCGACCAGCCAGTACGCGCTCGGTCTGGTGTACAACCGCACGATCTTCGCCAAGGCCGGCCTCGACCCGGACAAGCCGCCGGCGACCTGGGCAGAGTTGCGGGCGGCGGCCAAGCAGATCTCCGCACGGACCGGCGTCGTCGGTTTCGCGGAGATGACCGTGAAGAACGGCGGCGGCTGGCATCTCACCGCGGCGACCTACTCGCGCGGCGGTGAGATGGAGTCCGACCAGGGCGGGAAGTTCGCGGCAAGTGTCGACAACACGCAGAGCCAGGCGCAACTCGCGCTGCTGAAGGAAATGCGCTGGCAGGACAAGTCGATGGGCAACAACCAGCTGCTCGGGTACGACGATGTCAACAGCGGCTTCGCGGCCGGAAAGTTCGCGATGATCATCGCGGACCCGGGGTACTACGCGAGCTACATCAACCAGTACAAGGGCGACCCGAAGGCGTTCGGAGCAGCCGCCTACCCGCAGGACGGCGGAAACGCCACGCTCGTCGGCGGCCAGGTCGTGATGGCGAATCCACGCGCGACCGCCGCTCAGAAGGCCGCGATCATGAAATGGACCGACTTCTACTACCTGCGCCCGCAGTACGACGCCGACGCGGCCGTGGCCCGGGCGAAGACGAACAAGGCTTCCGGCATCCCGGTCGGCGTACCGACTGTTGCCCTGTTCAACACCGCGGTCCAGCAGCAGATCTCCACCGCGATCAAGCCCTACGTCACCGTGGATGCGAAGAACTTCGAGCCGTTCGTGACCGGCACCGGCGCCCTCAGCTACAAGCCGGAGCCACCGGTCGCGGCCCAGCTCCTGTACGCCGCTCTCGACACCGCGGTGCAGGCCGTCCTCACCCGGCAGGACGCGGATCCGGCGACCGTCCTCGGCAAGGCGCAGAAGGACTCGCAGGCCATCGTCGAGCAAGGGCAGCGATGACCTTGACCACGCTGCGGAGTTCGGTGCCCGAGGACATCGCGGTATCGCGTGCCTCGGGCAACGAACCCCACCGACGCAGACGGCGGGCGAACCGGTTCGGCTGGTGGGGCCTGGTGTTCCTCCTGCCGGCGCTGCTCTCCTTCGGGTACTTCTCGTGGTGGCCGATCCTGCGCGGTCTCGCGCTGAGCTTCCAGCAGACCAACCTGGTAGACCCCGCGGTCTGGGTCGGGCTCGCGAACTTCCGGCACGTCCTCGACGATCCGTTGCTGACGACGGCCGTCGTGAACACGATCAAGTTCGGCGTCCTCGCGGTCGCGATCGGCTTCCCACTTCCGGTCGTCCTGGCGCTGGCGATGTCCGAACTGCGCCGCCTCGGAGGAGTGTTCCGGGTCCTGGTGTACCTCCCGGTCGTGGTCCCACCGGTCGTATCGGTCCTGCTGTGGAAGTTCTTCTACGACCCCGACCACGGTCTGTTCAATGCCGCATTCGGCGTTGTCGGAATCGGTCCGCTGTCGTGGTTGCAGACCAGCGGCGGAGCCCTGCCGAGCCTTGTTCTGCTGATCGTCTGGGAGTCGGCCGGTGGAACAGTGCTGCTGTACCTCGCCGCGCTCTCGTCGGTTCCCACTGAGCTCTACGAGGCAGCGGAGGTCGACGGAGCGTCGATCCTCCGGCGCGTCTGGCACGTGACGCTGCCTCAGCTCCGCGGTTTGATGCTCGTCCTGTTACTGCTGCAGATCATCGGCACGTTGCAGATCTTCACCGAGCCGTTCGTGATGACCGACGGCGGGCCGGAGAACTCGACCGTGACAGTCCTCTACCTCATCTACCGCAACGCGTTCGTCAGCGGCGACTTCGGTTCGGCGGCCGCCCTGAGCGTTCTCTTGGCAATGGTTCTGGCCGTGCTGTCCGCGGTGTATCTGCGGCTGACGAGGCGATGGAGCAAGACATGACGACCATTCCCCGCGGGCTCATCTCCCCGTCCGACCGTTCCGATCCCATCACCCGGTGGTCGATCCGGCTGACCCAGTTCGTCCTGATGTTGTGCGTTGCCGCGGCCGGCCTGGTACCGATCTGGTGGTTGTTCAAAGGCGCCGTGTCCGACACCCAGGACCTGATCGGGCATCCGCTGAAGGCCTGGCCGGCCGCGTTCAGATGGAGCAACCTGTCGCACGCCTGGAACGAGCTCGAGGTCGGCCACTACCTCCTCAACTCGGTCGTGTACGCCGCCGGCTCCTGCGCGACGCAGGTCTTCGTCGCGACCACTGCCGGGTTCGCCCTCTCGGTCCTCCGGCCGAGGTTCGGCAAGCTCGTGTACGGCGCCATCCTGGCAACCCTGTTCATCCCGGGCACAGTCTCCCTCGTCGCGCTCTACCTGACCGTGATCCACCTTCCCGGGCTCGGTGTGTCGATCGCCAACACGCCGCTCGCCATCTGGCTGCCGGCCGGCGCGCACGCTTTCAACATCCTGGTCGCGAAGCAGTTCTTCGACGCGCTCCCCCACGAACTCTTCGACGCGGCCCAGGTCGACGGCGCCGGTCCGATCCGGATCTTCTGGAGCCTCGTCCTCCCGATGTCCCGGCCGATGCTCGCCGTCGTCGCGCTGCTCTCCCTGATGGCCGAATGGAAGAACTTCCTCTGGCCACTCGTCGCGATGACCGACCCCACCAAGCAACCGCTGTCGGTGGCCCTGCCCCGACTCGCCACCTATTCCGACCAGGCGATGCTGATCGCCGGAATGCTGATCTCGACGCTGCCACCGTTGCTGGCCTTCATCATCTTCCAGCGCCAGGTGGTCCGCGGTATCGGGTTCAGCGGGCTGAAAGGCTGACCATGAACGACGAGGTACTGGAGATTCGAGCCCACGGCCAGCTGACCCGCATCGAGGCCTGGGGTCCCGACGCGTTCCGGGTGCGCAGCACCTCCGGACGCGTCCGCCCAGCTGACAAGCCGGGCGCACTGGAGCCGGCCGCAACCGGCGGTACCGCTGTCATCGAGCGGTCGACCGACGGCAGCGCCACCATCACGAATGGCCGTCTGCGCGCGGCGGTGGATCGTCGCGGAACCATCACATACCTCGATTCCGGGTCCGGCCTGGAGATCCTCCGCGAACGGAAGCAGTGGTTGCAAAGCGTGCCTCCGCGCCACCTGCGTCCAGTCGCCGGCGGCGACCTGCACAGGATCACCGCGACGTTCGAGGCGTACGACGGCGAGCGCTTCTACGGACTCGGCCAGCACCGCCACGGTCGGCTCGACCAGAAGGGCTGCGTCATCGACCTGGTCCAGCAGAACGCCGAGATCGCGATCCCGTTCCTCGTCTCGAACCGCGGGTACGGCGTGCTCTGGAACAACCCGGGCGCAGGGCGCGTCGAACTGGGCCACAACCACACCCGGTGGATCGCTGACGCGGCACCCGAACTCGACTACTGGATCGTCCGCGGCGCGACGGTCGGCGACGTCCTCGGTCGGTACGCCGACCTCACCGGTCACGCCCCGCCGTACCCGGACTGGGCGACCGGCTTCTGGCAGTCGAGGTTGCGGTACGACAACCGGCAGGAGCTGATGGAGGTCGTCCACGAGCATCTCGGCCGTGGATTGCCCTTGTCGGCGATCGTCATCGACTTCCTGCACTGGAAGCATCACGGTGACTGGGCGTTCGACGAGGAGCGCTGGCCGGACCCCGCCGGCATGATCGAACAACTCCGGCAACTCGGCGTCGAGGTCATGGTCTCGATCTGGCCGACGGTCAGCGAACAGAGCCCCAACTTCCCGAAGATGGCCGAGGACGGTCTACTGCTGCGCAGCGACCAACTGTCGATCGGGTCACGCTTCGTCGATGTCGGAACCAGCGGTCCCGCCTTCCTGCACTACTACGACCCGAGCAACCCCGATGCCCGTCGCTTCGTCTGGGACCAAGTCCGGACCGGATACCACGACCTGGGCATCAGGGCATTCTGGCTCGATGCCTGCGAGCCAGAACTCGTCGCGCCTGATCCCGCTCAGTGGCAGTACCACGCAGGGCCGGGAGCCGCGGTCGCCGGGCTCTACCCGCGCTGGAACGCTCAGACGTTCCACGAGGGTCTGACCGCCGCCGGGGAAACGGAAGGACTCCTGCTGAGCCGCTCGGCGTGGGCCGGCACCGCGAAGTACGGCGCGGCGGTCTGGGCCGGCGACATCGACGCGAGCTTCGCCGCACTCCAGGCCGTGGTGCCGGCCGGCCTCAACGCCGGACTCAGCGGCATGCCCTGGTGGAGCGCGGACATCGGCGGCTTCGTCACCTGGGCCGGGAACGACGACCCCGAGCTCCGCGAACTGATCGTCCGCTGGTTCCAGTTCCAGGTCTTCACCCCACTCTTCCGCCTGCACGGCCACCGCCGTCCGGACCTTGCCGGCGAGTTGTTGCGCGGAGCCCCGAACGAAGTCTGGTCCTTCGGCGAGGAGGTGTACGACGCGATCGTCCCGGTCCTGCACCTCCGCGAAGCCTTGCGGCCATACATCAGCACCCAGATGGCGATCGCGACATCCGCCGGCCAGCCGCTGATGCGGCCGTTGTTCCTGGACTTCCCCGAGCAGGAGCAATCCTGGGACATCTCGGACCAGTTCCTGTGCGGGCCGGACCTGCTCGCGGCACCGGTCCTCGAGTACGGCGCTCGTTCGCGCCACGTTTGGCTGCCCGCCGACACCAAGTGGGTGGATCCCCGGACCTCGACTGTCCATCGTGGCGGCCAGTGGCTCACGGTCGACGTACCGCTGGACGAGACCTGCTTCTTCCTCCGCGAGGGTTCGGACCTGGCCGAGACGCTGAGCAAGGCGGACCGATGACCGGACACGTCCTGGTCACCGGCGCACGAGGAGCCATCGGCTCGGCGATCAGTGAGAACCTCCACCAGGCCGGGGCGACCGTCACAGCGCTCGACGTCGCGCCGATAGTCACCGCCGAGCCCTATCAACAGCTCGTCGGAGATGTCCGCGATCTCGCAGCCATGACTGCGGCCCTGTACGGCGTCGACGCGATCGTCCACTGCGGCGGGCTCCCGAGCGACCGGAAAGGCCGCGAGTACGACACCTACGACATCAACATCGCCGGCACCTGCACGCTCCTGCTCGCCGCCGCCCGCGCCGGAGTTCCGCGGATCGTCCACTTGTCGAGCATCAATGCGCTCGGTTGCGTCGGCGCCGGCACTCCGGCCTATCTCCCGGTCGACGACGACCACCCGCACACACCGACCTCGCCGTACCAGCTGTCGAAACATCTGTCCGAAGAGGCGTGCAGGCAGTTCGCCGACCGCCATGACGCAACCGTCATGAGCCTGCGCCCCACGTATGTCATCCACAAGTCGAGCAGCCCCGGACCAGGAGTTGCAGACCTCTACGCGTACGTCGACATCCGCGACGTCGTCCGCGCGATTCGAAGTGCTCTCACCGTCGATCTCACCGGATTCCATACCGCGTTGCTCGCCGCAGACGACCTCTGGGGTGGACGCCTGCTCAGTGCTGTCCTCACGAGGGACTACGACCAGATCCCCTGGCACGACGGCAACGATCCGGCACCGCACACCAGTCTCGTGAACTGCGCCAACGCGAGATCTCTTCTCGATTGGACCCCGCGCTTCCGGCACGCCACCGCGATCCCGTCCGCCTGACCACGAGCACCGCGCAGTACCCACTCCAGCTCATTCACCACTCAGGGAGCTCCGCTATGCCCTCTTCGATGAGCCGCCGTACCTTCCTCGGCACCACTGCCCTAGCCGCCGCCGGCTTCACCGTCCTCGGCCGCGGCACAGCCCGCGCCGAAACCCCGATCGGCAACCTCCAGAACGGGGTTGTCTCGAACCTTCCGAGCTCGTTCTACAACCGCACCGGCCTGGCCGGCATGCCCCAGATCCAGTACTCGACGATGGCCGTCGAATCCGTCACCGATCACGGCGCCTACTCCGACGGTACGCACGCCTCCAGCACCGTCGCAGCCTTCAACGCCGCGATCACCGCCCTGGGAACGGCCGGCGGCATCGTCTACCTGCCGCCCGGCCGCTACGTGTTCCCGGCTCCGGCCGCGGGCGCCACCAGCTGGTGGATCCGCGGCGGCGCGGCGAAGCTGAACAACATCCACTTCGTCGGCGAAGGCGACGCCTCGGTCCTGGTCTTCCAGCGCGATGCGCTGCCGTCCAACGGGAACACCGCCAATCTTCGCGACGCCGGGCAGGGCTGGGAGTTCGACGACGCGATCAACGTCTCGGTCCGGGACCTCGCCTTCCAGTGGACGCCGTACATCATGACGAGGCATTGCATCACCGGGACCGGGCTGCTCTGCCGCCGACCTACGGGGGTACAGATCCTGCGGGTCAGCGTCGATCACTGTCAGCCCGGCATCATCATGCCGGACGGAACCGACTGCTACATCGTCGACAGCGTCATCCGGAACAGCGCGTCCGATGCCTTCAACCTGGGTGACGCCAACGACTCGGTCGCCGCCTACAACTGGGCCGAGAACATCACCGACGACGGCTTCGCGAACTTCATGAACACCGGGACCAATCCCGACAGTGCCGCGTTCAGCAACGTCTTGTTCCAGTCGAACACCACCATCGGTGTCGCCGGCGGCCGCGGCCTGACGATCGGTGGCACGAACCATTCGCTGATCGGCAACTGGGTCGAGACGGCCACCGCGTCGGGGATCTTCAGCGACATCGACCAGACCGACATCGCCAACCGGCCGAACGCCGTACTCCGCGGCGCCGTCGTCAGCAGGAACACCCTGGTCCGGAGCAACTTCGAGATGCGCTCCGACAACCGGGTCCGCACCGGAAACTCCGGTTTCCATGGCGCGATCTCCGTCCACGACCTGGTCGACGACCTGGAGATCTCGAACAACACGATCGTCGGCTCCGAGCAGTACGACGTGACGCTCGGGATCGACGGCTGGCGCACGATCACCGCGACCAACGTCGACATCGGAAGCAACACGATGAGCCGGGCCGGCAGCGCCGGCATCCGGATGCGGCCGACCTCCACGATCAACGGCCTGAACATCCATGACAACGACATCCTCGGCAACGGTGGCCCGTCGATCTCGATCGGTGGCACGGTCACCAACGCGGCCAGCGGCAACAACAACCTGACCGCAGCACCGCAGACCGACACTGGTGGATCGGTCAGCCCTGCCTTCACCGGGTACACCGTCGTCAGCACCCAGCCGGCCTTCGTCGACACCTACAGCACGATCCGCGCGGCGGGGAACGAGACCGCCTGGGATCAACCGTTCATCCCGTCGACGACCGGCCTCAGCTCCTTCAACGTCCGCGACTACGGTGCCGTCGGGGACGGCGTACACGACGACGGGCCCGCCTTCTACGCCGCGCTCGACGCACTGTACGCCGATCCGGCCGACGGCGGCATTCTGTGGATCCCCTCCGGCCAGTACCTCATCAACCCGGTCGCGTCCCGGTCCGGTTACCCCTACACCAAGATCCAGCACCACTTCGGGATCCTCGACAAGAACAAGATCTTCGTCAAAGGCCAAGGAGTCAGCTCCGAGCTGATCTTCACCAGCCCGGATCACCATGGCATCCGGTTCGTGAACTGCACCAACAGTTCGGTCGACGGAGTCAAGCTCAGCCTCGCGCCGGCCAACAAGCCGTCGCTGCGACACTGCCGCGCGCTCCTGAACTTCTCCGGCTCCCAGGTCTGCTCGATAACGAACACCACACTGACCGGGTCCGGCGGATCGAACCTGCTGGTCGACTCCAGCCGCAAGGTCCTGATCAACAACATCACCAGCCAGGACGCGAACAACCACGGCCTCCAGATCGAGGCCAGCCGTCAGGTCGAGCTGTCCGGCTGCACCTCGACCGGTAGCCGCGACGCCGGGATCCACCTCGGCTGGAACGGCGTCATCTACCGCGAGTCGCAGTACGTCCGCATCCACGACAACACCGTCGACGGGACTGCCGAGAGCGGCGGCATCAGCGTCAGCAGCGGCGCCAACGTGACGATCAGCGACAACCAGATCAGCAACACCGCGCAGTCGGGGATCTATCTGGTGGGCCGCAACCCCGCGTTCCCGATCTACAGCGTCGACATCACCGGCAACACAGTGACCAATACCTGCGTCGGGCCGCTCTGCTACACGCCCGGAGCGATCGGGATCCACAGCATCCGCGAAGGCGCCGGCGCTACCGACGGATCCACTGTCACGGTCACTGGCAACACGGTCGACACGGCACCGTTCTCCGCCATCTGGGTCGGTGGTGAGTGCCCGGTCACCCGGGTGCACTGGACCACCGGACAAGCCGTCCGCTACCTGTCCGAGCTCGACACGCTCACCATCACCGGCAACACGTACACATCGGTTGCCGGAAGCAACGTGCTGATGACCACCGAGCAACAGGCCGCGATCACCCATCTCACGATCGTCTGACCGTCCATCCCCTGTTCTGAGGAGCCAAGGTGACCATTCCCGTCAGGCGACGTACCCTCCTGGCCGCATCAGCCGCCGTCGCGGCGACCGGAGTCGTCGTGGCCGGTACCGAGTCCGCGGCGGCGACCTCCGCCGGAAACCTCCTGCCCGACGGCCGGATCAGGAACCTGCCCGCCTCGTTCTATCAGCGCGACGGTCTCGAACAGATGCCTCGCCTCGACTACGAGGCGATGGCTGTCGCGAACGTCCGTGACCATGGCGCGACCGGTGACGGCGTCACATCCGACGCCGCCGCGTTCAACGCCGCGGTCGATTCCCTGAAGGCGTCCGGTGGTGGGATTGTTTACATCCCGTCCGGCCGGTACCACTTCCCGCCACCGCCGGCCCCCGGTATCTGGGCATGGCAGCGTCCGATGGCCAACATTCACTTCGTCGGCGAGGGTGATGCGTCCGTCATCGCGTTCACCCGTCCGAAGCTGCTGGCGAACGGGCACGAAGCACCGACGTACACCTCGAACGGCGGGTGGGAGTTTCAGCGAGTCGACACCGTCTCCCTGCGCGACCTGGCGATGACCTGGGCACCGTGGGCCATGGTCCGGCATGTCTTCTCCGGTTCACCCCTGCTCATGCGAGCCCCAACCAGGGCACATCTCATCGGCGTGACGGTGGACCACTGCCTGCCCGGCATCGTGTGGAGCGACGCCCGCGAGTGCTACATGGTCGACAGCACCGTCCGCAACGGCGCGGCCGACGGCTTCAACTTCGGTGGCGCGAACGACTGCGTCGGCGCCTATTGCTGGTCCGAGAACACCACCGACGACGCCTTCGCGAACTACCACGACCAGAACAAGTACCCCGACAGCACGGCGATCAAGAACGTGCGGCTTCTGCACAACACCCTGCTGCAGATCGCGGGCGGCCGCGGTATCACCATGGGCGGATCGGACCAGACGGTCGCCGGCAACTGGATCGAGACCTGCATGACGCCCGGCGTCCTGTCCGACATCTCCAACGGCACACCTGGCCCGGGGGTGCTGCGGAACGCCGTGATCACCGGCAACACCATCATCAGGGCGAACTTCGAGCTCCGGCCCGACAACCGGCAGCTCCGCCCCGGCGGCGGCTACCACGGGACGATCGCGATGCTCAACCGGGTCAGCGGCCTGACCGTCACCGGCAACACGATCAAGGGATCCGAGGAGCACGACATCGCCTTCGGAATCGACGGCTGGAATCCGGCGCAGCTGACCGGAGCAGTCGTCGAGCGCAACGAGCTCCTCGGTGCCCGGGCCGCCGGCCTGCGGATCAGCGACGGCTCGGCGATCGACGGCCTGCGGATGAACAGGAACGAAGTACTCGCCACCGGCGGGCCCGCGGCCGACATCGGTGGCGTGATCTCGAGCGCCGCGAGCTCGGCCAACAAGGTCGGTAAGCTCCCGGTCGTCACCGGCGACGTCGATGGAGACTTCAGGGGCTTCGCGCCCACGTCGCCCGGCGTCCGGTACGTCGACCCGTACCAGTCGATCCGGGCCGCGGGCAACGAGCAGCTGTGGATCGAGCCGAAGGCTCCGTCGACCAAGGGCCTCAAGCAACTCGACGTGCGGGACTTCGGCGCCAAGGGCAACGGCATCGACAACGACACCGGCGCGTTCTATGCCGCCCTGGCCGCGCTGCCCGCGATCGGCGGGGTGATCTTCGTACCGGCCGGGAAGTACCTGCTGAAGCCCGATGCCCGGCGCAAGTCCTTCCGGGACACGAAGATCGAGCATCACTTCGCGGTCGCCGAACGCGACAACATCCATCTCGCCGGCAGCGGAGACGGCTCCGAGCTCCTCTTCGACAGCCCCGATCACCAGGGGATCCGGTTCATCTCGACGACCGGTTGCTCGATCACAGGTCTGAAGCTCACCGCCGTACAACGCCCGGAGCTTCGCCACAACCGGTCCCTGCTCGACCTCTCCGGCGCCCAGCAGTGCGCCGTCACCGATCTGACCGTCGAAGGTGCGAGCGGCGCCAACGTCCTGATCGACTCCTGCCGACTGATGCTGGTCAGCAACGTGCGCAGCACTCGCTCCAACAACTACGGCATTCAGGTCGAGGCCGGCCGGCAGATCCTCGTCACCGGTTGCGCTGTGACCGGCAACCGGGACGGCGGAATCCAGGTCGGCTGGCAAGGGACGATCTACCGCGAAGCGCAGCAGGTGCGGATCGTCGGCAATACGGTCGCAGACGTCGCAGAGGGCGGCGGGATCTGCATCAGCAGCGGCGCCGACGTACTGGTCAAGAACAACACCATCTCCAGGACCAGCCAGGCCGCCGTCTACCTCTACGGCCGCGCTCCCAGCTTCCCGATCTTCAGCGTCACGATCGACGGCAACACGATCAGCCAGGCCTGTTCCCGCGGCCTGACCTACACACCTGGCGCCATCTCGATCCACTCGATCCGGGAGACGCAGGACATGACCCAAGGCACAGTCACCGTGACTGGCAACACCATCACGGATTCCCCGTTCTCCGGTGTCTGGGCCGGCGGCCAATGCCCGATCGGCAAGGTCCTGTCGGTTCTCAACCGCCTGACCATCACCGGCAACACGTTCTCCGGCCTCGGCGGCGAAGAGGTGCTGATCTTCGACGACCAGCGCGCCAAGATCGCCAACCTGATCCTGTCCTAGCCGTTCCGAGGAGTACCCATGTCTGCAGATCTGTCCCGCCGTACGGTCCTCAATGCCGGCTTGGCCGCCGCGACAGTCGGCGCTCTCGCGGTCCGCAGCGGCCGAACGGCCGCCGCCGCGCCGCCCGCGACCATGAGCAACCTCACGCCGGAAGGGACCATTCGCAACCTGCCCGATTCGTTCTACGACCGGCCAGGACTCGAGGGCATGCCGCACATCGACTACGGCTCGATGCCTGTGGTCAGCGTCCGGGCGCACGGCGCCGCCGGAGACGGCATCACGAACGACCGGCCCGCGTTCGACGCGGCACTCGCCGCACTCGGTGCCGCAGGCGGTGTGGTCTACGTGCCGGCCGGGCGGTACCGGTTCGCGCCACCCGCTGCGCCCACCGTCGACTACTGGTTCAAGAAGATCACCAACATCCACTTCGTCGGCGACGGCGAGGTGTCCATGATCTGCTTCGAACGGTTCTCGATGACCGTGCCCGGAACACCGAGCGGAGGCAACGGGTGGGAACTGACCGCGGCCGACTGCAGCATCCGCAGCCTCGCGTTCCAGTGGAGCCCACACGTCGCGATCCGCCACACCAACAGTTCGACCGCACTGCTGATGCGTGCGCCCCAGCGAGTCCAGTTGATCGACGTCGTGGCCGATCAAGGACAACCCAGCATCTGGCTCCCGGATTGTGTCGATACCTGGGTCGTCGACTCCACGGTGCGCAACAGCGGCGCCGACGCCTTCCATTTCGAGAACGCGACGAACTCGGTCCTGGCCTACAACTACGTGGAGAACTGCCTGGACGACGCCTACGCCAACATCCCCGAGACCCGACGCCCGGCCGCCACCACCCAGCATGGTGTCAGGATCACCCACAACACCGCTGTCCGGGTGGCCGGAGGCCGCGGTGTCTGCTTCGGCGGCTCCCAGCCGGTGATCGAGCACAACTGGATCGAGTCCAGCGTCTCCGCCGCGATCTACGCCGTACCGCAGACCGACGCCGGCGACCCGGCCACCATTCCGCGGGGCACGATCACCGGGGCGGTGATCGCCGACAACGACATCGTCCGCGCCGGTTTCGACAACAGGACGGACAACATCGGCCTCAACCGCACCACCGGCGGGTACGGCGGCACGCTCGTCGTCGTCGACGCGGTCGAGAAGATGACGATCGCCCGCAACCGGATCACCGATTCGGAGCACCGCGACATCACGTTCGGGCAGGACCACTACAAGGGAATCACCGCCAGCTCGATCACCGTCTCCGGCAACGAACTGCGATCCTCCCTCGACACCAGCGTGACTGCTGTCACCACGGTCAACGCCGCTCCGGTGAACATCACCGGACTCACCCTCGAGGGCAACACGATCCTCGGCGGCGAACTTCCGACCGTCATGCTCGACGGAACGATCAAGGACGTGTCCTCGTCGTTCAACATCGTGCGCCGCCCGCCCAGGCGAACGTCACAGGCCACCGGCGACCTGACCGGCTATCGGATCGGTGAGCAGCAAGGAACGACGGATGTCTATCGCCCCATCCGTCTGGCCGACAACGAGCACGCCTGGCAGGAGCCCGCGGGCATCGACCTCGGCGGCCTCCGCCACGTGAACGTCCGAACCTACGGTGCACGTGGCGACGGCGTACACAACGACCTTCCGGCGTTCGTCGCCGCCACGCACAGCCTGCCCACGTCGGGTGGTGTGATCGACATCCCGGCCGGAACCTACCGGCTCGAGCCCGACGCGGACAACGAAAGCTTCCGCGGCACCAGGATCCGGCACCACCTGGCGCTGGCAGACCGCCGCAACGTGCACCTTCAGGGTACCGGCGGCGCCAGCAGGCTCGTGATGAGCAGTGCCGAGCACGACGGGATCCGCTTCCTAGGGGTCGATCACGGATCGATCAGCCGTCTACGCATCGAGCTGGAGGCCCGGCCGGCGATGCGCCGCAACCGGGCGCTGATCGATGTCTCCGGCTGCGACGGGTTCGCCGTCTGCGACCTCGAGGTGTCGGGCGGGAGTGGACCCGGCGTCCGGGTCGACTCCAGCCGGTCGGTGCTCGTCGAGCGCGTGACCAGCACCAACGCCGGGACCGACGGAATCGCGGTCCTCACCTCTCGTCAAGTCCACGTTCGGGACAACCGCGTCCTGAACGCCCGCGACAACGGCATCGACATCTCGACCAACGGCACCATCTACCGGGACACCCAACAGGTCCGCGTCGAAAGCAACGACGTCACCGGATCCATCGAGGGCGCCGGGATCGGCGTCAGCGGTGGAACCGCGATCACGGTATCGGGGAACACCATCGGCGAGACCTACCTCGCCGGAATCCACCTCCATGGCCGGATGGGTTGGGGACTGTTCGGCATCGAGGACGTCGACGTCACCGGCAACACCCTCACCAGGACGAACCGCGGCACCGGGACCTACACGCCAGGTGCCATCGCGGTGCACAGCATCCGCGAAGGTCTCGGCCAGTCCGACGGGATCGTGAACATCACCGGGAACCACATCGCCGACACCCCCTGGGCGGGCATCTGGGTGGGCGGGAAGTCCCCGATCAGCGAGCGGATGAGCGAGCTGAACACCCTTCGGATCCAACAGAACGACTACCAGGCGGTCGGCGGTCAGCAGGTCCTGATCAGGGACGACCAGCGCGCCAAGATCGCCGATCTCACCATCAGCTGAAGGAGCCACCATGTCAGCACATCTGTCCCGACGGACATTCCTGAACGCCGGACTGGCAGCCGCGGCCGTCAGCGCACTGACGATCCACGGTAGTCGATCCGTGAGCGCGGCGCCGGTAGTCGCCGAGACCAACCTCACGCCCTCGGGAACAATCCGCAACCTGCCGGACTCGTTCTACGACCGTCCCGGTCTCGAAGGAATGCCGCGGATCGACTACGCGAGCATGCCCGTGATCAACGTCCGCGACCATGGCGCGCTTGGCGATGGGACCACGTCCGCCGTGGCCGCCTTCAACAGTGCGCTCGCTGCGGTTCGTGCTCGAGGAGGCGGCGTCGTCTACATTCCGGCCGGCCGGTACCTGTTCCCACCGCCACCACTACCGAGCAACAACTGGTGGTTCCAGCAGGACATTCGCGATGTGCACTTCGTTGGCGAGGGCGAGAGCAGCGTGCTCTTGTTCCACCGGCCGGCGATGACCGGCAACGCGTCCGAGGCGCCGCCGTACCTCTCCGGACAGGCATGGCAGTTCCAGACCGCGGTCAACGTGTCACTTCGCGACCTCGCCTTTCAATGGGCGCCGCTGAACATGATGCGGCACAACTCCACCGCCACCGCGCTGATCATCCGCGCCCCCCGGTCGGTCCAGCTGCTCCGTCTCACGGTCGACCACTGCCAGCCCGGCCTGCTGCTCCCGAATGCTCGTGACTGCTGGATGGTCGGCAACACCCTTCGTAACAGCGGCTCGGACGCCTACAACTTCGGTGGAGCCAGCAACTGCGTCGCGGCGTACAACTGGGCCGAGTACATCGGCGACGACGGCATCGCGAACTGGCACAACAGCGCGACCTACCCCGACAGCACCGTCATCTCGAACGTCCGCGTCGAACACAACACGCTGATCAGCATGTGCTACGGCCGCGGCATCACGCTCGGCGGCTCGAAACAGACCGTCGCGCACAACTGGATCGAGAACGTGGTCGGCTGCACGCTGTTCGGCGACATCACCACGACCAACCCGGCCACCCTGATGGACGCGGTCATCGACGACAACGTGCTGGTCCGCGGCAACCTGGAGATGCGCGCGGACAACCGGATCCTTTCCCCCGGCGGCGGCTGGCACGGCACGATCGCCCTCATCGACAAGGTCCAGTCGCTCGCCATCACCAACAACAGCATTCGCGGCTCCGAGAACAACGACATCACGATCGGCATCGACAACTGGCTCCCGGTCCAGGCGAACTCGGTCACGGTGTCTGGCAACGAACTGCTCGGCGGCGGCGCCGGCGGCCTGCGGGTGAGCCCGGGAACGACCATCGACGGTTTCACGGTCGACCGGAATCGGATCGTCTCTCCGGGAGCGAGCGCCTCGGTCGCGGGATCGACGACGTACACGAGTACCGCCGGCAACACAGTCACCAGTCCGCCGGAGGTCACGGGGTCGATCGATGGCGACTTCACCGGCTTCACGCTGATTCAAGGTGCGTACGACGACCCGTACGGCGCCCGTCGTGCCGAACCGAGCGAGACCACGTGGCGGGAGCCGACGACGCGCTCGCTCCGTGGTCTGCCGCGCGCGAACGTCAGGCGCTTCGGCGCCCGTGGCGACGGCACCCACGACGACACAGCGGCCTTCCGCGCGGCGCTCGCCAGCCTGCCCGGAGCAGGCGGGATCGTCTTCGTCCCGGAGGGCCGGTACCTGCTCCGGCCCGATGCGGATCACTCGGCCTTCCGGGACACGAGGATCGAGCACCACTTCGCCGTCGCCGAGCGGGACAACATCCACCTCCTCGGCGAAGGCGCGGTCTCGGAGATCGTCCTGACGAGCCCGGACCACCAAGGGATCCGGATCATCGGCGG
Source organism: Kribbella sp. NPDC004875 (assembly GCF_042873375.1). NCBI lineage: Bacteria > Bacillati > Actinomycetota > Actinomycetes > Propionibacteriales > Kribbellaceae > Kribbella > Kribbella sp. NPDC004875. The sequence goes on from NZ_JBIALI010000003.1 coordinate 121,520, forward strand.
CACCGGCTGCTCGGTGTCGAATCTCGCCGTCACGCTGCCGAGTCGCCCCGACCTCCGCCACAACCGTGCCCTGGTCGAGCTGACCGGCGTCCGCGACAGCTCGGTCAGCAGTCTCACACTGCGCGGCGCGAGCGGATCGAACCTGCTCATCGACACCTCCACCGGCGTCCGGGTCGAGGGCGTCACCTCGAGCAACGCCAACATGTACGGCATCGACGTCGAAGGCAGCCGGCAGGTGTACGTCGTCGGCTGTACGGCGACCGACAACCGCGACGGCGGAATCCAGGTCGGCTACGTGTCGAACCTCATGCGCGACCCACAGTTCGTCCGGGTCGAGGAGAACACGGTCAGCGGCTCGGCCGAGGGCGGCGGCATCCTGATCAGCGGCGGTACGTCGATCAGCGTGCTCGGCAACACCATCAGCGACACCTGCCAGGCGGGTGTGTACCTCTGGGGACGCTCGCCTGAGTTCCCGGCGTACAGCACCGAGGTCACCGGCAACACCATCACCCGCGTCTGCACCGGCGCACTGTGCGTCACCCCGGGCGCGATCTCCGTCAACAGCATCAGGGAATCGGCCGGCACCAAGGAGGGCTTCTTCTCGATCACCGGCAACACGATCCAGGACGTGCCGTACTCCGGCGTCTGGGTCGGCGGACAGTCCCCGATCGGCAAGATGCTCTCCCAGATCAACACCCTCACGATCACCGGAAACGTGTTCAGCAACGTGGCCGGGAGCAACGTCCTGATCCGGGACGACCAGCGCGCCAAGATCGTCAACCTCGTCACCGTGTGACCGACAACCAGGAGCACCACAGCATGAAGATCGTCGACGTGGAGACCTTCCGCGTCCCACCCCGATGGCTGTTCGTCGCCGTCACCACCGACGAGGGAATCATCGGCTGGGGCGAACCGATCGTCGAGGGCAAGGCCGAGACCGTCCAGGCGGCCGTGGCCGAGATGTCCGACTACCTGATCGGAAGCGACCCGCTGCGCATCGAGGACACCTGGCAGGTCCTCACCAAGGGAGGCTTCTACCGCGGTGGCCCCGTGCTCTCCAGCGCCGTCTCCGGCATCGACCAGGCCCTGTGGGACATCGCCGGAAAAGCCCGCGGCGTGCCCGTCTACGACCTGCTCGGAGGACCGGTCAGGGACCGGGTCCGAGTGTACGGCTGGATCGGCGGGGACCGGCCCTCCGCCCTCGCCGAGGACGCCGAACGCCAGATTGCGGCCGGTCTCACCGCGGTCAAGATGAACGGGTCGGAAGAGCTGACCGCGATCGACACGCCGCATCAACTCGACCTGCTCGTCGAACGCGTCGCCGGCGTCCGCGAGGTCCTCGGTCCGCACCGGGATCTCGCCGTCGACTTCCACGGCCGATACTCACCCGCAATGGCACGCCGCGCCCTGCCACTACTGGAACCGTTGCGCCCGATCTTCGTGGAAGAACCGGTGGTGCCGGAACTGACCGCCGACATCGGGCGGATCGCCGCTGGTACGTCGATCCCGATCGCGACCGGCGAGCGGCTCTACTCCCGATGGGACTTCCGCGACGTCGTCCGCTCCGGCATCGCGGTCGTCCAGCCGGACCTGTCCCACGCCGGCGGAATCTCCGAAGTACGGCGGATCGCGTCGATGGCCGAGGCCTGGGGCGTCAGCCTGGCGCCACACTGTCCGCTGGGACCCATCGCGCTGGCCGCCTGCCTGCAGGTCGACATCACCAGCCCGAATTTCCTGATCCAGGAACAGAGCCTCGGGATCCACTACAACACCGATTCCGACCTGCTCGACTACCTTCTCGACCGCTCGGTGTTCGCGACCGCGGACGGCTTCGTCGAGCGTCCCACCCGGCCCGGGCTCGGCATCGAGATCGACGAAGGCGCCGTACGCAAGGCCGCTGAAAACCCACACCGCTGGCGCAACGCGATCTGGCGGCACACCGACGGGAGTTTCGCAGAATGGTGAACCAGCCGACGACGGACTCGCAGTTCGCGCCTTCCCCGCAACTGCCGGACGACCCGCAGCGGGCACACTCCGACCCCAGGCTTCTCGCCGAGGGTTCGGTGATCCAGGCCGACGGATACTGCGACCAGCCGTATGTCGTGATCGCCGCCGATGACGCCTGGGTCTGTGTGGTGACCAGCTCCGACGCTCACGAGGGCGATCCGAGCCAGCGCATCGTGTCCCGGCGCAGCACGGACCACGGTGCCACCTGGAGCGAACCCGTCGACGTCGAACCGCGGGAAGGCCCCGAGGCATCCTGGGCGGTGCCGCTCGTCGTACCGAGCGGCCGGATCTATGTCTTCTACACCTACAACACGCAGAACCTCCGCGAGGTCATCACCGACGTCGGCAGCAGTCCTCGCGTCGACACCCTCGGCGACATGGCGTTCCGGTACTCCGACGACCACGGCCGCAGCTGGTCCACTCAGCGGTACTTCGTTCCGCTGCGCACGTTCGACATCGACCGCGCGAACCCGTACGGCGGTGATGTCCTGTTCTGGTGGTCGGTCGGCAAACCCGAGATCGTCGGCGACGCCGTGTACATCTCGGCCTCGAAGGTCGGTGGCTTCCGGGAGGAACGCCTCGGGTTCCAGCGCACCAGCGAAGGCTTCGTGGTCCGCAGCGAGAACATCCTCACCGAGTCCGATCCCTCGGCCGTCACCTGGACGACACTCCCCGACGGAGACGTCGGCCTGCGGGCCCCACAAGGAGAGGTCTCCGAAGAACACAAGCTCGTCGGACTGACCGATGGCAGCCTCTACTGCACGTACCGCACCGAGGCCGGGTACGTCGGCGCCGCATACAGCCACGACCGCGGACAGACCTGGACAGCGCCTGATTTCGCGCGCTACGCGAATGGCGCGCCTATCAAGAATCCGCGGGCGGCCACGTTCGTCTGGGACTGCGGCGACGCACGCTACCTGTTGTGGCACCACAACAACAGCAACACCTGGTTCGGCACCTACCGCAACCCCGTGTGGCTCAGCGGAGGCGTCGAGCGCGACGGCATCATCGAGTGGTCCCAGCCGGAGATCGCCTTGTACGCCGACGACCCGCAGACGAGCATGAGCTACCCGGACCTCGTCCGGGACGGGGAGCGGTTCTGGGTCACCGAAACCCAGAAGTCGATCGCCCGGGTCCACGCGCTCGATCCGGCGATGCTCGCCGGACTGTGGCAGCAGCATTCCCGCGCCGAAGTCAGCACCGACGCGCTGCTGTACGACTCCGCAACGTCCGGCTCCGCACCTGTCGAGCTGCCTCGGCTCCAGCTACGTCGCGGCAACTGGCGTATCGAAGACGCCAGGGCAGGTTTCACCATCGATCTCTGGATCGCCGCCGGATCGACCGACCGCGTTCTGGCCGAGCAACGGGACTCCGCCGGCCGCGGCTGGACGTTGCGGCAGGTCGACCACGATCGAGTCCACCTCACGCTCAATGACGGCCGCCGCGAGAACGGCTGGACATCCGACCCCGGGACAATCGTTGCCGGTCGCCGAACCCACTTCGTCGCGATCGTCGACGGCGGTCCGAAGATCGTCATGTTCGTGGCGGACGGCCGCCTGCAGGACGGCGGAACGAGCCGGCCCTACGGCTGGGGGCGATTCGATCCCGACCTGCGCGACGTGACCACCACCGAGCCAGTTCGGCTCGACCCGGACATGGTCGAGCAGCTCCGGATGTACGGCCGGCCGCTGCGTGTCTCCGAGGCTGTGGCTGCCTTCCATGCCGGCTGACACACCAAGCATCGGCGATGCACTGCTGGCGGAGCTCGCCCGGACCCGCCTGATGCCGATCATCCGGGGAGACTCTCCCGACCAGACCCTGCGATGCGTCGAGGTCATTCTCGACGGCGGGCTGACGGTCCTCGAGATCTCCTTGACCGGAGCCGGCGCACTGAAAGCTCTCGAGCGAGCCTGCGCGGAGTTCGGGTCAGCCGCATGGATCGGAGCCGGCACAGTCCTGACCGCGGCCGACGCGTCTGCCGCCGGCGCTGTGGGCGCTCGCTTCACAGTCACCCCAGGGATCTGCGACGGTCTGACGAAGAGTGTGGACCTCGGACTTCCGGTCCTCGCCGGAGCCTGGACACCGACCGAGGTCCTCAGTGCGACGGCAGCACAGGCGTGCGCTGTCAAACTGTTCCCCGCATCAACGGGTGGACCATCGCACCTTCGGGCCCTGCGGGCTCCCCTGCCGAACACCTCCTTCGTGCCCGTCGGTGGCATCGCCCTCACAGCGGCACGCGAATACCTCGAAGCCGGCGCGATCGGAATCGGAATCGCCGCACCACTCCTGCGGGACGCGCCCTCGGGTGGCGACCTGGCTGCGCTCGCGGCACGAGTCGCCGAGTACCGCCGTACGGTGGAGGCCCTATGAGCGCGCTTCTGACGACCGGGGAGGCGATGCTCGTGCTGAGAGGATCGAGTCCAGGTGCGCTCGCTGTGGGCACCCATTTCACGGCGTCCATCGCCGGTGCCGAGACCACTGTCGCGATCGGCGCCGCCCGCCTCGGGCACTCGGTTTCCTTCGCCGGCCGGGTCGGAGCTGACGATGGGGGTGATCTGGTTCGGCACGTCCTGGCCGGCGAGGGAGTCGACGTACGGCACCTGAAAGCCGAGGCGTCCGCCCGCACCGGCGAAATGCGAAGGTACCAGCGTGTCTCGGCGACGTCGGTCGTGACATATCACCGGCGGGAGTCCGCTGCCTCCAAGGCAACAGCCGATGACGTCGTACCTGCGATGCATGACGACACACGGATATTCCACGTCACCGGAATCACGCCCGCACTCAGCGAGCAGGGCGCGGCGACGGTCGAAGCCCTGATTGCCATGGCCCGAGCCCGGCAGGTGCTCGTCTCCTACGACATCAACTACCGCAGCAGACTCACGTCCGTGGATGCCGCAGCTCGACGGCTCGCGAGCGTCCTGCCCCAGGTGGACATTCTGTTCTGCGGCGAGGACGAACTCCACGTGCTACAAGCCGCCACCGGCTCCAGCCGTCCGATCCACGCGGCAATGGCGGCCGGTGTCGATGAAGTGATCATCAAACGCGGCGCGGACGGCGCCACCTGTCACATCGAAGGCGACAACCATCACACCAGCGCCGTACCGATACCGCTCGTGGACACAGTGGGCGCCGGCGACGCCTTCGCCGCCGGGTATCTCTCCGGTGTCCTCGACAACCTGCCCATTGGTCAACGACTGACCCGCGCCGCAGCCTCCGCGGCGTTCTGCATCTCCACCGTCGGCGACTGGGAAGGGCAACCACGACGACACGAACTCGATCTACTCACCCTTTCCCAGGGCACTGCGGTCCGTTGATCGAACCGAGCGCAGTGGTGAAAGTGATCTGAAAGGGGTGGGTGCCAGGCTCCGTGGGACGTAAGGGAAATCTCTCGGAGGGAATGGTATGAACGCTCGCAATGGTCTTGTCCGGGCCCGGCGATCGGTGGCGCTGGTTGCCGCGGCCCTGATCGTCACCGGTACGTCGGCCGGCGCCGCCACCGCGGCCGACTCGCAGGGTGGCAAGTCGGCGAAGTACTGCGTCGTCACCGTCGGCAAGTCGGTCGACGGTGGGTACTCGCCGGTGAAGTCGGAGTCGTGCAGCGACGACCCGAACGCGTCGGCCTTCAAGGCGGCGGCCGCGCCCGACGTACTGCTCATGGAGTGGTTCTGGAACGCGTACAACAGCCCGCCCAAGCTCACCCGGATCATCTCGGACGAAGGCGAATGCGACTCGTCCGGCTACCGCCTGCGGCCGAACCTCATCTGGGACAACGAGATCTCCGGCTTCTACACCTACAGCCACTGCCACAAGGTGACGCTGTACGACGGCTACAGCTCGAACGGCGACTCGGCGTACTGGTACAGCGCCGTGAGCGACGGCCCCGACGTGGACTGGGTCGGCCCGTACATGAACGACCGAACCAGCTCCATCTGGATCCGCCGCTGACCCCGATTGCTGTGGTGTCAGGCCTTTTGTTGCATGGTGGTTCGGGCGGGGTTGGCCTGCTGGGCGGCCTTGGGGTCTTTCTCGTGTTGCTTGGCGCGGACGCCGTCCTCGATGCGGGTGCCGATGCCTGGGTCGATGTTGCGCCAGTACTGGAAGGCTCGCTTCAGGACGTCCTCGGTCACGCCGTTCAGGAGGTGGCCGACGACGTTGTCGACGAGCCTGCCGCGGGCGTCGTCGTCGAGGACTTCGCGGACCATGGTGCCCGGTTGTCCCCAGTCGTCGTCCTCGGCGTGGGACACATACGCCGTACGGGTGATCTCGCCGTCGGCGTGCCAACTGGGTGGCGAGCCGTGGGCCGCGACGTCTGCTGACGGTCCACCCTTCGAGTTCGGTGCGTACACCGGGTCGGTCGTCTTGCGATAGGCCATCGCCCCGTCCTTCGAGTAGGTCCGGACGGGCGCGATCGGAGCGTTGACCGGCAACTGCTGGTAATTGGCGCCGATCCGGGCGCGGTGCGCATCGGCGTACGCGAAGAGCCGGCCGAGCAGCATCCGGTCCGGGCTGGGACCGATGCCCGGAACCAGGTTGTTCGGCTGGAACGCCGCCTGCTCGATCTCCGCGTGGTTGTCGGTCGGGTTGCGGTCCAGCGTCATCCGGCCGACTTCGACCAGCGGGTAGTCGCCGTGCGGCCACACCTTGGTCAGGTCGAAGGGGTTGAACCGGTACGCGGCCGCGTCCTCGTACGGCATGATCTGGACGTACAGCGTCCAGCTCGGGAACTCCCCGTCGCGGATGTGCTCGAACAGGTCGCGGGTGTGGTAATCGGTGTCAACAGCAACCATCTGGTCGGCTTCGTCCTGGGTGAAGCACTCGATCCCCTGATCGGTCTTGAAGTGGTACTTGACCCACGAGCGCTCACCCGCGGCGTTGATCCACAGGTAGGTGTGGGACGAGTAGCCGTTCATATGGCGCCACGTGCGCGGAATGCCCCGGTCGCCCATCAACCAGGTGACCTGATGGGCGGACTCCGGGGACAGCGTCCAGAAGTCCCACTGCATGTCGTGGTCCCGCAGGTTGTTGTCCGCGCGACGCTTCTGCGACCGGATGAAGTGCTGGAACTTCATCGGATCCTTGATGAAGAACACCGGAGTGTTGTTGCCCACCATGTCGTAATTGCCCTCGCTGGTGTAGAACTTCACCGCGAAGCCCCGGGGATCACGCCACGTGTCGGGGCTGCCCCGCTCACCCGCCACCGTGGAGAACCTGGTCACGAGATCGGTGCGTACCCCCGGCTGGAACAACGCCGCCTTGGTATACCGGCTGACATCTGCCGTCACCTCGAAATGCCCGAACGCGCCACTCCCCTTGGCATGCGGCTGCCGCTCGGGAATCCGCTCCCGGTTGAACTGCGCCATCTGCTCGATCAGGTACGCATCCTGGAGCAGGATCGGCCCGTCCGGCCCGACCGTCAGAGAATGCTCGTCACTCTCGACAGGAATCCCCGCGTCCGTGGTCGTCGGGTGAGAAGTGGGGTCGGTCATGCAGATCATCCCTCCGAAACAGAGTCGACTCAGGCAGCACTCAGCCCGCCACCATCAACCAGTACCCAGACCGACGTACAGCAAGCAGCAGGCCGCGGCCCGCAGGTGGTACACCCGTCTGGGTTCAGGCGCAGACGGCGATCAGATCCAAGCCGTCGGCGCCTGCCAAGAGGTAGCGGGTCGACTCCTGTGAGACGGCAACGAAGTGCCCTGGAGCGATCGGGACGCGCGCGCCGTCGACGACGAGCCATCCGGAGCCTCTGACGACGGCGTACACGTCCTCGACCTGGTCGCCTAGGTGGGTCGTGCGGGGTCGTCGTCGCACCGGCGGGAAGTTCTACCTTGTAGACCTCGAAGGCGGAGACGCCCAGAAGGTCACTGATGCGCTTGTCGAACGGACTCGCGGCCGGATGCGGGCCAGGTCCCAGCTCGACCACTGTCGAATCCACGATAGAGAAACCCATACACGAGGGTAGAACAGCGCGCCGGGTGGGAACCGGCCTCACGTGCATGCGCGTCGACGCCGACACAGGCTGGAGTGATGATGGGGATCACCGAGACACTCGCAGAAGTCAGGTCGGGTCTCCGGCGGCTGAGTCCGGCGGCGGCGCAGGCCGCGGCCCGGGAGCCGGGGACCTTCATCGTGGATACCCGGCCCGAGGCACAGCGCAAAGACTTCGGAGAGATTCCGGGGGCGATCGTCGTCGAACGCAACCACCTCGAGTGGCGACTCGACCCGCACAGCGAAAGCCGGATCCCCGAGGCTGTCGAGGCGGGTATCCGGTGGATCGTCCTGTGCCAGCAGGGGTACTCCTCGAGCCTCGCTGCCGACTCCCTGCGAAGGATCGGCCTGTCGCGCAGCACCGACGTCATCGGCGGATTCGAAGCGTGGCGCGCAGCCGGCCTTGCGATCCATCACCCTGCGATACCGACTCAGCCGCGATAGCCTCCGGCTGGTCGGTTGGGGGGAACTCAGGCGAGCGGGGTGTCGTCGAGTGCCTTCACCAGGTCGGCCGGCGTGTCGTAGATGGCGGCCGCGCCCGCCTCGCGGAGTTCATCGTCGCCGAAGCCGCCCGAACGGACCACGAGGGACGGCATACCGATCTTCCGGGCGGCCTTCACGTCCCAGACCGAATCCCCGACCATGACACTGGACGCATCGGACGACGCGCCCAGCTTCTGCAACGCCACGTGGAGCAGATCGGGCGCCGGTTTCGACGCTTCGACATCGGCGCTGGTCGTCCAGTCGTCCACGATGTCGCGCGCGTCCAGCTTGTCCAGGAACACGTCCACGTGGTCCTCCTGCGCGGAGCTCGCCAGCACCAGCCGGTGACCACGTTCCTTGATGGCCAACAGCAGGTCACGAGCGCCCGGAAGCGGCGACATCTCCGCCAGCAACGCATCGGCCTCGTGCCGCTGCTGTTCGCGAACCTGGTCCCCGACGCGGTTCTCCAACTCATCTCCACCGAGCGCCGCGAGCAACTGGTCCCCGCCCATCCCGATCAGCCGGTGCAGCCGCCAGACCGGATAGGTCTCCCCCACGGACCGCAGCGCCCGGTACCACGCCAAGGCGTGCTGGTAGTTCGAGTCGATGAGCGTCCCATCGATGTCGAGGATGGCGATGGCTGAGTCGGTCACACCTGTCGCAGTACCCGGCAATCCGCGAATCAACCCGCCGAGACCGATCGGCGGCGATGTCGCGGCGGTGCGGCCTGCCGTCGACGACGCAGGTTTCATGCCTGGGCCGCGCCTCATGCGGGCGCGTACTCCTGGTCACGGAGTACCCGAGCCAGGTGGGCGGCGTTGGCCGCGGCGGTCTTGGTCGTGGCACCGGTGGTGTCAGGCTTCGGCCCCGCGTCCTTGTAGTCCACCGAACCCATCGCCTCCCCCACCCAGTACGTCGCCCCTGCCGCCGGGATCGTGAAACCGACGTCGTTCAACGCCTGGAAGACCTCGGCGGTCACGTGATGCGCTCCATCTTCGTTGCCCACGACACCGACCACCGCAACCTTGCCGTACACGAGGGGCCGTCCCTGGTCGTCCTGCTCGGAAAGCTCGGCGTCCAGCCGCTCCAGCACGAGCTTGCACACGCTCGCCGGCTGCCCCATCCAGATCGGCGTCGAGATGACCAGGATGTCCGCGGCCAGCACCTTCTCGCGCAACGCCGGCCACTCGTCGCCGTCACCCTCGTCGATGCTCACGCCGAACCGCACGTCGTGATCGGCGACCCTGACGACCTCACCCTCGACGTCGTGATCGGCGAGCGCGGTCAGCACTTCTCGCCCGATGAACTCCGAACTCGACTTCGCCGGCGACTTCTTCAACGAACAGCTCAGCACCAGCGCCCGCAGTGACGACATCTGTGACATCTCCCGTTCCGGTGCGGCATCGGCAGCCGCACCTCACGAACCGGTACCCGAGTGGACCCGCTCTAGTTCTCCGGGGAGCAACAGGTCTTCCAACCGGGGCATGATGGAGTCATGGACGCAACGCCGCCATCGGCCTCGGCCGCCGAGAGTTTCGCTCAGATGGCGGTCGAGCTGCATGCGAGTGACGGCGTGGAGAACACGGTCGAGAGCGCCATCCAGTTCGCGGTGCAGGCCTTGGGCTGCCGGTACGCCGGTGTCGCGCTCGCCCGCGCCGGGCATCTGGAGGTCCCGGCCGTCACCGAACCGGTCCTGGCCGAGATCTACCGGTTCCAGCTCGACGGCGGGCTCGGTGCGTTGGTCGAATGCATGCGTCACCGCAGCACCGTCCTGGTCCGCGACACCGTGCTCGACGGCCGCTGGCCGGAATGGGCCGGAAAGATGCTCGGCCTCGGCATCCGCAGCGTCCTCGACGTGCCGCTGTCCACGGACGACACAACCGTCGTCGGCGTGCTCGGCCTCTACAGCACAGAACCCGACGCCTTCACCCCGGCCGACGAGGAGATCGCCCACATCTTCGCCCGGCACGCGTCGGTTGCGCTCCGCGCCGCACGGCGCGAAGCCGACCTCCACCTCGCCGTCGACTCCCGCCACCTGGTCGGCCAGGCAGTGGGCATCCTGATGGAACGCTACGACCTCGACGCCAACCGCGCCTTCGAGGTGCTCCGACGCTACTCCCAGGACACCAACACCAAACTCCGTGAGGTCGCACGGCAACTCATCGCCGAGCGCCGCCTGCCGACACCCCCGGACAGCGCGGAGAGCTGATGAGGACCTGAGCGCCGGCACCCGGTGGCACCACGCTGCGGAGGACCGTCTATCTGGCGCTGTCACAGGGAGCGCAGCGCTGGGCCGAGCTCCTTGGTGAAGAAGTCGAAGAAGCCGGACATGTCCGGGCCGGCGTTGATCAGGGCGAGATGGTCGTAGCCCGCCGCGGCGAACGGCCGGGCGATCTCCAGGTGCCGTTCGACGTCGGGGCCGCACCCGAACTGCTCGCGCAGATGGTCCGGCGTGATCAACTCTGTGGCGGCGTCGAAGTTCACCGGGTTCGGCAGCTCGGACTGAACCTTCCAGCCCGTCAGGCCGAACCTGAACAGCCTGCGCGCAGACTCGGCGGCCGCGTCCTCCGACGGCGCCCAGGCCAGCGGCACCTCTGCGTATCGAGCACCGCTGCCGCCCGCGCCCTCGAATGCCGCGACCAGCTCCGGCTCCGGCTCGGTCACGAACAACGCGTCGCCCAGCTCGCCCGCGAGCCGGGCCGCCTCCGGTCCTCCTGCGGCTACCGCGATGGCCGGCAGATCGTCCGGCAGATCGAACACTCTCGCGTCCTCCAGCTGCAGGTGTTTCCCGTCGTACGACTGGTAGCCGCCTTTCCACAGCAGCCGGATGATCTCGAGTGACTCGCGCAGCATCTGATGCCGAACAGCGACAGCCGGCCAGCCTCGCCCGACCACATGCTCGTTGAGACGTTCACCGGCGCCGACGCCGAGAGTGAAGCGCCCACCGGACAGGATCGCCGTCGTCGCGGCCGCCTGCGCGACGACCGCGGGGTGGTACCGGATGAACGGGCACGTCACACCGGTCGCGAGACCGATGGAGGAGGTTCGTGCCGCGATCGCCGAAAGCATCGAGAACGCGAAGCCGGAATGTTCGTGCTCGCTCACCCACGGATGGAAGTGATCACTCACCTCGACGAAGTCGAACCCCGCCTCCTCGGCCCGCACCGCCTGCTCGACGATGTCGACCGGCCCGTAGGCCTCGGCGATCAGCTTGAACCCGACCTTCACCCGGTCCTTGGTGTCTGTCATTCCACTGCGGTACCCGAAACACCGCGCGGCACCCGTTCGGTGCGGCATGTTCAGGTCGCACCGGGGGCACCGGGCAGGTCATGGGAGGCCTGACGGCATGATCTCCAAACGGCTGAGCTACCAGCGAGACGACGAGAGCTCCGGCGAACGACTCGACCGGCACTGGAACGAGCTGTTGCAAGAACTGCGTCTGGTCCAGACCGGAACTCAGATCCTGTTCGCCTTCCTGCTGGGGATCGCGTTCCAGAACCAGTTCCACACCGCGGACAGATTCACCCATGCCGTCTATGCGTGCACGTTGCTCGCCGCGGCGGTCGCTGTCTCCCTGTTCCTCGCTCCGGTGGCGTTCCACCGCTTCCTGTACCGCGAAGGTCTGCGAGACCGCCTGATCATCGTCACCGACCGCCTGGTTCGGGCCGGCATGGTCTTCCTCGTCGCGTCGGTCGGTGGTGGGGTGCTGATCGCGTTGGACGTCGTCCTTCCCCGGCCCGCCGCAACCGTCCTGGTCGGCGTACTCCTGGGATGGTTCGGCGTGCTGTGGCTGGTCTTGCCCGCCTATGTCCGGCACAAGCGCGACGTACCCGGCTGATCCGCCGGCCACCGTCAGCGGTTGAACACCTCGGCCAGCCACGGGACGACGGCCTCGGCGCCGAGTGCTCGCAGGTGTTCGACCGGCGGATGCTCGACCATGATCCGCACGTCGTCCAGACCGTCCGGCGCGTAGGGCTCGGCGGCGTCGACGAGCTCGTGCAGGCGGCGCCGGGTGGCTCGCGTCTCACCGGTGCGCAGGTCGAGCAGCTCTCCCCGTACGCCGTCGCGCAGCGCCGCCCACCGGTTCTCCGCGATTCTCCAGGCCGGCGCCGGCGAGACGGGCTCACCGATCCGGTACAGATCCGCGAACCTCGCACCGAGCGCGTACACGAAGCCCGCGATCGCGCTGGTCTGCCACACGGTCGCCTGTACGTCGAGAACTCGCAGTTCCAGCGTGCCGTAGCCACCGTGCGGCCGGAGCTCCCACCACCACTCCGACGCGTCACCCACGACTCCCCCTCGGACCGTCCAGGCAAGATCGGCGGCGAACTGCTCCCAGGAGCCGATGACCGGCGGCACACCTTGGCGCGGCAACTGCGCCGCGATCACCGGACGCACCGAGCACAGTCCGGTGTCCCGTCCGCCTGCGTACGGCGCGGCGCCGGCCAGCGCCGCCAGCTCCGGCAGGATGTTCCGCAGCCGGTGATAGACGTCCAACGTGCAGTCGGCGTCGCCAAAAGCCAAATGGACCTGCAGTGAAGACACCAGTTGCCGGCCGATTGCCTCTCGGTAGCGGGCAGCGAGCCGAGCCGATCGCTCCGTGGGCGACAAGGCGGCGGGTCCGTCGAGCAGCGGATGGACGGGGGTCGCGATCGCCGCCACCGTGGGATCGCAGGCCTTGGTGATCAGCGCTCGACAGGCTCTGAGTTCGTCGACAGCATCCGCGACACAGGTGTGCACCGAGGTCGCGATCTCGAGTTGGCACGCGGGCAGTTCCTGCTTCACGCGAGGATCGTCGACGACCGCGACCACGGCGGCTGCGGTGGCCGGCCGCCACGTCGCGCGGTGCACCAGCAGCAGTTCCTCCTCGAAGCCGACGGTCCCGGGCTCGGTGCCGGAGAACCGCGAACGAAGCAGCTCCGCGTCCGTGATCGCCACGCAGGTCAACTCTTCACACGACGAAGCTGCCGCGCGCGGTCCGGCTGGTCCGCGGTCCACGAGGTCAGAAGATGTTCGGCGAAGCGGTCGTCGGCCGCCAGCGCGCAACGGGCGCCGAACAGCACGTCGCCGATCGCCTCGGGATGCCGGCGGACGTAGTTGCCGCACAGGTCGTGCGCGGCGATCTGCTCGTGGACCGCGTCGGCTTCGACGTGCTCGGTGAAGTAGCGGGCTGCTTCCTCGGACGCACCCAGCCGGATCGCTCCCGTCGCGTACTGCCGGTTGGGCAGCGTCGACGTCATCTCGAGAGCGGCGAGATGACCGAGCAGCGCACCGGTCCACCGACGGTGGATCGCGAACAGCGACATCACGTTGGACACGGCCAGCGTGACCGCCGGTACGTCGGGAACGTAGTACCCGTAGCTGTCGTCGAGACCGAGCCAGCGCATCGTCGTACGGAAGAGCTCCGAGTGCATGCGATCCGGTCGGCCTCCGCCGTACTCGTCGGCCTCGATCTCGACCAGTGCCGCCTTCGCCGCGCCGTCCAGCCGCGCGATGCCGAAGCTGTGCGGATCGGCCTCCTTGAGCTGGTAGACCGACCGGTTCAGCACGAACTCGCGGAACTGTTCCTTCGTGGCATGCCGGCGCAGGTACGGCGAGAGACGCGGACCGTCGGCGCCCTCGATCAGGGATCGCAGCTGCTCGGCGACCGGCTGTGAACCCGGCTCGACCCGGCAGGCCGCCTCCAGCCGGCCCGTCCACGGGCCCTCCAGACGAGAGCGGAACGCGATCACGTCCGGAGCCCACTGCAGGGCCGGATCCACGTCGTCGAAGCCGCGGTACTGCAGCTCGTAGGCGACCCAGAGGGCCAATTGGAGATCGTCGTCGGACCACGGATCGGCGCTGGACGTGACCCGTGGAGCCGCGGTGGCGTAACGCTGGAGCCGAGAGGCCAGCCAGCCGCTGAGAGGCCCCCGGGGTGCTGGTAGCTGCATGCCGACCCGGTACCCGCCGGGCAGTCGTGAACGCATCGCCCGTGGGTACCGACTGGTCATGACCGAGATTCGTGCGTATCCGGACGGGCCGCTGCTGGTGCGCGGTGAGTTCGAGCTCCTCGACGAGAACGGCGATCCGATCCCCGCGTGCCGCCGTACGATCGCGCTCTGTCGTTGCGGCCGCACCGCGATCCCTCCGCTGTGCGACGGCACCCACGCCCTGCCGCTGCCCCGTCGCACCGCGCACTCCCCGGAGTAGGCGTCAGGGATTCAGCAGCACCTTCACCATGCCGTCAGCCTTCTCCTGGAACGTCCTGTACGCCGCTGGCCCCTCGGCCAGCGGCAGGTGATGCGTCGCGAAGGAGTCGACCCCTAACGGATCGTCGTCGGTGAGCAGCGGCAGGATCTGCCCGCTCCACCGGCGGACGTTGGCCTGTCCCATCCGCAGCTGGATCTGCTTGTCGAACATCGTCAGCATCGGCAGCGGATCCGCCATCCCGCCGTACACGCCGACCAGCGAGATCGTGCCGCCGCGCCGGACGATGTCGATCGCGAGCAGCAGCGCGGACTGCCGGTCGACGCCTGCCTTCTGCATGAACGTGCGCTGGATCGCGTCCGGCAGCAGGCCCGCCGCCCGTTGCGCGACGCTCGCGACCGGTGACCCGTGGGCTTCCATGCCGACGGCATCGATCACCGAGTCGGGTCCGCGTCCGTCGGTCAGGTTCCGGATCTGGTCCGCGACGTCGTCGGAGTACTCGAGCGTCTCCACACCACGGGCCTGCGCCCGCTCGATCCGCTCCGGCACCAGATCGACGCCGATGACCCGGTGACCGCGGTGCAACGCGATCCGGCACGCCATGTCACCGATCGGTCCGAGACCGAGCACCGCGACCGATCCTCCGTCCGGAATCCCGGCGTACTCCACCGCCTGCCAAGCGGTCGGCAGTACGTCGGACAAGTAGACGAACCGGTCGTCGGGCGGGCCCTCCGGCACCTTGATCGGGCCGTACTGCGCTTGCGGCACCCGCAGGTACTCCGCCTGTCCGCCGGGCACCTGCCCGTAGAGCTTGGTGTAGCCGAACAACGCCGCGCCCATCCCCTGGTCACGGACCTGAGTGGTCTCGCACTGGGTCTGCAAACCCTGTGTACACAGGAAACAGGCGCCGCAGGCGATCTGGAACGGGACGACCACGCGGTCCCCCTGCTGCAGACCGCCGACCTGCGCTCCCGTCTCCTCGACGACCCCGATCACCTCGTGCCCGAGTACGTCGCCGGTGTCGAGGAACGGACCCATCACCTCGTACAGGTGCAGGTCCGACCCACAGATCCCCGACGACGTCACCCGCACGATCGCGTCCGTCGGTTCCTCGATCCGCGGATCCGGTACGTCGTCGTACCCGATGCTCCGCTTTCCCTGCCACGTCAGCGCCTTCATCCGGCCTCCCGTCACCGTGTGCCGATCCAGGGAACTTCGGTGCCCGACGAGCGACCTACCAAGCATCCGGCGGGTCACACGATCTGGATGCGCGGTGGTCCGGGGACCAGTTCGCCGACCACCGGGCAGCCCGGGATCTCGCCGGCCACGAGCAGGCCGCCGGAGGTCTGGGCATCGGCCAGGAGAAGCAACTCCTCCTCGGACAGGCTCGAGTCCAGCGAACTGCGGACCCAGTCGAGGTTCCGGCGGCTCCCGCCAGGAACGAAGCCCGCTGCCAACGCCTCACGGGAACCCTCGAGGCACGGTACGGCGGCAGCCTCGACCACCGCTCCGACCTCACTCGCCCGGATCAGCTTCAGCAGGTGCCCGAGCAGGCCGAACCCGGTGACGTCGGTCGCACAGACCACCCCCGCCGCGAGCGCGGCGCGGGACGCGTCCCGGTTGAGCGTGGTCATCGTCGCCACCGCCTGCGCGAACACCTCGCCGGTCGCCTTGTGCCGGTTGTTCAGCACGCCGAGCCCGAGCGGCTTGGTCAGCGTCAACGGTGTTCCGGGCCGCCCGGCGTCGTTCCGCAGCAGCCGATCCGGATCGGCCAGGCCCGTGACGGCGAGACCGTACTTCGGCTCGGGATCGTCGATGCTGTGTCCACCCGCCAGGTAGGTCCCGGCCTCCGCGCAGACGTCCGCGGCACCTTGCAGTACGTCCGCCGCGAGCTCGAACGGAATGCGGTCTCGCGGCCAGGCCAGGAGGTTCACGGCGACGATCGGCTCGCCGCCCATCGCGTACACGTCCGACAGCGCGTTGGCCGCCGCGATCCGCCCCCAGTCGTAGGCGTCGTCGACGACCGGTGTGAAGAAGTCCGCGGTCGTCACCACGGCCCGGCGGCCGTCGATCCGCACCACGGCCGCGTCGTCGCCGTGCTCCAGGCCGACCACCAGCTCCCCGTCGGCGTGGCCGGCCGGCATTCCGCCGACGAGAGCCTCCAGTTCACCCGGCGGGATCTTGCACGCGCAACCGCCACCGGCCGCGTACTGCGTCAACCGCACGGGTGCCGCCAGGTCAGTCACTGCCCGCTCCGTTCACCTTGCGGAACCACGGTGTACTTCGGATCGCGCGCGGACGCCAGCCCCGCCTGGAACACGCCGAATCTGGTGAGCAGAGAGCCGGCGAGGTACGCCGTGCCGGCCAGCGTGGACACCACTCGGGACCGCCGGGCGAAGGGTGTCAGGCCGGTACCGGCCGCCGTCAGCACCCGCGCAAGCTTCAGCAGCGTGCCGGGGCGTCCCTCGCGGTAGACCTCCGCGTGCATCCCCAACCGGCGGTTCATCAGCTCTGACGCCGCGAGCTCCGCGACGCCGCCGATGACCGCCATCCGGCGGGCCGGTCCGGCCTCGGCCTTCGGCGCGGCGACCATCGCCAGACCGCCCGCGGCCGCCGCAGCGCTGCCCGCGAACACGAACGGCAACTCCCGATGCGCCTCGTGCCAGGCCGGCACTGCTGTGTCCGCTACCAGCACCGCGGTGTACGTCGCCAGCGCAGGCCCTAGGACCCCCGCGCCGGCGCCGGCCATCCGGCCCACGACTCGCAGCCGGCCGCTGTACTCGGTCGCGGCCGCGGCCGCCGACAACCCGCTGAACGATGCGAGGATCCAGGACCCGACGGACAGCGGCGAGGTGATCTTCAGGACCCGCAGCATGTTCAGGAAACGCTCCGGACGACCGAGATCGTGAACCAGCAGGCCGGAGCCGAGCGTGGACCCGGCCGCCGCCGCGGTCCTTGCCACGCGCAACAGTCCGGCCCGTCCGGTCAGCGCAGCGCCTTCGGCGAGCAACGCCGATGCACCGGCCAGCCCACCGGCGAACAGATACAGCGGGACGTCCGGCTGTTTCCACACCGGCTCCTTGAGGATCGGCCGCCCGTAGTACGAGTCGAACTCGGGCTCCGGGACCATCCGGCGTTCCTTCACCGCCGGCCTCCCGCGAAGACGGCGACCGCGACACCGAGCAGGGCACCTGCGGCAGCCGCCGCGTGCTTCCACATCGATCCCAGATCGCGGGTGGTGACGACCGGGTCCGGCGGCAGGCCGTACACCTCCGGCTCGTCGAGTAGCAGGAAGAACGCACCGTCACCGCCGACGCCGTCCTCCGGGTCGGCGCCGTACAACCTGGCCACGTCGACACCTTGGTCGTGCAGGTCCTGTACGCGTTTGTCAGCCCGCTCGCGGAGTTCGTCCAGCGGCCCGAACTGGATCGAATCCGTCGGGCAGGCCTTTGCGCACGCGGGTTCCTCGCCGACCTTCAGCCGGTCGTAGCACATGGTGCACTTGAACACACGGCCGTCGTTCTTGCGCTGGTCGATCACGCCGTACGGGCAGGCTGGAACGCAGTACCCGCAGCCGTTGCAGATGTCCTCCTGGACGACCACGGTGCCGTACTCGGTGCGGAACAGCGCGCCGGTCGGGCAGACGTCCAGACAGGCCGCGTGCGTGCAGTGTTTGCACACGTCGGAAGACATCAGCCACGCGACGTCCTTCTGCTCGTCCGGTGGCCCCACGCCGGGCAGTCCGAGGTCGACGGTCGTGGCGGGTTTCTGCTTCTCGACGAAGGCGACATGCCGCCAGGTGTCCGCGCCCAGCTGGGTGGTGTTGTCGTACGACGTCCCGGTGAACTCGAGGCCGTCCTCGGGCAGCTCGTTCCACTCCTTACAGGCGACCTCGCAGGCCTTGCAGCCGATGCAGACCGAGGTGTCGGTGAAGAACCCGACCCGCGGCGGGTGGTCGTCGCCGTACCCCGCGTCGGCAGAGACGTCCGCCAGCGGTCCGAAGAACCGGTCAGCCTGCGTCATCGGGGCTCCCTCCGTCGAGCCGCCTGCGGTAGGCCTCGACGTACGCGAGCAGGTCGGCGCCGCGTGGACGCCGTCCCGGCCGCACGTCGCAAGTGCCCACCTTGTCCTGGATGTACACATTGGGATCGAGCGTCACGTTCACCAGGTCGTTCTGCGAGTCGCCGGTGGTCAGCCCGCGGCCGCCCCAGTGGTACGGCAGGCCGACCTGCTCGACGATCCGGTCGCCGAGCCGTAACGACCGCATCCGGTCGGTCACCAGCACCCGCGCCTCGATCGCGGTCCGGGTGGTGACGATCGTCGCCCAGTCACCGTTGGTCAGCCCGCGCTCGGCGGCCAGCCGCGGTGAGACCTCACAGAACATCGCCGGCTGCAGCTCCGACAGGTACGGCAGCGTGCGACTCATACCGCCGGCCGTGTGGTGCTCGGTCAACCGGTAGCTCGTGAACACGTACGGGAACACCTCCGACAGCGACGGGTTCAGCGGATTCACCGCATGCTCCAGACGGAACCTGGCCGGGTTGTTCTGCGTGTCGTAGAGCGGGTTGCGGACCGGCGACTCGGCCGGCTCGTAGAACGCCGGCATCGGTCCGTCGGCCAGCCCGACCGGCGCGAACAGCCAGCCCTTCCCGTCGGTCTGCATCACGAACGGGTCCCGGCCGCCGATCGCGTCCGGCCCTCGCGCGTCATCGTCCGGCACATGGTCCGGCGCCCGGTCGGGGATGAAGTCCGGTACGTCGTGGCCGGTCCACTTGCCGTTCTCGGCATCCCACCAGACATAGGCCTTCCGCTCGCTCCACGGCTTCCCGTCCGGATCCGCGGACGCGCGGTTGTAGAGGATCCGGCGGTTCGCCGGCCAGGCCCAGCCCCACTCGGGCGCGACCCACGACTGGTCGGCGCCGGGGGTCCGCCGGGCCGCCTGGTTCACCTCGTCGGCGTACACACCGCAATAGATCCAGCAGCCGCACCGGGTACTGCCGTCGGCCTTCAGTTCCGTGTACGCCGACAACGCGTGACCGTCCTTCGTCCCGTTGATCTCACGCAGCACCGCTTCCGCTCGGGGCTCCCGCAGCGGGCCTTCCTGTCCGTAATCCCAGGTGAGATCAAGCAACGGGCGGTCCCGCTCGTCGGTGGATCCGGCCAGCTTCGCCCGCAACCGCTGACCGAGCTCGTAGTAGAACTGCAGGTCGCTGCGGGCGTCGTCCGGCGGCTCGACCGCCTTGTGGTGCCACTGCAGCATCCGCTGCGTATTGGTGAACGAACCTGCCTTCTCGGTGTGCGCGGCCGCGGGCAGGAAGAAGACCTCGGTGCCGATCTCCTCGGTGCGCAACTCCCCCGTGCTGAGCTCCGGCCCGTCCTTCCAGAACGTTGCCGACTCGATCATCGCCAGGTCACGCACCACGAGCCAGTCCAGGTTCGCGAGACCGAGGCGCTGCATCTTGCCGTTCGCCGACCCGACGGCCGGGTTCTCGCCGATCAGGAAGTAGCCCTTGACCCGGCCCTCGATCTGGCCGATCACGGTCTCGTACGTCGAGTGGTGGCCGGTCAGCCGCGGCAGATAGTCGAAGCAATAGTCGTTGTCAGCGGTCGCCGCTTCACCCCACCAGGACTTCAGCAGGCTGACCATGTACGCGTCCATGTTGCCCCAGAAGCCGGTCTTGCCCGCGTCCTCCGCGACGTACTGCTCGAGATTCAGGTGGTGCTCGGCGTGCGGCATCGGGAGGTACCCGGGGAGCAGGTTGAACAGCGTCGGGATGTCCGTGGAGCCCTGGATGCTGGCATGTCCGCGCAACGCCATGATGCCACCGCCCGGACGGCCGATGTTGCCCAGCAGCAACTGCAGGATCGCCGCGGTCCGGATGTTCTGTACGCCGGTGCTGTGGTGCGTCCAGCCGACCGAGTACACGAACGCGCCGGTCTTGTCCCGTCCGCTCGCCGAGGTCAGCGCATCGGCGACCTGGCGGAACTTGTCCGGGCTGATCCCGCAGACCTGCTCCACCATCTCGGGCGTGTAACGGGCGAAGTGCCGCTTCAGAATCTGGTAGACGCACCGCGGATGCTGCAGCGTCTCGTCACGCTCGGGTTTGAATTCGACCGCCGGACCGCCAGAACCTGCGGCCTCGGATCGCGCTGCCTCGTGGGCACCGGCGTCGTCGCTGCTGCGGTGGCCCTTCTGCCCGCGCTTCGTCCCGGCCGCGGCGTCGGCCTCCGCGCCCTCGTAGTGCCACGAGCCCGCGTCGTACGACCCCGTCTCCGGGTCGAAGCCGGAGAACAGGCCGTTCAGATCGTCGGTGTCGCGGAAGTCCTCCCCGATGATCGCGGCCGCGTTGGTGTACGGGACGACGTACTCACGGAAGTCGAGCTCGTTGCTCAGCACGTGGTTCACGAGCGCCCCGAGGAACGCGATGTCGGTGCCGGCCCGGATCGGCAGGTGCAGGTCGGCGACCGCCGACGTCCGGGTGAACCGTGGGTCGACATGAATCACTGTCGCGCCCCGGGCCTTGGCCTCCATCACCCACTGGAACCCGACCGGATGGCACTCGGCCATGTTCGAGCCCTCGATGAGGATCACATCCGCGTTGGCCAGGTCCTGCTGGAACCCGGTGGCGCCGCCGCGCCCGAACGAGGCCCCCAGACCGGGGACCGTCGAGGAGTGTCAAATACGCGCCTGGTTCTCGATCTGGATCGCACCCATCGCCGTGTACAGCTTCTTCATGAGGTAGTTCTCCTCGTTGTCGAGGGTCGCTCCTCCGAGGCTGGCGATGCCCATCGTGCGACGGACCCGGTTGCCGTCCTGCTCCCACTGCCAGGTCTCGTCCCGGGTCTTCAGCACGCGGTCCGCGATCATCTCCATCGCGGTGTCGAGGTCCAGTTCCTCCCAGTCGGTTCCGTACGGGCGCCGGTAGCGCACCTTCGTCTCGCGCAACGACGAGGTGACGAGCTGCTTGCTCGCGCTGCCCTTCGGGCACAACCGGCCGCGTGACACCGGGCTCTTCGGGTCACCCTCGATCTGGATGACCTGCTCGTCCTTGACGAACACCCGTTGCCCGCAGCCCACCGCGCAGTACGGGCAGATCGAGTCGACGACCCGGTCCGCGTCCGCGATGCGCCCGCGCAGTGCCGCCGTCCGCTTCGACCTGGCCGCCTTGCCACGCCCGAGCCGGTCCGGGCCGCGGAGCTGCCGCAGCACCGGCCAAGGAAGACCTTCGACGGACATGACACACCTGTACGCCGAAGTGGCCCGTCGTAAACGTTCATGCCATGCACTGAGTGAAAAACGCTCCGAATGGGCACTGCACCAGCGACTCGTGGAGGCGTACCTCGTCTGGTGACGGGCGCGGTCTTCAAAGCCGTTGTGGCCGGGTATCCCGGCCAGGCGGGTTCGATTCCCGTCCGCCTCCGCCAACCACGTCCGGAGGTGCCGGTGTCCGCAGCCGATCGCGACCGTGCCCGGCACGTCGCCGGTGACGATCCGCGCCGGGCGACGCCGCGCACCGACCGGGTGCTGGCCGATCCTCAACTGGCCGACGCGATCGCCCGTCTCGGCCGGCCCGCGGTCAAGCAGGCTGTGGGCGGTGCACTCGACCGGTGCCGCTCCGGTGCGATCTCCCCCGCGGACGTCGTGCCGGCCGTGCTCGCAGCGCTCCCCAGCGCGCCGACGTCCTTGCGACAGGTGATCAACGCGACCGGAGTCGTCGTCCACACGAACCTCGGGCGCGCGCCCCTGTCCACGGCCGCACAGCAGGCGCTCGGACTGGCTGCCGGACCGACCGACGTCGAACTCGATCTACGGACCGGTGCGCGCGGGAAGCGTGGCGCGGCAGCACTCGCCGCGTTGGCCGCGGCCGTCCCCGACGCGGGCGGCGTCCACGTGGTCAACAACGGCGCCGCAGCCCTCGCGCTCGCCGCCTGCGCACTCGCCGCGGGCCGCTCGATCGTGATCGCCCGGGGCGAACTGGTCGAGATCGGCGACGGTTTCCGCATCCCCGACCTGCTCACATCGGTCGGCGCGACCCTCCGCGAGGTCGGTACGACGAACCGCGTCCGGCTCGCCGACTACCAGGCGGCTGTCGACGACTCGACCGCGTTCGTCCTCAAGGTGCACCCGTCCAACTTCCGCGTCGAGGGCTTCACGTCCACCGTCTCGATCGCCGAGCTGTCCACCCTGCCGGTTCCCGTGGTGGCCGACCTCGGCTCCGGCCTGCTGCAGCCGCATCCCCGACTTCCTGCGGAGCCTGACGCGACCACCGCACTGCGTGCCGGGGCAGCGCTCGTCACAGCCTCGGGCGACAAGCTCCTCGGCGGGCCGCAATGCGGACTTCTCCTCGGTGACCACGCCCTGGTCGAGCGGCTGCGCCGCTTCCCGTTCGCCCGGGCGCTCCGGGTCGACAAGCTCACCCTGGCCGCTCTGGAGGCGACGCTGACCGGTCCCCCGACGCCGGTTGCCGAGGCGCTGGCCACCACACCCGGCGAGCTCCTCGCGCGGGCGAAGCAGGTCGCGAGCGCATTGGGCGCGGACGCGGTCGTCTCGACGGCGGCGGTCGGCGGCGGAGGCGCACCCGGCGTCGAACTGGAGAGTGCAGCCGTCGCACTCGATCCACGGTGGGCCGAACCCTTGCGGATGCTCGACCCGGCGGTCGTCGGTCATGTCGTGCGCGGACGGCTGCTGCTCGATCTGATCGCAGTACCGCCGACGCAGGACGACGTACTCGTGGAGGCTGTGCGACGGGTGGCTGAGCGATGCACGTGATCGCCACCGCCGGGCACGTCGACCACGGCAAGTCGACGCTCGTCCGGGCACTGACCGGATCCGACCCGGACCGGCTCGCCGAAGAACGACGGCGCGGACTGACGATCAGTCTCGGCTACTGCTGGACCGAGCTCCCCGACGTGGGCGAGGTCGCGTTCGTCGACGTACCGGGGCACGAACGGTTCCTCGCCACCATGCTGGCCGGGGTCGGGCCGGTGCCGGCCGTTCTGTTCGTGGTCGCCGCCGACGACGGCTGGATGCCGCAGGCCGCCGAACATCTCGCCGCGCTGGACGCCTTCGGGGTCCGGCACGGCGTGGTTGCCGTGACGCGATCCGACCTGGCCGATCCCGAACCGATCATCACCCGAACCCGGGCGGAACTCGCTCGGACGACGTTGCACGAAGCGCCGATCGTCGCGGTGAGCGGCCGGACCGGACAAGGCCTCGACGTACTGCGCGAGGCCCTGACGACGCTGGCGGCCGCACTACCGGTCCCCGATCCGGGCGCCGATGTCCGGCTGTGGGTCGACCGGAGCTTCACCGTGCACGGTGCCGGAACCGTCGTGACCGGCACCCTGGCCGCGGGAACCGTCGCCCGCGGCGACCGACTCGTGCTCGGGAACGGCGAGGTCAGGGTCCGCGGGATCGAGGCACTCGGCAGGTCCCGTGACCAGGTGAGTGGCGTCGCCCGGGTCGCACTCAACCTCGGCAGCAAAATCCCCGACGCTCTTGGACGGGACAGTGTGCTGGCCACCCCGGACGCATGGCATTGGACGACATCTGCGGACGTCATCCTGGCACCGCACGACGCGGAACCCGACTCGGCCCCGACAGTCGACGTGCCCGGCCGCGCCGACCTCGTGGTGCACATCGGTGCGGTGGCCGAGCACGTTCATTTCCGCGCGCTCGGTGCGCGGCACGCCCGGCTGCTCTTCCGCCGCCCCCTGCCGCTCCGGATCGGCGATCGCGCCATCCTCCGCGATCCAGGCAGCCGGCGGCTGTGGGGAATCGTCGTGGCCGACCCGATTCCGCCCGCGATCAACCGTCGCGGCGCCGCACGCCGGCGCGCATCCGAGCTGGCGACGGTGGACGGTCGCCCTGCCACCGAGGTCCGGCGGCGCAGCCCCGTCCGGGCCTCGCTACTCCGCCGGATCGGCGTGGACCCGGATACCGCGGACGCTGTCCGGGTCGGCGACTGGCTGCTCGCCCCGGATCATGCCACGGCCCTGCGAACCGAACTCGCGAATCTGGTGGCGACATGGTCGGCTGAACAACCACTCGACCCCGGTCTGCCGCTGACCACAGCGGCCCAGCTCCTTGCCCTCCCCTCCGTCGACCTCGTCACGGCGCTGGTCGGTCCTCCGCTCCACGTCACCGGCGGACGCGTGCTCAACGGCGACGCCGCCCTCCCACCCCAGCTTTTGAAGGCAGTCGCCGAGCTCACCGAGCGGATCCGCCGGCAGCCGTACCGGGCACCCGAGGCAGCCGAGCTCGAAGCCGCAGGTCTCGACAAGCGGGCCATCGCGGCCGCGGGCCGAGCCCACCTGCTGCTCCGCCTCACCGACACGGTCGTGCTCCTCCCCGGCGCCGACGAGACGGCAGTACGACGACTCGCGGAGCTACCGCAGCCCTTCACCACCAGTGCGGCACGACGCTGCCTCGACAGCACCCGACGTGTCGTCGTACCACTGCTCGAACACCTCGACCGCCGCGGACGCACCCGGCGGCTCCCCGACGACCGACGAGTCACCGTGCCTGAGCCAACCGTCGAACGGCAGGAGTGAGTGCGCCTACCCCGACCCGCCGCGCTCATTCGCATGCAGCGAAGGCAAGGAGATCCGGGACGACTAGAGGGCCGCTGCGGCGGGCACCGACCAAGTCATGAAGATCGGCGTACTGGATATTGGATCGACCACCGCGCAACTGCAGGTCGCGGAGGCCGTGCCGGGCGCGCCCCCGCTCCCCACCCACGCGTTCAAGCAACGGATCCTGCTGGGCGAAGCACTTCAGCCGGACGGCACCATCACCGGCGACGGCCTGGACCGCGTGATCGAGGCCGTCCGGAGGGCGGCGGCTGCCGCGCACGACCTGCAGGTCGACCGGATGTACGCGTTCGCGACCTCGGCGATCCGCGACGCCACCAACGCCGGAGAGATCGCCGCCGCGCTCGCCAACGAGACTGGCGTCCAGCTGCGCTTCCTCACCGGGGAGGACGAAGCCCGCCTGACCTACCTCGCGGTCCGGCGCTGGTACGGCTGGTCCGCCGGACGCCTGCTCGTGCTCGACATCGGCGGCGGCTCGATGGAGATCGCGCTCGGTCGCGACGCCCGCCCCGACTTCGCGGCGTCCCTGCCCTTGGGGGCCGGCCGGCTGACGCGTCGCTTCCTGCCCGACGACCCGCCGAGCCGGGACCAACTCCACGAACTGCGGCACCACGTCCGTACGACGCTGCGCCAGGTCTCCGACCGGCTCCTCTGGGAAGGCGACCCCAAACAGGTCATCGGCAGCTCCAAGACGTTCAAGCAGCTGGCCCGGCTGACCGGAGCGCCGGCGCAACGCTGCGGTCCGTTCGTCCGGCGCTCCCTGTCCAGACGGGATGTACGGCGCTGGCTGCCGCGGCTGGCCGCGATGACCAGCACCGAGCGCGCCACCCTCCGTGGGATCTCGCAGTACCGTGCCCACCAGTCGCTCGCCGGAGCCGTGGTCGCGAGCGCGACGATGGCGACTCTCGACATCAGCCACCTCGAGGTGTCGCCGTGGGCGCTGCGCGAAGGGATTCTGTTGCATCACCTCGAAACCGTCACCAACCAGGAGCAGCCGCTGACGGTCGAGTCGCTGCAGCCGATCACGGCACTCGCACCGGCACCTGCCGTCGTCACGAGCATCAAGCGGAAGTAGCTCGCACAACGGCTCGCTGTTTCCACGCCGGCACCGCGGGTACCGATTCAGCTCCCGCGGGCGATTGGAGCCTACGATGTCGATCTGGCAGCGGTTCAAGCGCTGGCGTCTGTCCCACAAGGTCAACGAGGCCGACGCACCGTCCGATGGCACCACGGCGATGACCCGCAGTACGGGCGGCGATCCCGATCGCGGGACCCCGGCCACGACCGGGACCGGTACGAGTTCCGAGTTCGTCGGCCGCGTCGCCGGCGACGACACCACGACGGACGAATCAACAGCCGGTGAGAGCGGCGCCGAACGCCGCGGGCGGCACCGCGCGGGCGGTTGACTCCTGAACTGATCGGGCACCGGGACTGCATGACTGTGAAGCTGAACGACAAGGCGTTCGAACACGCGAAGTCCTTGATCCGGAAGGGTCAGACGGTCAAGGACGAGCGGGACGACTGGAGCGAGCACGCACCGACCGCGGCCGAGCAGAACGCGTACCTGGACAAGCACGGCTGGCAGGACTACGGATCGTGGTTCCTCGGTGTCGACACGGAGATGGACGAGGAGACCAAGGGCCACTACGAGTTCCCGTACGGCGACTTCCGGCGCGTGCACCGCTGCGGTGTGATCAGCGCGGAGTCACGCGCCGCGCAGTACAACCATCCGGAGATCCAGCACGCCCTGGAGGAGATCCACCGGTTGCTGGACGGCGATCACGCCTGAACCCCGAAGGGCCGGGGGTCCGGCGGGGCAGTCAGGCGTTCTCCGGCAACGGGGCCGGCCGGCGAGATTCGATCAGCTCCTGGGCGACGTCGCGCAGCTTGCGTTTCGAGTTCTTCGAGTACTGCCGGAGCACCTCGAGGGCGCGCTCGTCGTCCAAGTCGTAACGCTCCATGAGGATGCCGAGCGCCTGTCCGATCAGCCTGCGGACATCGGTCGCCACGGCCGGGTTGCGGTCGTCACGTGCCCTCGCGATCGCTACCGCCGCCTGGCCGGCGAGCAGGTGCGCCACGGCGAGGTCGTCGTCGTCGAAGCCGCCCGGCGTCCCGGAGAAGAGACTCAGCACCGCCCCCGGATCACGCCGTACCCGCACCGGAATGTGAATCGCGCTCCGGATCCCCGCAACGAGGGCCGCGTTGGTCCACGTCTGCGACCAGCGAGTCTCGACCAGCACGTCGGGAATGAGCAACTCCTTGTCCTGTTGGACCGCGGTGATGAGCGGACCTTCACCGAAGCGGACCTGTTCGTGGTAGAGCTCGGCCAGCTTCGGGTCGCTCAGCGCCAGGATCGAGAGGCACTGCCGGCGGTCGATCAGCACCATCGAGGCGAATTCGCACCCGACGGCCCGGCAACAGAACTCGACGACCGTGTCGACGGTCTGCTCCACGCCTTCCGCGTCGTGCATCTCGGTCGCCAACCGCTCCAGCATCTCTGCCGTCGACGGATGATGCTCAGTCATGGCTCGCCTCCACGAACTGCCGATTTCCACCTGCAGGGACACCTGCCTGATCCCCAGAAGCCGACCGGCCGATCGGTACCCGGCCCGCACCGCGACAAACGACCATCAGCACCTCCTGCACGCACTCGAGCGTCGTCAGTACCGTGCGAGCTCCTCCAGGCGGCGGAAGTCGGCGCGCTTCGAGGCGAGCCTGACGACACCGTCCACGATCTCGTCGACGTTCGCCCAGGGCAGGTACCAGACCTCGCCCAGCCGCGCATGCACCAGCCGGCGCAGCAGGGCCGGCCCGACATGCCGCTCGTACCCGAAGAGCCGGGTGACCCGGTTCTCCACCACGATCAGACCGTCAACCCGCAGGGCACGCTGCATCGAGACCAGCAGCGGTCCGTCCTGCACCAGCCGGACGTCGGCCACACCGCCCACGTCGTCACCGTCGGCATCGATCACCCGAAGACCGAGCAGGTCATTCAGTCGCATCGAGAGCCCCCGGGATCTTGTCGATGACGTGGTCCCCGAGCCAGTCGTCGTAGTAGTCGAGCTGCAGGCCGTCCGCGACAACCTTCACCGCGGTGTCGATCTCGGCGATCCGCCGCGCGGTGATCCGCTCCCGGCCGGAGATCAGCGCCGAGACCACCGGCGGGTCGGCTTCCAGGTCGAGCTCGACGTCGTCGACCTTCCCGCACAGATGGCCGTCGGACCGGTCGATCAGCTGCCGATCGAGAAGATGCAGCTGGGCGTGCAGCACGCGCGCGGATTCATTGGTCATGGGTCATTGCCCCGCCTTCGTGACAATCATCAGTGGAATCGCCGCGGCCGATGCGATCGTCAGCAGCGCGAGGTAGACCAGCCCGAGCGCGTTCCGCACAGGGCCGTTCACCTCCCGTCCGACGTAGTCCGGGTCATTGGCGATGATCAGGATCGGCAGGTACGTCAAAGGCAGGGCCATCGCGGCGAACACCACGGAGTACTCCGTCACCAGTACCGGATCGACCCCGGTCAGGAGGGTCAGCACGGCCAGCACCAGACAGACGATCATCACCACGTGGAACCGCGACGCCTCCTTCGGCCGGACGAACTTGCCCCATTGCCAGCCGCGGTACTGCGCGATCGTGTAACCGCACGACAGCGCCGTCTCCAGCGACGCCCCGAAGGTCGCCGCGAAGACACCGATCAGCACGACCGCCAGCCCGAGCTTGCCCAGGGCAACGGCCACCGGCAGCACGACCTGGCCCAACGTCGCGACCTCGATACCGGCCGCCAGGTACAGCACCGCCGCACACCCCATGATCGACAGCGACAACAACCCACCGAGTGGGAACCCGATGAAGACATTGGACCGCGCCGTCCCCAGATCCCGCCGGGTCCATTTCTCCTCCACCCCGCCGGAGGAGAAGAAGAACACCTCGTACGGCGTCATCGCGGCACCGAACAACGCGATCCCGTAGTACGCGTACGTCCACCAGCTCTCGTGTCCGATCGGATGCGGGCGCAAGGCCTGATGCATCAGCTGTCCCCAGTCGGGCCCGAGCTTGAACAGGGCCACCGCGAAAACCACCAGCAACAGACCCAAGAGCCCGAAGACCTGCTCCAGCCGGGAGAACTTGACCCGCCAGATCACCAACCACACCGCCAGCGCCGCGAGCGGCATCCAGAGCAGATAGTTCACGCCGCTCGCCAACTCGAACGCCAGCGCGACGCCACCGATCTCGGCGATCAGCGTCAGCAGCGTGACCAGGAGCGACGCCACCAGGGTCAGCAGTCCGGTACGCGGCCCGAGACGCTCACGGATCAGATCGAACACCGGTCGCCCCGACATCGCCACGACCCGGCCGCACATCTCGGCGTACAGACAGATCCCGATCACCCCGACCACGACCACCCAGGCCAGGTGCATGCCGAACCGGGCGCCCACCAGCGCGTTCGTGACCAGGTCCCCGATGTCCACGAACCCGCCGATCGCGGTCAGGATGCCCAGTGTCACGCCGACGAACTTCTTCACGACGCGACCTCCTCGATCGACTGGAGGTCGCGGCTCGCGGCACGCAGCTGGTCGAGCTGTCGCTCGGCGGCGGCGAGATCGTTGTTGCCGAGGGCAATGCGCACCGCGGTCACCGCAGTCTGCGCATCGTCGAGTGCCTTGGTCACCTGC
The DNA here is from genome assembly GCF_042873375.1 of Kribbella sp. NPDC004875. Taxonomy (NCBI): domain Bacteria; kingdom Bacillati; phylum Actinomycetota; class Actinomycetes; order Propionibacteriales; family Kribbellaceae; genus Kribbella; species Kribbella sp. NPDC004875. The sequence continues at coordinate 151,454 of NZ_JBIALI010000003.1, forward strand.
TCGTACAGCGAGGTCGACGCTCCGGTGGCCGGCTGCTGCGCCGAGAACGAGCTCGCGGCCTTCTCGACCCCCTGCTCAGCGTCCTTGACGATCTGCTCGGCCGACTGGGACCACAGCCGACGCGACCGCAGCTGCTCGACCGCCAGCCGCGTCGTCCCGACCTCGGAAGCAGCCTCCCGCGCCGACTGCGCCGCCGCCTGCCGCAGTTGCTGCTCCGGACCCTGGCACCCGGTCAGCAGCACCAGCAGCATCACGACAACCACCACTCGACGCACTGTTCACCGTCCATGGTCCGATAGCCGTACAACGCCGCAGTACCCAGACCCACACGCCACACGCGGGCACCACCGCACCCACACGGCGTGGTTTGGGCACGATCGTGGCTCGTATGTTCCTGTCCATGGCGGACGCCGGCCGCTGACGTCAGTCCCGGCCGGCGTGGTCGAGGACCTTGTTCACCGCGCGTTCGAGGGCGGCGCGGGCCTGCTCGTCGTCGAGGTCGGCACCGACCCGGTCGACGGTGCTCTCGATCGTGCGGCCGTGTTCGTACTGGTCGACGATGCGCGGATCGACGTACGAGCTCCGGGCGACGGTCGGCGTGTTCCCGAGGTGGTCGGACACCTCGTCCAGCATCGATCGCACCGCCTCGTTCAGGGCCCTCTTCGTCGACGGCGGATCGGCCTGCGCGAGCTCGACCGCGGCGTGCACGGTGGCGGTCCAGGTACGCAGGTCCTTGACCGTGTAGTCCTCGCCGACCAGTTCCTGGAAGCGCTCGTTGATCATCGCGGCGTCGAGTTCGTGGTAGCCGTCGCCGTCGCGGTAGACGAGCAGTCGGTCGGTCCCGTGCCGCCCCCGCTGCAGTGAGCGCACCGCCGCGACGAGTCGGTCGTCGTCCAGTTCGACCCGGCGCCGCTGACCGCCCTTCGCGACGAAGTCGAACACGAGCTTGCCCTTGCTGACCCGTACGTCGTCGCGGTGCAGGGTCGCCACGCCGCGGCTGCCGTTCTCGTCGGCGTACTGCGTGTTCCCGGTCCGGAAGACGCCGTAGTCGAGCATCCGCAACGCGATCGCCAGCACCCGTCGCCGGTCGAGCCCGCGTCCGGACAGGTCGTTGTCCACGGCTTCCCGGAACGCGGGCAGCTTCCGGGCGAGCAGGCGGACCCGATCGTGCTTGTCCGCGTCCTGCGTCGACCGCCAGTCGTCGTGGTACAGATACTGCCGCCGGCCCGCCTGGTCGTTGCCTGTGGCCTGGATGTGTCCGTTCGGGTACGGGCAGATCCAGACATCGGTCCAGGCCGGCGGAATCGCCAGCGTCCGGATCCGCTCCAGCACGTCGGTGTCCCGGATCGGCTGCCCGTCGACATCGAGGTAGCTGAACCCACGCCCACACCTCCGGCGGGTGAACCCGTCCTTCTCAGGATGGCTCCGACGAAGTCGCATGCCCTCCGGTACCCACAGTTACTCTCCGGCTCGCCGGCACGGATCAGCGGCCCGCATCATGCGGCTACGACCCATGACGTGTCGCTGCGATGACGCGTTCCGCGATCAGGCGGAGCTTGATGTTGCTGTCCTGGGAGAGCCGGGTCAGGAACGCGAACGCACGGTCGTCGCTGAGCCGGTACCGTTCCATCACGATGCCCACCGCCGTACCGATCGTGGTGCGGGTGCGGACCGCCTCCTGCAGATTGTGGATCTCCCGCGCGTAGTCGATCGCCCACGCTGCCTGGTGCCGGAACAGTTCGGCGATCGTCGCGAGATCGTGGAACGAACCAGGCTTGTGCGCATAGAGATTCAAGGCACCTCGCGACCTGGGAGCGTCGAAGAGGCTGATCCCCGCCTGTGCGCCGATACCGGCAGCGACCGCCGCCGCGGCGTACTCGGGGAACCGGCCGTCATGAGCCAGATCAGTCGACACAACGTGTACCGAGTTCTCCGCGGCGCTGTAACAAGGCCCTTGACGAAGTTCGTGCTGTGCGGCGTCGAGGCCCCACAGCAGGTCGTCGCTCGGCGCGACGGTTTCCAGCAGGCCGTCGCCGTGCAGAACGGTGATGCTGGCGTAGTCGGTCTCCGGCAAGACCTCGACAGCCGCGGCCGTGATTCGGCTCAGCGTGTGATCGAGGTCGCCAGGAGTCAGCGTCCTCGCCATTCGCTGGGCCAGGTCCAGCAGCTGCTCGCCGTTCACAACGAATTCGGTACCCAGAGCTGCGCCAAGCTACCCATCACCGAGACGGCCCTGCGGCCGATGCCACGCCGGTCGCGCCGCTGGTCAGGGGCTTACATCCCGAGCGATCCGGGTACGGGCCTGATAGCCGGACAGCCGCCCGGCGAGACTCCGTCCGGACCCCGCGGAGGTGACATCACATGTCCGGTCAGAAAACTGCACTTGAAGGCTCGGCCGAGACCTTCGGGCGCTTTGCGGTAGACCTGGCGTCTGCGGAGGGCCTCGAGGCAACCGTCGAGACCACCAGTCGATATGCCCTCCAGGTCCTCGGGTGTGAGTACGCAGGCATCTCACTGGTGGTGCCCGACGGTATACAGGTCGCATACACGACCGACCCTCTCGTGGCCTACGTCCTGCGCTGGCAGCTGGAAGTCGGTGACGGGCCGATGCTGCACGCTCTCACCTCAGCGGTCCCTGTACATGTCGCAGATCCCGCCACCGAGACCCGGTGGCCGCTGTGGAGCCGGCTCGTCGCCGAGCTGCCGATCAACGCGATGCTGCACGTGCCCCTGGCCACCGGCTCCTCCCCCATTGGCGCCCTGTCGCTCTATCACGACAAAGCCCACACCTTCAGCCTCGAGGACGCACAGATCGGACACGTCCTCGCCGCCCATGCCTCGATCGCCATTGCGGCGAGCCGGCACGAAGCACACCTCATCCAGGCGATGGACACCCGCAGAGTGGTCGGCCAGGCGATGGGGATTCTGATGGAACGCAACGACCTCACCAGCGACCAGGCCTCCGACGTCATGCGCCGTTATTCACGAGACTCCCACCTCGCACCCGGCGCTACCGCCCAGGAGATCATCGTCACCCGCGGCACGAACTGATCCCGCATTTAAGGCAGGCACCTAGTTCCCGCGCTCGCGGTCGGAGTCGCACTCGCGGCCGCGCCGTACCCCTGTAACGGCGCGACCGCCCCCGTTCGTGCGCCGATCGGTACCCCAGGAAGTACGCCGTACGCCTGCCACGAGACTGTGATTTCGCGCTGTGCGGCCGATCGCCGCAAGAACGTGATCGGCTTTCGTGTACTCCGCCGATCGTGATGTCGTACCGCCCGTAGTTACCGGTCGGTGTCTGGCCGTTGCTCGGGAGCGACCACGCTCCACGGCACCAGGTGACCGTCGGACTCGCCTGATAACGCCGCTTGCGCGCACGCACGGCCCTGCTCGCGAAGGGGGGCCGCGACGGACCAGACTCCTGAGGTGGTGGCTTCGCGCGAGCCGTCCCACCCGGCGAGCACTACGTTGTTCCGCTGCGTGCGACGCACCGCTGAGTAGGCCCCCAGCGCCAGCTCGTCGCTCATCGCCAGCATCACCACGGAGCCAGAGCCCTCCAGTGTCTCGAGCAGTGCTTCGGCGGCATCCTCACCCAGTTCACGCTGATTGCGCTCCACCACGGCGATCCGCACGTTGCCCCAGTCGTGACCGCCTGCGGTCAGCGCATCGCGGTAGCCGGCCAGACGCGCTCCGGTGACGGGGAAGGGGACCGCCTGCGGATCCATCAGATCGGACGGCAGGTCGTTGCCGCGCAGGACGCCGCTAGTACGGCGCCGGTCGAGGGGGAAGCTGATGATGAGGGGGGTCGCCTCAGCCAGCGGCGTGGCGGCCGCGACCGCTGCCGCGGCTGCCCGGTCGTCGGGCCCGATGCACACCAGCCCCGTGGGGGCAGGGCCGCCTTGGATGGCAGCGGGTCGCCCGCTTGCCGCCACGGCGGCGAGGACCGGGTCATCGGCCACGGTGGTCCACAGCACGTAGCCGTCCACTGCCGCTGACAGCACCCTGTCGACGTCGGAGGCATCCCCGCGGGTGGGGATCAGCATCATCCCCAAGCCCTCGCTGACGCAGACGTCGGCGACCCCGGCCAGGAACTGCGTCGCCTGTGGATTGTCGAACAGGTAGGACAGGTGCTCCCCGATCACCACTCCCAACTGGTTGGCGCGTCCCGAGCGCAGGGCGCGGGCGGTGCTGTCGGGGTGATAGCCGAGCCGAGCCGCGGCCTCCAGCACCCGGTTCCGGGTGGCCTCGGCCACCCGTGCGGGGTGGTTGAAGGTGTAGGAGACGGTCATCGGCGCGACGCCCGCCCGCTCCGCGACGTCTTTGACAGTGGGGCGACGCCGGGCACGTGTGGACATGGCGACAGCATACTTGTGTAACGTTACGATTCTGTGTAACGCTACGATCCATGAGTCGCGACACGGCCTCCTCCGAGCTCCGGCCGCCCCTTGTCGGTGCCCGCGCCGCCTACGCGGCGTTCGCCGCGTTCGCTGGGTTCGGGATCTTCTGGGGCGCCTGGGGGGCGGCCCTGCCCGCGTTGCGCACCCAGGCAGGGGTCAACGACGGCCAGCTCGGCACCGCCTTGCTCTTCATCGGCCTGGGGGCGCTGCCATCGATGGCGTTCACCGGACGAGCGGTGGACCGCTTCGGGCTCCGCGTGGCGGCGTGGCTGTTGTCGGCACTCGCCGGTGCCGGCCTCCTCATCACCGCCGGCGCCCATGGATTGAGAACACTGATCATCGGGATGCTTGTGGTCGGCGCAGCCTCCGGTGCTGCGGACGTGGCCATCAACGCCCTGGCTGGGCGCGCAGAGCACGCCACCGCCAAGCCGCTGCTCACCCGTTCCCACGGGCTGTTCTCGGTGGGCGTCGTCGTCGCCAGCCTGTCCACCGGCGCGCTGCTGGGTGCGGGACTGCCACTACTGGCAGCCTTCGTCGTGGTCGCGGCGTTGATGCTCGCCCTGGCAGCAGCCGCCCTGCTGACCAGCACGTCGCTCGAGATCCCGGCTCACGACGGGGACGCCGGTTGCAGGGTTGATGCTCCCGAGTCCGACCGCGAGGTGCCGGAGGGACCGGCAGGCTTCGGCGCGGCCACGCCTCGTGGCCCATTGCGGCTCAAAGGCTTGCTGCGCCGGATCAACCGGATCTCACCCCTGATCGTCGTGGGACTCGTGGCTGCCTTGGCCTACGCCATCGAGAACGCCCACCAGAGCTGGGGAGCGGTGATGCTTACCGACGTCTTCAGCGCCTCACCCCAACTGGCGGCCGCAGCCCCTGCGACCTTCGCCGCCACCGCCGCGCTGGCGCGCCTGAGCCTGGCGCGGTTCTCACGCAGCCATCCCACCGCGATGCTCGTCAGCGGCGGCGTCCTGGCCACCGCCGGAAGCGCGGTGCTGGCCGCCGCCCCCTCGGGCCCTGTGGCACTGGCCGGGCTGGTGCTGGCCGCCCTGGGCACCGCGACGCTGTTCCCCACGCTGCTGAGCCGCAGCCTGCGTGGAACCGACCCCGCTCAGCACGGCCGGGCCACCTCCACCGTTGCCGCCACGGCTTATCTCGGCTTCCTGCTCGGCCCGGCCTACGTAGGCCTGCTGGCCGAGACCAGCGGCCTTCGCGGCGCGATGTTCGGCGTGGCCGCCCTCGGCTCGGTCTTCATCCTCACAGCAGCACCAACCAGCGCCCGAGCCACGAACCGGTCGTGATGCCCCTCGGCGTCACCCCCGATCATGTTCGCGCGATCTCCCGAAGACCTACCCGTTCGATGAGAGAGCGGTCAGCCGCCGTCACGTGTGGCTGCCGCGAAGTTCGTCAACGGCACCTGCTCTGGCAGTATCGCCTCCCATGGCCGGGCTATCGATCCGTCCGGCGCCACGCCGTACCTGCGAAGTCGCTCTGCCTCTGGGCCGCGCCCCGTCCGTGCCAGCAGCTCGGCCATGATCCAGAGGGCCCTTCCGTTTCCGGACGTCAGCTCATGCCGGAGCCAAACGATCGCCTCCTCCCGTCGATCTGCCTGCTCCAGGAGCTCGACGGCCGTGCGCATCGCGTAGGTGCTCTCGTTGGAGTACCACTGATAGTGGCGGATGGCCTCGTCGGTCCGGCCCTCGCGGACCAGTGGATCACCTATCCAGAAGATGACCGGGTTCGGGCCGCTCATCCTGCTACCCATGTAAAGCTCGTCATCATCAGAGTCACTCACGGGGTACTGATCGTCGATGGCGGATGCGAGCCGGTCGCCGAGCTCGCGCAGCTCGGTTTCGTCGTTGATCTCATGATGGCGGCTCAACACCGCGTTCAACTCGTCGCGCCGGTCATCCAGCAGATAGGCGAGTGCTTCCAGAGCGGCCTGGATGCCCGTTCCTGTGCCCGTCTCTGTGCCCGTCTCTGTGCTGGCCTCTATGCGACCGCGCAGCCAGCTGACGGTTTCCTCCTCACCGATGCCGGACCACTCGGTCAGCCAGGCCACCCGGGCGTAGGCGTCATCGTCCGTTCCGGATTCAGCGCACCATCGATACCAGCCGAGAGCCTCGGGAATTCGGTTGATGCTCTCCAGCATCACGGCCAGCGACCACGCCGCTCTCCGTTGACCTGCCCGGACGGCTGCGACGTAACAGCGGCAGGCATCGCGCATCAAACCCCGGTCCAGGGCTGCAGCGGCCAGTGTGGTGAGGTCGTCGCGGGCGCCGAAATCGATGAAGGCCTCCCACAGGGCAGCTGGGACGGGCATGGTGCGGCGAGTTTCGCGGCCGTGTTGTTCAAGGTAGTCGGCCAGACGGTAGCTGGGCTGCTCATCTGCGGGCTGACCGCCGCGCGACCTGCGGCGGTACAGCGGGCTCCGTGTCCCGCGGCATGCTTCCCTGTCGGTGACGTAGTCCCAGGCTCGCTGCTGCCAGTTGTCGGGCAGCGCATCCCACTGCAGGTCGGTCAGATAGCCGGGCACGGCGGCTTCCAGCACGGCGAGTGGGAGCTCGTCACCGTGGCCCAGGCGGCGGGCGTCCATGGCTGCCTCTATCAGCCCCCGTGCGGCATCAGGGGCGGTGCGGTAGCGCTCCAGCAGGGCGGGACCACCGGCTAGATACTGGGTGATCTGTCCCTGCTCCGCGCGTGCGAGGGCCTCGGCCAGACGGGGATCGCCGTCGCCTGCGGTGTGTACGGCCTTCAGCTCGTCGGGGGTGAATGCCGCGGGCGCTGGGATGTCCTTCGCCTTGACCAACTGTCGGGCCTGCGCGTACGGGTCCGGGCCAGTGCCAGGGACGGCAGTGAGCTCGTCCCAGTGCTGGTGCCAGATGGAGCCCAGTACCAGCACCGGGGCGCGTCTGGAGTCGTTCAGCACCTCGCGGAGACCGGACGCGACTTGCGCGCTGTGTTCCTGGTTGAGGAGGTAGTGCTGGGCTTCGTTGAGCCATACCACTGTCTGTGGTCGTACCTGGTCCAGTTGCCCCATCAGGGCAGACGCGGGGTTGGGCTCGATCGGATGCCATAGCCGCCATCCGTCCGGGAGGTTCTTGATTGCTTCCCAACAGGCCCGGGTCTTGCCCGTGGAGGAGTTGCCGACCAGGAGAGCGATTCCGCTCTGCCCGTCCGCTGCCGCGGCGACCATCGCATCCAGGCGCTCGTCGAACTCCCGCCGGACATAGGCGGGCAGCGCGCCGAGCCCGTCGTCGGCAGGCCCGACGACGAGGGCGGGATGAACCTCCAGGTCGTCGAGGACGAGCCGGTCGTCGTACTCGGCGATCGGCCGGCCCGCAGGGGTATACATCCCGGCCTCGATCCACAGATCGCGTATCCGCGCGGCCAGATCACCTGCGTTCCAGGCGGCACGGCGGGCGAGCACGACGGCGACGGAAACCACGTCGGCCTGGCTGGGCTGCAGGTTCGGCGAGCTGATGCAGCGGTGGATGGTGTCCCTGCTCGGCGTCCCCGTCACCACGCGGTCTTTATTACCGATATTGGCGATGTCCGCGGCGATCTCGTCCAGACTCGGCGCAGCCGCCGCCAGGTACACCTCGTACAGCAGGTCCTTCAGCTCGCGTAACGGGCGGGGCCATCCCACCTGCGCCCGCTCCAGCTTCCGCGGCCGCTTCACCGGGCCGCCTCGTCGCGACTCATCGCGACTCATCGCACCGGCAGCGTTCATCCAGGCACCGTGCACAGTCTGAACGGCGCACAGGCCACCCGTTCGCGCAGCACTTGTCGCAACTGGGAGTCGGCCGTCGCGAGGGCCCGAGTATGGAGAGCAGGCCGACCGGCTGGCCACCCGCTGATAGCGAACCCGATGGAGATCCCATGTCCCGCAAACGCATGACACGCCGCGAGCGCCTGTCGCTCGTCATCACCGATGCTTTTCCCTCCACCCAAGGATCTGACCTGATCACCGTACGAAACGGCCAGACACTTCGCGCGCCTCCGCGCGGCGGCCGATCTCGCGGCGAGCAAGTCCAGCACGTAGGAGGGCGGTCCCTGTTGCAGCAGGAGACCGCCCAGCGAACAAACCCATCCGGAAGCAACGCAGGAAAGGCAGTTCATTCATGAGCATAGAGAACTCGTCCCCGGGCGGGCCATCGTCCCCGGACAATCTCATGATGGTGATCCTCGCGGTCACTGTGGTCGCGTTCGCATCGATCGTCGTCCTCGCACTCGCCGGCCACGCCGTCGCAGCGAGCGTGATCAGCGCGGTGTGGGCCACGACCTGCGGTGTGCTCAGGTACATCGCCCCGCGCGGGAGCCGGCAGCGTGATAAGCCCTGAGGCTTCCGCCTCGTGGCCCGTCATCAGAGTGCGACAGGTGAGTGTGCCGGATCCTGGGCCAACTTGGACCAGTCACGCGCACCCGGCGTTCCGGGGCCTCCGCTTGAGGACGCCGCATCGACCGGCGCAGGAAGCAGCTCGATGACCTCGGCTGCAGCTGCGTCGAAGGGCTGCGGGCGGGTACCGACTGGGAATCGCCCGCCAAGAGACGGCCGGGAAGGCATCCCGAGCCAACAGGTAAGCACGCGGTCCGGTGGAGATTGCGCCCGGACCGCCGTTTCAACAACGGAGCAACAGATGAATACAGCCAGCAGCGTTGCCGAACCCGACGTGATCGACATCCTGATCGCGGATCACCGTGAGGCGCAGGATCTCGCCAATCAGATCAGCGCGACAGCAGGCGCCGACGAACGCCGGGAGCTGACCGACCAGCTCATCGCCGAGCTCGTACGGCACTCGGTCGCCGAGGAGATGTACGTCTACCCGGCCATGCGCGAGCACCTGCCCGACGGCGACCGCGCCGTCGAACACGACATCGAGGAACACAAGGAACTCGAGCAGCTGATGAAGCAACTGGAGGGCGCCGATGCGGCCACCACCGAGTTCGAGGACACCCTCCGGAAGTTGCAGCAAGTGCTCATCGACCACGTGCAGGACGAGGAGACCGAACAGTTCCCACAACTCCGCGCTCACATCCCGACGGCCGAACTCGTCCGTCTGAAGGAGAAAGTCGAGCTCGCGAAGAAGGTCGCACCCACCAGGCCCCATCCCGGCGCCCCGAACGCCGAACTGTTCCACAAACTCGCCGGCCCCGGAGTCGGGCTCGTCGACCGCCTCCGCGACAGGCTGACCGGCCGCTCCACCTAGGACGAAACCTACCGGCACGGCCAGTCCCTGGATGGCGCACTCTGCGGCTCCGACCCGCGACGCTCGGATGGGTCCATCGCTGCTCCGAGCGTCGCGGAGGCGGTCCACCCGGAGGCGTCGCTGTCCAGGAGTCACAGTGCCTCTGGCCGACCACCCTCGTCGTACTCCGTCAGACGCGCGAGGAGACCGAGCGGCGCAGGGCGGTCGCGCCGGCCGGCACCGAGTTCGTGATCGTCAGCTCGGTGTTCCATCGTGGTCCCGAAGCGCTCGAACGGGCACCCGGGAGCCGTGGGTCGAGGTGACGTGGCGAACGATCAGAGCCCGGCTACCCGGACGCAGCCCGTGCCGGATCGTCGGTGATCGTGGGTCGCCTGCTCCGTCCAATTCGAGATGCCGCGAGCATCAGCGCGAGGAGGACTTCTTCCGCCGCAGCGCCGACGGTATGTGCACCGCCGTACCTCCGGACTTGGCACTGCGCACCAGGTACTGCGGTTCGCCGGGCGACGCGTCCGCTGTACGGCCACCGGCCTCGGTCCGTTCGGTGATCTTTCGCTCGACCGTCCCGTACGCCGTACCGCCATGGCTGTCCCATTCCACGACGTCACCCTTGCGGAAGTCTGTCATGACGGTGCGGTGCCCAGCTCCGGTCGCTGCATCCGTCCAATACCCCTGTCCCCCAGCTGCCGCACATCGGCACGCCAGGCATCCGGCCAGGGACCAATGCGCCGGTTTTGGGGCCGAACGGATCTGCTGGGAGTTCGAAGGCGCTGCAAGCCTGGAGCGGCTGGAGGCATCGGAGGAGGCGGGCGATATGGGCAGGCTGGACGATCGGGTCGCGCTGGTGACGGGCGCGGCGAGTGGGATCGGGAAGGCGACCGTCTGGCGGCTCGCGGCGGAGGGCGCGGCAGTCTTGCTGACCGACATCGCCGTCGAGGCCGGAGAAGCCGTGGCGGAGGCGCTGCGGGATTCAGGGGCGCAGGCCGTGTTCGCCCGCCACGACGTCGCGAGCGAAGCGGACTGGGAGTCCGTCTGCGCGCTCGCCGCCGAACAGTTCGGCGGCATCGACATCCTGGTCAACAACGCCGGTATGGGCGATCTGGCCACGATCGAGGAAACGACGCTGAAGGACTGGCAGCACACGATCGACGTCGACCAGACCGGCGTGTTCCTCGGGATGCGGACCGCGGCGCCGTACCTGAAGGCCTCCGGTCATGCCTCGGTCGTCAACATCAGTTCGATCTTCGGCACCAGCGGCGGCTTCGGCACGTCACCGGCCTACCACGCGGCCAAGGGAGCCGTCCGGACGCTGACCAAGAACGCCGCCGTGCACTGGGCGACCGACGGGATCCGGGTCAACTCGATCCATCCCGGATTCATCGACACCCCGATCCTCGACTCGGCCCGCGGTACGCCGTTCTGGACCACGATGACCACCCTCACGCCGATGGGCCGCCTCGGCCGCCCGGACGAGATCGCCGCCGGCGTCGCGTATCTGGCCGGCGACGACGCCTCGTTCGTCACCGGAGTCGAGTTGTCCATCGACGGCGGCTACCTGGCGCGCTGATGCTGTCGTGTGGGCGTGGGATCGCGGACATCACCGGCGAACCCGCTGACACCGGGATGCTCGGCTACGGCAAGTCCTGGCAGCGTAGTGACGGTATTCACCTGCGCCTGCGGTCCCGCGCGTTCGTGATCGCCGAGCCCGCCGGTGGACGGCGTGTGCTGGTCGTCGTCAACGATCTGCCGATGGTGTTCGACAGTGTCCGTCGCGCACTGCTCGACCGGCTGCGGCACCGGTACGGTGTGCTGTACACCGAGCACAACACCATGATCACGGCGACGCACACCCATTGTGGACCGGGTGGCTACTCGCACCACCGGCTCTATCACTCGAACACCGGCGGTTTCCGGCCGAAGACATTCGCGGCGATCGTCGACGGGATGACCGAGGCCGTCGTCCGGGCACACGACGACCTCTCTCCCGCCGTACTCACGCTGTCACACGGCGAACTCCACGACGCGAGCGCCAATCGGTCCAAGGTCGCCTTCGACAACAATCCGGAGGCGGACCGACGCTGCTTCCCGGACGGCGTCGATCCGCAGACCACGCTGCTGCGGATCGAGCGCGACGGAACACCGGTCGGAGCGATCAACTGGTTCGGCGTACACAACACCAGTATGACCAACACGAACACCCTGATCAGCGGCGACAACAAGGGGTACGCCGCGTACCACTGGGAACGTGTGGTGGCCGGTGCCGACTACCTGGATCGCCGACCCAACGACCTCGTGGCGGCCTTCGCACAGACCAATGCCGGCGACCTCACCCCGAACCTCGACCTACGGCCCGGCCGCGGGCCGACTGCCGACGAAGTCGAGAACACCCGCGTCATCGGACTGCGCCAGCACCAGGCCGCTGCCCGGCTCATGACCGCGCCCGGCCGGACAATTGCCGATGGCATTGATCATCGGATGACCCATGTCAACCTCGGCGCCGTGGTGATCCGGCCGGAGTTCACCGGTGACGGTCGCGAGCATCGCACCGGCGGGCCGGTCGGCGGGGCCTCGGCACTGGCGGGCAGTACGGAGGACGGGCCGGCGTTCCGCGGGTTCCACGAGGGCCGCAATCCCTTCTGGGACGGGGTGTCGCGCTGGATCTACCGCCGGATGCCCGCGCTTCGCGACGCCCAGGCACCGAAGGCGCTCGTCGCCGGCGGCCTCCGCGGCCACTACGTCGCACGGCGGGCGCCGGTCCAATTGCTGCGGATCGGGCACCTGTACCTCATCGGTGTCCCCGCCGAAGTCACGATCGTCGCCGGTCTCCGGTTGCGCCGTACGGTCGCCTCGATCGTCGGCGCGCAGCTGGCCGATGTCCTGGTCGTGGGCTATACCAACGGTTATCTGCACTACATCACGACACCCGAGGAGTACGACACCCAACAGTACGAAGGCGGCAGTACGCTCTTCGGCCGCTGGACCCTGCCCGCGCTCCAGCAGGTCGCGAGCGAGCTCGCGACCGCCATCCGAGACGGCACGCCGATACGGTACGGCGACGCCGAGCCAGACCTGTCCGGACGCCTACGACACGCCCGACCGCGGATCCCTCACGACGTTGCCCCAGCCGGCCTCGACTTCGGCGACGTGGTGTTGGAGCCCAGGGCCCGGTACCGGCCAGGCGACGTCGTGACCGCTGTCTTCGTGGCGGCGTACCCGAACAACGACCTGCACCGCAACGGCACCTATCTGGAGGTCCAGCAGCGGGTCACCGACGGCTGGTCGACCGTGGCCGACGACGGTGACTGGTCCACGACGTTCCGCTGGCGCCGCACCCGTTCGGGCCAGATCGCCGTCGTGACCTGGACCGTCCCGCAGGATGCGGCAGGCGAGTACCGCATCCGGTGCTACGGAAAGGCTCGTCGGCAGGTCCTTTGGCCCTACTCGGGCAGTTCCCGGGTGTTCACCATCGGGAACGAGGGAGGACATCATGCGAACCCCGCTGCGCCGCCGTGACGGCCGGCTCGTCACCGGCATCCCGGACGAGCGGGCGATCATGCCGTTCATCATGCGTCGCCGCAACGAGTCGACGGTCTACTTCGAACAACTCGTCGACATCACCGCGGCCCAGGACTGGATCGAGCGGTGGAACGCCGCCGGAGGACCGCGCCTCAGTCTGTTCGTCCTGCTCCTGCACGAAGTCGCCGGAATGCTGCACGCCCGGCCGCGGCTCAACCGGTTCGTCGCCCGCCGCCGGCTGTACGACCGTGACGGTGTCTACCTGTCCTTCGGCGCCATGAAGGAATTCGCCGACAACGCGACGCTGGAAATGATCAAGCGGCGCTTCGAGCCCGACGAGAGCCTCGGCACGGTGGTCCGCAGCCTCGAGACGGCGATCCAGCAAGCCCGCGCGGCCGGCGTCGCGAGCGTCGACAAGGAGCTGAAACTCCTCTTGTCGCTGCCGGTACCGTTGCTCGACATCGCGGTCGCGGTGTTCCACTGGCTCGATGCCCGCGGCCTCTTGCCGTCCTCCCTGACCAGTTCGGATCCGATGTACTCGTCGGCCGTCGTCTCGAACCTCGGGAGCCTCAAGACCGACGCAGCCTTCCACCACCTCTACGAACACGGCAACTGCCCGCTGTTCCTCGTCGTCGGGAGCTGCCGGCCGGCACCGGTCGTCCACGACGGGCGGATCCAGATCCGGCAGATCCTTCCGCTGCGCTGGACGTTCGACGAGCGGATCGAGGACGGCCTGTACGCCGCGCGCTCGGCCGAACTGCTGCGCCGCCGCCTCGAGGACCCGATCGGAAACCTCGGGCTGCCGGAAGACGCCGTGGACAGTGCGTCCGTCCGGGAGGAGCTGTGACGATGCTGCAGGTCGACGACCTCGGCGCGATGTACCTCGCCGCGGAGAACAACCGGGTGAGCACGCACACGGCAGCCTTGATCACGGTCGATCCGGCGACGCTCACCGGAGGCAAGCTCACCGTGGCCCGGCTGCGCGCGCTGGTGCTCGAACGGCTGGACCTCGTGCCGGCGTTCCACCGCCGCCTGGCCGAGGTGCCCTTCGGCCTGGACCGGCCGTACTGGGTCGAGGCCGACGTCGACCTCGACTTCCACATCCGCGAAGTCTCGTTGCCGGAGCCGGGCGACGACGACCAGCTCCGCGAACAGGTGGCACGGATCTTCTCCCGGCCGCTCGACCGCGCGCGACCGCTGTGGGAGATGTACCTGATCCAGGGACTCGCCGACGGCCGGGCCGCGGTGCTGACCAAGATCCACCACGCGGTCGCCGACGGTCGCACCGGCGTACAGATCCTGAGCGCCTTGACCGACAGCAGGCCTCGTCCGCGCCGCCGTCCTCGACGGTCGCCGCGCCCGGCCGCGCCACCGCCACCCGCCCCCGGGTCGATGCTGCTGCGCGGCTTGAGCGGCGCAGTCCGGCAACCTGCGCGCGCGGCGGCCGGCCTGCCCGCAGCCCTGTCCGGACTCGACGAACTTCCGGTGTTCGGCACGATGCCCGGTATTCGGCTCGTCGGGGCAACCACCGCGCTGGTACGGCGAGCGCGCAGGCACAGAGTGATCGCCCGGCCACCGCGGACGTCGTTCAACCGGCAGATCTCCGGGCATCGCCGGATCGGCATCACGACCGTCGCACTCGACGATGTCAAGCGGGTGAAGACCCACTTCGCGGTAAGTGTGAACGACGTAGTACTGGCGATGGCCGCGGGCGCCCTGCGCCGCTGGCTGCTCGAGCATTCGGAACTCCCCGAACAGCCCTTGACGGCGGTGGTGCCGGTCGGCCTGCGCAGAACCGGTCCGGACTCCGCGGCCAACGAACTCAGCGCCGTCGTCGTGCCGATTCCGACCGATGTGGACGACCCCGCGGCCAGGCTGGGCGTCGCGCACGAGGCGATGCTCGGCGCGTTACGCGATCTCGGCACGACCGCACCCGACGCACTCGTCGACACGGTGCGAATGGTTCCACCTGCATTCGTCGTACAGACGGTCCAGCTGCTCACCCGACTCAACGCCTGGGCTCCGCGGACGCCGGCGGTGAACGTGAACATCTCGAACGTCCGCGGACCTGAGCGGACTGTCTATCTCGCCGGGGCGCGGGTGTGCTCGATGGTGCCGCTCGCCGGGATCACGGACGGTCTCGGGGTCAATCTGACCGTGATGAGCTACAGCGGACGACTGGCCGTCGGAATCGTCGCAGACCGGGAGCAGGTGCCGGACGTGCAGCGCATTGCCGACTGGACCGCGGCGGAACTGGCGTCGCTGGTCAGTTTCGCCCGCTGCTGAAGGTCCGCAGTTTGCCGCTCAACAGGCGCTGGACGTGCCGGTCCGTACCCATCCCGTTGTGCGTGCTGATCACCTCGACATGCTCCGCCGCTGGGTCGAGACAGGAGCGCCAGTCGACGACGCCGTCGTGCTGCGAGTAGACCGACACGAACGGTAGTCCAGTAGGCCATGGTGACTCGAGAAGTGCACTTGTCCGCTCGGCACAGCCTCCGGCCAGGCAGTCCGCCGACAGCAACCAGGGACAGCCGAGAACATTGACGCGGGCCATCAGTTCCACCTGGGCGACAAGATTCCGGGTGGTCGCGAGCTGATGGAGCAACGGGGACGCCAGAGTCACGACTCCCGCCACCAGCTCGGGCCGTCGGACCGCCAGCATCCGGCAGAGCGTGCCGCCACGGCTTTGGCCGACCAGCGCCACCGATCTGCCCGCCTCCTCGGCGACCTGCTCGAGCCGGTGTTCGAGCAGTTCGAGCAGCATCTCGGTGCATCCGGAGTTGAGGACGATGCCACTGGTGAAGGTCGCATGCCCGGACCTGCGCAAGTGCCGCGCCAACGGAATCATCGACCAGTCACCGGCCAGAAAGCCAGGCACCGTCAGTACCGGTACCAGCAGCGAGTCACGCGGATCCACCGCCGGCACTCGCCGACCGATGGCCCGGACATAACCGAGCCAGCCGAGCACCTCACGCCGGCGCAGCGCGACGGGCGGGGTGAACGGCTCCCAAGCTGTCACGCCAACCATGAGTTTCACGCTCCTCCGTCGAGTGTAGGCGTCCGGGTCCGCTCACTCGGAGGTCACGGAGGACGTCGGACTTCCCCTGTCGGCTTGCCGGATGAGGTCGGACACCAGTTCCTGCGCCTGGCCGAGCGTTTCGTCCAGAGTCTTCAGCCCCGCCTCGGTCCGGCCTGCCTCCAGCGCCCACCGTGCGGCGGCCATGCCTTGCACGAGCGAATCGTTGATCTCGATCGCCTCGCGGTACAGCAGCGCCCCGGACTCGAGCCGCCGCCGCTCGGCGTCTGCGCGCCGGAGCCGGTCCGACGCGTCGCCGAGCAGGAGCCCGAGCAAGATCTCGGGTACCAAGCGCGAGATCCATCCGACCGCGCTGAGGGTCGTATCCGTCGTCACGACCCAGATCACGACGAGCACGACCGCCAGCGCCCCGGCGGCCATCCCGGCCCGTAATCCGAACGCGACAGCGATGAGCGCCACCGGCAGAGTGAACAGCAGGGTGGACGCGTCGACCAGCTCACCGGCGAACACGCGCAACAACAGCACCGACGCAAAGAGCAGGCCCGCGACAGCCAGCACGATCCTCGGGTGCTGCCGGAACCATGGCTCCTGTGGAGGGCCGGTGGCGAGAACTCTCATCCCCCAAGGGTGCGCCGCGGCCAGCCATGAGCACAGGGGTCCAAAGTCACGAACCTCGACCAGCGGCGGCCAATCCAGGTCTCCCCCGTTGCCGTCGGCCGGCTCCAGGTAGCTGAGTCGAACGGCCCATCGTGCCCGGGACGTCTGCAACTGTCGGCCCTCCGGCGCGTGGCAGACGCTGGAATCAGAGGGACCGCGGCCCAAGGAGGTTCCGATGCTGACTGACCAGCTGACATCCGCAGCGGTCGGTGTGCTGATGCACGCCGCCGACGCCGCACCGCGTCTGCACGTCCCGCGCTCCTGGCGCATCGAGGTGAACGGTCACCTGATCGACGTCTATCTCGACGAAGGCCGGCGACCCGAGCCGACCGCCAGGGTCCAGCGCATTGCCACCGGAGCCACCATCTTCAACCTGCGCTGTGCAGCTGCCTCGCTGAGCTACGACAGCTGGACGAGCCTCTACCCCTACCCGAACGAACCCGGCCTCGCCGCCCGGATCCTCGTCGAACCCACCGGTCTGCCCGACCAAGAGCTGCGTCAGCTGTACGTCGCGATCCTGACGCGGCAGCTCGCCCGTCCCGCGACGCCCCCGGACGCACAGGACCGGCGGGCGCTCGAACGGGCCGCTGCGATCGAGGACGCCCAACTGTCCTGGATTCCGGTCGGATCGCTCGCGGTCGTCGTCACGCACCGCGGCGAACCCGCGGACCAGATCCAGGCCGGTATCGCACTCGAGCGGGTCCTGCTCACCGCCGCCTCGCGCGACGTCCGGGCCGACTGCGTGAACCACACGCTGATCCGCTTCGGCGAGCGGACCATCGAACCGGACATCAGGTGAACGCCGTACCGGAGGTCCTGGACAAAGGAGAACACCATGACCACTCAGCCCGCCCCGATCGTCGTCGGGTACGACGGTTCCACCGGTAGTCAACGCGCACTGCGCTGGGCGACCGACGAAGCCGTCCGGACGATGGCGCCACTGCGGATCGTCGAAGCCTTCGAGATCGTCATCGTCACGCGTCCGTCGCCCGGCCACGTCGTACCGCTCGAGGCCGTGCGGACGGCGCGGGAGAAGGGGTTGTCGGCAGTGGCCGAAGGCATCCGCCTGCACCATCCGGAGCTCACCGTCGAGACGGCCCTGGTCGGCGGCGCGGCGCCGAAGGTGCTGATCGAGGCCGCCGAAGACGCCCGGCTGGTCGTGCTGGGGTCGCGTGGCCTCGGCGGCTGGAGCGGTCTCCTCGTCGGCTCGGTCGCCGTCCAGGTCACCACGCATGCGGTATGCCCGGTGTTGGTTGTCCCCCACGACTCGCCGCCGCACGCCCAGCACCATCACGACGACGTCGTCGTCGGTGTGGACGGCTCGAAGTCCTCGGCCAAGGCGATCGAGTTCGCCTTCGACCAGGCCGAGGCGCGCCACACCCGAGTCGTCGCAGTGCACGCCTGGACCTCGCCGTACCTGACCTACGCCGACGGCGACTCGATGCTGCAGTTCGACGAGGAGAAGGTCCGGGAGGAATCGCGGCTGCTCGTCGCCGAATCCGTCGCCGGCGCGGCCGCGGACCACCCCGACGTCGACTGGACGACCGAACTCGTCAGCGGCTCCGCAGGACAGGCGCTGCTCCGGCGGTCCGAAACCGCCGGCCTGATGGTCGTCGGTTCCCGCGGACGCGGCGGATTCAGCGGTCTCCTGCTGGGATCGGTCAGCCAGACCGTCCTGCACCACACCCGCTGCCCAATCGCCATCGTCCGCTGAAGCGACCCCGGGGGCGCCTTCAGACTGCCGGCCTCTTCACGGACCGTCGACGGCGGAACAGCCGCCAGAGTTCGTCCGCGCCCCAGACCACGAACGGGAAAGCTGTCAGGACGAAGACCTGTGGAACAGGTGGGACGGCGGTGCCGAAGATGCTCTGTAAGGCCGGCAGTGCCACTACCGCGGCAGCGAAGACCACTTCGAACGCGATGCCCCACAGGAGCAGGCGGTTCGTCGTCAGCCCTATCGAGCGGAGCGAGGCGTACTGCGTCCGGGACGCGAAGGCGGTGCCGATCTGGCAGGCCACGATGCCGAGGAAGGACATGGTTGTCGCCTGAAGCCACAGGTGGTGGAGTGCCGTACCGCTGCCGGTCGGGTCGCCAGGGCGCCAGCCGCCCGCGAGCAGGGTCCAGAAGAAGACGCCGACGACCAGCGCTGCCGACAGACCGCCGAGCAGTCCCCACGCGCGAGCCAGCATTGGGCCGTCGATCACCCCGTCGGTCCGGCGTCGTGGTGGCCGGTCCATCAGGCCTGGTTCGGCGGGTTCACGACCGAGCGCGAGCGCCGGGAGCGTCTCGGTGCCGAGGTCGATGGCCAGGATCTGCAGCACCGTCAGTGGCAGTGGGACCCGACCGCCGGACAGTGCGTAGATCAGGAACGGCACGACCTCCGCGGTCGCATGGGCGAAGATGTAGACGATGAACTTCCGCACGTTGTCGTACACTCGGCGACCCGCTTCGACCGCCGTGACGATGTCGGCGAAGTTGTCGTCGGTCAGCACCATCGTGGCGGCTTCCCGCGCAACATCGGTGCCAGAGGCCCCCATAGCGACGCCGATGTCGGCGCGGCGTAGCGCCGGTGCATCGTTGACGCCGTCACCGGTCATCGCGACAACCTGACCCTCTGCCTGCAGCGCATCCGCGATCCGTAGCTTCGCCTCGGGCGAGCTGCGAGCGAAGATCAGGTCGTGCTCGGACGCGAGCAGGCCGTCCAGTTCACGTTCGGTCATCAGGTCCAGCTCGGCGCCGGTCACCACCGTCACACGGTCACGGGTGATGCCGACCTGCCGGGCGATCTCCGCCGCGGTCAGACCGTTGTCACCGGTCACCACGATCAGCCGGATCCCGGCAGCCTGACATCGCCGGACGGCGTCTGCCACCTCGGGTCGTGGCGGATCCAGCATCGCCACCACCCCGAGAAACACCAGATCCCGCTCGACATCGGCTCGCTCGGTCGGTCGGCCGGCGGGTCTGTCGGCGACGCCGATCAGCCGCAGCCCGCGCCCCTCGAGCTCCGCGAACCTGCGGGCGAAGCCCGCCCGGACCTCGTCCGTGGCCTCGGCCGTCCCCTGCGGCCCCAGGTACCGCGTCGAACGCGCCAGCACTTCCTCGGGAGCACCCTTGACATGTAAGACCGTGTCCTCGCCGACCGAGTCGAGCGTCGACATCAACCGCAACGCGGGGTCGAACGGGAACTCTGTGATCCGCCGCCGGGCCCGCGCGACCGGATCGAGATCCGCGCCCAGCTCACCCGCGGCCCGCAGCAGCGCCACCTCCGTCGGATCCCCGCTGTCGGTCCCGGCCGGATCGTGTGCAGCGTTCGAGCACAACGCCAGTGCCTCGGCCAGACGGCGCGCCCCGGTCGTCTCGGCCGGCCGCAGCGGTACCGGACCCGACGGGGTCCACACGTCCGTGACATGCATCCGGTTCTGTGTCAGCGTGCCGGTCTTGTCCGTGCAGATCACCGTCGTCGAGCCGAGCGTCTCCACCGCCGACAGGCGCTTCACCACCGCTCCGGCCCGCGCGAGGATCCGTACGCCGACCGCCAGTGCCAACGTGATCGTCGGCAGCAGACCCTCGGGTACGTTCGCCACCAGCAAGCCGATCGCGAAATTGAGTGCATCCGGCAACGACAGCCCGGCTACCGCCGTACCGAGAATCAGGAACAGCACGCCGGCGCCGACGGCAACCGCGGCGATCAGCCAGGCCACCCGCTTGACCTGCCGCTCCAGCGGGCTGTCCTCCCGGGTCACCCGCTGCGACATCGCCGCGATCCGGCCCAGCTCGGTATGCATGCCGGTCGCGAAGACGACACCGCGGGCATCACCGGCGGTGCAGTTGGTGCCGCTGAACACGAGATCGCCGGCGTCCAAGAGGTTGCCGGATGCGTCCGTCTGGTCGGCCGACCGCACCACCGGCACCGATTCACCTGTCAACGTCGAGTTGTCGATCTCGACCGCACCGGTCACCAGGCGTACGTCGGCCGAGATCCGGTTTCCTTCGGCGATGACCACCATGTCGCCCGGTACCAGGGTCCGGGCCTCGACCGTGCGGACGTCACGGTCACGCACCACGGTCGCAAGCGCGGGCAGGTAGGCGGCCAGCGCCTCGACAGCCCGCTCGGCCTGACGTTCCTGTGCGAACGCGAGCCCTGCGTTCAGCGAGATCACCACCACGATCGCCGCTGCAAGGACGCCCGTACCGCCGACCGCGGCGAGCACCGCGGCCAGCCAGAGCAGCAACGCGAGGGGGTGGGTGAGCTGCCGACCCAACTCGCCCGCCCAGCCATTGCCCTGCCGCCGCGTCAGCTCGTTCGGCCCGTAGGCCTCGAGCCGGCGCTGCGCCTCCCTGCCGGTAAGGCCGTTCGCAGTGGTCCGTAGGTCGCGGAACAGTCGGTCGGCCGGCTCCCTCGGGTCATTCGTCAAACCCGTGGCGGGCACGTCAGTCGTGGTCACCGACCCGTGACTCTCACGTGTGCTGTTCACACCCGCAAACACGGGCTTCTTCACTACGTCGCTCCTTTCAGGAGCTCGGGTGCTTGACGAGGATTTCCTTCAGGCCGTCGACGAAGGCCAGCGACTCGTCGTACCCGCGCTGCCACTCGTTGCGGCCGAAGATCAGCCCCAGACCGCCCACGTCCATCGCATGGTCACCTCCAGTCGTTCAACGCCCGGGCCCACCTGGGTCCCGAGGCCCATGGCTTCGTCTGGCTGTTGCTGTGTAGACGGCGCCCGTCACCAGCAGGCCTCCCGCCACGAGCAGGACCAGCGGCGCCGCCAGGGCTCCGGGGAACCATTGGGTGACCACAGCCGGCAGGATGTTCAGCGCGCCGATGGCGCCCACGGCCAACAGCAGCAGATCGCGGACGATCACCGCGACGACCACGACCGCCACGACGGTGCAAAGCGCGAGGACAGCTCCGGCATCGGCGGGCAACGTCATCACCGCGCCGATCAAGGTGGCGCAGGCGGCGAGGGCGAGCACCGGACGCCGCGGCGCCAGCCTCCCGCGCAGACCGAGCAGGAACCAGGCCGCACCGATCCCCCAGACCGCCAGACCCGGAAGATGTGGTTCGGGGGTGAATTCCGCCACCGCGGCAGCGCCGGCCACCATCGTTGCCACGAAGAACACCGCCTGCTGCGGAAGAACGCGCAGTCGCCACCAGAACGCCGCCGCCAACGCGGTCGCGGCCGAAGCAGCTACCAGCGCGACCGCCTCGCCGTCCAGGTGCAGCACGCGATCAGCGAGCAGCGCGAGAAACACCGCGGCGGCAGCCGTCGACAGCACCCACAGAACAGAGCGCAGCCGGCAATAAGCGGGGCCACGCGATGCCGGGACCGCGAGTCCGGCCAGCAACAGAAGCGCCGCGACTCCACCGAGGAGCCCGAGTTGGCCGCCGTACCCCAGTGGCTGCCAGTACCGCCCAGCGATCAAGCCGGCGGCGACCAGGACGATCACCCCACCCAAGTAGGCCAGTGCTTCGGTGACCAGCAACGTCACCTGGCGCGCATCCCTCGAGCGGTGCGGCTCGACGGGCGACGGCTCCACCGGCAACCGCTCGGCGTAGCCGAGGTCAGCGCGCATCCGGTCAGCCTGCGCGGCCGTGATCAGACCTTCACCGAGCCAGTGGTCGATCAGTTCGCGCACTGACGATCGGTCGTCGGTCGACACCCTCATGTGTCCACCGTCCGTCGCACACCGACGGTCGAGCAGGGCCGAACGTCCCGTGCGTGGCGGGCCCGTCGGCCGGCCCGCAGGTCAGGAGCGCTCGCGGAACATCGTGATGGCGCCGCTGGGGCATTCGGCGGCGCAGAGGCCGCAGCCCTTGCAGAAGTCCAGGTCGATCTCGTAGCCCTTGCCGGGGCCGAGCTTGATGATCGCGTTGTCCGGACAGACCCCGAAGCAGTTGTCGCACTCGAGGCAGTTCCCGCACGACATGCATCGCCGCGCCTCGAACAGCGCGTTCTCGGCCGTCAGCCCGTTCGTGACCTCGTCGAAGGTGCTGATCCGGCGGGCCAGGTCGAGCTGTGGCCGCACGGCCGCCGACGCGTCCGCGTAGTACCAGGTGTTCAACCGGTCGTACGACGCGAGCTCGGGCCGCTCAGGGTGTTCGTAGGCTCCACCGCGCAGCCATGCGTCGATGTTCCGCGCGGCCTGCTTGCCGTGTCCGACCGCGACTGTGACCGTCCGCTCGCCCGGCACCATGTCACCGCCGGCGAACAGGCCGGCGTGGCCGGTCATCATCCGCGCGTCGACCTCCACCACACCGTCCGCGATCGTCACGCCTGCGACGTCGCGCACCAGCGCCAGATCGGCCTGCTGCCCAAGCGCGAGGACGACCGAATCGGCGTCGAGTTCCTCGAACTCACCGGTCGGCTGCGGGAACCCGGTCTCGTCCAGTCGCATTTTCTCGATCTTCACCCGGTTGGAGCCGGCGTAGACGATCGTCGAGAGCCACCGCATCCGGACGCCTTCCTCCAGCGCCTCACGGACCTCGATGTCGTGCGCCGGCATCCGGTCCCGGGTACGGCGATACACCACGACCGCATCCGAGGCACCGAGCCGGCGCGCGGTCCGGGCGACGTCCATCGCGGTGTTGCCGCCGCCGTATACCGCGACCCGGCGCCCGAGCAGCGGCTGCTCGCCCTGCTCCAGCCCGGCGAGCATCGAGACGGCGTCGACGATCCGCGCCGAGTCGCCGGCCGGGATGTCCGCCCGCCGCCCGACGTGCGCGCCGACCGCCAGGAACACCGCGTCGAAGTCGGTCAACGCGTCGTCGAGGTCGGTCACCGCCGTACCGAGCTCCAACCGCACCCCGAGGTCGGCGATCCGCTGGATCTCCGCGTCCACGACGTCCCGGGGCAGCCGGTACGACGGGATGCCGTACCGCATCATGCCCCCGGCCCGCGGCGAGTCGTCGCGAACCGTGACCTCGTGACCGAACCGCGCAAGCTGATAGGCCGCGGACAGTCCGGACGGACCCGCACCGACGACGAGCACCCGCTTCCCGCTCGGCGCCGCCTCGACGGCCACCGACCAGCCCTGCCTGATCGCTTCGTCGCCGAGGAACCGCTCGACCGAGTTGATCCCGACGGGTTCGTCGAGGGTGGCCCGGTTACAGGCGGTCTCGCAGGGCCGGTAGCAGACCCGGCCCATGATCGCCGGGAACGGGTTGTCGACCATGATCTGCCGCCACGCGGCTTCGTAGTTGCCTTCCTCGGCATGCGACAGCCACTCCTGTACGTTCTCTCCGGCCGGGCAGGCGTCGTTGCAGGGCGGCATCCGGTCGAAGTAGACCGGGCGCTCGGTGCGCCACGAGCCGGTCTTGTTGGCCAGGCTCGATCCGACGTCAAGAGTGATCGCGTACGGCTGTCGCTTACTTGCCTCGGGCATCTAACTCACCTCGTCGGGTTCGGTCAGGCCGAAGGTGCGGATGTTGCGGTCCGCCTCAGCCTGGATCCTGCTGATCACGTCGTCGCGCGGGGTGTCGGCGAACAACTGCGCGAACCGTCCCTGCGGCCGCAAATAGTCCACGACCGGCCGGAGCCGGCGGATCCGGGTCACGTCGACGACCTCGCCGTCGACCGCTTCGAAGACCGGGAAGATCCCCGTCTCCGTCGCCAGTCTGGCGATCCGGATCGTCTGGTCGGACGCGCTACGCCAGCCCAGCGGACACGGAACCAGCACGTGCAGGTACCGCGCCCCGTGGTACCGCATCGCCTTGGTCACCTTGTACTCGAGATCGCGCAGGTCCGCCACGGTCGCGGTGGCGACGTACGGAATCCGGTGTGCCATCGCGATCAGTGGGAGGCTCTTGCCCTGCCCGAACGAGTTGCCGGCCGGTGTCGTGGTCGTCACCGCGCCGTGCGGGGTCGCTCCAGACCGCTGGACGCCGGTGTTCATGTAACCACCGTTGTCGTAGCAGACGTACAGGACGTCGTCGTTGCGCTCGAACATCCCGGACAGGCACGCCAGACCGATGTCGACGGTACCGCCGTCGCCGCCCTGCCCGACGACCCGGACATCGGTGCGCCCCTTGGCCTTCAGCGCCGCGGCGACACCGGTCGCCACAGCGGGCGCATTGCCGAACAACGAGTGCAGCCAGGCAACCCGCCACGAGGACTCCGGGTACGGCGTCGAGAAGACCTCCAGGCACCCGGTCGCATTCACCGTCACCGCACGGTTTCCGGCGGCACGCATCACCGCGTCGAGCACGTACCGCGCCCCCAGCGCCTCGCCACACCCTTGACAGGCACGATGACCCATCGTCAGCGAGTTCGTCCGCGCGGGGTCGGCCTGCACCGTTCGCTGGTCGGGATCCAGCAGGCGGTTCCCCACCGCGAAGCTGCCGGTCTGGTAGAACTTGATCCGCTGCACTGGCATGGCGAAGTCCTCTCAGCTCAACTCGTGCTCGACCACGTCGCGCTTGAGATCCAGGAAAGTCAACGGCTCCAGCCGATCGGCGACAGCGTCGGTCAGCATCGCGCGCAGCGACGCCTTGGTCACCGGCCGCCCGCCGAGCCCGGCGATCACCGTCAATATAGTTGCCTCTGGCAAACTCCCGCGGACGTCCGCCGACACGATCCCCCCGACGCCGACCGCGAGTGCTCGCTCGAGTACGACGATGCGCTGCGCACCGCGGAGC
Source organism: Kribbella sp. NPDC004875 (assembly GCF_042873375.1). Taxonomy (NCBI): domain Bacteria; kingdom Bacillati; phylum Actinomycetota; class Actinomycetes; order Propionibacteriales; family Kribbellaceae; genus Kribbella; species Kribbella sp. NPDC004875. Next base: position 176,900 of record NZ_JBIALI010000003.1, read on the forward strand.
GCAGCCCGGACAGCCTCGGCCGGGAACGGCCGGAACGTGGTCAGCCCCAGCACGCCGATGCTCTCGCCCTCGACCCTCAGCTCGTCGACGGTGTCCTTCAGCGTGCCCAGCACGGACCCCAGCGCCACCACGACGGTCTCCGCGCCCAGGCACCCGTACGGCCGGACCAATCCGCCGGAGCTACGCCAGAACTCCCGCGCGAAGTCGTCCGCGACCCGCGGAATCACCGTCAGCGCGTCACGATGCCGCGCGTGGGCGAGGTACCGGACCTCGGTGAAAGCATCGGGCCCGACCATCGCGCCGATGGTCATCGGATGGTCCGGATCCAGCACCTGCCGAGGCTGGTACGCCGGCAGGAACGCATCCACCTGCTCCTGCGACGGTACGTCGATGCCCTCGACGGCATGGGTCAGCACGAACCCGTCCATGCACACCATCACCGGCAAGGACAGCTCCTCCGCGATCCGGAACGCTTGCAGGTGCAGGTCGGCCGCCTCCTGGTTGCTCTCGGCATAGAGCTGGATCCAGCCGGAGTCGCGCTGCGACATGGCGTCGCTGTGGTCGTTCCAGATGTTGATCGGCGCGCCGATGGCCCGGTTGGCGACCGTCATCACGATCGGCAGTCCGAGTCCGGACGCGTTGAACAGCGCCTCGGTCATGTACAGCAGACCCTGGCTCGCGGTCGCGGTGTACGCCCGGGCGCCGGTCGCCGACGCGCCGATCGCGACCGACATCGCGGCGAACTCGGACTCGACGTTCACGAACTCGCACGGAGCGAGTTCGCCGTTGGCGACCAGCACGCTGAGCGCCTCGACGATATGCGTCTGCGGGGAGATCGGATAGGCGCAGATCACCTCGGGACGACAGCGCCCCACTGTCTGCGCAACGGCACGTGATCCTTCAATCTGCGAACGCATCAGCGGCCTCCTCGAGGGTGCGGCGAGCCAGCTCGTAGGCGGCGTGCACGGCGGCGACGTTGCCGGCCGCGACCGGACCGGTGAAGCGGTCCTGGACCACGGTGACCACCGACTCGACCTTCACCTGCCCGGTGAGTGCGGCGAAGGCGCCCAGCAGTACGGCGCCGGGCAGCGGGCGACCCAGATGGGTCAACGCCAGCTCGGTCGCCGGCACCGTCAGCACCCGCTCGGAGCGGAACCGCCGTACGAACGTATCCAGCCCGAGCTCCGCCAGCGACCAGGACGTGTTCAGCAGCAGGTAGCCGTCGCCTCGCAGACCACCGAAGACGTCCACGTGATGGATCAGCGTCGCGTCCTGGACGATCACCGCATCCGGCTCGGCGATCGGCTCGTGGGCGCGGATCGGACGATTGTCGATCCGGCAGAAGCCGACCACCGGCGCACCGGTCCGTTCCGACCCGAAGGTCGGGAACGCCTGTGCCTCGCGTCCTTCCGCGAAGGCCGCGACCGACAGCAGCTCGGCCGTCGTCACCACGCCTTGGCCACCCCGGCCGTGGATCCGCACCTCGAACATGGCCGTCACCTGAACTCATCGATCCCTCAACTGGTGGTATCCGTCGCTCTGATTCCAACGGCGGCACCCGGGGTGTCTGCAGGGCCGAAGGTCCCGGCTTCGGCTGCCGGACGACGCTCCTGCAACCTCGTCGTACCGGGGTCGTCACCGCCCATGTCCAGGCGGAACGGTGGGTACTGGTCGACCATCAATCCGGCGTACGCCGCGACGCGCAAGGCCCACCGGTTCATTCCGAGCACCAGGTCGAAGATCGACTGCGGGTACCGCCCGGTGATCAGCAGCGCGATCGCCGCGATCAGGACCAGCAGCCCGATGAGGCCGCCGCCCCAGCCCCAGGTGCGGTTGTCCGCCTGGCTCGCGAACCAGGTCCCACCGCCGACGAAGAACCCGACCACGATGTACTGCGGGATCGCGAGCAGCCACCATTTCACCAGGACCAGTCCGCGGGACAGGTGCTCGGGGTACTCCACCTCGAGATGCGCCGGGTACGTCGGAACCTCGCGCAACGTGAACGGCGGGTACTTGTCGGTGCCGAGCGCGCTGTACGCGTAGAAGTCCACTCGCCACGTCCACCGCAGTACTCCGACATTGAAGTCGAAGATGCTCCGCGGGTAGCGCCCGGTGAACAGGATCGCGAAGAACGCCACGAAGCTCAGCACTGCGAACGCGATCCACAGTGCCACCAGTACGAACAGATGTGGTAGCACCAAAAGCCATTTCACCAGCCACAACCACCGGTTCAGCCGGTCGTCGAGCCTCCCGTCCACCCGGACGGGGTACGTCGTCGTACTCATCACACTGCCTCCCGTCACTTGTGCGTCCCCTCGTTCTCCTAAATCCGGCTCGCGCGACGTTGCCTGCTGCAACGATCAAACCGGGCGCCGTCGTGCCGCCGTTTGAGTGGTTCACCTCGGAAATGGTCCGTTCCCACGCGGCATACCAACTGCTCACGGACAACATCAGGGGTGAACCCCTCGAATGCCTGCCCGGGGCGCCTGGCTGGGGAAAGCCTCCGAGGTCGGATGACCGGGGGGACGCGCTGAGCTGCTACGTTTCTTGTCACGGCACTACCCGTGCAGGCGGACGGGGGAATGCGTGATTGCTTCGATGTCCGACGCGGCGGCGTGGAGCAGATTGTGCGCCAGGTCGGACAGCGCCCGCGCCACAGCCAGTTCGTCGCCGATCTCGGCGATCGCGGCGTCGTCGGGGTTTCGGTGGGCGGCCCCGCGGCCGACCAGCTGGGTCTTGTCGTTGGTGTGCAGCCGGGCCTCGGCGTGCGTGGTCCGGTCGTCCTCGTGCTCGTCGACGAAGACGTCGACCCGCCAGCGCCTGCTCGTGATTCTCGTGGTCATGGTCTTGTCCTTCCGCCTGGGACTCCCATCCTCGTTTCCATCGTCGGAAGCCGGACCGGCAGTCGCCAGGGCCGTCCGGTCCACCCGGTCCGGGAACTTGTGCCCTGTCGCGCCACCGGGATCGCGCGTGTGCTGGAAGTGCGAGAGAGGAGTCGGCCATGAGCGACCTCGAGAAAGGCCGCGTCCAGCGAGACGCGAAACGCGCCGTTGCCAGTCGCCGCGGCGGCGGTTCGTCCGTCCCCGAGCAGGCGATCCTGCGGCACCTCGGCCTCGAGCTCTATCAGGAGCAACACCGCGCCGGGCATCCAGAGGAGAAGTCCAGCCGCACCGACGACCAGCCGTCAGACGGAACCACCTGACGCCCTGAACTCGAAGAGCAGCCGGTCCCGCGGGGTGATGCGTTCAGCCTTTCAGCGCGCCCGCCGCGATGTTCGCGATGAAATGCCGGGAGCCGATGATGAAGATCCCGATCAGTGGCACCACGCTGATCACGGCGCCGGCCATCACCATGCCGTAATTGATCTGGTAGACCGAGTTCAGCGTCGACAACGCGACCTGCAGGGTCTGCCGCTGCGGATTGACCAGGACGATCAACGGCCAGACGTAGTCGTTCCAGGTGCCGATGAAGGTGAAGATGCCCAGGAACGCGATGCCGCCACGCATCATCGGGACGCCGACGCTTCGCCACGTGCGGAAGAAACCGGCGCCGTCGACGCGCGCGGCGTCGATCAGTTCGTTCGGGATGGACGTCTGCGCGAACTGCCGGAGCAGGAAGATGCCGAACGCGTTCGCCGCCCCGGGGACGATCAGTGCCTGGAAGCCGCCGATCCAGCCGAGCCAACTCATCAGCACGAAGCTCGGCACCAACGACAGACTGCCGGGCACCAGAAAGGTGGCGAGAAGCACCAGGAACAGCGGGTTCTTCCCCGGGAAGTCGTACTTCCCAAAGGCGTAAGCCGCCAGTGAGTCGAAGAACATCACCAGTACTGCCACCGCTGCGGAGATCAGGAACGTGATCAACAGCGCCTGCAGCAGATCGACGTTGTCGACCACGCCCCGGAGGTTCTGTCCGAAGCTGTCACCGATCCACAACTTCGGCGGATAGCCGAAGATCTCGGCCGTGGTGTGGGTCGACATCATCAGCAACCAGTAGAACGGGAAGAGTGACAGCAGAACGCCGACCACGATGCAGGCGTGGGTGACCAGCCGGCCGACGATCCCGCGACGCCGGCCCCCGTCGCTGGTGGCCCCGGTCGGATCGCCCAGCCGCGCTCCCCTGGCGAAGATCGTGGTCATTTGACGGCCCCTTTGCGCCGGCGGCTCCGAAAGATCTGCTGTCCGTCGACCTCGCGTTCGCTGACCAGCCGCCAGTTGATGGCAGCGAAGATCGCGGCGATGATGAACAACGCCCACGCGATCGCCGAGCCGTAACCGAAGTCGAACTGGGTGAACGCCTGGTTGTACTGATAGAGCACGATGGTCATGCCAGCCTCGCCGGGTCCGCCGGTGTCACCGAGCAGCACCTGTGGTTCGGTGAAGAGACTCAGACCTCCGATCGTGGAGGTGATCACCGTGAACAGGATCACCGGGCGAAGCATCGGCACCGTGACGTGCGTGAAGATCTGCCACATCCGCGCGCCGTCGACGCGCGCCGATTCGTACAGCTCGGTGGGGATCGCCTGCAGGCCGGCCAGATAGATGATCGCGTTGTAGCCGGTGTACCTCCAGATCACCATGACCGCGATGGTGACCTTGACGCCCCATGGATCGGACAACCAGGAAATCTGGTCGAGGTGCAGGGCAGTCAGGGCCGAGTTGATCAGGCCGAAGCTGTCGGAGAAGACCGACCCGAACACGATCGCCATCGCGACCATGCTGGTGACGTTCGGAATGAAGTAGGCGACCCGGTAGAAACCCTTGAACCGGATGTTCTGATGCAGCAGGAACGCGATCACCAGCGCCAGGAACAGCGTCGGGATCGTGGAGATGAACCAGATCGCGAAGGTGTTCCCCACTGCGTTCCAGAACCGGTCGTCGCTGACCAGGTACCGGTACTGGGTCAGGCCGACGAACTTGATCTTGCCCGTCCCGTCCCAGTCGGTGAACGACAGATAGACGGAGAACAGCAGCGGGAAGAGCCCGAAGACCAGGAAGAGGATGTAGAACGGAGCGACCGCGACGTACTGCGGCCAGAACTTCTTGAACGGATTGGGCCGTAGGCCCTTCGTGCCCGCTGCGGCACTCACACCGGCCGGTACGACGGTGGTGTCGGTGGTCGTCATACGTCGACACCCCGCTTGCGGAGCATCTTGTTGGTCTGCTGTACGGCGTCGTTCCAGGCCGCCTCGGGATCCTTGCCCGCACTCTCCACGTTGACGATCTCGGTACTGAAGTACTGCGCCTGGGCCTCGTAGGTACTGATGAAGGCGGTGGGAACCGCCTCGGCGGACCTCGAGAAGAACGTGAGCGTGTCCTGGTCCCCGAAGAACTTCGAGTTGTCCTTCATCACCCCGAGGCCGGCAGACTTCTTCGCGGCCGGGAAGAGCTGCATGGTCGTGAACGCACTGGCCTGGTTCTCCGGGCTGTTCAGCCAGGTGATGAACTTGAAGGCGGCCTCGGGGTCCTTGCAGGTGCGCGGCAGGCAGACGAACGACCCGCCGCTGTTGCCGGCCCGTACCGGCGGCGTCGCCAACCGCCACTTTCCCTTCGTCAGCGGTGCGATCTCGGTGAGGATCTGCGTCCACCAGTTGCCCTCGATGTGGCCCGCGGTCTTGCCGGTCGTCCAGGCCGCGTTCTGGTCGGCGCTGATCTGCTGGTTACCGGTGATTCCCGCCTTGATCGCCTTGACCGCGGTGTCCCAGGCCTTGCGGACGGTGCTGTCCGGCTGCATGTACAGCGGCTTCCCGGCCGTGTCGAAGTACCGCTCGGCGCTGGCATTGATGTACTGACCGAAGATGACGGAGCCGGTGACGTTCAGGAAGGAACCGGCGTTCTTCTTCAGTTTCTGCCCGAGCTCGATGTAACCGTCCCAGGTCTTGATCTGTGCGCTGACGTCCTCCGGGTCGGAGGCGATTCCGGCCTTGTCGAAAATGTCCTTCCGGTAGTAGAGACCGGTCGGACCGCACGGACCGGGGAAGAAGCAGAACCGGTTGGTCGGTGTGAGTCCCAGGCGCCACTTCCAGTCGAAGTACAAGTCCTCGTACTTCTGGGCTCCCAGCTCGTTCAGGTCCAGGAACAGTTCCTCGTCGGGGAAGTAGAGCGAGACGTTGGAGTTGATGAACGTGATGTCCGGGATGTAGGCATTGCCCGCGAGGCTCGTCCGCAACTTCGTGTCGAAGTCCTGGCCGATGATGTCGGCGCGCAGCCGCTTGCCGTCGGTTCCTGGTATCTGTCCGGCAGCCTGCCGAAGCTGCGCCGGATCGGCCGACCGGTTCCAGTACCAGAGCACGAGTTCGTTGGGGTCGGACGAGATCGACGTCCGCGATCCGCACCCCGACAGGCCTCCCGCGGTGACCAGCGCGCCGAGGCCGGCAGCACCGGTCAGGAGCCTCCTCCGAGTCAATGCCGCCATGTACTCTTCCCTTCGATTCTGAGCTGCGTCGGGGCGTTCGCTCTCCGGCCCGAGGGATTCTCGAGTGGCCTAGTGCATTGCGCCTTCCCAACCGTCGCCGCACGGGCCGCCACCGTGGGCCTCACCGATCCGGATCTCCTGTCCGTCGGGGGCGATCAGCGGCATGTAGCCCTTGGAGATCTCGGTGCTCGCCTGTGGGACGTAGTGAAAGATCAGAGACCGGCGGAAGCGGTCGGTGGTGGTATTCGGAAGCGACCCGTGGACCGCACTGCCGTGGAAGAACAGCACGTCTCCAGGCTGCATATCGGTCTGTACGGCGCTCATCCCCGCGGGCGGCCGAACCAGCCCCCGGGTGAACGACTCCTCGGCGTCAGCTTCCTCCGGGCAGACCACCTCCATCGTGTGGCTGCCCGGTACGACGGCGAGGCCACCGTTGGCGGCGTCACAACGATCAACCGCGATCCAGGCCGCGAGGCAGGTCTCCGGATGCGAGCGCAGGAAGTAGTTGTCCTGGTGCATCGCCTGCCCGCGCGCCGTCGGCGGCTTGAAGTAGAACATGGACTGGGCGCCGTACGCCGGGCCGATCAGTGCTGTCACCACCTCCAAGATTCGCGGATCGGTGATCAGGCGCCGGGCGATCTGCCCGACCAGCAGATCCGGCCGGCGATGCGGCTGCATGAAGCGCGGGTAGCGGGCGAGAATATCGCCCTCGGCAACTTCCTGGATCGCCCCGAGCGCCTCCCGGTCCGCCTGCACCTGGTGCATGAACGCCGAGCGGATCTCGTCGATCTCGTCAGGTCCGAGGACGTTGTCGACCTGCAGAACACCGTCGCGGGCATACCGCTGCCGCAGGGCGACCGGATCGTCGGCAGGTACTGCGAGCTCGTGATGAGTGGCTGTCACGAGCCGAGCATGGCCGACCACGGACCACCGACGACAGTGCACAGACACTCGTTCCCATGGACAATCCTGTCATGGACAAGTCACGCTCGGTCTCGGCCGCGGGTGCCGAACAGGTCGCGTCCTCGAGGGTCCGAGCGGTCGCCGGGCAGCTGGACGGCAGCGACACCTACCGGACGGTGCGTGCCGGCGGTACGACCGACTGGCTGCTCCTGGTCACCACTGCCGGGCGCGGGCGCCTTCGCCTGACGGGCGGGCAGGACCTGAGTACGGGCCCGGGCGAGATCACCCTTGTCGAGCCGTACACCCCACACGACTACGGCACTGATCCCGACGCCCGGCGATGGTCGTTGCGGTGGGCACACCTTGATCCACGCCCGGACTGGCTGCCGCTGCTGGACTGGCCGTCGCCGCTGCCGGGGTTCCGGCAACTCCGCGTCAATCAGGCAGTGCGCGACCGCGTCGTACAGAGTCTCGATCGCGCGACCGCAGCCGCGCGCAACGGACTGCGGTTGAGTTCGCAGTTCGCGATGAACGCCGTCGAAGAGGCATTGTTGTGGTGCGACACGCAGAACCCGGACCGGCTCGCGCTGGACGCACGGCTGCTGGCAGTGGTCGAACATGTCGCGGAACATCTCGATCAGCCGCACACCGTTCAGTCGCTGGCCAGGATCGCCGACATGTCCGCGACCCGGCTGGCTCACCTGGCCCGCGCGCAGCTCGGCACCAGTCTCATGCTCCACGTTCAGCAGCAACGGATGGACCTCGCGGGCCAGCTGTTGCTCGTGACCAACCTCCCCATCGCGGAGATCGCCGTACGCGTCGGCTACCGCGATCCGCTGAACTTCTCACGCCGCTTCCGAGCCGCCACCACCCTCTCCCCCACCGAATACCGCCTAGCCGCCGGCAACCACACCAAGCCGCCGATCCGTGGACGTGGTTCACCTGAGCTCAACTGACCGCGAGCCGACTGCGGGCCCGATCCAGCCGTCGTACCAGCGGCACGACGGCTGCTCCGACTCATACAGCGCCTGGGTGTCGGCGGGCGGACTGGAGGACGGCTCCGGCGCCGCGAAGCGCAGCTACGTGGGGGGCGGGCGCCGGTTGGACGGTCGCACCCAGCTGTGTCGAGAGTTTGAAGGTGATTTCCGGACGGAGTGCGCCGCCGCCGGTCAGGAGTATGCCTCGATCAAGCGCATCGACCATTTGCGGACCGTCGTCTCCGCGCATGAGATCGATGATCGACTCTGCCACTTCTTGGATGAGCTGTGACGCCGGAAGATGACGTCCCAGGTCGCTGACCCCCAGCGCCGTACTGCGTGCGCTCCTCAAGGCACCGCTCGCCAGCAGAGCGGTCTCAGTCAGCTCGGCGCCCACGTCCACGACCAGGAGCGGCCGCGCCAGGTCGGCACGGGCACCCAGCGCGGCGGCCTTGACGCTGGTGATCGTCATGACGGTTTCGGGGTCGAGGACTTCCAGTACGGAGAGGAGTTCGAGGCGATCATCTTCGTCGCAGGCAACCGGGACCGTCGCCACAACAGTACGGCGCCCGCGTCCACCCGCTCGCGGACAGACCAGGTTGCCGAGAACGTCTGCCATCGCAGATGCGTCGATGATCTTGCCTCGGTGCACCGGCTTCCTCGTCCCACCGCGGGCCACCGTTGGCGCATCGACCACCACACCGTGCTCCGGCGTCCAAGCCCTGGTCCGTGCGCTGCCCACATCGATGGCAATGCCCGCGGCGGCAGTCCGTCTGGCCAGCTCGTTCAACCGCCGCGACCGAACGACGGCGGGCAACGAAGTCACCGACCGGATTCCCGCAGTCGGTGACATTCGCCGCAGTACAGGCACTGTGGGCAGATCCGCAGCCGTTGTACGTCAACGAAACCACGACATCCGTGGCACCGGCCGTAGTGGCCGGTATTCATCCGGTCGAGAGCGGCTTCGACGTCCGCCAGGACCAGCCGCGCCGCAACAGTAAGAAGGTCCTGTACCTCGCCCAGCGCCGATCCCGGACCACCGCTCGGCTGCTGCGGCCGGGCCGACCGGCGGATGGCGCTCAACTGTTCCCGGCGGAAGGCTCGCTGCTCGAGTAGGGTCACCCGCAGGGTCGCCAGCTCCTGCCGAGACAGTCCGGCGTTGATGACAGTGCCCGCATCGCTCGTCATGGGCTCGATTCCTCGATCGTTCGCCGACGTCAGAGTGCCAACTGCTGGCAGCGCACGCAGTAACGCACGTAGGGCAAGATCTCCAACCGCCCAACCGGGATCCGCCCCTCGCAGCGGTGACAAACGCCGTACGTGCCGTCGTGCACGCGGGCCACGGCTGCCTCGATCTCGGCCAGAACCATCCGGATCGCCGTGGTCTGCGCGGTCACCAGGTCCTGGTTCGCGTTGGGCTTGTCCGATTCCATGGCTGTCACCTGGGCGAGCCGGGTGTTTCGCTCGTGCTGCAGCCTCTGCAGGATCTCGTGCTTGCGCGCCAGGCCGGGCTGACCGGCCGAACCGCCGCTGCTGGAGACCGTCCGTGGTGGGTTCATGGCTCCACCATCGCCACTGGCGCTCGCATTTCCCATCGGGACCAGCACCCATCTTTGCCTCTGGTCCTCAGATGGGTGTCAGCACCGATCGACATCCTGGCGGCGAGGGAGCATCCTGACGGCGTGGGCAGCAGACTCGACGGACTCGCGAGATAGTGGAGGCTGTTGGTCAAGAAGAGAGGATCCTGGCGGTGTCGTTGTTCTGGCGGATCTTCGTGCTGAACGCCATCGTGCTCGGAGCGGCGACCGCGTTGCTCCTGTGGGCGCCCGTAACGGTTTCTGTCCCGGTTCTGCTCACCGAGGCCACCGTTCTGATCGGTGGCCTGGCGGTCATGCTCGTCGCGAACGCGGCGCTACTGCGGATCGGACTCGCCCCGCTCGCGCGGCTGACCCGTCAGATGTCAACGGTGGACCTTCTCCGCCCCGGTCAGCGCCTCTCCGTGAGCGGCCACGGCGGAGTACCCAACCTGCTCCGCGCGTTCAACGCCATGATCGAGCGGCTGGAGCGTGAGCGAGCCACCAGCGCCGCCCGGGCCCTGTCGGCCCAGGAGTCCGAACGTCGGCGGATCGCCCGGGAGCTTCATGACGAGGTCGGCCAGAGCCTCACCGCCGTACTCCTCGACCTCAAGCGCGCGGCGGACCTGTCGGTCGATCATGCTCTGCGTGTCGAACTCACACAGGCTCAGGAGACCACCCGATCCAGCCTCGATGAGGTACGCCGACTCGCCCACCGCCTGCGGCCCGGCGTACTCGAAGATCTCGGACTGGTCAGCGCACTCACTGCCCTGACGACCGAACTGTCCGACCACACCGGTCTGCTCATCCGCCGGCACTTGGAAGCCGGCCTACCGAGGCTGGACGAGCAGACTGAGTTGGTCCTCTACCGGGTCGCGCAGGAGAGCATGACGAACGTCGCCAGGCATGCCGCCGCCGAACGCATCGATCTGTACCTCACCGGTCACGATGGCGTCGTCGTACTGCGGGTCAAGGACGACGGGCGCGGGATCGGCCTGGCACACGAAGGCGCCGGCCTTCGCGGGATGCGCGAACGTGCCCTTCTGATCGGAGCGTCCCTCGAGCTCGCCACTGCGCCGAACGGCGGGACAGAGGTCAGCCTGACAGTACCCGTGCACGGAAGTGAAGCCTGAGATGCAGCCCACCAAGATTCTTCTCGCCGACGATCACGCACTGGTACGCCGCGGGATCCGGCTGATACTCGACCGCGAGCCCGATCTGGAGGTCGTCGCGGAGGCATCTGACGGCAGTGAGGCCGTGTCGCTCGCCCGTAGCCAGCCGGTCGACCTGGCGATCCTCGACATCGCGATGCCGCGGATGACCGGGCTCCAGGCGGCCCGTGAGCTGTCCGTCGTACGCCCCGACCTGCGGGTGCTGATGCTGACGATGTACGACAACGAACAGTACTTCTTCCAGGCGCTGAAGGCCGGCGCATCGGGGTACGTCCTCAAATCAGTCCTCGACCGCGACCTGGTGGAAGCCTGCCGGGCAACGATGCGCGGGGAGCCGTTCCTCTACGCCGGCGCCGTGACCGCGTTGGTGCGCAGCTACCTGGACCGCGTCCGTCAGGGCGTCGACGTGCCCCAGCAGATCCTCACAGCACGCGAGGAAGAGGTGCTCAAACTGGTTGCGGAGGGCAACTCGTCGAAGGAGATCGCCGAACTCCTGACGATCAGCGTCAAGACCGTCGAGCGCCACCGCTCGAACATGCTCCAGAAGCTCGGACTCCGCGACCGCCTCGACCTCACCCGCTACGCCATCCGCGCAGGCCTCCTCGAGCCGTGACGCGGCGCGCGCGACTAGAAGCATTTGTCCTTGAGTTCAAGAGCGATCGACGCTGTCGCCCGGTACTTCGTTCCGCCGACGACATAGTCGACCTGGACGACCTCGAAGCCGGCCGCCTTCGAGGCGTCGTCGCGCACTCCGGCGCCGGAAGGCACAGCGAGTTCTTATCTGTACCGAAAACCATCGGTCCCAGCCGGGCTACGCGCGCAAAGTCTCGTCCGCTCAGGCGTGGAGCACCGGGCAATTGCTGGACGACGGTAGAGTGAGTCGATGGTGGCTGACGGGCAGCGCGAGATCATCGAGGGCGTCCATCGGGTGCTTGCCGACGACAAGGACGTTGACGCCTTGCTTCTGACCGGCAGCATCGGACGCGACGCGGACGACGATTACAGCGACGTGGACTTCCTCGTCATCGTCGCGGACGGCGCGTTGGACCAATTCGCCGAGCGATGGGCCGCGATTTGCGACTCGGTGATTCCGCTCATCTACGAGGCTGCTCTGGACTTCGGCACCACCAGACTCTTCAACCAGATCACCGACGACTTCGTCCGGTACGACGTGATGGCCACGACCGAGGCCGGCATCGGACATCGCTCGCAGAGCACGGTCAAGGTCTTGTTCGACCGCACAGGTGTCTATAAGCGGCTGCCTGAGCGACTGCCTTTGACCGAGCCGTCGCCGGTCGTGGTACGTCGGCTCGTTCCGGAGTTCTTCCGCGTGCTGTCGATGCTGCCGATCGTCCTCGGCAGAGCCGACTTCGCCGTCGGCGCATCCGGGTCCGGTCTGCTGCGCTCGATGCTCATCCAGGCGTTCCAGGAGCTTGTCGCCGTCGAGGACCGCGGCGGCGCGCTGTACTTGCGGCGGCTGTTGCCCGAAAACCACTATTCGGTCATCACCCAAATGCCCGCCATCGAGGCCACCGAAGCATCAACCATCGACGTCCACCGGTACTGCGCTCAGCACTTCGCGCCAGCCGCGCGCCTCCTGTGTGAACGAACCGGCGTCGAATGGCCGGCCGAGTTCGTCGCCAAGGTCGCGGAACGCACCGCTCCCACCCTGGGTCAGTGGCTGACCGACTGAACTTTCCTGGTCGACGCCGGCAACTCGCTCCGGTCGAGCGCCCGATGGCTCGACGCGTGGCCGCGAGGGCCGCCGCCGTACACCCCTGGGCACCCCTCGGAGATGCGGCACCTCGTGAAGGGCGCCGTACGCCGGTGCTCATGGCCAACCACTTGTAGCCCGAGCAACTCCCACCGAAAGTACCGCGCAGCCGCAGCATCTACGTCCGGCCATCGCTGACGCTCATCCATCGAGGCCTCGACCACGCGCCGGCGGTGGCAACGCATGCGGCAGAAGCGATTATCCGGCCTCCTCAGCGGTCTGCCCACGGTCGAAGGGATTCGTGAACAGGATCTCCTCGACCTCGCTCAGTGCGAGACGCACCGCTCCCAGAGCTGCGGCGCTCTCGCCGAGGGGTGAGACGACGACGCGGGGTTCGAACATGCACACTCGGGCGAGTCTGGAGCGGATCGCGTCCGCCGCGATGTCGCCGGCGACGATCACGCCACCGCCGACGACCACCACTTCGGGGTCGACGGTGATCACGAGCCCTTCGGTGGCTGCGGCGAACTCATCCGCGAAGTCGACGACCGCCTGGCGGGCGTCGGTCTCTCCTCGCTGTGCCGCCTCGAAGACCGTCAGCGGATCGATCCCGAGCATTTCGTCACGCGGTAACGTATCGACTCCGACGCCGGTGAAGCTCACGAGCTTGCGGTAGGCATCGACCAACTGGCGGCCGGACTCCGGCGGAATCTCCCCCGCGGCGCCGTGATGCCCCAGTGGTGAGACACCGTCGATGAGGTACGACGATCCGATCCGTCGACCCACATGGAGATACACGGCACTGCTGCAGCCCACCGCCGCGCCGGCCCAGTACTCGGCGAGGACAGCGGCGCGCATGTCGTTCGCCACACGGACGGGGACCGGGAGGAACGCACCCAGCAACTCGCCGATGCTGTGCCCCTCCATCTGCGGGATGGTGGAGCGCACCACCTGACCATCGGGGCGCGCGATGCCGACCGTCGCCGCGGCCGCGGCGACGATCTGCGCAGGGTCCCGATCGGCCAGGCGCAGCGCTTCCGTGATCGCCGTGCGTGCAGCAGCGCTGCGCTCCGCGGCGCTCGCGCCGTCGGCCACGGGATAGTCCGCACGCCCGATCACTCGTCCGGCCAGATCCGCGACGAGTGCTCGCACCCAATGCCGGGCGAGGTCGACGCCGACCACACAGCCGGCCTGCGAGTCGAACGCAATCGTCCGGGCGGGCCGGCCGGCCGAACGACGGCCGGGCACCGCCGGACTCGGGGCCGCGGCCACCAGCCACCCGTGCTCGACCAGAGCGTCCACCACGTCCTCGGCGGTCGGACGTGAGATGCCAACCGTCTGCGCGATCTCGGTCACCGTGTATCGGTCGTTCGCCGTGACCTCGCCCGAGCGGGCTGCGCCGCTCGCCTGCGCGGCGTAGAGCAGCCGCAACACCGCGGCCACATTCAGCTTCCGCAACGCGGAGGGGTCCCCCGCGTGCCCGCCACCGGCACCCTTGACCGACATACACAATCTCATTTCTTAATCGCTTGGACGCTCACGCTCCGCCCCAGGATAAGGGAAAGACCGAAGGGTTGACAGTACCTGAGCCCGTTGCCAGACTACCTCAACCGCGGATTATTAAACTTTTTTGGATAATCGCCGCGATCCCGACTCGAGAAATGAGACATCCGTGCGTACACAACGGCGTACAACGCGGTCCCTGGTCCTGGGAGCCCTGGCCGCAGCTGCTCTCGCGCTCACCGGCTGCACGGCCGGCGCACCCGCCTCGTCCGATTCCGGCGACGAGGTCACTCTGACCTTCCTCGTCTCGGAGTCCCCGAACCTGACCCCGCAGTACTGGGACGCCGCGATCGCCCGGGCGTCGAAGGCGGTCCCGGGCGTCAAGATCAAGAAAGTCGTCGGCGAGAACACACCGGCGTACGCACAGCAGCTGTTCGCGTCGGGTCAGGCGCCCGATATCTTCGCCGCCGGTATCGCGAACGGCCTCGCACAGAAGGGCGAACTCGCCGAGTACAGCCGCGACGAACTGACGGCCGCCGGCATCACCGACTTCACCTCCGGCACCATCAACGGCAAGTTCTACGGCATCCCCACCGGCGCGCAGGCGATTCCGCTCGTCTACTACAACAAGGACCTGTTCAAGAAGGCGGGCATCAGCGCACCGCCGAAGACCTACGCGGAGCTACTCGAGGACTGCGCGAAGCTGAAGGCCGCCGGTATTGCCCCGTTCGAGATCGGCGGTGGTGGAAAGGACACCTGGGCGACTTCGTTCGCGCTGAACGCCACCGTGTCGGCCGACGTCCAGGTCGCCGATCCCGCATGGTTCCTCAAGCGCGAGAAGGGCGACGTGAAGTTCAGCGACCCGGAGTTCGTCGGCGCGGCGGCGAAGGTCGCGAAGATCGTGAAGGACGGGTTCGCCGATCCGAACGGCATGACCCGAACCTACGCCGACCTCGAGCAGGCGTTCCTCGCCGGCAAGGCGGCGATGTATCCGATGGGATCGTGGTTCACCGCCGCGGCTGACGGCAAGAAGCTGACCAACATCGGCGTGTTCGGCTGGCCCGGCGACAGCGGCAAGTCGGCGTACCCGGTCGTCACGGGCGCGGGCATGAACGTGAACGCGAAGTCGAAGAACGTCGATCTCGCCAAGAAGTGGGCCCTGGCGTTCGCGACCGACAAGGAAAATCTCGACTCCTCCGTGATCACCGACGGTGCGATCGTGACGGTGAAGGACTACGCGATCCCGGCCGGTGTGGGTGCGCTCTACAAGGAGATGGCGGCCGGCTACGACGCGGCCGTCTCCGAGAAGGCGACCGTCCCGGCCTGGGGCAACATCACCGGCGACGGCGCCCTCCCGCCGGGCTTCAACGACAAGCTGATCGCGGCCGGCGTCGACCTTCTGACGGGCAAGACAACGCCCGAGAAGTTCGCGACGTACCTCGACGAGCAGTACACCGCCGCGCAGAAGTAGGCGAAGAGGCCATGAACGCGCACACGAAGCGCAGGAGGATCCTGCGCAATCCACTCCACTTCCTCTTGTTCGCACTGCCCGGTACCGCCCTCTACACGGTGCTCGTGCTCTGGCCGCTGCTGGTCGCGTTCGGGTCGAGCCTGACGAACGAGGACGCCTATCGGGTCAGCACCTCGTTCGTCTGGTTCGAGAACTACGCGCGGCTGTTCTCCGATCCGGCGTACCTCCAGACCTTGGGCAACACCGTGATCCTCACCGTCATCTGCATCGTCGTGCCGAACGCACTCGGACTCGGGATCGCGCTTCTCCTCGACCGCAGCGGATGGGTCTTCAACGCGATGCGAGCCGTGTTCTTCGTGCCCGTCATCCTGTCGTCCGTCGTCGTGGCGGTGATCTGGCAACTGCTGCTGAAGGACGACGGCCTGGTCAACTCCGCCCTGCACTCCTTCGTGCCGCACCCACCCGGCTGGCTGTCCGACCCCTCCCTCGCGCTCTACAGCGTGGGCGCCATCGTCGCGTGGCAGTCCGTCGGTGTGTGCGTGGTGCTGTACCTCGCGGGTCTGCAGAGCGTTCCCAAGGAGCTCCTCGAAGCGGCATCGATCGACGGCGCCGGCCAGGTGCGCCAATTCAGGGCCGTGACGTGGCCGCTACTGGCACCCTCGGTCACGATCATGACGGTGCTGTCGATGATCGGCGGCTTCAAGATCTACGACCAGGTGAAGGTGATGACCAACGGCGGGCCTGGCGTCGGCACCACATCGACCCTCGCGTTCGACGTCGTACACACCGGCCTCGATGCAGGAGCTGTGGGGTACGCCGCCGCCAAGGCCGCCGTGATGTTCCTCATCATCGCCGTGATCTCACTGTTCTCGATCCGGCTCATGCGCAAGCGGGAGGTGGACCTGTGATCACCGCGGAGTCGACCGATGTCATCGAAGACACCACCGAAGACACCACGGGTCGCGCTCGTCGCCGCACGCATCGTCGGCGCAGTGTGGAGGCGAGCAGCGCCGGACCGGTCCACACGGGGATCGCACTGGTCGTGACCGCGATCTTCATCTACCCGATCTACCTCGTCGTCCTGAACGCGTTCAAGACGCAGGACGACATCTACAAGTACCCCGGGCTTCCGGTACTGCCGCTCACGGTGCAGAACTTCGTCGACGTGTTCACGCGTCCCGACGCGCTGTTCTGGACCGGCCTGCTCAACAGCATCCAGATCACCGTGATCGGCACCCTGGTCTCCACAGTCGTCGCCGCGATGATGGCGCACTACATGGTGCGTTCGTCGAGCTGGTTCGCGAAGCTGCTCTGGATCACCATCCCGCTCGGGCTGATGATCCCCCAGGCGACGACACTGCTGCCGCTGCTGCGGATGCTGCGGGACTTCGGGCTGATCGGCTCGGTGTTCGGCCTGATCATCGTGTACGTCGCGGGAAACCTGCCGTTCGGAGTACTGGTCTTCACCGGCTTCATGCGGACCATCCCGAAGGGCATCGAGGAGGCTGCCGCCATCGACGGCGCGGGTCCTGTCCGCACGTTCTGGGCGATCGTGTTTCCCCTGCTGCGGCCGGCCGGAGCGAGCGTCGTCATCTTCCTCGCGGTCGGGCTGTGGAACGACTTCATCACTCCGCTGATCATTCTCGGACCGGCGAGCGGAAGCACGGTCACGGTCGGCATGTACCGCCAGATCAGCGAACACGTGTCGAACTACGGAGCCGTGTTCGCCTACATGGTGCTCGCGACGATCCCGATCGTCATCCTGTTCGTCTTCTTGCAGAAGTACTTCGTGAAGGGACTGCTCAGTGGTGCAGCAAAGGGATGACGCTGTCGTGCACGGCACGCGGGACATCCGCCTGGCCGTCGTCGGCGCCGGAATGCGTGGGCATGCGTACGCGGCGGAGGCTGCCGCGCTTCCGGGCGTCGAGGTCGTCGCGGTCGCAGACCGGAACCCGACGACGCTCGCCCGCTTCGCCGGCCTGTTCCCGGATGCGCGAGTGTTCGACGACTGGCGCGACGTCGCCGCGCTGCCGCGTCTCGCCGATGCGGTCGTCGTGGCGCTGCCCGACGAGTATCACCGCGACGCGAGCGTGGCCTTCGCCGAGGCCGGATACGACATCCTCCTGGAGAAGCCGATCGCGACCAGCCCCGAGGACTGCGACGACATCGAGAATGCCGCGAAGGCGAACGGCGTCAGCATCACCGTGTGCCATGTGCTGCGGTACACGACGTACACGAAGAAGTTGCGTCAGCTCCTCGATGCCGGCGCGATCGGCGAGGTCATGCAGATCGAGCATCTCGAGCCGATCGGTCATCTCCACTTCGCGCACTCGTTCGTGCGCGGGAACTGGGCCCGCTCCGCCACCAGCCACAGCTTGCTGCTGGCGAAGTCGTGCCACGACATCGACTGGCTGCTGCACATCATGGGACGCCCGGTGCAACGGGTGACGTCCTTCGGCTCACTCGGGTACTTCCGCCCAGAATCGCGGCCGTCCCGCGCGTCCGAACGCTGCGTGACCTGTGCAGTGGAGTCCTCCTGCGCGTACTCCGCGGTGCGGTTCTATCGCAGCGGTCTGAACAACCCCGGCTCCGCCGAGGAGTACAACGCCCTGGTCATGGCGGGTGAGGTGACGCCGGAAGCGATCGACCGCGCCCTGGAGAGCGGACCGTGGGGGCGGTGTGCGTACCTCTGCGACAACGACGTGGTCGACCACCAGACCGTGCAGCTCGAGTTCGGCGACGGACGTCTCGCGAGCTTCAGCCTCTCGGCCTTCACCGAAGGCAGTAACCGCAAGACCCGGCTGTTCGGCACTGCCGGACAGATCACCGGCGACGGTCGGATGATCAGCGTTTACGACTTCCGCACGCTCAAGACCACGGTGTACGACACCGACGAACTCGGCTTCGACGCGGCAGCGGGTCACGGCGGCGGCGACCGGCAGCTGGTCGAGACCTTCGTCGCCGCGCTGCGGGACGACTCCCCCGGCCAACTCAGCACGAGCATCACCGAGAGCATGGCCAGCCACCGCGTGGTGTTCGCCGCCGAGGAAGCCCGCCGCACCGGCACCGTCGTATCGCTCAGTCCCGCGGACGTCTGATCGGTGGGCTACTTGAGTGAAGCGCGTGTACTGCCGTCGCCGGCAGTACACGCGCTTCGCTGTGTTGCGTCGTGACGGGTCAGTGGTCCAGGACGGTGACGACAGCGGTTGGTTTCACCGGCGTTCCCGCGACGGTGCCGGTGACGACGAACCAGCCCGGCTTGGTCACCTTGTCCGGGGCGACTGGGTCCCAGGCCACGTCGACCGGTGCGACGGAGCCATCGCTGGAGACCGCGTCGGTTTGGGCCGGCAGCACCGGAAGCACGCCGGGCCTGGTGTCGACCGCGACCGGCTTGAAATCCACGATCGCCTTCGCCTTCGGAACCGTGTACACACCGAACTCGGCCAGCCCGCATTCCGCACCGCTCGGGTTGTCGTAGGCGTTGTCGGGATCAAGCGTGAACTTGACCCAACCCGTCGTCACCGGAGCGTCGAACTTCACGATGTTGTCCGGCTGGCCGTCCCACTGGATGCCGGTCACCCGCTTGCTGCCGCCGTCCCATTCGAGGATGCCTTCCACGATCTGGTTGACGTCATGGCCGCGGTCGACGAGGTTGACGTGGTCGATCGTGACCGGAGCCGGGAACTGCAGCTTGATCCACGGGCTGCGATCGGCCTGCTTAGCCGCCCAGGACGTCGCGTTGGTTCCGTCCGTCGCCTTCGGCCCCAGGTATCGGTCGTCCTGGTTGTTGCCGTCCGGTACGCCGTTGCGGTCGCGGACGGAGGAGACGGTGACGGTTGCCGAGATCGCGATGTTGTCAGCCAGCGCCGCGAGCGCGACCACGTTCGACTCGACCGGTACGCCGTCCAGCGTCACCACTGCCTTCGCCGTGGCCTGGAACGCGCTCGCGATCGGATCCTTCAGCACGATCGTGTGACTGCCCGGCACCGCTTGGAGCCGGCTGTCGCTGAGGACGTACTCGGTCGTGGCGTGCGACAGGTTCGCCGTCTCGCCGGTGTTGAGGGTTCCTTGGATCGTGGCGACCGTCGGCTCGTTCACCTTCACCGAGCTGTTGCTCAGCGCAAGCGTCACCTGCTTTAGGAAGGCTGGGAACGACATCCGCCCCGACGCATCCACATCGACGTAGAAATAGTCGTCGGCCTGGTACCCGCCCAGCTCGGCCGAGACCATGATCCGCGCCCTCCCGGCCGTACCGGACGACAGAACCCGATCGGCACCCACAGCCACGACGGCCGGGTTGTCGCTGGAGACGTTCAGGTCAGCGCCTCGTAGGTCTAGAGGTGCTCCGAGGAAGGACGAGCCCTTGACCTCGATCGTCGCCGTACGGCCGTCCGTCCCGGCCTGAGGCTGGACCTTGATGCTGCCGAGGGCGGTGAGGTCCCGCAGTGAGTACGCCCGGACGTCCAGTACGTCGACCGGACTGCCACCTTGCCCGCCGCCGGGGAACGAGACCCTGACATAGCGGGCGTGCACGCTGGGCTTGGTGGGATCGACCGGGTAGTTGTAGTACAGACCGTCCTGCTCCCAGCCGTACAGCGTCGTGTCACTGCCCGGAACGGCGAGCGTGTTGCGGGCGGTCGGCAGGCCGCGGCCGGACACCGTGTTCGTCTCGTTGCCGGCGGTCCAGTGCTCGCCGTCCTCGCTGTACTCGATCTTCACCTTCTTCGGCACGTTGTCGTACGTGACGGTGTCGGCGTTCGGCATGTGATGGTTGAAGTAGACGTTCACCCGGGACAGGTCCTGCATCTTGCCGAGGTCGTAGGTGATCGCAGCGTTCTCGTCACCGGCCGGCGCCGACCATTTGGCCAGATTGCCGCCAGTCGCGTCGTTGATCACGCCGTCGGACAGCAGCTTGGCGTGCGCGTTGTCGGTGGTCACCTTCGGCGTGATGCCGGCCGCCACATCCGAGTCCGGGAGCAGTGTGACGAAGTTCCGCGTCGAGGTGTAGGTCCTCCCGTCCACCGTGAGATCGGCCCAGTAGCTGTACGTCGTCGGCGCGGACACCTTTCCGGTGAAGCGCATCTTCTTGCCCTCGACAACGAAGGGTGACTGGTCGGCGGGGATCTCCGTGACCGTGACTCTGCCCGTCGAATTGTCCCGCCGACCGTCCACCGTCGCGTAATGGAACTTCACCGTCGCCGGGTCGAGAACGTCGACGTCGCCGCCCTTGCGGGTATAACCCTTGAACGCCACTGGGACGTCCTTGTCGGTGCCGAACTGCCCCCAGAACTGCGCGCCGTTCGTCAGCAGGTTCACGCCGACCAGTGGAAGAGCAGCGGAGATCGCCCGGTTCCGAACCTCGACCGGGTAGGTGTCCGTCAGGACCTGCGGGCGGTTGACGCCGTCGTCGTACGTCGCCGTCACGGTGATCGTCGCTGTACCGTCGCCGGTCGGCCGGACCACCCCGGTCGCCGCGCCTACTGTCGCGACCTGCGGGTTGCTGCTCGTGTACTTGAGCTTCGCGGGCGCGAAAACGTTGGTGTAGTTGTTCATGTAGCTCTCAGCCCGCAACTGGAGGCTGGTCGGATCGGTCTGGCTGCTGAAGAGCTTGACGCTCGTCATCTTGTAAGTCCGGACCGGGTCGGCGGTCTGAACCTTGAGGATGGTGTCGATCGGATCGGCCGTGACATCGGAGGTGTCGATCGTGACGTAGTACTTCCCGTTCGACGTCTCTGTGGTGAACGGGAGCGACCTGGCCTTGTTCAGCCACTGCACCTGCTGGACCGGGTAGTCGAACGGGCCGATGTGGTTCATCGCCGGCTGCCCGGTGAAGCCCGTCTTCGCTGTCCCCTGGATCTGGTTCTTGACCATGTGCAGGTACACGTACTGGTCACGGGACATCGCGTAGCCCCAGTCCGGGCCTTGACCGTGGGCGATCGCCTTCTGCGGGTCGGCGTACCAGCCGGGCTTGAGAGTGTAGTCCAGCGTGTACGGCGTGGTGCCGTACATCGACTCGCGCAGATCGGGTCCGCGCCCGTTGTCCATCCATTTCACGATCGACGACCGCATGTCCGACAGCTGCTGCGACGACACCGGCACCATCGAGAAGATGTTGGTGTTGTCGAGGTTGCTGCTCAGGTTGTCCATGCCGCGGCTCACGGTGATGGACGAGTCGTAGTTCATCACGTAGCCGTGGCCGTACTGGTTGATCAGTTCCTTGGTCGCCTCGGCCCAGTCGTCGCGCTCGTTGCCTCCGGCGTACTGCGTCCATACGTCGAGCGCGGTCGTGTACGGATCGTTCCACTCCTCGTGCGCGACCTTCCGGCCCTGCGGCTTGATCCCGTTGATCCAGCCGCCGTCGGTGTACGGCTCGCTGTTCCAGAACGGGCGCTCGTGCAGCGTGATGTCCTGGTCGCCGGTCTGTGCGTTCGGGTTGGCGTCGATCAGTACGCGGTCGTTGTAGTTCCGTGCGGAGCTCCAGGCGACGTCCGGGTTGGAGTAGCTCTCGGGTCCGCCGTCGGCGAAGACGTACCAGGGGTCGTAGCGCGCGACCAGGTTCTGGATGTCGCTCTCGAGGATCTGGGATCCCTCGTACAACGATGACACGTAGACGCCGAACTTCAGGCCGTAGCGTTCGGCGGCCTGCTTGGCCTGGAGCACGCGGTCCTTGACGTGCCAGCTGCCGTCCGGGGACTTGTAGAGGGCGTTGTACTTGTACAGCTTGTTGGAGTTGTCCGGCGTCAGGTTCGCGTTCGGCGACGGCCAGTAGTAGATGGTGTTCTGCAGGCTCTCCGTCGAGAGCATGGTCATGCCCATCTCTTTGGCGGTCTGCGCCCACTCATCGTAGTTGAAGTTCGGGTCGTAGAGGTTCGGCATCGTGCCCGTGGTGTGCGACAGGGCCGACATCTTGCCGTCGATGAACCAGTCGACAGGGTTCTTCTTGACCGTGATCGTGTACGGCTTCGTGGTCGTGGCGCCGGCTGCGTCCGTCGCCTTCACGGTGAAGGTGTAGTCCTTCTGCGCTGCCCCGTTGGCGCCGTCCGAGACCTTGCCGTCGATGTGACCGTCCACCGCGAGGGTCAGGCCGGGCGGCAATTGGCCGGCGACGATCGCCCACGAGTACCCCGGGCTCCCGCCGGCTGCCTGGAACGTGAACGGAGCCGCCTGCGGGGCGATGCTCGAGGTGTTCCGGTTGCCGTCGATCGTCGCGACCATGCCGACGTACGGGTTCTCGTCGTAGGCGTACGGCAGCATGTTGGACGGATAGTCATTGGCCGGCGTATCGGCGTTGCGTGCGGCGAAGGCCTGCCGATCGACGCTCAGGCCCCTCGTGACGATGCTGAGCTGGTCACCGGCCGCGTTCGGCCCGGTCACCGAGTAGGTCAGGCCGGGTACGGCGTTGCCGGCGCCGTCGCCGATCCTCGCGTAGAAGCCAAGGAAGTTCTTGTTCTTGCCGGGGTTCTTGTGCTGGATCTCGATGACCAGCTTGTTCCAGCCCTGGTTCAACTGCACTGGGTACTTCGTGCCGGATTTGCTGACCCGGCTCGGGATCTGGGTCTGCTGCCCGACCGGAGCTTCGTTGGCGAACAGCCGGTACAGGCCCGATCCGCCGACCTGCCATTGCACGGTCTGTGCCGTGGGGCTGAAGACGTAGCTGGCGGCCCCGACCCACTTGTCGACCGTGGGCTGCCCCTGCTTGACGTCGAAGTAGCCCATCAAGTCGTTGTAGTCGTCGTAGTTCCGGTTGAAGATCCGGTCGTCGAAGTACTGCCAACCGGACGTGTCCTTACCGATCGCCTCCGCGACGGCGTAGGGCCCGGACACCACCCACTGGTTCAGGTACGGCGCCGTTCCTCCCGTCTGCGCCGCCCGCGCCTGCGGCTGGGCCAGCACGCTGCTGCCGGTCGCGAGACCCAGCGCGGTCACGGCCACGAGAACGCCGTACCGGATCCTCCGTAATCTTTTCACGCAAACTCCTTCGAATTGACGGCGATGAGAGCTGGTGAAGGCCGAACTACGCGCTCACTCGTAGCCGATGCCGGGCGCGGTGGGAGCGCGGACGAGGCCATCCGGTCCGACGGCCGGTTCGCGGACGATCGGGTTCGTGTGGACGAGCGACTCGTAGTACGAGGTGTTCGGTATCGCCATGCACAAGTGGGCGTTGACGATGTCCGAGCCGTGCACCTCGGCGCGCAGCTGAAAGCTGTCGGCGAGGTGCGCGATCCGCATCGCGCCGGTGATGCCGCCCTTGTACTGCGCACTGGTCCGCACGTATCCCGCCGTACCGGCGGTGATGAAGTCCGCGACGTTCATGTGCGCGCCGTCGGAGGTCTCGGCGACCAGCAGCGGTACGTCGACACGCTCGGCGAGACGCCGGTACGCCGTCACGCCGAACTCCCGCATCGGCTCCTCGTACCAGGTGTAACCGAGCTGCGAGAGGGCTCTCCCGACGTACACCGCATCGGTGAGATCGAAGCCGGCGGAGCCGTCGTACATCAGCGGGACGTCGTCGCCGACATGGGCGCGCAGCTTCTGGCACAGGTCGGCGTCGGCGCGCGCATCGCCCCAGGCATGCAGCTTGATCGCCTGGTACCCGGCCTCGAGGCACTGGTCGGCGACGTCGAGGTACTCCTCCACCGACGAGAACGTCACGGTGCTCGCGTACGCCGGGATGGCGTCGCGGAAGGCGCCGAGCAGTTGATGAACCGGGAGGCCGGCGGCCTTTCCGGCCAGGTCCCACAGGGCGACGTCGACCAGGCCGAGGGCGTAGATCGGTAGTTCCTCGATCCGGTCCAGCTCCCACAGGCGATGCCACAGGAGCTCCCGCCAGAGCGGATCCGCACCGATCAGATCGGCGCGGATGCGGCGGTCGACGAGGTCGGACACGATACGCCCACGGCGGGTTCGCGCCTCGCCCGTCAGTCCCTCGTCGGTGTGGATCCGCAGGATGCCGCCGACGACCGGTCCCTCCGACCCGGGGAGTCCTGCACGCCACCGAAACGGCGGCTGCGCCGGCAGGTCGACCAGGTCAAGGGTCACGTCTGTGATTCGCATGTCGTCCTTCAGGTCGGAAAGAGCTGTACCCGTCACAGGCAGATGCTTCAGATTCATTTGATCAATGCTCGGTCAGTAGAGCAGATCCATAGGGTTGACGCAATACATCGCTCTAGCCATACTCAACGCACCTCGAACGCCTGCAAGAGAGGCGATCCGGCGGACGACACGGGGGTCCGGCCGATGGACCTAGGTCTTAATTCACGGCACAAAGAATCAGATGCATGCCGATTAGGAGATCGCCAGTGAGACACAGAAGAACCGCGTCGCTAGCAGCCCCGGCGGCGATCCTCGCCGCCTCGTTCCTCGTCGCACCGCCCAAGTTGCCGGCGTACGCGCAGCAGACTGCAGGCGGTGCTCCGTTCGTCAACTCCTGGCTGGTGTCGGGTCCATTCGAGGCGCCGGTCGCCGACAAGCTGTACGAATGCGAGGCCGCGGAGCAGGTGAACTACGCCCAGCGGGCATCGTCGATCACGGCGTCTTCGTCAACGCTGGCGGTGAATCCGGTGTCCTATCTGGTCGACGGGAGCACCAGTAAGCAATGGGTGACGGAGAACGACGCGGGTCCATGGGTGAGCTTCACGTGGAGCACCCCGATCTCGTTGAACGAGGTCCGGATCGCCCAGTGGGGCGACGGCCGGCACGTGAACAACTGGTACCACCTCACCTTCATGCTCGCGGACGGAAGGTCGGTCGCGTCGGGTCAGCTGAACAGCACCTCCTCCAGTCCGTCCGCGCCGACGGTTTACTCCGCGGACCCCGGCCTGACGAACGTGGTCGGGATGAAGATCGAGATCGACAAGGGCCGGACGCCGTACCCGTCCATCACCGGGATCTCCGAGATCGAGGTCTACAACCGGCCGGTGCCGGTCGACGGGAAGACCCCGATCACGCCGCAGTTGGGTGCGGCGTTCGGCGCCGCGGGCGAGCACCACGACTGGGAGTACTTCGACGACCGGCTCTACAACCGCAACTACGACGACTACCAGGACCTGTACGGGTACTACACGGTCAAGAAGGGCGTCGACACCCGGAACAAGTACGTCTATGCCAGCACCTACGTCTACAGCCCGGAGGCCCGGGACGCGTACTTCGACGTCGGCGCGAGCGGGTCGTACCGGATCTACGTGAACGACCGCTGCATGACGCCGCCGAGCACGCCGGTCGAGGTGCAGAAGGACCTGACGAAACAGGCGGTCCACCTCCAGCACGGCTGGAACAAGCTGATGATCCAGATCAAGCACACCTACACCGAGGACGTGAACGCCAACGGCGTGCCGATCGCCAAGGATCAGAACGTTGCCTACCTCGGTTTCTACGGACGCGTGGCTGATCAGAACGGCAACGCGGTCAGCGGCCTGACGACCTCGGTGGCTGGGCCGTCGCCCGCGCTCCAGATCGTCTCCGGCAGCCTGTCGACCGACGACCCGGTCAAGGTGCCGTTCCCGCGGAACACCATGCCGACCGGGTACAAGGAATGGCCGTACGTCTGGAACAAGTCCACCTCGACGGCGAACCATGGTGTCACCGCGTCGGCGTTCCAGTTCATGGCCGGCGGCGGTGAACCCGGCTACACCTGGAAGCTCGTCGACGGCCGCCTGCCGGACGGCCTGGAACTGAATGCCGACGGCACGATCGCGGACGGTCTCGTCAACGGGAAGGCCGACCTGACCAGCACCAAGGGCATCATCAGCGGCGACGCCGCAACCGGCGACTACACCTTTACCGTGGAGGTCACCGACAAGGCCGGCAGCACCGCGCGGAAGACTTTCACCACCACGGTGCAGGACCGTCCGAACAAGTGGTTCGAGGAGGGCCGAATCAGTGCGCTGACGCACGCGACCCCGACGTACAACTACTTCGTCGATCCCAACTACTCGGTCGACCTCTGGGCGGCGAGGGCCAAGCGTGAAGGGCACTCGCTGGTCTCGATCGAGGCCTTGCAGCAGAACTACTTCTGGCCGTCGAAGTTCGCGGACCCGAAGCACATCCGGCAGCTCTACCTGCCCAAGGACTCCAACGGTCAGGTGGTCGACGGTCTGAAGCAGTACGAGCAGGCTGTGAAGCGGTACGGCATGAAGTTCGGGCTGTATTACGCGACCGAGGGCGGCGGGCTGCAGCACTACTCGACCGATGTGTTCGTGCAGAACGTCGAGGACCTGATTGGGCGCTACGACCCGGCGTACCTGTACTTCGACGGTCCGCAGGCGATGCCGAACGCGAACTACGACGTGATGTACAGCGCCGTACGCGACCACAACAACGACATCGTCATCGACTCCAACGCCTGGGGTCAGGAGTACGGCGACCCGGACCTCCGCACCGGCGAGGCATCCGGCATCTATTCCAACGCGTCCGCGAACCACCTGGTCAAGCGGACACCGATGGAACCGTGGAAGATGATCCGCACCAAGAACCAGGTGTCGCCGTACTACGGCCAGCGCGACGACTTCCGGCAGGTCGCCCAAGAGATGATCATGAACGCGGGCCGCGGGTACGTCGACAACAACGACCAGACCGTGATCGACAGCCGCGGCCCGAACTGGGACTCCCCCGCCGTGATCGCCACCAGATACCCGAAAGGCGTGCAGGAATTCATCGACCTTCGGGAGAACCTAGCCGCCTGGTTCGCGCCCGCCGGCCTTCCCGAGCGGCACGAGGCCACCACCGGTACGAGGCCGTACTTCCTGGCGGGGTACGGCTACGAGGACGACGGCCGCGGCAACTACGAGAAGTTCGCGTTCCCGAAGAGCACGTCGGGGCCGCAATGGGGCTATGCGACCGCCCGCGACAACAACGTCTATCTGCACGTCCTCAAGGGGCCGGACGGGAAGAAGGGCTTCGAGGCGATCCCCGGACGGACCCTCACCATCAGCCCGGTCAAGGACCGGGTGACCTCGGTGACTTCGCTGAATCAGAACGTTCCGGTGACCTCGTTCCGCCAGACCGGCGACAGTCTGACCATCGACCTCGGTAACGTCGAGGAGGATCCGATCGACTCGATCGTCAAGATCGTCACCGACAACCCGGCGCGCACGTACAAGCTCACGAACGTCGTCGCCACCGGCGAACAGCTCTCACCGCGGGTCCTACGGATCCGTCCCGAGGGGTACATGACCTACCCGGCGCTGAAGGCCTACCTCTCCGAGGTCCATTACACCAGTGCGGATCCCGGGATCGCGAAGGTCGTGCCCTCCGGAGTCGTGATCGGTGTCGCGAACGGCACCACCACGATCACGGTCACGGGCTCCCACGAGGGCGTCACCAAGTCGGACACCTTGAAGGTATCGGTCAAGGACGGCGTCGTCTCGGTCGGCGAGGACATGATCGGCGCGTCCTTACGGGTCGGAGAAAAGGAGACGTACGGCGAGTTCGGCCTGAACGACGGGCTCTCGTACCAGATCGAGGGCCGCTCCGCGAAGGGCGGCGCGATCGGGCTCGACGCCGCCCAGGTCACCTGGCACGGCGGGATCGTTGATCTTGCCGGAGGCAACAACTACACGCCGGTCACGATCAAGGAGGGCGGCTTCACGTTCGAGAAGAACAAGATCGTCACGCCGCAGGTCGACCAGCTCACCCGAGGGGTCGTCTGGGCGGGCGTCACGCTCAACGGCAAGACGGCCACGACGAACCGGGTCTTCCTCGACCTGCAGCCGTACCGCGACCTCGCGAAGACCGCAACGATCACCGCGGGAAGCGACCAGGACGACATCGGGAGACTGACCGACGGCAAGGTCATCGATGCGATGCATTTCGACAGCCTGAAGTGGTCCGCTGCGGCCGGCACTCCGACCTGGGTCCAGTTCGACCTTTCGGCGACGTCGGCGTTGTCGAGTCTCGACCTGACTTTCAACACGCAGGATCAGCGGTACTTGAACACGCCGAAAACGATGACGATCCAGACCAGTGCCGACGGAGTGACCTGGAACGACGTCAGCACCGTCAACGGTCCGACCGGCAAGGCGTACTTCGGTGTCTACAACCGGTACCCGCTGAATGTGCAGGGCAAATACGTCCGGCTGATGTTCGACGGCGTGGCGAACGGTGCGGCAATTGACCTGCTCGAGGCGGCGGTCAACGGTAAGTAGGTTCGCGTCAGGTGCCCTGTCCGGACTCGGGACCGGGCACCTGACCGTTCACTTGGTGCCGTCGGCGGAAAACATGCGGGTGTGCATCTCCTGCTTGAACTGCGCCAAGGTCGTGTCGATGTGCTCGATCATCAGCGCCACCGCCTGTTGCTCGTCCCCTGACCCGATCGCCGTCGCGATCGCCGCGTGCTGCTGCGCGGCCACCACGGTCGAACCACCCGCGACCCCCGCGAGTCCGATCACACTGATCTGCCGCTGCAGCCGTTGCACGGAGTCGACACTCGCCGACAGGAACATGTTCGACGACGCGTCCCCGATGGCCCCGTGGAACTTCTCGTCGGCCCGGTTGAACGCCTCCAGATCACCCTCCGCCGCGGCGTCCAGGGTGAGCTGTGCCGCGTCGCGCAACGCCTTCACCTGCGCCGGAGTCGCCCGCTGCGCGGCCAGTTCCACTGTTTTGGTCTCCACAAACCGGCGGAACTCGAAGATCTCCTCGACCTGCCCGAGATCCGTCGGCAGGAAGTGCACCAGCGACTCCCGCCACAGCGCGGCCTCCGGCTCCGCGACGTAGATCCCGCGACCCATCTGCACCGAGATCCGTCCGAGCGCGGACAGGATCTTGAGCGCCTCCCGGACAATGGTCCGCGACATCCCGACCGCCTCCGCGAGATCCTTCTCGGTCGGCAGTCGATCCCCCGGTTCCAGGCGCGCCCGGACGATGTACTCGAGGATCCGCTCCGCCGCGATCTCGTATCCGGGACGGTAGCCGCCCTCCGCACTGCCTTGCTGCGCGGCAGGCGGGAACCCCTCGGACCGGCCCGGCATCACATCCCCAATCTCCCGCTGACACACCGGATCCCAAGATACTTCACATCCAAGCAGCCGCCGGCGACGGATCGACCGGATTGATGGCTACCGGCGGATGAGGCCGAGGGCGGTGGCAGTGGCGACGGCGGCGGTGCGGGAGTCGACTCCGAGCTTGGTGTAGATGCGGGCAAGGTGCGACTTCACGGTGCCTTCGGTGAGGTGCAGACGGGCGCCGATGGCCTGGTTGGACAGTCCTTCGGCGACGAGGGTGAGAACTTCGGTCTCACGCCGGGTCAGGGTTGTGCCAGGTGTCCGGAGCCGGGTCATCAAGCGGTCCGCGACGGTCGGTGCCAGTGCCGTGCGGCCTTCCGCGGCAGTCCGCACGGCCGCCGCCAAATCCTCTGGCGGCGCGTCCTTGAGCAGGTAGCCGGTGGCCCCGGCCTCGATGGCGGGCAGGATGTCGGAGTCGGTGTCGTAGGTCGTGACGATCAGCACCCGCGGCGCTTCTGTGCGGCGGGTGATCGCTGCGGTCGCCTCGGCGCCGTTCATGCCCTTGCCGAACTGGATGTCCATCAGCACGACGTCGACATCGCCGCGGCCGGCGCGACTGACGGCTTCCTCGGCGGTGGCTGCCTCGGCGACGACCTCGATGCCGGGTTCGGTGGCCAGCACTGCGCGTAGTCCGGCCCGCACGACCGGGTGATCGTCGGCCAGGAGTACCCGGATGGGCGTGCCGTTCACAGGCCGGCCTCGGCGGTCCGATCGATCCGGAGCTCGGCGACCACGGTCGTACCCGTCCCGGGAGCGGACCTGATGCTCAGCGTGCCGCCGAGTTCCTCGAGTCGGGAACGCATCGCGGAGAGCCCGAATCCGCCGCCATCCGGTTTCCGGTCGGGCAGCTGGTCCGGGTCGAAGCCGCAGCCGTCGTCGGTGATGCTCACGACGACATGGTCCCCGGAGTAGTCGAGCGTGACTTCGGCGGTGGTCGCTTCGGCGTGCTGGACGACGTTCGCGAGGGCGGACTGGGCGACGCGGAGTAGCGCGACCTCACCCGACGTCGGCAACGGGTCGGCGCTGCCCTTCAGCTGGAACCGTGCGGTGATCCGGTCCCGGGCGCTGGTGGTGGTGCACAACCGTTCCAGCGCGCCGGCCAGCGAGGCGCCCTCCAGAGCTGGCGGCGTGAGAGCAGCGACGAGCCGCCGCGCCTCGACCAGGTTGTCCGCGGCGGTCTGCCGAGCTTGCTCGACGCACTCCGCTGTGGTCTGCGGGTCGTCCGGCAGCGATCGGCCGGCGGCGCGGAGCAGCAGCTGGATGCTGGACAGGCCCTGGGCCAGGGTGTCGTGGATCTCGCGCGCCAGTCGTTCACGCTCGGCCGCGACGCCCGCGGCGTGCTGTGCGGTCGCGAGGTCGCTGCGGGTCGCGGTCAGTTCCTCGATCAGACGCCGGCGTTTCTCACTCTCGCGGTACAGGGCCTGGTAGCCCCACACGACGGCCACCGCCACGGCGGCACCGAGGGCCGGTCCGACGGCGATCGCGACGCTGAACGAGCCCTGATGCGCAGCGAACGCGACGATCGCCACGATCGCGGTGACGACGACGGCCATCAGACCGGTACGCCGGGGCGCCAGATGCAACTCGAGGAAGTACAGCGGAAACGCCAGCCACACCCCGTCGGCGGACAACACCAGCACAACGAGCCACGCTGCCCCCAGGACGCTCAACCAGACGAGGGCGTTGCGCTGCGAACGCCGTACGCCGGGCAGCGCCGGGCCGGCGGCATAGATCACCGCGCAGATTGCGGCCGCGGCGACGACCAGCCCGGCATGGGGACTGTCGTCGGCCACGGCTCGAAGAGCCGTCAGGGCCAGCAGTGCGACGACCAGCAGATGCAGGCACCACGCCAGTCGTCGGGCGGTCGGAGTCAGGACAAGGGACATCACAGTGCTCCCAGGCTAGGGGTGAACCGGCCGCCGGACGTCTATCGAAAGGTGGAACCCGTCGGCATGCTTTCGGCTGGCCGAAAGCACTCCTGCGCCAGATGGCTGGACGCGGTCCGGTCGACACCCTGGAGACATCCCACTTCCCCGTCATGAAAGCGCAGGGCCACCGCCGTGTTCGTCGCCTGGAGAGACCTGAGATTCGCCAAGGGGCGATTCGCCCTGATGGGGACCGTCATCGTGCTGATCACGCTGCTCGTCGGACTGCTGTCCGGCCTGACGGCCGGGCTCGGCCGGCAGAACGTGTCGGCGATCACCGGTCTCCCGGTGGACAGGATCGCGTTCGAAGCACCGCGTGACGGGCAGACGCCGTCGTACTCGAACTCGACTGTCACTGAGAAGCAGTGGCAGCAGTGGGCCCAGGTGCCCGGGGTCCGGAGCGCCGAGCCGCTCGGCATCACGTTGACCAAAGCGAGCGCCGGCGCCAAGAGCATCGGCGTATCCGCGTTCGGCGTCCTGCCCGCCTCCACACTCGCTCCGGACAGCGGCAGGATCGACGACCGTACGGCGGTGCTCTCGACAGCCGCTGCCGAAGACCTCGGTGTGATCGCGGGCGACACCGTCACCCTTGCGGGGCGGGAGCTGGCGGTCGGGGGCGTCCGTGGCGACGCGTCGTTCAGCCATGCGCCCGTGATCTGGGTCAGCTTGAACGCGTGGCGAGAGGTCACGCCTCCGGCTGCGGGCCCGGAAGCCACTGTGATCGCCTTGACCACGACCTCCGACGCAGACCTTCGCGCCGCGGACGAGGCCGCGGGCACCGAGACTGTCAGCAAGGCCGACTCGCTCTCGGCCATCGGCTCGTACCGCTCCGAGAACGGATCACTGCAGCTGATGCGGGGGTTCCTGTTCGCGATCTCGGCCCTGGTCATCGGCGCGTTCTTCACGGTGTGGACGATCCAGCGCAGCGGCGACATCGCCGTACTCAAAGCCTTGGGCGCCTCGACGAAGAACCTCCTGAAGGACGCGCTCGGTCAGGCGCTCGTTCTGCTGGCCGGCGGCACGCTGATCGGCACCGGGCTGGCCGCTGCCCTCGGCGCCGTCATCGGCGGCTCCGCCGTGCCGTTCGTCGTCACCCCTGCTGTCGTCGTCCTCCCCGCCGCCGTGATGGTGGTTCTCGGGGCACTCGGCGCCGCCTTGTCCGTCCGCCGCATCACGTCTGTCGACCCACTGACCGCCCTAGGGAGCGCCCGATGAGCTTGCACCTGTCCGACATCACCCTCACCTACCCCGACGGGGACTCCCGCATCACAGCGCTGGACCACGTCACCCTCGACGTGCCGCCGGGCAGCCTCACCGCCGTCGTCGGTCCGTCCGGATCGGGCAAATCCAGCCTTCTCGCGGTCGCCGCGACTCTCATCACCCCCGACTCCGGCACGGTCACGATCGACGGCACCACGACCGCGGGCCTGACCCGCGGCGAACTCGCGGACCTCCGGCGGCACAAGATCGGCATCGTGTTTCAGCAACCGAACCTGCTGCCGTCCCTCACCGCCTCCGAACAGCTCCAGGTGATGGCCCAGATCGACGGCCGCAAGCCCCGGTCAGTCGCCCGCAAGGCCGCCGAACTCCTCGACGCCGTCGGCCTCGGCGGCCAGGCCGGCCGGCGGCCACACCAGCTGTCCGGCGGCCAACGTCAGCGCGTCAACATCGCCCGCGCCCTCATGAACGACCCCACCCTGCTCCTGGTCGACGAGCCCACCAGCGCCCTCGACCACGAACGCGGCGCGGCCGTCCTCGACCTCATCACCCGCCTCACCCACGACCACTCCACCGCAACCGTCCTCGTCACCCATGACCGAACCCACCTCACCGCCGCCGACCAACTCACCGAAGTCCACGACGGCCGCCTCACGAAGCCTGCCGGCGCGACGGTGTCGCTCAGCTGATGGCGACCGCCTCACCTGGCCCGGTTGCTAGGCGTCGGCTGGTGTGGTTGATCGGATGGCGTCCGGTGTTGTTCCGGTCCAGGTTTTGAAGGCCCGGTAGAACGAGTTGGTGTCGTCGTAGCCCAGAAGAAAGGCGACCTCTGAGGTGCGCAGGTCGCCGTTGGTCAGGTAGTGCCGGGCGAGGTCTTCCCGGGTGCCAGCCAGGATCGCCTGGTACGACGTACCCTCCTGGCTGAGCTGCCGTTGGAGTGTACGAGCGCTGATGGCGAGCTGCCGGGTGACCGCACTGATCGAGGCGTTGCCGGCGGGCAGCGTCTCGCTGAGCGCGGCCCGAACGCGGTCGGCGAGCGTGGACGATGCTTCGAGGTCGGCGAGCCGTCGGCGGAGTTCCGGGGCGAAGACGCGCCACATCTGGTCGTTCTCGGTCAGGAACGGGCGACCAGCGTCGGCGGCTGTGAAGACGATCGAGAAACCCGGGCCTCTCCGCAGCCGGGCGCCGAGGTAGCTCTCGACCTCCGTCCGGTTGATCGCCGGGGCCGGCATGGTGACGCGCACCGGTCGAACCTGCTCGCGCGTGGCGATGCGCACCAGCGCAACCCAGAAGATCAGCTCGGTGGTCGCCAGCAGCGCCGGGGGCGTTGCCCCGGACGGCCACCTGTAGGTAATCGTCAACGCGTCGGTGGAGTCGGCATCGAGCCGCACCGGCCCGATCAGCGGTTTGTACGCAGCAAGCCGTTGCACGGCTGCGGTCAGGTTCGGGCTGCACAGCGCGGCGAAGATCGGCGGCGAGAAGAGCTCGACCGAGATCGCCCTGCCGATATCGACTGCCAGGTCGCGGTCACCCTCCGTACCGCCTTCGGCGTCGAGCGCATTCCAGAACCGGTAGTACTCCGGGATCGACAACTCGATCGGCCGGCGGATGAACAGGTCGGCAGGCAGAGCGGCGCGCCGAAGGACCCTCACCGGAGAGATGCCGAGGTCGAGCAGGAGCGCCCGGAAGCTCGGTTCCAGATCGAAACGTTCGCCGGCCATGCCTCGAGCGTAGCCACTGGGCCGCCTGGACGGACATGCACCAGTCGCCATCACACTCGCAGATCACGCCAGCCGCGACCTGGCGTGAACCGCAAGTCGGTCGGCGCCTTGTGCTAGTGGCGTCATGTGCCGCGATACCTAGCGTTGGATCCAAGTTCGAGACAGACCGACCCGAATCACCTTGTACGAAGGGAAATAGCCATGACCACTCGCACTACCGCCCCCGTCGCCCTCGTCACCGGCGCCTCCTCAGGCATCGGCGAAGCCACCGCACTGGAACTCGCAGAGGCCGGCTACACCGTGTACGCCGCCGCCCGTCGCGTCGAGCGTATGGCCCACCTCATCGAGTCGGGCATCCGGACGATCTCCATGGATGTCACCGACGATGCCTCCATGCAGGAGGGCGTCAACAAGATCATCGCTGAGTCGGGCCGCATCGACGTCCTGGTCAACAACGCCGGCTACGGCTCCTACGGTGCACTCGAAGACGTACCCATGGCCGAGGCCCGCCATCAGTTCGAGGTCAACGTCTTCGGCGCCGCACGACTCACCCAGCTCGTTCTCCCGCACCTGCGCGTCAACCGCGCCGGGAAGATCGTCAACATCACCTCGATGGGCGGCAAGATCCATACGCCACTCGGCGCTTGGTACCACGCCACCAAGTTCGCGCTGGAGGCCATCAGCGACTGCCTGCGCCTGGAGGTCAAGCCCTTCGGCATCGACGTCATCGTCATCGAACCCGGCGGCATCAAGTCCGAGTGGGCCGGCATCGCCGCCGGCAAGGTCCGCGCCGTCTCCTCCGACGGCCCCTACGCCGCGCAGGGCAACGCCGTCGCCGATTCGCTCTCGTCCGAGTCCACTCAGCGGCGCTCCTCACCACCCGAGCTGATCGCCCGCACGATCCGCAAGGCCGTCACAGCTCGCAAGGCGAATACCCGTTACGCCGTCGGCTTCGGCGCCAAACCGATGATCTTCCTCCACCAAGTACTCCCCGACCGCACCTTCGACACACTCATGCGGCGCGTCACCGGCGTCCCATCAGCCTGACCCTTCGCCGCTGCAGCCTTACCTCGACGCCCTCCATGTCGCTCGCAACAGTTATGCCAGGGCTGTGTTGAGGGCCGTCAGGAGATGCTCCTGCTGCCTCGCCGGAACGGCCAGGAGGTCAGGAGAGCCGCTTCGGCGAATCACGACCCATCGCATCCCGCGGCCCAGCCGCCCCCACGCGCCGCCGACGATACGGATACCGGTGTCCCCGACTACTTCGCTCGCGGTCTGCGTGTTGAGCCTGTCCAGCTGGACGTTGCTCAGCACCGCCTCCGCCGGGTGCGCACCGAACGACCGATCCAGCTCACGCAACGCGAGAGTGTGCTTGCCGACAGTCAGGTG
The DNA here is from genome assembly GCF_042873375.1 of Kribbella sp. NPDC004875. Taxonomy (NCBI): domain Bacteria; kingdom Bacillati; phylum Actinomycetota; class Actinomycetes; order Propionibacteriales; family Kribbellaceae; genus Kribbella; species Kribbella sp. NPDC004875. The sequence goes on from NZ_JBIALI010000003.1 coordinate 212,881, forward strand.
TTGCCAGGTCACCATGACATTGCCGTAGCGCGCCTGGGCGAAGAAGTAGATCGCCACCGGAAGCGCTACGACACCGGTCAGGAGAAGCACCGGCTGAGCGAGCAGAGCACCACCGCCAATGAGCGCGAGTGCCACGATGGAGAGTCCGCCGTAAACCCACTGATTGCCCCTGCTGTTTCGGTACAGCGTCTGAGCCATGGCGCCAAGCCTAACCGGCCGGTCCGACATCGATTCCCCGAACTCGCCTGACAGCCCGTACCGGCCTCAGCTCGCTCGGAACCGCCGTCGCCATGGGCCTAGAGGCCGGTGGAGCCGACGAGTTGGCCCAGGCCGAACGTGACCACCATCGCGAGCGCACCGCCCACCAGCAAGCGAATCACTGCACGGGTCTTGCGTGACTCACCCAGATGCGCGCTCAAGGCACCGGTTCCAGCGAGCGCCAGCAGGACAACGCCGAAGGTCACCGGCACCCGGACACCAGGTGGTGGGAGCAGGATCGCGACGACGGGTAGCAGAGCGCCGACTGTGAACGCCAGAGCGGAGGCTCCGGCCGCGTGCCACGGATTGCTCAGCTCATCCGGATCGATACCGAGCTCCGCCTCAGCATGCGCCGCCAAAGGGTCCTTTTCGGTCAGCTCGGCCGCGACCAACGCCGCTGTTTCGGGGCGCAGACCTTTACCTCTGTAGATAGCGGTCAGCTCAGCCAACTCATCGTTGGGTGAGGCGGCCAGCTCGGCCCGTTCCTTGGCCAGCAGCGACCGTTCGCTGTCCCGCTGACTGCTCACGGAGACGTACTCACCCAGCGCCATCGACACCGCGCCCGCCGTCACGCCCGCAACGGCCGCTGTCAGGATCGCGGCTGTCGACGTCGTCGCTCCGGCGACGCCGACTACCAGACCGGCGGTCGAGACGATGCCGTCGTTCGCACCCAGGACCCCCGCACGTAGCCAGTTCAACCGGCCGGCCAGACCCCCGCGATGCGGCTCACCAGGATGGTTGGGCACGTCGTCGAAGCGCGACATACAGATCAGCCTCCGAATTCGCTCGCGAACAGCTGAGATCCCGGCTCAGGCACACATCATCATGATCGACCTGCGGAGCAGCACGCCGAAAGCCCTTGGAAACAGAGCTACTTCAGCTCAGCGGAGGTCTTCCCCAACAGCCGCCGCGCCACGATCAGCTGCTGGATCTGCTGGGTCCCCTCGAAGATGTCGAGGATCTTGCCGGTGCTGAGCGCGCCGATCGGCGAGGGCTCGTCGATCGGCTCCTGACCTGGGGGTTTGCTTCTCATCAGCACCCACCAGTGATCGATGCTTTCCGATGTCCCACGGACCAGGGACGGACCAGACCGGCTACTGAAGCTGTGCTCATGGAGCCGCTCGCACGCCTGACACGAGGGGCCTGATCGACAGGTGAGATCGTGAGTCTGCTCGGTCGGGCAGGTGGCAGCGTGGTCTGGTGCGTGCGTTTGGATTCAAGGAGATCGACGGCGAGATCGTCGAATTGGACAGGCTGCGGCCGGAGCCAAAGGCCGGTGAGGTGCTCATTCGGGTGTCCCACGCGGGGGTGAACTTCGCGGAGGTTCAGCATCGCCGTGGTGACTTCGGTGCACCGGAGCCTGATGGCGACGTCCCGGGACTAGAGACCGCCGGTGTCATTGCTGCCGTCGGTCCGGACGTCCACGGGCTCGCCGTCGATGACCAGGTGACGGCGTATCTGCCGAACTTCGGAGGGTACGCCGAGTACGCCGTCGCGCCCGCTGCGTTCACCTATCCGATCGGCGACCTCGACCCAGTAACCGCGGCCGGCGCGCCGACGGTACTGACGACGGCATACGGCTTGCTGGCCGGCACCGGGCGCCTGACGCCCGGCGACTCCGTGCTCATTCACGCGGCTGCCGGTGGTGTCGGGTCGGTCGCTGTCCAGATCGCCAAGGCGCTCGGAGCAGGTCAGGTCATCGGCACCGTCGGTTCGGTGGACAAGGTGGCCTACGCGAAGCAGTTCGGGTACGACGAGGTGGTCCTGCGGGACGGCTTCGCGGAACAGGTTCCCGAGCTGACGAACGGCCGGGGTGTCGACCTGGTCCTGGACTCGGTCGGCGGGCAGACCCGCGCGGACGGTCTCGAGGTGCTCGCGGTATTCGGACGCCTGGCCGCGTTCGGGGATGCCGGCAACCATCCGGACCTCACCCTCGCGGTGCGGCCGTTGTGGAAGAGCAACCAGCTCGTCGGTGGATTCAACATCGGCGACCTGGCACGGCGGGCTCCGGAACTCGTCACACGGTTCGCCCGCGCAGCCCTTCGCCTCGTCGCCGAGAAGCAGGTCCGCATCGACGTCACCGATGTACTGCCCCTGTCCGAAGCCGGTGCCGCTCTCGACCGCCTCGCCGGCGGAACCAACCAGGGCAAGATCGTGCTGGCTGTGTAGAGACCTGCCGCGCGCCGGGCAGGGCAGCTCGCCTGCCCGGCGCCGTGGGCGTTTCAGCCCTGGCGGACGACGGCCAGGGCGTTGGACCAGGCGATGACCTGGTCGAGTAGTTCGGAGAGCGCGTCGAGCTGGCGCGGCTCGGGCTGGAGCGTCACGAAGTTTTCGAAGTCGGTGTAGAACGACAGCGCCACCTGGCCGCGGACGGTTGCCAGTTGCAGTTCGGCGGCGATCAGGCGGAGGTGTTCGACGGCCCGGGCCGCGCCGACGACGCCGTACCCGACGAAGCCGGCCGCCTTGTTGTTCCACTCGCGGTAGAGGTAGTCGATCGCGTTCTTCAGCGCACCCGGTGTCGAGTGGTTGTACTCCGGCGTCACGAACACGTACCCGTCGTACCGATCGATGGTCTCCGACCAGCGCTTCGTGTGCTCACCGGCGTACTGACCTGCCGACGCCGGCAGCGACTCGTCGAGGTGCGGCAGTGGGTGGTCCAGCAGATCCACCAGTTCGAACTTGGCGTCACTACGTGTCGACGCCTGCTCCAGAACCCACTGTCCGACGGCCGCTCCGTGCCGCCCCGGACGGGTGCTTCCGACGATGATCGCGATATTCGTCATGGGCTTCCACCTTGTCTGTCATGATCGATCCCGAGCGGACCGTCGACAGTTGCCAACCGGCCAGGAACGCCTTCCATACCGGCCTCGCCACCCGCACTATTTAGTGCGTCACGCACACGGAGGGAAGAAATGGAACAGGAAGCCACCACCGACCTGTGCGCGTCCGAGGCGTCCCGGCAGCACACCAAAGAGGTCCTCCGCCGAGTCGGCGACACCTGGTCGCTGGCGACGATCTCCCGGCTCATCGACGGGCCGCGCCGGTTCACCGAACTGATGAGCGACCTGCCCGGCATCTCCCACCGCATGCTCACCCAGACACTGCGCTCATTGCAGCGCGATGGCCTCGTCACCCGGACCGCGTACGCCGAGGTGCCACCGCGCGTCGAGTACGCCCTCACCCCACTCGGCCGATCGATGCTCGAACCGCTCACAGAGCTCACGAAATGGGCCGAGAACACCCGCGCCCAGGTCACCGACCACCGCCGTACGTACGACGCCTGAGCGTCAACTGCCGAGGGACGTCCGGAACGCGAGACGACCCCTAAGTGTAGTAAAAAGGTTGAGATAGTAGTTTTATGTACGCGACTCCGCTGCTCACCACACGCCTGGTGGTGGACCTGATGCGTCTGCCCGGCGGGATCTGCAACTGCTGAGCACCTGACGTCGCACATCTCTGGCGACAGCATCGCGGCCCGTCGCGGTGCTGTCGTCCGCCCTGTCATGCTCGCCGTCGCTCGACGGCGCCTTCCTTCAGAGGACTGCCGTGGCCGCCATTCCACGTCGTACCCGATTGACCACACTTTTCATCGCCGTCGCCGTTCTGATCACTGGCTGCGGCGGGCCGAGCAAACCGGCCTCCCCCGACGGACCTCCGCGCACCGGCGGGACGCTCAAGTTGTCCATCTCCGCCGAGCCGGGATGCCTGGATGCGCATGCCGTCTCCGCCACCCAGCAGGCGCTGCTCGGCCGGATCCTGTACGACACGCTGACGACGGTCGACGAGCACGGCAACATAGCGCCGTACCTCGCGGAGTCGTGGAAGGTCTCACCGGATGGCAAGAGCTATACGTTCAAGCTCCGCAAGGGCGTGACCTTCAGCGACGGTGCGCACTGGAACGCCGAGGCGCTCAAGGCGAACTTCGAGCACATGCGCGACCCGAAGACCAAGTCTCCCCTCGCGGCCGCGTACATCGCGCCGTACCAGAGCAGTCAGGTCGTCGACGAGTACACGCTGAAGGTCCAGCTGTCCTACGCCTACACGCCGTTCCTCTACAACCTGGCGCAGTCGTGGCTCGGGATCCTCTCGCCGAAGGCCATCAAGGAGTCGCCACAAATCTTGTGCGACAAGCCGATCGCGAGCGGCCCGTTCGTGCTGGAGAAGTACCAGCGCCAGCAGAGCATCACCTACGTACGGCGTCCCGACTACAACTGGGCACCGTCCTGGCTCAAGCACCAGGGCTCGGCGTATATCGATCGAATCGAGATCACCGTCGTCGCCGAACCGGTCGTCCGCTACAACTCCTTGCTCAGCGGCCAGTACGACATCACCGAGTCCGCCCCACCGCAGAACGCCGAAGCGCTGAAGAAGAACCCGAACTTCACCTACGAGAACCTGGTCCGCACCGGCAACCCGTGGGTCCTGATGTTCAACCTGTCCCGGGCGCCGTTCAACGACCTCAAGGTTCGCCAGGCATTCGTCGCCGCCGTCGACGCACCGGCGATCACCCGCAGCATCGGCTTCGGCACCTTCACCCCGAAGGACAACTACCTCGCCACGCCGACGAAATACTACGACAAGTCGACCGAGGGCAAGCTCAAGTACGACGTCACGCGCGCCAACCAGTTGCTCGATGCCGCCGGCTGGACCGGCCGGGACGCGGACGGCTACCGCACGAAGAACGGCAAGCGCCTGATCGTGATCGCACCAACCGTCGAAGCTGCCACGCCGACACCGCAACTCGTCCAGATCCAAGGCGCGGTGAAGAAGGTCGGCATCGACCTGCAGATCGTGCAACTCCCCCAGGCGCAGCTGACCGAACGACGCTACGACGGCGACTACGACGCGATGGGCGGTGTCTGGCACACCAACACCCCGGACGTGCTGTACATCCGCTTCCACTCCTCCGAGATCACCGGCAAGCGGATCGGCCAGAACGCGGCGTACCTGAACGACCCGCAACTCGACAAGATCCTGCAGACCGCGAGAGAGACGCCGGACGGTCCGGAGGCAGCCAAGTTGTACGGCGAAGCTCAGCAACGGCTTGTCGAACTCGTACCAGGTCTGCCGCTCTACGAGAACAGCAGCCAATGGGCCTACAACAAGTTGGTCAAGGGCATCCAGATCGACACCTCGCATCCGATCCCCGTCTTCACCACCGCCTGGATCGGGAGCTGACCATGCGCTATGTCAAACGCATCGCGGTGCGCCTCGTGCTCGCCGTACTGGTCCTGTGGGGTGCCGCAACGCTTTCGTTCCTCGCGCTTCAGCTGACGGCTGGGGACCCGGCGCTCGCCATCCTGGGCGGACCCGACGCGCGGCCCACCCAGGAGGTTCTCGACCAGGTCCGGCTCGAATACGGACTGAACGATCCGGTCTGGCTGCAGTACCTCCACTACATCGGACGACTCGCCCACGGCGACCTCGGACAGTCCTACGTACTGCGGATCCCGGTGCTGGACGCCATCACGCAGCAGCTCGGCGCGACGGCCCAACTGGCCTTCAGCGCCGGCGTTCTCGCGGTCGTGTCGTCGATCGTGCTCGCACTGATCACCGCTCACCGACGTCCGTGGTTGCGCTCGCTGTTCTCCGGGATCGAGGTCGTGTTCGCCTCCACGCCGACATTCGTGATCGGGTTCGGTCTGCTGATCGCATTCGCGTTCACCGTGCCGCTGTTCCCGATCGGCGGCAACAACGGGCCGTTGGCGCTGGTGTTGCCCGCGGCAACGTTGGCACTCGCGGTGATCGGCACGTTGACCCAGGTGCTGCGCAACGAACTCGAGGACGTCCTCGAGCAGCCGTTCATCCTGACCGCACGGACTCGTGGCCTCACCGACGCGGCCGTCCGGGTGAACCACGCGCTCAGACACGCGCTGATCCCGACCGTGACGATGTCAGGCTTCCTGGTCGCCGCGCTGCTCGGCGGATCGGTCATCACCGAGACGCTGTTCGCCCGCCAGGGCGTGGGCTCGCTGCTGCTGAACGCCGTGTACTCCAAGGACATCCCGCTCGTCCTCGGCGTGGTGATCCTGTCCGCGGGCGTGTACGTCGTCGTCAACCTGATCGTCGACCTCGCCTACACCGCGATCGACCCGAGGGTGGTGACCGCATGACTTTCCGTCCAGGGCTCACGCTGGCCGGGTTCTTCCTGTTCCTGCTCGCGCTGGCCGTCGCCGTACCCAACCTGCTCGCACCGCACGATCCGCTGCTGGTCGACTCCGCGAGCAGCTTCCTGCCACCAGGATCCGGGCACCTGCTGGGCACCGACGACTCCGGCCGGGACGTACTCAGCCGGATGATCTACGGCGCGCGTTTGTCGTTGACCATCGGATTCGCCGCGACGGCCATCGCCGCATTGGGCGGGGTGATCATCGGACTGGTCGCGGGTCTGTCGCACCGGGTCGTCGAAGGCGCGGTGATGCGGTTCCTCGACGTGGCTCTCGCCGTACCGGAACTGCTCCTCGCCCTCGTGGTCATCACCCTGCTCGGCGGCGGCACGCAGAACGCGATCTGGGCCCTCGGCGTCGGCGGCATCCCGTACTACGCACGGCTGGTCCGGGCGCAGGCTCACGTCGTCCGCCGATCGACGTACGTCGAAGCCGCGACCACGCTCGGCCTGTCCCGCCTCCGGGTCGTGGTGCGGCACGTGCTGCCGAACTCGATCAAGCCGCTGCTGGTTCTGGCCACCATCGGCGTCGGCGCGATGATCGGCGCCGGCGCTTCGCTGAGCTTTCTCGGCCTGGGCGCGGCACCGCCGAGTCCGGAGTGGGGCGCCACCTTGTCGGTCGGCCGGAACTTCATCGACAACGCGCCCTGGCTGATCCTCGTCCCGGGCATCACGTTGACCCTGACCGTCGTCTCGATCGCCGTCGTCGGCCGCGAACTGCGCCGCCGCTCAGAGGGAAGGACCGGCCGATGACCATCGACGTCCAGAACCTGTCCGTCACGTTCGGCACCGGCCGGGGCGCCAAGCAGGTCGTCCGCGATGTCAGCTTCAGCGTCGCCGACGGCGAGGCGCTCGCGCTGGTCGGCGAGTCGGGATCCGGCAAGAGCGTGACCGCCCGGACCCTGGTCGGGCTCACCGGGACCGGTGCGACCGTGACCGCGGACAAGCTCAGATTCGAGGGCGAGAACCTGCTCGGCTTCGGCGCACGCGACTGGCGGCGGCTGCGCGGAGGCCGGATCGGATTCGTACTCCAGGACGCACTGGCGTCCCTCGACGGCCTCCGCCCGGTCGGCAAGGAGATCGCCGAACCGCTGTCGCTGCACACCGAGCTCACCCGGCCGCAGCGTGAACGCAAGGTTGTCGAGCTCCTCACCTCCGTCGGCGTACCCGAGCCCGAACTGCGAGCCAAGCAGTACCCGCACGAGCTGTCCGGTGGCCTCAGGCAACGAGCGCTGATCGCGTCCGCGATCGGTACGGCGCCGACGTTCCTGATCGCCGACGAGCCGACGACCGCGCTGGACACGACTGTGCAGGCGCAGATCCTGGAGTTGCTGCGAACGCTCAAGTCAGGCAGTACGTCGATGCTCGTGGTCAGCCACGACCTCGCCGTGGTGGCCCAGATCGCGGAGCGGATCGCGGTGATGCGACGGGGCGAGATCGTCGAGACCGGCACCGTCGACGAAGTGCTCGGCAATCCCCAGCACTCGTACACCAAGGCACTGCTCGACGCCGTACCGTCCCGGCGCTCCCGTGGCCGCCGGCTGACGTCCAGCGAACCCGTCGTACGGCGGGAACCGCGGACCGAGGTGGTGGTCGAGGCCCGAGATCTGGTCAAGCAGTTCACCGGACCGGATCACGTCAGCCGCACCGTGGTGGACGAGGTGTCGTTCGAGCTCCGCGCCGGTGAAACGCTCGGGATCGTGGGCGAGTCCGGATCCGGCAAGACGACGACGGCGCGGATCGTCCTCGGCATCGAGAGCCCATCAGGCGGCGAGGTGCTCGTCAACGGCCGGTCCTGGCACGCGTTGCGCGGCGCGGAGCGACGGCGGGCGCACCGCAACCTGCAGGTGATCTACCAGGACCCGCTCAGTTCGTTCGACCCCAGGTTCACCGTCGGCCGGGTTCTGGACGAGGCCATCTCCGCGCCCAGCCGCGCGGCCCGCCGGCAGCGTGCGGGCGAACTGCTCGATCTCGTGCGCTTGAGCAGTGACTTCCTGCGGCGCCGCCCGATCGAGATGTCCGGCGGTGAACGCCAGCGTGTCGCGATCGCCCGGGCGCTGGTCTCCGAACCCCAGGTCGTCGTCTGCGACGAGCCGGTGTCCGCGCTGGACGTCTCGGTACAGGCCCAGATCCTTGACCTGCTCGCCGACGTTCAGCAGGAGCTCGGCGTCGCCTACCTGTTCATCTCGCACGACCTCGGAGTCGTGCATCACATCGCCGACCGGGTGCTCGTGCTCCGCGACGGCAAGGTCGTCGAGTCCGGCGACATCGAGCAGGTCTTCAGCGCACCCCGGCACGACTACACCCGCGAACTTCTCCACGCGATCCCCGCCCTCGACACCGACCGGTACGACGAAGGAGTGGCCGTCAATGTCTGATCACCGGCCTGAACACATCCATCTCAACCTGTTCGAGATGAACACCCCCGGCCACATCTCGCACGGCCTGTGGACCCATCCGGACAACAACCGGCACCGCTTCAACGAGCTCGGCTTCTGGACCGAGCTGGCCCAGATCCTCGAGGCCGGCCTGTTCGACTCCGTCTTCATCGCCGACGTGATCGGCGCGTACGACGGCTTCCGCGGCGGACCCGAGACGGCGCTGCGGGAGGGCGTGCAGATCCCGAACAACGACCCGCTGCTGGTGGTGCCGGCGATGGCCGCCGTGACCAAGCATCTAGGCTTCGCAGTCACCTTCTCCACCAGCTACGAGCCGCCGTTCGCGTGGGCCCGCCGGCTCAGCACGGTCGACCATCTCACGAACGGGCGGGTCGGCTGGAACGTCGTCACGTCGTACCTGCCGAACGCGGCCCGCAACTTCGGCCTCGCGGATGAGATCGAGCACGACCACCGCTACCAGATCGCCGACGAGTACCTCGACGTCACCTACAAACTCTGGGAAGGGTCATGGGACGACGACGCGGTGCAGCTCGACCGCGACCAACGGATCTACACCGATCCGGCCAAGGTCCGCTACGTCAACCACGAAGGCGCGTATTACAAGGTGGCCGGCCCGCACCTGTCCGAGCCGTCACCACAGCGGACGCCGGTGATCTTCCAGGCCGGGGTCTCCGACGCCGGCAAGGCGTTCGCCGCCAAGCACGCCGAGGCGGTCTTCCTCGGCGGCCGCTCCGTCGACGACCTGCGCAAGCACGCCGACGACATCAGGACCCAGGCCGAGCGGAACGGACGCGGCCGCGACGCCGTCCGGTTCTTCCCCGGCGCGGCCGTCATCGTCGGCCGGAACGACGACGAGGTGGCCCGCAAGGTCGCCGAGTTCGAGCGGCTGCGCAGCGTCGACGGGCACCTGGCCCACGCCGGCGCGGGGCTCGACTGGGCGAAGTACCCCCGGGACACCAGGATCGCGGACATCATCGCCCGCAAGGACCCCGGCTATCAGCGCATCGAGCGCCGCTACGACCAGGACAAGACGGTCGGTGAGATCGTCGACCAGTTCAGCAAGATCTCACGCGGCGCGTTCTTCGTCGCCGGTACGCCCAAGGAGGTCGCCGACACCCTGATCGGTTGGGTCGACGAGTCCGGCGTGCACGGCTTCAACCTGCGCCAGTTCCTCACGCCCGGAACGGCCGAGGACATCGCCACGCTGCTCATCCCCGAGCTCCAGCGGCGCGGCCGGTACCGCGAGTCGTACGCCGACGGCGAGACGCTGCGGGAGCGACTGTTCGGTGCCGGCCGCAACTACCTGCCAGACACCCATCCGGGTGCCCGCTACCGCGACCCGGCCGTCCGCGACGCCGCCGGCTTCACGACCGGCAAGCCGAGCGCTCCCGAAGCCGAGGTGGCGTGATGCGCGCCGCGCGGCACCGCATCGTTTCCGCTCTGGCAGCAGTCGTTGCCCTGGGCGCTCTAGCCGCCGTGGCCGGATGCGGCGCGAGCGCAACGGCCGGTCGACCGGCTGCGGACGGGCAACCCGTGCGCGGCGGCACGTTGAAGTTCGCTGTGTCCGGTGATCCGCTCTGCCTGGACGGGCACGCGATCTCCTCCGGCCTGAACCAGTTCCTCGGCCGGATCGCCTACGACACCGTGACCACGCTGGATCGCGACGGCAACCCGGCGCCGTACCTCGCCGACTCCTGGACGGTCTCCCCCGACGGCAAGACGTACACGTTCAAGCTCAAGCCGGGCGTCACGTTCTCCGACGGCACGGCGTGGAACGCGGAAGCCTTCAAGGTCAACCTCGAGCACATGCGGGACCCGAAGACCAAGTCACCACTCGCGGCCGCGTACATCGCGCCGTACAAGGACTCGAAGGTCGTCGACGACCGCACCCTCGAGGTGCACCTGTCGTACCCGTACACCCCGTTCACCTACGTGCTCGCACAGTCGTGGCTCGGCGTGCTCTCACCGAAGGCGATCAAGGAATCGCCGCAAACGCTGTGCGCCAAGCCGATCACGACCGGACCGTTCGAGGTCGAGAGCTACCACCGCAACCAGAGCATCACCTACGTCAAGCGCAAGGGCTACAACTGGGCACCGACCTGGCTGAACCACACCGGCGAGGCGTACCTGGACCGGATCGAGGTGACGATCGTCCCGGAGGCCGTCGTACGGTTCAATGCGCTCAACAGCAACCAGTACGACATCACCGACCTGGTGCCGCCGCAGAACGCGAAGGCCGTCGAGGCCAACAAGGACCTGACGTTCGAGAACCTGACGAGAACCGGTCATCCGAACGCGATCTGGTTCAACACCTCCCGCGCGCCGCTCAACGATCTGGCGGTACGACGCGCCGTCGTGGCGGCCGTCGACGTCGCCGCGGTCGCGAAGAGCGTCGGCTTCGGGTACTTCCCGGTGAAGGACAACTACCTCGCCTCGAACTCGAAGTACTACGACAAAACCACCGAGGGCATCCTCAAGTACGACGTACCCCTCGCCAACCAACTGCTCGACCAGGCCGGCTGGACCGCACGCGACGCACAGGGTTATCGCACCAAGGCCGGCAAGCGACTCTCGCTCGCGCTGCCGACGGTCGAGAGCGCTACGCCCAGCCCGCAACTCGTCCAGATCCAGGGCCAGCTGAAGTCGGTCGGCATCGACCTGCGGATCGAACAGTTGCCGCAGGCCCAGGTCACCGACCGCCGGTACGCCGGCGACTACGACCTGACCTCCGGCTACTGGCACACCAACACCACCGACGTGCTCTATATCCGCTACAGCTCCGCGGAGATCTCGACCAGTGCCCGCATCGGCCAGAACGCGTCGTACCTGAAGGACGCGAAGCTCGACGACCTCCTACTGAAGGCACGCCAGACCCCGGACGGTCCCGCGGCGGCCAAGCTGTACAGCGCCGCGCAGCACCGGCTGATCGAACTGGTCCCCGCGCTGCCGCTGTGGGAGGCGAACGCGCAGTGGGCCTATCACAAGCGACTGCACGGGGTCGCCGTCGACACCTCCCACCCGCAGCCGGTGCTCACCGGCGCCTGGCTCGCATCCCGATGAGAGGACCAACAGTGGACTACGAAGACCTGGCAAGCCGCTTCCGGCCGATCTTCGAGCGCATCGCGGAAGGTGCGGTCGCCCGCGAACGTGACCGGGAGCTGCCGTTCAAGGAGATCGAGTGGTTGCGAGAGGCGGGATTCGGCGCGGTCCGGGTCCCGGTGGCGTACGGCGGATCGGGCGCGAGCCTGCCGCAACTGTTCCGGCTGCTGATCGAGCTCGGTGAAGCCGACTCGAATCTCCCGCAGCTGCTGCGTGGCCATTTCGCGTTCACGGAGGCGCGACTGATCGACACCGATCAGCACGCCCGGGAGCGCTGGGGCCGCGAGATCGCGGGCGGGGCGCTGATCGGAAACGCCTCCAGCGAGCTGGGGAACAGCTCACTCGCAGACACCAGGACCACGTTGAGCCCGGACGGGTTGCTCAACGGGACGAAGTACTACAGCACCGGGACGCTCTTCGCCGACTGGATCTCGGTCGGCGGGGTACGCGCGGACGACCGGGTGTCGGTGAGCGTGCCCGCCGACTCCGCCGGCATCACGCGGTCGGACGACTGGGACGGATTCGGTCAGCGGCTGACCGGCAGCGGTACGACGGTATTCGAGGACGTCGAGGTCGCACCGGAGAACATCTACCAGTTCCGTGATCGCGGGCCGAGCCACCTGCTGGCGTTCTTCCAGCTGGTGCTGCTGGCAACACTCGCGGGTATCGGGCGCGCGGTCGTCCGGGACGCTGTCGGTTTCGTCAAGCCCCGCGACCGGACGTACGCCGCGGCGGTGAACCCGGTGCCACGGGAAGATCCGCTCGTACAGCAGGTCGTCGGACAGTTGTCGGCGTGGTCGTTCACCGCAGAGGCCGCCGTACTGGCCGCGGCCGAGCAGACCGGCGAGGCAGCCGACGCCGCCAGAGCCGGCGTACTCACCCCCGGCCTGGTCGACGCGGCCGAGGTCGCCACGTACCAGGCGCAGCTGACGGTCATCGACCTGGTGTTGCGCGCGGCAACCACTTTGTTCGAGGTGGGTGGTGCGTCGGCGACCAGCACGACCCGCCAGCTCGACCGTCACTGGCGCAACGCCCGCACCGTCGCGAATCACAATCCGGCGATCTACAAGTCCCGCCTGATCGGCGACTACCTGCTGAACGACGTCGCCCCGAGCAGCGCCTGGAACGCTGCTCGGGGCTGAACCCGCTGGCCGGCCGCCTCAGGCTGAGGCGGCCAGTCGGCCGAAGCCACTGCGATGGAAGATCAACGGCGGGGATGTGTCCGCGTGGTCGACGGCATGCAACTGGAGCAGCACCACGACATGGTCGCCGGCCTCGACCTCGCGGTAGATCGAGCAGTCGAAGCGCGCGAGCCCGTCGTTGAGGGTGACCGCGCCCTCCGCGGTCGCACTGATGGCGACCCCGTCGAACCGCCGGTTGACCGGCCCGGCCAGCTGACGGCAGACCTCGCCGTGGTGATCGGCCAGCACCGTGAGTCCGAGCCTGGCGGCGCGCCGCAGCGCCGGCCACGTCTTGGAGGCCTTCGCCACCGACACCGAGACCAGCGGCGGATCCAGGCTCACCGACGTGAACGAACTTGCCGCAAGCCCGACCAGCGTCCGATCGACTTCGGCCGCCACCGCCACCACACCACTCGGGAAGGCGCCGAACGCAGCCCTCAACAACGTCGGATCAAGATCCTGATTCGTCGGGAACGTACTCATGCCGGGAGCCGCCCGAGCAACGTGGACACCCTCGGACGCGTGATCTCGAGCCAGTCCGCGTAGGCCGACGGATCGTCGTACTGACTGTCGACGACATAGAGCGCGCGCCCGGGCACGATCCCACCGAGCTCGGTCAGCAAAGGCCGCAGGTGGAGCTCAGGTGCCAGCGCGTGTCCCGGTCCCGCGCCCAGCATCAGCGGTACGGCGACGCCTCGGAGGCCGGTCCCGCCGGCGAACCGATCGAGGAACAGCTTCAGCAATCCGGTGTAGGTCGCCTTGTACGTCGGACTCGCGACCACGACGAGGTCTGCCGAGCCGACCCGGTCGACCAGCTCGCTGACGGCAGTCGAGTGCCAGTCCAGGACCTCTGCCCCCAGCGTGGCGAGATCCACGACAAGATCCGGCTCCACACCGGTGAGCTCGCGCGCGACCAGCGTGGCGGCTGTCAGGGTGCGGCTCTGCGGCTTGGGGTTGCCGACGACGACTGCCGTGCTCACGAGGCCGCCTTTCCGGCCGGTCCGGCGAACGGGACGGACGCCCGTGACACAACCGGCGCCGGATGCTGCCAGCGGCCACGGCGCGCGAGTTCAGGCAACACGCCTTCGCCGAACCAGTACGCCTCTTCCAGGTGGGGGTATCCGGACAGCACGAACTCCTCGATCCCGACGGCGGCGTACTGCTCGACCAGGTCGGCGATGTCGCCGTAGGAACCGACCATCGCGGTGCCCGCGCCGCCGCGCACCAAGCCGACGCCGGCCCAGAGATTCGGGTAGATCTCCAGGCCGTCCTTCGTGCCCTCGTTGAGTGCGAGCATCCGGCGCTGCCCCTCTGCCTCGCTGCGCTTCAGACCTGCTTGCACGGTGGCGATCTGCTCGTCGGAGATCCCGTCGAGCAGTCGCGCCGCCTCGGCCCACGCCGCTTCGGATGTCTCGCGAGCGATGGTGTGCAGCCGGATGCCGTACCGCAGCTCACGCCCTTCGCCGGCAGCCAACTTGCGCACCCGGGCGATCTTCTCCCCGACCGCCTCCGGCGGTTCGCCCCAGGTCAGGTAGACGTCGGCGTGCCGCGCCGCGACGGTGAGCGCCGCGTCGGACGAGCCTCCGAAGTAGATGTCCGGGACCGGGTCGGGTCGCTGCGCGAGCGTCGCCTCCTCGACCTGGAGGTGACGGCCCTGGAACGTCACGGTCTCCCCCGCCCAGAGCCGGGTGACGATCTCGAGGAACTCGCCGCATCGCTCGTAGCGGCCCTCCTTGTCCAGGAAGTCACCGAACATCCGCTGCTCGTGGCTCTCCCCGCCGGTCACCACGTTCAGCAGCAACCGCCCGCCGGAGAGGTTCTGGAAACTGCCCGCCATCTGGGCCGCCAGGAACGGCGAGATCAACCCCGGACGGAACGCGACCAGGAACTGCAGGCGCTCGGTCACGGTGCTGAGCATCGCCGTACTGATCCAGGCGTCCTCGCACCAGGCACCGGCCGGGGTGAGTGCGGCCTCGAAACCGAGCTGCTCCGCACTGCGCGCGATCTGGCCCAGGTACGGCACGGAGGCGGGACGCCCGGACGCACCGGCCGTCACGCCGTGACCGCCGCCGACCACTTGACGGCCGTCGCCGCCGTTGGTCGGCAGGAACCAATGGAACTTGAGCTGTTCTGACATCCAGGTCCTCTCAGATCTGTCCGTGCCGTGGCGGGAGTACGCGGTCCACGGCCCAGCGCCCCAGGTGCTGGACCTTCCACGCCGCGGGATCGTGCAGGGTGTGCGTGCGCGCGTTGCGCCAATGCCGGTCGAGATCGAGCTCGGCCAGCGCGGATCGGGTGCCGGACACCTCGAACAACCTGCTCGACACCTCGACGGACGTCTTCGTCGTGATCGCCCGCGCCGCGGCCACCGCGAGACTGGCGGCACCTGCCGACTCCGCGGTGAGGTCGCCGTTCGCGCGATCGAGCGCGCGACCCGCCTCAGCGAGTACGGCGTCCGCGGCCCGCACGGCAAGCTCCAGCTCGCCGAACGCCTGCACGACCAGCGGGTCGTCCGCGGCGCGTTCCACGCCTGCATCCGGGTACGGGCGGCTCTTCGTGCGGACGAATTCGGCGGCATCGTCGAGCGCCGCGCGAGCGATCCCGGCGTCGATCGCCGCGTGCAGAAGCTGCGCATAAGCGCCGTACGTCTGCGGGGTGTCGAACATGACGGCGTACGGCGTGATCCACTCGTCGGTGACCGCGACCTCGGTCAACCGGACGGTGCCGCTCGCCGTGGTTCGCTGCCCGACGGCATCCCAGTCGTCGATGATCTCGAGGCCCGGTGCGTCGCGATCAACCCAGGCGACAGCCATCGGCCCGTCGACGCCGCGATGTGCCAGCACCGCGACCCGATCGGCGAGCAGCGCGCCGGTGCAGTAGAACTTGGTGCCGTCCAGCCGCCAACGACCGGGACCGTCGGGCGTCAGCGTCGTCCGGAAGTCGCGGACATGGGCCGTACCTCGCTCGGACTGCGCGTTACCGATGGTCCGCCCGCGGAGGACCTCGCCGAAGATCTGCTGCTTCTGCTCCTCCGTACCCTGCTGGACCGCCTGGTTCAGGTAGACGAAGTGGCTGTGCGGGATCTGCGCGACGTTCGGGTCGGCGACCGCGACGATGCGGAACACCTCGGCCACCACGGACGGCGGGAGACCCGCCCCGCCGTACTCCGGCGGCACCGTGATCGCCAACAGGCCGCTCTCGGCCAGTCCGCGGACCTCGACGACCGGGAGGAGCCTCTTGGAGTCCCGCTCCACCGCGCCGACGGCGATCTCGGCCGCCTGCCGCCGGGCGACCAGCGTTGCCTCCTCGGCATCGAGGACCGGGACCCGCGCTGCCGCCGCCGGCGTGAGCGTCATCCGACCCGCTCCCGCTCGGCGGCCTCCAGCTCACGGACGATCGGCAGAACCTTCTGACCGAAGTACTCGACGTCCTCGAGGTAGTGCAGGAAGCCGAGGAGGAACAGGTCCACCCCACGCCGCTTGTACTCCACGATGCGCTCCGCGACCTGCTCCGGCGTACCGATCAGACCGGTCCGGAAGCCGTCGTTGTACTGCACCAGGTCGGCGAACTCCGAGTCCTGCCACATGCCCTTCTTGTCCGACGTCGACTGCCCCGCCTGCCTGACCGCCGCGCCGAAGCCCTCGACCGCCTCGTGGTCGGCCTTGTCGATGATCTCCCGCAGCACGTCTCGGGCCTCCACCTCGGTGTCCCGCGCCACCACGAACCCGTTCACCCCGAACCGCACCGACCGGCCGTGCACCTGGGCCACGTCACTCACGTCGCGGATCTGTTCCTCGATCCCCTCGGGCGTGTTGCCGTTCGCGAAGTACCAGTCCGAGACCCGGCCGGCCATGCCGCGGGCGTCACTCGAGTTGCCGCCCTGGAAGATCTCCGGGTACGGCCGTCCCGCGGACACGACCGGCTTCGGTTTCAAGTCGAAGTCGTGCAACCGGTAGAAGTCGCCGCTGAACTCGGCGTGCTCCGACGTCCAGATCTCCCGCACGTACCGGATGAACTCCTCCGAACGCCGGTATCGCTCACCGTGCTCCAGCCACGGCTCGCCAAGCTTGGTGAACTCGTCCTTGAACCAGCCGCTCACCACGTTGATCGCGGCCCGGCCACCGGACATCTGGTCGGCGCTTGCGATGAACTTCGCGAGCACACCGGGCTGCCACAGGCCCGGGTGGATCGCCGCGATCACCTTCAGCCGCTCGGTGGCCAGCAGCAGCGCGAGGCTGAAGCTCGTGGACTCGTGCTGGTACGCCGCGCCGTACGACGCGATGTAGCGGACCTGGGTCAGCGCATACTCGAACCCGTTGTTCTCGGCCAGGACGGCGAGCTGCCGGTTGTACTCGTAGCTCCAGTCGGTGCGCTGCTCGATCTTGCTGACCACCAGGCCGCCACTCACGTTCGGCACCCAGTAGGCGAACTTCAGCGGATCTCTGCTGGTCATGTGCCGGCTCCCTCGACGACGCCCGTCTCACGTTCTGATTCGGTGGTTAATGTCGACAGGATTACTGGACAATGGGAAGGGTTCAAGGGTGTTGCTGCCAGCTATTGCCGATCACCGGATCGGTGGATCCGAGAACGACGGAGGTGGAGATGCGTATCGAGCAGCTCGAGTTCATCGCGGCCGTGACCCAGCACGGTTCACTGCGCCGCGCGAGCGAGCATCTGCACATCTCCCAGCCGGCGCTCAGTGAGGCGATCGCGAAGCTCGAACGCGAACTCGGCGTACCACTGCTCGACCGTCGCCGGTCCGGAGCCCGGATCAGCGCCGAGGGACGCGACCTGCTGCGGAACATGATCGAGGTCCTGGAAGCGGTCGACCGGCTGAAGTCCGCCGCCGGCGACCGGACAGCTGCCGCCCGCATGCTCCGCATCGGCACGGTGAACGCCGGTACGTCGTCCCTGCTGCTGCCCGCGCTGCGCAGATTCCAGGCCGCCCGGCCCGGCGCGACCGTCGAGATCCGCAACCTCCAACAGAGCGAGATCGAAACCTCGCTCGCCGAGGGCGGTCTCGACGTCGGCCTCGTCAACCTGCTCAGCGGCGACGACACGCCACCCGGCCTGGAAGGTACGCCGGTCCGCCACGGACATCCGGTGGTGGTCATGCCGACCGGCCACGAACTCGCCTCCCGGGCAGAGGTAACCGTCGACGAACTGCGCGCCGAGCCCTTCGTCGGCATGCGCGCCGGCTACGTGATGCACCGCTTCGCGCACCGGATCTTCGGTTCGGCACTCCCCCGCGACTGGCACAGCACCGACGGTGCCGAGATGGGCAAGACGATGGTCGCCGAAGGTTTCGGCCTGACCGTGCTCCCCGACTACAGCGTGACCGACGATCTCCTGACCCGCACCGGCCTGATCACGAGCCGCCCCATCGCGGACGACCGCACAGCCGTCACGATGGTCGTTCTCCAACGCCGCGAATCCCGCCCCACGCGCGCCGTCCAGGACCTGGTCGCCACGCTCACCGACCCGCACGACCGGCCCCGGCTCGCCTCCTGAGTCAGCACCCCGACTCGAGGGTGGCGATGAACGCGTCCGCCGCCGCGTCGACTCGCACGCGGTCGCCGGTCGTGAGCAGGTCGAGGAGAAGACCGCGCAACATCGCGATCACCAGCGTCGCCGTACGTCGGGCATCAGGATCATCCGCGCCGGCCGCGAACGCGTTGACCGGGTCGGCGATGACGTGGTCGAGGAAGTCCGTGAAGCTCCCAGGCGCCTGGAGCGCCTGCCCGTAAACCGCGAAGAACAGCCGGAACTCGCCGGCCCGCTCCGGCGCGGACGCACGGTCCCAGACTCGCCGCACATACGCCGGCAGTTCCGTGTCCGCACCGTCAGGTGGTGCCGTCTCGGCGAGGATCCGCTCCCGGAGCCGCTCCTGGACAGCCTGGATCATCTGTTCTTTGCTCCCGAACCGGTGCACGAGCGTGGTCGGCGTAACACCGAGCGCCGACGCCAGCGGCCGCCAGGTGAGCTCCGCGAAGCTGTGCTCGACGGCGTATCCGACGACGGCGTCGAGGAGTTCGTCACGACGCTGCTGATTCACGGGCCTGCCGGCCATCGCAATCCTTTCGCTTGAATTCCTTGAACGATCGTATCAATAATTGGCGTCAGGCAGCAGTCCCACAGGAGGCAGATATGCACATCTTCGTCACCGGCGCATCCGGGTGGATCGGTTCCCGCCTGGTCCCAGACCTCGTTGCGCACGACCACACGGTCTCCGCGCTGGCGCGCTCGGATCGTTCCGCGACCGCTTTACGGTCGACCGGCGTGGACGTCGTACCCGGGACACTCGACGACCACGACGTCCTCGGCGCCGCGGCGGCGAGCGCGGACGCGGTGGTGCACCTGGGTTTCAAGCACGACCTCGCGTTCGCCGGGAACTACGCCCAGGCGGCACAGGACGACAGGGCCGTGGTCGACGTGTTCGCGGAGCGGCTGTCCGGCACCGGCAAGGCGCTGGTGGTCGCATCGGGGATCCTCGGCGTCGTCGGTGTGGCACCTGGCGTCGTTGCGACCGAGAACGACGGCCGCATCGCGCACGCCGCGGCCGGGCCGATCAGCGGCGGTGGAGACCGGTCCGAGACCGCGCGGCACGTACTCTCGCTCGCGGATCGCGACATCCGGTCGAGCATCGTCAGGCTTCCGCCGGCCACGCACGGCGCCGGCGACAACGGGTTCACCGCGGCGGCTGTGGCGGCCGCCAGGGCTGCGGGCGCGTCGGCGTACGCGGGCGACGGCGCCAACAGATGGCCGGCGGTGCATCGGGACGACGCCGCGACCCTGTTCCGGCTCGCGGCGGAGTCGGCCCCGGCGGGCTCGGTCCTGCACGCGGTCGGCGAGGAAGGCGTACCGATCCGCGAGGTCGCCGAGGCGATTGCGGCCGGCCTCGGCCTGCCCGCGATCTCGGTGCCGGAATCCCAGATCGGCGGCTACCTCGGCTTCCTCGGCGGCTTCTGGTCGACCGACGGCCCGGCGTCCGCGCACCGCACCCATGAGCTGCTGGGCTGGAAGGCCACCCGGGCGACGTGGCTCGACGACCTCCGTGGAGATGCCTACTACCGGAATTGAGCAAACCTGTCCGCGATGCGATCTGATACATAGAACAACCTTCTCGCTATTTAGTATTACCACCTGCGACACATATCGACTGGCGAGGAGTGGGTTCGATGGTCATCTCGGCGGAGCGGCTTGCCGCCCGGTTGCGGCACGGGGTGCCGACCGTCGTCCTCGAGGTCGGTCGGGACTCGGATGCGGGGTACCTGGACGGGCATCTGCCCGGGGCACACTCGATCGTGCTGGAGCTGGATCTCGTCGGGCGCCGGACAGAGACGTCCGGCAACGCGCCGCTGCCGGACGCCGGTGAACTGCAGGGCGTGTTGCGGCGGTGCGGCGTGGACGACGGCAGCACAGTCGTCGTCTACTCGCGGGACAACCCCGCGGTCGCGATCCGGGCCTGGTGGACGCTGCGCTGGGCGGGTCTCGCGGACGTGCGGTTCCTCGATGGCGGACTGCGGGCGTGGCAACGAGTCGGCGAGGAGCTGGACACCGACGTTCCGAAGTCCGCCGAGGGTTCGGTGGTGGTTCGCCCCGGCTCGTTGCCGGTCCTCTCCCCCGACGACGCCGCTCGGCTCGCATCGACCGGGCACCTGCTCGACGCCCGCGGTACGGCGGCGTACCTCGGCGACCCGCAGCTCCCACGGGCCGGGCACATCCCCGGCGCCCACAGCGTTCCCGGCTCGGCCAACTTCGCGGACGGCGAGCTGCTCGACACGGAGGCCCTGAAGGAGCTGTACGGGACGTATCTCGATGGACGTGAGATCGGTGCGTACTGCGGAAGCGGGGTGTCAGCGAGCACGACTGTGCTCGCGCTGGCGCAACTCGGGATCGAGGTGGCGCTGTACCCGGGCTCGTGGTCACAGTGGATCACCGACCCGGCGCGCCCGTCCGCAACGGGCGACCGCCCCGGCGCCCACCCTGGCTGACACGCCCCCAACCGCCGGCGGCCGGTGTCAGCCGCGGTCGACGACTCCTGGGCCGCCGGACAGGTCACCGGCGAAGAGGCCGCGCAGCTCGGCTTCCTCGTCGGTGGTCGGGGTCCAGCGCGTGGCGAGGACGTTCTCGTCGAGTTGCTCCGGCACGGTGGTGCCGGCGATCACGCTGGTCACGGTCGGCTGAGCCAGGAGCCAGCCCAGGGCCGCGGTGCTCGGCGTGATACCCCGGTCGCGGGCGAACTGCTCGAACTTCGCCAGCGCCTCCCACGGCGCGGATCGCAGCAGGTACCGCTTGAGGTTGGTGATCTTCGCCTCGGCGGGCGCGCGATCGGCGGCGTACTTGCCGGTGAGCAGACCGTTCTGCAGCGGGAAGTACGGGATGAAGCCCAGCCCGTAGTGCCTGAGCGCGGGGATCAGCTCTTCCTCGGGCTTGCGCCACAGCAGGTTGTACTCGTCGGTCGTCGACACGAACCGGCTCAGGCCGTTGTCGCGGGCGACGTGATCGGCGTCCGCCAACTGCCAGGCCTTGAAGTTGGACGCACCGACGTACCGGACCTTCCCGGACCGCACCAGCGTGTCGAGCGCCGACAAGGTCTCCTCGATCGGCGTCGACGGGTCCGGGAAGTGGATCTGGTAGAGGTCGATGTAGTCGGTGCGCAGGCGCCGGAGCGACTCCTCCACTGCGGCGACGATGTACTTCCGCGAACCGGGCCTCGAGTACGCCGGGCCACGTGCGCGCGACAGGTTGAGGCCGAACTTGGTGCCGATGACAACCTTCTCTCGACGGTTGCCGAGTGCCGCGGCGAACAGTTCCTCGCTCTGGCCGGGGTGGTCGCCGTACCCCTCGGCCAGATCGAAGTACGTCACGTCGAGCTCCAGAGCGCGGTCGACGATCGCGGTGACAGTGTCCTGATCGGTCGCCCGCATCCCCGAGCGGCCGAACGTGCTGGCGCCGACCCCGATCTCGGACAACACCAAACCGGACGACCCCAGTTGCCGATGACCCACAACACTCTCCTCAGTACTCGTCGGTGTCGAGGAGGCCCTGCAGCGTGGACGCCTCGTACTCGCTTCGGAAGATCCCGCGCCGCTGCAGTTCCGGCACCACCAGATCCACGAACAGATCAGCAGGACCGCGGTGGTACGGCGGGAACAACTGCACCCCGTCGAGTACGTTCTCCTCGATGTTCTCCTCCAGCCAGTCCGCGATCTTGGCGGCGTCCCCGACCACCGCCGGCTGCTGTTCGTGCCGCGAGCGCTGCACATACTGGTAGAGCTCCCGCAGCGTCGCGTCCTCACCCACCTGCGTGGTCAGCACCTGCCGTAGCAGCTCCCGGTCGTTCTTCACGTCCCGCGCACGATCGCTGATGAAGGGCCTCAAGGCCGCGTCGTCGAGCGCCTCCACGTCCACGACGTCGAGCACCCGCTCGGTATCGCGAACCCGCGAGAGATCCACGCCGAGCGCGGCCGAGAACGCGGCCGGGATGTCCTCGGTCAGCTGCAGCGCGTTGATCTCGTTGAACTTGGCCACGGCTTCCCGCGTGGTACCGGCCAGATAGAACGTGATCCCCGGGATGATCTTGAACTTCTCCGGGTCCCGCCCGTTCGCCGCGACCCGCTCCTTCAGCTTGCGGTACTCCTCTTTGCCGCGGCTGATCCCGAAGTACGGCGAGAACCGCACCTGCGCGTAGTCGGCCCCGAACCGCAGTGACTCCTCGGACAACCCGACCTGCACGATCGGGATGTGCGGCTGCACCGGCGGCGGCACGTTCAGCGGTCCCCGGACGTCGAAATGCTCACCGTGGTGATCGATCTGGTGCCAGGACCCCGGCTTGATCAGCGTGCCGCCGGCCTTGTCGTCGAGCAGCAGGTCGTCGTCCCAGCTCTCGTACAGCAGCCGGTTCACGACCGCCGTGAACTCGCGCGCCCGGTCGTACTTCGTCTCCTCGGTGGGCACCGGGTTCTTGCCGTAGTTGCCGATCGGGTCTCCGTCGCGGTCGATACCGAAGACCACGTTCAGTGCAGTCCGGCCGGCAGTGAAATTGTCCAGCGTGGCGAGTTGCCGGGCGACCGCGTACGGGTGCTCGAAGGACGAGTTCACCGACATCAGGAAGCCCAGGTTCTTGGTCAGCGCGGCCGCGTACCCGGCGTACACGAAGTTGTCCCAGCGGTAGATCCGGTTCAGCCGGTCCGGCTCGCTGCCCAGCGCACTGCCGGCGAACACGTAGTCCAGCTTGCCGCGCTCGGCGGTCCGGGCGATGTCGAGGATCACGCTGGGGTCGCGGAGTCCGGTGTTGGTTGCCTCTGGCAAGCGCCAGGCATCCAGGTCCCAGCCGGTGCCGTACGCCGCCAGGCCGAGGCGCAGCTTCCGTCGATTCGACATGTCACTCCTGTGTGAACGTGTTGGGCGGGACATCGAGGCCGAAGTGCCCGCGGAAGGTGTCGGTGGTGTACTCGGTACGGAACACGCCGCGCTCCTGCAGGATCGGCACCACCTCACCGGTGAAGCGCTCGAGCTGGTTCCACAGGTACGGCGAGTTCACGTTGAAGCCCTCGGCCGCGCCGCGGTCGAACCAGTCGATCAGGGTGTCGGCGACGTGTTCCGCGGTCCCGATGACCAGCGGGAAGCCGCCGGCGACGGCAGCGTGCAGCAGGTCGCGCACCCGCACCGCCCCCGTGTCGACCGTGCGGTCGGTCCGATCCGTCAACGCTCGCAGCAGTCCCTGGCCGTAGTCGTTGAACCGCTCGGCGGCGTCCGGCTTGATCACGCCGTCCGGGCCGAGCGGCCGCAGGTCGGCCCCGATCCGCTCGGACAACGACCGGACGCTGCGCACCCCCTTCGGCAGCGGGAAGCGCGAGGAAGCGATCCGCTCCCAGTCCGGACCTGACCAGAACGACTCGTCCTGGTCGCCTTCGACCAGGTCGTCGTCGAACGGCAGCAGCGTGTTCAGTCCTTCGTACAACTCGATCGCATCCGCGCGAGTGTCACCGATGAGCGGAGCGATGCCGGGCAGGAAGAAGATCGGATCGGTCCGCCCCCGCAGGCGTACGGCGCGTTGCCGGACGTCGGCGTTGAACGCGATCGACTCCTCCGGCGTCGCGGGGCCGGTGAAGTTCACGTCGGCCCACCTCGCGGTCAGCTCCCGGGACAGCTCGGACGCCCCGGCGTACAGCAACGGAATGTGCCCCTGTGGCGGCCGCTCCAGTGGCAGCGTGCCGGCCACCTGGAAGTACTTGCCCTGCCAGTTCAGGCGGTGGATCTTGCTCTCGTCGATGTACCGCCCGGTGCTCTTGTCCTGCAGGTAGGCGCCTTGCTCGATGCTGTCCCACAGCCGCTGGATGACCGCGATGAACTCGTCCGCACGCTCGTATCGGTCGGCTCCCCCGAGGTCGGGAAGGCTGAAGTTCCGCGCTGCCAGATCGTTGGCGCCGAGGACGACGTTCCAGGCCAGCCGGCCGCCGCTGAGGTGGTCCAGCGAAGCGGTGAGACGGGCCAGGATGTACGGCTCGTAGAACGTCGGGTGCGCCGTGACGACGAGCCCGATCTTCGACGACTGCAGGGCGAGCTGCGAGGCCAGCGTGAACGGTTCGAGCCGCCCGGTGTTGTGGGTGGTGATCCACTGCTCACGGACGATGTCGCCGGGCAGTGTGTCGCCGAGGAAGAAGAAGTCGAACTTCGCGTCCTCGACGATCCTCAGCGCCTTTGTCGCGTACTCCAGCTCGAACGCGTGCGCCGTCGGCGCGTCCGGATGCCGCCAGCCACCCCAGTGGGTGCCGTTCAGCCAGTACATGTAGCCCAGATGGAGCTGGCGCATGGGTCTCCTCATGAGGAAAGTGCAGACGAGGGTTCGGCGGCGCCGGGGATCGACGCCAGCAGTTCCTTGACGTAGTCGGTCCGCGGCTGGGTGAGGATCCCGAGCGCGGCGCCGCGCTCCACGATCCGCCCGTGCTGGAGTACGACGATCTCGTCGGACACCTCGGCGATGACGCCCAGGTCGTGCGAGATGAACAGATAGGTGAGAGCGAGCTCGCGCTGCAACGTGCCGAGCAGGTCGAGGATCTGCCGCTGGACCGTGACGTCGAGCGCGGACACCGGCTCGTCCAGGATCACCACCTCGGGGTGGGGCGCGAGCGCGCGGGCGATGGCGACCCGCTGCCGCTGACCGCCGGACAGTTCCGCGGTGTACCGATCGGCGACGGACGCCGGGAGCCCGGTCACGTCCAGCAGTTCGTCGATCCGCTGGGCCCGCTGCGTCGCGTTGCCGATCTTGTGGCCCTTGAGCGGCTCGTCGAGGATCGCGCGCACGGTGGAGCGTGGATTCAGCGAGGCGAACGGGTCCTGGTAGACCAACTGCACCTTGCGGTACAGGTCGGCCAGACCCGCGCCGCGACGATGATGCACGACCGGTGCGGCGTCGATCTCGACGGTGCCGGCGTCGGCCGCGGTCAGGCCGGCCAAGATCCGGACCAGCGTTGTCTTACCGGATCCCGACTCGCCGACGATCCCGAGCGTCGTCCCCTTGCGCACCTGGAAATCGGCACCGGCGACCGCCGTGACGTCACCGAAGGCCTTCTTGATGCCCTTCGCCTCCACCACGACCGGCGAGTCCGCCGGGACCGTCCGCGAGTACTCCAGCCGCTTGTTCGCCGCGCGGACACCGGAGAAGCCGAGCGACGAGGACCGCAGCAGCCGTCCGGTGTACTCGTCTCCCGGGTCGGCCACGACCTCCTCGGTCCGCCCGCCGCGAACCAGCCGTCCGTCCTTCAGTACGGCGATCTCGTCCGCCCGCTCGCCGGCGACGCCGAGGTCGTGCGTGACGAGCAGGATCGCGAGATCCTCGGTCTCCACGAGTCCGGACAGCAGGTCGAGGATCGTCTTCTGAACGGTGACGTCGAGTGCGGTCGTCGGCTCGTCGGCGATCAGCAGCCGCGGCTGGGTGGACATCGCCGCCGCGATCAGCACGCGCTGGCACATCCCTCCGGAGAGCTCGTGCGGATAGCGCGAGTACAGCTTCTCCGGGTTTCGCAGACCGACCTTCGCGAACAGGTCGATGACCCGCTCCCGCCGCTCCGGCTTGGATGCCAGTCCGTGAGCGCGCAACGGTTCGCCCGCCTGCACACCGACCGGCACCAGCGGGTTCAGGCCGAGCAGTGCGTCCTGCGGGATGTAGCCGATCTCCTTGCCGCGGACACCGCGGTACTGCCGCTCGGACAGTCCGGTCAGGGTCCTGCCACCGAGGACGACGGTGCCGCCGGTGATCCGGCCGTTCTCCGCCAGGGTGCCGGTGACGACGCGGCCGAGCGTGGACTTCCCCGATCCGGACTCACCGACGACCGCCACCACCGACCCGGCGGCGACAGTCAGGCTGACGTCGTCCAGCACCCTGGCCGCGGGCCGGCCGGGCAGGCTGAACTCGACGCCGACGTTGCGCAGGCTGAGCAGCGGTTCAGGCTCGGATTCAGGCGATGACACTTGTCCTCCCGCGGTTGAACGACCGGCCGATCCGGTAGACGGCGAGCACCGTCAGAACGATGACGAGCCCGGGCAGCAGGCTGAGCCACCACTGGACGCCGATGAAGGTGCGGCCCGCGGCGACCAGCAGGCCCCATTCCGGCGTCGGCGGCGGCGCACCGAGGCCGAGGAAGCTCAGCGCGGCAACCGTGAGGATCGCCGTGCCGATGTCCATCGTCGCGGCGGCCAGCACGGAGCGGGACGCGTTCGGGACGACGTGCCGGAACAGCCGGTACACGTACCCGTGCCCCGCGAAGACCGACGCCTCGACGTACTTGGAATTGCTCACCTTCAGCACTTCGGCACGCATCAGCCGCGCGAATCCCGCCGTACTGTTGATGCCGATGGCAACGGCGATGTTCAGCGTGCCGCGGCCGAGCGCGGAGATGATCGCCAGCGACACGATCAGGCTCGGCACCGCCAGCATGATGTCGACGACCCGCATCAGCACGCTGTCGACCTTGCCGCGCAGCGCACCGGCGATCAGGCCGAGCAGCGATCCACTGATCAGGCCGATCAGGACCGCGACCACGGCCGCCTGCAGCGACAGTCGGGTGCCATGGACGGTCCGGGTGAACTGGTCCCGGCCGAAGTCGTCGGTACCGAACAGGTGGTGCGCGCTCGGCGGCAGCAGCATCTGCGACGCGTCCTGCTGGAGCGGATCGCCGGAGACGAACAGTCCCGGATGGATCGCCGCGAGCACGATCACCAGGACCCACAGGTACGACGCCAGCAGGCCGGGCGACCGAAGTACGGCGACCAGCCGGCTGGAGATCGCCGGCGCGTTGAGCTCGAGTGTCGCCATGTCATGCGTCCAATCGGATCCGCTTGTCGATCAGTGGATAGACGGCGTCGACCACCAGATTCACCACCACGAAGATCACCGCGCTGATCGTCACCGCGACCAGAACCAGCGGCATGTCCCGGCCGTTGACCGCGTCGACGACCAGCCGGCCGACACCGAGCCGGGAGAACACCGTCTCGGTGAGCACGGTTCCGCCGACCATCACGCCGACGGTCGTTCCGAGCGACGTGATCACCGGGAGCGCGGCGTTCTTCAGTGCGTGCCGCACGACGATGTCGAAGCGGCTCAGGCCCCAGTTCCGCGCGGTCTCGACGTACGGCGACGTCAGCGCGCCGCGGAGGTTCGCGGTGAGCAACTGCGAGATGCTGCCGCCGCCCGCGACCGCCAGCGCGATCGATGCGACCAGCAGTCCGCCGAATCCCTTGTCTCCGACAGCTTTGATCAGGTGCAGCTGGAACGCGAAGATCTGGAGCAGCACGAGGCCGACGAGGAACGGTGGCAACGAGACCGCGACCGGAGGCAACGAGATCAGCAGCTCGCGGGCCCATCGCCAGTTCGTCAACTCGATGAGGACCGACAGCGTCACGCCGAGCACGACCGCCAGGAGCAACCCGAGGAACGCCAGCTTCAGCGTCTCCGGGAACGACTCGAAGTAGACCTGCACGGCGGGGCGCCGCTGATAGACGCTCTGACCGAAGTCGCCGGTCAGCGCCCCGGTCAGCGCGTCCCAGTACTGCACCAGGACCGGCCGGTTCAAGCCGAGCAGCTCGCGCTGCTCGGCCAGCAACTGCTTCACGTCCGCACCGTCGGCCCCCGCCGTCAGACCACCGGCCGCGTCACCGGGAACGATGTAGAGCAGGAAGAACGCCCCGGTGAAAGCGCCCCAGATCACGATGCCGCCGTACAGCAGCCGGCGCACGCCGTACCTCAGCATCGGGTCACTTCTTCTCGAGCCAGGCATTGATCAGGAACTGGTCGAGACCCACCGGCAAGATGTCGTGCAACCGCGGCGAGTAGGCCCAGACGTCGACGTCGTTGGACACCGGGATGTCATAGGCCTGCTCGACCAGGATCCGCGAGGCCTGATCGACAAGCTGCTGACGCTTGGCCTTGTCGATCGTCTGGTTCTGCTCCTGCAGCAGCCGGTCCAGCTCCTGGCCCTTCGAGTCGTCCTTCGCGATGAAGCTCCGGTTCGAGCCCGTCGTGGTGCCGTAGTTGGCGCGCAGTACGTCGGGCTCCGGCGAGGACGCGTACCAGTAGGCGACGTCGTACGTGCCACTCAGCAGCTTCTCGTTCGCCTCGGCCGCTAGCGGCGGATCGAGCACCAACTCGATGCCGAGCTTCTTCCACTGGTCCTGCAGCACCTGGAACGCGGCGTCGTCGCGAGGCGCCCGCAGCGACAGCCGCTGTCCCGCCGCGTTCACCCGGATGCCGTCGGCGCCGACCTTGCTCCAGCCGGCCTGCTCCAGCAGGGACTTCGCCTTGTCCGGGTCGTACTTCAGCAGCGCGCTCTGATCCGAGTAGAACGGGTTGTCCTTGCTCAGCGGTCCGGTCGCCGGCTGGTCGATGCCGCCGGAGGCGATCTTGACGAGCTCCTCCCGGTTCACCCCGACCTGCAACGCCTGCCGGACGCGGACGTCCTTGAGGAACTTGGACGAGGAGTTGATCGGCAGCTCCAGACCGGTCGCCGGGTTCAGCGTCTTCGAGATCGTCAGCCCGGCGCCCTGCAACTGCGGCACGTACTTGGCGTTCACCCAGTAGATGAACTGAAGCTCGTCGTCACCGATCACGGCGCCGTTGCGGACCGAGTCCTCCGGGATGATCTTGTAGACGACCTCGTCCAGGTACGCCGGTCCATCGTGCTTGAAGTACTTCGGAGCCCAGTGGTAGTCGTCGCGCTTCTTCAGCACGATGTGCTGGTTCGGCACGTACTCCTGCAGGTAGAAGGGGCCGGACCCGTCGATCCACTTCTGCCGCTCGGCGACCGGGAGCTTGGCCGTCTTCTCCGACACGATGCCGACGTACGCCCGCGACAGCGATACCAGGAACGCGGCGTTCGGCTTCGCGAACTGGACGGTGATGTCGTGCTCCGTCGGCGTCGTGATCTTGCTGATTCCCTGGACGATCGTCTTCGCACTGGAGTGGATCCCCGGCCGGTTCAGGCTCTCCAGGTTGGCCTTGACCACCGCCGACGTGAGCTTCGTGCCGTCGTGGAACGTGACGTCGTCGCGCAGCTTGAACGAGTACGTCCGGGCGTCGGCGCTCTCGGTCCAGCTGGTCGCCAGCCACGGCTCGAGCTTCTTGGTGTCCGGGTTGTAGAACACCAGCGAGTCCGACAGGGCACGAGCCACCGTTCGCCAGACCTGGTTGACCACGGCCGCGTCGATCCCGGTGGGCTCCGCACTCAGGCCGATGTTCAGGGTGCCGCCGTTGCGATCCGCCCCCGAGGTAGCTGCTTGGGGCGAGTTCCCGGAGCAGGCGGCAGTGGCGAGCAAGGCGAAGGTGGCGACCACTCCGGCAAGCCGACGGAAGCTGGGCACGGCGGATTCCTCTCAGTAAAAGATCACATGACGCTATATAGCGAAGCGACTGGATCGTGTGTTGCCGACATCGTGACACGGCCGCGATGAGCGTCAGGACATGTCTCATATGTCGAGCAACTTAGTCGACTTTCAGTGTGATAGTGGATACATAACCTCTTGCATGCGCGTAGTATCGCGGCGTGGTGTTCGACAAGAAGTACAGCGACGAGGTTCGCGAGCGCGCCGTCGAGCGGGTGCTGCAGCGCCGCCGGGACGAACCCGACAACCGCTCGATCGTCCGTGAGGTCTCCGAGGAGTTCGAGGTCGGCCCGCAGTCGCTGCGCAAGTGGGTCGCGCGCTACGACGACGGCAGCTACGACTACGACGCCGGCGACACCGACGGGTGGGACCCGGCGCCCGCACCCAGACAGCGCAAGGGCGGCCGGCGGGACCTGGAGGCGAAGATCGCCGATCTCGAGCACCAGGTCGCCGTACTGCAGGAGGACAACCGGTCGCTGACCAGGGTCGTCGCACTGCTCGCCGACGAGCTGCGCACCGCCACCACCCGTACCGTCCAGCATCCGGAAGCACTCACCGGCGACGCTGCTCGTTCATAGACTCGTGCGATGAACGAACGCGTCACTGTGGTCAGCAACCTGCACGGCCAGACCACTGACGTTCGCGGGCGCTACACCATCAGTGGCCCGGGTTTCGAGATCGTGTCCGACGGCTCTGTACGCAGCGGCGGTCCGGGCGAGGAGGCCAGCTCCCTCGACCTACTGATCGCATCGCTGGTGTCCTGCGCGCTGAACGCCTTCCGGCACGATTTCGTCGAGCGTGGGCAACCAGAGCGGCAGGTGGAGATCTTTGCCCGGATCGAACGGAAGGTCGAGGGCGACTACCTCGGGACGCTGATCATGGAGTGCTTCATCGACGGCGTCGACAATCTCACGGCGGACCAACTCGTCGCCGAGTACAAGAAACGCTGCCGGATCTACAACGCCCTGAAAGAAAGCCTGCCGGTCGTCTTCGTCCCGCACACATCCGAGCTGCAGCAGTGACATCGTCCGCGATCAGCGGCCGCGCGACGGAGTACCTGATCGACGCCGCGACAGCGCAGCGCGATGCCGCGCACCTCGTCTTCCTCGAGGTCGCTCCCTGGCGGGTGATGGCCGACGGACCGGATCCCGTCCTCGGCAGCATCCCCGGCGCCGTCGCGACCACGGTCAAAGATGACTTCGCCGGCTCCCCCACCGCCACCAGCGGCCACCTCCCGCTGCCCCATGCCGGTGACCTGCACGCCGTACTGCGTGCGTACGGCGTCCAGGCGACCGACGACATCGTCGTGTACACCCGCCGCACCGAGGAACTGTCTTCCGCCACCCGCGCCTGGTTCACGCTGACCTGGGCCGGATACCGCTCCGTCCGCGTCCTCGACGGTGGCCTGCCCGCTTGGGTTGGTACTGGCGGCCGGACAGCGCCTCTCGAGCCACCGCGCACACGACCGCCCGCTCCCGCGCCTTTGGCAGCCGGGGCCGTCCGGGTTCTCGACGTGGAACAGGTACTCGAGATCTCGCAGTACGGCACCCTGCTCGACGCCCGCTCCGCCGCTGCCTACAACGGCAGTCTCGACGAACCTCGCAGCGGTCATGTGCCACACGCCGTCCACGCACCGTCGACCGACCTCGTCGGCCCCGACGGCCGGTTAGTCCCGGCAACCGAACTGCGCAAGTGGTTCCTGCGTCGCCGCGCGGTCGGCGGGCAGGAGGTCGGCGCCTACTGCGGCGGCGGAGTATCGAGCTCGCTCCTGGTCTTCGGAGCGGCCCTCATCGGCCAACCCATAGGCCTGTACGTCGACTCGTGGTCAGCGTGGTCCGCCGACTCAACCCTCCCGATCGAGCAAGGCACAACCCTGAGCCCCTCCCCACTCCTCGACACCGACTGCACCTGAGCCACACAGCAGCTCGCCGTCGACCATGTGGGGACGGCAGCCCTAAGCCGCGTCCAGCGCTGGGCCGAGGTGGCCTTCCTCGTACGCATCGTTCCTGCTCCTGATGCCGCGGATGGTGGGCCGCACCAAACGGCTCAAGGCTCTTCCTGAAGATCCTGAGAACCTACGAAGACGCCCTCTGAACTTCCCGCTCTCAGATCGTTCCTGACAGGCGGCCGCCGGACGGGACAGCCTCGAGCAAGGATCTCGTGATGGGGTTGTCGGGAGTGGTGACTACCTCAGCGGTAGGCCCGTGTTCGACGACGCGGCCGGCGTCCATGACCGCGATCGTGTCCGACAACGAGCTGACGACCGCGAGGTCGTGCGAGATCAGCAAGTAGGCAAGGTCGCGCTCCTGCTGCAGCCTGAGGAGGAGTTCCAGGATCCGCGCCTGTACGACGACATCCAGCGCGGACACGGGTTCGTCCAGAACGAGCAAGCTGGGATTCAGGGCAAGCGCGCGGGCGATGGCCACCCGCTGACGCTGGCCGCCGGACAATGCCCGCGGCCTTCGATCTGCCAGCTCTGGCTCGAGTCCGACGTCCTCGAGAAGCTCGCGCACACGGGTACGTCGTTCACGCCGGGAGCCGACGTGGAACGCCCGTAGCGGCTCACCGATGATCTTCTCGACGGTCATCCGCGGATCGAGGGCGTCGTACGGGTTCTGGGCAACCAGCTGCACCTGCTGCCGGAAGTCCCGCCGGTTCCCCGAGACAGTGGCTCCGTTCAGCTCGATGCTGCCAGTGGTTGGTTCGACGAGCAGGTTGATCATCCGCGCGAGTGTCGACTTGCCACAGCCCGAGGCGCCCACCAGGCCGAGCGTCCGCCCCGGCTGGATCGACAGCGAGACGTCCTGCACAGCCGTGGTCGTCCCGCGGCGGCCGGAGTACGTCTTGGACACAGCGGTCAGCCGCAGCAAGGGGCGCCCTCCGACGGGCCCGCGGAATTCCGGCACCACGATCCGTGGCGTTGAGCGGAGCAACAGCCGGGTGTACTCGCGTTGGGGGTTCCCGAGCACTTCGGACGTGGCCCCCTGCTCGACAACGCGGCCGTTGCGCAGGACAACGATCCGATCGGCACGCTCCGCGGCAACCGCCAGGTCATGCGTGATCAGAACGAGCGCCGCGTCGTCCCGCCGTACGACCAGTTGCAGGCGATCCAGAACGGTCCGCTGCACGGTCACATCCAGCGCCGACGTCGGCTCGTCGGCGATCAGCAGTGCGGGCCGGCCGATCGTGGCCATCGCGAGCAGTACTCGCTGACGGTAGCCGCCGGACAGCTCGTGCGGCAACATCTTGAGGATCCGCTCCGGATCCGGAACGCCCATATCGATCAGCGCGCTCTCGGCGCTGGGCTCGGTCAGGCCTTGTTGTCGCAGAGCTTCGGTGATCTGTCGCCGGACGGTCAGCAGCGGGTTCAATGCGGTGCCTGGATCCTGAGGGACAAAGGCGATCTGCCGCCCGCGCAGCCGGGTCCAGCCTCGATCGGACAGTGCCTGGACCTGCCGACCCGCGAAGGTGATCGTCCCCGCATCGAGCCGTGCCTCGTCCGGGAGCAAGCCGGCGAGCGCGTGAGCCAAGGTCGACTTGCCCGACCCGGACTCCCCCACCACAGCGACCACCTCCCCGCGACCGACCCGAAGTGTCACAGCCTCGACAGCTCGCTGCCGGCCGTATCGGATCGACAGTCCCTCGACGGACAGCGTCATCGCGCACCGTGCCGCAAGATCGCTGCGAGTTGGTTCGCCGCGAGCACGACGACGGTCAGCACGAGTCCGGGGCAGGCGGTCAGCCACCACGCGGAGTCGAGGTAGTCCTGGCCGCCGGCGATCATCGCTCCCCACTCGGGCGTCGGTGGCGTGGCGCCGAACCCGAGGAAGCTGAGCGCGGCGACCGCGAGTACGGCGTTGCCGAACTCGACAGAAGCGAGCGCCGCGACCGGGGTCAGCGAGTTCGGCAGGATGTGCCGGACGATCGTGACCGGCCATCGTGTTCCGCACGCCCGGGCCGCCTCGACGTATCCCGATGTCCGGACCCGCACGGCCTCGGAGCGGATGATCCGGGCGGAACTGGCCGATGCCGAGATCCCGACCGCGACGGCCACGTGGATCGTGCCGAAACCCAGCGCGAGCACAATCGCCAGGACGAGCAGGAACGACGGGATCGACAGCATCACCTCGACGACCCGCATCAGGAAGTCGTCGATCGACCGGGACCCAGTTCCGGCCACCAGACCGACGGTGGACCCAGCAACGACAGCGACGGTCACAGCGATCACCGCGGCCTGCAGCGACAGCGACGCCCCGTGGACTACTCGGCTCAACACGTCTCGACCGAGCTCGTCCGTGCCGAGCAGGTGTGCGCTGCTCGGCGGCCGCAGGCGATCCGCGACAAGTCCGCGGATCGGATCGGCAGAGGTGAAGAGACCGGGGAACAACGCGCACGCGACAACCAGTCCGACAACCGAACAGCACACGAGGATCCACGCAATCCGAAGTGATCGCATCATGCGGTCCGACGGTCGAGCAGCACACGAGGATCGATCAACGGGTGCAGCAGATCGACGACCAGGGTCACGACCACGAAGATCGAGGTCGTCAGGGTCACCAGCGCGAGCATCATCGTCAGGTCCTGTCCGGCCACTGCGCTCGTGATGAGCCTGCCCACACCGTTGCGGGCGAAGACGGTCTCGATCACAACGGACCCGGACATCACCCAGCCGATCAGCAACGCCAGCATCGTCAAGGCCGGCATGACCGCATTGCGCAGAGCATGCGCGTTGAGAGCCCGGGCACGCGTGGCGCCCTGCGCGCGAGCGGTATCGACGTACGGATCCCCCATCGCCTCGATCAGCCGCGCCGAAAGCACTTGCGCCAGCAGTGCGGAAGAAGGCACCGCCAGCGTCACCGCGGGCAGCACCAGCCCACCGCGCGCCGGGAAGATCCGGTAGCCGAAGGAGAACGCCTGCAACAGCAGGATCCCTAACCAGAACGTCGGCAGTGAAAGCGAGATCGCCGGCACCGCCAGCAGTAGTTGCCGCAGCCAACGACGACGGGTGTATGCACTGAACCAGGCCACCGCTGCTCCCACGACGACTGCGATCGCCAGGGCCAGCCCCGCCAGCTCGATGGTCCGAGGCAGCGCGGCCGTGATCGACCCGGTGACGGATCGCCCGGTCCTGAGCGAGACACCGAAGTCGCCGCGTACGGCGTGCCACAGCCCGTCGCCGTACCGCACGAGCCAGGGCCGATCGAAGCCGTACTCGTGCTCCAGCGCCGCGACGCTCTGATCGCTGACCTTGTTCTCCGGGCCGATCATCAGCCGGATCGGGTCCGACGGCAGGATGAAGAGCGCGAGAAAGGTCACCGTGTACGCGATCCACACCACCAAGACCGCTTGAGCGATCCTGGTGATCACGAACCTGGGGACAGTGCTCATCTCAACCCCGCACATCGATCAGTACCAGGTCTGGGCCGAGCCGTGCCGACAACGCCTCCAGGTCCTGTCCGGCGTAGAGCACAACGTTGCCGGGGCGGAGCCGTCCGAGCAAAGCCAGCCCGAGCGCCGGCTGCCCACCGGTTGGAATCAGCTGGAACCCGCCACGACCGCTGACGTTGTCCTCGGCGCGAAGGACGGCGCAGCCTGACCACCCGCTCAGGCCGGTTGCCGCCTCACCGGACGGCAGATCCGGGCGCCGGGCGTATCGGTGTCCGCGCAGCGCCTGTCCGAGATCCACCGACCACTCGTGCTCATCGAATCCGACAGTCAGCCGGAGGGTCCGGTGCCCGTCGCCGCGTACCGGACCGTCGGTCACCCGGCTCGACAGCTCGACGACCTCGATCTCCTCTACCGGCTTCGGGTCCGGCTCCGGCTGCACGACAGAGGGTGAGTAGTAGTCGTCCCGTTCCGGGAAGAAGAACGTCGTACCGACCTCCGATGTCGGCGAGTAGGTCAGCAGGTACGCCGGTACGTCGAGCGCCGGCGCACTGACAACAGAGGGCAGGACGGAGGCACCACCATCAGTGAAGCCGAAGGCTCCGGACTCGTGGTGTCCGACGAGGAAGTCCGCCGCGAGATCGACGACCGCGACATGGGCGATCCTCCGAGTCATTGCCTGCACCACGAAGCCGTCTCGCGCCGTCTGCAGCCGCGTCAGTCCGTCATGATCCGCGCAAAAGCGCACAGCGTCCGGATTGGCGAACACCATCAACAGGTCACGCAACAGGACGAGCTGCCACTGCCACTCGTTGTAGAGGTTGCGAGCGGGATGGTTGTCGCCGGCCCCGATCAGCCGCTCGATCACCGGTTCGGTCCACAGGTAGCCCACGCAGCTGCTCCGGATGTCGGCGAGCCGGTGCACCGGTTCGGCCGCGGCCCGCCGTACCAACGAGAGGATGTACGCCGAGACTGCCTCGGCGTTCCGTGCGAGTTCCTGCCGCGGGCCGTGACCGACCGGACCGACATCCAGCCGCAAGGTCGAGTACGACGTGTCGACGGTGAGGATCGCCTGCAGGCCTGCCACGAGATCATCCCGCGCCGCGTCGCCACCGCCGATGTGCTCGAGCGCCGACGCCAGCAAGGCGTCTGCGGCGCGGACGAACGCTTCCGCGCCGACCATGGTGCCGTTGCCGAAGTCGTTCCAGGCGGTGCGCTGATCGACCGCTTCTCTCATCGTGCCGCCTCCGCGTCGTAGAAGATCGGACGGCTCGAGGCGTCGAACCGTACCCCGTTCACGCCTCGGCCGAGTCCGACTGACGCCGCCTGCTCGAACAACGGGATGCCGTGCGCGCCGTCGAGGATCGCCCGAACCGCGGCAGTGACCAGTGGGGTACGCCGGGCGTCATCGACGACCGATCCGATCGCTGCGATCGAAGTGTCGAGTACATCGGCCTTGGTCCGTCGGAGCGGATCCGCACTCGCGACCGGGTAGATGCTCGCCAAGATGGTCGGGTCTGCACGAGTCACGGACCAGGACACGAAGTCGTAGTCTCCTGCCGCCTGACGTGCGTTGTTGGTGGCGTCGTCGAGAGGCTTCAGCTGCAGGTCGACCCCGATCTCACGCAACTGCTGAGCCATCAACTGGTAAACGGTTCCATAGCGTTCGGTTGCCGAGTAGACGAGCGTCAGGGCAAGCGGACGGCCCTGCTTGGTACGAATTCCGCCGGGGCCACCGCTCCAACCGGCGCTGTCGAGCAAACGCTTCGCCTCGTCGGGCGCATAGCGCAGCAGGCTCGACTGGTCGGTGTAGCCGGGAGTGGTCGAGGCCAGCGCACTGGTCGCGGCGCGCTCGGCCTTGGACAGCAACGGCGCGAAGGCCGAGCGATCGATCCCGGCTGCGATCGCCCGGCGTACGGCGGGATCCTGAAGGACCAGGCGGGATTCGTTGGGCAGCAGCGTGTACACGATGCCCGGGCGAGTCGCTGACAGCAGGCTCGAACCACCCGTGCCGAAGCTCCTCTCGTCCTGCTGCAGAACCTGTGTGTCGACGTCGAGCTGACCGGAGGCGAGACTGCCGTGCCGAGCACTGGCGTCAGGAACGATCGAGAAGTCGAGCTCGGCGAGATGCGCCGGACCCATGTGCTTGGCCTGTGCACCGGCCCAGTCGTAGCCGTCACGCCGTACCAGCTTGATCTCTTCGTTCTCGTCGACGCTCTTGAGTACGAACGGGCCCGAGCCGACAAGCTCACCTGCGCAGCGTCGTTTCGAGTCCAGCGACAGTGTTCTCGTCGACAACAACCCGAGGGTCACCATCGAGGTGGCCTGCAGGAACTGCGCATTGGGCTTGGCGAACCTCACGGTGACGCGGTTCGCCCCGGTCGCCGTCGCACCGGCGAAGTCCCGCAGATAGCCGGCGCCAAGCGGCGACTTGGCACCGAGTGCGGCCACGTCCTTCAGGTTCGCGACGACCGCGGCCGCGTCAACCGCCGTACCGTCGCTGAACGTCGCGCGCTCGCGCAAGGTGAAGGTGAACACGGTCGCGTCGGAGTTCGCGGTCCAGGAGGTCGCCAGCCATGGAGTCAGACGTCCCGATGCGGGGTCCTGATCGGTCAGGCTGTCGACGAACTGCCGGGCCACGTGCAACGGCGGTGTGTTCGGCGTCTGATGTGGATCCAGACAGTCGACCGTCGAGCTCAGGCCGACGGTCAACCGAGACTGGGCTTCGGCCGCGTTACCGGTCGACGAGCAGCCCGCGAGCAGCAGGGCGCTCACAGCGATCAACGATGCGATCGAGGTTCTTGCATGTCGTGTGCTGGCCAACGGAAACTCCTGGGGTCACGGATCGAGCGATGCAGGCCTCAGTGTCAGCGCCTGCACACCGCGAAACCGCCCCCGCATTTCCACCCATCGGGAAGCGGCGTCTCCTTCCGTGCCCTTTCCATCTGATGGGAAGAGACTGCGTTGGAGACGTCACACACAGGCCTAGCGTCACCCCACCGCACAGCGCGGCCGGGATGGACAAAGGACAGTGCCATGAACAGACAAGAACTCAAGATCGTCGGGGCGTCGGCCGTCGGAACGGCCTTCGAGTGGTACGACTTCTTCCTCTACGGGGCCTTGGTCCCAGTGATCGGAGCGAAGTTCTTCGGCGACTACAGCCCGTCGGCACAGACGGTGTTCGCCCTGCTGACGTTCGCCGCGGGCTTCATCGTCCGTCCGATCGGGGCGCTGCTGTTCGCCCGGCTGACCGACATGGTCGGCCGCAAGGTGGTCTTTCTCATCACGCTGATCCTGATGGGACTCTCGACGGTGGTCGTCGGCATCCTGCCCACGTCAGCGCAGATCGGCGTTCTGGCACCGATCCTGCTGGTGAGTTGCCGGATCCTGCAAGGTCTCGCCGTCAGCGGGGAGTTCGGTGCGGCCGTCACCTACGTGTCGGAGTACGCGCCGAGGAGCCAGCGTGGCTTCTTCGTCGGCTGGCTGACCGGTACGACGGCACTCGCGCTGAGCCTGTCACTCGCGGTCCAACTCGTCGTCGAGCGAATCGTCGGCTCGGAGGCGTACGCGGCCTGGGGCTGGCGAGTCCCGTTCCTGGTCTCGATCCTCCCGCTGGCGCTGTCGGTGTGGATCCGGTCGAAGCTGCACGAGAGTCCGCTGTTCCAGCAGATGAAGGCGCAGGGAACGCAGGCCAAGGCGCCTCTGCGCGAGGCGTTCGGCTCCCGCAAGCGGATCCGGATGGTCGCCGTCGTGTTCGTGATGGCGTCGGCCCAGTCGTTCATCGGCTACCTGTCCACCGTCTACATGCTCACCACGATGAAGACCAACCTGAAGATCGACTCCTTCACGGTGAACTGCATCTTCCTCGTGATCATGCTGATCGGATTCTTCCTCTGCGTGTTCGCGTGCTGGCTGTCGGACCGGATCGGGCGCCGGCCGGTGCTGTTCGCAGGCCTGGCTCTGGCCGCACTGACCGTGTTCCCGATCACCAACGCGATCAGCGGGACGGCCAACCCGGAACTGAAGCACGCCCAGGACCGGACGACCGTGACGATCAAGGCCGACCCGAGCACCTGCTCGTTCCAGTTCAACCCGGCCGGTACGACGAAATTCACCTCGGACTGCGATCGGGCCCGGAAGATCCTGCAGTCGAACTCGGTGACCTTCGACCGGGTGAACACAACCGGCCCCACGACGGTCCAGGTCAACGACATCGAGGTATCCGGTCCTACTCTCGACGCCGACCTGACCAAGGCACTCGGCTCGGCTGGATATCCCGTCAAGGGCTCGGCGACCTCGATCAAGATCGGCGGCCTCGGAGACTTCTTCGACAGCGCCGTCCTGAAAGTCGCACTCCTCTTGCTGCTCCTGGTCGCGTACGCCCAGCTGGCACAGGGGCCGGCCTCGGCGGCGATGGCAGAGGTGTTCCCGACCCGGATCCGGGCGACCGCGCTGTCTGTTCCTTACCAGCTCGGCGTCGGCGTCTTCGGCGGCCTGCTGCCGGCGACCATGGTCGCAATAGGCGCACAGGTCGGCAGCTTCACCACCGCCTTGTGGTATCCGGTCATCGCGATGGCCATCGGCCTGGCCATCCTGGTCTTCACCTTGCCGGAAACGAAGGGCGTCGACCTCGCGGACGTCACCCTGGACGAGCCCGCGGAAGTCTCCGCCGGCCAGAACTGACCCGAAGGCGACTCAACACGGCGGCTGTGCGCGAGCGTCAGGCGCACAGCCGCCGTACGAAAGGAAAGCGATGCCCATCATCGAAGTCTCGCTGCTGGCCGGCCGGACCGACGAGCAGATCCGCGCTCTGATCGACGCACTGCACATCGCAACGGTCCAGAGCCTGCAAGCGCCACCCGAGTCGGTCCGGATCCTCGTCCGCGAGCTCCCGCCGAACCGCTGGGCAGCCGGCGGGAGGACCATCGAGGAACGCCGCTCAGCGCTCGCGGAAGCGGGTGGTGCTCCAGCCGCCGCAGACGGGAATGGTGACTCCGGTGATGAAGGCGGCGTCGTCGCTCGCGAGGAAAGCGAAGGTGTGGGCGATGTCGGCCGGTCGGCCGATCCGCGGCAACGGTCGTGACCTCGTGACGAGGTCGTCGAACACGCCCTCGGCGACCTTCGCCGCCGTCGCCGGGGTCTCGATCAGGCCTGGGGCGACGGCATTCACGCGGATGTTCTGCCGTCCGTAGTCGGCGGCCATCTGCCGCGTCAGGCTGCTGACCGCTCCTTTGGCCGCGGAGTACGGCGCCGAGCCCTGGACACCGACCAGCCCGAACGTCGATGACGTGTTGACGATCGCCCCGCCGTCCGGCCCGAACGCGGCGACCGCCTCGCGGCTCATCGCGAACGTCGTCGTCAGGTTCAGCCGGACGAAGAACTCGAAGTCGTCGTCGGAGGTGTCGGCGACCGGCCGGTCGCCTGCCTTGCCGGCGATGTTCGCGAGCACGTTGGGCGTACCGTGCCGCTCCTGACACGCCGTGAACACCCGCCCGGCTGCGTCGGAGGCCGTCAGGTCCTGCGCCAGGATCTCGATCGCCGGCTCCTCCAGCCGGAGCGACTCCAGACCGTCGGGGTTCAGGTCCACCGCGAGCACCCGTGCCCCGCGGGCGGCGAACACCAGCGCGGTCTCCCGTCCGATACCGGATGCCGCGCCGGTGACCACCGCCGTCTTCCCGCTCAGCTGCCGCGGTCCGACGTGCTCTTCGTTGCTAGTCACAACTTTCTCCGATCTGCGATGTGCGGCTGTCTCGCGGCGAGCATGCGATCCGCGCGGGCCAGAGACCAGCAGCCCTTCCCATTGTGCGAGAACAACACGTGGCCGTGCCGCGGCCCCGCTGGCAACCTCGGCAGCACCGACCACCGACCGAGGGAACCCATGACGACAATCGACCGCACCGCCGCCACTCTCGACGAGCAGATCCCTGGCCTCATCCTGACGCGTTCGGC
Organism: Kribbella sp. NPDC004875; assembly: GCF_042873375.1. Lineage (NCBI taxonomy): Bacteria > Bacillati > Actinomycetota > Actinomycetes > Propionibacteriales > Kribbellaceae > Kribbella > Kribbella sp. NPDC004875. Next base: position 254,199 of record NZ_JBIALI010000003.1, read on the forward strand.
GAATGGCGTCGCGCTGGTGGAGCTGGACCGGCCGCATCGGCGCAACGCGTTGGATCGAGCGCTGCTGGATGGCCTACCTGGCATGCTCCAGAGCCTCAACGACGACGACCAGGTTCGTGTCATCGTGCTCTCCGGCAGGGGCGGATCGTTCTGCGCCGGTGGCGACCTGGATGTGATCGGCGACATGGGCGACGAGTCCCCCGAGGCGGCTCGCACCCGGATGACTCGGGAGTTCTCGTCGGTCAGCGAGCTCGCCGGCACCGGTAAGCCGACAGTCGCGAGCGTCGACGGGGCAGCCGTCGGTGCGGGGATGGCCCTCGCGCTGGCCTGCGACCTTCGCGTCGGAAGCGACGCAGCGGTCTTCTCCAGCCCGTTCATCAAGATGGCCCTGGTCCCGGACTTCGGCGCGTCGTGGCTGCTGGCGAACGCGGTCGGTCCTGGCCGGGCGACCGAGATCGCGCTCACCGGGCGCCGCGTCGGCGCGGCCGAAGCATTGCGCATCGGCCTGCTCGACACGGTCGCCGACGATTGCCTCGGACAAGCTCTCCGATACGCCGGCCGGCTCGCCGAGGCGCCGGTGGCCGCCGCGGCAGCAACGAAGCGCCTGATCAGGGCAGGCGCCACGCACTCGCTCAACGAGGTGATCGATCGCGAGATCACCGAGCAGCTGCGGGCGGTCCGGAGTGAGGCCTTCCGCGAGCACTGGAAGGCCTGGTCCGAGACCGTCCGCGGCCGCTGACGAATGCCTCAGGAAGCAGTCATCACGACCGAACCCAGATGGCCGAACTCGGCGACGACGTGGTCTCCGGCCTGGAGGTGTACTGCGTCGGTCAGTCCGCCGGTGTACACGATCCAGCCGGGCTGGAGCGCCACCCCTCGGGCAGCCAGTGTGTTCGCCGCCAGCGCCAGCGCCTCCGCCGGATGTCCTTGAACGGCCGCACCCGTGGCGGTGTGCACGACCTCGCCGTTGACGTGCAGGACGCACGGTTCCAGTGCGAGGTCGAGGCCGGCCGGTGCGACGGACAGCCCTCCGGTGACGATTCGACCGGAGGAGGCGTTGTCCGCCACTACGTCAGGCAACCGGAAGTCGAAGTCCCGGTAGCGACTGTCGATGACCTCCAGTCCAGCGTGCACCGAGCGAACCGCCTGCAGCGCGACCGCCGCAGTGATCCCCGGACCTTCGATCGCCTCCCCCAGAACGAAGACGATCTCCGGCTCGACCCGTGGGTGGATCAGGCTGTCGAGCTGGAGTGGAACGCCTTCGGCCAGCGTCATCGCGTCGGTCAGCCACGCTGTCAGGGGTGAGCTGATTCCCATCCGTTCCTGCTTCGCCCGCGAGGTCAGCCCGAGCTTGACACCGGTGACGTGCTCGCCCCGCATCAACCTGCGGGCCAGCGTCTCGTCCTGAACCTGGTAGGCGACGTCGAGATCCAGCTCCGGCCACTCGTCGGTGATCTTGCCGAGTTCCTGTCTCCGGTTCTCGGCGTCGATCAGCGTGTGCGCGGCGCTGGAGACATTCCACTTGTAGGTCATCGGTCGCCTTTCGGGGCCTCGAGGAAGGCAGCTGTCACCCGGCCGAGATGCGTGAACGCGGCGGTCACCGTGTCTCCGGCTCGCACCGGTACCGGCGGAACGATCGGCCCGACGAGCAGCACCTGTCCGGCCGGCAGCTCCTCGCCGCGACCCAGGCGTTCGTTGACCAACCACGCGAGGGCCGTCAGAGGCGACCCCACAGCCGCTGCGACACCGGTTCCGACGAGCAGTCCGCGATGGTGCAGTGTGCATCCCTCGAGGCGCGGGTCGATGGATTCGATCGGCGTACGGCGGGAACCGAGCACCGCACCGACAGCCGCCGCATTGTCCGCGAGCAGGTCGTCACGCGCCGGATCTGCCGCACGCGAATCGGTGAGTGCCAGGGCGGGCACGACGAATCCGACGGCTGCCAGTACCTCCGCGACATTCAGGGTCCGGCCGGCAACCGGCCGGGTGAGGACAAAGGCCAGGGACGGCGCGATCCGCGGATGGCGGAGGCCGTCCAAGGGCACCGGCGTCCCCTCCGGATGGAAGGTCGTAGCGTCCGCACGTGTGCGTAGTGTTTCGTTCACAGTTGCTCCCAAGCGCTGGTGGACAACCCATGCTGGGCAGCGCCGACCGGAGCGGCCAAGCTGTGCCTTCCGGTCACCGGGAAGCGACCGACCTTCCAGGTGCGGGGTGCAGCGCGAGCCCCGTTTCCGGTGGATGGAAAGTGGTGATTGTCCCGGACGGACCGGCCGACGGACAGTGACGTCGTCAGCGGGCCAAACAGGTCCGCGAGGACAGCACAGGAGGCACGGCGATGGAGTCGTTCGGTCACGTCATCGCGGGTGAGGAGGTGCCCTCGATCGACGGCGCCACCTTCCCGTCCGTCGATCCGTGGGAGCAGGCTCCATGGTCAACCGTTGCGCTCGGCTCGGTCCCCGACGCCGAACGCGCCGTCGACGCGGCCCGGAAGGCCTTCGACGACGGACCATGGGCACGGATGAGCCTGGCCGAGCGCGGCCAGGTGCTGCACCGGCTGGCCGACCTGATCCTGGCCAACGCCGACGAGCTCGCACTCGCCGACACGACCGACATGGGCAAACCGATCAGCGAGACCCGCGGTCACGACGTCCAGCGTTCGGCACAGAACTTCCGGTTCTTCGCGGACCACTCGACGGTGACCCCGGCCGAGTCGTACCCGATGCCCAGCGGTCACCACGCCTACACGCAGTACGAGCCGGCCGGCGTGGTGGCCGCGATCGCGCCCTGGAACTTCCCGTTGATGATGGCCAGCTGGAAAGTCGCCCCGGCCCTTGCCTGGGGCAACACCGTCGTCCTGAAGCCGGCCGAGCAATCCCCCGCCTCGGCAACGATCCTGGCGCGGCTGGCTCTCGAGGCAGGTCTGCCGCCGGGCGTGCTCAACGTCGTCCACGGATTCGGCCCGCGCTCCGTGGGCCAGGCCCTGACAGAGTCGCCGCTCGTCGACCGGATCACCTTCACCGGTGAGTCGACGACCGGCCGCGCCATCTCCCGGGCCGCGGCACTGAACCTCACCCCGGTCAGCCTGGAGCTGGGCGGCAAGGGCGCGAACATCGTGTTCGACGACGCCGATCTCGAACAGGCCGTGTCCTGGTCGATCAAGGCGATCTACAGCAACAGCGGCCAGGTGTGCCTGGCCGGCAGCCGGCTGTACGTCCAGCGTGGCATCTTCGACGAATTCCTGGAGCGCTTCACCCGCGCGGCGGACCAGCTCGTCATCGGCGATCCCAAGCGTGACGGAACGCAGATCGGCCCGCTGTCCTCGGAGGAGCACTTCCGCAAGGTCAGCGGCTATCTGGACATCGCGGTGGCCGACGGTGCGCGGCTCCACACCGGCGGTGTCGGAGGCGGCTGGACCGTCCGGCCGACCGTCGTCATCGGCGCCGAACAGCACGCCCGGATCACCCAGGAGGAGGTGTTCGGCCCGGTCGTCGTCATCTTGCCCTTCGACGACGAACCCGCCGCGATCGCCGCGGCGAACGACACGCCGTACGGCCTCAACGCCATGCTGTTCACCCGCGACCTGTCCCGCGCGCATCGGGTGTCCAGGGCGCTACGCGTCGGCACGGTCTGGACCAACTGCTTCTTCGTCCGGGACCTTCGGGCGCCGTTCGGAGGGGCCAAGAACTCGGGCGTCGGCCGTGAGGGAGGAACATACAGCCGGGAGTTCTTCACCGAGCCGAAGGCGATCGTGATGGAGATCGCCAATGCCTGAGACGCCTTCCGACCAGCAGGAGACACGATGACCATTCAGTCGATCAGCACCCAGAACGCACCGACCGTCGGCTTCTCGACCGGAACGAAGGCACCGCTGTCACAGGCGATCGTGCACAACGGAACCATCTACTGCTCAGGAACCGGTCCGCTGGACCCGGCAACCCGGACGATCGTCTCCGAGGACTTCGAGCAACAGGCCGAGCAGACGCTGAAGAACCTCGTCTCGGTGGTCGAGGCCGCCGGCGGCAGCAGCGCGAGCATCCTGAAATGCAACTGCTACCTCCGCAACGTCGAGGACTTCCCGGCGTTCAACGCCGTTTATCGCCGGTTCTTCGAGTCGAACCCGCACTTCCCCGCGCGTACGACGCTGATCGCGACACCGCACCGGACCGGCGTGCTGGTCGAGATCGAGTGCATCGCCGCCGTCGTGCAGGAGTAGCACCACGATGACCACGCCGAGTGCGGACCTGTTGCTGACCGGTGGAACGGTCCACACACTGGACGACGCGGGCACGATCGCCGAAGCCGTCGCGGTTCGTGCCGGGACGATCATCGCCGTCGGCTCCCGCGACGAGCTGCGCCAGTACTCCGGGCCTGCTACACGTGCCGTCGACCTCGCCGGCCGAACCGTCGTACCAGGACTGATCGACTCACACTGTCATTTCGAGGACGCCGGCCTCGATCACGACACGGTCGGCTTCGAGGGCGTCACCACGCTGGCCGAAGCCCTCGATCGGATCCGCGCCCACGCAGCCACGCTGCCCACGGACAGCTGGGTCCGGGGCCGCATGTGGAACCCGGCGAACCAACTCGCCGAACGCCGTGCGCCGAACCGGCACGAGCTCGACGCGGCAACTGGTGGCAGACCCGTCTACCTCCCGTTCGGCCACAGCGCCGCGGCGAGCACGGCGGCCTTGCGAGCGGCCGGACTCGACGAGCGCAGCGATCATCCCGCGAGCATCGTCGACCGCGAGGCCGGCGGTCATCCGTCCGGCCATCTGATCGAGGACGGCATGCAGTTCGTGGCCCGCGTCGTACCGGTCTGGACCGACGAACAGCGGACCCGGCAACTCGCCGATGCGATGGCAGTCCTCAATGCTCACGGCATCACGTCGGTGGTCGCCGGCGCGACAGCACGCCAGGACGTCGAAGTCCTGGCGAAGCTCGACGGACGCTCAACGCTTCGGGTCGCGGCGATGGTGACACCGTCCGGCGAGCTCAATCCCTCCGTCAGCGCGTCCGAGTGGTCGGACTTGCTCGCCGGCGGGCCCCGGCCGGCCAGTCCCTGGCTGCAGGAGCGCGGTATCAAGCTCCAGATCGACGGCGGCATGACCCTGGGTACGGCGGCCACCCGCGACCCCTACGCCAACCGCGACGACTACCACGGCGAGCTGATCGTGGATCGCTCGAGGCTGACGGAACTGGTGACTGTCGCCCATCGGTCCGGCTGGCCGGTCGGTATTCACGTCGTCGGCGACGCGGCGATCGATCTGGCTCTCGACGTCATGGAGACATCACGAACGCCTGGTCTCGCCCCAGACGTACTGATCCACGCCAGCCTCATCCAGCCCGACCAAATCAAGCGCGCCGCCGCGCTCGGAGTACTCGTCGCGGCGCAGACCCCCTTCCTGTGGCGGAACGTGCGGACGATCGAGGGTCATCTCGGCCGGCAGCGCACCGCGGACGCCGTACCGCTCAGAGATCTCGTAGACGTCGCAGGCCTGGGCCACGTCGCGGCCGGAACCGACTACCCGATCAACCGGCTCGCCCCGTTCCAGAACATCTACGCGATGACAACACGGGCCGACGCGCAGGGCGTCGTGACAGGTACTCGACAAGCAGTGTCGCGAGCGGAGGCGCTGGCGCTCTACACCCGCTCCGGAGCGGCGCACACCGGCGAACTGCATCGAAAAGGGACGATCGAACCGGGCAAGTACGCCGATCTCGCCGTCCTCGACCGCGACCCGCTCACCGTCGACGACAAAAGTCTCCTCGAAACCCAGGTCGAGCTGACGCTGGTCGCCGGGCAACCGGTCTTCGACCCGCACCAACTCAGCTGAAGCAGCCAAGGAAGGACGATCATGATCCCCAGCCAGATGCCCATCGTCGAACTGGACAAGTTCGCGGCAGAACTCGGCGCGAGCGGCAAGCGCGTCAAGGTCCTGTGGCAGGAGAGCGAGTCGCTCGCGTTCATCGCCCGTGGCCGTGAGTACCGCAGCGAATTCCACCTCAACCCGAGCGACGAGGTGATGTTCATGATCCGTGGCGAGATGAACCTGCACTACCGCAACGAGGACCAGACCGAGGGCGTCGCAGTCATCCCCGAGGGCGCGTCGATCTTCACACCGACCGGTGTCGCGCACTCGCCGCGGTTCGGGCCCGACTCCTACGTGCTCGTCATCGAGCGGCTCCGCAAGCCCGGCGAGCTCGACCGGTTCCGTTGGTTCTGCCCAGGGTGTGACGTTTTCCTGCATGAGGAGAGCGTGCACGTGGCCGACTACACCACCGACCCGGTGGCAGGGGCGTACCAGCGCTTCTACGCCGACATCGATGCGCGGACCTGCAAACACTGCGGAACCGTCATGCCGGACGAACGCCTGTGACCAACGCTGCGGATCGGTCCTTCGGTTCGATCGGAGACCTGGTCCTGACCGCGCTGCGCAGGTACCCGGAGCGGACCGCCCTGGTGTGCGGCACGGAGGAGATCACGTACCGCGACGCCGAGTCCGCAGTCGTGCGCATCGTCGGGTTGCTGCGCTCGTACGGCGTCGGTCCGGGCGACACCGTCGTACAGATCAGGCGGAACGACCCGTTGCAGTGGCTCATCAACGCCGCCTGCTACGTCGCAGGATTCCGCTCGGCGGCGCTGCCGATGACCGGCCTCGATGACGCGGACCTGCTTGGGCGGCTAGGCGCCACCGACCCGGCCGCAGTGATCGTCGACCGAACCCTTGCCGCTGGGCTGTTCGAGAGCCGTTCGTCCGACCAGGACATCCACTGGTGGACCGACGCCGACGTCGCCGGCTGGCGCAATCTGCGTCACGACCTGGCGAGCCCGCCCGTCGATCTGACGAGTCGGTCCGTGACCGTGGGCGAGGTCGCCCCTCCCTCCTCGCTTGTTCGGCTCGCCTACACCTCCGGCACGAGCGGCGGAGTCAGAGGCGTGCTGCTGTCCAGCGGTGCCCTCTGCGCGGTCGCCACCCTGACGATGGCACAGCTTCCCTGGCCGGATCAGCCGCGCGTGCTGTGTCCGGAACCCGTGTCGGGTGGCTTCGGCAACATGGTGCTGCCGACACTGGCGCGCGGCGGCACCTTCGTCATGCTGGAGCGCTTCGACGCGGCGACACTGATCGACGCCACGCGCCGGCATCATCCGAACATCTTGATGATGATGCCGCCGGCACTCCGAGCGCTGATGTCACACCGAGGCGTCGACGACGCCGACTGGTCGTCCGTCGAGCTGCTCTGCTACAGCGGTGCAGTGCTCGAACCCGCAGAGATCGACCGGGCGCACGAGCTGTTCGGACAGGTCCTCTGCGGAATCTTCGGCCAGGTCGAAGTACCCAAGACCATTGCGATGACGACGCCCGCCGACCATGCGTCCTCCGACCTACGACGACGCACCTCACTCGGTCTGCCGTATCCGGGCATGACCCTCCAGATCCACGACCTCGCCGGCCGTCAACTGCCCACCGGTGTAGCCGGCGAGCTGTGCGTACGCGGACCATCGGCCATGGACGGCTACCTGGATCCCGCGCACGACGCATCCGCATTCCGCGACGGCTGGGTCCGCACCGGTGACGTGTGCAGGATCGACGAGATCGGTTACCTGCACTACCTCAACCGGCTGACTGATGTCTTCGTCGTCGATCACAAGTTCGTCTGCCCGGCCGACCTGGAGGAAGAGATCGCAAACACGACCGGCCTGCAGAGCGCCGTGGTGAAGGTTGGGCCCATGGAGGCCGTGCTGTTCGCCGAGTCGGCAGAGGCCCACGACATACCGTTGCCTGCAGCGCCTATCAGGTTCGTCGACGTTGTCGCGGTTCCGGTGCTGCCACGCAACGTCATGGGCCGGGTCGACTGCGGCGCTCTTCGGGGGATGGTGTCGGTCGGATGAACGGCGAAAGAGTTGTCGATGTTCACAGCCATGCGCTGCCGATGCCGTTGCTCGACTGGCTCACCGGTCAGGGACTCGCGGCGGTCGATCGTGACGTGGTCCGCATCGATCCCGCCGTCTCGGGTATCGGTCGCGGCGCTCCGATCCCGCTGCCGCGCACGCAGTACGACCTGGATGAGCGGGTCGTGGACATGCAGCGCATGGGCGTGGATCAGCAACTGGTGTCACTCCCGCCGTTCGTCACCTGCCCGGACGAACGCGATCCTCAGCGGGTCATCGACGTCGCGCGACGTGCCAACGATGCACTCGTGGACCTGCTGTGCGCCGACACGGACAAGTTCATTCCACTAGGCTTCGTCCCGCTCGGCTCGCCGGACGCGCTCGGCGAGGCGACCAGGTGTCTCGACGAACTGTCCTGCGCCGGGATCGCGCTCGGTACGCACGGATACCGCGCCGAGCTCGACGATCCACGGCACGAGTCGTTGTGGGAGATGCTGGCCGATCGCCAGGTGTTCGTGTTCCTACATCCGAACGCCGTCCCCGGCGGCGAGCGACTGGGGTCGTACTGGCTTCCGCAGTTGGCCGGCTTCCCCCTGGAGACCGCGCTCGCCGTCAGCCGCCTCGTCCTCGGCGGGGTCTTGGACAGACATGACCTCACACTCTGCCTCGCCCACGGCGGCGGTTGCCTGCCCGCGTTGCAGGGCCGGCTCGATCTTGGCTGGGAACGCAAGGAGATCGCACACACCACCGCACAGCCACCGAGCAACTACCTGTCCCGCCTGTACTACGACACCGCCACGTTCTCCACGCCGCTGCTGCGCCGCCTCGTAGAGGATTTCGGTTCGGACCACGTCCTGCTCGGAACCGACTACCCGTTCGACCTCGCCGACCTCGACCCGCGGGCGACGGTGGCGGCACTCGATCTGCCGACGCAGCAGCGGCAGCGCATCGAAGGTGTCACGATCGACGGACTTCTCGCCCGTCGCGCTTGAAGCCGCGCTCGTGGTAGGTCTCGTCGTAGCCCTTGGCGAGCTCGCGGGTGATCGAACTGGCGGCCAGGCGCAGCGCCGGCTCAACGCCCGCCAGCGAACGCGCCCTGGTGTGCATCACGACCGACAGCGCCGCCACCACTCGCCGGTCGGGCGCGAAGATCGGCACCGCGACCGAGACCGTACCGAGCGTCAACTCCTCGATGCAACGAGCGATTCCGGTCTTGCGTACGTCGCTCAGCGCCCGCATCAGCATGCCCGGCATGATGATCGTGTGCGGCGTGTACCGCTTCAGCCCGGCGCGCAGCACGGACTCCTGGAACTGCTGCGACGAGTAACTGAGTAACACCTTGCCGACGCCGGTGGCGTGCAACGGGTAGCGGCCGCCGACGAGCGAGGCCACATCCACCGATCGCGCACCCCACACGCGTTCGACGTACAGCACGTCGTCGCCGTCCAGCACGGCCAAGTGGATGTTCTCGGACGTTGCTTCGTACAGATCGTGCATGAACGGCAGCGACACATCGCGTAGCGTCCGCGGCTGCGGACACAGGGAGCCGAGCTCCCACATCCGCAGTCCGATGCGGTAATACCCGTCGCGATCCTTCTCGAGGGCACCGAGCTCGACCAGTTCGGCAGCAATCCGGTGGACGGTCGACACCGGCAGACCGGTCGCCGCCTGCAGGTCGACGAGGCGCAGCGCGGGGCTATCCGGGGTGAACGCGTTCAACAGCGCGAACACCCGGCTGGACACCGAGCGACTGGGATCGCTGGGGACGTCTGTTGGAAGAGCCATTGTCATCACTCTCCGCGCATGCCCGGAGTCGATCCGGCTGTCGCTGGTCACCGCGAGTTTACCTCTCGGACCACGGCGCCAGGCCGTGTCGCACCAGGTGGACGCCGCACCCGGGTGTCACGCCATGTCATCAGCAGAGCTACTACCGCCACCGCTGCCATCGCGGCGGCCAGCGCGCCGATCCCGGACTGTGCGGTCGAACCGACCAATCCGACCGCCAGGATCGCACCGAGGTAGCGCGACGACTGGAACAGACCGCCGACGACTCCGGTCAGGTGCTCCGGTGTGCGCTCGTACATCAACCGCTGCAGACCGAGGTTGGACAGACCGTACGGAACGCCGAGCACGATGCCTACAGCAACGATCTGCCAGATCTGCGTGTCCGGACCGAACAGCATGACGCCGGCCAGGCCCGCGACGAGCAGCATCGCGCTGACGATCAGTGTCCGGCCGAGGCCGGCCAACTGCATCAGCCGGCTGCCCGCCATGGTCGCCAGCGCACCGAAGGCCGCGATCGGAAAGATCAGCAGTCCCGCATCTCTCGCAGCCAGTCCTCTGACGTTCTGGAACCACAACGGCAGCCCGTAGAAGGCACCGTAGTAGGCCAGGTTGAAGAGGACGAACGTCGCGAGCACGCTCAGCAACCCCGGTGACCGGTGAAGGGCAACCACGTCGACGAACGGCAGCCGTGCGCGGCGCTCGCGCCACAGGAACAACGTGCCGGCGACCAAGACGCCGAGAAGTCCGGGCAGGACGTCGAGATGCGGCAGACCGAGCATCACGTCGAGCAGACAAACGATCGTGGCCGCGAAGGCGAGGACGCCCAGCGGATCGATTGCCGACACCGTCGCACGAAAGCCCGGAGCGACTGTCCGCACGTCCGGTCCCAGCACTGTCAGAGCGACGACGAGAGCGCCGATGGTCAGCGGCAGGTTGATCCAGAACAGCGAGGTCCAGCCGAACGTCGTGGTGAGCACACCGCCGAGCACCGGCCCGACCGCCCCGCTGATCGTGTTCACGGTCGCGACGACACTGAGTCGTCCGCCCTGTCCGTGACGCCGCAAGATCACCAAGGCGGAAGGGAACGAGGTCGAGACACCGATCGCCTGGACGGCTCGGCACAGCACCAGCCAGAGCGGTGACGGCGCGAACGGGGCGAATCCAGCGGCGATCGTGGCGGCGACCATGCCGCAAGCGAACACCCTGCGAGGACCGAACGCATCGGCGATCCGGCCCATGACCGGCTGGGCCACGCCGGCCGTCAGGTAGAAGATCGTGACGAGCCAGCTGGCACCGGCGACAGTCAGTTCGTAGTGCCGTTGGATCGGGGTCAGCGCCACAGCGATCATCGAGGAGTTCAGCGGCGCGAGAAGAGTGCCGCACATCAGCGCGGCCAGGCCGATCCACAGCCGCCGGTTCACGGCGTACCTGAGCCGATCGCGTGGAGCAACAATTTGCCGCGCGCCTGTCCGGCAGCCAGCAACCGCAGCGCGTCCGGCCCGTCGGCCAGCGGGACGACACCGTGCACGAGCGGCTGCAACCGGCGCTCGATCACCCAGTCGAAGATGCGCCGCAGGTTCTCCTCGTGGGTCGCGCGATCGCGCCGGATGAACTCGCCGAGGAAGACACCGACGACCGACGCACCCTTGACCAGCGGGATGTTGAACGCGATGCGAGGGATCTTGCCGGTCGCGAACCCGACCACCAGGTGCCGTCCCTGCCAGCGCAACGCGCGGACAGCGGACTCAGCAACCGGGCCGCCGATCGGGTCGAAGATCACGTCGGCCCCCGCACCTCCGGTTCGATCCCGGATCGCCTCCTTCACCGGCTCGCCGCCGTACGAGAAGCAGTCGTCCGCGCCCCTGGCGAGTGCTGTCTCGGCGCGGTCGCGGGCCGAGGCCGCCGCAATCACCTTTGCCCCGAGCAGCTTCCCCACGTCCACTGCTGCCGAACCGACGCCGCCGCCGGCGCCCAGCACGACGAGCGTCTCCCCCGGTCGCAGATCCGCCCGCTGCACGAGCGCGTGGTACGCCGTGGAATACGCGACCAGAACCGCCGCGGCATCTCGTTGGGATACCCCATCCGGGATGCGTGTGACCCGGTCTGCCCTGACGACGACGGCCTCGCGTGCGCAGCCGTACTCCTCGTTGCCGACAACGCGATCACCGATCGACACTGTGTGTACGCCTGGGCCGATCGCGCTGACGACGCCGGCGTACTCACTGCCTGGTGAGAACGGCGGATCCGGTTTCACGACATGAGTTCCGGCGATCACCAAGGTGTCGTGGAAGTTGAGACCCACGTGGCTGACAGCGACCACGATCTCTCCCTGGCCCGGCACCGGATCCGGGAGCTCCACCAGGTCCAGAACGTCCGGGGTCCCGAGGCGAGGACACACCAAGGCCCTCATCGGACGGCCTGCTCACGTACGGCGCCCGACGACACGAAGGCATCGATCTCCGCCAGGCTGAAGCCCGCCTCGGCAAGCACCGAACGGGTGTGCGCACCCAGCTCGGCCGGCGCTGTCCGCAGTCCGGGCAGCTCCCCGTCGTACCGAATCGGATGGTTGACGACGGTGGCCACCTCGCCCTGGACGGGGATCTGTCCAAGTAACCCCTCGGCGGCAATCTGCGGATCCTGCCGTACGTCGTCGTACCCGGCGACCCGCTCGATCCAGAAGCCGCGCGGTGTGAGCGTCTCGTCCAACTGCTGATAGGTCCAGCCGCGGAGAAGGTCTGCGAGGATCTCGGTGAATTCGGTACGACGACGGCGCCGATCGAGCTGGTCGAATCCCGCCAGCGCATCCGAACCCAGCGCATCCGCGAAGTCGTCCATCGTGCCGCTGAGCGCGATCACCGCGTACCCGTCCTTGAGCTCGTAGACGCCGTAAGGCGCATCGATCGACCAGCATGCGAGCTCGTGGGGCCGCTGGACGTCGGCCGGCGTCTTTCGCCCGGACAGGTACAGGGCGAGCGACTCGGCCTGCAGATCCATTCCCGCACCGAGCAGGCTCGACTCGACTCGAGTCCCTTCACCGGTAGTGAGCTTTCGGACATACGCCGCGAGCACACCCATCGCGAGCAGCGCCGCGCCATGGTGATCGACCACCGGCGTGCCGGCCGCCACGGGCCGGTCGGATTCGCCGGTCACCGATACCATGCCGGTCCGCGCCTGCACGAGAAGATCGACACCGGGCCGCGCAGCCATCGGTCCGCGGCTCCCCCAGCCGGTCGCCGACGCATAGATGATGTCCGGCTTGATCGCCCGGACCGCGTCGTACCCGAACCCGAGCTTCTCCAGTGCGCCCCCGCGATAGTTCTCCATCACCACGTCCGCACGCTCGATCAACGGCCGGAGCACCGCCTGCGCGTCCGGATGCTTCAGGTCGACCGCGATCGACCGCTTGTTCCGATTGACCGCAAGGAACGTGACGCTAACGTCCGCGAGGCGGATCCCGGCGCTGCCGACCTTGCGTTCCCAGGAACCCGACGGCGGCTCGACCTTGACGACGTCGGCGCCGAGGTCGGCGAGGTACTGCGAAGCCGCCGGCCCCTGCACGAAGTGCGAGAAGCTCAGGACTCTCATGCCGTCGATCACGATGGCCTCCGGGATTCGTTCGGGGATCGCCTGCCGAGACCGTAGGGTCGCGACTCCAGCACCCTCAACGCACCCTTCCCACCCACCGGAAACCGCCCGCAGCCCGGGTCCGGCGAGTGCGGGAGAGTGCTGAGCATGAACCAACCTGTTCGGCTCCGGCTCTCGCAGGCCGTGATCAACTGCTCGGTCTCCGGTACCGGTCCACCGGTCCTGCTGTTGCACGGGTGGCCGCAAACGCGCCACGCCTGGCGACACGTCGCTCCGCTGCTCGAGCAGGAGTTCACCGTCGTCGTACCCGACCTGCCCGGCTTCGGCGCGAGCTCGCGCCACCTGCGGGAGTACGACAAGGTGTCGGTCGCGCAGGTCATGCACGAGCTCATGCAACTGCTCGGCTTCGAGACCTTCCACGTAGTGGGACACGATGTCGGCGGCCAGGTCGCGTACCCACTGGCCGCGAAGTTCCCCGACGCGGTGCGAAGCGTCACCCTGGTCGAGGCCGGGATCCCAGGACTCGGCGGTAGCGAGCACGCTGCCAACCCGTTGCTCGGTGGGTCCTGGCACTTCGGGTTCAATATGGTCCCCGACCTGCCCGAGCTGCTCATCACCGGCCGTGAACGTGCGTATCTCGAGTTCATGTTCCGGCGCGACTCGATCGGCCTGTTCGTCACGGACGCGATCGACGACGACGCTCTCGCCCATTACGCCAGGGCGCTGGCGGCGCCGGGCGCTCTACGGGCCGTTATGGGCTACTACCGCAGCCTTCCGATCGACCTGTCCGACAACAAGAGGTTGAGCCGGGACACACCACTGACGATGCCGGTGAACGTGATCGGTGCGAGGTACGGCGTCGGGCTGACCTGGCTCGAATCGGTCGCGCAGGCGGCTGCCGTGGACGTGTCGACGTACCTGGTGGAGCGCAGCGGCCATTATGTCCCCGAGGAGCAGCCGGCAGAGCTCGCCGCCGTACTGGTGACGATCCTGTCGGCGAAAGGTGGCGACAATGTCTGATTTCATGCTGATCCACGGAGCCTGGCACGGCGGCGCACACTGGGGAGCGCTGACCAGCGAACTGGTTGCCCGAGGCCACCAGGTTGTCGCTCCCGACCTTCCAGGGCACGGCATCCGGGCGCGCTTCCCGGCCGCCTATCTGAGTCAGGACGCCGAGCAGCTGGCGACCGAGAGATCGCCGATCGCTGATGTCACGCTGGATGTCGCCGCACAGGCCGTCGTCGACCTGCTCGGGACCTGGCGGCGCCGGCCGATCGTGGTCGCGCACAGCATGGGCGGCGCGATCGTCACGCGCGCAGCGGAACTCGCGCCGGAACTGATCGGTCAGCTCGTGTACGTCGCCGCATTCGTCCCGACGCAGCTCGCCACGGCCGGTGCGTACCTCGCGCTGCCGCAGGCGCGGACAGTGCTCGGCAGTGGCCTATATCTGGGCGATCCCTCGCAGACAGGCGCCGTCCGGATCAACCCCCGATCGATCGACCCCGGCTATCTCGAGGAGTTGCACGACGCCTACTTCGGCGACCTCGGCCGAGAGGAGTTCCTTGCCTACGCCCTCACGTTGACGCCGGACCAGCCGGTCTCCTTCCTGGCGTCCGAGACAGGCGCGACGGCCGCCCGATGGGGCCGGATCCCCCGCGCGTACATCCGCACGTCGAAGGACCGGGCCCTGCCGATCGAGCTCCAGGACGTGATGATCCGGCAAGCAGACGAACTCGCGCCCGCAACCGCCTTCGCCCGGGCCACGATCGACACCGGCCACGCTCCGTTCGGCTCGCGGCCGGCTCAGCTGGCCGACGTACTGGAGTCGCTGATCGTCAGCGATCTCAGCTGACCCGCGACGCCAGATGGTCGAGGGCGATGTCGACGATCATGTCCTCCTGACCCCCGATCAACTGGCGACGCCCGACCTCCGTGAGGATCTCCCGGACATCGACGCCGTACCGCGCGGACGCGGCCTCCGCATGCCGCAGGAAGCTCGAGTAGACACCGGCGAACCCCAGAGTCAGCGTCTCGCGATCGACCTGCACCGGGCGATCCATCAGCGGCCTCACGACCTCGTCGGCCGCGTCCTCGAGCGCAGCCAGATCGCATCGATGCGACCAACCCTGCAGAGTCGCCACGGCGACGAACGGCTCGATCGGGCAGTTGCCGGCACCGGCTCCCAAGCCGGCCAGCGAAGCATCCACCCGGCGAACACCCTCCTCGACCGCCACCACACTGTTCGCCACCGCGAGACTGAGGTTCTGATGCGCGTGGATGCCGATCTCCGTGGCCGGACCGAGAACATCGCGGTATGCCCGAACTCGATCCCGTACGCCGTTCATGGTCAGGTGACCGCCCGAGTCGGTGACATACACACAATGCGCGCCGTACGACTCCATCAATTTCGCCTGCGCCGCCAGATCCGCCGGCGACGCCAGGTGACTCATCATCAGGAATCCCGACACATCCATCCCGAGCTCCCGCGCCGCCGCTATGTGCTGCGCCGAAACGTCCGCTTCGGTGCAGTGTGTCGCCACCCGGACCGACCGAACGCCGAGGTCGAAGGCACGCCGAAGCTCGTGGATCGTGCCGATGCCTGGAAGCAGGAGCGTCGTCAGACGGGCGTTGTCGATGACCTCGGAGGCGGCCTCGATCCACTCCCAGTCCAGATGGCTCCCCGGCCCGTAGTTCAGCGAACCGCCTGCCAGGCCGTCACCATGCGCGACCTCGATCGCGTCAACACCCGCGGCATCGGCCGCGGCGACAATCTGCCGTACGGTCGCCGGATCGATGCGGTGCCGCAAGGCGTGCAGCCCGTCCCGGAGCGTCACGTCCTGTAGATAGAGGTCGGTCATCGGGCAGCCTCCGTGGTGTGGAGCCGGGCCGCGAGCGACTCCGCGGTCCGGAGCGCCGCTGAGGTCATGATGTCCAGGTTCCCCGCGTAGGCCGGGAGGTAGTGCGCAGCACCTTCGACTTCCAGGAAGACACTCACCTGGTGCGTCACCGCCAACGGCGTCAGCGTGTGCAGCGGTTCGTCGGCGGAGAGCGCACGGAACTGGACCCGCTGCTTGAGGCGATAGCCAGGCACGTATGTCGCCACTTCCTGCACCATGGCATCAACCGCGGCGCGAATCGCTTCGTGGTCGGCATCGCCGATCAAGGCGAGCACGGTGTCGCGCATGATCAGGGGTGGCTCGGCCGGATTGAGGACGATGATCGCCTTGCCACGCCGTGCCCCACCGACGGTCTCGATCGCGGCCGCCGTGGTCTCGGTGAACTCGTCGATGTTGGCCCTGGTCCCAGGACCCGCGGAACGGGACGCGATCGATGCCACGATCTCGGCGTACGCGACGGCGGTGACCCGCGAGATCGCGGCCACGATCGGGATGGTTGCCTGACCGCCGCAGGTCACCATGTTCAGGTTGCGCGCGTCGAGGTGCTCGCCGAGATTCACCGGCGGCACGACGTACGGCCCGATGGCAGCCGGAGTCAGGTCGATCAGTCGCTTGCCATACGGTGCGAGCTTGGCCGCGTTGACCTCGTGCGCCTTGGCCGACGTCGCGTCGAAGACGATCGCGATCTCGTCGAAACCGTCCATCGCCAGCAGCCCGTCCACACCGTCGGACGTCGTCGGCACCCCGAACCTCGCGGCCCGGGCGAGACCGTCGGACGCAGGATCGATGCCGACCATGGCGGCAAGCTCGAGCGTCGTCGACAAGCGCCGGATCTTGATCATCAGATCGGTCCCGATATTGCCCGAGCCGATCACCGCCACCTTCGTCCGGCTCATGGCTGTCCTTCCGCTTCGCACGCCGGTACACCGATTCGCACCGCCACCGATCCGAGCGGGTCGATCTGGGCACGAATCTCGTTGCCCAGGGCCACCGGAACCATCGGGCCGAGCGCACCCGACAGCACGACTTGGCCGGCCCTGAGCGGATCGCCAGTGCGATCGGCGAGCCGGGCAAGCCAGAGCAACGCCGCCAGCGGATCACCGAGACAGGCCGAACCGTCCCCCGTTGACACCACAGCCCCATCGATCGCCATCGTCATCTTCACGTCCTTCGGCTCGACCTGGTCCAGCGAGCGCGGCTCCGAGCCCAGGACATAGAGCCCGCTCGAGCCGTTGTCCGCCACCGTGTCGACGATCGTGATATCCCAATCGGCAATCCGGCTGTCGACGATCTCCAACGCCGGTAGTACGGCGGCCACCGCCGCCCGCACCTCAGCCGGACCGATGTCGCCACGGAGATCCTCGGCGAGAACGAAGGCGACCTCCGCCTCGATCCGCGGTTGCAACAACCGATCCGTGGGAACTGTCGCGCCATCGACGTAGGCCATGTCATCGAACAGCACGCCGTAGTCCGGCTGGTCGACGCCGAGTTGACGTTGCACGGCGTCCGACGTCAACCCGATCTTGCGGCCGACGACACGTGCGTTTTCCGTGGTCCGGCGCCGTACCAGCTCCTGCTGGACTCGATAGGCGTCGTCGATGCCGGTCAGCAGATCGCGAACCGGAGCGACCGGCCGGCTGCGGTTGGTTGCCTCGCACAACCTGTCTGCGGCCAAGTTGATAGTTAGCTCGCTGGTCATGGCACCCTTCTCGGAGGTTGGTCCGCCCCAGCGTCCCCGGCCAACATCGCGCCGCGCGAGCAGTCGTTCCCGGTGACCGGGAACGACTGACTTACCGCAGGGATCCCGCTGAGCGGATCACCCGCCCACGGCTTCGGCCACCGTGCAGTCCCAGATGCTCGTCTTCGGCGCGGACGGCGAAGCGCCGATCACGGGCACCTCCTCGCTGATCGTTTCCGCGGTGGAGGACCGCATCGCGGTCGACGGCGCCGGCCTTCTCTTCCGCGAGCGGGCACGCGTCTTCCAACGGCCTTCAGTCTGCCGATCAGGCCGGTCCGCCCACATCAAGCGCGCGACTGGCTCACCCCGGCCGAAAATGCTCGGCCACTATGGCTCCCCGGGGCGGGGCGGGTCGACGAGCGAACAACCTGGGCGTCGGGGAACCTCAAGGTGTCGGCCCGGTATAGCTCATCCAGAAGTCGATGGCCCGAGGTCGCGGGCGGGGTCTCATGGCGCTGTCCGCGCCAAGCTCCATGACGCGCTGAGGGGCCTGGCCCACCGTCGACCAGGCCGGCAGGCCACCCCCGTTCGGATCCCCGGTAGCGACGAAGTTCAGCCAGTAGCCGCGCATCAGGTCACGCAGTCGGTAGTCGGTCGGGCCGTAGTCGGCGTCGCCGTCCTTGCCGAGATTGTCGTAGGCGTACATCACCTCTGCGCCGTGATAGGCGCCGTACTTCTCCAGGCCCTCCTCGGGAGGTGTGTGCGTGAAGAAGTACAGGTATGCCGGAGCCCGGCCGCTCTGCGTCTGGAGGTGTGCCCAGCGGTGCATCGCCCGGGTCATGACCTGATCCGTCTGAGAGTGCAGGAGCGAGTTGAGGACCTGTTCCTCGGTCGCACCGGGGTACAGCTCGAGGAACTGCCGGGCGTCGTCGCCGTATTTCTCCCGAACTGACGTCTGGTAGGCGTCCACGTCCGTGTTCGGCGGGCGGGCCAGTGCCAGGGAGCTCTCGTTCGCGTTGCTCCCGACGAGCAGGGGTACGTCGAGCTGGGCACCGCTGGCGTAGATCTCCGCGGGTGACCGATCCAGCAGGTGACCGTCGATCGAGGGCCGCCAGTGCGGGCCGACCGCCGCGGCCGCCTTCGTGATCTGGTCGACGGGCATGCGCCGCATCTCGTTGATCGTGGGACCGCCCAGCTCCCGCACCAGCCGCCGGCCGGCCGCCTCGGCCACCGCCCGGGTGTCGGCCTGGTCGCCGTCCTCGGTGTTCCCGGTGGTCCCCATGCAGGCCCCGCTGGCGCCGATGATGCCGTCAAGGAGCCCTTCTGCCAGCGGTGTCGCGCCCAGGAGGCAGACGCTCTCACCGCCTGCCGACTCACCGGCGACCGTGACCCGGTCAGGGTCCCCACCGAAGCCGGCGATGTTGTGACGGAGCCAGTCCAGGGCGGCGATCTGGTCCAGGATCCCGTAGTTGCCCGAGGCACGGTACCCGGACTCGGCGGCCAGCTCGGGATGGGAGAGGAAACCCAGCACACCTAGCCGGTAGTTGATCGTGACCTCGATGACCTCACCGCTGGAGGCTAGTGCCTCGCCGTCGTACAGCGGCAAGGCGCCTGAACCTGTAGCGAAGCCGCCACCCGGTATGTACACCAGCACCGGCAGCTTGTTCGAGGTTGGTGTCGTAGCGCGCCAGATGTTGAGGTACAGGCTGTCCTCGCTGACCGGGTACGGGTTCAGGAGTGTGTTCTCCAGCGGCACATCGACGACCTGGGACAAAGCGCGGGTGAAGAACGTGGAAGTGCCCTGTACCGGCGCGGCGGAGAACCGGTCCGCGGTCAGCACTCCGGTGCGCCGCGCAGGTGGCTGCGGCGCTCGCCACCGCAAGTCCCCCACGGGTGGCAGTGCGTACGGGATGCCCGCGAAGATCTCGACCGTACCGGCGTCGTTGCGCACACCCGTCACCGGTCCCTCGCGCGTCGCGACGGCCTGCGTGGGGCGCGGATCGTCGCCACCGGCGATGCGTATCTGTGGCGCCGGGTAGGCCAGCACCGCAGCACCACTGAGCACGGCCGCCGCAACGAGCCACCCGCCCACTCCGAACAGGACGCCGCGTCGCGCCCAGCACGGCGCGACCACGACGAACGCGGCAAACAGCCCCGCGAGCTGGCTCCAGCCCCACCCTGGGCTGCGGTTGAGCCACAGCAGCACCGAGACGAGGATCGCCAGGAGAACCGACGGCACCCACAACCACACGGAACGCCAAGGCGCGTTCCGGCGCGGCGCGACCGTTCGAGGCCCGCTTCGGCCCTTTGCCTTCGCGCCACTTTCCTCGCCAGGTCGGCCGACGGTCATTCGGCCTCGATTAGGGTGACCAGGCCACTCGCGGCCAGGGCGAGCAGGGCTGCCCACAGCATGATCGCGATCACCTGCCAGAGGATGACCCAGCGCTTGCTCACGCCCGTGGCGACCAGCGTCGCGGCGGTGAAATGAGTCCCCAAAGCCAAGGGACCCAGGAGGCTGGCACCGGGGACACCGAACCGGACCAGCCACCGGCGCAGTCGCTTGTGACCCCTGGATTGCTTCTCGACTCGCTCGCTCTCCCGTGTGTGCCCGTCCGTCGCACCGGCTGCGGCGCCAGGCGACTCCGTCGAGAGCGCGGTGGAAACCGTTGTCGTGGTGCGGTGGGTACGGCGCGCCAGCGCGGCCGTGCGGACCCGGGAACTGAGCAGAACGACCAGGACCACGGCGATGATGTTGCCTGCCGCGCCCGACATGGCGGCCACCACGGGGTGAATGCCCGCGAAGACGCCCAGTGCCGCTGATCCCTCGCCCTCGATGTACGGGATCGCACCGGCGACCCCAACGATGATGGGCTGGACGAACTCGGGTACTTGTCCGACGAAGTCCCCTAACCACTCGTAGGGGTTCGAACCTGACATGGGGTTTCGCTTCCTGTCTGAGACGTGGTCGGCATGCTCGAGCGCCGAGGGCGGTCGGATCCGGCCTCGCGGGAGTCGGCCGTTGGCGGCCCCGGCACAGCCGGGCGGGGGCTGGCGCCGTTGAGTATGCGGCGCCCTGCCCGTCCGGGCGAGGCGCCGCATACGTCGGGCTCACGTGGCTTAGCCCCGGGGGTCAGCCCGCGAGCTGCTTCTTCAGGGCCTCGACATCGTGGACGTTCGACATCTGGACGAACTTTCCGTCGTGGACCTTGTACATGGCGATCTCATCGATCTCGATCTGAGCGCCTGTGGGAGCCACCCCGAGCCATTCCTTGGTGGGGGTGCCGTGGTTGACCGAGTGGCACGACAGGGTCTCACCTTCGGCGTCGATCACGACCTCCTTGATCTCCCAACGGATGTCGGGAACCGCGTCGGCAATGCCCTTGAGCGCCGCGACGACGTCGGCCCGGGTGGCCGGCCGGCCGTGCGAGAGGATCGACTCGGCGACGAACTCGTCCATGCGGTCGAACTCGTGCGCGTTGAGCGCCTCGGTGTAGCGGTCGTAGAACTCTCGGATGGTGAAGTCGGACATGACTTGCCTTTCTCGCCCGGGTGTCCCGGGGCTGAGGTCGTGTACTCATGGTTCGCCTGCACCATCGATCATTCAGGAGGCCTGGGATACTATCCATAAGGAAGAGTCCGGACTTCTTTACGTATCGTCCAGGAGGATGGTGTGGTGCTCGGCTTTCGGGATCCAGTGGCCGATGCGATCGGCCTGCTCCGGCCCCGTACGGTGATCGGGCCCAGCGTCCGCGCTGTGGGCGAGTGGGCGTTGCGGTTCGACACGTTCCCGCACGTGCGGATCGGGGGCCTCGTCAGCGGTACCTGCTGGCTCGTCCTCGACGGGCACGAGCCAGTGCTCCTGCAGCAGGGTGACACGTTCATGCTGGGCAACCCTCCGCCGTACGTCCTGGCCAGCACGCTCGACGCGACCCCGCGCCCCGCGGCGCCGGTGTTGGCCGCCGCCGAAGACGGGCTCGTGCAGATCGGCCCGGCCTCTGAGGGGGACCTCTATCTCTGCGTCGGGCACATCGCGTTCGACGACCAGAACGCTGCCCTCCTGACCGATCTCCTGCTGCCGCTCGTGATTGTCCGCGAGGCCGATCCTCATGGCCTGCAGCTCGCGCAACTGATCAATCTCCTGGCCGACGAGGTCGGGGTCACCGCAGCGGGCGGCCCGCTGGTGCAGAACCACCTCGCACAGATCCTGCTCGTGCACATGCTGCGCGCTCACGCCGCCCAGACCGACCGGCCCACCGGCTGGCTGGGCGCCCTGAACGAGGATGGCATCGGCGCCGCCCTGCGTGCCGTACATGCGGACGTGGCGCATCCCTGGAGCCTCAACGAGCTCGCGGAGCTCAGTCACATGTCACGGTCCGCCTTTGCCCAGGCCTTCAAGAGCCACGTCGGGGTCCCACCCCTGGAGTACCTGATCCAGTGGCGAATGAGTCTGGCCCGCGACGCCCTCGCCCGCGACACGTTGTCGATCTCCGAGCTCGCACGGGCCACCGGCTACCTGTCCGAGAGCGCCTTCAGTACTGCGTTCCGCCGCGTGGTCGGCGCGTCGCCCGCACAGTTCCGGAACCAGGCACGGCAGGCAGGTCGAGCGCCGGCTGATACGACGGTTCTTCACCCGTCGGACGAGCCTGGTGCCGACTCTCGCGACGACTTGCGCGGCCGGGAACTTTCGGGCGCGAGCCAGCCGCGCGCTTGAGGCAGGAGGAGGCCCTGGTCGGCAGAGTGCAGTCCGCAGAACGTGTACCGGCCGGAGGCTGGCGTGACCTCCTGTCCGAATGCAGCTACGAGAGGAACGCCTTCAGCGCGGTGTTGACCTCGTCCGCGTGAGTCCAGAGGAGGCCGTGCGGGGCGCCCTCGATCTCGACGTACTCTGCCTCGGGGAACGCGGCGTGGAAGCGGCGTCCGGTGGCATCGATGGGAAGGATGTTGTCCTTGGTGCCGTGCAGGATCAGCGTCGGCTTGCCACTGCCGCGCACCGCCTCGATGTCACCGCGGAAGTCTTCGATCCACGACGGGACGACGGCGTACGCGGCCACCGGGGCGCTGCTGATCGCGACATTCCAGCTGCCGTCGACGACCGCCTGACTGATGCGCGAGCCAAGGTTCTCGTCGAGGTTGTAGAAGTCCGCGAAGAACTGCGTGAACCATGCATACCGGTCGCTCTTCGCCGCTGCCGCGATACCGTCGAAGACTTTCTGCGGCACGCCGTCGGGATTGTCGTCCTGTGCGACGAGGAACGGTTCCAGCGACGCGAGGAACGCGAGCTTCGCCACTCGCTCGTGACCGTAGCGTGCTACGTAACGGGCGAGTTCCCCGGTGCCCATGGAGAAGCCGACCAGTACGACATCACGGAGGTCCAGGGTCTCCAGGACCGTGTTCAAATCCGCGGCGAACGTGTCGTAGTCGTAGCCGGAGGCAACCTTCGACGACTGTCCGAACCCACGACGGTCATACGTGATCACCCGATATCCCGCAGCAAGGAGTTCGCGCGTCTGACGCTCCCAGCTGTGCCCGTTCAACGGATACCCGTGGATCAGGACGACGGGCTGACCCGACCCCTGGTCCTCGTAGTACAACTCGATCGCGGTGCTGTTCTCTTCACCGACGGCGATGTAGCCCATGATCTCTTCCTTTCGTGGCCGACCGGCCCGCTGCCGGTCGCTTGCCGCGAGTTGACGTTGTGTGGTTGGAACGTGCCGGGTCGAGGTTCGCGTCGGAACTCGCGGCTCAGAAACGGTGCATCTTGTGCGGTTCAGACGCTTCGGACGTTGGCGGCGACGGCCTTCCCGATCGGAGTCGTACCGCGATTCAGCTCGAGGATCTGGCACGAGATCCGCGGCTCGCAGAGCAGTTCGGCCAACGTGTCGGCGACATCCTCTCGGGCGATGTCGTCGTGCACTTCCGCAGGACCCAGCGAGATCGTCCCAACTCCCGGGTCGTCCAGCAGGAGGGAGGGTCTCAAGATCAACCAGTCGAGCCCGCTGCGCGTGACCGCCACGTCCGCAGCCTTCTTGACCGCGAAGTAGTGCTCGACCTCTTCGCCCAGGGCGCGCTCACGCCACGATTCAGGGAAGACCGACACCAGCGCGAATCGTCTGACACCCGCCTGTTCGGCCGCCTTCAGGGCGGTCGAGACCCCGTTGCCGTCGATCGTGTCGGTGATGTCACGTGCACCGCCGTTGGATCCTGCGGTGTACACGATGACGTCAGAGCCTTCGACGGCCCGCGCCAGCTCGTCAACCGACATCGTGCCCAGGTTGCCAACCGTGGCCTCGACACCCTTCGACTGAAGATCGGCCTGCTGGTTCGCACCACGGACGAGCCCACGGACGACGACACCGCGGTCACGCAGCCGGTCGGCGAGCAGACCACCGATCGCGCCGCTCATCCCGATGATGAACACTTGCATTCACGTGGCCTCTGCTACTGCTTCTTCGGCCAGTGCGATGTCGGCGGGTGTCGGCCGGCGGAACACACCACCCTTGGCGACGAATTCATCGCCGTGCTTGCTCAGGTGGCGAGCGAACAGCGGGCACACAGGCACGACGGTGAGGTTCTTGCGAATGCTGTCTGTCAGCGCCTCGCGTACCAGTAGCCCGGCCAGACCCCGTCCACCGAACTCCGGGTCTACCTCGGTGTGAAAGAAGATGCGGTCACCGCCGGGAGAATCGACGAAGTCTGCCCTGCCGACAGGCGATTTCTCGGCAAGGTTCACCGTGTAGGAGCTGATCGGGCGATCTACAACGAGTCTGACCGTCACGGAGGCACCGTTGTTGTCGATCAATTCCTCAGTCACCTGGCTGTCCTTTTCGTGGGCCGCTGTCGCGGTTTGGGCCAACGTTCGTCATGCTTCTCCTCGCCACGGCTGTGTCCGGCGCCGAGGTACGCCGACCCCGACCGGACCCGGCCAAGCTCGACCGGACCCGACCAGGCACGCCGCAGCCTCTCCCGTGGCGTGACACGACGCTACGGCAACTGCCTGAGGGGCGTCCAAGACTTGTCCCGACGCCGGACGATAGGACCTGTCTATCGATCAGCCGGTTCGGAAGCGGCTACCCTGCGGTTCAGACGCCGACCACCCAGCCGCGCGGGGAACCACGACACAGCGCGTTTGCATCTGCCCCTACGGCACAGTGTCCACTCGTCGGTGGATCCATCGATCCACCCTCGAGAAAGGAACGCTCCTCGTGCGCACATCGGAATCCGGCAGCCCCACAGGACAGGTACCGACCGTCGCAAGTGTTGACAGTTCGCGCCCGTTCGGCGCGCACCTGCAGATGAGTTGGTGTAAACCGTTCGTCGTCATCATCGTGCCGGCCTGGTGATGGTCGTGCTCCAGATCGTCTTCTACCAGGTCGTCGGCGTCATCGAGGGCTCCGACGACCCGATGTCGGCCACCTTCACGCCGCTGAAGTTCCTCGCGATCAACCTGAGCGTGGGAATGGCGGGCGTACTGGCGATCCTGCTGCTCGCCTCGCTGGCCAAGGTGCCGTGGCGCAGCCTGATCAGCGCACCGCGGACATTCGACGGCCGACGTCTCGCGCAGTATCTGCTCGGCGCCGCCGTGCTGGTGGGTACCGGCATCGGCGTCGTGGCGCTTGTCGCACCCGAGTCTCCGGGATGGGTGGCGTTCGGGGTCTCCGGTACGACGATCCTCATGCTGGTGGTCACGCTCCTGAGCACCCCCATCCAATCGGTCGGCGAGGAGTTGATGTTCCGCAGCACAGTGCTCCCAGCCGCCGCGTCCTGGGTCCGCGCGGTTCGCCCTGCGCTGGCCGTCGGTCTGGTGGTCTCCAGCGTTGCCTTCGCGGTCGTCCACGGCTCCAGCGACCCTTGGCTGTTCGGCTACTACACCTTCATCGGCGTCGCCACGGGACTGGTGGCGATCATCAGCCACGGCATCGAGGCGTCGGCAGCATTCCACATCGCCAACAACGTCCTGTTCTCGAGCGTCAACACCCTGATGGCGGACGGCAAGGGCTACACGATCGACCGATCCAGCGACACCGGCGACGCATCCCTGCTGATCCTCGCCGCTGTCAACGTCGCAATGGTCGCCCTGGTCTGGATGCGTGAGCGCCGCGCACGCGTTAAGGGCTAGAAGGTATGACGTGACGACGACGGCGTCACGTCATACCGTCCAGCCCCACCGAGGAAGGGAGGCACCATGACGTGGAGCACGCGCGAGATCGCCGAGCTGTCGGGCACGACAGTGAAGACGGTGCGCTACTACCACGAGATCGGACTGCTCGACGAGCCCGACCGCGAACCCAACGGATACAACAAGAGCTACGAGGTGCACCACCTGACGCGACTGTTACAGATCAAGCGGCTGACGGGCCTGGGGCTGTCGCTGGCGCAGGTCGCGGAGCTGGGAACAGCCGCCGACGGACACCACTCCGTCTTCCGGGAGATCGACGCCGAACTGGAGGCGACGGTTCAACGGATCCAGAGCATCCGGCGAGAGCTGGCCACACTGTCCCAGCACGGCGCGACGCCCGACGTGCCCACCACCTTCCACGACGTCGCGCAGCCCCTACGCGACAACGACCGCGCGCTCCTGACGATCTACGCACAACTGTTCTCCGAGGAGTCCATGGCCGCTTTGCGGCAGCTCCTCGAGGCCAATCCCCACGAGGCCCTCGACGAAGCATTTCGCGACCTTCCAGCGGACGCGGACGAGGCGACGCGACAAGCGCTCGCTGAACGGATGGCACCGTTCGTCGGCGCCAACGGGTCGCTGACGCTGGAGCCCAAGGCCGCGACCGCTCACCAGGCCGAGGCGGCGAGGCACGCCGTTGGCCAGGCCCTGCGGGCGCTCTACAACTCGGCTCAACTGGATGTGTTGAAGCGAGCGCACGAGCTCAGTTCGGGGTAACTCGGGTAGTGCCGCTCGCCTGGTTCGCCACAAGCGCGCCCCGCACATCGTCGCTCCTGTCACGCGATGGGACTGCCCAGCCATTCGTGGCGTTCGGCGCAGCGTCGCGCTGTGGCCAGCACACTCGCGATCGCAGGTGACGGATCGTTCGTCGGCCACAGGATCGACAGGTCTGCCGCGATCGGCGGATCGACGACGTCGCGAACGGTGAGGGTGGTGCCGAGCTTCGCGGCGTGCTCCGCGAACGACGCGGGAGCCAGGCCAACCTCGCGGCCGCCGGAGAGCCGGGCGAGCATGGCGTTGACCGGTGGGTCCTCGAAAGCGCAGATCTGAGGTGCGAAGCCCGCCTCCTGGCACGCGGCGACGATGCCGTCGTAGTACGCCGGAGCGAGTCGGCGTGGGAAGAGCAGCAGCGTCTCGTCGCGGAGGTCCTTCAATGGGATCTTCGGCGTCTCGCTGAGGCGGTGGCGCGTGCTCAGCAGCGCGGAGACAACCTCCCGGCGCAGGATCTCACTGTCCACGCCGTCGAAGGCCGGCGGGGACAGAGCGAGGCCGATGTCCAGGTCACCGGCGCAGAGCCGCTCGGGGATCTCGGCGCTGAAGATCTCTCGAGCATCGATCACGAAGTCAGGATGCGCCTCCTGGAGAGCGTCCAAGAGCACGGCGAACGTGCCGAAACTCGCGACCGGGGTATAGCCCAACCGGATCGTGGTCGCGGACCCCGCTCCGGCCAGGCGAGTGAGCTCCACAGCTTTTTCCAGCGCGGCCAGCGCTGCCGGCGCCTCCTTCAGCAGCGTCCGGCCCGCAGCGGTGAGCTGAACCCAACGACTGGAGCGCACGAACAGCGGCGTACCGAGGGTTCCCTCGAGCTTGCGGATCTGATGGCTCAAGGACGGCTGGGAGATGTAGAGGCGCATGGCTGCGCGACCGAAGTGAAGCTCCTCGGCCACGGCGAGGAAGTAGCGCAGGAGGCGGGGGTTGATATCGATAGACAGATCTTATCGTCCGGCCTCAGGACAAGTCTTGGACGCCTGCCAGGTGGTCGCCATAGCGTCGTTACACGCCACGGGAGAGGCTCCGCCCTGTCCCGTCAGGTCCGGTCGGGCTTGGCCGGATCCGATCGGCGGTCGGCCTCCCCCGGCGTCGGACACAGCCATGACGAGGAGAAGACATGAACATCACGGTGATCGGGCGAGGCAACATCGGCGGTGGGCTGGCCGACTTGTGGGGACGCGCTGGGCACCAGGTGACACGGCTGGGGCGTGACGGCGGGGATGCCGGTGCGGCAGATGCGGTGCTGCTCGCCGTTCCGGGCACGGCCGTGGAGTCGGCACTGTCGTCCGTCGTGGGGCTCGAGGGCAAGGCGGTGCTCGATGCCACGAACCTCTACGGCGGTGCGCAGCCTCCGGCCGGGTTCGCCTCCAACGCCGAGTACGTCAAGGCGATGACGGGCGGGCCGACCGCGAAGGCGTTCAGCGCCAACTTCGCCTCCCTCTTCGGGCAGCTCGCCGATGCCCGGGTACGACCGAGCAACCTGTGGGCAGGTGACGATCAGGCCGAAGGTCTCGTCAAGCAACTCAGTCTCGACGCGGGCTACGAAGCGGTCCGCCTGGGCGATCTAGGTATGGCCGGCACCCAAGAGGGGCTGGCCGGGGTGCTCTTCTCCATCGCGCAGTCCGGGCTCGGCCAGTTCGTCTACCGAATGGCCACGCCCGAACAGCTCTGAATCCGCCCATCCCGCTGGCCTTCAGCCCATCACAGAGAAGGAAACAACGTGACACGTCAGGACGTCTTCCCGACCAGCAGCCGATCAACCCCACCTCCGTCAACACCTGGGAAGACCGGCGTGTGGTCGACGCCGTGGAGAACACCGCGCCCGAGAAGCTGATCATCGCGGGACTGTGGACGGAGTTCTGCGTCGCCATGCCCGCCATCCACGCCCTGGACGAGGAGTACGACGTCTTCGTCGTCACCGACGCAAGTGGCGGGGTCAGCACCAAGGCGCACGACCTGGCGTCGCGCTTGCCTGGGAGCGCACTCGCTGTCGGCGAACTGGCCGAAGCGGACTGAACCGGCGCCACTAAGCTGCGCAGTGTGAGTCTGCGCACGGGCCAAGGCCTCGTAGCTGTCGCGACCACTGACCGCACAACTGACTCGTGCTGACGACAGGTTCCGAGTCTCAGACACGCACGGTTGCGCCAGTCAAGCAGGGGCGACGGCCTTCCTCGCGGCCATGGTGAGTGCGATGTCGATGATCATGTCCTCCTGACCGCCGACAAGACGGCGGCGGCCGCACTCCATGAGGATGTCGCGGACCGCATCGAGGACGGCAGAATTCGTGTCGACGCGGCTGACGGTTCGCACCTGTTCGACTTCGTGATCGCGGGCACCGGCTACCAGTACGACCCGCACACCCGTCCGGAGCTGGCCGAGATCGCAGACCAGGTGGCACTGTGGGCCGATCGCTACGAGCCGCCGAGCGAGCTCGCCGACGAGGCACTTGGAGGCTATCCCTATCTCGGCGACGGCTACGAGCTCGTCGAGAAGCGGGCCGGTACAGCGCCGTGGGCCGGGCGGATCCATGTCTTCTCGGCCGCCGCCGGACTCAGCTTCGGGATCCCGGTCGGCGACGTCCAGAGCCTCGCGACCGGAATCCCCCGCCTGGTCGACGCCATCGGTCGTGACCTCTTCCTGGAGGACCAGCATCTCCCGGCGCCGGCGACACCGGCGCAGGCGAAGCCGGAGTCGCTGCGAGCCGCCTACGAGCACGCGATCTGGAATCCGGAGCTGGTCCTGTCCCAAGAGGCCTGATCACCAGGCATCGAAGTGCATTGCCTCAGCCTGCCGCTGCCGTGTCGTCGGCACGACGCTGTCCGTACTGCGGTACGCCCAACCGCTCGCGCAACGTCGAGCCGTACTCCGCCGGTGTGAACAGCCCGCGTTCGATCAGCAGCGGTACGACCAGTCGGGCGAAGCGGTCGAAGTCGACGGTGGTGTCGGCGTACATGATCGTGAAACCGTCCGCGGTGCCTGCGTGCCACCACGCAGTCAGGTCGTCGGCGATGTGCTGCGCGGTGCCGATCAGCAGACGATGGCCACTGCCCGGGGCGTGCCGCGCCAACTCCCGGGCCGACAGTGGTTTGTCAGCCAGCAGGGCCCGGGTGCTGACCTGGAAGCCGACGGAGCCGGCCTCGGCCAGTGGTACGGATGGGAGGTCCTCCGGCCGGATCGGTTCGTCGAGGTCGCGATCCCCGAGGCCGAGTGCGGTCAGGACGCCGCGAGCGAGCTGGTCGATGCCCAGAGTGGCGTACAGCTCGTCGGCTCGTTCGCGGGCATCGTCCTCGGTCTCACCGACCAGCACGATGACGCCCAAGGAGACCTTGACGTCGTCCGCTCCGCGTCCCGCGGCGACGGCCCGGCGGCGGATGTCGTCGCGGAAGCCGATCGCCTTGGCCTGCGTCTGTGCGACGGTGAACACGACGTCGGCGAGTTCGGCGCCGAGTTTCAGTCCGCCCTCGGATCCGCCTGCCTGGACCACCACGGGATGCTCGCCCGGTACAGGCAGGGGTCCTGCGACGGAGAAGAACTCGCCGTGATGGTCGGCTCCGTGGATCAGTTCGGGATCGGCGTACCGGCCGGTCTGTTTGTCAGCGACGATCGCGCCTGGCTCCCAGCTGTCCCACAGGCGGCGTACGACGGTGAGGAACTCGTACGCACGTCGGTATCGGGTCTCCTTCGCCGCGGGCTCGGTCTGCCCGAAGTTCGCCGCGGCGGCTGGTGCGTAGGTGGTCACGAGGTTGACCGCGGCGCGGCCCCTGGTGACGATGTCGAGCGCCTGGAAACGGCGGGCCAGGTTGTACGGCGAGTTGTAGCTGGTCGAACTGGTGATCAGTACGCCAACACGCTCGGTGACGGCCGCCAGGTGTCCGAGCAGGATCAGCGGATCGATGCCGGTGCCAGGGCTGGTGGCGATCTCCGGTCCGAGCGCCGGCGCGTCACCGAGGAAGATCGCATCCAGCCCGGTCTCGTCGGCCGTCCGCGCGAGTCCGCGGAAGTAGTCGATGTCGAGGTACGCGTTCGGGTCCGCGTCCGGCAGGCGCCAGGCGCTCCGGAAGTGCCCCGGCGTCATCAGCGAGGCGATCAGGTGAAAGGTCATCGTGACTCCGTCCAGCCGAGCAGACGCACGACGTCAGTTGCCGTCTGCAACAATCGGAGATGTTCGTCCAGTGGTGGTACGCCGGGCACGAAGCTGACCAGTAGGTCGGTGACGTGCTCGAGGGCCGGGTCCGCGGCCAGACCGGCGGCGATGCCGTCCGCCGGACCGAGCAATGCGGTGTCCTGTGCCAGGAACTCCTCGACCGTCAGCTCGGGCAAACCGCGGCGCGACGCGATCCACGACTGCCAGCGGACAGCTCCGGGCGCGACAGCAGCCACGGCCGTCGCGCGATCCGGATGCGGATAGATCGCCCGCGAGACCTGCACCCGCGGGGTTCTCCCGGGGTGCGCGGCCGTGTGTGCATCCCGGAAAGCCGCGACGATCTCCGCCTGCCGCTCAGGTGTCTGCTGCCGGTTGAACGCCGTCGCGCGGGACAGTTGCAAGCCGTCGCCTGCACGGCCGGCCGCCTGAGCGGATGCGATCGCGACGGCCGGATCCGACGACGTTGCCTGCCACAACCTGCGTCGCAACCCGCGAGCGGGAGGATGGAGCACCTCGCCCAGACTGTTCACGGGATGCCCGGAGAACAAGCGGTGCAGGCCGGTCACACCCGCGTCGTACAACGTGTGCCGGTCCTCCAGCGGCTTGCCGAACGCCTCCCAGGCACCCGGGAACGGACCCGAGCCGACCCCCAGCTGCAGTCGCCCGCCACTGAGCTCGTCGAGGGTCGCGGCCGCCTCCGCCACGACTAGCGGATTCTCCAGCGGCAGAACATAAACACCTGTGCCGAGATGGATCCGGCTGGTGTGCTCGGCGATCGCAGCGAGCAGTACCAGCGGCGCCGAGACGTGCTCGTTGCCCTGCCGGAAGTGCCGGTGGATCACCCAACCGGAGTCGTACCCAAGCTCCTCGGCGGCCTGGAACAGCTCGATCGCCTGCCGGTACGCGGCCGCCGGCGCGTTGTCGTTGTCCAGATGCAGCAAGAACCCGAGCCGGAAAGGCCGGCCGTCATCGGTCCCGGCGCCGATACGGCCCTTCGTCACGACCTCGCCCGCGGCAGCGGCATCGCTCACAGTTTCAGCCCGGTGCCGTGGACGCCGTGCTCGTTCACGATCGTCAGTTCGTCGTCGGTCAGCGGTGGGAAGCTCAGCGCCTGGAGGTTGTGGTCCAGTTGCGTGGTGGAACTGGCGCCGATCAGGGCGGAGGTGACCTCGTCGCGGCGGAGGACCCATTGCAGGGCGAGCTGGGCGAGGGACTGTCCGCGGGACTCGGCGAGCTTGTTGAGTTCCGTCGTACGGCGCCTGTAGGTCTCGTCGATGACGTCGGGTGAGAGGAACGTGCTGTTCTTCGCACGTGCGCCGTCCGGAATGTTGTCGAGGTACTTGTCCGTGAGCAGGCCTTGGGCGAGCGGGCTGTAGACGATGACCCCGAAACCGTCCTGGCCGGCGGTCTCCAGCAGACCGTTCTGCTCTGGGCGACGGTCGTAGATGGAGTAGCGGGTCTGGTGGATGAGCAGCGGCACGCCGGCCGCACGCAACAACTCGGCCGCGGCGTGCGCCCGGTCGGGCAGGTAGTTGCTGATCCCGGCGTACAACGCCTTGCCCTGCTGTACGGCGCTGACCAGCGCGCCGACGCTCTCCTCCAGCGGCGTCTCCAGATCCGGGCTGTGGTGGTAGAAGATGTCGACGTAATCGGTGCCGAGGTCGCGCAGACTGTGCTCGAGCGACGTCAGGATCGACTTTCGCGACCCGCCCGTCAGATAAGGGCTCCGGCCGATCGGGTTGCCGGCCTTCGTGGACAGGATCAGCTCGTCGCGGTACCGGGCCAGGTCCTTGGTCAGCACCCGCCCGAAGTTCTCCTGCGCAGCACGGTGCGGCGGCCCGTAGCGGTCCGCGTTGTCGAAGTGGCTGATGCCCAGGTCGAACGCGTGCAGGATGATCTCGCGCTGCGTCTCGTACGCGTAGTCCGTGCCGAACTTCTGCCAGAGTCCGAACGAGACCGCCGGGAGCACAAGCCCCGAGGAGCCGGCCCGGCGGTATGGCAGGGTCTCGTATCGGGACGGGTCGGCGCTGTAGCTCATCTCATACCTCTCGGTGGGTTGCCCGGCGGAGTGCGGCCGGTTGTAAGGACGGGGTGTCGCGACCGGTGTCGCGCTCCAGGAACTGGGTGCCGGGGTCAACGATCTCGTCGATCCGGTCGAGCAGCTCGCCGTCGAGCTGGACGTCGGCCGCGCGCAGATAGGCGTCCAGGTGTTCCCGGGTCCGCGGTCCGATGATCACACTGCTGACCGCCGGGTGGTTGAGCGCGAACGCGATCGCGAGTTCCACGAGCGCCAGGTCGTTGTCCTCAGCAAGTTGCGCCAAGGCGTCGGCGGCGGCGAGTTTGCGTTGGTTGCGTTCGAGCGAGATGTCGAAGCGGCCGGCGATCAGGCCCGCGCGAGCCGAGTCCGGCTGCGCGCCACCCAGGCGGTACTTGCCGGACAACCATCCCGCGGCGAGTGGTCCGTAGCTGATCACGCCGACGCCGTACTTCTGTACGACGGGGAACACCTCGCGCTCCACACCGCGAACCAGCAGCGAGTACGGCACCTGCTCGGTGTGTGGCGCGATCAGCCCGTGCTTCTCCGCGAGCCAGTGCGCCTCGACCAGTTGGTGCGCCGGGAAAACCGAAGTTCCGTAGTACCGGATCTTGCCGGCACGGACCAGGCCGTCGAGGGTCTGGAGGGTTTCCAGCAGGTCGGTGTGCGGGTCGGGTCGATGGGCTTGGTAGAGGTCGAGGTAGTCGGTGCCGAGTCGGCGCAGGCTGTTCTCCACCGCCTGGGTGATCCAGCGCCTGCTGTTGCCCGCGTGCTGCGGGTTGTCACCTACCTGGCCGTGGAACTTGCTCGCCAGGAACAGGTCTTCCCGCCTGGTCGGATTATCGACAATCGCCTTGCCGACAATCTCCTCGGAGCGGCCGTCGCCGTACACGTCGGCCGTGTCGAGAACCGTCACTCCGGCGTCGATCGCGGCGCGGATGATCGGGATGCTGTCTTCTTCGGTGGCCCAGCGGCCGAAGTTCATCGTGCCGAGGGTGAGCGGTGGTACGAGGACGCCGGTGCGACCGAGACGGCGATCGAGTTCAAGTGCCATGTCAGTCCTTTCAGAACAGTCCGGACGTGGGTGGTTCGTCGCCGGTGAGGTGGAATCCGCCGACGACCGCGGCCTTCCAGTTGCGCGGGTTGTGGTTGGCAACGGTCCGCGCATTCCGCCAGTGCCGATCGAGCGCCGCACCAACATCCGTCGCCGACCCGCCGCCGACGTCGAACACCAACTCCCCCGCCCGCAGCGCCGACTCGACCGCGACGTACTGCGCCTGCGCCACGGCCAACGCCGCACGAGCACCCGCAGCCCGCACCGGATCGGTGGGCGTAGTCGGGGCGAGTGGGGTGTCGTGGGCGGCTGCCGTCACGCCTGGCACGCCCACAGCCGTGGTATCCGGCACGTGGGCGACGGCAGTTGGCACAGCGCCCACTTCTTCGGCTGCCAGCAGTACGACGGCCCGGGCTGCGTTCGCTCGGGCGGCGATCTCGCCGACGACGTGGCGAACGTACGGATCGTCGATCGCGCGGTCCGCCGTGCTGTGTTTGATCGGCCGGGCCTTGTCCCGCGCGAACGCGATCGCGTCGTCGAGCGCGGCTCCGGCGATGCCGGCCTCGATCGACGCGAGGTACAGCTGCGCGAACGACCCCTGCCACGGATTCCGCGGGAGCGCCTCATCGGCACGGATCAGCTCGTCAGGATAGACCTCCACGTCGTTGAGCCGGGTCGTCCCGCTCGCGGTCAGCCGTTGCCCGATCGCGTCGAAGTCATCGAGCCGCTCCACGCCTTCTCGATCGGCCGGAATCGTGAAGCGGACGATCTTGCCGTCCTCGTCGGTCGCCGTACCACCGAACCACTGCGCGAACAGGCCACCGGTCGAGTAGTACTTCGCACCGCTGAGCACATACGCACCACCCTTGCGGAGCAGTCTCGTCGCGACCGCGCCCGCAGCTCCGCCGCGCTCGTTGGCCGTGCCAGCAAACAGGTCGCCGTTCCGCAGCCGCTCCAGTGTCCGTTCCCGATGCGGCAGATCCTGGCGTGCGATCACGCTCGCTGCGGTCAGGAAGCTCGAACGAAGCGCCTGCGCGATGTTGGAGTCCGCACGGGCGATCGCGATGATCAACTCCACGACGTCGCGCAAGGCGCCGCCCGCACCACCGTCCGCAGCCGCGACACCGATCAGCGTGATCCGCTGCTCCGCGAGCGCCCTCACCTCCTCGAACGGGTAGTCCCGGGTACCTTCACGCCCACGAGCAGTCGCAGCAAGCCGCTCCAGCACCGGAGCAACGCCAGCCCGGATCCCCTCGACCGAGACACCTGCGCCATGCCTCGCCGCCGTAGAGATGGCAGTCATGCCACCCCCTCCCGTCCAGCACCGGCAGGCCTCGCCACACCAACCCCGACCTCGACCACCTCGGTCCCTCCCGCCACCGCCGCCGCTGCCGCGTCCGGCGCATCTTCGGTTGCCGGGTCCGGTGCTGCGCTCACCGCCGAGTCCGTTGCATGTGTCGTGTCAGTGGCAGCTCCGTCGGGTGCGATCCGTGTCAAGCCGAGGGCCTCCCGCAGGCTGTGGGTGGGCGCAGGAACCACGAGCCGCGACACTGCGCTCTCGATCAGTGTGAGGAATTCGTGGATGGTGCCGTTCAGCGTCAGAACGAGGCCGTCCAGGGATTGAGTCGTCACCTGGTCGTGGAGCCAGTCCGCGTCGACGCCCGGCGGCACCTGGATCCGCCCGAGCAAGGTGACCTCGCCGCGCGTGCGACCGCGTCGTTCCAGCTCGCTGGTCAGGGCAGCGTCGGCGAGTGGCGCGGCGGCAATGTCGACGATCACGGCGTCGGCGTGGCCGACCACGCAGGCGATCTCGGCGGCGTCGGTGACCGCGGCCACCTGCACCGGCCGGCCCTGCACCGACGACGGGCCGTCGAGCGCACCGGCGACCCGGTAGAACCGGCCGTCGAACCCGGCCGGGCGGATCAGTTCGTCGCGGACGAACACCCCCGTCTCCTGATCGCCGACCAGCGCCTCGGCCGGGAACGAGTCCCACAACCGCCGGAGAATCTCCGCATACTCGCACCAGCGCTGCTTCGGATCGCTCGCCGACGGATCGGGTACGACGGCGTCCGTCACCTCGTCGCCCTCTCCGGGCCGCAGGACAAGCCCCGCCCGCCCGCCGGTCGCGCGATCGATCGACAGAGTCCGCCGAGCCAGGTTGTACGGCGCGTGATGCGTCGTCGGTACGTCCGCCAGATACCCGAGCGCCGACGTACGCGCGGCCAGGAACGACACGACCACTGTCGGGTCGAGCACGGCGAACCCCGGTACCGCGTCGAGCACCCGCAGACCGGCGACTCCCGCAGCCTCCGCGACCTGCGCGATCCGGACAGCACTTGTCAGGTCGGTGACCAGGGGCGAGTCGGGCCCACGCCCATCCGCATCGACCAGCCGCCCCACTCCCAACTCGAGAACGATCGGAATGCTCATCGGGCGGCCTCCAAGGGACCCCATGCTCCGCGGGGCACATCCGGTACGCCGAGACCGAGGTGGTCGCGCAGCGTCGTGCCCGCGTACTCGTGCCGGAACAGCCCACGCCGACGCAGCTCGGGAACGACCTGCTCGACGAAGTGGTCGAATCCGGACGGCAGTACGTCGGGCATCACGTTGAACCCGTCCGCGGCGCCGGCGTGGAACCAGCGCTCGATGTCGTCGGCGATCTGCTCCGGCGTACCGACGACGATCCGGTGCCCACCGCCGCCACTCAGCTTCTTCAGCAGCTGCCGTAACGTCGGGTTCTCGCGGTCGATGATCCCCTTGACCATGCGGTAGAACGTCTGCGATCCACCCGCCTCGTCGGGCGCGACCAGCAAGTCGGCCGGGATCGGCTTGTCGTCGTCGAGGCCGTCGAGGGAGAACCCCAGCTGCCCGGCGAGGCGTCCACGCGCATACGCATCGGGCAGTACCTCATCCAGCACCTCGCGTCGTTGCCTGGCCTCGGCCTCGGTGCTGCCGACAACGGTCGAAAGCCCTGGCAGTACGACGACCTCCTCGGGCCGGCGGCCGAAGTCGGCCGCCCCCGCGCGGATCTCGTCGCGGAAGGCGCAGGCGTGGTCGAGGTCCTGATCGGCGGAGAAGATCACCTCACCGATCCGGGACGCCAACCGACGTCCGTCGCTGGACCCACCTGCTTGCACGACCACCGGGCGGCCCTGCGGCGAGGTGTGCTCGGTCCGCTCCGCCCACGTCGTGACGACCTGCTCCACGAAGTCCGCGGCCCGGCGGTACCGCAGCGCGTGATCCGGTTCGCCGTCGCGCCCGAAGTTGCCTGCGGCAACCGGCCCGGCGGTCGTGACGACGTTCCAGCCGACCCGGCCGCCGGACACATAGTCCAGGTCGGCGACCCGGCGGGCCAGCTCGACCGGGTCGTTGTACGACGACGACAGCGTGCCGATCAGCCCGATCCGCTCCGTCTGCGAGGCAATCCGTGCCAGCACGGTCGTCGGCTCCAGGTTGTTGCCGGGGCGGTGCCGGACCTGGGGGTCGAGCACCGGACCGTCGGCGAGGAAGATCGCGTCCAACTGAGCAGCCTCGGCCTTCTTCGCGATCTCGGCGTAGTGGTCGATGGTGTAACTGGCGGTCGCTTCCGTTCCCGGAAACCGCCAGGATCCGCCGAAGACGCCGGCGTTCAGGATGTTCACATTCAGATGCAGTTCACGACTCATGGTCGCTCTCCTTCCGATCGACCAGCACGCGGTCGAACGAGCTGTCCGGCGGGGTGCCGTTGACGAGGTACGCGCCGACCACGCGAGGCTTGTGGATGACCGGGTTGTGGGAGGCGAGCGTTCGTGCGTTGCGCCAGTGCCGGTCGAGGTGCGTACGCTCGCGGACGGCCGACGATCCGCCCGCATTGAACGCGATGGTCGCGGCGTCGAGGACGGCCTCGATGATCGCGACCTGGGCAGCGGACACGTCGGCGAAGTTGGCGGCGTACGCCTCTGGTGTGCCGTCGGCGTTGGCTGTCTCCAGCCCGTCCGCGGCCCGCCGCAGCAGCGTGTCGGCGGTCAGCGATCTCGCGTGCAAGGTACCGATGACGCCGAGCACCTCCGGATCCGCGGTCGCCTCGGTCGAGAGGGCGTGCAGGCTTGTTCGCTGCCGCGAGCGCACGACGGCGATGCTCTCGTCGCGGATGCTGCGGGCGATACCGGCGAGGTTCGCGAGATGCACGATCTGGAAGAAGGCCGGGAGAGACCGCAACGCCTCCCGGACCAGTCCCAGCAGGCCGTGTTCGGGGACCGGGACCGCTTCGAAGCGCGTCGTACCGCTTCCGGTGAGGCGCTGCCCCACACCGTCCCAGTCGTCCACATGCACGACACCGGCGTGCCGCGCCGGTACGACGGCAAACGCCCGCTGCCCGTCCTCGTCGATCACCGCCACCCGGATGAAGTCCGCGAACAGCGACCCGGTCGAGTAGAACTTGGTGCCCGAAACAACCAACCTTCCATCGACCCGATGCAGCCGCGTGGAGATCTCGAACCCAGTGACACCTCGCGCCACGGCCTGGTCCGCCGCGGGGCGGGTCTGGGAGATCCCCGCCGGCTCGGACTGGGCGTTGCCGAAGATCGCGCCTGCGGCGATCCGGCGGAGCCAGTACGCGGCGCTCTCAGGGTCGTTGCTGTTGCGGAGGATCTCGATGGCCGAGAAGTGGCCGCGCAGGATCTGCGGCACGTTCGAATCGGCCTGCCCCGCCTCAGCGAGCAGGTCGAACAGCGTGGGCAGGTCGACGCCGTACCCGCCGTACTCGAGCGGCACTCGCAACCGCCCGAACCCAACCTCCGCCAGCTCACGGACCAGCTCGAACGGATGCGTCCTGGTGAGATCCCGTTCCCCCGCCCCCGCCGCCAACCGCTCGAACACCGCCCGGAACCCGGGTAATGCCTCCGCGAGCGTCGCCGGCCCTGCGACGCGGGGCGACACCGGGGATTGAGCTGGGGCCGCGGGTGGGGTTCGGGTGGTTGAGGTGGTGGCCGATCTGGCGCGGTCGGTCATGAGATTCCCTTTCCTGCGTCGGCGAGGGCCTTACCGGCCACGGCGCTGAGCAATTGGACCGTGTAGTCGGCAGTTGGTGCGTTGAACACCTGCGCCACATCGCCCTGTTCGACGATGCGGCCGCGGTGCATCACGGCGACCTGGTCGGAGATCGCGCGAACTACGGCGAGGTCATGTGAGATGAACACGTACGTCAGTCCCAGCCGGTCCTGCAGTTCGCACAGCAGCTCGAGGATCTGGGCCTGCACCGACACGTCCAGTGCGGAGATCGGTTCGTCGAGTACGACGATCCGCGGCTCGAGGACCAGTGCCCGTGCGATCGCGACGCGCTGCCGCTGGCCACCCGACAGTTCGCGCGGACGCCGGTCCACGAAGTCCGCCGGTAACGCGGCCGCCTCCAGCGCCTGGACGACCCGTTCCTCATGCGTGCGGCGGCTGCGCCGCGGCGGCCACTGCCTCGCCGGCGTGAACGACAGCAGCGGCTCGGCCACCACGTCGTACACGTCGAACCTGGGATCGAACGACGAGTACGGGTTCTGGAACACGATCTGTACGTCGCGCCGCAACGGCCGGAAGTCGCGGCGGGACAACCCGGTGATCTCCGTCCCGAGGAGCGACACGCTTCCCGACGTCGCGTCGGTCAAACCGGTCAGAACTCGCGCCGTCGTGGACTTTCCGCTGCCGGACTCCCCCACGATCGACAGCGTCCGTCCGGCGTGGACGGTGAACGACACATCGTCCACCGCGACGAATCCGTCGTACACCTTGCGCAAGTTCCGCACCTCGATCACCGGCGCCGGCTCCGCGACGAGCGGCCGTT
Source organism: Kribbella sp. NPDC004875 (assembly GCF_042873375.1). Taxonomy (NCBI): domain Bacteria; kingdom Bacillati; phylum Actinomycetota; class Actinomycetes; order Propionibacteriales; family Kribbellaceae; genus Kribbella; species Kribbella sp. NPDC004875. The sequence goes on from NZ_JBIALI010000003.1 coordinate 294,024, forward strand.
CACGCGATGGCTCCGTGACGAGCGGCCGTTCGCGCGACAGGTCCAGCCGCGACGGGACACTGGCCAGCAGCTGCTGGGTGTACGGGTGCTGCGGATTGTCGAGCACCTGCCGCGCCGGACCGAGTTCGACCAGCTCGCCCTGTCGCATGACTCCGATCAGATCAGCGCGATCGGACGCGACTCCCAGGTCGTGCGTGATCAGTACGACGGCCGTACCGGTCCGGACCCGGAGGTCGTCGATCAGGTCGAGTACCTGAGCCTGCACCGTCACGTCGAGTCCTGAGGTCGGCTCGTCCGCGATCATCAGGTCCGGCTCGGCCGCAACCGCGGCAGCGACCAGCACCCGCTGCCGCATGCCTCCGGACAACTCGTGGGGATACTGCCGAAACCGGCGCGTGACGTCGGTGAAGCCGACCAGTTCGAGCAGTTCGAGAACCTTGGTCCGTCGTTGATGCGCATCGAGTTCGGTGTGCAGACGCAGTACGTCCTCGATCTGGTGACCGATCCGCCGGACCGGATCGAGCGAAACGGTCGGGTCCTGCGGGATCAGGCTGATCGACGTACCGAGCAGCTCGCGCAGCTTGTGCGCGGGCAGGTCGTGGATCGGCTCGTCGCGGTACCGGATGGAGCCGCCGGTCACGATCGCGTTGTCCGCGAGCAGGCCGAGGATCGCGTGACCAGTCGTGGTCTTGCCCGAACCCGACTCGCCCACCAGCGCCAGGACCCGTCCCGGACCCAGCTCGAACGACACCCCGGCGACGGCCCGGCTGACTCCGTGCCGAACGCGATAGTCAACAGTCAGGTTATCAACAATCAGCAAGTCCTCGGTCATGCGCTTCGCCTTCCTGACAGGTGGTGCGAGATGTGATTCGTGGCCAGCACAACCGCCACGACCGTCAGACCGGGCCAGAGCGTCAGGTATCCCCGGGTCGCGATGTAGTTGCGTCCGTCCGCCACCAGCCGGCCCCACTCCGGGTCCGGCGGCTGGGCGCCCAGTCCGAGGAAGCTCAGCGAGGCGATCCAGATGATCGCGATCCCGAACTGCACGGTGATCAGCGCGAACGTCGGCGCGATCGAGTTCGGCAGCACGTGCCGGAGCAGGATCGAGTACGTCGACGCGCCACTCGTGACCGCAGCGTCGACGTAGGCGCTCGCGCGGGCTCGCAGTACCTCCGCCCGGATCAGTCGCGCGAATGTCGCGGACGACGTCAGCCCGACCGCGACCGCAGCCTGCACGATCCCGAACCCGAGCAGCACCACGATCGTGATCGCGAACAGGAAACCCGGAATCGACAACAATACGTCGATCAGGCGCATCACCACGCTGTCGATCACCCCGCCGAACCAACCGGCAAGCACTCCGACAACCGACCCCATGACGACACCCACCAGCACCGCGATCGCCGATCCGCTCAACGAAGCACGCGCCCCGTAGACGAGCCGCGCGAACTGATCCCGCCCCAACTGATCCGTCCCGATCCAGTGCGCCCCCGACGGCGGCTGCAACTTCCCGGCCGGATCAACCTCCGTCGGCCCGTACGCCGTGAACAACCCCGGCACAATCGCCCAGAGCAACACCAACGCCACGACCACGCCCGCCAGCAACAGGCTCCAGTGCCCGGCGATCCACCGCAACACCTGAGAGCCCCGGCCTGTCTGCCGTCCGATGCCCTCAGCAACGACTGCGCTCATGGCATCGCCACCTCGGCCGGGAGCCGCCGCGCGGGCGGCTCTGCGCCTGCCCCGGGCGACAGACCGGGGGTAGCCGCAGCGGGCACGTCGAGGCCTGGCTCAGCCGCCCGTCGGCGTGAGGTGCGCCGCGAGCTGCCCTCGACAAGGATCCGCGGATCGACCAGCGGATAGAGCAGATCGACGACGAGGTTGACCGCGACGTACGCCGCCGTGCTCAGCAGCACGACGCCCTGCACCACCGGTAAGTCCTGGGTATTGACCGCGCTGACCGTCAGCTGACCGATCCCTGCCCGCGCGTAGACCGATTCCGTCACGACCGAGCCGGCGATCAGCTCACCGACCGCCAGGCCCAGCAGCGTCAATACGGGCAGCGACGAGTTGCGCAGTACGTCCTTGCGGAAGATGTAGCCCTCGCCTGCGCCCTTGGCCTGCAACACGTGCACGAAGGGCTGACGACGCGTCACCCGCATCGACGTCGCCAGCACCTGCGCCAACGGCGCGGCCACCACCAGCCCGAGCGTCGCCGCGGGCGCGACCAGGGCACGCAACGACCCGTCGTCCACCGACGGAATCAGCCGCAGCCGGAACGACAAGTACTGCAAGGCCACGATCCCCACGACGAACGTCGGCACCGACGCGAACAACGAAGGCACCGCAGTCACCAGTGAACGCAACCACCGCCAAGGGCCGTAGTTGATCAACACCGCCACGACGCCCGCGAACAGCACGCCGAACACCAGACCGAGCCCGGTCAGGTGCAGCGTGCTCGGCAACGCCTCGCCGATCAAGTGACCAACCGACTCGCCGCTGCTCAGCGAGTAACCGAACTCACCCCGGAACGCAGCCGTCAGCGCATGCAGATATTGCGAGGCGAGCGGCCGATCGAGACCGTAGTACGCCAGCATCACCTTCGCCGCCTCCGGCGAAATCTGCGCCTCAGGGTTCGCGATGCGGTTGTGTACCGAGTCGCCTGGCAACGCGCTGAGCAGGACGAACGACAACGTGTACGCAGCCCACAACACCAGCACGGCCTGCGCGAGGCGCTTCCCGATGTACGCCGTCATTTCGACAACCACGTGTTGTAGAACCAGGACCGCCCGGTGGACTCCGTACCGAAGTCGTGCACTCGCGGAGCAAGACCGAACACCTGCGTCTCGTCGTACAACGGGATCACATAGCCCTGCCCGAGGATGTAGTCCTCGATCGCCTGGATCGCGGCCTTGCGCTTCACCGGATCGAACTCCAGCGCCTGGGCGCTCAGCAGTGCCTCGAGCTTCGCGTCCGGCTTCGGACTGTGCAGCACGTTGTAGCGATCACTGCCGTACGAGGCGCGCAGTACGCTCGGTTCACCTGTCGAGGTCTGGCCTTGCGTGAACGACCACTTGGCGCCGCGCGTCGTCTCGAGAGCCTGGTACTCGGTCAACGACGCGCTGTTGATCTTGAGCTCGACGCCCGCCTTCTTCCACTGGGACTGCAGCAGCTCGAGCACCGCCTGCGAGACCTGGTAGTACGGCGAGACCCAGATGTCGAAGTGCAGACGCTGGCCGTTCTTCACCCGGATTCCGTCCGCGCCGACCGTCCAGCCGTCGGCGTCGAGGAGCGACTTCGCCTTGCCCAAGTCGTACGTGAGGTACTTGCTCGAGTCGCCACGCAGCGGCGTATCCTTCACCAGCAGACTCGTCGGCACCGGGTAGCTCGGCGACAGGACCGTCTTGTTGATCTCCTGCCGATCCGTTGCCGCCTGCAACGCCAAACGGATGTTCTTGTCCTGCGTCAACGGGTTCGCATCGAGCTGGAACGCGAGCTTGTTGGTCTCACCCTGTACCGGGATCGCATCGACCTTCCCGCCGCCCGCAGTCACCGTCTGCTCGTCGTACGGCGCGATGTTGCGAGCGATCTGTGCCTCGCCGGACTGCAAGGCACCGACGCGGGTGCCGGCCTCGGGTACTGTCTTGAAGACAATCTTCTCCAGGTACGCCTTGCCCTGATGCCCGGAGCCCACCGGCGCCCAGTTGTAGTCGTCGCGGCGCTTGAGGGTGACCCCGGTGGTGCCGTCGACCTTCTCGACCACGAACGGTCCGGTACCGACCCAGTTCTCCAGCTTGCCCTGGCCATTGAGGTCCTGCTTCAGGAACGGCTTGCCGAGGATCGAGCTGGCCCGGTAGTTCGAAAGCACCTGCAGGAAGCCGGCGTTCGGCTTGGTGAGCGTCACGCGCAGCGTCTGCGGATCCACGACCGTGGTCCCCCTGTAGTTGACCCAGAACGAGTCCGGTGGGATCGCCAGCTTCTTGTCGCCCAGACCATGCTGGTCGAAGTTCAGCTTCACGGTCTCCGCGTCGAGCGGGTCGCCGTTGCTGAAGGTCACGCCCTTGCGCAGATGGAACGTGTACGTCAGATGGTCGGCGCTGACCTCCCAGCTCGCTGCCAACCAGGGCTTGAAGTCGCCGGTCGCCGGGTCCTGCCAGATCAACCGCTCGGCCAGGTTGTCGGTCACCTGGCTGTTGGACCAGATCGAGTTGGTCGGAACCCATGCCGTGTAGGACACCGGGTCGTAGAAGGTCAGCGTGCCCCCGTACTGCGGGGTGCCGCCGGCGCTCTCGCTGCCCGCGGACGATCCACCACAGGCCGACAGCAACAGCGTTGCGACCGACAAAGCGGTCGTTGCGACGACGAATCTCCTGGATGTGCGCATGGTGGAACTTCCTTTGGTTACGGCCCCGAGTCTCACGTTATGTCTAGAAAATCTATAGACATTAATTACTTAGTAGAGTCGCGTCTCACCAGGCGATCAAGGGTGGGAGACGAGATGACGGCGGTGGATGATCAGCCGGTTCCGGCGGTGACCGGCTCGCTGCTCGGACGGGTCGCGACGTACGCGGAAGCACAGCTGCGACCTCGGGCGCTCGAGACCGATCGCGGCAGCGTGACGGACAGCACAATCCGGGAACTCGGACAGCTTGGCACGCTGAACCATCTGGCCGCGGCAGAGTACGGCGGCGCGGACCTCGATCGGGCCGCGGACCGTCAACTGCACGAGATCATCGCCGGCGCCTGCTTCAACACCTGGCTGGTCTGGGCCCAGCACGGCCCACAGGTCGGCCGCATCCGCCAGGCCGCCGAGGACGCGAGCCGCGAACTCGACCCGGAGCTGACCGCTCGGATTCTGCGTGGGGAGGTGTTCCTGGGCGCGGCGTTGAGCGACGTACGGCGGTATCCCGACAGGTATGTCGCGGCGCATCGGACCTCGGACGGCTGGCTCTTCGAAGGGACGATCTCGTGGGTCAGCGGCTGGGGTCTCAACGAGTGGCTTGGCGTGGCCGGCGTCGACAAAAGTGACCCGGGTGGGCCGCGCGTGGTCTACGGACTGGTCCCGGTCGGCGAGGGCGTCGACGCGCAGCCGCTGCGGCTGAGTGCGGCGGGTGGGAGCCGTACCGAACGTGTGACGCTCAAAGGGATCGCCGTACCTGAACGGCACATCATCGCCGCGCAGGACCTGGAGAGCTGGCGCGCCGCGGACATCGCGGCCGCTGCCGATGCGCGTCCACATCATTTCGGGCTAGCGGCAACGGTTCTGGACGAGTTGCGTACGTCGTCGCATCCCGCGGCCAACCGGGTTGCCGACACATGGGCGCCGCGGGTGGCGCGGATCCGGGAGCAGGCCTACGCGATCACCGACGAGGTCGCGGCGGCCGGACCGGCTGCTCCGCAACGCATCGAGGAGCGGCTCGCCCTCAAGGTCGCCAGCGGTGAAGCACTCGCCACCCTCACGCGCGCACTGCTCGTAGCCCGCGCCGGCCACGGCCTGACCGACGACGACACGGCCCAACTCCACGCCCGCTCAGCCCTCTTCGTACTCGTCCAAGGCCAAACCGCCGCCGTCCGCGAAGCCCAACTGAGCGCTTTGGCCGGTTGATCGGCTTGTCCGGCGGCGGCTCCTCTGAGTCTGGCGACCCGTGCGGACCCCAGCCACTCACGAAGCACGGTCGCAAACGCAATTCGACCGCCCGCCAGGCGCGAACACAGGCATCAAGCCTCGGTTGATGAGTGGCACACGTCCGGCGGCCCCGCGCCAGGCCGACTGTTCGGCTCCGCGCGGACCGCCGTCCGCACCTCGGGCTAGACACCGAACGCGCGCAGGAACGTCTGTACGGCGTTGTCCGTGACCTCGTCGAGCTCGGCCTTGCTCAGCGTCCGCGTGCCGAGGCGCGAGCGGGTCTCCAGTGGCGCGGTCAGCAGTGCGCCGAACTGTTCGGCGGCCATGGCCGGGTCCGTGATTCGCAGCTTCCCCGCCAGAGCCAGGCGGGCCAAGCGGTCGGCGAGCGCGTCGTTCACCTTGTCGGTCGCGCGGTCCCGGACGATGTCCTGCAGCTCCGGCATGCTCCCGAACTCGGCGTACAGCAGCCGGCGCAGTGCCCACGACTTCTCGTCGCAGTAACACTCGGCAAGCTCCCGGCCGACCTCGGCGAGCGCCGCGGCCGGCTCCCGGTCCGGGCGCAGCGACTCGACCGCCGCCAGATTGCGGGCAAGGGCGTCGTCGGCGAGCGCGGCGACCGCGGCGCGGAACAGCGACTCCTTGTCGCCGAAGTGGTTGTAGATCGTGTGCTTCGCGACACCGGCGGTGGCCGCGACGGTGTCCACGCTCGCCTGGCGGTACCCGTCCCGGGCGAAGACGGTGAAGGCCGCGTCCAGGATCGCCTGGCGCTTGTCGATACGTCCGCGCGCGGTTGTCACCCGGCCAGGGTAACCTGCTGAACTCAGGCGTACAGTAGATTGCACTGACTAGTGCATTTGGAGATTGTGATGATCGTGAATCTGTTACGGATCCGGTTCAAGGATGGCGTCACCGTCGAGGAGCAGGAGGAAGTGCTGGCGGTGATGCGCCGGACGGCGTCGCTCGAGCCCGTCGCGTTCGGTGCCGTCGGCAAAGACTTCGGCAACCCGGCGGACGGCTTCACCCACTCGTACCTCGCGGCGATCCCGGACCTGGAAGCACTCGAGCGCTACATGCACGACCCCGTACACATCAGCGGGGACGAACTGATCCTGAACAAGCTCGAGCAGATGAGCGCCGTCCGCTTCACCGACGACAGCGACCCGGAGCTCGGCAACGCCGTCTATGAGATCGCCGCCCGCAAGATGCAGCAGTACCCCGATTGGGCCCGCCGCATCGACGAGCTCTTCGGCGCCCACGTGTAGCAGTCAGCGCAGTTCGAAGCCTCTGTCCTGGAGGGCCGCACGGAGATGCTCGCGGCCCTTCAGGCCGGCGACGGCGCCGAAGCGGGTGATGACGCGATCGATCCAGCCGGACGGAAGGCCGACGGTGATGTAGAAGTCGTTCAGGAGTTGCTCGTAGGTCTCCACGTGGGCCGCCTGTTGCTGGAGTTCGTACTGCTCGTGATGCAGGACCGCCCCCTGCGGCAGACGTGGCTTCACGGCTGTCGCGTCGAACTGATCCGGGCGACCAACAGTCAGCCCGAAGACGGGAAAGATGTGCGAAGGCAGGCCGAGTTCGTCAGACACCTCCAGCGGGTGATTGCGGATCGCCCCGACGAGTGGTGACATGCCTAGCCCGCGCGAGGTCGGCCAGCCAGACCAGGAACAGCGGTGCCTGCGCGATGAAGTTCTGCTCGCCGGCCAGTTTCGCCAGCCGGGTACGACGATCCGCGTCGCGGACCGCGACGACGCTCCACAGCTGCAGATTCCCGGACGTCGGAGCCGACTGCGCCGAGTGACGGACCTGGACGGTCTGGCGGGGATGTCTGCGCCTGCTCCAGTTCCCGATCTCAGTGCCAGATCCGCATGGCGCCGAAGGAGGCGTCCGGCATCCGGATGCGCGCACCCGCCCGCCCGGGCCGCACGGCTTCCAACAGCGCTTGCCGTACGTCGGCGACGGTCACTCCGTCCGGGTGCGGCCGGGCTGCGCGAGTAAGGGCGGTGGAGTCTTTGGCGTGCGGGGCGCACGCGACTAAGTGCTTGAGGTCGGCCAACAATGCGGCTGCTCAGCAACGCTAACGTGCCGCCGATCGCAACCCACCGCCGGAACTGCAGTCGCTCGTCGCGGGTCTCGGCCCGAAGCAGATCAACCATTCGCCGCGCCGTGACGAACCGAGGCCACGGATCCCGGTTCGAGGATGCTCGAGAACTCGAGCTCGAGCTCGTGTCGTTGCCGCGTGAGTTCGCGCCGGCGCGGTCCATCGGCAGTCAGATATGCCTGTCGCAGCTCCTCCCCCAGCTCGGTCAGCGCGTGAAGAAGCTGGTGGCCGGTCACAGCGACGTCGTCGACTCGGCCGGGCCCAGCGGCGACTACTCCGGGATCAGCGTCACGCTCAAGTCCACTGCGCCGGCCGCCACGCTCGACCAGCTGAAAGCCGATGCCGGCGTGCCGGTCATCGTCGACGGCGTCGCCGACTCCGTCGACCTCAGCGGCCGCGACGCGGCGTACACGTGCCCGAGCCCCGCGCTGCCGATGCCAGCGGCGCGAAACTCCTTCTCGTCGGAGACGACGCTCAGCTGTCCGCCGCCGATACCGGCGGCGCCTTCCGTCTCATCGCCAAGGACACCGAGGCCGCCGAACTCACCGATGTCTGGCGCTTCACCAACCCGTGGGAGCGCGACGCCAGTCTCGCCCTCCGCGCCGGCAACCGCGCAGCAATCGACGCCTACGACGACCACGACCGCCTAACCGCCGGCTCCAGCGACCAGATGGAGGACGCCGCTTACAAGGCCTGGCTTGCCGACACCAACACGGGAAAAGCCAGCCTCCTCATCGCCGCTGACAACATGACCGTCGCCCGCCTGAATGCCCGCGCTCGCCTCGATCGCATCATCACCGGCGAAGTCGAACCCGACGGCATCGAACTCCACAACGGCAATCACGTCGGTCTCGGCGATCACATCGTCACCCGCCTCAACAATCGCCGCCTCGCCTACGGCAGCCGCCAATTCGTGAAGAACGGCGACAGCTGGACCGTCATCCAACGGTGGTCCGATGGCTCGCTCACTGTCCAGAACCACACTGGGGAGACCGTCACGCTGCCCGGCGCCTATGTCCAGGAGTCCGTCGAGCTCGCCTACGCCACCACGGCCCACCGAGCCCAAGGCACCACCGTCGACACCGCCCACCTACTCGTCACCGAGCAACTGACCCGGGCACTGATGTACGTCGGCATGACCCGCGGACGCGACACCAACACGGCCTATGTCGCGACCCATCAGAGTTGGTCAGATCTCCACGAGCCCCATCCCGAACAGACCATGCAAGACGTCCTCGAAGCCGTCCTCAACGTCCCCGGCGTCGAACAATCAGCTCACGAAGTCATGCGTCGAGAACTTGACAACGCGACCCGCCTCGACCGGCTCATACCGATCTACGAGCACCTCTGCCAGCTCGATGCCCGCAATCGCTGTAACGCCGCCGCAGCGACCAGCGGGCTGAGCAGCGCCGATCAAGCCGCCCTCGAGGCGTCTTCTGCGTACGGCGCCCTCGTCGCTGAGCTGCGCCGAGCAGAGGCCATCGGTCTCAACGCGACAGAGACAGTCCACCAAGCAGTGAATCAGTCCCGGTTGAGCGACGCCAACGACCTCGCGGCGGTTCTCCATACGAGAGTTGAGCGCCTGGTCACCAGATCACTCAACCGCCCCGACCAGCAGCCGATCCTGCTTGCCGGGCTAGTCGCTCCAGCCACCAACGTCACCGACCCGACGCTCATCGCGCCGCTCCACGAACTCGAAGCCCCAAATCATCGATCGCGCAAACCACCTGGCTTGGCTGGCTCGCAACGAATCCACGCCCTGGTACCAGGCCCTCGTCCACCACGTGTCCCCATCTACCGAGGCCTTCGCTTCCCTCGTCCGCGACGTTGCCAGCTACCGAGAGCTGTACAACATCCACGGGACCGGAATCCTCGGAAGCCAGCCGTTCGACGTCGAGGCGCGGCAACGGAGAACCTACGATCGCCTCGCCAAGCGCATAGCCAGGGCGGCAACCAGTCCGCTCGACAAGCGGCCGCTATCTGCACATGCTGCCCCTGCAGACATCGATCTGACCTGCTGATGCCAGACACCCGCCAGAACCAGCCCATGTCTGTCACCCAGCGGCCTCGTTCGACGCTCCCATCTCCTGCGGAGCACAGGACATCGTTATGCACTGTCGCTGTCGCGATCGGGTTTACGTTTGCCTTGACCGAGGTAGCATCGCGAGTCGAACGTCTTCGCCATGAACGTCCTGATCACGAAGTCGGACACACCCCAACGTCCCGACGCTGCCGTCCGCAGTAGTGAAGGCGTTGCCGTCGGGGGTCCATTCGTGGGTCACGCGTCCGGTGACGTCGTTTTGGAGGGACCAGGACAGCCAGGGACCGTTGGGGTCGATGGTGGTTGATCCGTCGGAGTTGGTGGTGGTGACTTGGCCGGTGTAGCTGAGGCCGACGGGTTCGCCGGTGTTGTCGATGGTGTTGGTTTGGGTGATGCCACCGGGCAGTTTCTGGGTGATGAGGGTGCCGGCAGCGTCGTACGCGGCGGTGGAGGTCCAGGTGGAAGCTGCGGTGGTGACGATGCCGCGGTGTTCGGTTTTCCTTGCTGCGTCGGTACTTGCCTGAAGGCGTCACCCGCAATGAACACGCTCAGGAGCCGGCAGGCGTGATTCAACTGGTGATCGCCGATGCCGTCGGAATACCCCAGGTGGTCTGTCGTCAGCCGCATCGTTGTGAGAGCGGCGTGACGTCAGTGGATTGCGAAAACGGCGAACACCGCAGCAACCAAAGCCCCGGCAATCATTGCGATCTGTGCACTCCGCACGCGTCTGTTGATGCGTCTGTCTTCCGCCGTCATGGGCTCTTCGTCGCTCCGTTCCCGCAACATGAGGTCGGTCATGTAGACGAGACGCCCACCAGTGACGAGCAAGGCGTACCAAATGATTCCACACACGATCAGGAGCGTCTTGGAGGCGGAGAACTCCTGCGCCACGCGGGGGTAGAGCACCGATGGGATGGCCAGCCAAGACGCTATAACGATCAACGCCTTCGGAGTGCCGATGTGGCGTCGATCGCCCCAGACGGACGCGACGACGAGGGCCGCCGTGATCCCTGCCAGCACAAGCATGATGACGATCACGGCGACTCCTCGGTCGTACGGGGGCGATCGGTACAAGTCGCGACCCCGGTTGCGGCGGTACGGCTCGGCCCTCGGATTCCGCAACCTCACCAACTACATCGCCAGATCCCTACTCGAAACCGGCGGATTCAGACCCCAACTAAACCCTCAAGCGTGAAGAGCCCCAAAACATCAGGCTCACGACCGGAGGCTTCTCGAGCAATCCCGCCATCCTCACGACTTCGTGCGTCGGCGGTCGCGAGCCTCAAGCGTTAGGCCGACGATCCCGGAGTAGATCGCCCAGACCACGAACAACAGCAGGCCGGCAACAGCGCCGTACCAGAACGCATCGGCCGGTCCGTGGTTGCCTGTGACCCAGCTGATCAAAGCCCAACCTCCACCAGCAAACCCTGCGACTGCTACGCAGAGCAGGACAGTGCGCAGGGACAGGGTTCCACCTGCCGAGCCCATCAGCCGGTACGTCCATCGGGGCGCCTCGATGAAGACTCTCCGGCACAACACCCGCACGCTGCTCCTCCGCACACATGAGGTCAAGACCAAAGACCGTAGTTGCTGTAACCATTGGCTCCCCAGCGGCCCATGTACCGCGGCCGATGCTGCCGGAACGCTCGGCGGTGACTCACCGCGCCGTACCTGGCAAGTCCTATGCCGCCGCCTGGCCGCAGCCATCGCCATCGCCATCGCCAACTCGAACCCATTCTACCGCGCGGCGTCCACCGCTGACGGTACTTGACCCGAGCCATCCGGATCGGCTTAATGCGGCCCAGAAGAAGGTCTGTGCCGATATTGACGGCAGCCCTGCGTCCGCTGATTTCTTTCTTCCTCCATCGGTAGACGTTAAAGGCAGAGCTGGCGGCGAAGGCGACCGCGCCTGCGGCGAAGCACAAGCGCACCAGTCGCCCTGGCTGTCCATTTCAGGAGGTGCCTGACGCGCGATCGCCTACTGCTGATCCCAGTGGTTGATCCACTTAGATCTGGCGGCGACAGCGCCCCCATGAGTCCCGCCTGAATCACACCAACAGCCTGCGAACCCCGCAATGTCAGCAATCAAGAGGTTCTGACCGCGACCAAACCGCCCACAGGCTCGGTCGCGTCGGCGTTCGGAGTATGACGAATGGCGGGATCAAATCCAAGGTGAAGAGCAGCCGACGCAACACGCCATCGGCCACATCACCGTATGCTCCGCATCCTGCTCGACCTCTGATAGAGAAGAAGCGGTAGCACCAACACCCAGCAGCTCAACGTGTCGTGCCAGCAACGCCGTCGGTGGTGGTGACTGTGTGTTCAGCCGCCCTGTCCCCGTTCCGTGCCGCCGTCCTGTCTCTGGCGATCAACCATTCCCGCAGACAAACCCTCCTGCCGACCACGTCTGGCCGCGCGTCGTCAGCACCGCATCCGCGCTCCACACCGACGAGCCCGACCGCCCACCGCCCGAGGCCGACGCGAGCAGCAAATGTTCCTGGATACTCGATACGGACATGACCTGCTGCTGCTCCTCAGAGATTACGGATCCGCAGGGCACCCGGCAACAACATCAGCCCAGCAGTAGACTCACGACTGGAGAATCCCCGAGCAATCCACTCACCCTCATGACCTCCTGGGCCGCCGGTGTCGGCAGAGCTCCGGGATTCGCGCAATCAGTCGCGTTTCACCCATTCGTAAAATTGCCTGCTGGAGTTCATTTCAAGGTCGCCGCGCATCGCTTCCAATGAGAACCAGTCAGGTTCGGCAAAGTCGGTTCCTGAAATTTGACCGAGCGAATCTCGGGGCACGCCACTGAGATCATCCAACTGAAGAGTTGCCGACGAGGTTTCGAAGGACAGACGCAGGACGTCACCAACGCCAGGGACACTGATATCCATCAATGCGATGCCACTGCCGACGGCTGTCGTTTCCAGCGCCACCCGAAGCAGATCACATTCATGCAGGTCACCTTGAACACTCGACAGCGGCTCTATGATCCACCATCCCGACCTGGAGTCAAGCCAAATTTCTAAGGGAAAACGCATCAGCAGCTCCACTTCCTGCGGGCACAGTACCAATAGACCCGGTTGACGTGCCGCCTTTTCATTGGCTTCACGTTACGCTTATCCCAACGCCCCCACCCGCTAGGAGATCGAGGATTCCGCTTGGGAAGACATTCGTCTTTGCGCTCCTCAAGAACGACAAGGAGCGTTTCGTTCCGATGGCTCCCGCACTCGCGAAGGTCGTCAAGGGCCACCTCGAGCGGTTTGGAGCGACAAGTATCTCGCTGCCGTGGGAGCAAGTCGACGGCGACGTGCAGGAACACGACCTGATCTTCAGTTGGCCGGATGGCAGACACCTCACGGCCCGTCTGCATGACGAACTCGTGTGGAAGCCTGCTCTCGCAGCAGTTGGCGTGATCCCGCCGCCCTACAAGGACAGCCGCGGACGCCGGCGGTTCAAGACCGACCGCACGACCGGGCTGCATGCGCTCCGCCACTACTTCGCCAGCATCACGCTCGCGGACGGCGTCAACATCAAGGAACTTTCCGAGTACCTCGGCCACCACGACCCGGGCTTCACGCTCCAGATGTACACGCATATGCTGCCGTCGTCCTACGACCGCGCCCGGCAGGCTGTCGACCGGCGGCTGACGCGACTTGCGCGGCGGCTGACGGACCAGTCACGGACCAGGACGGAAACCGGACCAGAACACGCGCCTCCGGACCCGGGCCTTGGGCTGCTCTAGCAAGAGGTCCATGAGTGGCGAGAGCCCTTTTAACAAGGCTATTTGAGCTCGGCGGAGGTTTTGCCGAGGAGGCGGCGGGCGACGATTAGTTGTTGGATTTGTTGGGTGCCTTCGAAGATGTCGAGGATCTTGGTGTCTCGGGACCATTTTTCGAGGAGGTGGTGTTCGGAGTAGCCGAGGGGGCCGGTCAGTTCTACGCAGCGGAGGGTTATGTCGTTGGCGGTGCGGCCGGCTTTGGCTTTGGCCATGGAGGCTTGGAGGGAGTTGGGGTGGCCGTTGTCGGCCATCCAGGCGGCCTGGAGGGTGAGGAGGTAGGCGGCTTCCCAGTCGGCTTCCATCGCGAGGTACGTCGCGGCCGCGGCGGGCTGCTGGTGGGCGGGGCGGTCGTAGTCGATCTCGACGCCTGCCTCGGACAGCAGGTCGCGGGTGAGTTCGAGGGCGGCGCGGGCGCAGCCGACGGCCATCGCGGCGACCAGCGGGCGGGTGTTGTCGAAGGTCTGCATGACCCCCGCGAACCCCTTCTCCGCATCCACCTCAGGCGAGCCCAGCAGGTTCTCGCGCGGCACCCGGCAGTTCTCGAAGCGCAGCGTGGCGGTGTCCGAGGCGCGGATCCCCAGCTTGTGCTCCAGCCGTTCCACCGTCATCCCGGGCGTGTCCTTCATGACCACGAAGGACTTGATCGCGGCGCGGCCGAGGGTCTTGTCGAGGGTGGCCCAGACGACGACGGCGTCGCAGCGGCCGCCGGCGGTGACGAAGATCTTCTCGCCGTTGAGAACGTAGGCGTCGCCGTCGAGACGTGCGGTGGTCTGGATGCGGGCGGAGTCCGAGCCGCAGTCGGGCTCGGTGATCGCCATCGCGGCCCAGAGGCCGTCGAAGCGCTGGAGTTGTTCGTCCGACGCGACGGACGCGATCGCCGAGTTGCCGAGGCCCTGGCGCGGCATCGACAGCAGCAGTCCGACGTCGCCCCAGCACATCTCCATGATCGACAGCACCGACGACAGGTTCGACCCGTTGACGACGCCGTCATCGGCGGCCGCGGTACGCCGTACCCCGGACGCGCCCGCTCCGGAACCGGTGCCTGAGGCCCCTAGTCCGTCGACCATCGCGGCGAGCATGTCCAGTTCGACCGGGTACTCGTGCTCGGCGAGGTCGTAGCGGCGCGAGTTCGGCCGCAGCATCTCGGCCGCGACCTGGTGCGCCTGGTTGACGAAGGCGCGGAACTTCCGGGGCGTCTCCAGGTTGATCATCAGACCAGCACCGCACCTTCCATCACGCCGACGGCCCGCAGGTCGCGGTACCACCGCTCCACCGGATGCTCCTTGACGAACCCGTGCCCGCCGAGCAGTTGTACGCCGTCCGTCCCGATCTGCATGCCCTTCTCGGTGCACAACCGCCGCGCCAGCGCGACCTCGCGAGCGAACGGAAGCCCTTGTGAGGCACGCGATCCGGCCCGGTACGTGACGAGCTTCATGCCCTCGAGCTCGATCCCGATGTTCGCGACCATGAACGCCACCGACTGGCGATGGCTGATCGGCTCCCCGAAGGCTTCCCGCGAGTTCACGTACGGCGTGACGTAGTCGAGCACCGCCCGCGCCGTACCCAGGGCCAGCGCGCACCACCCGAGCCGCGACAACCGCACGCACTCGGCGTAGTCCTCGACCGACCCCAACGGGACCGCCGGTACGTCGCTCAGGATCACCCGGCTGAGTGACGCCGCGCGCAGCCCCATCGACGGCTCGGCCTCGATCGTGACGCCGGGATGGTCCGGCTCGACCACGAACAGCCGCGGCCCGGCATCGGTCTGCGCGCCGATCACGAACAGTTCCGCGTCGGCGGCCCGAGGGACCAGTGACTTCACGCCGTTCAGCAGCCCACCTGTGTACCGCGTCTGCGGCGCGAACGGATCGAACAACGCGCGCGGCTCGAGCAACGCCAGCGCGGCGGCCGGGACCGACGATCCGGTGAAGGCCGGCAGGTACGTCGCCTGCTGCGTCTCGTCACCCCACAACGAGATCGCGGTACTCACCGCCGACGGCGCGAGGCACGCGACGGCCTGGCCCATGTCGCCGTGCGCGAGCGCCTCGGCGACCAGTACGCCGGTCATCTCGGACCGCTCGGTCACGATGCCGCCGAGCTCCTCGGGTACTTCGATCAGACTCAGCCCGAGCTCGGCGGACGACTCCAGCACCTTGCCGTCGGTCGCGCACTCCACATCGGCGGCGGATGCGGCCGGCCGCAGTACGTCGGACGCGAACGAACGGACGACGTCGACCATCATCTGCTGGTCGTCGGTCGGCGTCAGGTCGAACCGCCCACTCCCCGGCGCCGCCGGCAGCCGTGACGGCGACGCCAGCTTCGAGGCCGCGGTGAACCGCCGGGAGAGCGCTCCTGCTGTCCGGAATCCGGTCTTGGTCGCCTCGAAAACCACCCGTTCGGCCGGTTTGCGCAGCCTGAAGCGGTCGATCGCCCGCCACTGGGCCAGCCGGTTCAGGAAGGCGACTCCGACGCCGATCGCGTCCCGCCGCCCGCGCGTCCGCTCGTCAAGGCTCATGCGGCTACTGTAAACCGAAGTTACAACCCAGGTCACGCCTAGCCCGTTGATAACCTGACGCAACTCGGCAGAAGGAGGGCAGGCGGTGGCGGTCAGCATGTCCGATGTGGCGCGCCACGCGGGTGTGTCGCAGCGGACCGTCTCGAACGTCGTGAACAACTACGTGCACGTCGCCCCCGCCACCCGCGCCCGCGTCCAGGCCAGCCTCGACGCCCTCGGGTACCGCCCGAACACCGCCGCCCGCCGCCTGCGCACCGGCCGCGCGGGCACCGTCACGCTGGCCGTCCCGACCTTCCGTGAGCGGTACTTCGCCGACCTCGCCGAAGCGATCGTCACGGCCGCCCGGGACCGCGGTACGACGGTCCTCGTCGAGACCACCGGCGGTCGCCACGAGACCGAACTCGAACTGCTTCGCGGCGGCGGCGAGGTCCTCACCGACGGCGTGATCATGAGTGCGGTCTCGCTCGGCCGCACCGATCAGCGCAGTACCCGCCCGGTCGTCCTGGTCGGGGACCGGGAGCCGGGCAGTGCGATCGACCACGTCGGGATCAAGAACCGCGAGGCGGCCCAGGCCGCGGTCACCCACCTGCTCGACACCGGCCGCAAACGCATCCTGCTGCTCGGCGCGAACCACGGCCCGAAACGCTCGTACCAGCTCCGCCGCCAGGGCTACCAGGCCGCTCTCAAGAAGCACGGGATCACCGAAGCGCTGCTGGTCGACTGCGGCTGGACGGCAACCGCCGCGGCCGACGCTGTTACGCGGACCTTCGCGGACCTGAGACCCGACGGGATCTTCGCGATGAACGACTCCGCGGCACTGGGCGCGCTGCGCGCGTTGCAGCGCGCGAACGTCGACGTACCGGGTGATGTGTCGGTGATCGGGTTCGACGACATCGTCGAGTCGAGTCTGTCCACGCCGACCTTGAGCACGGTCGCGCCGCTGCTGGGTGAGATCGCGGTCAACGCGCTGGACCTGCTCGAGGAACAACTCGCCGAGGACCACCTCCCGCAGCACCGGATGGCCGGCTACGAACTCCGGATCCGGGAGAGCAGCACCCGCTGAGACCATCTCTGCGTGACCTCTTGTGGCGCAGATTTGCTACGTAGTAAATTCCCGCACCATGACACGTACCGCTCTCGCCCCCAGGTTCACCGGAGCCGGAAAGATCGAGTTCGCGGATCACGAGTACGCCGATCCCGGACCGGGGCAGCTCCTGCTCTCCGTCCAGGCCAACGCTCTGTGCGGCACCGACCGCCACCAGTATTTCGACGGCTCCTCCGTGGTCCCTGGCCACGAGGCGGCCGGCACCGTGCTGCTCACAGGTGAAGGCACCAGCACCCCGGTCGGCACTCGCGGCGCCGTCTTCCTGATGGACTACTGCGGCGAGTGCCGCAGCTGCAAGTACGGCGCCACCAACCAGTGCTTCGCGAAACGCGCCGACATGGGTTTCTCCCACGACGGCGGCTACGGCCCGTACGAACTCGTCCACGAGTCCAACTTCTTCCCCGTCACCGACGACATCGAGATCGGCAACGCCACGATGCTGCTCGACGTGATGGGCACCAGCACGCACGCCCTCGGCCGCGCGGCGCTCGTCCGCCAGGACGTCGAGAGCGTCTACATCGCCGGCGCCGGCCCGATCGGCCTCGGCCTGACCGTGATGAGCAAGCTCACGTACGGCGCCGACGTCCCGGTCTACATCTCCGACGTGTCCCGCTGGCGGCTCGACTTCGCCGAGACGTTCGGCGCGATCCCGCTGCTCGCCGACGACGTCTCCGCGGCCGGCCATCCCGATGTCGCGTTCGATGCCTCTGGCAAGGAGTCCGCACGCCGGACCGCGCTCGACATCATCAGCAAGCGCGGCGCGCTGATCTGCGTCGGACACGGTGAGGGCGTGACACTGAACGCCTCCGACGACCTGATCAGCCCCGAGCACGCCGTCCTCGGCAGCGAGTACTTCCGGTACGACGAGATGCCCGGCAACCTTGCGATCCTGTCCGAGCACCAAGAGCTCATCTCGCGGGTCATCAGCCACCGCTTCCCGGTCGAGGAGATCAGCCAAGCGTTCCGGCTGTTCATGGCCGGCGAGACGGGCAAGGTCGTCATCACCCAGGAGGGCGCCTCGTGAGAGTCGCGGTCGTCGGCGCCGGCGGGTGGGGCGAGCACCACGCGCGGATCTTCTCCCGCCGCCCGGACACCGAACTGGTCGGCGTCTTCGGTCGCACCGCGGCCCGGACCGAGGCGCGCGCCCAGCAGTACGGCACCACGCCGTACACGGATCTGGACGAGATGCTGCGCGACGCGCGCCCCGAGCTGATCACGGTCTGCCTGCCGAACGAGGACCACTACGACATCACGCTCAGGCTGGTGCGCACCGGCGTACCGCTGCTGGTCGAGAAGCCGCTCGTCTTCGACCTCACCGAGGCGGACACGCTGCTCGACGAGGCGGGCGGCAACTTCTTCGCGATCAACTTCAACCACCGGTACGCCGAACCCGTCCAGCGCGCGAAGGCGCTGATCGACGCGGGTGAGCTCGGCGAGCTCGTCTTCGCGACCTGGCGGTTCGGCGGCGAGGCGAACCGAGGCGGATCGCCGCATGCGGGCCTGATCGAGACGCAGTGCCACGGGTTCGACATGCTCGAGCACCTGGCCGGCGCGATCACCGCGGTCTCCGCGCACATGACCGACAAGACGTACGGCGCCTTCAGCACAGTCGCCCTCGCGCTCGACTTCGAGAACCGCGCGGTCGGCACGATGCTCGGCACGTACGACTCGTCGTACGCGTATCCCGACACGCAGCGCATCGAGATCAACGGCACAGAAGGCCGCCTGGTGATCCACGACACCGTCCGCGCGCTGACGTTCAGCAAGGCGGGCGACCCGGTCGAGCAACGCTGGCACTCGACGTACTTCGATGACGAGGCGCGCAACTTCGCCGGCACTTTCGACCGTCATGTCGACGCACTGCTGGACGCTCTCCGTGCCGGTGAGCAGCCGCCGGTGCACGCCCGCGCGGGTCGGCGAGCGCTGCAACTCGCACACGCCGCCATCGAGTCACACGAGACCGGACGAAAGGTCACTACCGGGTGATCGCGTCGGCCTTCGCCTGCAGGTAGCGCTGCTCCGGGAGGCTCGTCGTACGGCGGGCGGCGGTGAGGTAGAGGTCGCGCGCCTTGGAGACGTCGCCCGCGCGCTCGTAGAGGTGCGCGCGGACGGCGTCCAGGCGGTGCGTCTCGGTGATGTTCTTATCGCCTTCCAGGGTCGCGAGCAGGTCGAGACCCGCCTGTGGTCCTTCGACCTGAGCGAGCGCGATCGCCCGGTTGAGCGTCACCATCGGGTTCGGAGCGAGTTGCTCGAGCACCAGGTACAGCGAGTAGATCTGCCGCCAGTCGGTCTCCTCCGCGCTCGGCGCCTCCGCGTGTACGGCGGCGATCGCGGCCTGCAACTGATACGGCCCGACCGTGCCCTTCTTCAGCGTCTCCAAGGTCAGGTCCGCACCCTCGGTGATCTGGGCACGGTCCCACAACGTCCGGTCCTGCTCGTCGATCGGCACCAGCTCGCCGTCGGCGGTCGTCCGCGCCGCGCGCCGCGAATCGGTCAGCAACATCAACGCCAGCAGGCCCGCGACCTCGCCGTCGTCCGGCAGCGCCGCGCGCAACATCCGCGCCAGCCGGATCGCTTCCGCCGTCAGCTCGACCCGCTGCAGCTCCTCCCCCGAGCTCGCGGTGTAGCCCTCGTTGAAGATCAGGTACAGCACCTGCAGTACGACGCGCAGCCGCTCGGCCTGCTCGGACTCGGGCGGCATCTCGAACCGGCTGCCGGCCGCCTTGATGCTCTTCTTGGCCCGGCTGATCCGCGGCGCCATCGTTGCCTCGGGCACCATGAAGGCGCGGGCGATCTCCGCCGTACTCAGACCGCCGACCGCGCGCAACGTCAGCGCGACCTGCGAGGCCGGAGTGACAGCTGGATGGCAACACAGGAAGAGCAGCGTCAACGTGTCGTCGGTGTCCGGCGCCTCGCCGATATCGGCGCCTGGGGCCACCAACTCCTCCGGCCCGGCCATCGCCGCGACGTTGTCCTCCCGCCGCCGGCGCGCGCTCTCGCTACGGAACGCATCGGTCAGCCGCCGAGTCGCGACCGTGATCAGCCACCCGCGCGGGTTCTCCGGTACGCCGTTCACCGGCCACTGCGTCGCCGCCGCGAGCAACGCCTCCTGCACGGCGTCCTCACACAGATCGAACTGCCCGTGCCGCCGCACCAGAAACCCCAGCACCTGCGGCGCGAGTTCGCGCAGCAACTCCTCCACGTTCACCCCGCCGAGCCTACGCGCCGAACAGTCAGCAGCTCGACAGTACGTATACGTCCACTGGGCCCGATCGGCCGGGTCGCCGAGCGCGAACGCACCCGCGCCGGGCGGACACCTCCTGTCGAGCTGCCGATCACCGAAAGGCCCACCCCGACCATCGCTCCGCCCGGACCACGATCACCGGCCCGCGCGGCGGGTCCGCCTCGTACTGCGGGTACTTCGCCACCAGCAGCTCGACGGCCGCCGCGTGCTCCGCCGCCACGCGTGCGACAGCATCCACGCGGACCCACCACAGATGCGTCCAGTCCTCGTCGTACTCGTCGACCAGTACTGCGACGCGCGGATTCGACTCGATGTTGCGCAACCGCTTCAGGGCGGTCGTCGTCTTCGGCTTCTGGTCGATCGCGATGAACAGTTCGTCACCATGGACGGCGTACGTCACCGGCACGAGGTGAGGGCGCAGATCCTCGCCGACCGTTGCCAGCCGTCCGACCCGCGCGGCTGCCACCCGGGCCCGGCACCCAGCCTCGTCGAGTTTCACCGCTGCAGATGTCGCAAGGCGGCGGTCGGGATCCTGCGGGTGATCGGGCCGATGACCGACGCGTCGCGCAGCGCGGTCCGGGCCGCGAGGTGTCCGCAGGCGCCGTGCACGCCACCACCGGGGTGAATCGCGGAACTGCCGAGGTACAGGCCGTCGACGAACGTCCGCGCACTGCCGAGCCCGATCGTCGGGCGGAACACCAACTGCTGGTGCAGTTGCATCGTCCCGCCACCGAGCGCGCCGTACCCGAGGGCGGCGTTCGCCGACTCCAGCGTCGACGGTCGCTGCAGGTCGCGGCCGATGACCAGATCGCCGAACCCGGGCGCGAACCGCTCGATCGCCCGCTCCATCCGGCCGGCCAGCTTCTCCGCCGCCGCGTCGTCGGCGATGCCGCGCGGCAGGTGCGCGTACGCCCAGACCGCCTCGGTGCCCTCCGGCGAGCGCGACGGGTCCGCCTTCGTCGTCTGCCCGATCAGCAGGAACGGCTGCGACGGCACCCGCCCGGTGTCGAGATCGGCCGACAGGTGCACGAGCTCATCGGCCGTCCCACCCAGGTGGACGACGCCCGCCGACCGGGCCTCGACCGCCTTCCACGGGATCGGGCCGCTGAGCCGGAAGTTCAGCTTGACCGTCGGGTAGTCCCATTCGAACCGCTCGTCCAGATCGCGCCGCAGACCCGCGGGAATCAGTGCCTCGGGCAACAAGTCGCCGTACAGGACCGGTGCGGACGTGTCCGCGACGACCGCCCGCTCGACCGCGACCGTCTCTCCCGACGCCGTGTTTACGGCGGTCACGCGGCCCGCGGAGACGTCGACCCGGGTCACCGGCATGCCCGGGACCAGCAATGCGCCGGCCCGCTCGGCGCGGCGCACCATCGCTCCCGAGAACGCGGACGAGCCGCCGGTCGCCACCGGATAGCCGACATCCTGTGCCAGCATCGCGAGCAGCCAGCCCATCGTGCCGCTGACGCTGCCCGACAACGGCGCGTCCGCGTGCAGCGCGTTCCCGGCGATGATCGCCGGACCGTGCTTGCCGGTGAACAGCTCCTGGCCCATCCGGTGCATCGGCATCGCCATGAACCGCGCGAACCGCAGCAGCTCACCGACCGACCCGAGCTTGCGGGCCAGCTTGACCCCCGGAACGACCGGGGGCCAGGTGGTGAGCAGCGCGTTCAGCAACGGCTCGCGCACCGAGACGTACTGCTGGTACAGCCGCAGCCATGCGTCCCCGTCGCCCGGGTGCTCGGCGCCGAGCGACTTCGCCGTGTCCTCCGGGTCCGGATGGATCGCGGCCGCGGCGCCGTCCTCGTCGAGCAGGTGCACCAGCGGCAGCGGCGCGTGCGCCCATTTCAGGCCGAACTTCTCCAGCTCCAGCGCGCGGATCACCGGGGACGCGACGCCCAACGGGTAGTTCGAACTGAAACGATCGCTCGTCCAGCCGCCTTCCTCGGTCGACCGGACGGCCCCGCCGAACGTGTCGGCGGCCTCCAGCACCAGCACGTCCCAGCCCGCGTCGGCGAGCGTGATCGCGCTCACCAGACCGTTCGGTCCCGAGCCGATCACCACGGCATCAACACTGCGCGGCAGCATGCTTCGAGCCTAACGTGACCGGGACTCGATCTCCCGCATCAGGGTGCTGAGCTCGCGGGCGCGCCCGACCATCGCCGGGTCGACCATCCGGCCGTCGGGCAGCACGATCACCCCGCCGTCACCGACGCCGGCCTCGTCCACCGCCGCCAGCAGCGCCTCCGCCGCGGCCACCTGATCCGCCGGCGGCGTGAACGCCTCGACGATGGTGGGCAGCTGCCGCGGGTGGATCGCCGTCCGGCCGACGAACCCGAGACCGCGGCCCTCCTCCGACGTACGGCGAAGTCCGTCGACGTCCTGCACGTTCGGGAACACCGACATCATCGGCGCGCCGAGCCCTGCCGCCCGGGACGCCGAGACCAACCGGCCACGGGCCCAGCCGAGCCCCGCCGGACCGTCGACGCCGAGCGCACTCGACAGGTCAGCCTCGCCGAGGCCGATCGCGACCACCCGCGGGTCCGCCGTGGCGATCTCGAACGCCCGCTCGACCCCGAGCGGCGACTCGATCAGCGCGGTGATCCTTGCCGTCGGCACCTTGTCCAGCACGGCCCGGACATCGTCCGCGCTCTCCACCTTCGGCACCCGGATCCGCACCGCCGGGACCGCGGAGATCGCGGCCAGGTCGTCCTCGATCCACGGCGAGTTCAAGGCGTTCACCCGGATCTCCACCGGGCCGTTCACGTTCGCCGCGAGCCAGGCGACCGCCCAGCCGCGGGCGTCCGCCTTGTCCGCGACCGGGACCGCGTCCTCCAGGTCGAACACGACCAGATCAGGGCCCGCGGCAACAGCCTTTGCGAACCGGTCCGGCCGGTTGGCCGGAACATACAGTGCCGTCAGCACTTGAAAGCCCCCTCCAGGCGACTACACCTAGACAACCCCAGCTGCTCGCAGTGCCGCGAGCTGGTCCGGTGTCACTCCGATCTCGGCGAGCACCTCGTCGGTGTTCGCACCGTGCGGCCGTCCGGCCCACTTGATCGACCCCGGCGACTCGGACAGCCGGAACAACACATTCTGCATCTCGACCGGTCCGCCGAGCTCCTCGTCGTCGACGCTGACGATCGTCCCGAGGGCGGCGTACTGCGGATCGGCGACGATCCCGCGGATGTCGTGCACCGGTCCGACCGCGGCCTCGGCCTTCTCGAACTCCGCCATCACCAGCTCCAGCGACCGCTCCGCGATCCACGATCCGACCGCGTCGTCGAGCTCGTCGGCATGCTCGGCCCGCTCCCGCCCGGTCGCGAACCACGGCTCGGCGACCAGATCGGCGCGGCCGACCAGCGTCACCACCCGCTCGGCGATGCTCTGCGAACTCGTCGACACCGCGACCCAGCGCCCGTCGAGGGTCCGGTACACGTTCCGCGGGGCGTTGTTCGACGACCGGTTCCCGAGCCGCGGCTGCACGTACCCGGTCTGCTGGTACGCCGTGATCCCGCCCCCGAGCATCATCAGGATCGGCTCGATGATCGCCATGTCGATCACCTGGCCCGCTCCGGACCGGTCCCGTTCACGCAACGCCACCAGCACGGCGTACGCCGTCGCGAGCGCGGTGATCCCGTCGGCGAGACCGAACGGCGGCAGCGTCGGCGGGCCGTCCGGCTCACCGGTGACCGCCGCGAAACCACTCATCGCCTCGGCCAGCGACCCGAACCCGGGACGCCGCGACCACGGCCCGACCTGCCCGAACGCCGTCACCCGCGCGATCACCAGCCGCGGATTGGCCTCGAGCAGCACGTCCGGCCCGAGCCCCCAGCGCTCCAGCGTGCCGGGCCGGAAGTTCTCGACCAGCACGTCATGGGACTTGACCAGGTCGAGGAACACCTCGCGGCCACGGGACAGGTCCAGCGTCGCGAGCCGCTTGTTCCGGCCGAGGGTCTTGAACCAGAGCCCGACCCCGTCCTTCGAAGCGCCGTGCGTCCGCGCGGCGTCCGGCCGGGACGGGTGCTCGATCTTCGTCACGTCGGCGCCGAAGTCACCGAGGAAGGTCGCCGCCAGCGGTCCCGCGAACAGCGTCGCCGCCTCGAGCACCTTCACACCGTCAAGCGCTGCAGGTCTCATCCCGCGCACCGGAAACCGATGGTCGCCGAGCGGTCGAGACCGCCACCGGTGAGCACCAGTTTGAAGCTCACCTCGGGTTCCTGCGGTCCGCCGTCGGCGTACCAGTCGGAGCCCTCGGCGACGTAGTGCGAGCCGCCCTTCACGATGCAGAACCGGCTGCGGCCGTCGCGGTGCTCGCTCTCGGTCAGGTTCCAGACCAGCGGCTCCAAGCGGACGAACCCGTCGAGGGCGGCAGCGACCTGCCACTCGTCCTCGGTGGGGAGCCGGCCACCACGCCAGGCCGCGTAGGCCCTCGCGTCCGGCAGGTCGACGTACGTCACCGGCTGGTCCTCGGTGCCCGGCACCGGCGCGCCGTCCACCCAGTGCTTCAGGAACCGGTTCGTCACCAGCGGCCGGTAGCCCGTCGCGGCCAGGAACGCGGCGTACTCCGCGTTCGTCACCTCGGTGATCGCCACCGAGACCTCCGGCAGCGACACCTCCCGCGTCACGGTCTGGATGTCGTGCAGGCGAGGCGGCAGCGGCTTCCACTCCTCGACGTACGGCGCGGTGTCGTACAAACCGGTTTCGCGCCGCCGGTGCGTCACAGTCAGCGTCCGCTCCCCCGCCGGCACGACGACCGCCGCACCGATCTCGACCGGCCCCGCGACGGCAGGCACCACGACGCGCTCGGCCGGTCGCACCGGGAACGCGGACTCGTCGACATGCGCCCGCGGCATCGTGCCCAGCCTTCGGGCTGTCGCCCGGCACGAGGCGCCGGCGGTCGCGCCGACCCGGACGATGCCGGCCACACCACGGCCGGGGACGACCAGGTGGACGCCGTCGTCGTCCGCGGTGATCGGCACGCCGGTCGTCACGTCGTACCAGTCGCCGACCTGGTCCTCGGAGCGCAGCACGATGCCGTCGAAGTCCTGCTCGTCGCGGTTGATCAGCGTCCAGAAGGTGATGTCGGCCAGGTCGAACCGCGATCCGTGGACACCGTGCTCACGGGCCTTCTCCGGGATCTCGGGCGTCAGCTGGATCCAGTCGCCGTTGATCAGCACCGGCGCGAACGCGCGCTGGGCGGCGACCATCCGGCGCAGCGTCGCGCGGTCGCGGGCGTTCCACCCGACCCACGCCGAGAACACCGACTCCCAGATCAGCATGCCGACGCCGTTCACCCAGGCCGACTGCAGCTCGTCGCTGTGGTCGCGGTTCCACCGGCGGGTGTGGTGCATCATGTGCCGGCGCTCGAACAGGTGCGCCCGCAGTACGCCGGGGGCGTCGGTGTCCGCGAACCACTGCGCCCAGGACAGCGCATGGTCCCCGATCCTTGCCATCGGCAACCGGGACTCGCCTTCCAGCGCGATCGCCGGGTTCGCCTGCCGGATCGCCCGGGTGAACGCCGGGTCGCCTTCCTTCAGGGTGTCCAGGAAGACGCCGTCGACGTCGTAGTCACTGACCAGGGCGGCGAACTCGTCCGCGTCCGAGCGGGCCGCGCGGCGGGTGCCGACGTCCCACGGGTTGTAGTCGAAGAACACCTTCAGGCCGAGCCGGTGCAGGTCGTCGATCAGCTCCCGCAGGCCCGGGACATCACGGTAGAAGTCGAACTGGTTCCGGTCGTCGATCCCGATCACCGGGTAGGCGTGCCAGAGCACGATGGCGTCGTGCCCACCGAACTCGTCGACGCCGTGCCGGACGAACTTCTCCGGCGTGAACTTCCCGGTCCCGACGTCGTACAGCAGGTCGTCCCAGAGCCAGACCAGCGCCACGGAGTATGCCGTCTGCGTCCACTCGCGACCTGGTTCGTCGTAGTGCGAGCCGTCGTAGCGGGTCCTTTCGAAGGCGCCGAACCGCCACTCGGCGAGCTTGGCCCGCCAGCGCGGCAGCTCGGCCGGGTCCTCGGGGGCGCCGAGGATCTTGGCGTCGTCCAGGAACGACAGGTCCGCCCCGGCCCCCAGATCGACCCGGGCAGGTAGGTCGATGGGCCGCGGTTCGAGCGGATTCACAGGTACACCTCCGCATAACGCGCGTCGATTGCATCCCCGTGCGGCACCGAGGGAATCGCCCCCGAGAACTGAACACTCAATGAAGCAGCAACGTTAGCGCGTCGGACCGCGTTCGTCAGGTCGCCTGCCGTGATCGAGTCGTTAGCTGATGCGGAAGCCAAAGCTGCCGCCAGCACGCCGCAGAACGTGTCGCCGGCCGCCGTCGTGTCGACGACGTCCACGCGGACGCCGGGCACCGCGATCTCGCCCGAGTCGCGAGTCAGGATCACCGCGCCGTCGCCGCCGAGCGTGACGATCGCGGCCGGCACCTTCTTCAGCAGCGCGGACCGGTCCGGCCCGGCGATCGCCTCGGCCTCGGACTCGTTCACCACCAGCAGGTCAACCCCGGCGAGCAGCGCGTCGGACAGCTCGGCCGCCGGCGCCGCGTTCAGGATGAAGTACGCCGACGCCGCCGCGGCCGCCTGCACCGTCGGGAACGGGATCTCCAATTGGGAAAGCACGATTCTCGCATCGCCGATCGCGGCCGCCGCGGCGGCCGACAGGTTCAGCTCGCCGTTCGCACCGGGAGCGACGACGATCGAGTTCTCACCGCTCTCCTCGACCGTGATGATCGCCGTTCCGGTCGGGGCGTCGCTGGTCGTCGCCAGCGAGAGGTCGACACCGGAGTCCTCGAGCGCGGCCCGCAACAGGGCGCCGCCGTCGTCGGCGCCCAGGGCGACGACCATCGCCGTCCGGGCACCGGCCCGCGCCGACGCGACCGCCTGGTTGGCGCCCTTGCCACCGGGACCACGGGTCATCGGCCCCGCCAAGACTGTCTCCCCCGGCCGCGGGATGCGCTGGACCGGAAGCACCAGGTCCACGTTCGCGCTGCCCACGACCACGACCTCAGACGCCACCCCTGGCCACCTCCACAGTCCTCCGCGCCAGCTCGCCGATCGCGATCTGATTCATTCCCGGCAGGCTCGTGGCCACCCGGTTGTCCAGTGGTGTGGACCACTCTGCCGGAACCCCACGCGTCGCGCCAAACACGGCTCCGACCGTGGCGCCCACCGAGTCGGTGTCCCAGCCACCCATGACCGCGCGACCGATCGCGGTACCGAAGTCCGGTGCGGTCAGCGCGTAGGCGGCGAGGGCGGTGTTGTTCACCGCGTGCACCCAGTGCAGGTCGCCGTACTCCGCGTGCAGCGCGTCGAGTGCCTCGTCCAGCTCGGCGTCGGCGAGGCCGAGTCCGAAGCGGACCGCCCGGGCGATCGCGCCCTGGCCGAGCACGTCCAGACCGGCGATCGCGGCCTTCACGGGGTCGTCGAGGACGAGGGCCGCGGCGGACATCGCGGCCACCCACAGTGCCCCGTCGACGCCGGCGCCGGTGTGACTGAGCCGGGCGTCGACCAGGGCGAGGCGGGCGGCCGCTGTCCGGTCGCCCGGGTGGGCCCAGCCGTAGACGTCGGTGCGGATCTGGGCGCCGATCCACTCGCGGAACGGGTTCCCGACGACGGCCGCGCGGGCCGGCTCGACACCTTCCAGAAGGTTGCGGTAGGCAACGCGCTCGGCGGTGAACACCCGGCCCGCGGGCAGGTCGCTCAGCCAGCTCTGCGCCACGTCCTCGGTGCTGAGCCCACGCCCGTACCGCTCGAGCATCAGGAGTGCGAGGATCGCGAAGTTGAGGTCGTCGTCCTCGGGCATGCCGTCGATGACCTCGCGCAGGCTGGTCGGCTTCGACCGCCGGTTCCACGGCCAGCGCCGCTGCACGTCGTCCGGTACGCCGATCGCGGTGATGTACCGCGTCAACGGCCACTGACCGGAGCTCGCCAGGATCTCCCGGATGCCTTCGCGCGGAATCTTCTCCACCGGTTTGCCGAGCAGGTTCCCGGCGGCGCGGCCGAGCCATGCGTTCAAGGTCCGGGTCTCGAGATCGACCGGCGCGCCCAGCGACGGCAGCTCGGGAATCTCCGGCGCACTCCACGGCGCGGTCCGGGCGTCGAGTACGTCGAGCAACTCCCGCGCCAACGCCCGCAAGGCAGGCGTCGCCGGCTCGGCCGAGGCGCCGGACACCGGCGCATCCGTCGTACCACCGGCGGCGATCCAGCGGGCCTGTACGTCGGTGACGTCGACCCCCTCGGAACGCGCTTGGACCAGTTGGTGCGGGAGGAGGTCCTCCGGCTGCACCCAGGTCAATCTCATCGAGGCTCTTCCTTCCCGTGTTGCGCCAGGCGAAACACACACCTGGATCGTTCGCTCCGCGCGGGCCGATACTTCCGGCCATGGTCACCCGCCGCGGTCTGCTGACCGCCACCGGCGCCGCCGCCGCGCTCGCTCTGACTGGAAACCTCCCCGACCTCGCCGATGCGGTAGGAATACCGCACCGCACCGACAAAAGGCCGCTGTTCACGCTCGGGGTCGCCTCGGGCGACCCGCTCCCCGATGCCGTGGTGATCTGGACCCGGCTCGCCCCCGGACCGCTCGAACCGTTCGGCGGGATGGACGACCGCGCGGTCGACGTCGAGTGGGAGGTCGCCGAGGACGCGACGTTCCGCACGGTGGTACGACGCGGCACGGCCCACGCGCGTCCGGAGTACGCGCACACCGTGCACGTCGACGTCCGCGGCCTGCGTCCGTGGCGCCACTACTTCTACCGCTTCCGCGCCAACGGCCAACTCAGTCCGACCGGTCGGACGCGCACCGCGCCCGCGCCGTCCGACGAGCCCGCCGTCACGATGGCGGTCGCGTCCTGCCAGGCCTTCTACGACGGCTTCTACACCGCGTACCAGGACGTCGTACGCCGGGATCACGACGTCGTGCTGTTCCTCGGTGACTACATCTACGAGGTCGGCGTCGGTCCGGCCGCGGGCGTCCGCAACCAGGCCGTCCCGGTCGACTTCGCCGGCGAGATCTTCACCCTCGACGAGTACCGGGCGCGCTACGCCCTGCACAAGACCGACCCCGACCTGCAGGCCGCGCATGCCGCGGCGCCGTGGATCGTCACCCTCGACGACCACGAGGTCGAGGGCAACTGGGCCGGGTACGTCTCCGAGGACGGTCTGCCGTACGACGAGTTCCTGGTCCGCCGGGCGAACGGATTCCGCGCGTACTGGGAGCACATGCCGTTGCGTCTCGACCAGTCCCCCGACGGCCCGTCGATCCGCTTGCACCGGCACCTGCGCTACGGCCGCACCGCCGACCTGAGCGTTCTGGACACGCGGCAGTTCCGCGACGACCAGACCAGCACCGGTGGCTGGCTGCCGCCGGACGCTGTGTCGGCCGACCCGGCCCGCACCATCACCGGCGCCGCGCAGGAACGCTGGCTGCTCGACACGCTCGGCAAGTCGACCAGCCGCTGGAGCGTCGTCGCGCAACAGGTCGCGATGGCCCAGCTCGACCGCAGGACCGGGCCGGAACTCGAGCTCCCGATGGACACCTGGAACGGGTACGTCGCCTCGCGCGACCGCGTCCTGTCCGGCGTCCGGGACCGGGACGTGCGGAACTTCGTCGTACTGACCGGAGACCTGCACCGCAGCGTCGCCTCCGACCTGCGCGTCGACTTCGCCGATCAGTCCACGCCGGCCGTGGGCACCGAGTTCGTCACCACGTCGATCTCGTCCGGTAAGGACGGCGTCGACGCCGACGCGACCGGCCGCGCACTGCTCGCCGAGAACCCGCACGTCAAGTTCCAGAACGTCCAGCGCGGCTACCTCAGCTGCCGCCTCGACCGCACGCACTGGACGTCGGAGTTCCGCATCGTCGACCGCGTCACCACACCTGGCGGTACGGCGTCCACCCGCGCCACCCTGGTCGTCGAGGACGGCCGTCCCGGAACCCACCTGGCCTGAACGGACACGCTGATGAAACGCGCCGCTCTCCTGCTCCTGCTCGCCCCTGCCGCTCTCGTTGCTACCAGCAACAACAATCAGATCGACATCAGTGCCACGCCGCAGCCGGTGGAGGTCGTCCCGCTGCCGTGCTTCCCGTCCGGCAAGCTCACGCTCGGGATGACCAATACCGGCCACAAAGCCACCGTCGCCGACATGCGTGTCTCCGGCGACGCCGAGCTGACGCTGTCCCGGCACCAGTTCTCCAGCTACCTTCCGGCCGGCCAACTGGTGAAGGCGCCGCTCGAGATCACCGTCCCGCGCGGCACCGCACCCGCGACCCACACCGTCGACCTGAGCGTCGGCCGCGACCACCTGAAGGTCCCGGTCGCCATCCTGCCCGTCCCGGCCCGCGACAACGTCCTGCTCGGTGAACAGGCCGTCGCGTCCTCCACCAACGGCAACATGCGGCTCTGCGGTGGCGTCGACGGCAACGCGGACTCCGCGCAGTGGGGTGCCAGCGGTTGGCACGACAACACCAAGGGCGTCTTCCCCGACACGTACGGCGTCGACTTCGTCGCGTCGACCAGCGTCGGCCGCGTGGTGCTGCAGACCCTCGACTCGACCACGTACCCCGCGGCCGTGATGGGCATCCGCGACTTCGACGTCCAGGTCCGCGTCGGCGGCACCTGGACCACCGTCGGAGAGATCCGCGGGAACGTCGAGGGCCGCGTAACGGTGAGCTTCGACCCGCGTCCGGTCGACGCTGTCCAGCTCGTCATCCGCGACTCCAACGACCACGGCTACTCCCGCATCGTCGAACTCGAGGGCTATGCCGACTGAGACAGCAACTGACATCTCAGACCAGCGCGTCCAATGCGGCCGCGCGCCGGGCCCACCGCTCGGCGTCGGCCGCACGGATGTCCCGCACCACCGAGGCCATCACGCGACCCGGCTCGTCCAGGTCCGTCTTGCTCGCGTCCGCGATCTTCGCGGCCCAGTCCTCCGGTACGCCGTCCCGCCCGCTCAACGCACCGGTGATCGCACCCGCCATCGACGCGATCGAGTCCGCGTCGCGACCGTAGTTCGTGCCACCCAGGACGGCCCGGCGGACATCTCCCTCGGAGACCAGCACGAAGCCGAGCGCCACCGGGAGCTCCTCGATCGCCTTGGTACGGCTCGGACGACGGGCGTCCATCGACAGCTCACGGTAGTTCGGACCGACCGTGTCGTAGGGCTCGATCGCCTTCCGCAGGACCGGAATCGCCTCCTCCCAGTCGGTGAGACCGTCGCCCCGGGAGACAGCCTCGGCCACCGCCTCGACGGCCCTCCGAGTGCCGTCCTTGGCCAGGTCGAGTGCGGCTCCGACCGCCGACGCGGGCGTCGCGCCGGGGATCATCGCGGCGGCGACGGCGGCCGCGAACACGCCGGCCGCCTCCCGCCCGTAGCTCGACTGGTGCGCACCGGCGACATCGAGCGCCTCGGCGTACGCACCCTCGGGGTCACCCGCGTTGGCGATCCCGACCGGCGCCATGTACATCGCCGCACCGCAGTTGACGATGTTGCCGACGCCGGCCTCCCGCGGATCGACATGCCCGTAGTGCAGGCGCGCGACCAGCCACTTCTCGGCGAGGAAGACGCGCTGCAGGAGCAGCGCGTCCGCCTCGAGCTCCGGGACCCAGCGGGTCCCGTTCAGCATCTTCGGGACCAGCGACTCGGCGACCGCGTAGGCGTCCAGGTGGGCCCGCCGCTCGTCGTACACCTCGACCAGTGCGTGCGTCATCAAGGTGTCGTCGGTGATGTGGCCGTCGCCCTTGTGGTACGGCGCGATCGGGCGCGCCGTCCGCCAATCGTCGTACCACGGGCCGACGATGCCGGTCACCCAGCCGCCGTGCCGCTCCCGGATCGCCTCGGGCGTCCAGCCCTCGACGGCTCCACCGATCGCGTCACCGACCGCGGAACCGACGAGGACTCCTCGTGCCTTCTGCTCCAAGGCGGTGTTGGCTTGTGCAGGCATCAGCTGTTGACCTGGCCCCATCCGTCGCTCAGCTTCTTCCCCAGCGCCGCGGCGTCGGTCTTGTTCGCCAGGAACTCCTGGAACGCCGGCGTCGCGATCTGGTCCTTCCACTTCGGGTAGTTCTCCACGCTCTGGAACGGCGCCTTGGTCAGCTCGGTGCCGCTGGCAAGGATCTGCTGCCAGCCGTTCTTGCCGCCGGTCGCCTTCTGGATCGCGTCCCGGGCCGCCTGCGTGGTCGGGATCAGCCAGTCGCCCTGACCGACCGCGGCCAGGTTCTCGGCCTTCATGAAGTAGTCGACGAACTTCGCCGACTGCTCGACGTGCTTGCCCTCGGCGGGCACCGACAGCGTCTGCGGGTTCGCGGCCTGCTTGCTGCTGGTCCCCTTCAGCGGCGGCAGCACCTCCCACTGGAAGCCCTTCGGGGCCTCTTCGGCGATCTGCTGCGCGACGTAGTTGCCGGCCACGATCATCCCGTACTTCCCGGCGTAGAACCCGGGCAGGACATCGGAACCGCTCTGCGTCAGCGAGGTCGGGTCGATCGACTTGTCGTCGTAGGCCATCGCGTGGATCCGCTTCGGCACCTCGAGCTCGGCGTCGCCGACGGTCGCCTTCGCGTCCTGGCCGCTGCCGTCGAAGAACTTCGCGTCGAAGTTCAGGCCGAGGTTCAGCATCGTCGCGGTCGGGCTCTTCAGGCCCCAGCCGAGACCGTACTTGCCGTTGACGGTGAGCTTCTTCGCGTCCGCGGCCAGGTCGTCCCAGCTCAGCGAGTCACCGGCCGCGGTCACCCCGGCCTGCTTGAGCAGCGCCGAGTTCGCGAACACGACGTACGACTGCAGCAGGGTCGGCGCGGCGTACACCTTGCCGTCCTTGGAGACCGTGTCCCAGACACCCTGCGAGACGGCGTCCTTGGTCTCCTTGCTCAGGTACGGCGAGAGGTCGGCGAGGTACCCCTGGTTGATGAACCCGGTGATGTCGGCGGACTCGTCGTGGAT
Source organism: Kribbella sp. NPDC004875 (assembly GCF_042873375.1). Lineage (NCBI taxonomy): Bacteria > Bacillati > Actinomycetota > Actinomycetes > Propionibacteriales > Kribbellaceae > Kribbella > Kribbella sp. NPDC004875. Next base: position 327,380 of record NZ_JBIALI010000003.1, read on the forward strand.
GATGTCCGGCGCGGTCCCGCCCTGGAACTGGGTGACCAGCTGGTCGTGCACCGAGTCCCAGCTGCCCTGGACGTACTCGACCTGGATGTTCGGGTTCGCGGCGTTCCAGTCGTCGACGATCTTCTTCGTCGCGGCCACCGTCGTCTTCTGGAAGGCGAGGCTCTGGAACTTGAGCGTCACCTTCTCGTTCGGATCACTCGAACCCGAACTGTCGTTGCTGTTACCACCGCAGGCCGCAAGCGTCACCAGGGCGCTTGCCGCGAGCAGCGCGGTCATTACCTTCTTCATTACTTCTCCTAACCCTTGACTGCGCCGCTCAACAAACCGGAGGTCAACCGGCGTTGGAGGAAGGCGAAGAACACGAGACTTGGCACGGTCGCGAGGACCGAGGCGGCGGCCAATGGACCGAACTGCACCTGGCCCTCGGCCCCGACGAAGCGGGCGAGTACCAGCGGAAGGGTCTTGAGCTGCGGATCCTGCAAGAGCACCAGGGCGAAGAAGAACTCGTTCCACGCCGAGATGAAGGTGAACATCGCGGTCGCGATCAGTCCCGGCCGGAGCAGCGGCATCACGATCGAGACGATCGTCCGCAACCGGCCGGCACCGTCCACGGACGCTGCCTCTTCCAGTTCGCGCGGCACCGCGGCGACGTACCCCTGGAGCATCCAGAGCGCGAACGGCAGCGACCAGACCATGTACACGATCACCACGCCGGGGATCGTGTTCGTCAGGTGCAACGGCCGCAGGATCATGAACAGCGGGATCACGATCAGGATCACCGGGAACACCTGGCTGACCAGGATCCAGCCGTTGGTCAACGGACGCAGCCGGCTGCGGAACCGCGCCAGCGCGTACGACACCGGCAACGCGACGATCAGCACCAGGATCGTGCTGTAGATCGAGATCTGCAGGCTGTTGCCGAGACCACGGACCAGACCTTGCTCGTTCATCGCGTCGGAGTAGTTCGAGAGGTCGAAGTGCTTCGGCAGCAGGCTCGGCGAGATGCTCGCGAACTCCTGCGGCGACTTCAGCGAACTGGAGATCAGCCAGAGCAGCGGGAAGCCGAGGAACACCAGGTAGCAGATCACCGCGACGTACTGCAGGAAGCGGGTGGCCGGACGCGTTCTCATGCCTCGCTCCGCAGCCGGTTCCGCAGGTAGAAGAAGAGGAACACGATGATGATGACGACCATCACGTCACCCATCGCCGCGGCCATCCCGAAGTTCCCGTAGCGGAACGCCTCGTTGTAGGCGAACAACATCGGCAGCATCGTCTTGCCGCCGGGGCCGCCCGCGGTGAGCACGTAGACCAGGCCGAACGAGTTGAAGTTCCAGATCATGTCCAGGCTGGTGATCGCGACGATCACGGTCTTCAGCTGCGGCAGCGTGATGTACCAGAACTGGCTCCACGCACCGGCGCCGTCGACGGCGGCCGCTTCGTAGAGGGTCCGATCGATGCCCTGCAGGCCGGCCAGCAGCGTGACGGTGGTCATCGGCATACCGACCCAGATACCGACCACGATCACCGCAGGGAGCGCCGTACTGAAGTCGCCGAGGAAGTTGATCGGGTGGTCGGTCAGGTGCAGCTTCTGCAGGATCTCGTTGACCGGGCCGTTGGTCGGGTGCAGCAGCAGCCGCCACATGATCGCGACCACCACCGGGGGCATCGCCCACGGGATCAGCGCGAGCGTCCGGGCGACACCGCGGAACTTCAGGTCGGTGTTCAGCAGCAGCGCGAGGCCGAGGGCGGCGACGAACTGCAGGATCGTCACCGACAAGGTCCAGATCACGCCGATCCGGAACGAGTCCCAGAACAGGTTGTTGTGCAGGAGTTTCGCGAAGTTGTCGAAGCCGACGAAGTTCGTCTCGACGTGCAGGCCGGCGCGCGCGTCGGTGAACCCGAGCGCGATCCCGCGGATCAGCGGGTAGACGCTCAGGACGAGCACCGGCAGCAGCGCGGGCAGGAAGAGGAAGATCGCCTCCCGGTTCTGCCTCGGCTTCCCACCAGGCTTCTTCTTCTCCAGCTGCGGAGGCGCGGTCAGGGTCGCGCTCATGGGGTAGACCTCCTGATACTGAGGGAGGGTTGTACGACGATGCGCCGCGGCGTCCGGTCGTTGTCCTCGATGCGGGCCAGCAACAACTCGGCGGCTCGCCGCCCGCGCTCCGCCGACCCCAGGTTCACACTGGTCAACGGCGGGAAACTCTGCTCGGCCAGTTCGCTGTCGTCCATCCCGACCACGGCCACATCGGCCGGTACGGCGAGTCCGGCGGCCGCGAGCTCGTGCATCAACCCGACGGCGAGCAGATCGTTCGCACAGACCACCGCGTCGAACCCGCCGGCGGCCAGCAGACCGGCGGCCGCCTCGCGTCCCGCGGCGAACGTGAAGTCCGTTGCCTCGGCGACCGCGACGGCTTGCAGGTCGTGGGCCTTCAGCGCGTCGGTGAAACCCTTGGAACGCGCGGCTCCCGGGACGGTGTCGGCGGGGCCGTTCAGGAACGCGATGCGCTTGCGGCCGCAGGACAGCAGGTGGTCGACGGCGAGCAGGATGCCCTTCGGCGAGTTGGCGCGGACCGTGTCGACACCGGCCTTGGCGGGCACGCTACCGGCGACCACCACCGGGACCTCGCACTCGCGGATCGACTTCACCAGATCCTCGTCGACGCGGATCGGGCTGATCAGCAGACCGTCGGCGTACCCGCGGGCCATCCCCCGCACCAGGGCGATCTCGTCGACCACGTCCGGCCCGGTGGTGGTCACCACCAACCGGTACCCGGCCGCCGCCACGACCTCCTCGACCGCCCGCATCATCGTCACGTACACCGGGTTGCCGACGTCCGCGACCGCCAGCGTCAGCTGGAACGTCCGCCCGACCTTCAGCGACCGGGCCCGCGCGTCCGGCACGTACCCGAGCTCGGAGACGGCCCGCTGGACGCGCTCGGCCATCTCCTCGGTGGCCGGCAGCCCGTTCAGCACACGCGACACCGACGCCACCGAGACCCCGGCCGCCCGGGCCACCCCGGCGATCGTCGGACGACTCACGCCGACCTCCTGTAATCGTTCTTGTAATCGTTTACAAGCCCGACAGTAGGGCGCCGTCGCCCAGCGGTCAACCTCAGGACGGCCGGATGGCCAAGCTGTTATCTACAGCATGAGGAGCGGTGTGACGAGTGGTGTCCGACGAGCTACTCGTCGTCTTCCTCGGCGCCCGGGCGCTCCGCCCACGGAGTCTCCTTGGCCGGCCGGACCACGATCAGCTTGTCGCCGGCCGCCAGCACCGACACGTTCGAGTCGTAGTACCGGTGCACCTTGCCGTCGCGGACCACGGAGACCACCCGGTCCGGTACGGCGGACGGCGGCTTCCCGACCTCGCGGCCGAGCACCGGCCGCTCGGCCACCTCGAGACCCTCGCCGTACGTCAGCAGGTCCTCCATCACCTCACCGAGGTTCGGGCTGACCGCGGACAGGCCGAGCAACCGGCCGACCGCCTCGGACGAGGTGACGACGGCGTCGGCGCCGCTCTGCCGCAGCAGCGGCACGTTGTCCTCCTCGCGGACCGCTACCACGATGTGCGCGCTCGGGTTCAGCTGCCGGACCGCGAGCGTCACCAGCACCGCCGAGTCGTCCCGGTCGGTGGTGACGATCACCTCGCGCGCGGACATCACCTCGGCGCGCCGCAGTACCGTCCGGTTGGTCGCGTCGCCGTGGAACGCGGCCATCTGGTCGTTGCCGGCGTCACCGATCGCCTGCGCCCGCGGGTCGATCACCACGATGCTGTCCCGCTTCACCCCGTTGCTGAGCAGCGTCTGCACCGCGGACCGGCCCTTGGTGCCGTACCCGACGACGATGGTGTGGTCCTTCATCCGTTTCCTCCAGCGCGTGTCGCGCATGATCCGGCGACCCTCGTTGGCCAGCACTTCCAGTGTCGTACCGACCAGAACCACCAGGAACGCGATCCGCAGCGGAGTCACGATGAAGGCGTTCACCAGCCGGGCCGCGGGCGTCACCGGCGTGATGTCGCCGTACCCGGTCGTGGTGAGCGTGACGGTTGCGTAGTAGATGCTGTCGATCAGGTCGACTTTGCCGTCGTAGTTGTCCCGGTACCCGTCACGGTCGACCACCACGATCAGCACCATCACGGTCAGCAGTCCCAGCGCGACCAGAAAGCGGCTGAAGAGCTGAAAGAGCGGCGAGCGCGTGCTCGCGGGCAGGTTGACCAGCAGACCGTGTGGGTTCCGACCGGTGGGAAGGGGTGGCACGGGTATGACGATATTGCACGGACGGCCGATCCATCGCATAGGACAGGCTCCGGTCGGACAGTGCGACACTCACCATCAGACTGTCGCCGTCCCGCACCACCCTGGAGCGCATCCGCAACCGCTCGAGGGTCCGTAGCATCGCGTGGTTCTCCGGCTGCACCATGCAGACGACCCGGTCGGCGCCGAGCGCCCGGGCGGAGTCGACCACCTGGCGCAGCAACCGCAGCCCGAGACCCTGTCCCTGCCAGCCGTCCTCGACCAGGACGGCGACCTCCATCGTCGTACTCCCGAGTTCCTCCCACGGCGCCGCGGTCGCCATCCCGATCACCGCGTCGTCGACGCAGGCCACGATCGACACGCCACCGGCGGGCGCGGACAGGTGCCGCGCGGTCCGGGTGGTGAGCTTCGGCATCGGGACGTGGTACCGGCGCGTTCGGCTCTCGTACGAGCACCGCTCGTGCATCGCCACGACGGCGTCGGCGTCCTCGACGGTCGCCGTCCGCAGCATCGGTACGCCGCTCCCGGGCCGGGGCCCCGCCGGCGCCTCGAAGCGCTCGGACAGCCGGCCGGCGATCTCGACCAGCACATCGGCGCGGGCCCATTCGGCCGGCGTGTACTCCTCGAAGCCCTGCAGGTTCCCCAGTTCGTCGTCCACCGACACCGGGTCGTCGATCAGCCGCAATACGGCGCGCAAGTACCGCGTCGGGGCATCGTTCAGTACGTCGGCCTGGCACGGGCGCACCGTCGTACCGACGCAACCGGCTTCCGCGACCAGAGCCGCCAGACCGTCAGCGGTCCATCCGACCCCGGTGGAGACGACCAACTCGTCGATCGCACCGGTCTCGGCGGTGAAGACCTCCAGGTGGAGGATGTTGATGTCGTCCGCACCACACCGTGCAGCGAGTTCGGCCAGGGCACCGGGCCGGTCGGCGAGTTCGGTCCTGATCTTCCAGAGCATGCGGACGCCCTCCCTCGTGGAAACCTGCTAACCAACGCGATCCACTCTGCGACCGGCCTGTTGCCCCACCGGGTCCGGGATGTTACGCCCGCGTCAACGTTTGCGGCGGACCCTCGGCAGGTGCGGCGTGAGCTTCACCCGCCGCGCGGCCAGCACCACCGCGGCCTCGCGCTTGTCCAGGTCCGCGTGCCGGAGCAGCTCGGGATAACTGCTCTGCGGCACCGCCGGGTACGTCGTCACGATCGCGTCCCCGGAGAACACGAAGAAGATCGCCGCGCCGTCCTTGATCACCTTCAGCAACGAACCGTCGCGCACGGTGAGAGCATGCTCGACCGCCTTGCGCCGGGCGGACCTCTTCGCCCACGCGGCCTGCACCGCCTGCTGGGCGGGTTCACGCCCGTGCCGGACCGCCTCGACGACCAACGGCCCGTACCGCACGCCGTACTTGACCAGGTTCTTGGCCAGCTGACTGCTCTTGCCGGCCCCGCCCGTTGCACCCGCCATGGTGCCGAGCGTACTGACTCACCCGGTCAGGAGCCCGGCTTCCAGATATAAGGCACCGTCACCGAGACCGGTCGCAGTCCGAGCCGGGCGAGGATGCCGCGGCTGTCCGGCGACGCGTCGACCTGCAGGTACTTGTACCCGCGCTCGACCGCCAGGTTCCGCCGGTACGCGACCTGTGCCCGGTAGATGCCCCGGCCGCGCCACTCCGGCAGCGTCGAGCCGCCCCAGAGCGACGCGAAGTCGGTGCCGGTGTGGAACCGGATCCACGACCCGCAGACGACCTTCGGGTCGTCCTCGTCGGTCTCCGCCACCACCACGGTCGCCGGATCGTCGTCGGCGATCGCCGCGGTCAGTGCGTCCGGCAGCCAGGAGTGCGAGTGACCCCACACTTCCTCCTCCATCGCCTGCATCCGCTCCAGGTCCGCGCGCGACGTGATCTCGCGCAACCGGATCCCTTCCGGCAGTACGACGTCGCTCGCCAGCTCGGCGACGTCACCGATGAGCAGGCATTCCTCCTCGTCCGGGACGAATCCGGCCGCGGTGAGGCGGGCCGGCAGATCCGCCGGGAGATCGTGCGAGTAGTACTTCCACTCGACCCTCGTCCCGAGCTTCCCGAAGTACTCGACCTGGTCGGCGATCAGCTGGTCCAGCTCGGCCCCGTCGAGACCGCCGAGGTACTGCAGGAAGCCGTCGCCCTCGAAGCCGACCTTGCGGATCAGCGCACCGAGGCGTTCGATCCGGCCGCCGTTCGCGCTGCCCGGGCGGGAGCGGATCTGCTCGTCGTACGCGGACCGGAGGGCGAGGGCTTCCGGTGAGCCGTCCAGAGGAATCACGGGAACAGTAGATCAGCCGCTGCAACGCGTTTTCCCGGTGCCGGGACGCGTCGGCATGCGGCGCTCGGCCGCGTCAGGCACCATGGAGGCCGTGACGACCCCCAATCCGCGTCGGCCGATCATGCCCGGCAACAAGTTGTTCGAGTCGCTGCCCGGTGCGGCCGACCCGGCGACCGTGACCGAGGCCGCCCACCGGACCGCCGAGCTGCTGATTCGCGGCGTGCGGAAGTCCGAGGACGCCGAGGTGCACGCGCGGGTAGTCAAACTCGCCGACGAGTACGGTCTGGACGAGCTCGCCGAGCTCTGGTCCGACTCCCCCGCCGACTCACTGCCGGGCGCCCTCTGGCGACTGTACGTCCTGCGCTCGTGGGTCCACTCCAACGCCGAAGCGGTCTCCCGCGAGTTCGCCACCGGCCGCAAGTACGCCGAAGTACACGCCGTCGTCGCCGGTGTCGCGGAGCCCCCGGGCCCGACCGAGGTCCGCGAGATGGTGGACGCCGTACTGCGGGGTGTCGCGACCGGTGACTTCGCGACCACGCTGGACCGGGCGGCCGCGTTCGCGCGGATCGTGGCGACCGGGCGCGCGCACCTGGCCGACGACGGCCACGACCAGGTCCTGTCCGCGTCGAAACTGGTCGAGACCGCTGACCAGCTGCAGACCGCGGCCCGGGCCGAACGCGCCGGAAATCTCTGGTAGTTGCGTCCGGCGCATCGGGGTGTTATAGCGTCTCGGAGCCCGAGATCTCAACAGGACAAGGGGTTTGGGCACCCGCTACACTGTTCGAGGTGTCGGGCCGGTGCAAGCCCCGGGTCCCAAAATAAGCCGCTACGAGCGGCCACGCGCCGTGAGGCGCTTCCCGGTCCGACGCCTTCTTCTTCCCCGGCAACTGTTGCTGGTAGCAACCACCTCTGAGTTGCCCGGGGCAACGCGGCGCTGTCGCCACCGCAGGTCTGCTCACGGACCGCGTCGAGGCATGCCCATCGGGTCAACGCGCCGCCCGGATGACGCCTGGGGTGGGTAGATCTGATCGCCGAGGAGGCGCACACTCGAAAGAGGTGACCGATCGGCCGGGGGGCCGCTGATCCGCCGGGGAGGGCGCATGGTCTCCGTGAACGGCCAGACAACAACTGATTCCGGACGGCCGACCGAGGTCGTCCGCGCCGCGGACGTCGTCCGCGTGTACGGCGAGGGGGACACCGCCGTCCACGCGCTGCGCGGCGTGAGCGTGCGGATCGAACCCGGCCAGCTGACGGCGGTGATGGGACCGTCCGGCTCGGGCAAGTCCACGCTGATGCACATCCTCGCAGGCCTGGACCGCCCGACGTCCGGCTCGGTGCAGATCGACAGCACCGAGATCACGACTCTCGGTGACGACGCGCTGACCAAGCTCCGCCGACGGCACATCGGCTTCATCTTCCAGTTCTTCAACCTGCTGCCGATGCTCACCGCGCGGGACAACATCGTGCTGCCACTGACCATCGCCGGCGAGAAACCGGAGCGGGAGTACTTCGACGAGCTGGTCGACCGGGTCGGCCTCACCGACCGCCTCGGGCACCGCCCGGCGGAGCTGTCCGGCGGCCAGCAGCAACGAGTCGCGATCGCGCGCGCCCTGGTGTCCCGGCCGACGGTGGTGTTCGCCGACGAACCGACCGGTAACCTCGACTCCCGGACCAGCGGCGAGATCCTCACGCTGATGCGGTCGTCGGTGGACAAGTACGGGCAGACCACCGTGATGGTCACCCACGACGCCCGCGCGGCCGCGATGGCCGACCGGGTGCTGTACCTGGCCGACGGCGAGATCGTGAAGGAGACCGGACGCTCCGACCAGCACGAGATCCTGCAGATCATCGACACGCTGGACCTGCAGTGATCCGGTTCGCCCTGCAGGGCCTGCTGGCGCGCAAACTCCGGACCGCGCTGACCGCGATCGGCGTCGTGCTCGGGGTCTCGCTGATCTCGGGGACCTACGTCCTGACCGACTCGATCACGTCCGCGTTCAACTCGATCTTCACCCAGAACTACAAGAACACCGACGCCGCGATCACCGGGAAGACCGCGTTCGAAGCGGGCCAGAACGGATCCACCGCGCCGTCGTTCTCCGAGACCCTGTTGCCGAAGGTCCGCGACCTGCCCCAGGTCGGCGCGGCCGGCGGCGGGGTCAGCGGTGCGGCGCAGCTGATCGGCAAGGACGGCAAGGCGATCGTCTTCGGCGGCGCGCCGAACCTCGGCTTCAGCGTCGATCCCGCCCTGCCGCAGTTCAACTCGCTCACCCTGGTCAACGGGTCCTGGCCGCATCCCGGCGAGGTGGTGATCGACACCCAGACCGCACAGAAGAAGGGAATCCACGCCGGCGACGCGATCGGCATCCAGGCCCGTGGCGCCGAACAGCGGATGCGGATCTCCGGGCTGGTCCAGTTCGGCGCGGTGTCGTCGATCGGCGGCGCGACGCTGGCCGGGTTCGACCTCGGGACCGCACAGCGACTGTTCGACAAACGGGGCAAGCTCGACCAGATCCTGATCGCCGCAAAGAGCGGCACCAGCGACCAGGAGCTCGTCAGCGCGGTCCAGCGGGTCCTCCCGCCGGGGACCCAGGTCCGGACCGCCGAGCAACAGGCGGCCAACGACGCGTCGGACACGACGAGTTTCCTGAACTTCCTGCAGACGTTCCTGCTCGTGTTCGGCGCGATCGCCCTGTTCGTCGGATCGTTCGTGATCGCGAACTCGTTGTCGATCACGATCGCGCAGCGCACCCGCGAGTTCGCCACGCTCCGGACCCTCGGCGCCTCCCGCCGGCAGATCCTCGGATCCGTCGTCCTCGAGGCGTTCGTCACCGGACTGCTGTCCGCGATCGTCGGGCTGTTCCTGGGGCTCGCGATCGCGACCGGGCTGTTCAACCTGTTCGACTCTATCGGTTTCACGCTGCCCAACGACGGGCTGGTCTTCAAGACCCGGACGATCGTGGTCGCGCTGGTGGTCGGCGTCGTGGTGACGATCCTCGCCAGCCTGCGGCCGGCCTGGCGGGCGACCCGCGTACCCCCGATCGCCGCGGTCCGCGAAGGCGCGTCGATCGCGCCCGGCCGGTTGCACCCGTTCCGTCCGCTGGGTGCCGCACTGCTCGCCGCCGCCGGCATCGCGCTGGTGGTCGTCGGTCTGTTCGCCAACGGGTTGAAGACACGCACGCTGCTCACCCTGCTCGGCGTCGGGGTGCTGTTGCTGTTCATCGGGATCGCCGCGTTCTCCTCGCGCCTCGTCCGTCCGTTGGCGGCCCTCGCGGATCCGGTCGCGCGCTGGTCGGTCGTCGTCCTGACGGCGCTGATCTGGCCGATCATCCTGGTCCCGTTCTGGGCGATCCGGAGGCTGTTCGGCAAGCATCCCGAATTCCCCCGCGTCCTCCCGGACCGGCCGGCGGTCCGGATCGGCGGCCAGAACAGCCGGCGTGATCCGCATCGAACCGCGTCGACCGCGGCGGCCCTGATGATCGGGCTCGCGCTCGTCACGCTGGTGGCCATGCTCGGGGCCGGCCTGATCAAGCCGTTCGAGGACGCGGTCGACCGGATCTCCACCTCGGACTACGCGATCACCGCGCAGAACAACTTCAGCCCGTTGCCGCCGACGGTCGCCGCCGCGGCGGCCAGGGTGCCGGAGGTCCAGCAGCTGACCAGTGTCCGCGGCGGCGAGGCCCAGGCCTTCGACAAGACCATCCAGATCACGGCCGTCGACCAGGACGCCTCCGGGTTGCTGAACTTCGACTGGCAGGCCGGCTCCCAGGCGTCGCTGTCCGCACTGGCACCGAACGGCGCGATCGTCGACTCGGACTACGCCAAGGCGCACTCGCTCAGTCTCGGCTCGCCCATCACGCTGACGATGGTGACCGGCAAGAAGGTCCCGTTCACGGTGCGCGGCATCTTCAAGCCGCCCGCGGGCGGATCGCCGTTCGGCAACGTGACGATCGCGACGACCACCTTCGACGCCGTGAACCCCCAGCCGCAGAACATCTACACCTTCCTGAAGATGCAGGGCGGGGTGACGGCTGCCAACACCGCCGCCCTGAACGACGCCCTGGGCTCGTTCCCGAACGCCAAGGCCGTGACGATCGAGGAGTTCAAGAAGGCCCAGACGGACAGCATCAGGAGCCTGCTGAACGTGCTCTACGTCCTGCTCGCGTTGTCGGTGCTGGTCAGCCTGTTCGGCATCGTGAACACGCTGGTACTGACGGTCTTCGAGCGGACCCGCGAGCTCGGCATGCTGCGCGCGATCGGTCTGACCAGAGGCCAGGTGAAACGGATGATCCGGCAGGAGAGCGTGATCACGGCCTTGATCGGCGCGGTGATCGGGATCGTCCTGGGCCTGGTGCTCGCCGCCCTGCTGGCCTCCCGGCTGGAGGAGATCGCGTTCACCGTCCCGGTCGGCCAGCTGGTGATCTTCGCGGTCCTTTCGGTGGTCGTCGGGATCTTCGCCGCGATCTGGCCGGCTCGCCGCGCGGCGCGACTCAACCCACTGGAGGCACTCCAGTACGAGTAGTCCTCCGCAGGAGCACGCCCTAACCCCACGCGCTGCTAGCTTCGCTCTTCGTGAAACGGATCGCCGCCCTCGCAGTGCTGCTCGTCCTCGCCGGCTGCTCCACGGTCGACTCCAAGGACATCCGCACCAGTGGAATGACGGCCACCTACGTGGTCACCCTGCCCGAGTCGACCGAGGCCGCGGACGTCAGCGCCTCGTTCCGCGTCGGCACGCTGACGTTCGTCGAGCTCGGGGACGGCGAGTCGATCAAAGCCTCCGGTGGCGGGAAGGACGTGGACCTGAAGCACCACCGTGCGGCCGGAGTCACGGAGTACACCGGTCAGCTCGACGGCGTGGTCGATCCAGGCACCGAGATCACGTTCGACCAGACCCGCGGCAGCAACGACGACGCGGCACCGCAGTCCACCGTCAAACTGCCCGAGCGAGTACGTCTGGTCGCTCCGCCGGCGGCCACGACGTATTCGCGCCGGGCGGCGATCCCGGTGCGGTTCGAGAGTCAGCCGTCGGAGACGCCAACGATCCTCACCTGGGCCGGCCAGTGCGTCCAGACCGGCAGCCTGCAGTTGGAGGCAGGCCGTACGTCGGCCAGCATCCCGATCGGCTCGATCAAGCCCGTCGCGGGCACAGCGTCAGCTGGCACCTCACCTGGCACCTCACCTGGCAACACGCAGGCGACCACCTGTCCCGTCGACCTCACGCTGACCCGGCGTACCGAAGGCACGATCGACAAGGCGTTCAAGGACGGCACGATCACAGCCGAGAGCCAGTCGGTACGGCGGATCACCTCCGCGCCGTAGTCGTCTGGTCACCAGTGGGCCGTTTGTCGGTTACCTTCACGAGGACGTGGGTACTCCTGCGGCAGCCAGCCTCAGGGGCGTCCGCCCACCACCCCTCTGGAAGGGACCCCTCATGCGCCGCCTTCCCCGCGCAGTACTCCCCTGCGCGCTGATCGCCGGACTACTGCTTCCGGCCGCCCCGGCCGCCGCCACCCGCGGCGACTTCGACATCCAGGCCCACCGCGGCGGACTCGGTCTGACCGTGGAGAGCACGATCGCCTCGTTCTCGCACGGTCTGCGGCTCGGCGTCAGCACGCTCGAACTCGACGTCCAGATCACCCAGGACGGGTACGCCGTGGTCACTCACGACCGCAAGGTCGACGGCAAGAAGTGCCGCGACACCGCGCCGTACACCGCGGGCGACCCGGAGTACCCGTACGTCGGCAAGTTCGTCAACACGCTGACGCTCAAGCAGGTCAAGCAGCTCGACTGTGGTTCGCAGCCGCTCTCGAACGTCCCGCAGCAGCAGCCCGACCCGGGCGCCCGGATGCCCGAGCTGAAGGACGTCTTCGCGCTCGTGCACCGCTACCACGCGAACGACGTGAAGCTGAACGTGGAGACCAAGGTCGAGGCCGGTGCGCCGTCCGAGACCGCGCCGCGCGAGCAGTTCGTCCAGGTCGTCGCGCGCGAGATCCGCAAGGCCCGGATCGCCCGGCAGGTGACGATCCAGAGCTTCGACTGGGGCTCGCTGATGCGGATGCGCCAGGTGATGCCGGAGCTGCCGCTGGTCGCCCTCGACAACTACGACTTCCTGCAGGTCGGCAAGCCGGGCAAGTCGCCGTGGCTCGGCGGGATCGACATCGACGACTTCGGCGGCGACCCGATCCAGGCGGTCAAGTCCTTCGGTGCCTCGGCGATCTCGCCGGTCGACGGGTTCCCGCAGGGCGGGACGATCAGCGACCCGGCGTTCCGGCCGTACTTCACCAAGGACACCGTGAAGGCGGCGCACGCCGCCGGTCTCGAAGTGATCCCGTGGACCGTCGACGACCCGGCGACCCTCCAGTGGTTCGTCGACCAGGGTGTGGACGGGATCATCAGCGACTACCCCGACCGGGTCCGGGACGTCGTACGGGCGAACGGGTTCCGGCTGCCGAAGGCGTACGACGCTCCGGCGGTCCGCGCGCTGCCTTCCGCGCATGCGCACAACGACTACGACCACCGGCGACCGCTGCAGGACGCGGTGGACCGTGGGTTCAACAGCGTCGAGGCGGACGTGTGGCTGGTCGACGGTGAACTGCGTGTCGCCCATGACCTCGCCGACGCCAAGCCAGGTCGCACCCTGGAGAGCCTGTACCTGCAGCCGCTGGCCGACCGGGTTCGTGAGAACCACGGGCAGGTGTACAAGCACGGGCGGGACTTCCAGTTGCTGATCGACATCAAGAGCGACGGACCGTCGACGTACGCCGCGGTCGACAAGGCGCTGGCGAAGTACCGCGGGATCAGCACGGCGTTCGTCGACGGACGGGTGGTGAAGGGCGCCGTCACCTCGGTGATCAGCGGCAACCGCCCACTCGACGCACTCAAGGCGCAGAAGATCCGCTACGCCGGGTACGACGGACGCCTCGCCGACCTGCAGTCCGGGATGCCGGCGTCGCTGATGCCGCTGGTCAGCGACAACTGGACCAACGCGTTCACCTGGCAGGGCGTCGGACCGATGCCGGCAGCCGAGAAGACCAAGCTGCACGACATCGTCACCACCGCACACCACGCCGGCTACAAGGTCCGCTTCTGGGCCACCCCGGACACCCCCGGAGCCGCCCGCGAGGCCCTCTGGCGCGAACTCACCGACGCCGGCGTCGACTACCTCAACACCGACGACCTCCACGGCCTCGAGGACTTCCTCCGCGGCTAGGAGCCGACCTCCGTGAGGGCGACCACGTCGTCGCCCTCACGGAACGCGCGCCGTTGCTTCATCGCGCCGTTGCCATCACGCAGCACCCGCTCGACGCCGTCCCGCACGAGGTCGACCGCGCCGAGTTCTTCGAGCGCCGGAGCGACCTCTCGCAGCAGCCGGCCGACCACCTGCGCCATCGGCACGGTCTCCCCCGCCAACACGTCCACCCCGTCCCGTGTGAGCCCGTCCCGAGCAGCCAGCCAGTACGCCGCCCGCAACACCTCCGGGTCGACCCTCGGTCCTGGTCCACCGTCCCGCAGCGCAGTCATCACCAGCGCCCGAGCCAGGGTCGCCAACAGCACCGTCTCGTCCACGGTCAGCGGGACATCGCTCACCCGCACCTCGATCGTCGGCAGATGCGTGGACGGCCGCACATCCCAATAGACCATCTGCTCGTCCATGATCGTGCCCGCCGCCAGATGCACTCCGACGAGTCTGTCGTAGTGCTCTGCCGACTCGAGGTACGGCGGTGCGCCCGCGCACGGCCATCTCGACCACATCAGCCAACGCCAGCTCGCGAAGCCGGTGTCCTGGTCCAGGTAGACGGGCGAGTTCGCGGTCAAGGCCAGTAGCGTCGGGAGCCACGGTCTGAGGTGGTTCCCGACCCAGACCGCGGCGTTCTTGTCCGGGACGTCGACGTGCACGTGACAGCCACACACCCCTTGCTCCCGGGCCAGCTGCCCGTAGCGTGCGAACATCTCCTCGTACCGCGGTTTCCTGGTCACCAGCTGAGCGGCGCGCCCGTGCGGCGGCACAGCGATCGCCAGCAGTCGCCCGCCTTCCTCAGCCGCCGCAGCGGCCAAAGCGGCCCGCATCTTGGTCAGGTGCGCGTGCAACTCACCCGCCGAGGTGCAGACGGGGCTGTTGATCTCCACCTGCGCCCTGGTCAGCTCGAGCGCCACGTCCAGGTCGTCGGTGAGCTCGTCGACCACTGCCTTGCTGCGCGGCAACGGGTCTCCGGTGGCGGACACGAGGAGTAACTCCTCCTCCACACCGATCGAAGGAATGTTCACCCTCGACCGGTACCCGCTCACTAACCGGTTAGGCTCTGCGGCGTGAGTTTGCCTGTTGTGACCGCGACCCGGTACGTGTTACCGCTCCGTGAGGGTGGGTCGTTGCCTGGTGTTGTCGAGGGCAACGACCTCGGGACGTACGTGATCAAGTTCCACGGCGCCGGGCAAGGGCCGAAGGCCCTGGTGGCCGAGGTGATCGTCGGCGAGCTGTTCCGCCGGCTGGGGCTGCGGGTGCCGGAGCTGAAGCTGATCGAGCTCGACCCGGCGATCGGCCGGTCCGAGCCGGACTTCGAGATCCAGGAGCTGCTGATCCGCAGCGCCGGCCTGAACCTGGCCGTCGACTTCCTTCCCGGCTCCTTCGGGTACGACGGTTCGGCCGGCAACCCTGGTGACGAGGGGATGGCCCGGGTCCTCTGGCTGGACGCGTTCGTCGCCAACGTCGACCGGTCCTGGCGAAACACGAATATGCTCGTCTGGCACAAGAACCTGTGGCTGATCGACCACGGCGCCGCGCTGTACTTCCACCACTCCTGGATGCCCGCGGAGAAGTTCGCCGGCCTCCCGTACGACGCGTCCGACCACGTCTTCTCGGTCGCGGCCCCCGGCGTACCGGCCGTCGACGCCGACCTGGCCGCCGCGATCACGCCGGAGTTGCTGAAGGAAGTGATCGGGCTCGTGCCGGACGAATGGATCGAAGAGGGCGACCGCGACCGGTACCTCGGTCATCTGCTGGCGCGCCTGGAGAACCGGTCCGCGTGGGTTCCGGGAGGTGCCAAGTGACGGCGCCGTTCGACTACGTCATCCTGCGTGCCGCTCCGCGCATCCAGCGCGGCGAGTTCATCAACGTCGGCGCTGTGCTCTACTGCCGGGCGCTCGACTACCTGGGCGCCGCCTGGGACGTGCGGCCAGAGCGGTTGAAGGCGCTGGACCCGGCGGTGGACGTCGACGTCGTCTGTGCCTCGCTCGATCAGATTCGCGCGATCTGTGCGGGTGATGCAGCGGGTGGACCGGCCGCCGCCACGACGATCAGCGAGCGCTTCCGGTGGCTGGCTGCGCCGCGCAGTACCGTCGTCCATCCCGGACCGATCCACAGCGGGATCACTGACGACCCCGCCGCGGATCTGGAGCGGTTGCTCGACTCGTACGTGCGTTAGGCGAGCGCCGCGGACACGACCTCGCGGGCCTGGGCGAACACCTGCTCCAGGTGCTCGGCACCCTTGAACGACTCGCCGTAGATCTTGTAGAGGTCCTCGGTCCCGGACGGTCGCGCGGCGAACCACGCCGACTCCGTGGTGACCTTGAGCCCACCGATCGCGGCACCGTTCCCCGGGGCCTTCGTCAGCCGGTCGACGATCGGCTCACCGGCCAACTCGGTCGCGGTGACCGCATCCGCCGACAGCGCGGCCAGCTTCGCCTTCTCCTCGCGCGTGGCCGGCGCGTCGACCCGCGAGTACGCCGAGGCGCCGAACCGCTCCACCAACTTGGCATGCGCCACCGACGGCGTCTCCCCCGTCACCGCGGTGATCTCACTCGCCAGCAACGCCAGCAGGATGCCGTCCTTGTCCGTGGTCCACACCGTGCCGTCGAAGCGCAGGAAGCTCGCACCGGCCGACTCCTCGCCGCCGAAACCGACCGAGCCGTCCACCAGCCCGGGCACGAACCACTTGAACCCGACCGGCACCTCCCAGAGCCGGCGCCCGAGGTCTCCGACCACGCGGTCGATCAACGACGACGACACGAGCGTCTTGCCGACGGCGACGTCCGGACCCCACTGGCGGTTGCTGAACAGGTAGGAGATCGCGACGGCCAGGTAGTGGTTCGGGTTCATCAGCCCGGCGTCCGGCGTGACGATGCCGTGCCGGTCCGCGTCCGCGTCGTTGCCGGTCGCCACGTCGTACTTGTCCCGCTGCGCGACCAGCGAAGCCATCGCGTACGGCGAGGAGCAGTCCATCCGGATCTTGCCGTCGTGGTCGAGTGTCATGAACGACCAGGCCGGGTCGATCCGCGGGTTCACCACGGTCAGGTCGAGACCGTGCCGTTCGGCGATCGCGCCCCAGTAGTCCACGCTCGCACCGCCCAGCGGGTCCGCACCGATGCGGACGCCGGCCGAGCGGATCACGTCCAGGTTCAGCACCGACGGGAGGTCGTCGACGTAGTGGCCGACGAAGTCGTAGTCGCCCGCGTGCTGACGGGCCTGCTCGAACGGCTTGCGGCGTACCTCGCGGTTGCCGGCGGCGATCAGCTCGTTGGCGCGGTTCGCGATCCAGCTGGTCGCGTCGGAGTCGGCCGGACCACCGTGCGGCGGGTTGTACTTGATGCCGCCGTCCCGCGGCGGGTTGTGCGACGGCGTGATCACGATGCCGTCCGCGTCCGCGCCGGCGCCGCGGTTCAGCCGCAGGATCGCGTGCGAGACGGCCGGGGTCGGCGTGAGCCGGTCACCGCTGTCCACGAGCGTCTGTACGTCGTTCCCCGCGAGCACCTCGAGCACCGTCCGCCAGGCCGGCTCGGACAGACCGTGGCTGTCCCGGCCGACGAGCAGCGGGCCCGTCGTCCCCTGTCCGGCGCGGTACTCGCAGATGGCCTGGGTGATCGCCAGGATGTGCGCCTCGTTGAACGCGCCGTCGAGACTCGAGCCGCGGTGTCCCGACGTACCGAAGACGACCTTCTGGGCGGGGTTCCGCACGTCCGGGGTGATGTCGTCGTACGCCTTCAGCAGCGCGTCGACGTCGACGAGGTCCTCGGGCTGTGCGGGCTGGCCTGCGCGTGGGTGCATGACCACATGCAACCACACATGCAACCACCACGGACGCCGTCGCCGAACGGTCCTAGGCCGGAGCCGGGTTGGCCGGGGCCGACGGGGTCCGGTCGCGGCGCAGCAGGAAGCCGGTGACGACGAAGACGACGCCCCAGCAGAGCGCGATCAAGCCGAGCCAGATCGCGATCCCGACCACGCCGCCGCCCGGGTTGGCGACGAAGAACACGCCCAGCAGGATCGACAGCGCGGCCCCGAGCAGGAGCAGCCAGCGGGGTGTCAGCCGGTAGCTGCTGAAGGCGGTGAAGACCTCGAACACGCCGCGGATGATCAGCCAGAGGCCAACGATCCAGGTCAGCGTCTTGGCCGTGACGCCCGGGCTGAAGATCGCCAGCAGGCCCACGACCACCGCGACCAGCCCCAGCAGCGCGCGCAGCGGCCGGCTGCCCTCCGTACTCGACCGGAACGCCTGCGCGATCAGGCTGACACCCTCGAACAACACCCAGAAGCCCCAGAGCAGCATCAGCGCGATCGCGGTCTCGATCGGCCAGGCGATCGCCAGGATCCCGAAGACGATCCCGATCGCCCCGCGGACCACCAGCATCTTCCAGCTCGACCCGAACAGTTCCCGGTCCATCTCCAGACCTCCCCGGCTTCCTACCGCGATCAGGGCCATCATCGGCCGGGTCGGCGTCCAGAAGATCATCCAGTAGAGGTGAGGACGCTCCGGGGTTCGGACACCACGGTTGACTTACGTGTTCCGCGCTCCGAGAAAGGACGCTCGCAATGAGTTTCTGGGACATTGTGTGGTTCATCATCATCAGCTTCGCGTTCGTCGCGTACCTGATGGTGCTGTTCTCGATCATCGTGGACCTGTTCCGCGATTCCGGGACCTCAGGATGGGTCAAGGCCATCTGGCTGGTCCTGCTGCTCTTCATCCCGCTGCTCACGTCGCTCGTCTACGTCATCGTCCGCGGCAAGGGCATGGCCGAACGGACAATGCGCAGCCGCGCCGAAGCCGCACAGCAGGAGCAGGAGTACATCAAGCAGGTCGCCGGGTCCACGGCCAGCCCGGCCGACCAGATCGCCCAGGCCAGTGACCTGCTCGAGAAGGGCAAGATCTCGCAGGCCGAGTTCGACACCCTGAAGGCGAAGGCGCTGGCGGTCTGACCTGTCACCCACAGCGGAGGAGGACCGGCGGTGAGTGAATCCGACGAGGTGGCCCGGCTGCGTGAGCGGGTCGCCCAACTCGAATCCGAACTGGCCGCCGCCGAACAGCCGGCGACTCGCGACCGGGCGAGCCGCCGGGGTGCCTGGCGCACCGTTGTGGCCGCCGTACTGATCACACTGGCCTGTCTGCTCGCGCCCCTGTCGGTGACGGCCGTCTGGGCGAGCCGGCAGGTCTCGGACACCAACAGGTACCTCGAGACGGTCGCACCACTGGCCAGCGACCCTTCGGTCCAGCAGACGATCTCGGACGCCGTCACCCGGGAGATCTTCAACGCCGTCGATCTCCAGGGGATCACCACCGACGCGCTGAACGCGATCTCACAGCAAAACGTGCCGCCGCGGGTCAAGACCAGCCTGCAGGCGCTGCGCGGGCCGCTCGTCAGCGGCATCCAGGGCTTCATCCGCGGCCAGGTGGAGAGCTTCGTCGCCAGTGACCAGTTCGCGCAGGTGTGGCGGCAGGCGAACGAGACCGCGCACACCTCGCTGGTGAACATGCTCGAAGGCAAACAAGGCGGTGCGCTCAGCGCGCAGAACGACACCGTTACGCTCAACCTGGCCCCGATCATCGCCCAGGTGAAGCAGCGACTCGTCGCGAACGGCTTCAGCCTGGCCGACAAGATCCCGGTGGTGAACAAGTCGATCGTGCTGGTGAAGTCCGACAGTGTCACCAAGGCCCAGGGCTTCTACCGGCTGCTCAACAAGCTCGGCGTCTGGCTGCCGGTCATCTCCCTGCTCCTGCTCGCCATCGGGGTGTACGTCGCCAAGAGCCACCGCCGGGCGCTGCTGTGGGGCGCGTTGGGATTCGCCGCCGCGATGCTGTTGCTGGGCGTCGGCCTGACGCTCGGCCGCATCTTCTACCTCAATGCCCTACCGACGGATGTGATCACCCGGGACGCGGGCGCCGCCGTCTTCGACACTCTGGTGCGGTTCCTGCGCTACGGCCTGCGTGCCGTCGGCGCGCTCGCGCTGATCGTCGCGGCCGCGGCGTTCTTCACCGGCCCGTCGGTCACCGCGGTACGCACCCGCGCCGGGCTCGGCAAGGGCATCGGGTACCTGCGGAACCAGTCGGAGTCCGCAGGCCTCAGCACCGGCCGCGTCGGAACCTGGACCTATGCCCACAAGCGGCTGCTGCTGATCCTCGCCGTGGTCGCCGGCGCACTGGTCCTGACGCTCTGGTCGCAGCCGACCGCGGCGGTCGTGATCGTCACCGCGATCATCGTGCTGTTCGTCGTCGCCGTGATCGAGTTCATCGGGCGTCCCCCGGCCCCGGCCGGCGGACCCCCCACCGATCCACCCGCCCGACACACGACCCCGCCCGCCTGACCAGGCGGGCGGCGGTTCGTCGTCGGCTTCAGAGCCCGGGCTCGGCCTCCAGGCGACCGCTCTTGATGGCCGCGAGGAACGCCTCGTAGTCGCGTTCGTTCTGGTCGGCGTACGCCTCGGCGTACTCGACCATCGCGTTCGGGAAGTCGTCGTTGCTGTTCAGGTACGTCGCCAGCGCGATCCGGTCCCCCGAGCGCGCGTGCGCCCGGGCCAGCGTCCAGCCGCAGAGCTGGCCGTACAGCGTCATCGCGGGCGGGTCCAGCTTCTCCACGACGGCCGAGCCCTTCATGTCCCGCAGTTGCCGGACGTAGAAGTCGCGGGTCTGGCCATCGATGCCTTCGACCCGTTGCCAGCCGAGGAAGATGTCACTGGCCGCCTGCATCAGACGCTGCCCGACGACCACGCGCTCGCCCTCGTTGCGGGGCGCGGACCGCGGCTTGAGCGCGCTCGGCACGTTCGCCTTCAGCACCGACGGGCCGGCCTCCTTGACCTGCAGGAAGAGCGGATCGCCGTCGTCCCGGCCGCGCATCAGCACGATCCAGCACCGAGTGCCCACACTGCCCACGCCGACGACCTTGCGGGCCATGTCGACGAACTCGAACTGGTCGAGCAGCACCCGCCGCTCGTGCGGGAGTGTCCGCCGGTAGAGCGCCAGCAGGCCCTTGAACTGGGCCTCGAGCTCCGCGCGGCCGGCGTCCGGCAGCAGGTCGGCGATCGGCATCACCAATGGCGGGTCGGCCTTGATCCGGACTCCGTCCTCGGTCATCTCGGTGAGCTTCCCGAAGGCCTTCATGCTGCCGCTGCCACGGGCCTTCAGCAGCGTCCGGTCGACGTTCTTGCGCCGGCTGCGGGACATCTTGTTGCGCAGCGTCTCCTCGAGCTCCTGGACGTCGGCGCGGGCGTACCAGACGTCGAGGGCACGCATCGTCCCGAACTCGGCGCAGGCGTCGCGGTACCGGCGTACCGTCTCCAGGACGTTCGCCTTGCGCTCCTTGCGGGAGAAGCCGTTGCCGCGCCCGGCGACCGAGATACTCGCGACGAGCCGTTTGACGTCCCACTCCCACGGGCCTTGGTAGGTCTCGTCGAAGTCGTTGATGTCGAACAGCATCCGCCGTTCGGGAGATCCGAAGAGGCCGAAGTTCGACAGGTGGGCATCACCGCACAGCTGGGCGGCGAGGCCGGAGACCGGTGCCGCGCCGAGGTCGACCGCCATCCCGAGGGCGTTGCCGCGGAAGAACGTGAACGGCGACACCATCATCCGGCCGTGCCGCACCGGCACGAGCTCGGGCACGCGGATCGCGGCCTGCTCCTCGAGCAGCGCGACCGGGTCCGGACGATCCGGCGGCAGGACGAGCTCGCCTTGGTCCTCCGGGGCCAGCGCCACCCGGGCGGCGAGTCCCAACCGGGCGCGGTCGGCGGGCGCCAACCGGCGTACCGCCGAGGTCAGGCCGGCGTCGGAGCGCGTCGTCCGCGGCCTGGGTGCGGCCTTCTTCGCGGTGACCGTGGACTTGCGGGTCGTCACCGTCGTACTCCGTGGAGACATGCTGCCCTTCCCTTCCGTGATGGTCGATCCGGGCCTGTTCAGACTCCGATCCAGGGGCCCTCAGCAAACACCGGGAGCGACCGGGCAACATCACCCACGCTGGATGAACCGACACCGAAGGGCTTCAGCCTGCCGCCGGGTTCTGGACCTGCGGCGGATCCTTCTGGCGCGCCATCCGGAACGACGTGACGAGACCAGCGAGCCCGGCGAGCACCGGGATTCCGAGCGCGACCTGGAGTGCGATCGGACGCGCGGTCGTGTTGATCCGGATGATCTCGTCCTGGGTCTGCGGCGGCTGTCCTTCGAGCACCTTCTCGAGATCGGTGTTGCTCATCACCTGCGCGTCGTCCTCCAGCGCCCGGGCGACCTGCGTCTGCTCGTCCGGGCTCAGCACCGTGCTCGCATCCGACTTGGCAGTGAAGGTGAAGGACAACGTCGCCAGCATGATGGCGCCGGTGAACGCCAACCCGAACGACAGCCCGAACGAGCCGGCGGCCGAGTTGACTCCGGCCGATTCGCTCACGCGCTCCTCCGAGATCGGCCCGAGCGTGTAGTTGTTGAGCTGCGACACCAGCAGGCCGAGGCCGGATCCCGCGATGAGCAGCGGCGCGATCAGCGCCCAGCCGGAGTGCACCCGGGGCACGATCGGGATCAGCAGGACGACGCCCACGACCAACAGCGCGAAGCCCGCGCGGATGATGCTGCTCGGGCGCCGCCGTCCCGCCCGGCGCTCGGCCAGGATCGCCATCCCGAACATGCTCAGCGACAGCGGCGCGAGCGAGAGGCCCGCCTGCATCGCGTTGTACTCGAGCACCATCTGCAGATAGATCGGCAACGCGATCATCGTGCCGCCCAGCGCGATCTGCTGGAGCGTCTGACCGGACAGCCCCAGCCGGTAGACGACGGACTTGAACAGCCCCGGGTCGAGCAGCGTCGCCTTGCCCTGCCGCTTGCGCCGGACCAGCCAGGAGACGAACGCGGCCATCGCCAGCGCGCCGATCGCGATGGTCAGGCCGACGTACTCGCCGCCTTCCTGCCAGACCAGGATGCCCAGCACGATGCCGCCCATACCGACCACCGACAAGATGGCGCCGACCACGTCCACCTGCCGGGAGCCGGTGTACGGCACGTCGTGCACCAGCCCTTGGCCGGCCAGCACGATCGCGATCACCACGACCTCGAGCAGGAAACCGATCCGCCAGGACAGGTACGTGGTGATGAAGCCGCCGAGCAGCGGTCCGACCGCGGCCGCCAGCGCGGCAGCGGCCCCGACCACGGCGTACGCCTTGACCTGGGCCGCTCCTTCGAAGTTCCCGTGGATCAGCGACTGCATCGCGGGCAGCAGCATCGAGGCGCCGAGCCCGCCGACGAAGGCCCAGAAGACGATGATCGCGGTCAGGCTCTGCGCCAGGGTCATCGCGATCGCGCCGACGGCGTACCCGAGCAGCCCGAGCACGTACGCGCGTTTGCGCCCGATCAGGTCACCGACCTTGCTGCCGATCAGGATGAAGGCCGCGGACACCAGCGCCTCGAGCGCGATGGCCGATTGCACGCCGCTGACCGTCGTGCCGAGATCGCGGACCACCGACGAGATCGAGACGTTCATCAGCGATGTGTCGACGACGAGGACGAACATCGCCATCGCCAGCAGGACGGCCAGTCGCGGACTGGCCGTCCTGCCTGCCGGCCCCTGGCTCGTCTCCTCTGTCATGGCGCAGGTCGCAGGTCAACCGGCGAGGATCTTGGCCTTCTGTGCCTCGAACTCGGCGTCGGTGAGTACTCCGGACGACTTCAGCTCGCCCAACTGCTTGAGCTGGTCCAACCGGTCGGACGTAGCGTCGGCGGCGGGTGCCTGCGGCTGCGGCGCCGGAGCCGGCTGTTCCTGCGGCGCGCTGTCGTCGTACGCCTCGGAATCCTGCCTGGAGAACTTCTGGTCCTGATGCCGCCGGACGCGACCCGCGACAGCGGTTGCGGTGCCCGCGACGGCAGCGGTCCTTGCTATTCCTCGCAACAGTCCCGGCATGTCAGGCTCCTCAACTCGTCGATTCCATGCTTTCCAGGGCGTCGAGCGCTTCCATCACGTCCTCGGCGGGAATCCGGCCGCCGGCCACCAGCTCGCCGCCGGACTCCAGCGCCGCCGCGATGAACGGAATCGCCCAGGTGTTCTCGTAGACGATCAGCGCCGCGAGTGTGCCGGGCCGCATCGCGTTCGCCGCCTCGGCGAGGTCGTCGTCGGCGAGGATCCCGGAGCGGGCGCCGCCGAGCGCCGCGAAGCTGCCGGCCTCACCGGTCGCTTCGGCCAGGTCCACGCCGTACACGGTGCCGTCGGTGTTCTTGCCGACCACCATCACGTCGTACACCTGGACGATGCCGCGATCGACGAGGCTGACGACTTCCTCGGCTGCCCGACCGGTCAACTTGTTGCCGGTGAACTCGAGGAGCACGTAGTCGATCGGGCCATGAACCTCTACGTCTGACATGGTTTCCGTCCCTCCACCAGGATCCCGGCGACCCCTGTTCGTCGCCAGCCTGCCGCGTTCCGGGGACCGCGCCATCCCCCACCTGGGATGAACTCAGCCGGGCAGGACGGCGGGTGCCGCGACGTCGGCCGGGGTGAGCTGCCGGATGCTCAGGATCCGCAGCCCCGCGGCCTGCAGCATCGCGACCAGATCGGCGATGCCCTGGCCCTCGCGGACCCGCAGCCGGATCGCTCCGAACGTCTCGTGCTCGGCGAACGGTCCGGCGCAGAACGCGAGCACGGCCGGCCGCAGGTCCCCTTGCACGACCACCTGGTACGACGGGCCGCGAAGCTCACGTGGTTTCATCGTCTCCCCTCTCCGGATCGACGTCGATCCGTTCCGTCGACGAGGAGGGCGGGTCGAGCACCCGGCGTACCTCGATCACCTCGATGCCCAGGGCCCGCAGTCGTGCCAAGAGACCGTAGAGCGCGGACTGGTCCGGGATGCCGTACACGACGGTGTTCACCTGGTCGACCGCCAGCGTCTCCGCGCCCATGTCCTGAAGGTCCTGATCGGGTACGGCGCCCGCCACGCGGATCTCGTACGTCGCGTCGGCCATCGAACCCCACTCCGTTCCCAACGTGTCCGTTCGACGCTCGCAAAGCTCGGGTGCAGCGGCTTCATCCCTGTGGGGTGAACTGCCTGTACAGCTTGGGCAGTTCGGCCCTGGACAGTTCTGAATGTCCGGCAATCGGGCGGAGAACGCTGGTTTTACCAGACCTGCCGTGTTTTCGTCGAAGGGTGCGGACTCGCCGGACACCGCTCTGCCAGCGATAGGCGATGCCGCATATTGCAGGAGGGGGCAATGCCGAGCGAACAGCATTCAGGGGCGGAGAAAACAAGCACCAGTCCAGCACAGGCACCGTTCGAAGATCACCTCAGAACCACGGCGAAGAACCGGGTGGTCCCACCGGGAACGGTGGCACGGCCGCGTCTGGCCGAACGCGTGAGCCTCGGCGTCGAGCGGTCGCTCACGCTGGTCAGCGCACCCGCGGGCTTCGGCAAGACGATGTTGCTGAGCGCGTGGACGGCGCTGTACCAGGGCCCGGCCGTGGTACGCCGGATCGCGCTCGACGCCGGCGGTGACCAGCCGGCCGTCGTACTGGAGTCGGTCCGGGACGCGCTGCGCGGTCGCGGCCGCGACGTACTGGTGCTGGTGGTGGACTGCGGCGCGGCGACGATGACGCCGGAGTTCGGGACCAGCCTGCACCGGTTGATCCGCGGCAACTCGGGACGCGTCCGGGTCGTGCTGGTGACACGCACCGACCCGCCGTTACCGCTGCACCTGTACCGGCTGGCGGGCACCATCGCGGAGATCCGCGCCGACGAGCTCGCGTTCACGATGGACGAGGCCGCCGAACTGATGCGCGGGCACAACCTCGACCTCAGTCCGTCGGAGGTCGCGGACCTGCACGCCCGGACCAACGGGTGGCCGGCCGGTCTGATGTTCGCCGCGATGAACCTGGCCGGGAAGACCGACGCGGAGCGGGTCATCCGGGAGTTCCGCGGTGACACCGGGAACGTCGCGGCGTACCTGATGACCGAGGTGCTCGAGACGCAGCCGCCGGAGCTGCGCGAGTTCCTGCTCCGGACCAGCGTCGTCGACGAGGTCCTGCCGGGGCTGGCCGAGGCGCTGACCGGGCGTCCGTGCAGCCCGCGGTCGCTGGAGATGCTCTCGCACGGCAATTCGTTCATCCAGCCGGTTCCGGACACCGTCGACAGCTACAGCTACCAGCCGCTGTTCCGCGAGTTCCTGCGCGCCCAGCTGCTGTACGAACGGCCGGCCGCCGTGCAGGCGCTGCACGGCTCAGCCGCGGGCTGGTTCGCCGCCAACGACCGGCCGGTGGAGGCGATCCACCACGCGATCGCCGCCGGTGACTGGCGGAGCGCGGCGCGGTACCTGGTGGAGGATCTCGATGTCGCCGATCTGCTGGTCGGACGCCGTCGTCAGCAGCTGACGTCGCTGTTCGCCGGGTTTCCCGACGGCCTGGACGATTCCGAGGCCTCGGTCGTCCGGGCCGCTCGGGCCTTGGCCAGGTTCGATGTCGAGCAGGCGAGGTCGAGGCTCGACCAGGCCCGGGATCGGATGGACACGCAGGTGTCGTCGCGCAGCCGGGCGACGCAACTGGCGATCAGTGTGCTGCAGGCGGTCTGCGGAAGCCTGGACGAGGACACCGACAGCGGGCTGAGCGCCGTACTGAACGCGGAGGCGGACCTGCGCGCGGCGTCCTGGGACTCGGCCGTCACGCATCCGGAACCGCGACTCCTGGTCGCCGGCGGAAAGGGCCGGGTCCTCCTGGAGCGTGGCGACTTCCCGGCGGCCCTCGCGGCGTTCACCGACGGGATCGCGATCGCGGAAGCGGCTGCCGCGCACGAGACGCTCGCCGACCTGCTCGGGATGGCAGCTCTGGTGGAGGCGGTGTGGGGACATCTGCGGCGAGCAGCCGAGGTCGTCGCGCACGCCACCGCCTTGGCCGAGTCCGTGACGGAGTCGGTGACCGAAGTCCCACAGTCCGCGATCGTCGCGGACGCATGGGTGCAGACCGCACGCGGCAACCTCCCGAGCGCCGAGGAGCTCGTGCAGCGCGCCGCCGACGCGGCCCCGACCCACGACTCACGCGTGCTCGCTGCCGCGCTCGCGCTGGTACGCGCCCGGTTGCTGCGGGCCAACGGCGACATCGATCTGGCGGCTGCCGAGCTACGCGCGGCCGGCACGCGGTACGGCGCACAAGGCGGTTGGCTCAGCCAGGCGATGGTCGTCGACGAGGCCAAGATGCTCGTCGCCCAACACCAGCCTCGCGAGGCCATCTCGGTCATCGAGCAGTCCCCGGGCCGCGATCAGACGGGATCCCTCCTGGTGCTGCAGTGCGCCACCGCCGAGGCCGGCGACCACCCGCCGACGCCGCCGCCGTTCACGGATCGCACCGTCCCACTGGAGACCCAGGTGGACGGCTGGCTGGTCCAGGCCGCCGAGTCGCTGCGCAGCGGCGACACCACCCGCAGCGGCCTCTACCTGGAGCGCGCGCTGCGGCTGGCCGCTCCCGAGCAACTGCGGCGCCCGTTCGCGGAAGCGCCGCCCCCACTGCGCAACCTGCTGCAGCCGAGCGGTGACTTGCTCAGACAGCACCCCTGGCTCCGGGTGCCGAATACGTCCGACGGGCGCGACCGTGCCGCCAGTCGTTGGGGCGTCCCACGGTCCGAGCTGGTCGTCACCGCATCGCTGACCAGCAAGGAGCACGAAGTACTCGAGTACCTGGCCGAACTGCTGACCACCGAAGAGATCGCGCGCACCATGTACGTGTCGGTGAACACGGTGCGGAGTCATGTCCGCAGCATTCTGCGCAAGTTGAGCGCATCTCGCCGGAACGAGGCCGTCCGGCGCGCCTGGGAGCTGGGACTGCTGCCTTCACGCCCGGAGCCGTGATCGGTTCCGAGGCACGACGCGTGGTGGACTAAGGGGGGACACCAATGTGGCGATCGGTGTTGTTGCACGAGTTTCCGGACCATCAGGTCGAGACCCTGCACGGCTTGCCCGGACGCCTGGCGCCGAACTCGCTGGTGCTGGAGCCGTCCGACGGCATCGTGCTGATCGCACCGGGCCGCAGCCTGCACTACGTCCTCGACACCCCGCTGACGGAGGTGACCGGGATCAGTTGCCGCTTGCGCTTCGAACGTCCCGGCCTCCCGGTCAGTTCGTCCGTGCCGATCCTCCGGCTCGGGAACGCGGTCGAGCTGAGTCTCGAGCCCTTGACCAGCTATCAGGCCCTGGTCCGCGTGCGCTTACATCGCAAGTACCACGATCTCGGTCAGCTGCCGAACTCCAGTACGCATTTCGTGGAACTGCGTCTCGACTGGCACACCAACGGCAAGACCTACCTGCGTGCGGACGGGCGGCTGATCGGCTACCACGACGCGCTGAGCCGAGGGTCCCGGCTGACCATCGAGGACGTGACGTTCGGGCGCCCCGGGGCCGTCCACGCCGCCACCGACTCGTGCTTCCAGCTGGGCGAGTTCTTCATCCGCGCGCTCAACCGCCGTACGCACTGGCCGCGACGGAACCTCGCAGCCGTCAACGGCAACTAGCGCCTCCGTTTGCCCATCGGGCGGGGCGTGGCCACCAATCCGGCCAGTCGTCCGCAGGCGGCTCCGATCGTCGCCCCGACCAGGACGTCACTCGGATAGTGCACACCCGTGTACACCCGCGAGAACGCGACCACCGAGGCCGCGATCCGCAGCGGCGTACGCAACCGCGGTACGACGTGCCCGACCGCGACGGCGAAGGCGACCGCGGAGGCGGAGTGACCGGACGGGAAGGACCCCGACTCGGGCATGCGCACCCAGCGCCGCATCGGAACGCCGAGCTCGCTGCGATCGGGCCGGCCGCGTTCTCCGCCAGATTTCTTCAGGGGCTGATTGACCACCAACGAGGCGGCGCCGATCGCCGACAGACCGGCGACCGCGGCGCGGCGACCCGTCGGGCCGCCGAAGAGCGCAAGCGCGCCCGACACCAGGAACCAGGGCTTGGAGAAGTTCGCGAAGTCGGACACCCGCCGCAGGGGTACGTCGAGTGCCGGCGTGGACAGCTGGGCGACCGCTCGGTACACCGCGCGGTCGTACGCCGCGAGCCGCCGCGTCACCCGGCGGATGCCCAACTCCAGCTCGGTCACCAAGTCAGCTCGACCTCGAGCTCGCTCCCGTCGTCCCCCAGCTCGAACTCGAGCTTCAGGAACACCTCGTCGGGAACGTGCACCCGGACCCGCAGGCCACCCTGGTCGAACTCGACGTCGTTCTCCTTGGTCAGCGTGTCGGCCAGCGCGTGCAGGCGGGCGGCTGCGGCCTCTCGGCTCATCGGCTCCTTCTCGTGGATCTCGATCAGATCCATCAATGCCTCCCAGACGTCGTTGGTGCGGTTTGCGCGTCGCGGCCGAGAGCGATCCGCACCAGCGCGGTCAGACCGTCGCGGAAGCCTTCGGGAGCCGTCGCCGACGGCGAGGACCCCGGATGCTGACGCGCGATCCGAACGCGGAGTACGCCGGGCCGCGTCGTGAACCGCAGCGGTGCGTCGAGGACAAGCGCCTCCCCGTCGATACCTGCCGGCAACGGGCGATCCGCGTCGACCTCGAACGTCTTCGCCGTCCACTCGCGCATCGGGCGCATCTGGTGGTCGTCGGCGTCCGCCGGCGCGCCCACGACGGTGATGCCGAGCAGACCGTCGTCGATCCGCGGGCGGGTGCCCGAACCGACCGCGCGACCGAGGCGGTAGCGGTTGTTGGAGATCAGCACCGCGGCACCACCGCGATGTTCGTCACCGCTCGGGTCCGCCCAGTGCAGGTCGAGCTCGCTGCCGCCGGGGCCGAGGACCTCGGGGACGGTGTCCAGGATGGTGCGCAGTTTCGCCTCGCGGTACCCGGTGTGCTGGACCGCTTCGGCGTACAGGCCGAGCGACACGTTGTTCACGAACACCCGCCCGTTGACGTCGGCGAGATCGACCAGCCGCTCGCCACCGTCGACGAACGCGTCCAGGGCACCGACCACGTCGTCGCGGTCGACGCCGAGGTCGAGTGCGAAGTGGTTGCGGGTGCCGGCCGGTATGCAGGCGTACGGCAGTGAGCGTTCCGCCGCGATCGCGGCCACGATCGCCTGGGACCCGTCGCCGCCCGCCATCGCGAGTGCATCGGCACCGCGCTCGACCGCGCCGCGGACCAGGGTCTCGAGATCGTCCCCGCCCTTCAGTTCGATCGGCTCGATCCCCCGGGCGCGCGCCTCCTCGGCGAGTCCGAACTTCTCCGCCTTACCGCCGCCCGACCGCGGGTTGAAGAACAGCACCGCACGCTTCGGTGCGGGCGCGGACGGGAGATCCACGTGAGAGCTGAAGCTGGCGCGGGTCGCCGCCAACGTGATCAGCAGGCCCGCCACGATCAGGAGGTCGAGGCCGAACGACCCGCCCACGATCAGGACGATCACTGCCGCGACCAGTGCCGCGGCGGCAACCGCGAGCCCTGTCCAGCGGGCGACTCCACGGCGAAGTACGCCGTACCACGCGGCGAGCGCGGCGATGACCACGCAGCCCAGCAGCACCAGGCCGCGCGGGAACTCGTTGATGGAGACGACGACGCCGAGTACCAGCGTCGCCGCTCCCACCAGCAGCGCGACCACCGCCGCGAGCCGTTGTCTCACCACTCACCCACCGACGCCGGCGCGCTCAGCGCTGGAGCGGAGGCGTCGTGCGCTGGGGAGGTGTCACGTCGGCCGTCTGCTGCCCGTCCCACGGAGCCTCACCCGTGTCGCCGAGCTGCTCGCGGACGCCGGACCACCGCATGGTCAGCGCGTACAGGATGAAGACGTCCAGCGCGATCATCAGCAACGCCCACACCGGGTAGGCACCCAGCCAGGCCACCTGGATCACCGCGTGCAGGCCGACCAGGATGATGGCAGTGATCCGGGCCCACGTCTGCGCCACCAGCAGGCCCGCGCCCACCCCCATCAGGAGCAGCCCGGAGATCAGCAGGACCCATCCCCAACCGGTGGTGTCCACCACGACGAGGTGGTTCCGCGTCAGCACCAGACGCTCGTCCGAGAACAGGGCGATGAATCCCTCGAAGATATTGATCAGCCCGATCACCAGCATCAGGCAGCCGGCGAACACGACCGTACCGGTCATGACCGGGCTGCTCTCTTTCGCGGCCATCGTGGTACTCCTCTCATCGGCCGCCGCGGATTCGGCGGCACGCATCTGCATGCTGTGCCGCCGAGGCACGGCTACGCCTCACCCCGCGCGGATGAGCCCGCCGGAGCGGTGAACGATCAGCCCTGGCCCGGGCAGATCTGGGTCACTGCCGTCGCGAACGAGGACGTCGCGGTGCCGACCTGCCGGAGCGCCGCGGTGATCTGGGGCGCTTTCTGTTTGAGCGTGTCCGTGGTCAGGCCACTCGCGGCGGACTCCAGCCCCGTGAACGCCGTCTTCACGCTCTCGACGGACGGTTGCAGGGCGGCCGACACCGCCGCGGTGGCCGCGGCCAGGTTGTTCTTCACGGCGGCAATCGCGGCGTTGAGTGCGGTCAGGCCGTCCTGCAACGGCTTCACGTTGGACAGGTCGTCGAGCGACGACTTCAGGGCTCGCGCGGAGGCGCAGGCCTCCGAAGCACTCCCCGTCGCGGTCGCCGACGTGGTCGCCGACGGACTGGCCTGCCCCGACGTCGAGTTGTCCGAGCAAGCCGCCAGTACGACGAGCAGGGCAAGGGTGACCAGTGCGCGGGCGACCGATCGGCGTACGCCAGGGCGCTGCATGGTGTCCCCTACTTGGCGGCGTCCTTGACCTCCGACGCACTGTCCGCGTCGACCTCGTGCTTGGTCACCTTGGTCGCGTGCGCCAGCGCCTTGTCGACGTCCTTGACCCATACTTCCTCGAACAGCGCCACGATGCCCGAGCTGTCCGGCGGCAAGGTGTCCTCGACGTCGGCCTTGATCTCCTTGCGTTCGTGGTGCGACTTGAGGCCGCCGATCCCGAGCCCGGCGCCCGCGCCGACCAGCGCGCCGGCCAGCAGGCTGGGCGGGAAGATCAAACCGATCACCGCGCCGCCGACCGCGCCCCAGGCCGCGCCCTTCCGGGCGGTGTGGAAATCGTCGTCCACGTGGATCTTGCCGTCAGCGCCACGACTGACGAGAACCAGCCCGTCGACCTTGATCACGTCGTCCGACGCGGCTTGTTTGATCGCGTCCCAGTCCTCACGTGCCGCATCCGCGTCCAGGTACGCGGCGATGTACAGGTCGACGGGAGCTTTGATGTCGGATGCCACGGGTCTGTCCTCCTGATCGGGCGTGCGCTCTCGCCTCACGATCCCTCCGGCCGCTGCCGGACCACCTCACCCCAGGGGGACTAGGTCGCGCGGGTTCAGTCGGCGAGACCGAACCTGGACAGATCACGGGCTGCGTCCGCGCGCACCAGTTCGGCGGACAACGCGTCGACCGAGCAACCGAGGCAGTCGGCGAGCAGGAGTAGCAGCAGGCCCGCTTCCTCGTGGTCGAGGTGGTGGTAACCGGCCAGGACAGCGGTTGCCTCGTCCCGGAGCGTGGCCGTCCGGACACTGTCGATCAGTGGATCGGGTCGGCGATCGCCGCCGCCACGGAAGTCAACCTGGTGGTCAGCATGGTGGTCAGCCATGATCTCAAGCCTTCTGACTCTTGCTCGGCCAACGGACTGTTCCCCCGAACTGTCCCTGGGTAGCGGCAGCACTTCGACTGTACTCCGCAGCGTCGATCGCGTCAGTGCGAGTTTCACCCCGGACGGAGGAGGCGCGACCCGCGCCCGGGTAGGCATGCTGGCGACCGCGACGGCGCTATCGGGGAACCCGGGGTAAAGGACTGAGAACGTGAGTGAGACGAGGCGATCATCCGGCGCCGACGGGCCGGCGGCCCGGTCCGCCTACGACACACTGCAGAACATCCGGCTGTACTGCTTGTACCTGACCACCATGGCCGGACTCGTCTGCGCGATCGGCAGCTGGGGAGTGGGCGGCACCGCGATCAGCGTGGTCGTGATCGGGATGGCAGCGGGCGTCATCGCCGCGTCGGTGGCGAAGACCGAGGGAAGCGGCGAGTTCCGCCGGATCGCGCGGGTCACGCTCGCCTCCGCTCTGGTCGCGCCGGCTGCCATGGGACTGATCGCGGTCCTCGGGTTCACCGGCGTACTGATCGGGC
Organism: Kribbella sp. NPDC004875; assembly: GCF_042873375.1. Lineage (NCBI taxonomy): Bacteria > Bacillati > Actinomycetota > Actinomycetes > Propionibacteriales > Kribbellaceae > Kribbella > Kribbella sp. NPDC004875. The sequence continues at coordinate 360,260 of NZ_JBIALI010000003.1, forward strand.
TGCTCTTCGCGGTCACCACGCCGGCCCTCCTCTCGAAGCTCCCTCGACGACAGCCGGAGAAGAAGGCCCGTCCCACCGCTCCACCACCGCTGCCGCCACAGCCGAGCCGATCGGCGTCATCCACCCAGCCGCCGCAGGACACCACTGCCCCGTCCCGTCCGGCGCATGAGCTCGACGCCCTCGACGACCAGGCGTTGTGCTGGGCCTGGCGCCGCAGCTTCCGCTTGCTGGAAGCGGCGCCTTCGGCGATCGAACGGCTCTCCGTCGTCGTGCAGCGCCAGCAGTACCTCGACGAGCTTCATCGGCGGTCCCCGGAGGGACTCGCGGCGTGGCTCGCCTCGGGTGCGCGCGCCTCCGGCAACCCGCTCCCGTACGTCGAAGACGCCCGCCGCCGAGCGAACTAGATCGGGTCTGATTTCGTGTCCAGGCGGGCGCTCAAGGTCTTCGGCGCGACCTGGCGGAACGCGTTCTCGACGAGGTCCTCGAAGTGCTCCCAGTCCACGTCGACGTCGAGGTAGACACCGAGCCAGCCGCGATGACCGACGTACGGCGGCCGGTAGAAGTGCTCCGGATCCGCGGCGACCAACGACTCCTGGACACCCGGTGGCGCCGCCATCCAGACGCCGAGGCGGTCGTCGTGGTGATGGTCGGCGTACATCACGAACACCTTCTTGTCCCGTACGAACCAGGTCGGCTCACCGTGACTCGGCCGCTCGGTCGTTTCGGGCATCGCCAGGCACAACCGCCGTACCCGCTCCAGGACGTCCATCGTCACCCTCCTCAGTGCCGCGGACCTGGAACGACGACGCCCGATTCGTAGGCGTAGACCACCGCCTGGGCACGGTCGCGCAGGTCCAGCTTGGTCAGGATGTTGCTGACATGCGTCTTCACCGTCTGCTCCGCCAGCACGAGCTCGTCGGCGATCTGCCGGTTCGACAGTCCGCGCGCGACCAACCGCAGTACGTCAGTCTCTCGCGGCGTCAGCCGCGCCGGCGCAAGCGGTACGACGGGTTGCGCGCGAGCGAAATCCTCCACCAGCCGGCGGGTCACGGACGGGGCCAGCAGCGCGTCGCCCGCGGCCACCACCCGGACGGCGGCGGCCAACTCGTCAGGTGTCGAGTGCTTCAGCAGGAACCCGCTCGCCCCGGCGCGCAGCGCGGCGTACACGTAGTCGTCCAGGTCGAACGTCGTCAGCATCACGACCCGCGGCGGCTCACCAGGTGTGAAGTCGGCGAGGATCTGCCGTGTCGCGGCGAGACCGTCGAGAACCGGCATCCGAACGTCCATCAGGATCACGTCCGGTGTCAGCGCGGCCGCCAGCTCGACCGCCTCTGCGCCATTGCCGGCCTGACCGACCACCTGCAGATCCGGCTGCGCGTCGAGCAGCGCACCGAACCCGGCCCGCACCATCTCCTGGTCGTCAACCACCATGACCGTGATCGCCACGCACCGCCTCCTTCACGACCGGAATGAACGCCTGCACCAGATAACCGCCTTCGGGGGTCGGACCGGCGCTCACGGTCCCGTCGACGAGCGCCACCCGCTCGCGCATCCCGACCAGACCCTGCCCACTCCCAGGCGCCGGTACGACGGCCCGCGGCGGCACACCGTTGCGCACGGTGACCTGCAACTGCCCTCCGCTGTTCTGCACCCGCACTTCCACGACAGCATGGGAAGCGTGCCGCACCGCGTTGCTCAGCCCCTCCTGCACCACGCGATACGCCGCCAGCTCCACCGCCTGGTCGAACCCGGTCGGCACGTCACCAACGAGTCGTACGTCGGCACCCGCGCGTCGCGTACCCTCCACGAGTTCGGTGAGCTGCGCCAACCCGGGCTGCGGTTCCAACTCCCCCATCGGCGATTGCCCGACCGGTTCCCGCAGCAGACGCAGTACCCGACGCATCTCGGTCAACGACGCCCGCGCCTCATCAGCGATGCCGGTGAACTCCGCTCGTACGTCATCCGGTACGCCGGCCAGCCGGTGCGGCGCACTGTCCGCTCGGACCACCACGACCGACAGATGGTGTGCCACGACGTCATGCAACTCGCGAGCGATCCGGGCCCGCTCCTGCAGACGCTCCCGTTCCGCACGCTCCGCCTTGCTGATCGTCTCCTGCTCAGCCAGCCGGCGGTTCGTGTCGCGCCGCGTGTGGATCAGATCGCCCACCACCACGGCGACCGCGGACAGCACCGCCATCGTGATCAGACCGCGCCAGCTGCCACGCTCCGGCGCCAGGGCAGTGGCGACCACACCGACTGCTTGCGTCGCGACCCACCACGCGATCTGCTCCCGCCTCCCCAGTCCGCGCGCACCCGCGATCGCGACGACGAACGCATGGCCGAACGCGGCCGTCGTACCCCATGGCCAGGGTTCGCTTGCGCTGACCGGTGTGGTCACGGCCGCAGTGATGGCGGTGGTGATCAGCGAGACCACCACCGCCGCCCGCGGCCGCAACCACGCCAGAGTCAGCGCCAGCGCCCGTGCGATCGCGAGCGCCAGCACAGCCCCGAGTTGTACGTCGTAGTGCTGCCCGAGATCCATGACGGTGAGCACCAGCAGCGCCGCGACCCCGAGCGCCGCAACCCAGGCCCACCGCCCGCGGGGCCACCCGTTCGGCTCCTGCACTTCACCGGTCACGGTTGGACCTTACTCACACCTGCTGCAGCCAGGCCCAGAAGAACGCCACGGCGCCACCGGCCAGCACGATAGTTGCCGGAAGCACCCACCAGCGCGAGACCGCTCCGTACAACGGCCGGACCAGCAGGGACTGCAACGCCGCGATCCCCCGCAGCGCGAACAGGAACACCACCACACACGGCACGGCGATCAGTCCGTGCACCGCCCACGCGCCCGCGCGCGTCGGCCCACCCCAGGTGCCCGGCTCGACCGGCCCGTGTTCGACGAAGCCCCAGAACGGCCCGCGCACCACGCACAGCACGACGAGGAACATCACGAACAAACCGGCCAGGCCCATCAGCGCGCTGATCAGTCCGTAGCCGAAGACTCGAACCCGGCTCGCCGGGCTCCCCGCGCGGCTGTGAGTCGCCGGTCTGTGGTGCGCGAGTCGTTGCCAGCGCTGTCCGGCCTCGCGGGGATCGCCGAGCAGCGCGTCCCCGATCGTGAGTACGCCGACCGGCGCGAGCGCAGCGGCGTACGCGAGCGATCTGGCGAGCCGGCCGATCCAGGACCCGTGGTCGTTCCGCGGGCCGCGGGTGGGGCGGGTGAGCGTGTCCGTCATCGTTTCTCCTCGTTCTCAAGTCCTGAGATCGAGGCTAGGAATCGCGCGCGCCCGGCACATCCAGCCGCGGAGCCAACCGTGGGCCAGTACTCCGGTAGGGGTATCACGAGCTGCATTGTGACCCAGGTCACAGTGACCACGGAGCGTTTGTCGACGTTACACGGTCAGTGCCGGACGGCGTGTACGGCTCGCTGTTGGCACCCACGGGGATCCCGCACCCAACAGGAGGTACTCGAACATCATGCGGATGCGAAACCTGGCCGTGACCGCCACACTGCTCCCGGTTTTGCTGCTCCCCGGCTGCGGCACCAGCGGCACCGACGTCGCGGCCGCGGCGCCCGCCGCCCACAAGGCGACCCCGACGGCCACGACCGACGAAACAGCCGCGGACACCGGCTCGGACGACCCGGTGCTGAACGCGTACTACGCCTACCGCGTCGCGCTCGACGTGATGATGCGCAGCGGCGGCAGCAAAACCCAGCAGCTCGAGCCGGTGATGACGCCCGCGATGTTCCAGGCGATCAGCACCCAGGCGAAGTACTTCCGGACCCGGAAGCTGCACAACACCGGCGTCACCAAGGTGCTCTGGGCCAAGCGCACCCTCGCGGCGAACGGCGTCATCGTCAGCGCCTGCTACGACACCTCCGCGGCCCGCACGGTGAACGCCCGCGGCCGCGGCGTCCTGCCGAACACCACCCCGACGCGCTGGCTCGACCAGATGCGGGTCCTGCCGCAGCAGTCCCGCTGGATCGTCGACGGCGGCACCACCTCTCCGAACGCCTGCTGACAACTTTGTGGCGGTGGGATCACGATTGCGTGCCCACCGGATTCCCCCGAACGACCCCGGGCACACTCTCGACCGAGTGCCGAACAGGTCTGGGGGCCCACCGATGATCGACACGCAGATCCGGCGTTGGCTGCCGGCGTGGCTCGGCGGCAGCCGTCCACAGGAGTCCTTCCGCCCACGCGGGACGAGTTCCCGGGTCAGTCGCCTCGCGGCGCAGTACGACGCCGAGGTCGACGCGGCGCTGCAACGCCTGTGGCCGAAGGCGCGGATCTATCACGATCGCGAGTTCACCCGGGACCGCGCCGACTACCTGCTCGTGGTGCGCGGCCGCGGCGTGATGATCGAGACCAAGGTGAAGAGCGATCCCGGACTGTTCCGCGGGTCCACGCTGCCGCCGCTGCTCGATCGGCTGCAACGGGACGGCCGGCGGCTCGTCGTACTGCTCAACCAGGGCGATCCGACCCCGGCGCGCGACCTGATCAGTACCAAACTCGGCGACAAGGGCCGGATCATCGTCTGGTCCGGACCGCACCACGACGCCGAACTGCGGCAGGCGGTCGAGTCACTGCTGGAGCAGACCACGCGGCACGCCTGAACTCCTGAACGCGGGGCTCGGGTGCCACCGGAATCCGGCGGCACCCACGATCCTGCGGTGTTGTTGATGAAGCCTGAGCTCTTGTCGACGGAGCCTCAGCTGTTCTTGATCGCCGAGACCTCGAGCTCCAGCGTGATCTTGTCGCTGACCAGCACGCCGCCGCCCTCGAGGGCCGCGTTCCAGCTGACGCCGAAGTCCTTGCGGTTGATCACGACCGAGCCCTCGAGGCCGAGCCGCTGGTTGCCGAACGGGTCGGTCGCGGTGCCGGTGTACTCGAACTCGACATCGACCGGCTTGGTGACGCCGCGGATCGTCAGGTCGCCGGACACCACGAACTCGGCGTCGCCGGTCTGCTTGACCCCGGTCGAGACGAAGGTGATCTCCGGGTACTCGTCCATCGCCAGGAAGTCGTTGCTGCGCAGGTGCTCGTCGCGCTGGCTGTTGCGGGTGTTGATGCTCTTGGCCTGGATCGTCACCTTCCCGGAGGAGTTCTCCGGGTTCTCGCCGTCGATGTGGAACGAGCCCTCGAACTCGTCGAACGCGCCACGGACCTTGGTCACCATCGCGTGCCGGGCGCTGAAGCCGATCCGGGTGTGAGAGGCGTCGAGGGTGTAGTCACCGCTCAGGGCGGCGTACTCGTTGGACATCGCGGATCCTTCCGAGAGACTAGTTGAACTTTGCACAGTAAAGACTTCCCCCTTCTCGCTCAGAAGTCCACCCCTTACCCGGCGTGTCCGGCCCCTGAACCCCGTCGCGGCAGACAATGGACCGGACGTGACCGGAATCAGGAGAGGGTGTGGAGTGCAGCGGAAGGTGTTCTGCGCGGCGGGACCGAGCGACGTCTACCGGGCCGTCAGTACCTGGCACGGCCGCGAGCGCTTCTGGGCCACCGCGGCGCCGGAGACGGACGGTGTGATCTCGTTCCGCCTCGGCGACGGCCGCACCGACGAGAGCCGGATCGAACAGGCTGTCCAGGACGAGCGCTACCAGTTGCGGTACTTCGGGCGAACGCTGACGTTCACGCTCACCCCCGGCGCCACCGGCGGCACCGACCTGACGCTCAGCTCGGACGACCCGGCCGACTGCCCCGAGGTCGTCTCGCTGCTGCTCCGGCTGAAGGCCTCGGTCGACTTCGGTGTCGACCTCCGCCACCACGACGAGCACCGGACAACCGGGTACGCCGACAGCTGACCGTTGCCCGCAGCAACGGAGTTAACGGGTTGCGCCGCGCCGCCGAAGCCGGTCTCATGGGTGGTCGGAGATCGGAGGGACCGTCGTGGAACCGCTCAGCGCCGACGACATCAGGCGCTCGTTCGTCAACTCGTCCAAGAGCCAGGTCAAGGCCATGGCGCTGCCGGGCAGCTTCGCCGAACTGCCCTGGGAGTCGCTGGACTTCCTCGGCTGGCGCGACGCCAAGGCCCCGAACCGCGGCTACCTCGTGGTACGCCGCGACGCCGGCGTGACCGGGATCGCGGTCAGCACCCAGACCTCGGGCGCCGCCCGCCGGTTCGCGGGGCTGTGCGACCTGTGCAACACCGCGCACCACGTCAGCGACGTCGCGCTGTTCGCGGCCCGCCGGGCGGGTTCGGCCGGGAGGAACGGCAACACGGTCGGGATGTACATGTGCGCCGATCTGGCGTGCTCGCTGTACATCCGCGGGCTGAAGGAACTCGACGTACCGCAGGGCGACACCGCCACCCCGGAGGTGCGGGCGGAACGGCTCGCGACCCGGCTGGAAAGTTTCGTGCAGCGAGTCCTGGCGTGACCTCCCGGGCCGCACCCTAGGCTAGGTCCCTGAGCCGGAACCTCGGCTCAGCACAACCGGCCCGCGGGGGACAAGGAGAGCGAGTCGCGATGACCGAGTTCCGCATCACGCACGAGATCCACCAGGCCCACCCGGACATCCGCGAACGGCTCACCGCCACCACCATCGAGGCGATCAACGAGTCCAGCGCCCGGTCCGCCGAGGACGCCGCCCGCGTCCTGCGCCACAAACTCGCCGAGATCGGCGTCCAGATGAGCGAACCCGCCTGCCTGGCCGCCATCGAACGCATCCGCTCCGGCAAACAACTCCGCTTCGAAATAGAAACCCTCCCCGAAGAAGCCTGACCCCACCCCCACCACCGCACCCGAGCCGCCGACCGCACCACCACACTCCCACCGTCGACCGCGCCACCGCACCCGCAACCGTCGACCGCACCACCACACCCGCACCGTCAACCGCACCACCACACTCGCGCCGTCGACCGCACCGCGGAACCAGCCAGCGACTTACCCGACGCCCCAACGACCCACCCCGCAAAGCGAGCTCCCCGAGCCGCGAGCCCCCCAACGAAGCGACACTCGCCCACCGACCCACGAGCCGCCCGACGAGCCAGCGAGTCACCGCGCGAACCGGCGAGTCACCCTCGCGAACCGGTGAGTCGCCCGGCGAGCCAGCGGGCCACCCCCGCGAACCGGCGAATCGCCCGGCGGGCCAGCGAGTCACCCCCGCGAACCAGCGAATCGCGTGGGCGAACCGCCGTTCGCCCACGCGAGCTGAACGGTTGCCCACGGAGCTGGAGGGTTGCCCCCTCAGATTCTCAGGG
>NZ_JBIALI010000003.1:367566-1106975 GCF_042873375.1 Kribbella sp. NPDC004875
GGGGCAACCCTCCAACTCACGGGGCATGCACCCGCCGAGGCGGGGAGCAGGCTCCGGCGTGGACCTCCCAGACTCCGGGCCGCGTGTGCACGCCACCGCGCAGCCGGTGTGTAAGCGACCGCCCAACTGGAGGGCACCCCCGCAGTCGGAGAGTTGCCCCCTCAGATTCTCAGGGGGCAACCCTCCAACTCACGGGGCATGCACCCGCCGAGGCGGGGAGCAGGCTCCGGCGTGGACCTCCCAGACTCCGGGCCGCGTGTGCACGCCACCACGCAGCCGGTGCGTAAGCGACCGCCCAACTGGAGGGCACCCCCGCGGTTGGAGAGTTGCCCTCCGAACTGGAGGGTTGCCCCCTCAGATTCTCAGGGGGCAACCCTCCAACTCACGGGGCATGCACCCGCCGACGCAAGGTGCGGACGCAGAGACAGGAGTCCGGCATGGATCTCGCGGACTCCGGGCGACGTGTGCACGCCACCGCGCAACTGGTGTGTAAGCGACCGCCCAGCTGAAGGGCACCCCCACAGTTGGAGGGTTGCCCACGGATTTGGAGGGTTGCCCCCCGAGACTTTGAGGGGGCAACCCTCTGGCTCGAGGGGTATGCGTTCGGGGAGGCGGGAGTGGGTGGGGAGATAGGGTTCCGGGCGTGGATTTTGCAGACTTGGGGCGGCGCGTGTACGCGACTGCGCATCTGACCGGTGAGTTCGTACTGCGGTCTGGCCAGACGACGACGGAGTACTTTGATAAATATCGCTTCGAGGCCGACCCGGTGCTCCTCGATGAACTGACCGCGGCGATGGTCCCGCTCATCCCCGCGGGCACAGAGGTCCTGGCTGGCCTGGAGATGGGCGGCATCCCCGTCGTGACCGCACTCGGCCGCCACACCGGACTCCCGTGCGCGTTCGTCCGCAAAGAGGCGAAGACCTACGGCACCCGCCGCCTCGCCGAGGGCGCCGACACCGCCGGCCGTCGCGTCACGATCGTCGAGGACGTAGTCACCACCGGCGGCCAGATCGTCCTCTCCACCAACGAACTCCGCACCCTCGGCGCCACCATCACCGACGCCCTCTGCGTCATCAACCGCAACCCCGAAACCCCCACTCCCCTGACCAACGCCGGCCTAACCCTCCACGCCCTCCTCACCCCCACCGACCTGGTCCCCACCCCCTGACCCAACCTCCCCACCCAGCACGCCCTCACCGGCCCCGCTGCCCCAAGCGCTCCATCCAGCCCGCACGCGGCCCCGCGGGCTCCAGGCAGCCCGCCCGGCCCGCCAGCCCAGGCCTTCCCACGAGCACACCCCGACCCAAGCCCTCCAACAGCACGCCCAGCCACCACCGCCTGCCCCGAGCGCCACACCAGCAGCCCCGCCTCGCCCCCGGCCCGAGCGCACCGCCCAGGGCGCCCGGCCGCCTTCCCCGAACCTTCCCACGGGCACACCCGACCCAAGCCCTCCAACAGCACGCCCAGCCACCACCGCCTGACCGCAGCGCCCAGATCAGCAGGCCCTACCTCGCCCCCTGACCCGAGCGCTCCGCCCAGCGCACAGCCGCGCCCGGCCGCGGCGGCTCCAACCAGCGCACCCCTCCCGCCAGCCTCGGCGGCTCCAACCAGCGCGCCCGGCCCGCCTGCCCCGGGCCATCCCACGGGCACGCCCTCGCCTAAGCCTCCAACCGCACGCCCTGCCTCCGCCGCCTGACCCGAGCGCCCAGACCGGCAGCCCCCTGCCAGGCACGCGCGCTCCTTCAGTGTCATAACCCGGCCGCGGACCAACCGGAACCATGGGCCGAGCGCTCCGCCCAGCGCACAGCCGCGCCCGGCCCCGGCTGCTCCAACCAGCGCGCCCGGCCCGCCGGGCCCGGGCCATCCCACGGGCACGCCCTGGCCCAAGGCCTCCGACGGTACGCCTGGTCTCCACCGCCGGCCCGAAGCGCCCAGCCCCTGCCAGGCACTCGCGCTTCTTCAGTGACATCACCCGGCCGCGGACCAACCGGGCCCCTGGGCCGAGCGCTCCGCCCAGCGCACAGCCGCGCCCGGCCCCGGCGGCTCCAACCAGCGCACCCCCTCCCGCCAGCCCGGGCGGCTCCAACCAGCGCGCCCGGCCCGCCTGCGCCGGGCCTTTCCACGGGCACGCCCTGGCCCAAGCCTCCGACGGCACGTCCCGCCGCCTGACCCGAGCGTCCAGAGCGGCAGCCTCGCCTCGTCTCCTGACTCGAGCGTCCAGAGCGGCAGCCTCGCCTCGTCTCCTGACCCGAGCGTCCAGACCGGCAGCCTCGCCTCGTCTCCTGACCCGAGCGTCCAGACCGGCAGCCTCGCCTCGTCTCCTGACCCGAGCGTCCAGACCGGCAGCCTTGCCTCGTCTCCTGGCCCGAGTGCTGCCATCGGTAGGGGCTCGCCGATCCCCTGCCGAGTCGGCTGGGGATGGGCTTGGGGTCAGCCGGCTTTGCGTTGTGGGGTGGGGAGGAGGCGGCGGAAGTCTTCGGCCGAGATGATCGGGACGCTGAACTCGCGGGCCGTGCGGGCCTTGACCGAGAGGCTGTCGACGTCGGCGGCCACCACGAACGTCGTGTCCGGGCGGACCGCCTCCTGCGGCACGAACCCGGCCGCGACTGCCCGGTCCCACCAAACCTCACGCGGCTCGACCATGTCGCCGGTGAAGACCAGCGTGCTCCCCGGCGGAAACCCCCGCGCACCAGGACGATCGGGTATGACGTACCGCCCGCCGCTCGCGCGGGTCAGTGCGTCGTCGACGTACGCGGCGCGGTGGCCGAGCATGACTGCGACGCGGTCGAGATCGCTGCGCTGGTCCGGCGTGATCGCGCCGTCGCTCCACGACGCGGTGGCCAGCGCGGAGACGTAGTACCGATGAAGGTGGTCGACCTGGGGCCGGGTCAGGCCGAGGCCGGTCGCCACCTGCACCAGTTGGTCGGCGTCGGCGGCGGTGATCTCGCGGTTGGCGAGGATCGTGTCGAGCAGCACGAGGTACGAGTCGGCTTGCGGCGGCTCAGGGACGCGCGGCAACTGGTCGACGAGCCGGCTCATCCAGCCATGGCGCCCGCCGGCGTGCACCGGTCGCACGGTCGGCGCGACATCCGTCCCCGGCAGGTCGGGCCACGGCATCCGCCGGATCTCTTCGTACGCCCACTGCCACGGTGGAGGTGCTGCGAAAGCGCCTAAATACAGGGAAAACAGCTCGGCGGTCGCGCGCGTGTCGGCCAGCGCCGAGTGCCAGCCGTCGATCGAGATCCCCGCGGCCGCGCAACACGCGCCCAGCGTTCGCTTCGCGCCCGGGAACAGGTAACCGGCCAGCGCCATCGTGCACATCGACCGCTCGGTGATCAGCGGGACCGTGACGCCGAGCCGCGCGAACTCCGCCCGCAGGAACCCGAGATCGAACTCGACGTTGTGCCCGACAACCATCCGCCCGGCCAGCAACTCCCCCAGCTGCTTCGCGATGTCACCGAACTCCGGCGCCGCCAGCACGTCAGCGGTGAGGATCCCGTGAATGTGTTGCGGCCCGAGGTCGCGCTGCGGATTCAGCAACGTCACCCACTCGCGCTCGACCTGCCCGCGCGCGTCCAGCAGCACCACCGCGATCTCGATGACCCGATGCCGATGGCTCGGCAACAGGCCGGTCGTCTCGGTGTCGATGACCGCATACATCACGGGCCTCCTCCGGCTCGATGACCGACTGGAACAACCCAATCACATGCCGCCGACAGTTTTCGTAGCGTCAACAGAACGCGGCAACGAACCCGTCAGGAATCCGGCAGCTCCACAGCGATCTCGGCACCGAGTTTCGCGCCGTGCGCGAGCTGCAGTTCGTCGCCGCTCCAGAACCGTCCCGGGTCGTACCAGTTCGGCCGACGTCCGTGCAGCAACCCCATCGCTTCGTACGTCACCGCCACCACTTCCGCGCAGTACGCCGACTCGAGTTCGAGCTCGCGAGAACCCTTCCGGAACGCAGGTACCCGGCCACGCACCCATCGCGACGCGAGTCGAGCCGTCGACGGGAACGGCGTACCGTCCAGTCGCGCCACGGTCCGCAGTACCGCGTCCTCCATGTCCCGCGTAACCGGGTGGTCGAGCTGGCGCAACCACGCCTGCTGCCCGTACTTGCGGCCCCACACCATGACGGCGTCGCGCAGGTCGTGCAGCTGTACGCCGCGATGGTGCTTCCCGGTCCAGGCGTCGGGCAGCGAACGTCCGAGTTCCGCGTGCCACATCAGTGGCGGAAGGTCCTCGATGACGACCGCCATACCGACGTGGTTGATCGGGCTGTTCGTGGTCAGCTGGATCGCGCGATCCGCCGCACTCGCACCGCGAAACAGCCAAATGTCACCTGTTCGTGTCAGTTCCGTAGCGTCATCCAGTGAAATCCGGCTGGTCACATCGCTAGGTTAGACCGCATGAAGGTATGGAAGGTGGTAGGGCTTGCGGGTCTCGTCGGCGTTGCCGCGACGGGTGTCGTGGTCGCGCGCGGAGAGCGGAAGCGCCGTGCGTACACGCCGGAAAAGGTCCGTGATCGCCTCAAGACCCGGGTCAAGGAAGCAGCGAACGCCTGACCGGGCGACGGTCGGCCGGGCGGCGGGGTACGCCGTAACTCGGTGGTACGGCGGTGATTCCGCCCGCCCGGACCGACTCGTTACGTCACGAACTTTCTAAAGGTTGTGCAGGGCAACGTCTTCGAGACGGCCCGCGGTGATCGTGGCGGTCTGGTAGGTGCAGTACGGCTGCCGTCGACGATCCGTCGGCGATCCCGGGTTCAGCAGCCGCAATCCACCCGGACTCGTGGTGTCCCACGGGATGTGACTGTGCCCGAACACGAGCAGATCCACCCCCGGGTACGCCGCCTCGCACCGCAGTTCACGTCCCTTCGCCGACCCGGTCTCGTGGACCACGGCGATCGACAACCCGTCCAGCGTCACCCGAGCGACCTCGGGCAACCGCGCTCGCAACTCGGGGCCGTCATTGTTGCCCCAGCACCCGATCAGTCGCGTCGCGCGGCTCTCGAGCTCGTCCAGCAATCCGATGCTCACCCAATCGCCCGCATGGATGACCACATCGGCACGCTCGACCGCCTCCCAGACCGGCTCGGGCAGCCTCTTGGCCCGCACCGGCAGATGAGTGTCGGAGATCAGCACCAGCCGCATGCACCCACCCTAGGCCCATCGGCCGCGCCACCCTGGGCGTTCCTCAGCCGGAAGTCTGCAGCGCGTCGATCAGCTCCTTCTCCTTCGCCGCGCTCAACCCCGCGCGGCGTTCCCGCTCCAGCCCGAGCTCGCGCTCCCAGGCCAGCGTGTCCACCACGAACTCACGCCTGGACCGCTGCTTCAAGCCGGCCGCGGCCGCCGCCGCGCCACTGCGCGAAGACCAGCCCTCGTACCCAGGCTCGGTGATCCACATCGCCAGCGACTCGGGCCCCATGTACTGCTCGACCTTGCGTTCCTCCAACCACTCCTGCGGCGCGAGCACCACCGGCCCGGTGTGACCGCCGACCTCGCGCACCAGCTCGATCCACTCCCCGAACGGCACCACCGGACCGAACGTGTCGAACGTGCCCGTCCGGCCCTCCGTCGCGTTGTCCAACAGCCAGCTCGCGAGATCCCGCACGTCGATGACGGCGGTCGCCAACTCGGGCGTGTCGGGCACCAGCATCGGCTCCTCGGGAGCGCGCGCCGCCCGCGCGACCCAGGCACCCGCGCGGTCGCTGCGGTCCCCCGGCCCACCGATCAGGCCGGCCCGGGCGATCACCAGGCGATCCCCCACCACCGCTTGCGAGGCGAGCTCGCAGGCCACCTTCGCCTCGCCGTACAACTCCTGCTCGACGACATCGAGCTCGGTCGGCTCGCGCAGCTCCGCGGACTCGTCGGCGCCGGGCGTGTCGTACTTCGCGTACGCGTTGCAGGACGAGACGTACGTCCAGTGCTTGGCGCGGGCGCCGAACGTTGCGAGCGCACCCTTCACGAATCCCGGCTGCCACGAAACCTCGAACACCGCGTCCCAGTCCCGATCCGGGACCGCGTCGTACGCATCCGGGCGGCTGCGATCGGTCGCGACCAGCGTCGCGCCGTCCGCGATCCCGCCGCTCTCGCCGCGGGCCACACACGTCACCGAATGACCGCGCGCGATCGCCTGCGTCGCGATCTCACGACCCAGCCACGCCGTCCCACCGAGAATCAGAATCTCCATGCGGGCAAGCCAATCAGGCCCGACCGACAAAACCCAGGCACCTCTGCCGAGGGCAGAATCGACGGCCCGTGATCCGTCGCCCGCGTCAGGTCACCGTAACCGTCCGGCCCTTGCCAGCCAGGCGATCCGGGAGCACTGTCGAACCAGCAGGACACCCAGGGGTGAGTGTCTGTGGACCACAGGGGGAAGTGATGGCTGGTTTCGTTCAGATCATCGAGTACCGGACGTCGAAACCGGACGAGATCGCGGCACTGATGGAAGAGTTCCGCGCCAAGCGCGAGGCGGACGCCGACGGGCCCTCGCCGGCGCGCGGCATCACCTGCGCCGACCGGGACGAGCCGGGACGCTACTTCGCGATCATCGAGTTCGACTCCTACGAAGAGGCGATGGCGAACTCACAGCGCACCGACACGACCGAGTTCTCGGCCAAGATGATGGAGCTGTGCGACGGGCCCGGCACGTTCTACAACCTCGATCAACTGGCGGTGATGGAGTACCGCTGAGGGTCCCCGGTACGGCGTACACCGGCTCGCCCGGGCGTACGCCGTACCGAGGTGTGCCGGTGCTTGGAGGGGTGACTGCACCGGCGGATCAGGTGGTTCTCAGCAGTTCAGCGGTTCAGCGGTTCAGCGGTTCAGCGGAAGACGCGGTACGACGACCAGGTCGACGGCGGTGCCGCGCCGTGCGGGCCGAGGTCGCGCTCGGAGTGCAGTGGGTCGGGGTCCTGCGGCTCGGGGGCGGAGTGCAGATCCGGCCAGGGCCTGGCGGGAAGGGTCTCGCGCGGCGGCAGCCTGAGGTCGGGGTCGGGACCCGCTTCCGGATCCAGCCACTCGACCACGGTGGCCCCGCCATGACCGTGGATGGCGACGACGGAATCGATGCCGTCCCAGACGGTCGTGGTCGGGTAGTCGCCGTACCAGCGGAGCGCGACCGCCCCGTCGGTGAACTGGACTCCCTCGGCGACGGGTCCGGTGCCGCTGACACCGGAGACGTCCTGATGACGGATCAACCGGAAGCGTCGGGAGCTCATTTCGGGGCTACCTCCCAGAGCCGCTCCCCCGGCAGCCTCCGCTGTGGTCCTGGATCGTGGTCCGGGACCGGGTCACTCGTGACCCGCAACCCGGCGAATCTGCGCGACATGGCCTCGGCGTACCGTTCGGCCAACTCCGCCTCTGCCCGGTAGTCGGCGACCACGTGGTCCCCGAACCAGACCCGCACCCGACGACGCTCCACCCGACCCGCGGCCGGGTGAGGATCACCACCGTCGGTCATCTCACAACACCCGGCACCGAGTCGAGCCGGTTCCCATCAGCGACCTCGCAAGACAACCCTTCACGTCAATCACTTCCACTTCCCTGTGGGGATGGGTTCACAGGTAGTGACGAACACCTCAGCGGTTCATGACGCGACTTCCCAAGTTTTTTCTCACAGCCCGTGAGGACGGCACCCAACTGTCCGGTCAGGTGCGCGCGACGACCCATTCACGCCAGACCTCGATGGCGTCGGAGTCGAGGGAGGTCTCCGGCGGAAACGTATGCACGCCTGCCCCCGGGAGGTAGGCGGCCACGATCCATGACATCGCGGTGGCGAGCACGAGGGCGACCGGTGGTTGCCCGGCGGCCAGCTCGTCGAAGACTGCCCGCGCCTCCTTCGCCTGTGCGAGCTCTTCCCGGGAACCGGCGATGCGTACGTCGACGGCCGCGGTGTAGTGGTCGATGGCCGAGACATCGTCGGGGTCGGGATCGGTCTCGCCGTAGATGTTCGGCTCGACCAGGAGCAGAACTCGACCATCAACAGTTCGAGCGCGTCCACGCAAGAAGTGCGCGTTCTCGGGCAGGGACGGGTCGTCGAGGCGCTCCAACCGCAGGGTGTCGACAAGCCAGCCGGCAATGGCGTCGAGAGACGCGTCGGTAGCCAGGAAGATGGTGTCGCTGTTGGACATCATTTCTCCTTCGTGTACGTGATGAGGCGCCGGTCACCGAGAATGACATGAACAGCGTCGGCAACTCGTCCGCCTGGCTGGCCACACGCCCGCCGGAACGCTCTCAACGCGGTGTCTTCCGACAGTCCGACCGCCCTGCCGTCGATCAGTACCTCGTTCCGCTCACCAGCTTGCCGGCTCGCGTCGTGGATGCTCCGTTTGATCGCGTTGGACGTCCCGCTGATCGGCGTCTTGAACTCGATCACGATCCCATCCGCTTCCTTGCTCTTGCGAACCATGCTGTCGGGATTCGGAACCTGGTCCCGGGTGTGATCCGCTGGCCGCGCGTCGACGCGCCACCCCTCTTCCGCGAGCCGGTCGGCGATCGCCCGTTCCTTCGGCTGGAACACATCGTCCGGGTCGAAGACGCCGGGCGCGAAATCCACGTCCAACGAACGCGGGTCGAAGGCGGGATCGAAGTGGCCATCGTCCGGATCGGGTACGCCGGGAACCCCGATGTCGACGACGATCGGCGCCGGCGGCGGATTCTCCGGATAGTCGAACGTGGCTTCGATGTGGTCGGGGGTGATGGTGAAGGTCGCGTGGTCCCACTGTTGGTCCTCGGAGCCGGCCATGGACTCGCGCAGCGCCTTGACCGCCTCGGTCAGATCCACCCCGATCTCGAAGTCGCGGGTCAGGCGCTCCGCGCGCTTCTCCTCCTCTTTCTCGTCGCGCTCCTCGGGCTCGACCGGCTCCGGCTCCTCACGCTCAGGACCGAACCCGAAGTCGCGGGTCAGGCGCTCCGCGCGCTTCTCCTCTTCCTTCTCGTCGCGCTCTTCGAGTTCGAACTCTTCGGACTGCTTGCGGTCCACCTCGAGTTCGAACTCGCGGGACAGGCGTTCGTTACGCTGCTGCTCTTCCTTCTCGTCGCGTTCCTCGAACTCGAGTTCGCCGGTTTTCGCGACGGTGATCTCGAACTCCAGGAGCTCGTCATCGTCGCGGCCGGCGTCCTGCTCGTGGTCCTTGCGGAACTTTTCGAAGGCCTTGCGGGCGACCGTGACGACGGGCGGCTCGTTGTCCTCGGCAACTTCTACGTCGTCGTAGTCGAAGCTCAGGCGCTTGGTGCGGCCCTTGTGGTCGATGTCGACGGATCCACCTGTCGCCTTGTTGCGTTTCGCCGAGTCCGACGACGGACGGTTGGTCGACGGTCCCGCCGTACCGACGAGGCCCTCGGCCCAGCCACGCGCCTTCGGCGGCGTCATCGACAAGAAATGCGCGGCCGCCTCACACGCGCGCGCCGCCGCGTCCAACTGCTGCGCCGCGACCGTCGCCTGTCCGCGGGACGCGATCAGCGCGACCTGCGCGTTCTCCCGGCAGCGGGCGGCCGTACGCTGGAGCTGCTCGACGACCCGTGGGATCTCGTCGAAGCAGTCGACCAGGCCGCGCGCGACCCGCTGCAGCTCGGATGGCAAGGGTCAGATCTGGTCGGCGTAGCTCTTGCAGCCGGCCGAGGCGATCTCGAGCGCCTCGGCGGCCTGTTCGACCGCCTTGCCGGCGGCTTCCAGGATCTCGGTGATGTCCCGGTCGATCCCGGTCGCGGTGCCCGCGATCAGGCTCTCCACGAGCTGACTGTGCTGGGTGAACCGGAGCTTGAACCCGGCCAGCCCGCCGGCCGCCTGCTTGGCCTCCATCGAGACCTGGTGCAGTTGTTCCTTGAGCCGCAGTACGTCGGACACCTCAACCCACTCCCAACTAGTTGCGCTTCTTCGGCAGCGCGATCGCCGTACCCGCCACCACGACCGGCACCAGGATCCCGAGCCACCACGGCAGTCCGGCCGCCATCAGCACGAACACCAGCACCGCACCACCCCAGCCCCACCAGCGCGCCCCGGGCAGCCGCGGCAGCCCGAGCAGCCGTGATGCGGCGAGCATCGTGACAGCGGCGATCGCCGCGGCCTCGACCCCGGCCAGGAACGACCCGGTCAGCACCCACACCAGGACGAACCCGACCAGTGCCAGGACCGCGCTGATGGTACGCCGTCTGCGCTGCTCCTGGAGCGCCCGGGCCGTCGCGCGGAGCTCCTCCAACTGGTCGACCGACTCCGCGAGCTGCTTGGTGATCCGGGCGGCGACGGTCTCGATGTCGTTGATCGCGCGGATCTCGGGCAGCGTGTGGTTCGCCCGCGTCCCTTCGGCCGGCAGCCCGGCCCGCTCCAGGCTGGCGGCCGCCTTCTCGGCGAGCGTGTTCAGCCGCGTCTGCAGTTTCCGTCCGCGTTCGGCCATCGCGTCGGCCTCGGCCGCCGCGGTCGCCTCGGCCTTCGACTTGTTCGCCGTCAACCGGTCCTGCGCCTGCTGCGCGTCCGCGCGAGCCATCGCGACCGTCCGGACGGCGCGCACGTACTCGGACCACTCCTGCTCTTCGGTCTTCATCGCCGCATCAACTCCACCGCGCGATCCACCTCGTCCGCCCGCAACGCGGCGAACGGTACGACGACCTGCGCCTCGGGATGCAGCCCGTCCCACAGCAACGCCCGATGCGGCTCGGAGGCCCAGCGCATCAACGGCCCGGCCACCGCGCGTACGCCGTCCTGTGGGTGCCGCAGGAACAGATGCGTCGCGACGTTCGCACGCCCGTACCCGAGCTGCTCCGTACACACGTGCAGCCGGTTCCACCACCCGAACGTGATCAGCCCCTGCGCCGGCCCGTCGCGCACGATGTCCTGCAGCACGTTCGCCGGACTCTCGAAGAGCCCCTCCGCGTGCAACTGCATCCGCGGCACGCCATGGAACCCGAACCCGAGCAGGTAGGTATTCCCGGTCTGCCCGTCCCGCATCGCGTCCCGCAGCGCGAACAACCGCGGGGCGATCTCGTCGTGCTTGTCGACCGTCTCGACCTCGCATCCGAGCCGGCGCAGTACCTGAACCAGCGCATCCTTGCCCTCAGCAACAGCCGGCGCGGAGTTGGTGCCGTCGACGAAGACGAACCGCGGTGGCTCGACCGCTGACGCAGCGATCGACACGGCCAGCCCGGTCAGTATGCCGAGCGCGTCCACCGGACCGTCCCCGAGCACGAGTACGCCGGCTCCGGGCTCGGGCCGGACCTCGACCTGCACCGGCTCCTCGGTCACCGCGATCGGCAAGCCGGTCCACGGCCGCCCCACCTCGGGCTTGACCGCGGCGGCGGTCTCCGTCAGGCGCGCGGGCTCAGCCAGATGGAAGACCCGCGGCGGATGAACGTCCTCCCCCGCACGGGCCCACAGATCGCCTCGCAGCGAGTCCAGCACGACCTTGTCCGCGAAGCTCACCAGCACGTGCTGGTTGTCGTCAGGCGATCCGAAGTTCGCGTTCAGCACCGCCTCACCGCGGAACTGCAGCTCGGCGGCGGCCGTGTTCCCGCTGCGCAGAATCGCCTGCGAGTCGGCCGGCGTGGTCTTCAGCGCGATCCGGTACGGCACCTGGCCGAAGATCGAGTCCCGCCGCGTCGACAGCCGCTTCACACCTTCGATCGTCTGCGTCGCGAGCACCACGTGCACGCCGTACGCGCGACCGAGCCGGACGAGTCGCTCCAGCAGCTTCGCCGCCTCGTCCGCCAACTCGTCGTCGTCCTCGAGCAGCACCTGGAACTCGTCCAGTACGACGAGAATCCGCGGCGGCCGCTCCGGACCAGGGGCGAGCTCCGCGATGTCGGCGACGTTCCCGTGCGACTTGAAGATCTCGCTGCGCCGCGCGAGCTCGTCGGACAGGTACCGCAGTACGGCGAGACCGAACGCACGATCGCTGTGCACGCCGAGAACGCGGATCTGCGGCAGCCAGTGCGGCCGATCCGGGCCGGGACCGAGCGCCGAGAACTCGACGCCGTGCTTGAAGTCGAGCAGGTACATCTCCAGGTCCGCCGGGGAGTACCGCGCGGCGAGACCGTGGATCAGCACGAGCAGCAGGTTCGACTTGCCCTGACCGACCGCGCCACCGACGAGCACGTGCGGGAGGGCCGGGTTGCCGCTGCGCAGCCGGATCAGCGCCGGCGTGCGGTCGTCGTACCCGATCACTGTGCCGATCTCGTCCTTGACCGGCTGCCACCAGGTCGAACGGTCCGGCAGCGTGCGCTCGAAGTCGATGGTCGGGAGGACCGCGATGTCGGCCTGTTCGGCGATCACGTCACAGATGCCCGCGGCAATGGTCGCGTCGAACGGCGGATCGAGTCTCGCCGGTACGCCGGTGAGCCGCGCGACCTCCACCTTGTCGCCGGTGATCACGACGGGATCGAGCAGATCGAGCAGCTGCTTCGAGTCGACGTCGAGCTCGGCGGCGGTGGACTGGTCGTAGTGCACCAGGAAGCAGATGCCCCGTTTGCCCGCCGTCGCGGCCAGCCGGAGCAGGTCGCGCTGGGCGAGCGTGTCGATCCCGAACGGGTAGTCGAACAGGATGACGAGCCGGTACGGATCGGTGACCTGACCCGTCTCCTTGAGCAGGTCCTCGAACCGTTCGTGACCGAGTTGCGCCTGCCGGCTCGCGCGCAGCGAGGACACGTCGACGAGCCCGGACAGCACCGTGTGCAACTGCTCCGCGGTATGCGTTGCCCTGGGCACCAATTGCGGGTACTTCGTGGTCAGGTGACCGAGCAGCCCCATCATCCCGGTCAGCTTCGGATCGAACGCGTCGATGCGCAGCCGGAACGGTTCCGCGGCGGCGACCAGGCGCAGCGCGACACTCTGCAGCAGCCGCCGCGCCGCCTCGTTGCGGTCCGCGGTGACCTTCCAGCCGTTGGTCCGCAGCAGCGGCGCGACCACCGGCGTACCGGCCTCGAGCTCACCGACCCGGACGTACGGCGGGACTCCGGCGCCGACGAGTTGACGCGAACGCCATCTGGCGTCGTTCGGCGGAATCGATCCCAGACCGGGCGCGAGGCGGTCGGCGAGCAGGCGCGCCTTCGGCTCGGCCTCGGCCAGCGCCGCCGCGGTGTTCGCGTCGACCAGCGACCGGGACTCGCGCCGTGCCGTCGCGGTCTGCTCCTGCAGTTGACGATGCAGTCGCACGGCCCGCTGATGCTCGCCGTACGTCAGCCTCCGCGCGTTGTCCAGCAGTTGCCCCAGCGCGTACTGCAGACCGCGGATCCGCGCTTCCAGGAGCTCCGGTGAGGCCGGTCCGGGCATAGTTCCCCCGTCAGGCTTCTCCGTCACGAGCACCGCCCTTTCACACTTACCCCGCGACCGCTGTGATTGCCTGGAGTAACCATGTCACATCTGGAGTCCCATTCGTCACTCCAGGCATCCGTAGTCTCACCTGCTAGGGCGCCACGATCTCCAGTTCGTAGCCGTCGGTGTTGTGGAGGAAGGCGGCGTAATGCTGCGGGCCGCCGGCGTACGGGTGGCGGTCCGCGAACATCAGCGTCCAGCCGTGCTCGGTGGCCTCCGCGACGATCGCGTCCACCTCCGCGCGGCTCGCCGCGTTGAGCGCCAGGTGGTTCATCCCGGGGCGCATCCGGTCGTGCTCGGTGGCCGACATCGCGGGGCTCTGCTCGACCACGACGTAACATCCGTCGGCCGCGGCCCAGGTCATCCCGCCGGGCCAGCCGTCACCGTCCTTCCAGCCCAACCGGTTGAGGACCCAGCCCCAGCTCGCTACGGCCCGGGACAGGTCCGGGACCCAGATCTCGACGTGATGCACAGCGGCGACCATCGGAGCATTATCTGTGCTCGGTGACACGGTTCGACACGGCCATCGAGATCCCGCCCGAAACCAGCAGCCAGACGAGTGCCGCGACCAGCCACGGCCACCACGGGCGCGCCTGCGCCGCCTCGGCCACCGCCTTGCCGAACAACCCGCCGGCCGGCGCGAGGACCAGCACGAGCAGCACCCGCGCGAACCTCGGCTCCCTGGTCATTTCTTCATTGTCCGAGGCCGCGCCCGGCGCCGCAGAAACCTTGGCGTTTCGCGCCCCGTCACCTTTCTGTCCGTGGCAGGGTTTACCGTCTCCGGTGACAGTCGACGGATCGGGCGGCAGATCGGGGGTTCGTGGTGGGGACCACGCGGATCGAGAGCACGGCGTACGGCGCCGCGGCGCTGGAGCGCCTGCAGGACGTCGTCGCGCGGCTCAAGGCCGACGATCCGATGACCCCGGTGACCCTGTTGCTGCCGAACAACCTGGCCGGCGTGATCGCGCGTCGGCATCTCGCCGTGCGCGGTGTCGCAGGTCTGTATCTGGCGACCCTCGAGCGCCTCGCCGAGCAGGTCGCCGCCGGTCTGCTGTCACCGCGCCGCCCGGCCACCCGGCCGATCGTGGCAGCCACCTGGCGGACGGCGCTGGCGAAGGCCCCCGGCATGTTCCAGGAGGTCGCCGAGCATCCGTCGACCATCCAAGCGCTGGCCTCTGCTCACCGCGAGCTCCGCGACCTCACCGATCCCGCGCTCGACAACGTCGCGCACGCGTCCGCGCTCGGGCCCGATCTGGTCCGTCTGCATCGTCACGTGACCACCGAGCTCGCCTCGGACTGGTACGACGAGACCGACCTCCTGCGCACCGCGGCGTCCCGCATCACGGCATCCCCTGCGATCGTCGGGGAACTGGGCGCGCTGGTCCTCTATCTCCCGCAGGAGCTCACCCAGTCCGAGGCTGCCTTCGTGGCGGCGCTCGGCGATGCCGCGGCGGATCTGACGGTGATCGTCGGACTGACCGACGTCCGGCGTGCGGACCGGGCGGTGCGCCGATCGCTAGAGCGGATCGGGATCGACCTGCCACCGTCGATCTCGAAGAACTACCCGGTCGCGACCGAGATCCTGAACGCATCGGACGCCGACGACGAGGTGCGATGCGTGGTCCGCGACGTCGTCTCGGCGCTGGAGCACACGCCGGCGCACCGGATCGCGGTGCTGTACTCGGCCGCCTCGCCGTACGCACGACTGCTGCACGAGCACCTCGGCGCGGCCAAGATCGAGGTCAACGGGCCGGGCACTCGGCCGGTGCACGAGCGGGCGATCGCGCGGACGCTTCTCGAAGTACTGGGGCTCGTCGACCAGGATCTGCCACGCGCGGACGTGTTCCGGGCTTTGGCGAACGCGCCGACTCGGGACTTCACCGGTGAGCGGATCCCGGTTCCGCAGTGGGAGCGGATGTCCCGCGCGGCCGGGGTCGTGCGTGGCGACGACTGGGACACGCGGCTGGCGCGGTACGCGCAGTCCGAGCGCCGGACCGCTGATCAGGAAGAAGCGGCGGAGGATCCGCGTCCGGCGGCGGTGCGACGCGCGCAGTACAACGCGACCACGGCCGAGCGGTTGCATGCGTTTGCCTCCACGCTGCGGCGTCGGTTGGGTGCGCTGGCGGTGCTGGAGAGCTGGTCCGAGTTGTCGGCCGAGGTGCTGCAGCTTTTCCACGATCTGCTGGGCGACTATTCGTCGCTGCCGATCGAGGAGCAGTACGCCGCGGCGGCGGTCGAGTCGTCGCTGACGGGCTTGTCGACACTCGACGAGCTCGGCACTCCGGCGAGTCTCGCGGTGCTGCGCGACGTTCTCGATCTGGAGCTTCAGCAGTCGCTGCCGCGGGTCGGCACGTTCGGGACAGGTGTCCTGGTGGCGCCGATGTCGGCGAGCGTCGGTCTTTCGGCGGACATCGTGTACGTCGTCGGTCTGTCGGAGGATCTGTATCCCGGTCGGGTGCACGAGGATGCGTTGCTTCCGCATCGGGTGCGCGAGGCGGCCGCGCCAGAGTTGGCGTCGTTCCGGGATCGGCTCGACGAGAAGCAGCGGCACCTGCTGGTCGCGTTCTCGGCCGGCGCGCGGGTGGTGGCGTCGTTCCCGCGCGGCGACCTGCGGCGGTCGTCACGACGGTTGCCGACGCGATGGTTGCTCGGATCGCTGCGCGACCTGACCGGCGACCACGCCCTGCCGGCGACCCAGTGGGACCGGTACGACGGGGTGCTGCAGACGTCGGCGTCGTACGCCGGTTCGTTGACGACGGCAACGATGCCGGCAACCGAGCAGGAGTGGCAGACCCGGGCCGCCGCGGCACGGTTGTGGGTCAACGACGGCGTACTGGTGCGGGCCCGGGAGCTACTGCGCGGGCGGGGATCGAACGCGTTCACCCGCTTCGACGGGGATCTGTCGGGGGTGTCGGGGCTGCCCGACTTCGCGGTAGAGGAACGGATCGCGTCGCCGACGTCGCTGGAGTCGTATGCGACCTGCCCGCACGCGTACTTCGTCGAACGGTTGCTTCAGGTGGAGCCGCTCGAGGCGCCGGAGGATCTACTGGTGATCTCGCCGGTCCAGATCGGGAACCTGATCCACAACAGCCTCGACGCGTTCGTGTCCCGGCTGGCCGGCTCGCTGCCGGGGTACGGCGAGCCGTGGACGGATGAGCAGCGCTCGCTGCTGCTGGCGATCGGTGCGGATCTCGCGGATCAGTTCGAGGCGGAGGGCCTGACCGGGCATCCGCGGTTGTGGCAGCGGGAGCGGTTGCGGATCCTCGGCGACCTGATGGTGCTGCTGACCGACGACGATCGCTGGCGCGCGGAGCGGTCCGCGTCGGTGGTCGCCAGCGAGTTGCGGTTCGGCTTCGACGGTGAGCCCCCGGTGGAGATCCCGGTGCCGTCGGGCCGGGTGCTGCTGCGTGGATCGGCGGACAAGGTCGACCTCGGCGCGGACGGCACGATCTACGTCACCGACGTGAAGACCGGCGGCTTCTCGCGGTACGAAGGCATCGAGTCGGATCCGGTCGCGGGCGGGACCAAGCTGCAGCTCCCGGTCTACGCGTACGCCGCGCGCGCCCGGCTGGGCGAGGCGTCCACGCCGGTCGAGGCGTCGTACTGGTTCGTCCGTCGCGGCGGCAAACGGATCCCGGTCCCCCTGACCCCCGAGGTCGAGGCGCGGTACGTCGAGACGCTCGACGTGATCGTCTCGTCGATCGCGGCCGGGTACTTCCCGCCGAAGGCTCCCGAGGTCCCGGACTTCTTGTGGGTCCAGTGCCCGTACTGCAACCCCGACGGCATCGGTCACAGCGAGGTCCGAGCCCGCTGGGACCGCAAACGCCACGACCCGGTTCTCGAGCGACTGGTCCGCCTGATCGACCCCACCGCGCTGGAGGCTGCCGATGAGTGAGCAGTTGCTCGACGGAGCGGCCAGGGATCGAATCCGGTCGGACACCGACACCACGCTGTTCGTGGAGGCCGGCGCCGGCTCCGGGAAGACGCATGCACTGGTCGACCGCGTCACCACGCTGGTGTTGCGGGACGGCGTACCGCTGCGGACGATCGCGGCGGTCACGTTCACGGAGAAGGCCGGCGCGGAGTTGCGCGATCGGCTGCGGGTCGAGTTCGAGCGAGCGCGCAAGGGCGACGACCGGCAGCTCGCCGACGCGGCGCTGGACGATCTCGACTCCGCGTCGATCGGCACGTTGCACGCGTTCGCCCAGCAGATCCTGCTCGCGCATCCGATCGAGGCTGGGCTGCCGCCGCTCATCGACGTACTCGACGAGGTCGGGTCGTCGGTCGCGTTCGAGGAGCGCTGGGCCGAGCTGCAGCAGCAGTTGCTCGACGACGACGCGATCGCCGAACCACTGCTGCTCGCGATGGCGGTCGGGGTCGAGCTCAAGCACCTGCGCTCGCTCGCGCGGCTGTTCGGCAACGACTGGGACCTGATCGCCGAACGCGTACTGGTCGATCCGCCCGAACTCGTCGCGATGCCGGATCTGTCCGGCCTGATCGCGGCCGCCGCGCAGATCGGCGCCGCGGCCGAGGGCTGTCTGGATCCGGAGGACCGGCTGCTGCCGAAGGTCGCGCAGATCCGCGAGCTGGGCCTGATGCTGGACGCCGCCTCCGATCAGGAGAGTCAGCTGGCGATCCTGCAGACGTTCCGCGGGCTGAAGGTGGGCAGGATCGGTCGCAAGGAGAACTGGCCGGACATCGCCAAGGTTCGCGGTGACTGCACCGAGGTGGTCGAGGTCGCGGGGTCGCTGGTCGAGCTGCTGCTCGATGCTTGCCTGCGGCATCTTTCGCATTGGATCGCGGAGCGGGTGCTGGAATCGGCCGAGCTGCGGCGCGCCGAGGGGCGGCTGGAGTTCCACGACCTGCTGGTGCTGGCGCGTGACCTGCTCCGTCGGGACGCGGGTGTGCGGGCGGATCTGCAGGAGCGGTTCGGGCGGTTGCTGCTGGACGAGTTCCAGGACACGGACCCGATCCAGATCGAGCTCGCGGTCCGGATCGCGGGCGGGGCCGCGGCCGATGCGGAGGACTGGCGCGATGTCGAGGTGCCTGAGGGGCATCTGTTCGTGGTCGGCGATCCGAAGCAGTCGATCTACCGCTTCCGGCGGGCGAACATCGCGACGTACCTGACCGCTCAGGACCTGCTGGGCGAGACCGTCGCGCTGACCACCAACTTCCGCACGGTGCCACCGATCCTGCGCTGGATCAACACGGTCTTCGACACACTGATCCAGGCACACAACTCGGCGCAACCCGCTTACCAGCCACTCGCACCCCACCGCACGAACCCGATCGCGGGGGCGTCAGGCTCCGGCCGCGCATCGCGTCAGTCCGGTACCGCGCGACGCCCCGGCGCTCCGTCAGGCTCCGGCGCTCCGTCAGGTCTCGGCGCTCCGTCAGGCCCCGGCACTCCGTCAGGCCCCGGCGCTCCGTCAGGTCTCGGCGCTCCGTCAGGCCCCGGCACTCCGTCAGGTCTCGGCGCGTCCTCCCGCCCAGACGCTCCATCGGGAACCGGCGCATCCTCCCGCCCCAGCGCGTCCTCCCGCCCCGGTGCGTCCTCCCGTCCCGGTGCGCCGGGGTTCGAGCCCGCTCCGGTGCAGGGCGACCAGCTCTCGATCTTCGACGAGCCGGCGTTCGACGAACCCGACACTTCCCCCGACGCCGACTCTGCCTCCTCCTCTTCGTCCGACGCCCCGGTTTCGGATCTCGCGGCCGTTCTCCCGTTCCGTCGCCGCGACGACACCATCGACGTACCGCTCGACGACGTACCGCTCGACGAAGAGCCACCCGACGACGAACCCACCGACCCGTCCGCCGGCCCAGCCGTCACCGTCCTCGGCGCCGAGCCGCACAACGACCTCCCCCGCGCGCAGGCCTCCGTCCTCCGCGAACGGGAAGCCACCGACGTGGCCTCCGTCATCGAGGAAGCTCTCCGCGACGGCTGGCTCGTGTACGACGACCGCGCCGAGACCTGGCGCCCCGCGGAAGCCGGCGACATCGCCGTCCTCGTCCCGGCCCGCACGTCGCTCCCGTTCCTCGAGGACGCCCTCGACCGCGCCGACATCCCGTACCGCGCGGAAGCCAGCTCACTCGTCTACCAGACCGCCGAGGTCCGCGACCTGCTCGCCTGCGCCCGCGCTCTCGGCGACCCGAGCGATCAGCTCGCGCTCGTCACGACCCTGCGTTCCCCGCTCTTCGGCTGCGGCGACGACGACCTGTACACCTGGAAACGCAACGGCGGCTCGTTCACCCTGACCGCTCCGGTTCCCGACCAACTCCTCACCCACCCGGTCGGCGAGGCGATGGAGTGGCTCCGCCGCACCTACTACGCAGCGCGCTGGCTGACCCCGAGCGAGGTGCTCGCGAAGATCGTCGCCGACCGCCGCATGCTCGAGGTGGCCGCGATCGGTCCCCGCGCCCGCGACGCCTGGCGCCGGGTCCGGTTCGTCGTCGACCAGGCTCGCGCCTGGTCTGAGGTCGAGCACGGTGGCCTCCGCTCGTACCTCGCCTGGGCGGCCCACCAAGGCGAGGAGACCTCCCGCGTCGCCGAAGCGGTGCTCCCCGAGACCGATGCCGACGCGGTCCGCGTGATGACGATCCACGCCGCGAAGGGCCTCGAGTTCCCGATCGTCATCCTCTCCGGCATGACCGCCTCCCCGAACCGCCAGCGCGGCGTCCAGGTCCTCTGGCCACCGGACGGCGGGTACGCGGTGAAGCTCAAGTCGTCCGTCCAGACCGAGGACTTCGACCTCGTCCAACCCGTTGACGAGCAGATGGACGACTACGAGCGTCGCCGCCTGCTGTACGTCGCCGCGACCCGCGCCCGCGACCACTTGGTCGTCTCGCTGCACCGCTCCGGCAATCGCCGGCACTCCAGCAACGCCGAGCTCCTCGCGACAGCCGGTGGCGTCGAAGCACCCCACACCACCCTCTTCACGAGCCCACCGGTCCCCGACCGCGAACCATCCGGCAGCCCCGACGTCACCCCGCCGATCTCCCGCACCGAGTGGGAGTCCCGAGCGGCCGCCGCGCAGGCCGCGAGCCGGGCCCGTTCGGCCCAGAGCGCCTCCGGCCTCGAAGGCACCGGGCCTGACGTCGCCCTCGCCGAGATCGACCCGGGCACCGCGAAGGCCGCCCGTGACCTCGAGCTGCCCCCGTGGTCGAAGGGCCGCTACGGCACCGCGATCGGCCGCGCCGTCCATGCCGTACTGCAGGTCGTCGACCTCTCCACCGGCGCCGGCCTCGAAGCCGCCGTCGCCACGCAGTGCCTGGCCGAAGGTGTCCTCGAGTACGCCGACGTGGTCGCCGCGCTCGCCCGCTCCGCACTCGCCTCGGACGTCGTGCAGCGCGCCGCCACCCGCGACCACTGGCGCGAGTCGTACGTCGGTACGGTCCAAGCCGACGGCACCGTCCTCGAAGGCTTCGTCGACCTCATCTACCGGGAGGACGACGGCCGCCTCACCATCGTCGACTACAAGACCGACGTCATCCCCGCCGCAGCCCTCGACAGCCGGGTCGCCTACTACACGCCTCAACTCCAGGCGTACGCCGCGATCCTGCCGAACACCGCTCCGCCGATCCTGCTGTTCCTGAACCCGAGCGGAGCGGTCGAACGACAGGTGCCTTAGGCAACGAGACGGATCGCCAGCACGACGATCACCACGGTCGACGCGAGTGCCGTCACCAACCGGCCGACGTGCCCGGTCAGCAGCCGCCCGAGCAACGCGCCACCGCCGGCCAGCAACAGTTGCCACCCGGCCGATGCCGCGAACGCGGCGACCACGAAGACGATGCGCTCACCGGCACCGGTGACACTCGATCCACCGACGACCAGCGCCGCGAAGTAGATCACCGTCCATGGGTTGAGCATGGTCATCCCCAACATCCCGAGGTACGCCGTCCACGCGCCGACCGGTGTCTCGTGCTGCAACGCGACGAGCCGCTGCGCGCGATACCGCCGTACGGCTTTGGCCGCACCGAGCACCGCGAGTCCGATCAGCACCACGACGGACACCCATCGCAGGGGCGCCACGATCGGCGCCAGCAACGGCGCCAGCGCTGTACCGGCGATCGCCGCCACCGCCGCGTACAGCCCGTCAGCCGAAGCCACGCCGAGCGCCGCGAACACCCCGATCCGCAACGAACTCCGCGCAGTCAACGCCACCAGATAGGTCCCGACGGGCCCGACCGGCATGGCAACTCCAAACCCGGCCAAGAGCCCCGCGACCGCGACCCCGATCACAACTGACCGAGTATCGACTCCCACCGACGCCGCACCTGCTGCTGGCCCCGGGCCCCAACGGCCGCAGGTCCCATCAGCATCAGTCGAATCGTCGTAGTCATACCGACATGATCAGCACTCCCCCAGTCCCCCTCAACCCAATTACTCCTCGCGGGCCGGACCGGAGCTGCGCTGGAGCTGCCGGACCGGAGCTGCTGTGCTGGAGCTAATGCGAAGGACAGGGCAGGATCACGAAGGTAGCGTGACCGGTCATGGAGATGCCCGAGATCAAACGCGCGATCGCGGCTGCGACGTCGATCGCCGCGTCACTCGACCTGCCGGCCGACGACGCGATCGTCCTCCACAACTCGAACAAGCTCGCGCTCCGACTGACGCCGTACGACGGCTTCGCCCGCGTCGCGCCTGTCGGGCAGGAGGTCGCCCAGTTCGAGATCGAGCTCGCTCAACGGCTCGCGGAGCTCGGATGCCCGGTGGCCGCCTTGGAGCCGCGCGCCGAACCGCGCGTGTACCAGCGCGACGGCTTCGCGGTCACGCTGTGGACCTACTACGAGCCCGCGACACCTGAGGTCTCGCCGGCCGAGTACGCCAAGGCTCTGGAACAGCTCCACGCCGGCATGCGCAAGGTCGACGCTCCGAGCCCGCGGTTCACCGATCGAATCAGCGAGGCACAGAAGATCGTTGCCAGCCCGGCTCTCTCACCGGAGCTCGCCGACGCAGACCGCGCGCTCCTCGCCGGCCGGCTGGACAGCGTGAGCCAAGCGATCGCCGTCCGCGACGCCCCTGAGCAGCTGCTCCACGGCGAACCGCACCCAGGCAATCTCCTCAGCACCAAGAACGGTCCACTCTTCATCGACTTCGAGACCTGCTGCCGAGGCCCGATCGAGTTCGACCTCGCCCACGTCTCCACCGCAGTCGCCGACCACTACCCCAACGTCGACCAGCCCCTGCTGGACGACTGCCGCCAACTGGTCCTGGCACTGCTCGCAGCCTGGCGCTGGGACGCCGCCGACCAGTTCCCCGGCCGCACCCACTTCCGGCAAACCTTCCTCCACCTCCTCCGCCAAGGCCCACCCTGGCCAACCCTGGACGCCATCCCCGCACCCCTCCCCAACCAATAACCACCCCCCGAAACCGCGCCCAGTAGCCAATCGCGAATCGGCGTGAACCACCGCGACTCGCCTCCGTCGTGCCGGAGGTGAGTGCTGCACCGGCGCCTCCTCTCAGTTGTGGAGTTGTCACTGAGAGTTTCGAAGGTGGGTGGGTTTGGGGTGCGGATGGTTACAGGTTGTCGATAACGGGAAGTGACCCTGGCGTGCGGGTGGCTGCGGAGTCGCTACCATCTGCGGAAACAGTGTGAGGAACGTTCGAATGATGGTCCGCCCGCTGGCGGGTTTGCCACCAAGAGTGTGAGGGTGTGGCTCATGAACATCGGTACCCGGAAGATCGTCGTCGACGAGGCGATCGCGCAGCTGCGGCTGTACGCCGAGACGAACGGCGCCGTGCTGCAGTACTACGACGGGTTGCCGGGGATGACCACCGTCGGTGGCTCCGACCCGAACCAGGTGACGCTCGAGGACCTCGGCCGGCTGATGGTGGTCGGCGCCGACCTGCGGGCGATGGACATTCCGTGGCTGCTCGAGGTCGAGGCGGAGAAGGAGCTCGCCGCGATCCCCGTGGACGCGCGGCTCGAGGACGCCGCGCCGGGGAGTGAACTGTTCGACGCGGCGATGGCGCTGGACGACAAGTTCACCGGCCACCGCGGGTTCGGGCACGCGAAGAAGTCGAAGCTCCTGCACCTCAAGCGCCCGTACCTGTTCCCGGTGACCGACAGCTTCATCCGGATGACGTATGGGACGGCGTCGGCCGGCGCCGCGTTCCTGTCGGCGGTCCGCGACGACCTGGTGAACCCGGCGAACGTCCGCGACTTCAAGACGCTGCAGGTCCGCCTGATCGGTGAGCCGGCCACCAGCGCGGCCCGGCTGCTCGGCGAGGTGCCGACGCTCCGCCTGCTCGACATCCTCGCCTCCCTCCTCGGCGAGGCGAAGTAGTCGCCCTACAGCACGCCGAGTCGGGCCAGGGGTTCGACGAGTTCGCGTTCCTCGTAGGACAGGTGTGACAGGAGCGTGTCGTCCAAGAGGTCGACCGCTGAGCGCAGCCCGTCGATCGAGCCTGACCCGTCAACCAACGCGACGAGCGCCTTGTCGACCCCTTCCAGCACGTCGTGAATCACCTTGTGCTCCTCCTGCAACCGGTCCACCACCGGCACCAGCGCCGGATCCGCCCGCCGCAGATGCGGGAACATCGAAGCGTCCTCGAGCGAGTGATGCGTAGTCACCAGCCGGCAGTACGACTCGCAGTACGTCCCCAGCGTCCAGTTGTTCTGCCGCATGGTCATCGTGTTGATGTGCGACCGTGCCGCCCCCACCCCCAGCGTCCCCGCCGCGACCTGCTCCACCAGATCCCGCACCTGCTCGAGCTCAGCGCGCAGATGGTCGTGTACGTCGATCAGATGCTGCCCCGACTGCAGCTGGTACGGCGTATACGTCCGCGACGGGTCGACTGCCGGACCAGTAGGCCGCTCCGACTCATCCAGCACCTCTACGGCGCTCCGCCGTACAGCCGGAGGCGGTGTCGGTACGACGCTGAACCCACCCGCGGGCACCGGAGCGGCCTGAACCACCGCAGCGCCTGACCGAGCCGCCTCAACCGCCTCACGGACCCCCGCTGCAACCTCAGCGAATCGCCTGATGTCGTCAGGGTTGTCGGAGGCAAGGATGTACGTGCTGATGCCTTCCCCCAGCGTCAGCTCGGTCAGCTGGTCGATCCACAGCTCCTCGGGCCCCTGCAGGAACCCGCCACCGCCACTGAACTGCCCACCCACGTTGTACAGCCGCCGGATCGCCGCCGGATCACGTCCAGCCTCCACCGCCGCCTCGTCGATGATCTTGTTCATCGCGGCCAGCTGATCCGGACCGGCGTACCCGCTGCTCGGCAGCCAGCCGTCGGCGAGCCGCCCGGTCAGCGCGAGCATCCGCGGCTTGTACGCACCCAGCCAGATCGACACGTCGTGCGCAGGCGCCGGACCGCGCTTCGCACCGGCGACGGTGTAGTGCTTCCCGTCCAGCCGGATGCCGCCGCACGTCGGCGTCCAGACCTCGCGCATGATCGCGATGGCCTCCTCGAGCGCCGTGATGCTCTGGCCGGCCGTCAGCCGCGGGCCGCCGTTCGCCGCGACCGCGTCCAGGAACCCGCCGGCACCGAGCCCGAGTTCGACCCGTCCGCCGGTGATCAGGTCGAGGGTCGCGACGCTGCGCGCGAGCACGACCGGCTGCCGGAGCGGCAGATTGGCGACGTTCGTGGTCACCTTGATCCGCTGGGTCTGGGCGGCGACGACGGAGAGCAGCGTCCAGGCGTCCATCAGCCGCGGCTGGTACGGGTGGTCCTGGAAGCTGACCAGGTCGAGACCGACCTGCTCGGTCAGTTGCGCCAGCGCGATCACGCGGTCCGGGTTGTCGACCGCGGGGGTCAGGAACGTACCGAAGACCAACTCGTGGCCGTAGTCCATGCTTCACCTTCACCTGTAGAAGTTCGCTCGAGCCAAACTACTTCGCTAGTCGAATAATCTCAACTACAGAACATCTACTCGCGGACGAGCAACGCGAAGGCCTCGGCCGGCGCGAGCGCGGAGCCCCGCGAGTACGCCTCCTGGTACGCCGTCGCGCCCAGCGCGGACTCCACGGCGGCCACCGCCCGGTCGAGATCCCCGGACTCGGTCGCGGCCATCAGATAGCTCTTGGTGGCGCGAGTGGCGGCCGCGCTGCCGAGGAGCGTCGCAGCGAGCGTCTTGTCCGGGTGGCAGCCGGCGATCCCCTCCAGCGACCAGCACATGCCACGCAGCGAGTCGAAGTCCTCCGAAACCCTGAACGCCTCGACATGCAGCGCCAACGCCTCGTCCAAGCGACCCTGGAGCTCCCGCACGAACCCGAGCTCCTCCAGCACGATCGACAGGTAGAGGACGGCTTCCTTCTGCCGCCCGGCCGCGGCGATCAGCCCCTCCAACCGCTCCGATGCCTCCTCCAACGCACCGGTACGGCGGGCCGCGAACCCGAGCACGAGTTCCGCGAGTGCCTGCGTCGAGCGCTGCCCTTGTTCGGTGGCGTATCGCAGCGCGCGCTCGCCGTACGTCCGGGCCGAGTCGAAGCGGCCCTGCCGGATCGAGGTCCAGCCGAGCATGCCCAGCGCGCTCGCGACCTCGGGCCACAACCCGATCTCCTCCGCCGCCTGCACGCCTTCGAGGTGCAGCCGCTCGGCCTCGTCGAAGTCACCGACGAGTTCGGCGTGCGCACCGAACCAGCCCGTCGCCTGCAGTACGCCCCACCGGTCCCCCAGCGCCCGGAAGATCCCGATGCTCTGGCACGCGTCGTCGTACAGCGCCGGCAGGTCCCCACGCACGTGCGCGTGCTTGGCCCGGGCCGCCAGCACGGCCGCTGTGCCCCACTGGTTGCCGTCGGCCTCGAACCGCTTCAGTGCCCGATCGAGCAGCGAATGGCAGGCCGCGAGGTCTCCCGCATCGGTGGCGGCGAAGCCGATCCACCACAGTCCCATCGCGTCCGCTGCGTCGACCCAGCGATCCCGCTCGCCGGCAGCATCCTGGTGCCCGAGCAGGTACCTGAACCCGACCCGCCACGCCCCAGCCCGAGCAGATCCCGGCACAGCCTCCAGCGACCGTAGCGCCTCGACGTGACGCCCACGCAGGAACCAGTACCACGCCAGCGCATCGACAAGCCGCTCTGCGAGTTCCGACTGCCCCGTGGCCACCGCTCGATCCAGTGCGGTCCGGAAGTTCGCAGAGTCCTCGTCCAGCAACTGCAGCCACCGCCCCTGCTCACCACCGAACAGACCAGGCCGAGCCGCCTCAGCCAGCGACACGTAGTACGCCAGGTGCTGCTGACGAACGGACTCGAGCTCACCGGCGGACCGCAGTTTCTCGACGCAGTACGCCGCCACCGACTCCAGCAACCGAAAGCGAGTCCCATCGACAGGTACGACGAGCGACCGGTCGACCAGCCGCACCAGGACATCGAGTACGTCGTCCTCACCACAGACAGTCGCCGCAGCCTCCGCCGTACAGCCATCCGCATGTACGGCGAGGCGCCGCAGAACGGACTGCTCCTCGGCGTCGAGCAGCTCCCAGCTCCAGTCGATCATCGCGTGCAGAGTCTGCTGTCGCGGCGCAGCACCGCGATGACCGGTCGCCAGCAACCGGAAGCGATCGTCCAGCCGCGCAACGAGCCCGTGTACGCCGAGCGCGCGCACTCGCGTTGCCGCAAGCTCCAAGGCCAGTGGGATGCCATCCAGGCGCCGGCAGAGCACCGACACATCGGCCACCGTCTCGTCGGTCAGTCCGAAGCCCCGCGACGCCGCAGCGGCCCTGGCAACGAACAACTGGACCGCACTGCACTCGCCGACCGCATCGAGCCCTGAAGACGCCGCTGGCACTTCCAGCGGCGGGACACTCCACACGACCTCACCAGCCAGGCCCAGCGGCTCGCGACTCGTCGCCAGCACGCGCAGACGGGGAGCCGCAGCCAGCAATCGGTCCGTCAGCAGCGCGACGTCCTCAACCACCTGCTCGCAGTTGTCCAGCACGAGCAACCGCGAGCCCATCACCGCGGCGAGCCGGTCCACGACCGCACCGGAGTCGCCGGCGTCGCGGAGATCCAATGCAGCCTGCACCGCATCAGTCAGCGAGTTGCTGACCGACAGCGCGTCAGGCGTGACTGCGGCAAGCTCGACCAGCACAACGCCGTCAGCAAACCGGTCCGACGATCTAGCTCCCGCAGCGAGCGCCAGACGCGTCTTGCCGACACCGCCGGGTCCAGTCAGCGTGACCAGCCGCGAAGACGCCAGGCACGAGTCAATCTCGGTCAGCGCCTCGGACCGCCCGATCAGGTCAGTCAGCTGCGCAGGGAGGTTGCTGCGAGCGTGCGGCAGCTCCTGCGTAAGAATCGACTGCTGCAGGGCCACCAGCTCCGGACCGGGATCCAGACCGAGTTCGTCGAGCAACAGTTGCCGCAGCTGGTCGAAACTCTCCAGAGCCTCGCTCTGCCGGCCAGTCCGGTAGAGCGCCTTCATGTGAGCGGCCCGGAGCCCCTCACGCAACGGATGGTCGCGCACGAGCTCAGACAGGTCGCTCACCGACAGGTCAGCCCGCTCGCACGCGCTGAGCCGCTCGTCCGTCAGCCGGGCAACAGCTGCCTCCACAAACGCTTCGTCCGCGAAGTCGGCGTACGCCGGGCCCCGCCACAGCGTCAGCGCCTCGTCGACCGCGCCGGCGGCGAGCAGCTCCCGGAACCGGAGCGCGTCGTGGCTGGAGCTCTCGACCGCGATCGAGTAGCCGGCCGGGCCGGACCGCACCAGCGAACGGCTGCCGGACTCGGCGTCCTCGAAAGCTCGGCGCAGCTGGGACACCTTCGCGGAGAGCGTCCCGGACGGGTTGCCGGGCAGCTCCGAACCCCACAGGTCGTCGATGAGCCGGTCCGCGGGCACCGGCCGCCCCTCGTGCACCAGCAGGTCAGCGAGCAGCGCCCGCACTTTCAGCCCCTGAATGACCACAGGTGTCCCCGCGTCCGTCCAGGCCGTCACCGGTCCCAGCACCCCGAAACGCATGTCCGCACCCTATTCCGCCCGGCGGCCCGTCGACCGGAAAGAAACCGTAAACCGCTTGCGGCAGAGTCTGACTCAGACGGAAGGAGGACGGACAATGCGACTGGCAGTGATCATCGGCAGCACACGGCGTGGGCGGTTCGGGCCGGTTGTCGCGCACTGGCTGGCAGCGCAGGCCGGCAAGCAGTTCGACGTCGACCTGGTCGATCTGGCCACGGCGAACCTGCCGGTCACGCTGGCTGACACCGACGACGAGACGCCCGCGGAAGTCGCCGTACTCGCACCGCGGCTGGCCGGAGCGGATGCCTTCGCCGTGGTCACGCCGGAGATCAACTGCAGCTTTCCGGCTTCACTGAAGACCGCACTGGACTGGTACTACGAGGAGTGGCACGCCAAGCCGGTCGCGATCGTCAGCTACGGCCGGGAGTCCGGTGGCTGCTACGCCGTCGCACAGCTCCGGCAGGTGTTCGCCGAGCTCCAGGCCGTCACCATTCGCAACACCGTCGCACTGCCTCGCTACTGGGAGCAGTTCACGACCGACGGCGGCTGGCCGAGGCCTGCCGCCGGCTACGAGGCAGACGCCAAGCTCATGCTCGACCAGCTCGTCTGGTGGGCCGAAGCACTCCGGAACGCTCGCACGCAGCGTCCCTACCAACCCTGAAAGGACAGACCCATGAGGAAGCTGATCGAATCCACCTTCGTCACCCTGAACGGCGTCATCGAGGAGCCGCAGCGCTGGAGCCCGCCGTACTGGGACGACGAGCACGCGGCGTACTCGCAAGGCCTGATGGAGGGCGTCGACGCGCAGGTGCTCGGCCGCGTCACCTACGAAGGGTTCGCGGACGCCTGGTCGCAGCGCAGCGGTGACCCGTTCACCGACCACTTCAACGCCATGCCGAAGTACGTCGCCTCGCGCACCGTCACCGAGTGGAAGTGGAACGCGCAGCCGCTCGAGGGCGACGCGGCCGACGCCGTCCGCAAGCTCAAGGCGACCGACGGCGGGGACCTGATCAAGTACGGCACCGGGTCGTTCTCCAAGACCCTGCTCGAGAACAAGCTCGTCGACGAGTACCACTTCTGGATCTTCCCGGTGGTGGCCGACGGCGCGAACATGTTCCAGGGCGACGGGATCGACCTGACCCACCTGCAACTGCTCGGTACGACGACCTTCAAGTCCGGCATCGTCGTCCACAAGCTCGCCCCCAAGGCCTGAGCACAGCACCGGAACAGACTGGAACAGAGACCTGCGGGCCGGTACGACGACGTACCCGCCCGCAGGTTTCGTTGCCTAGGGCATGATGTTCTGGTTGAGGTGGAACAGGTTGTCCGGGTCGTACTCGCGCTTGACGTCGGCGAGCCGGTCGTAGTTCTGCCGGTAGTTCTCGCGGATCCGGCCCTGGTCGTCACCGGCCATGAAGTTGATGTAGCCGCCGGCCTCGGAGTGCGGCGCGATGTCGTCGTAGTACGAGCGCACCCACTCGATACCGGCCTCGTTCTGCGCCGGGTCCGGCCACATGCCGGCGATCACGGTCGCGAAGTTCGCGTCCCGGTAGGCGAACGCGGTCGCGTCCGGCGTGACCCGGTGCACGGCACCGTTGATCGGGTAGATGTGCACGGTCGAATTCACCGCCGGCAGGCCGGGCGCGTGCCGCAGGTGCGCCTGGATCGCCTCGTCGGTCAGCTCGGTGACGAAGTTCGCCTTCCAGTAGTGCTGGAGCCCCGGTGGCACCAGGTCGTCGAACAGCGAGTTCAGCACCGGGTACGGCATCGGGCCCACCATCTCCGCGACGACCGGCGCGAACTCACGGAACTTCGAGATCTGCGCCTCGCCCTGGTCCAGGTCGCCGGCCCAGCAGCCGACCACCGCAGCGAACGGCTCACCGTGCCGGTCCTCCGGGATGAACGGCAGCGGCGGCGCGATCTGGAAGGCCGGGAACCCGCCGAGCTGCTCCGGCGCGTCCTTGATCAGCTCCCGGAATCCGGTGAGTACGGCGGTCGCGTCGGACAGCTCGAAGAACATCGCGCCGGCGTAGACCGTCGAGACCGGTGCCAGCCCGAACTCGAGCGCGGTCACCACACCGAAGTTGCCACCACCGCCACGCAGGGCCCAGAACAGGTCCTCGTTCTCCTTCTCGCTGGCGACCAGGAACCGCCCGTCCGCAGTCACCACGTCCGCCGAGACCAGGTTGTCGCAGGACAGCCCGAGGCCGCGCGCGAGGTACCCGATGCCGCCGCCGAGCGTCAGACCGCCGACGCCGGTGGTCGAGATGATCCCGCCGGTCGTGGCCAGCCCGAACGCGTGCGTCGCCGCGTTGAAGTCGCCCCAGGTCGCGCCGCCACCGGCCCGCGCCGTCCGGTTCAGCGGATCGACCCGGACGTTGCGCAGCGCGTGCAGGTCGATGACCAGACCGTCGTCGACCGTGCCGAACCCGGGCACGCTGTGCCCACCACCGCGGACCGCGAGCTCCAGGTCGTTCGTCCGCGCGTACTCGATCGACGCCATCACGTCGCCGGCGTTCTCGCAGCGGACGATCACCTGCGGCCGCTTGTCGTGCATCCAGTTGTTGACCCGGCGCGCCGCGTCGTACTCCTCATCGCCTACGGTGATGACCTGTCCGCGCGTGCGTTCCCTGAAGTCCTCGATCGCGCCCATGTTGTGCTCTCCGAAACGTGTCGCCTGTCGCACAGCGGCGTACGCGCAGCGCACACCGCGCAGACCGGTCGTCGCCGACGAGCGCAGCGCGATTGCTTCCACCCCAGAGAGCAGCTGGACCCCCGACGGGCGACGCGATCCTCCCCCAGACCCGCCCGTTCACCCCCGACCTTCCCAACCCGGGGCAGATTCGTCAATCCCTCTCGGACCCGGTCACCGCAAGGTGCTGAGCAGCCGGCCCTGCGCCTGCTCGAGGTGATACGCGAGGTGGTCCGCCGCACTCGCCGGGTCGCCGTCCTCGATCGCCTTCAGGATCGCCGCGTGCTCCTCGGCGACGGTCGACGGCGCGGCCTTCCGGTGCGCCTGGTACTGCCCCATCGTCAGGTGCACCTCGCCGATGATCAGCTCGTGCATCCGGGTCAGCCGCCGGCTGCCGACCGCGGCCACCAGCGCGGTGTGGAAGGCGATATCGGCCTCGACCTGGTTCTCGAACACGTGGTCGCGGGCCGCGTACTCGATCGCCACCTGCGCCCGGGCCGCGTCGGCGGGCACCGCGCCGGTCGCGGCCAGCGCCGACACGGCCGCCTTCTCGATCGTCATCCGGCTGAAGAACAGGTCCCGGATCTCGTCGGAGTCGAGCACCGGGACCACCGCGGTCTTGTGCGCCGTCCGCCGCAGCAGGCCGAGCGCGGTGAGCCGCTCCAGGGCGGCCTTCGCGGTCGGCCGGGCCACGTTGTACTCGGTCGCGAGCCGGACCTCGGTGAGCTTCTCCCCCTGCGGGATCTCGCCGTTCACGATCCGCTTGCGGACCGACGCGTAGAGCGCGTCGGTCAGCGACGACGGCTCGAGCTCCAGGCGCGCTTCGGTCGGCACGGTACCCCTCCAAGAAGACGAAACTGGTCTGGCAAGTGTACGTGCCTAATAACCCGCGGCCTTGTCAACCACGTTGTGCAGCGGTTCGCCGGTGACGAAACGGCGGATGTTGTCCGCGACGATCTCCTGCGAACGCCGCAGCGTGCCGTCGCTGGTGGCGCCGTTGTGTGGTGTCACGACGACGTTCGGCAGCGACCAGAACGGGCTGTCCGGCGGCAACGGTTCCACGCCGTGCGCATCCAGCCCGGCACCCGCGATCTGCCCCGACGTCAACGCCTCCAGCAACGCGTCGTCGTCCGCGATCCCGCCGCGGGAAATGTTCACGAAGTACGCCGTCGGCTTCATCCGGGCGAACGCGGCGCGATCGAAGACGCCCGTAGTGGCAGGCGTCCGCGGTGTCGTCACGACGACGAAGTCGGACTCGGACAGCAACGTGCCGAAGTCACACAACTCGTCGACATTCGGCGACGGTTGCTCCGGACGCCGCCGTACGCCGAGCACGCGCATGTGGAACGCCTTCGCCTTGAGCGCCAGGTCGAGGCCGGAGTTGCCGAGACCGTAGATGCCCACGGTCCGACCGGCCAGCTCGCCGTGCCGGTAGTGGTCCCAGCGGTGCTCGGCCTGCGCGCGCATCCACCGCGGTACGTCGCGGTTCAGCATCATCATCAACAGGATCGAGTGCTCGGCGAGCGAGATCCCGCCGTTGCCCGCGCTCGAGGTGAGGACGACCGGCGAGGCGATCATCTCCGGCGTCAGGTCGGAGTCGACGCCGGCCGACGGGCTGTGCACCCACCGCAGCTCCCGCGCCTTGTCCAGTACGTCGGCCGGCAGGTGCCCGATCACCGCCTGCACGCCGTCGAACGTCTCGTGTTCCAGCGACTCGACGAACCGGACCGGTACGGCGCCCGCGGCCTCGACGTACGCCGGGTTCTCTTTGCCTACGACAACGATCATTTCAGCCCCGTGGTGGCGATGCCGCGGATCAGGTATTTCTGGGCCACGGCGAAGAAGATCAGGATCGGGATCAGGGACAGCAGCGACATCGCGAACAGCATTCCCACTCCACTCTGGGTCTCGGAGTCGACCATGGAGTTCAGCGCCACCGGCACGGTGAACACCTGCGTCCTGGTCAGGTAGATCAACGGTACGAAGAAATCGTTCCAGGTCCAGATGAAGGTGAAGATCGTGGTCGTCACCAGCGCGGGCCGCATCAGCGGCAGGACGACGTACCAGAAGGTCAGGAACGGGCCGGCGCCGTCGATCCAGGCGGCCCGGTCGAGCTCGCGGGGCAGCGTCCGGATGAACTGCACCATCAGGAACACGAAGAACGCGTCGGTGGCCAGGAACTTCGGGATCAGCAGCGGCCAGTAGGTGTTCACCAGCCCCAGCTGCGAGAAGAAGATGTACTGCGGGATGACCAGCACGTGGAACGGCAGCATCACCGAGGCGAGCGTGATCGCGAAGTACACCGTCCGCATCCGGAACTGCAGCCGGGCCAG
The DNA here is from genome assembly GCF_042873375.1 of Kribbella sp. NPDC004875. NCBI lineage: Bacteria > Bacillati > Actinomycetota > Actinomycetes > Propionibacteriales > Kribbellaceae > Kribbella > Kribbella sp. NPDC004875. The sequence continues at coordinate 400,799 of NZ_JBIALI010000003.1, forward strand.
CGCGTACGCCGTCAGCGAGCACGAGAACAGGTTGCCGGCGATCGACGCGAGCGTGACGACGAGCGAGTTCACGAAGAACGCGGAGAACGGCCGGTTCAGCGCGTGCCAGCCGTCCTTGAAGTTCTGGAACGTCATGTCGTGCGGGATCAGGCCCGGCTCGGTGAGGATCTGCTCGGGTGGTTTGAACGCGCTCACCACCATCCAGACGAGCGGATAGATCATGAACAGGACGAACACCAGGAGACCGGCGTGTTTGAGCACAGAACTCTTCATCAGCTGTCTCCGTAGAAGACCCAGTACTTCGAGACGAGGAAGTGCAGCGCGGTGACGACGGCGATCGCGACCATCAGCACCCAGGCCAGCGCGGACGCGTAGCCCATGTCGAACGCGACGAAACCCTGCTGGTACACGTACAGCGTGTAGAACAGCGTCGAGTTCGCCGGACCGCCGGTGCCGCCACTGACGATGTGGGCCTGGGTGAAGGTCTGGAAAGCGCCGATCGTCTGCAGGATCAGGTTGAAGAAGATGATCGGGGTGAGCAGCGGGATCGTCACGTTGGTGAACTGCCGCCAGACCCCGGCGCCGTCGACGCGCGCGGCCTCGTACAGCTCGTCGGGGATCTGCCGCAGCCCGGCCAGGAAGATCACCATCGGCGAACCGAACGTCCACACGTTCAGGACGATCAGCGTCGCCAGCGCCGTCCGCGGGTTCTGCAGCCAGCTCTCGCCGTGGATCCCGATCAGCGCCAGCCCCTTGTTGACCAGGCCGTCGTCGCCGAAGATCTCCCGCCACAGGATCGCGATCGCCACGCTCGAGCCCAGCAGCGACGGCAGGTAGAACGCGCTGCGGTAGAACGCCAGCCCGCTCAGGCCGCGGTCCAGGATCAGCGCGAGCAGCAGCGCGAACGCGAGCTGCAGCGGTACCGAGACCAGGACGTAGATCAGCGTGACCTTCACCGACGCCCAGAACTGGTCGTCGTGGACCATCCGCTGGAAGTTCTCCAGCCCGGTCCACTCCGGCGGGTTGAGGATGTCGTAGTTCGTGAACGCCAGGTACAGCGAGGCCAGCAGGGGTACGGCGGTGATCAGCAGGAACCCCAACTGCCAGGGGATCAGGAAGACGTGCGCCGCCCGCCCCTGGCGGTTGAGGTGGAACCGCGTCCTGGTCATGCGGCCCGCTTGATCCCGGCGCCGATCTCGTCGACGAGCTTCTTCGCACCGTCCGGTACGGCGGTCTTCCCGAGCGCGATCTCCTCGCAGATCCGGGCCATCGTGGTCCGCCAGGTGCTCGACCCGGGTGGCGCCTCGTACCGCGGTTTGCGCTCGGCGGCCCGCTCCTTGGCGACCACCGCGAGCATCTCCTTCTCGTCCGGGCTCGCGAACGCGGCGGACTGCTCGGCAACCTTCGGGTTGATCGGGGCGCCCATCGTCAGCCGGACGGTCTTCAGCATGTCGGCGCTGTTCACGTTGTAGTCGAGCACCTTGCCGGCCGCCTCGAGGTTGCCGTCATCGATCCGCTGGTAGATCGCCATCCGCGGGAAGTACAGGTACTTGTGGCCGGCCGGCGCGCCCGCGGCGACCGGCGCCGGGCGCAGCCGGAACTTCTCCTTCGGGAACATCTTCGCGTCGTCGATGATGTGATTGGAGTTGCCGAACATCACCAGCGTCTTCTTCCCCACCTGCGCCCAGTCCGGGCCCATCCCCTCCTGCTCGCTGAGCGACAGCGCACCGCCGGCCTTGCGCAGCTTCTCCCACCAGTCGAGCCAGCTGCCCAATCCGTCCACGGTGAATCCGATCTGCCCGTCCTCGGTCCACAACTGCTCACCCCGCTGCCGCAACCACGCCTCGAAGGTCAGGTCGTGATCGGGTACGTACGGGACGCCCTTGCGCTTCCCGGGGTTGTTCTTGCTGTAGGCAATCAACAGCTCGGACAGGCTGTCCCAGCTCCAGCCCGGTCCGGGCTCCGGGATCGTCACGCCGTCCGCCTTCGCGACGGTCTCGTTGTACCGGACCACCGGCGTGGTGATCGCGAACGGCAGCGTGTTCAGCTGGCCGCCGAGCTTGAACGTCTCCAGCTCGTCCTTGCTGTAGTCGTCCCACTTCAGCGTCGGGATGTCGTCCAGCTTCCGGTACAGCTTGCTCTTGTGGTACGTCATCACCTGCGGCGACGCGATCCAGAAGATGTCCGGTACGTCGCGGGCGGCGATCTGTGTCGTCATCCGTTCCTGGAAGGCCGTGTAGTCGGCGAACTCCGGCTCGATCGTGATCGACGGGTTCGCCGCGCTGAACTGCTTCAGTGCCTTGGTGTAGTTCTGCTGGCGGATGCTGTTGCCCCACCAGGCATACCGCAAGGTGACGTTCCCGCCGCCGCCGGACGGTCCACCACCGCTCCCGCCGCACCCTGCCAGCCCGGTCGCGGCGCCGGCCACCAGCGCGGCCTTGAGAAACCCTCGTCGATCCATCCCGCTCTCCTCACGCACAGACGAGTACTTCGAACAACCCGAGTTCCGGTACCTGCACCCACCCGTCCTCGACGGGCAGGCGCTCCCCCGCGCTGAGTGCTTCGACTCCCCGTACGCCGTCCGGCACCCGCAGCCGCCCCGGCCCGATCGGCACCGGCGGCGCGAACCGCTGGTCCATGTCCCCGGACCGGTTCAGCAGATGGACGACGTACCCCGCCGCCGACCGCCCGACGACGACCTCGACCTGTTCGGGCAGGTCCGTCTCGATCGCACTGTCCAACTGGGCCACCTGGTCCACGAACAGATCCCGGTGCACGGTCAGCCCGACCTCGCGGTACGCCTGCCCGATCGTCCACGGGAACAGGACCGCGGTCCCCCGCCGCACCATCCCCGGATGCGGCAACACTTGATGCCCGTGACACTTCTCCGGCGGCCCGTACGGCGCCCGCGAGTACGCGAACAGCCCGACCTCGTCGGCCACGTCGGGCGCCACCACCTGAAAGGACCCCACCACCGGGACCCCACCCTCGAGATGCAGTCCCCGCGTGGTGCTTTCGGTCGCGTACGACGCCAGTCGCCGTACCGCCACTCGCGCCACCTCGGTGGTGCCCGTGGCAACGATCCGGCCGTCGTACTCCCCGAGCTCGACCGGCCCGAGGTCAGGCAGCACGACCACTCGATAGCGGCTGAGGTCGACCTCGCCAAGCCGTTCCACCGGCAGCACGTCGAACGGCACGTGCCGCTGCAGAAGTGCGAGATACAGACCTTCGAACTCAGCGCGCGAGTGCCCTGGTCTGACCAGTAGCGTCTCCGCGGCCGGCACCAGGTCCCGATAGACCTCCGCATGATCGCGGTGGAATCGGGTGAGTTCGGCCGCGACGTCCAGGCAGGCGTAGGGCGTGGTCGACGGAGTGCCCATGATGTACGTCGACGGATTGGCACCGCGGGCGATGGCTTGCAGGAGGTACTGGGCGAAGTGCTGCGGGTCCTCGCCGGCCAGCCGGTACGGCATGTCCACGAAGCCGACCGAGTTCGTCAGCACCGGGACCGACGGGCGATACGTCTTGGCCGCGCTCACGCTCTCGCTGGTCCGGTGATGCCACAGCCGGCGCCCGACCGCGTTGTTCGCCTCGTGGAAGACGATGTCCGCCCGGTCTCCCAGCACCAGAGGGGCTTCCGGCCGGCGGCTGGCCAGGTGGTCCCGGATCCGGCCGGTCAGATCGGCCAGTACACCCTGCGCGAACACCTGCCAGTCGGCGTATCCCGGCGAGTCACGGTCGGTCGGCAGCACACCGCCGTACCGCTGCCGGCAGGCGACGCAGTGGCAGACGCCGTGGTAGACGCGGCTGTAGTCGACCTCGTTGAACGACATCCAGTTGCAGAAGAAGCCGTCCAGCGGATAGCGGTCGAGCACCTCGTCGAGAACGTCGAACAGGCGAGCCTGGTAGTAGTCGCCGCTCGGGCAGACACTCGTCAGCCCGTTGTAGACCTGCCGCTCGCCGCCGGGCCCGACGAAGCACCACTCCGGGTGCGCCTCGGCCCGCCGCTGGTCGATCTTGGAGAAGTCCATCCGGCCCATCACCCTGATCCCCCGCTGCGCCGCCGCCTGAACCGCGTCGCCGACCAGGTCACCGGACGGCCGCTCCGAGAGGTACGGATTGCGGGTCTGGAACTCCAGGTCCGTCGGATAGTTGGACAGGATCCCGCCGACGCTCAGCAGCCAGGTGTCGGCGCCGAACTCCTCCAGATAATCCAGCACGGCCTCCACATCCAGCCCGGCGTCGATCTCGCGGAGGTTGGTCTGGAACATCCGGAACGGTTCCTGCCACCAGAGCTTCATCGATGCTCCCGCCGCAGGGTCCGGTACAGCGCGGAGTGGTCCAGTTCCCCGTCGCCGTCCGCGATCGCGGCGTTCATCAGCTGCTGCGTCGCGGCCGTGTTCGGCAACGCCAGATCCAGCTCGGCCGCGGCCTGCACGGCCAGCCCGAGATCCTTGCGGTGCAGCCGCAGCCGGAACCCGGGCGCGAACGCCTCCTGCACCATCCGCTCGCCATGCACCTCGAGGATCCGCGAGCTCGCGAACCCACCCATCAACGCCTGCCGCACGACGGCCGGGTCCGCGCCCGCCCGCTCGGCGAACAGCAGCCCTTCGGCGACCGCTTCGATGGTCAGGCCAACGATGATCTGGTTCGCCACCTTCGCCGTCTGACCGGCTCCCGCGCCGCCGATCAGCGTGACGTTCTTCCCGAGCACGTCGAGGATCGGCCGGGCCCGCTCGAACACCTCCGGCCGGCCGCCCGCCATGATCGTCAGCGTCCCGTCCCGGGCACCGATCTCACCGCCGGACACGGGCGCGTCGAGGTACTCGCAGCCCAGTTTCTCGATCAGCTGCGCGAACCCGATGGTCGCGGTCGGCGAGATCGAGCTCATGTCGATCACCAGCGAGCCCGCCCGCAGTCCCTCCGCGACGCCGCCCGGCGCGAACAGTGCCGACTCGACGTCCGGCGTGTCGGGCACCATCAGGATCACGACATCGGACCGCTCGGCGACCTCCTTGCCCGAACCACACACGTGGGCGTCGAGGTCGGTGCGGCCGCGGTACACCGACAGCTCATGACCGGCCGCCAGCAGGTTGCCGGCCATCGGACGGCCCATCACACCGAGGCCGATGAACCCGATCCTCATGCCTGGCTCCAATCCACGTGCACGACCTCGAGCAGGCCCGCGGCCGGAACCACGACCTCGGCCCGCCCACCCACGACAGCCGTCTCGACCTCAACCCCGGCCACCAGCAACCGGACCCGCGCCCGATCCACCGGCACCGCAACCGAGACCGTCTGTGGCGGAAGCGGCAGGGTCTCCCGGATCGGCCCGCGCATCGTCATCGGGTTCGTGAGGTTGACCAGGGCAACGGCCAGCTCCTGGTCGCCCCGATGGACGGCGACGTCCACCAGGCCGGCGCCTTCGACGGTCACCTCAGGCGTTGTTCCGAGGGCCCAACCGACCGCGTTCGCGATCAACCGGCCATGGTCGGACTGCAGCGCCTCCCAGAAGATCGCGCCGACGTTGAACGGGAAGTACACCGTCCGGCCGCCCTGCGCGTTCTCGGTGCAGACGACCGCCGGCTTGTCCGGCGCCTCCCGCTGGTAGACCTCCTCCATCGGCAGGTCGGGGAAGTCCGGGATGAACCGGAACGGTGCCACCGCGTCCGACTCCACACCAATGATGTGGGTGCCACCAATGATACGCGTCGTACCGGCGAACCCGGCGTTCAACGGATGCGCGCCGGTCAGTGCGATGTAGTTGTTCTGCACCGGCCGGCTCGGCTCGGTCAGATGGACGTTGAGAACGGCACCGAGCCCGAAGTCCGCACGCGCCGCACCGTTCTCGTCGTACAACGAGGTCTGGTACGCCGCCACCAGCGACCCGCCGCTCTCGACGTACTCGGTCAGCACGGTGCACTGCGCGTCGCTCAGCTGCTCCGCGTTCGCCAGCACGATCACCTTGAACTCGCGCAACCGCTCCAGCGACATCATCTGGTCGGAGACGAACTCGAACGGGACGCGGGCCTCGACGAGTGCGTGGTAGAAGCCGTCCTCGTGATCGTTGTCCCCGGCCCGTAGCTGGCCGGTCCGCGTCGGGTCGAGCAGTGCGACGTCCGCGCTGATCCGTAGGTCCTTGAGCACCGGCTCGACCGTCGCGTGCAGGTTGAACGCGTCGACGACCGGCTGCACCCACCGCTCGTCCGGGACACTCGCGTTGAACTTGGTGAACCAGGGCAACGCACCGTGCGCGAACCCGTCGACGATCCAGGTCTTCGTCTCCTCGCCCGGGGCGACCGAGTCCTTCCAGCGGTATTTGTGTTCCGGCCCGACCGAGGTGATCAGCCGCACCGGCTTGTCCGGGAACACGGCGCGGTTGCGCTTCCCGTTCCGCCCGGCGGCCCACGGCACCTCGAGCCCGTGCCGACCCTGCTTGTCGATGATGAACAGCGGTGCGACCGGCTCGGCCAGGTCCCGGGCGAGGTCGCGCGCGGCGAGCGCGCCCATGTTCGGGATGAACCGCGCATCGGGCCGCAGGTCCCGCACCGCCTGGTCCCAGATCGCGACCAGCTCACCGAGCCGCCTGCGCCGCCACGCGACGTACTCCGGCCACCCGTCCCCGTGCTCCTCGAGCGGCAGCTCCAGACCCGTCTCGTCCCGGAACGACTTCCGCGCCGCCTCGCTGTACGAGATCCCGTAGTACCCCTCCCACCGGTTCGCGAAGACCGCGTCCACGTCGTACTCGCGGACGATCTCGCGGATCACCTCGGTGATGAACTCCCCGTGGTACGGCGTGAACGCGCAGGTCAGCCAGATGCCGGGATAGGCCCAGTGCTCGATCGGGTTGCCGTCCTTGTCCCGGGCCAGCCACTCGGGGTGTGCCGCGGCGGCGTCGGCGTGGATCGCGTGCGGATCGACGCGGGCCATCACGCTCATGCCGAGTTTGCGGGCGCCGTCCACGAGGGTGCCGAACGGGTCGGTGCCGTTGAGGTACTTGCTGCGGTAGTGGTACTCGAGCTGGGTCGGGTAGTAGGCGACGTACCCGCCGGCGCTGATGCAGGTCGCGTTCGACTTGCTGTCGCGCATCAGCCGGAGCCAGAAGTCCGCGTCGAAATGCTCGGGATCGTCCTCGGCCAGGGTGATCTGGGCCCACCGGGTCGCCGCCAACGGCCAGTTCTGCATTGCGCCTCCGGAGTCGTCGGTATGCCGAAGATTGTTAGACAAGATTGCACGACTGGCAAGAGCTGATGTTAGTCTTCTTGCATGGAGTACCGCGGCCACGAGCTGAGTGCGAACGTGTCGATGCTCTTCACCGAACTGCCCTACCCGCAGCGGTTCGCCGCGGCGGCGCAGGCCGGGTTCCGGGTGGTGGAGTCGTGGTGGCCGTTCGCCGTCCCCGACCCGTCGCCGGCTGAGATCGAGGCGTTCGTCCGGACCGTTTCCGCGGCCGGAGTGTCGCTTGGAGCGCTGAACTTCTACGGCGGCGACATCCCCGGCGGCGAGCGGGGAATCGCCTCGCACCCCGATCGGCAGGACCAGCTCACCGCGAACACCCGCGCGATCGTCACGATCGCCGAGCAGACCGGATGCCGGCTGTTCAACCTGCTGTACGGCCAACTCGACGACCGCTGGTCACCGGAGGAGCAGGCGAAGACCGCCGTGATCGCGATTCGCGAGGCCGCGTCAGCTGTGGCGGCGATCGACGGCACGGTGCTGATCGAGCCGCTCACGGAGGGCTTGAACGGCCGCTATCCGCTGCTCACCGCGGACGACGTACTGCGGTTGCTCAACGGCCCGCTGCACGACGTCGGGAACCTCTCGCTGCTGTTCGACACCTTCCATCTCGGCAGCAACGGTGTGGATCTGCTCGCCACCGCGGCTTCGGTTCCGGTCGCGCATGTCCAACTCGCCGACAGCCCGGGCCGCGGCGAACCGGGATCCGGTGCGCTCCCGATCGACGCGACCCTCGACGCCCTCAAGGCCGCGGGCTACCAAGGCGTCGCCGCGTGCGAGTACAAGCCGACGACGGACACCCTCACGAGCCTGGCTTGGCTCGGCTAGCGGCATCGCGCAACGCGTTCGCAACCGCTTCTACAGCAGGGGTTCTGGCCCGGCGGGTGAGCAGGAAGACCTCCCGTCCCACACTGCCTTCGGCGGGACGTCGTACGGCGACGCCTGGCGCACCGTGGGCGAGGACCAGGTCCGGCAGCAGTGCGCCGGCGCCCGTCGTACGGACGAGCTCGAGCAGGATCAGGAAGTCGTCGGAGCTGTAGCGGACATCGGGCTCGAAGCCGCCGAGCTCACGGCAGACGCGGACGTGCATCTCGCGATGCCCGGTGCCCGGCTGACAGGCGGCCCACGCCAGGTCGGCGAGGTTCGCGATCGGGACCCGTTCGGCCGCCGCCTGGGGGTGGTCCTCGGGGAGTACGACGCGGATGTCTTCGCGGAGCACGTGCTCGCGGAGCAGGTCGGCATGAACGGCTCGCGGTTGACCGTCGTACTCGTCGCCGACCATCACGTCGAGCTGCTGCAACCGCAGCGCCGGCGCGGCCTGCTCGACCTCGAGCTCCGACGCCTCGACCCGGATCTCGGGGTACGCCGCCGCGAGGCTGCGGATCGCCGGCGCGACGACGCGGAGGAACGCCGACTGGAACGACGCGATCCGGATCACGCCCGCGACCCGGCCCGCGGCGACCGCGGCCACCTCGGCCTCGGCCGCCTCGAGACCTTCCAGCAGCCCCGTGGCATGCCGGACCAGGACCTCCCCGGCCGGGGTCAACCGGACGTTGCGGCCGACCCGCTCGAGCAGCGGCGTACCCGCCTCACGCTCCAGGACTGCCAGTTGCTGGGAGATGGCGCTCGGCGAATACCCGAGGGCTCGGGCGGCGCCGTGCACGGTTCCGCGGCCATGCACCTCACGCAGCAGCCGGAGCCGGTGCAGATCCATCATTCGTTCAGCTTAGCTTCACGATGCTGTGCGTGAAGCCGCGATGGACGTGAACGGTCTCCGGCCCTGACCATCGATGCCGTGGGACGCCTCTTCTGCCTTTTTTCCGCCACCGCGTTCGGTGTCATGGCCGTGTTCGGCAAGCTCGCGTACGACGCGGGTGTGTCTGTGGACGCCTTGCTCCTGGTCCGTTTCGGCCTCGCCGGCGCACTCATGCTCGTCATCGCGCTGGCTCGCGGCGCCTTCCGAACCCTGCCCCGCCGAGCGGTCCTGACCGGCCTCGGCATGGGCGTGTTCGGGTACGCCGCCCAGTCCGGGCTGTACTTCTCCGCACTGGCCTGCATCGACGCCTCACTGGTCGCGTTGATCCTGTACCTGTATCCGGTCCTCGTGATGGCCGGAGCGATCGCGCTGCGCCGGGAACCTGCGTCGCCGCGCCGGGTGGGTGCGCTGGCGATCGCTCTCGCAGGGATCGGTCTGGTACTCAGCGGGGCGATGAGTGCGCACTTCAGTTGGACCGGCATCCTCCTGGCGTTGGGCGCACCAATCGTCTACACCTGCTACATCCTGGTCGGCGACTCGCTCGGGGGCGAGGTGCCGCCGCTGGCGCTGACCGCGCTGGTGTGCACGGGCGCGTTCGGGACGTACGTCGTGCTCGGGTTCGCGCGTGGCGGTGCTGACTTCCACTTCGCGGCTGTCGGGTGGTTGTGGCTGGCGTTGGTCGCAGTGGTGAGTACGGTCGCGGCCATCGTGTTCTTCTTCGCCGGGATGGCGCGGGTGGGTCCGTCGGTGGCGTCGATCCTCTCGATCTTCGAGCCGGTGGTGACGGTCGGCGCGGCGGCGGTGGTCTTCCGCGAGCATCTGAGCGCCTTGCAATGGCTCGGCGCGGCGCTCGTGCTGTCGGCCGTACTGATTGTTCAGTGGCCTGCCCGCCGGCCGGCGCCTGCTTCAGGGCTTCTGAGCACTGACGGCGTACATGGTCAGGGACATGTGGAAAGCACCCCGGTCCGCAGCCTCGCCTAGGGTTCGGGCGAAGGTGTCGGCTTCGGCCTGGGTGATGACGCCGGCCTTCAGCGCGGTCAGGTGCATCATGCCGACGAAGCCCTTCCGAGCGCCGTCCTGCGGTTCTATCCACGTTGCCGCGGTCTCGCCGGTGATCTCGAGACCGGCGTCCGCGAGCAGGCCGCGAAGCTGACGGCCCGAGTACGGGTTGGCGTTCTCGTCGTGGAAGTAGGCGATCATCCTCTGCAGTACGTCGGGGTCCGCCGGGTGGATGATCGCCGTGCCCCAGTCGGTGTCGATCAAGACGATCCGGCCACCGGGACGCAGTACCCGGGTCATCTCCTCCACCACCGCCGCGGGGTCGTCCACGTGCTGCAGCACGCGCTCGGAGCGCAGTACGTCGACCGACTCATCCGCGAAAGGCAGCGCCTCGGCCCGCCCGTCGACGTACTCGACGTCAGCACCCGCGGCTCGTCGTACCGCCTCGGCTCGGAGGCCGGGGCTGGGCTCTACGCCGATCGCCCGGGCGCCCAGCTCGGCGAGCGCGACCACGTCCGCACCGGTGCCCGAGCCGACGTCGACCGCCGTCTCCCCCGCGGTCGGCGCCAACTGCTCGAGCGCCCAAGCCTTCAGCGTACGAACCGCCGGCCGCCCCGCCATCTGGTCCAGCACGAACGCCTGCCGCTCGACGTTCTGCTCGGCCACCCGCGCGGCACGGAAGCTCCCGCGCTCGGTCACGAACCCGGACCCTTCGGTCACTCTGATCGCCCCCTCCCGTACGCCGAGCCTAACCCTTACGGCAACGGCTGCCATTCGTCGTTCGACATCCGCAGGATCGCCCACCCCACCGCGGCGAACCCGACGGCCTGCAGCCCCCAGCCGATCAGGTCCAGCGTGTGACTGCTGACCACGATCGCTGCGACGAAATGGATCGGCTGCGAGACGGCGACCGCCAGGGCGGCCCAGCGCCCGCCGACCCGGGAACGCCACATCGCGATCCCCAGCAGGATCGTGCCGAGCACGTGACCGACCACGAACACGACCCCGGCCAGGTTCATCGAGCCGTGCGTGACATCGGCCGCGCGCGTGATCGTCGCCGGATCCAGGCCGGCCGTCCCCGCCGACCACGTGAACAGATCGCTCGACGCCGTCCACGGCAACGACAGGTACCCGGGTACGAGGAGCAGCATCGCCACCGCGGTCAGCCAAGGCACCCGGCGGCGCGTCAGGCGAGCGACGAAGTACACCGCCGGTACGAGCGTCAGGAACCCGACGTACGCGAGCCAGATGACCAGCGAGCTCCTGTCCAGGTTGCCGACGATCTTCTGCGTGATCGTCGGTACGTCGTCCACCGTGTCGTACGGCAGCAGGAACCGCAGCAGCGCGACCGCCGCCGGCCCGATCGGCAGGATCAACGCCGCCGTCCACCGCCACGCGGGCCGAATGTCGGTACGCGGCGTGTTCCGGGTGATCGTCTGCGTCATCGCGCACCTACCGGTTCCCGAGTCGGCAGCAGTACGGCGATCACGCCGACCACCGTCGCGGCGACGCCGACCCCAGCGGCGGCGATCGCCCCTGTCGGCACGTCGGACACGAAGAACGCCGGTACGGCGAGCAGTGCCGAGGCGAGCCGCAGCGTGATCAACGGCGCCAGCGCCCAACGCCTTCCACGCCATGCGAACGCGACCAGCACCAGGCTGATCAGCCCGACGACCGCGGTCCCGATCGCGACACTCATCGGCGGATGATCGCCGTCCGTCAGCAGCGGCGCGGCCAGATCGGCGAGCGCGAGCAGCCCGAGCAGCACCAGGCCGAACCGATTCCTTCCAGACATCTGTCTACCCCCTCGTTGCGGTTGTGCCACCACCGTCACGCGCCGATCGCGGTGCTCGCCTGAGCCTGCGATCCCACCGGCCCGGGCGGTTCCCCGGCCGGCCCGGGAACCCGATCCCGAGACACCGGGAACCTTTCGGGCGCACACTGCGGCTATGACGACCTCAGCGAACCGGCGCGTTCTCGTCGTGCTGCTCGCCGGACTGGTGATCGCCGAACTCGCGATCGCGGTCGTCCACGCCATCACAACCGATGCGAGCTGGCACCAGATGGTGGATTCGTTCCTGCTCACCAACGGATTGATGGGCCTCACGTTCGGCCTCTGCGGAGCGGTGATCGCCTGGCACCGGCCGGCCAACCCGATCGGCTGGCTCTTCCTCGCCGACGGGATCGGCCACGCCACCACCCCGTTCGCCGACGCACTCGCCCACGGTGCGGTCGCTCAACGATGGTTCGTCACCATCTCGCTGGCGACCTGGCCATGGTCGATCGCCCTGTTCCTGCCGCTGGCGCTACTGCTCTTCCCCACCGGACGGCTGCTGTCCCCGCGCTGGCGGTGGGCGGCGCTCGGCATCGTCGTGACCGCGCCGCTGTTCGTGCTGGAGATGGTCGGCAGCGGCGACACCGTGTCGCCCGATCTTCCCCGCGGTTACCTGAGCATCGCGTCCTACGATTCCCTGCAGCCGCTGTGGACCGCCACCGAGGTGCGCAACCTGGCGGCCATCCTGCTCGCCGTGGTCTGCCTGGCGATCAGATACCGGCGCGCCGACGAGATGGGCCGCCGGCAACTACTGTGGTTGCTGCTGGCCTCCGTCATCGCGATCCTGTTCGTCACCCCCTGGGCCTTCGTGGCCGGCACGCCGATCCTCGTCCTGCTGGCGATTCCGCTGATCCCGATCTCGGTCGCTGTCGCCATCGTCCGTTATCAACTGCTCGACATCCGGCTGGTGGTGTCCCGCGCTCTGACCTGGACGCTGCTCTCACTGGTTGCCATCGGCATCTACGCGGCACTGGCAGCGCTGCTCGGATCCCTGATCGCGTCGCAGGTCGGCCGATCCGCGGTGGTGACAGTGGCCGTCGCGCTGATCATCGCGCCGGTGCTCCCCCGACTGCAGCTGCTCGTCGATCGGGCGTTGTACGGCGATCGGAACGATCCGGCCCGAGTGGCCTCGCGGGTCGGTGAGCAGTTGTCGGCGGGGCTTCCGGGCGTCGTCGCCGCGGTACGGTCCGGGTTGCGCCTGCCCTACGCCGCGCTGACGGTGGACGGCCGGGTCGTCGCGACGGACGGTCAGGCGGGGCAGATCGTCGTACCGCTGGATCTGGAGTACGGCGGTGCGGTGGTCGGAGCGCTCGAGGTCGGAGTGCGGTCCGGCGAGAAGGAGTTGTCGGCGGCGGATCGCAGTGTGCTGGCGCTGGTCGCCGTACCGCTCGCGGTGGCGGTGCATGCGACGCGGCTGTCCGCGGAGCTGCAGACTTCACGCGAGCAGCTGGTCTCGGCGCGCGAGGAGGAGCGGCGACGGCTGCGCCGGGACCTGCACGACGGGCTCGGGCCGACGCTGACGGGCGTGGCCTTCACAGCGGATGCGGCGGCGAATCTGGTCAGCGCCGACGCGCCGCGAGCCGTCGAGTTGCTCGCGCGGCTGCGGGCGGACACCCGAGCGGCGATCACCGACGTACGTCGGCTGGTGGATGATCTGCGACCGCCCGCACTGGACGAGCTCGGGTTGGTCGGGGCGCTACAGCAGCGGGCGGACCAACTGTCGTTCCGTGCGGACGGTGCCGGTCTTCGTGTGTCGGTCTCCGCCAACACACTGCAGCCGTTGCCCGCCGCGCTGGAGGTGGCGGCGTACCGGATCGCGACCGAGGCGCTGACGAATGTTGTGCGGCACTCGCGCGCGACGTCCGCCGTACTCGCATTGCGCTGTGACGGCGCGCTGGAGATCGAGGTCACCGACGACGGCCCACCCAACGGCGCGTGGCGACCGGGGGTCGGGCTGCACGCGATGCGGGAACGTGCCGCGGAACTCGGTGGCCACCTGGACGCCGGGCCGACGCCGTCCGGCGGCCGTGTGCACGCCCGCTTCCCGATCGCTCATCCCGAACCGGCCGGGGAATCCCGATGACCATTCGTGTCGTACTTGCCGACGACCATCCCGTCGTCCGGGCCGGGCTGGAGGCGTTGCTCACCTCGCTGTCCGGCATCGAGGTGGTCGGCGTCGCCTCCAACGGTCGCGAAGCGGTCCGCGAGGTCGTCACCACCCGGCCGGACGTCGCCGTCCTCGACCTCCAGATGCCGGACCTCGACGGATTCGCCGCCACCCGCGAGCTGACACGCACTGTCCCCGAGGTCGCCGTACTCGTCCTGACCATGTTCGAGGACGACGACTCGGTCTTCGCGGCCATGCGGGCCGGCGCGCGCGGCTACCTGGTCAAAGGTGCGGAGCAGGAGGAAATCGCCCGCGCGATCCAGGCCGTCGCCGCCGGCGAGGCGATCTTCGGCCCCGGCGTCGCCCGCCGCGTCCTCACGTTCTTCGCCGCCCCACCACCCACCGCCGAGCCGTTCCCCCAGCTCAGCGCCCGGGAACGGCAGATCCTCGACCTGATCGCCGCCGGCCTGTCCAACACCGCGATCGCCACCCGTCTCGAACTCGCACCGAAGACCGTCGCCAACAACGTCTCCGCCATCTTCACCAAACTCGGCACCGCCGACCGCGCCACCGCCATCATCCAGGCCCGCAACGCCGGGCTCGGAACTACCGAATCGCCTTGAGGTAGCGGTTCCCGACCGTCTCCAGGTGGGTGATGAGCTCGGGCGGGCCGTCGACGCGGAAGTCGAGGCCGAGCATGCCGATGTAGACGGCGATGATCTCCAGCGAGTCGGCGCCGGTGACGAGGATGCAGGTGTTCTCGTCGACCGATTCGACGATTCCGACGGCGGCGTGGATCCGGGACAGCACCTCGCGCGCGGGGGCGTACACGGTGATGCGGGCGTGGACCTTCCACCCGGTCGTGGCGACGTCCCGCAGTACGAAGTCGGTGTAGTTGAGGTCCGTCATCGGGCGCGGCTGGTACCGGCGACCTGTTGCCATCCGCAACGACATCCAGTCGACGCGGTACGTCCGCCAGACCGACTCCTCGTCGCGCGCCACCAGGTGCCAGTACCCGTGCCAGCTCACCAACCGGTACGGCTCGACGAGGATCGGCAGTTCGCTCGCGACCCCCGACCCTGCGCTTCGCAGCGAGACGCCGTCCGGTACGACGTACTCGAACCGCAGGAAATGCTCGTCGCGAATACACGCCGCGATCGTCGCGAGGACGCCGGACGGGATCTCGGGGGCCTCGACATTCGAGCCCGTGTTCTCGGGCCCCTTCTCCATCGCCTTGTTGATCGCGTTGACCTGCCGCTGGAGCCGGTGCGGGAGCACCTGCTCGAGCTTCGTCAACGCACGCGCGCTGCTCTCCGCCATACCGGCGACACCGACGCCGGCCCGCAGACCGATCGCGACGGCGACCGCCTCCTCGTCGTCGAGCAGCAGCGGGGGTAGCTTCGCACCGACGCCGAGCTGATAGTGCCCGGCCGCGCCGCGGGTGGCGTCGACCGGGTACCCGAGTTCACGCAGCCGATCGATGTCGTTGCGGATCGTCCGCGTGGTCACCTCGAGCCGCCCGGCCAGCTCGGCACCCGTCCACGCCGGACGGGTCTGGAGCAGCGCGAGCAGGGCCAGCAGACGCTGCGAAGTCTCGAGCACGATCAGTCCTTTGATTAGGAATCTAATGTTCCTATATGGATCCTACGCTGAAGCCATGAACACGAACGAGAGCATCCGGCCCTTCACCGTCACGATCGACCAGGCCGACCTGGACGACCTGAACACCCGCCTCGCCCGTACGCGGCTCCCGGAACCGGCCCCCGGCGACACCTGGGACCTCGGTACGCCGAACCACTACCTGCGCGAGATGGTCGACCACTGGCAGAACGGGTTCGACTGGCGGGTCCAGGAGGCGCGGATGAACGAGTTCCCGCACTACCTCACCGAGATCGACGGGCAGACCGTGCACTTCATCCACGTCCCGTCGGCCGTCGAGGGCGCGACTCCGCTGCTGCTGACCCACACGTACCCTGGTTCGTTCGTCGACTTCCTCGACATGATCGGCCCGCTCACCGACCCGGTCGCGCACGGCGGCTCCGCGTCCGAGGCCTTCTCGGTCGTCGTACCGTCGATCCCGGGCTTCGGCTTCAGCACGCCGCTCGTCGACCGCGGCTGGACGATGGCCCGCGTCGCCCGCACCTTCGACACGCTGATGCGCCGCCTCGGCTACGACTCGTACGGCGCCCACGGGTCTGACGCCGGCGCGATGGTCGCGCGAGAGCTCGGCGTACTGAACCCTCCCGGCTTCCTCGGTCTGCACGTCCTGCAGCTCTTCTCGTTCCCGTCGGGCGACCCGTCCGAGTTCGAGAAGTTCACGCCTGACGACTACGCGGCGCTCGAGCACCTGAAGTGGTTCCAGTCGGTCGGCGGCTACAACGCGATCAACTCCACCCGCCCCCAGACCGTTGCCGTCGGCATCTCCGACTCCCCCGTCGGCCAACTCGCCTGGAACGAACTCTTCAACAACTTCGGCAACGGCACCAGCCTGGTCACCCCCGACCAGATCCTCACCGAGGTCTCCCTCTACTGGTTCACCAACACCTCAGCCGCCGCCGGCCGATACCACTACGAGGAAGCCAACGCCGGCGCCGAACCCGCGGTGAACCACGCCCGAACCGGCGTAGCCGTCTTCGCCGACGACTTCAAAACCATCCGCCCCCTGGCCGACCGGGACAACACCCAAATCGTCCACTGGTCAACCTTCAAAGAAGGCGGCCACTTCGCCTCCCTAGAACGCCCCACCGACGTAACCACCGACCTCCGAACCTTCTTCCACAACCTCTAACCACCCCTCCGGCCCGGCTCCCTCACAAGAGCCGGGCCGCGCACGCCTGCCGTACGACGGCCGTCGGCGAGCCATCCGCAAACGCAGATGACCCACAACCGCCGTCCACGCCGGTCCGCCGCTACGTCACGGTCGGAACAGATCTCGTCAGCCATGGACTCCGTCGGCCTGTGGATAGATATGACGTGCACGCCCGAGACTCGTCTAGTCTGGAACGACAGTCAGCGAAGGAGTGCAGATGTCGACGGAGACACCGCAGGACCGTCCGAACGGCGACCGGGTCAACGTGATCGATACAGCAACCGCGTCATACAACCTCCCTCGGATGCTGCAACGGTTCCGCTCTGGTCAAGGTGAGCCGCTGATCTTCGGCGACGAAGGTCAACCGGAGGGTGTGGTCGTTCCCTTCGAGCGGTGGGAGCAGCTCGAGGAGCTCGCCGCCGATGCCGAGCAGGCCGCGGAGATCCGCGAGGTCACCCGGCGCCGCCTAGCGAACAATCGCGTCGAAGATTACGTCTCGGCCGATGACCTCGCGGCTGAGTTCGGGTGGAACCTCGACAGCGACAACGAGCCACCCACACCCCGATGACGGCCAAGTACCATCTGATCCTCGATCCGGAACTGAGAGATGAGCTCCGGGCGCTCCAGGCTCGTGCGCAAGCAGACCCCAATGGTGCCGCAGCCAAACAGTTCGAAGCAGTGCGCGTCGCACTGAGCGCGCTGCGCGAGGGCCGCGAGGCGGAGTTCGACGGCGAGCGTCTCGGCCGCTCGGACAATCATCCCGACCTTCGCGACTGCGCCGAGATCAAGGTGCCGGTCGTCGAGGAGTTCAACCGGCGCGGGCGGCCGATGGGCCCTTCACACCGCGTCACCTATCGAGAGTTCGAGGGCTCGAGCGAATCGTCGCTACCGGTCCGGCAGGTCATTGCCTTCGCGCCCCGCAAGGATGGCGAGATCTTCGACGTGACCGCCAACCGCCTCGGCCGGTCCAAAGGCGTCGGACTCGAAGAACTCGACCACCTCCCGACGGTCCGGCCCGCCGTAGGCCCTGGCAAAGAGGCCGGCCGTCCCGTGGCACCGCCGCGCATGCCCCTGACGCCCGAGCTGGCCCAAGCGTTCAAGGCGCTGGAAGGCCTCCCTCCACCCACCAGCAGCCCACCGACGACCACGAACCACGAACCAGCAGCGCAACGCAACAAACCCAACCGCGGCACCTCCCGAGACAGGTAGGACCGTCTTCACCCGGCCGCTTTGGCCTCCCGCAAAGCTGACTATCTTTAATGCCGCCGTTACGGCTGAGCGCTCACCGCTTGCTTGTCGAGCCACGCACGCACGCTCCGTGCGTCGGCGTACCCGTGGGCCTTCAGAACATCGACGATGTCCTGACCACAGATCAGCGCGATCGGATGACCGTCGGCGCGTACCTCTGAGTACGCCTGCGGCCCGAAGAACGACGTGGTCACGAAGACACCGAACTCCCGATGCCGAATCCGCGAGATCAGGCGGGCGACATCCCGAACTCCGACCTGCGTTCCGGGGCCATAGCACTTCGCCTCCAGGGCAAAATCGATAGTAATCGGATCGGACCGTGGGCCGAGCGTGTACTCGCCCACCGCATCCCGCCCGCCATCGCGGCTCGGGCGTGTGACATCGCAACGCCCCGTTGCAGGCGCGAGCAGGCGCCACAGCTCGACGGCAATCGGCTCGAAGTCGTGCTCACGTCCCTGAAAGTACTCGCGAATCTCTGCGAGCATCGAGCGCCCAACCGGATCACTGGGCAACTGTGCTTCCTTCGCCCTCACCACCGTCGTGGTGGGAGCCTCCAGCGGAAGGTAGACCCGACCGTCGACCCACGACTTCCACGCCGCCGGGCAATGCTCGCTCTCGTAAGCCTTCCCGTCAAGCACGTCGTTGATCCAGGCCCGCGAGATGTGACCCACGTCCAAGACCGTGAATTCGGCACGGTAGTTCTGGAATCGTTGGCCGGCGGTACTGCGCCAGATCGCCACGAGATCGTCGTCGCTCGTCAGGGACTCGGCGCCCGGCGCCAGCAGACCATTGAACGCCACGCTGCGCCCCGGTACTGCCTTGTGAAAAAGGAAGAAGGGCGGCACCTTCCGGCGATCCTCCGCCGTTCCGTGACCGAGCGCGAAAGCGTCCCGCAGCAGTAGGTTTCCACCGCGCTGTGTCTGGTGAAGCTCGCGCCCTGGCTGCCGGTTGTCTCCGAAGTATGTGAAGATCCCGGTCCGCGTGTCGAGCACATCGGGCCAGTCTGCCTCGGTACCCGACGTGTACAGCGCGACGAGCCGGACGTCACCTCTTCGCGGAGAGCCCTTCGGCCTGAAACCACCTTGGTTCCCAACCGGCAGCAGCCGCGCCAGCGCATCATCAGCAGCCGACCCAGCTCGACCACCAGCGTAGGCAGCATCGACAATCAGATCCGCAGTCCCCAAACCACCAAACGCAAAAACAGGCGCACCACTCATCACCGCAGGCTATCCCCGTATTGGGCCTTGATAGCGCCGAGGTACGCCTTGTTCAGCGCCTGATCTGTCAGATTGACTCGAGGCAGATCTCCAATCCCGGCCAACCCGGGTTCCCGCAGACTAAGCTAACCACGCCCAACAGATCGAAGGAGTGTGCGAAGCAGATGCCGGACCTGCTGCCGGGATGGCCGCCGCCGTCAGGAATCGAAGAAATCGATACCGTCATCACGGAACTGCTCCGCGTCGATCCGACTGGCGATCAAGTCGCGAGCGTCCTACGGGACACGCTTGATCAACTTCTCGACGGCCGGCGCCGGGGCCGCTGGAATTACGCCGACCTACACAAGACCGAGAAGACCTACATGGGCACGCTGGTCGAGATCAATCTCCATCGCGAGTTCGAGTTCGAGGACGGCACCGTCACCGACTACCGGATCGCGGGCGTCGAAGTCGACTGCAAGTTTTCGCAGGTCATTGGCGGTTGGGAATTCGGTCCAGAGATGGTCGGCCACCTGGGTCTGGTGGTGTGGGCGAGCGATCAGAACAGTGCCTGGCGCGCCGGGATTGTACGTGCGACCGCAGATGTGCTCCGGGAGTCGAAGAACAGGGACGCCAAGCGGAAGCTGACCCGCGAAGGTGTCGGGCGGATCCGATGGCTGTGGGCAGACCACCCTGGCCTGGCCCCAAACCAGTTACTGCAGATGCCGGATGCGCAGCGCAGCAGGATATTTGCTGCCCGCGCACGGTCGGGCAACCGGCACGGGCAGGCGAGGCTGCTGCAGCTTTGCCGGGAGCTTCCTGGCGTAATCCTGCGAAGAACAACAATCGAGACTGTCGGGTGGGGGCTTGATGACCCCATGAAGCGGATGAGGTCGAACGGCGGTGCGCGCGACAAGCTTCGCCAAGAGGGTCTGCTTGTACTCGGTCATCAAGACAACGATCCGCGGGTCGCGGCCGCGCTCGGCCTTCCAATCCCGGTAAAGGGCCAGTTCGTCGTCTGCCGCGTCGTCCCATCCGAGAACTCTGTCGGCGCCGAGATTCAAGGTTCCTGGTGGCGCCAGGCGACCGCAGAGGACCCGGTAGTGCCCGCGCCATCCGTGCCGCGCTGACTGACCCGTCCACCCCAGAGACTCGATCAGGTCTATCGTCGTATGCCGTGAACGCTGACTTGCCGCATGACCTGCTGTGCAGCGCCGACGGAGCATCGGCGTGTGCCGCGTACCAATTTGTTGATGAGCTAACCCACCCAGGCGAGGTCGTATGAACGCCGAACGTCGTCGACGACGAGAGGGCGCATTGGCGCCCGATTGCGGAGCCAATCGAACCTCTTCATACGGAGATACGCCAACGACGGCTGGGCGCTCGCGCAACATGCAGGCCATCCGCCGAACGGACACCAAGCCGGAGGTTCAGCTGCGATCCGCCTTGCATCGGAGGGGCTACCGCTTTCGCAAGGATCTCAACGTCCACACAACTACCCGTCGGGTCCGACCCGACATTGTTTTCACCGCACGCAAGATCGCGGTCTTTGTCGATGGATGTTTCTGGCACTGCTGTCCCCAACACGGGCGTCAACCGGCAGTGAACACGGGATATTGGTCGCCCAAGCTCCAGCGCAACGTCGAGCGCGACAGGTTAGCCGACGCCGCATTGCACCAGGACGGCTGGCATGTAGTCCGAGTTTGGGCGCACGAAGAGATTGAAGATGCGGTCGGCAAGGTGGCCAGCGCGCTGGAACGGTTCCAGCTAGCTGACCTTTGAGCGCATTTGGGCTAGGTATTCGTGGCGGATGTGGTCGTCTTGGCCGATGAAGGCGCGGAAATCACCTAGTTTGTAGGCAGGCTCGCCTGCCGCGGACTCGATCCGGCTCATGTTGAAGTCGCGGGTGAGGTGCTTGAGGCGAATCTCGATCTCTTCGTGCGTGAGCGATCCGCTGATTCGCTGGTGGATCTCGTTGACCGTGAGCGGATCCGAGGCAGCTCGCAGGGCTCGGTACACCTCGTCGTGAGTGATGACCTCAGTCTGGACGCGAGGTTCGCCTTCGTGCCGCAGAGCGGCGGCTATCTGGCGACCGATCGCTCGCGCGACAGGCGGAGGGAAGGCGTTGCCGATCTGGCGGTACTTCGACGTTTTCCGGCCAGCGAACTTCCACTCGGTCTCGTCCCAGCCTTGCAGCCGCGCAACCATCTCAACCGTTAGCTTGGGGTCGTGGTCCTCGCCAACGTCGGCCGAGGGAGCTGCGTCTGCGACACCCAGACCATCAACCCCCATCTCACGCCAGGCGGCCTTCGCACGGGTCGGGCCAAGATCAGCGCCGCCGTGCTTCTTCGAGCCCCCGACGATCGTAGGGGCGATCCTGTTCGCGCGACTGGCCCAGTGCTTAGCGTGCTTCCAGCCATTCGCTTCCATGAGATCCATCAGCTCTTCGCCGACAGTCCTCTGAACTGGCGTTGCTTCCGGCCAAGTGAAGTACGGCGCATCCTCCTTGCGGAGAGCGACGAGCACGAAGCGCGGACGCAGTTGAGGTACTCCGTAGTCAGACGCCTGCAGCAGCCGCCAATCCGCGACGTACCCAAGCTCACTGAGGCGGTCGAGCACATGCTGGCGGTATGCCGAGAACCGCGGTGCCGAGAGGCCTCGAACGTTCTCGAGCATCAGTGCGCGCGGCCGCATGATCCCGCAGAGCTCGACAGCCCAGGCAAAGAGATCGCGTTCGTCGTTCGCACCGAGCTGCTTACCAGCGATAGAGAACGGCGGGCACGGAACGCCGCCAGCGAGCAGGTCGACATTCTGGAATTCGGCGGGATCCCAAACCTCGGGATCGGCCACATCACCAGTCCGGACCTTCCACTGTGGGCGGTTCAGCCTCAAGGTGTCCGCAGCCGTCGGATCTAGCTCGACTGCTAACGCGTGTTCGAACCCAGCTTGCTCTAGCCCCAGCGCCTGCCCACCAGCACCAGCACAGATCTCTACTACTCGCAGTGAACTCACGAGACCTCCCCCGTAGTTCGAACATTTGTTCGAGTGTAGAGATGCACACTTAGCGTGGTCAAATCCGCTGGCTGGCGGAATGTACTCCGCCGGGTAGATCTCAGAGATCGAGTCTCGGACCGCATCGACTCGACGCATCTCATGCCGGCAACATCCGCTCTCTCAGAGGATCGAACAGGCAGAGCTTAGCCTCCACCGAGAGACGATCGTGGGACGCCCGCCGACGCTGGCTGCGACTACTTTCCGGACACGCGCGCACACGCCCACACGTCGTCACTCCGCCAAGGATTCCAGCCGCTCAGAAGCTGGGCCGATCAGACTGTGCGGATCCTCCTGTTGGACATCTGCCCAGCAGCAGATAGAGGTTGGGAGGTATGGACTTTACTCAGCTTGGGCGGACTGGACTTAAGGTTAGTCGGATTGTTTTGGGGACCATGAACTTTGGGCCTCTGACCGAGGTGGGGGATGCGCACTCGATCATGGATCGGGCGCATGCGGTGGGGATCAACTTCTTCGACACCGCGAACGGGTACGGGCGGGCGATCTACCCGGGGCGGACCGAGGAGATCATCGGTGAGTGGTTCGCCAAGGATGGTCAGAACCGGGAGAAGACGGTGCTGGCGACCAAGGTGTATGGCGACATGGGCGACGGCTCGTGGCCGAACACCGGGCGGCTGTCGGCGCTGAACATTCGTAAGGCGCTGGATGCGTCGCTGAAGCGGCTGCAGACCGACTACGTGGACCTGTACCAGTTCCACCACATCGACCGGTTCACGCCGTGGGACGAGATCTGGCAGGCGATGGAGGTCGCCGTACAGCAGGGGAAGGTGTTGTACGCCGGGTCGAGCAACTTCGCGGGATGGCACATCGCGCAGGCGCAGGAGGCGGCGGCGCGGCGGAACTACGTGGGCCTGGTGAGTGAGCAGTCGCTGTACAACCTCGCGCAGCGTGACATCGAGCGTGAGGTGCTGCCGGCGGCGCAGGCGTACGGGCTGGGTGTGATCCCGTGGTCGCCGCTGCACGGTGGGCTGTTGGGTGGCGTGATCCGCAAGGAGAACGAAGGGGTACGCCGGCTGGAAGGCCGCTCGAAGGAGACCCTGGAGAGGCTGCGCCCGCAGATCGAGCAGTACGAGGCGTTCGCGGACGAGCTCGGCCACGAGCCGGGTGAGCTCGGACTGGCCTGGCTGCTGCACCAGCCGGGTGTCACGGGCCCGATCGTGGGTCCGCGGACGATGGAGCAGCTCGAGTCCGCCGTCCGCGCGGTCGACATCAAGCTCGACGACAAGGCGCTCGCCCGACTGGACGAGATCTTCCCGGGCTACAAGACCGCCCCCGAGGACTACGCCTGGTAGATCCTCCGGCCAGCCGGCCGCCGCACGACACCGCGCATCGGCCGCAGGACGCCGAAGCAGCCGGCCGACGCAAGTCCACAGCGGCCGCGAAGCGCAGAACGCCGAGGCAGTCGGTCGACACAGGTCCACAGCGGCCGCGAAGCGCAGGACGCCGAGGCAGCCGGTCGTCGCAGAAGTGCGACGGCCGGCTGTCTCAGTGGTGGCCGGCCGTGGTCGGGAGCATGCCGATCAGGGCGTCGGCGGCGAGGGACGCGGCGGGGCCGGTGGGGACGGCGACCGAGACCTGCCAGTCGGAGGCCGTGCCGGGAGCCAGGGAGACGGTGACGTGATCGCCGTGCTTGGCGGCGATACGTTCGGGGACCAGGGCGACGCCGAGGTCGTGGGCGACCAGGGCGAGCAGCGTGTGGACGTCGTTGACCTCGATCGTGACCGGGTGCGCGACGCCGCCGGCGGCGAACGCGCGGTCCGAGATCGCGCGGGCGCCCCAGGTCGGGTCGAAGTCGACGAAGGATTCGCCGGCCAGGTCGTCCAGGCTCACGCCGGACGCCTTGGCGAGCCGGTGGTCAGGGGCGCAGACGAGGACCATCGACTCGCGGGACAACGGCCGCAGGTCCAGGCCGTCGACCGGGGAGCCGTCCGTGGCGACGAACGCGACGTCCAGCCGCCCGGACGCCAGCTCGTCGAGCATCGGCGTCGAGCCACCCTGCCGGACCTCGATCTCGACACCGGGGTACGCGGACCGGAACTTCGCGAGCAACGCCGGTACGTCGACCACGCCGAGGCACTGCTCCAACCCGACGGTCAGGTGCCCACGGAGCAGCCCTTGGACCGCGGCGACCGCGTCCTTGGCGGCTTCCGCGGCAGCCAGCGTACGGCGACCCTCGCAGAGCAGCGCCCGCCCGGCCTCGGTCAGCTCCACGCTCCGGGTGTTGCGGACGAACAGCGAGGCCCGCAGCTCACGCTCGAGCGCACGGATCGAGGCGGACAGCCCGGACTGCGAGATCGACATCGCCTCGGCGGCCCGGGTGAAGTGCTTCTGCTCGGCCACCGCGACGAAGTGTTCCAAGTGCCTCAGCTCCATGACTCAGAACTGTAGTCGATCGAAAGAAATCGATTCACCTGTCCCGCATGTTGTCGATCCGCGACAGCGGACTTCCAGGCCATCTCAATCACGCGGGTGACGACGGGCTCCGCGGGCCGAGGTCGTCGTACCGGGATTGTGATGGCCTGCAGAACCGGACCTGTGTCACTCAGCAAGCCGGCGGCGCCTGGCGCTCGCACGCTCAGTGGTGCTGGGCGATCGGGGTGCCGGGCGGGTTGGTGGGTGGTACAGGTCCGCCGCGGGCCGATGCCCGGAGGCGGGGTTGCCGCTGGGTAGGGTGGTCGCATGGCGGATGAGGAGTTTCGGGTTGAGGTTGTGCTCGGGAACGAGGAGCACGGGTTGACGTTCTGGGAGCGGTTGCGCGCGCTGGATCTGGACGACGACGCGCAGAAGCGGCTCGGGAGTCAGGTCACGGTGACCCGGGACGGGAACCGGATGCTGATGTACACGCACACGCTCGACGACGCCCAGGAGGCCGAGCGGACCGCCAAGGACCTGGTCGCGCACGACCACCTCGAGGCGACGTACACGATCACCCGGTGGAACGCGGCCGAGCAGGAATGGGCCGACCCGAGTGAGCCCGTCGGCCCGCACGACGCGGCCAGTGACGCGGCGAAGAACGCGAACATGGAGGTCCCCGACCCCCGGTACGTCGTGATGCAGGCGTACAAGCCCGAGTTCCTCCGCGATCTCGGCCTGTGAGCACAACGCCGGCCATCAGCGGCGAGCCCGAGCGTCCTTAGGCTGGCGGGCATGGATGTCGTACTGAGGCCTGCCGGCGCGGACGACGTGCCGCTGTTCCAGCGGTTCGCGGTCGAACCGGGACTGATCGGGCTGGACTGGAACGGGTTCCGGGACGCACAGAGCCCGGTCCGGCGGTACGCCGAGGACGGGTTCCTCGGCCCCGATGACGGGCGGCTGATCGTCCGGTCCGGAGACGAGACCGCCGGCTTCGTGAGCTGGCGGTCGGGGTCGTTCGACGGGCGGACGAAGTACTGGGAGATCGGGATCGCGCTGCTGCCCGAGTACCGCGGGCGCGGGATCGGGTGGCGGGCGCAGGCGCTGCTGACGGCGTACCTGTTCGAGCACACGCCGATCTATCGGGTCCAGGCAGCGACGCATCCGGAGAACGTCGCGGAGCAGAAAGCGTTGGAGAAGGCGGGTTTCCGGTTCGAAGCCGTCATCCGCGGCTGCGAGTTCCGCGGCGGGCGGATGCGGGACGGGTATCTCTACAGCAGGTTGCGCGACGACCCCGACCCCGTGCTCGGCAACGGTTCGGTGACGGGATCCGGTGAGGAGGCGGTGCGGGAACCTCTCGCGGATTAGTCTCGGCGGGTCGCTGCGCGCTCACCCGGCGTGTTTCTGCGACTCTGAAAAAGCTGAGGGAGAGAGGTCGCCCGTGTCGCGTCGACGAGGTCTGGTTGCCGGTGCCGTCGTACTGTCGTTCGTCCTGGCCGGATGTTCCGACGTGGCGGCGAGCGAGACGAGCCCTTCGGACACACCGTCCTCGAGCAAGACCACGACCGCGACGCCGTCGAGCACGCCGACCCCAACGGTGAAGCCGACGCCCACCGCGAAACCGAAGCCCAAGGTGAAGCAGAAGCCGGCGTACTACGCCCTGCGCGTCGAACGGCAACTGGACAAGCTCGGCTACCCGGTCGGCGACATCGACGGTGACATCACCGCCCGCGCCAAGCAGGCGCTCTGCGCATGGCGCGAGACCAACGGGCTGCCGGTCAGCCGCGACGGCCTGACGCTGACCGACGCGTACTCGGTGCTGAACGCGACCAAGCGCCCCACTCCGACCCGCTCCCCCGGCCTGTACGTCAACAAGACCTGCCAGATCCTGTACCAAATCGTCGGGAACACCTACAAGCGGATCGTCTGGATCTCCACCGGCGCGCCCGGCTACGACACCCCGAACCGCACCGGCAAGGTCTGGCGCAAGTGGGCCGGCGCCCACGAGAGCAGCCTGTACGACGACGCGTACATGTACGACTCGCTCTACTTCCTGAAGGACCGCCCCGGCATCGCGCTGCACGGCTCCCGGGTCAACTCCCTGATCAAGCCGTACCCCGCCAGCCACCGCTGCGTCCGCGTGATGCGCCCGGAGATCCACCAGATCTTCGCCGACACCCCGATCGGCACCAAGGTCCAGATCTACGGCGACTTCTAGCGCCCACCGCAGTGGAGGCCCGACGTCCAGTCGCCGCATCTGCAACGCACGACAGATTGGCTCATGGATCGTCGTGGGCCAGTCCCTGACCTGCGAGTTCTTGCCGGTTGGTACCCATCGACTGCCAACGCTTGTCGGCACTCCACGGAGCAATGACGGAGCAGCGAGGCCCCGATGCACGACCGCTCCGACGCCTCGTTTTGGACCGCGCGAGCCTCAATCCCGGCGACAGGAAGCCGCTGACCACTCGTCAGGTCGAGGACCGACGCCTGGCCACAGGCTCAGCCAGCGGCTGCGTGGGTTGACCAACCGATTGGCCGGCTGCTGACCGGCGCATGTCCTCGCGGCCTCGCTGTGAGCCTCGGCCTGGGCCTTCGCCGCCGGAAGTTCGGTGTCCGCCCTGTCGAGCCGGCGTTCCCAGCGTCGCTGCATCGGGCGGATCAACCCACAGCCGGCACCGACCACGAGGACTCCGCCGATCGTAGCCAGAACAGTGATCAATACCGGGGTCGTGACGGTCGTGGCGACACCGATCTGGTCAGCACCTTGTCGACAACTTTCGCCAGCTCCTTGGCGACCAGCCACCCAATTGATATCGACTGCTAGAAGAACAACGCTGCGATGTCCGCCGGCGGCCTTGCTGCTCGTGTGTCTGGACAACTGTTGTGGGTACCGGAGTGGCAAGGGAAGTGAAAAGGGTGAGCGAAGCAACGGAAAGGGATGCGGCCGGCATCGTCCGGATTCGCGTCTGGTTCGGCGGGTGTCCGATCGTGGACTACACCACCAGTGAGAGTGCAGCTCGCACGCAGGCGGACGGGCTTGACCGGCGGTTCGTCGGTCTCCGGGTGACAGTCGAGCTCAGTCGTTACACATCCGCGGCTACTTGGCGCGCCCCTTCGGTCGTGTGCCAGCACTGTGACCGTTCGTGCCGCACGCTCCCCGCCGATCGCGACCCCTGAGTACAGTCGCTTCCATGGCCTCTTCCGCGACCAAAGGATCCGCCGGCCGAGATGCCCCTTGGCACGAGGGCGTGCGGGTGCGTGGGGCACGGCAGAACAACCTGAAGAACGTCGACGTCGACGTGCCGAGGGACGCGATCGTACTGTTCACCGGCGTCTCCGGTTCAGGAAAGTCGTCCCTTGCCTTCGGCACCCTGTTCGCCGAATCGCAACGACGTTACCTCGAATCGGTGGCGCCCTATGCCCGGCGACTGATCGATCAGGCCGGCGTTCCCGATGTCGACGAGGTCGAAGGTCTCCCGCCGGCCGTCGCACTGCAGCAGCAGCGAGGAGCCGGCAACGCGCGCTCGAGCGTTGCAAGCCTGACCACCCTGGGGAGTCTGGTCAGGATGCTGTACTCGCGCGCCGGCGTCTATCCGCGGGGCCAAGCCATGCTGTACGCCGAGGATTTCTCTCCCAACACCGTTCAGGGAGCCTGTCCGACATGCCACGGCATCGGACGGGTCTACGAGGCCACCGAAGAGCGGATGGTCCCTGACCCTTCGCTGACGATCCGCGAACGCGCGATCGCCGCCTGGCCGACCGCGTGGCACGGACAGAACCTGCGCGACATCTTGACGTCCATGGGCTACGACGTCGACATCCCCTGGCGCCAACTGCCCAGGAAGCAGCGCAACTGGATCCTGTTCACCGACGAACGTCCCACTGTCCCGGTCTACGCCGGCCTCACCCCCGCGGAGACCCAGCAGGCGATCCAGGAAGACTGGGAACCGAGCTACCAGGGCACATTCGTCGGCGCGCGACGGTACGTGCTGGACACCTTCGCGAACACCAAGAGCACCGTGGTGAAGAAGCGCGTGTCCCAGTTCGTCACCAGCCAGACATGCCCGCAATGTCACGGCAAGCGACTGAAACCTGAAGCGTTGACCGTGACGTTCGAGGGCCTGGACATCGCCGATTTGACGAGGCTGCCGATGGCAAGCCTGGCCGAGCTGGCCGAAGGTGTCCTCGCCCAGGACTGGGTACCCGCCGACAGCGGCCCGAAAGCAGTCTTGGACCGGGCCAGTCGCAAGGCAGCGACACAGCGCCGAGCCGCCGCCGGGGGGTCCGCGCACACCGGCGCTCCGGATGTGCGTCGCACTGTCAACATGTCAGAAGAGAAGATCGCTGCGGCTCGGCGGCTGGTAGAGGAACTCCTCGAGCGACTCCAACCCATCATCGACCTGGGCTTGGGATATCTGTCCTTGGACCGCGCTACACCGACGCTGTCGGGCGGCGAACTGCAGCGACTCCGCCTGGCAACACAGCTGTCCTCGAAGCTGTTCGGTGTGGCCTACGTGTTGGACGAGCCGTCAGCCGGACTCCATCCGCGCGACCTCGATGCCCTGCTGAGAATCCTTCGCGGCCTCAAAGAACGCGGCAACAGCGTCTTCGTGGTGGAGCACTCCCTGCCGGTCATCGCCGAAGCGGATTGGCTGGTCGACATCGGCCCTGCTGCAGGGAAGCATGGCGGGCGAGTCCTGTACAGCGGTCCCCCTGCGGGATTGAAGGCTGTCAGCGAGTCGGTCACCCGGCGCTACCTCTTCGACGCCACCACACCGGCAAGGCGGACAGCCCGTGAACCAAGCAGCTACCTGTCCCTGCACCAGGTAACCCGCAACAACCTTCACGATGTGTCGGTCCAGATCCCGCTAGGTTGCCTCACCGCTGTCACCGGTATCTCCGGATCGGGCAAGTCCAGCCTGGTCAGCCAGGCCCTGCCGACGCTCGTGAACGCCGCTCTAGGCCGAAGCGCCACCGATACACCGGCCGACGCCGACGTGCTACTCACCGGTGATCAAGGCTCGGTGCACGGCCGAGCCGAGGTAGAACACGGAACCATCAGGCGAGTCGTAGCCATCGATCAGAAGCCGATCGGCCGCACCCCGCGGTCGAATGTGGCGACGTACACCGGACTGTTCGATCACGTGCGTGACCTGTTCGCCACCACGCCCAAAGCGCGGCGACGGCGCTACAAAGCCGGTCGATTCTCCTTCAACGTCGCCGCGGGCCGCTGCCCGACGTGCGAAGGCGAGGGCTTCATCATGGTCGAACTGCTCTTTCTACCGAGCGTCTACACGCCCTGCCCCGACTGCCACGGCACCCGGTACAACCCGAGCACACTCGAGGTGACCTGGCGAGATCGCAACATCGCGCAAGTGCTCACCATGAGCGTCGACGAAGCCCACCAGTTCTTTCACGACCACGATGAAGTCGCCGCGCCACTCGCCGTCCTGCGGGATGTCGGGCTGGGCTATCTGAGCCTCGGCCAACCAGCACCCGAGCTGTCCGGAGGAGAAGCCCAACGCGTCAAACTCGCCTCTGAGCTGCAACGAGCGCAACGAGGCGACATGCTCTATGTCCTGGACGAGCCCTCGGCCGGACTCCATCCCGCCGACGCTGACCGGCTTCTCACGCATCTGCAAGGACTCGTCGACGCCGGCAACACCGTCGTCATGGTCGAACTGGATATGCGGATCGTCGCACAGGCAGACCACGTCATCGACATCGGTCCAGGCGCCGGCGCCGACGGAGGCCGGGTCGTCACTACAGGAACCACCACAGAGGTCGCCAACCACACCAGCGCAACCGCCCCTTATCTCCGCGACGCTCTGCGGCGGGCAAAGCCCAGGACCTAGCCCGAAAGTCGACGGTCGCGCCACAGCCTCGACAGACTTCTGTGAGGAGCTCCGGCTCAGCCATGGCGGACGACCCCGAGAGCGTTCGACCAGGAGACGAGCTGGTCCAGGAGCTCGGTGAGGGCGTCTTCCTGGCGTTGCGCCGGGCGGAGGACGGTGAAGTTCTCGAAGTCGGTGAAGAACGACAGCACGACCTGGCCGCGAACTGTCGCGAGCTGCAGTTCCGCGACGATCAGGCGCAGATGCTCGACCGCGCGAGCCGCGCCGACAACGCCGTACCCCACGAACCCGGCGGCCATGTTGTTCCACTCGCGGTACAGGTAGTCTCGATCGCGTTCTTCAACGCACCGGACGTGGAGTGGTTGTACTCCGGCGTCACGAACACGTACCCGTCGAACCGGTCGATCGTCTCCGACCAGCGCCTCGTGTGCTCCCCCGCATACTGCCCCGCGGACGCCGGCAGCGGCTCGTCCAGATGCGGCAGCGGGTAGTCGAGTACGTCCACCAAATTCGAGGCGGAAGTCATTCGAGTCCGGCGACAGATCAAGCGGCTCGGCCAGCACTACGTCTATGCCCTCCCGAAGAACGACACCGAGCGGATCGTGCCGATGCTCGGACCTGCAGCTCACGCTCGGGAGCCGCACCGGCCAGTCAGGATGTCACGGCCTGAGGCCCCGGAGGGCGGCGCTCGTGGGTCGGGCGGGGCATCCGGCAGGCGGCCTGAGGGGACAGACGTGTGGGGCCGGAGGATACGATCGTTCCGAAAGTTTCAGCCGTCGCACGGGGAGGTAGTTCGGTGGCTAAGGAGCGAGCGACGATCGCGGCGATAGCGGCCGAGGTCGGGGTTTCCGTCCCGACCGTCTCACGGGTCCTCAACGGGCGCAGCGACGTGGCCGAGGCCACGCGGGCTCGGGTCGAGGAGGCGCTGACCCGCCATCAGTACCGCAAACCCGTGGCTTCGAACCCAGCCGCTCGCTCCAGCCAGCTGATCGATGTCGTGTTTCACTGGTTCGGCAGCGCCTGGGCACAGGCGATCATCGTCGGCGTAGAGCGAGCTGCGGCTCCCGAGCACATCAGTATCGTGTTGTCCGAACTCGGAGGCTCTCATCGGCCGGATCAGGAGTGGCTGGACAGCATCATGGCGCGCCGGCCTGTGGGCGTTCTACTGGTCCTCTCCGGTCTTGACGCGACGCAACGCGACCAACTGAGTTCGCGGTCCATCCCGTTCGTCGTCCTGGACACGGACGGCGAGCCGCCGGCCGGGCTGCCGTCGGTCGGGTCGAACAACTGGAGTGGGGGCCTGTCCGCCACCCGGCACCTGATCGGTCTCGGCCACGTCCGGATCGCGGTCATTTCCGGTCCTGAGGATGTGCTGTGTAGCCGCGCCCGGGTGGACGGCTTCCGGTCCGCGCACGACGAGGCCGGGATCCCCGTCGATCCGAAGCTGATCTGCTGGGGAGACTTCGAAGCACCGGCCGGGTACGACCATGCTGTCCGGTTGCTCCAGCAACCGGATCGGCCGACAGCGATCTTTGCCGGGTCCGACTCCCAGGCCCTCGGTGTGATCCGGGCCGCCCACGACCTCGGTCTCCGGGTACCGCAGGACCTGTCGGTCGTGGGCTATGACGACGTACCGCTGCTGGAATGGGTCACCCCGCCGCTGACCACGGTGAAGCAGCCGCTGTCGGAGATGGCGACGCTCGCCACTCAGATGCTCATCTCAATGTCCCGCGGCGAGCCACTGTCGGCCAATCGGGTCGAGCTCGGGACCGAACTGATCGTGCGGAAGACGACTGCGCCGCCGGCCGGCTGACAGCTAGGAGGGCTTCAGCGGCCGAGTCTCGCCTCGGCTCGCACGGCACCGACCGGAAGATGCGCGATCCCGTTCAGATCGCCCACCGAGAATTCGAAGTCTCCGGCGAAGGCAGTCAACGCGATCCGGCCGTCGCGATCGGTGATGTGCTCGGTTTCGGCGACCCACCATTCGTCGCGCACCAGTGAGCGGAGCGCGTGATACGCCGGCTTCTCCGATCCGTCGGCGCGAATCAGGCCGCAGGGTGCTCCCAACCAGGCGCTCGCGTCGTCAAATCCCCAGTAGGTGACAGCTTGTACGGCCGGATGGGACACCAGAGTGCGGTAGTGCCTGACGATCTCGTCAGCTTGGCGGAGCTCACCCTCGGCTGTGCTCGGCCACGTCTCGACCCGATAGTCGTTGAGATCGTTCACCTCCGATGGCATCAGGTGGCCCGACACCAGGGTCGTTTCGGTCCAGTGCAGTGGCAGGCCGAATCGGGCGAAACGGTCGCAGACGTCCAGGAGATACTCCTCCCCGCGGAATCCCTGATGCATATGGGACTGCAGGCCGATGACGTCGATGGCGACGCCGGCGTCAAGCAGCTGCGCCAGCAGCTCCTCGAATCTCGGACCGAGGTCGAAGTCGTTGATCACCAGGGTCGCGTCACGGCTGACGGACCGTGCCTCGTCGACCGCCATCCGAACCATCTCGACGCGCCCTTTGTCCGCACACATCCGGCTTACGGCGTTGGGTACCCCGTCGGGTTCGTTGCTGAAGACAGGCATGATCAGTGCTTCGTTGATCACGTCCCACACGTCGACCAACCCCTTGAAGTCACCGACTTCACGGCGGATCCGCAGGCGCAGTGCCTGCTCCGCCTCGGCCAGCGGCATGGCGTCGGCCCACCGGGCCTTGACCGTGTGCCACACCAACGGATGGCCCTTCAACCGGACACCTCTGTCAGCGAGTTGCTGAGCGACCAGAAGCAGACGATCACGCTCGGTGTGCCCTGGCGCAGCTTCGTAGCGCCCCCAGTAGAACGGGAGCGTCGCGGTGTCGAAGAGCGCGAGCCACGGTTCCAGCAACGGCGTACCTTCGGAGGTCATGTGCGGGGGCGTACAGCCGAAGCCGAAGGCGTGCCGGAGTTGGCGAATTCGCACCGATTGGTCGGTCAGCGGCCTACCATCAGGACCTGCAACGGTGATCACCGCGTGGGTCTGGCGGTGCTCATAGACGCTTCCTCGGTCGACCGCAGTCGTCACTTCGATCCTCTCGTTGCGGGAGCTGGTTTCGCAGCAGGGCGTCGCTGGTCCAGCTCACTCGTCGCGGATGAACCTGGCGGCCACGTCGGCCTCGATCGGCTTGGCAATGAGCCATAACAGGCAAACGAAC
Organism: Kribbella sp. NPDC004875; assembly: GCF_042873375.1. Classification (NCBI taxonomy): domain Bacteria; kingdom Bacillati; phylum Actinomycetota; class Actinomycetes; order Propionibacteriales; family Kribbellaceae; genus Kribbella; species Kribbella sp. NPDC004875. The sequence continues at coordinate 434,450 of NZ_JBIALI010000003.1, forward strand.
GCCCAACTCATCAGGACCAGCACAGCCTTGGACCACAACCCGGCCACAGCCACCGCGACGATCATCAGGGACAGCAGACCAAGGCTCGCCTTCCATTGGCTGATGACCTCGACGGCCGCGATCCTCATCGCGTCACGGGTGCGAAAGGAGAACAACGACGTGACCACGAGCAGCTGGGCAGACCAGACGCCTAGCAACACGAGCAGAGCGAGACTGACCGGTCGCATCGTTGGCCACACCCCGGCGTAACCAGCGAGGACAACGTTCATCACCAGGAACGTTGCGACGACCAGTACCAGGACCCACCATTTCAGGGTGTCGGCGAGATTCAGTCGGTAGCCACGAATCAGCGCCTTCGAAGGCTCGAGATCCGGGGAATCTCTCCAAGCCCGCAACGCATAGACCGCCGCGGACCCGGCCGGGGCGATGGGCACCAGAGCGGCCATGAACAAGACCACGTTCGACGGGTCGGCTCGGAGAAATGTCCACAAGATCAACGTCGGAAGGCCGTTCAGGAATCCGAACACGGCGAGGATCAGGTAGCGGTAGACCGCGGCGGCGAGCCGGGACAGGATGCCGGATCCTGTCTCATCGTTCTGGTCGGCCCGGGTCATGCCGTCCGGCCGGGGTGTGTCCGCGATGTCCCTACCCCTTCACCGAACCGAGCATCACGCCTTTGACGAAGTGGCGCTGAACGAAGGGATAGACGCACAGGATGGGGATGATGGTAAGGATCATGGTCACCGACTGGATGTTCGCCGAGACCGCGGCAGTGGTGGTGCCTGCCGCGGCCGCTCCTTCGCTGGCCGTCGTCGAGGCACCGGCGATCAGGTTGCGCAGGAACAGCGTGACTGGGAACTTGTCGCTCTGATCGAGGTAGAGGAAGGCCGCGAACCAGTCGTTCCAGTAGGCGACCGCGTAGAACAAGACCATCGTGGCGATGATCGCCTTCGACAGCGGGAGGACGATGCGGAAGAAGATCCCGAACCAGCCGAGTCCGTCGATCTGAGCAGCTTCCTCGAGGTCCTTGGGAAGGCTCTCGAAGAACGATTTCATCACCAAGAGGTTGAATACCGACAGCGCGCCCGGCAACACGATCGCCCACATGGTGTTCTTCATGCCCAACGACGAGATGAGCACATAGTTCGGCACGATGCCGCCGTTGAAGAACATCGTGAACACCGCTACGCCGATGAGCAGGTTGCGGCCGCGGAGATGCGGCTTGGACAGCACGAAGGCGAAGGTGGTCGTCAGGACGATGGCGATCAGCGTGCCGACAACGGTGTACATGACGGTGTTGGCGTAGTTGCGCCAGAAGGTGCCGTCCTCCATCACCGCCCGGTAGGTCTCGACGTTGAAGCCGACCGGCAGGAAGCTGACCTTCCCTGCCTTGATCGCGCCCTCGGAGCTGAACGACTGAGCCAACACCGTGATGAAGGGGTACAGCATGAGCGCACACAAGGCGATCAGGAACGCGGCGTTGACGACCCGGAAGGCGCGGTAACTCCGGGAATCGCGCATCCCGGCGGTACGACGAGATGTGGCCGGCCGCACCTCGGATGCGGGTTGGGAGATGTGGTTCACCATAAGCTCGCTCCCACCAGTCGTCGCGAGATCGTGTTCGCGGACAGCACCATCGCGAGTCCGATCAGGGCTTGGAAGAGCCCGATGGCCGCGGAGTAGCTGAGGTTGTTCGACATCAGTCCTACTCGATACAGATAGGTGGAGATCACGTCGGCGGTCGAGTAGGTCAACGGGTTGTACAGCAGCAGCACCTTTTCGAACCCGACGGCGAGGAATGACCCGATGTTGAGGATCAGCAAGGTGATCATGGTCGGCCTGATCCCCGGTAGTGTGACGTGCCAGGTCTGCCGCAGACGACTCGCGCCGTCGATGGCCGCCGCCTCGTACAGGCTGTCGTCGATCGTCGTCAGCGCGGCCAGGTACAGGATCGTCCCCCAGCCAACCGTCTGCCAGACCTCGCTACCTACATAGATCGTGCGGAACCATTCGGGCCTTTGCAGGAACGGGATCGCTTCGCCGCCGAAGGCGGTGATCAACTGGTTTGCTGTGCCGGTCGCCGACAAGAGCTGGATCGTCATTCCGGCGATGATCACCACCGACAAGAAATGTGGCAGGTACGTGATCGACTGCACGATCTTCTTGAAGTGGGACCTGCGCACCTCGTTGATCATCAGGGCCAGGACGATCGGCAGCGGGAACGTCACCACCATGGTCAAGCCACCGAGGATGGCGGTGTTGGCGAAGACGTGCCAGAAGGACGGGTCCTGGATGAACATCCTGACGTAGCGCAGGCCGACCCATTCGTCCCCGAGGATGCTCCCACCAGGCCGGAAGCGGCGGAACGCGATCACATTGCCGAGCATCGGCGCGTAGCGGAAGACGAGGAGGAAAACCACGGGCAGGATCGCCAACGCATACAGCTGCCAATCGCGGCGCAGATCCTGTCTCCACGAGCGATGGGGACTACTGGTCTTCCTCGCTCGCTTGTTCTTGGCCGAGGTCTCTTCGCGCAGACCTGTGGTGAGCGTTCTGTTCGCGTCTTCGCTGGAACGACCCACGGGTTCTACAGCGGAGTCACCTCCCGTGACAGTCACGTCGATGCCTGCCTCTCAGTCGCCTGCGGGATCACGTATCAGCCGTGCTCTTTCTTGAACCGCTGGCGAGCCTTGTTCTTGATCTCGAGGTACTGATCCAGGCCCTTGGCCTTCAGCTCGGAGACGTACTTGTCCCAGTCGCTCAAGGGCCGATTGCCGAGGATGAACTTCAGCGTGTTGGTGTCGACCGCGTCCTTGAGAGGCGTCGCGAGCAAGGTTGCCTGCTCGAGCTCGCCCTCGGTCAGTGGTGCCGGCGGATTCGGGTCGCGCGGCTTGCGGGTCTTGAGGACGGTGTCGATGTAGTTGATGAAGGCCTTGGAGTTGTAGGACTCCTTCAGCGCTCTGGACTCGGTTGCCTCCGCCGGGAAGGTGGAGAAGCCGAGCACTTTCTGGATGTCGGTCTTGCCTTTCGGGTTGATGTCGAAGGCTCCCAGCGAGTACTGCGGCTTGAGAGCGATTTTCCCGCCGGCGTCCTTGGTGTATGTCTGGTCCTTGACGCCCCACCGCCAGAACTCGCGGGCGTCCGGGCTGTAATACATCCAGTCCATGAATTGCAACGTGGCCAGCAGGTTCTCCGAATCCTTCAATTTGGAGTTGAGGCAGAAACCGTGCCAGAAGTTCCGCGGTTCCACGACCATGCCGGCCGGCCCTCCGGGTGGCGCGATCTGCAGCAGTTCGAAGTTCCTCGGCCCGACGGTCTCGTTGAGCGCCTTCGCGAAATCGATCACCGTGCCGTTCGATCCCGACGCGGCGAATACCTTGTTCTGGGCGATCTTCTCCGCGACGCTCCCGCCGCCGTTGCCGTCATTGCTCGCGGTCAACGACTCCGGATCGAGCAAGCCGTCGGTCACCAGGCTGTTGAAGTACTCGAGCATCTGCTTGTAACCGTCGCCGATCGCGCAGTACTCCAGGTCGCCGGAACCGTTGGGCATCGTTCCGTCGCCGAATCCCCAACCTGCCCGGGTACCGAAAGCGTGTGACGCGTAGTTGATCAACGACTGTGCCTCGAACCCGTCGGCCAGCGGCATCGACGCCGGGTACGCCTTCTTGATCAGCCGCAGACCGGTTCGAAGGTCGTCCCAGGTTTCAGGAGGCGGTGCTCCAACCTTGTCGAAGACATCCTTGCGGATGATCAACGTGAACACCGGCACGGACACCTCTTGCAAGCCGGGCACCATGTAGTACTTGCCGTCGGCCTGCTTCAGGTTGTCGATCATGCCCTGCAGATTCCACTCCTTGACGTACTTCTGGAAGTTGGGCATGTGCTGGACATAGTCACTCATCGGCAGGATCGCGCCAGAAGACACGAACGGCGTCTCATCACCGGTATAGATGAGGGGGATTGCTGCCGGCGCGTCGCCGGCGCTGAGCAGCAGGCTTCGCTTCTCGGTGGCGTCGCTGAACGGGATGTGGGTCAACTTCAGTTCGACCTTTGTCCGCTTCTTGATCTCGTCGAACACCTCCCATGTCTTCGTCACGGGCAGGTCGGGCCAGTCTGTCCACAGCATGGAGACCGTGAACGGTGCGGTCGCTGTGAACTGGCTGTCCGCGGCGAATCCGTCCATCGCCCCGGTGGCTTGATCCTTCAGGTCTTCGGCGGCCCCGCTCTTACTGCCGCCCGTGCTACATCCGGAAGCAACGAACAGCCCACCTGTAGCGGCAGCGGCCAGCCCCAGGAAATGACGACGCCTGATCGGCGTCGAAGACACGAAGGTCATGATTCTCCTCTTCGAGATCGGCGGGGTTCGAGTTGTCCGGACAGCTTGGACGTACTTTCACAGACCCACCCACTGAAAGTTTCGGGCCAGCGCCGAGACTTTCGAAGAGTAAGTTTCATCACAACCGGTGTCAAGACTTCACCCAGGAGCTGGCCTTCGGTGGCCAAATGGGGATATCAGCAGGTCGCCGGCGAGAAAGCCGGCCCTCGTCGATTACGGGGCCAGGCCGCCCATCCGCGAGGCATCGCAGCGTCTGGAAAGCGCCGGAACCAACCGGCGACTTCGAGTGGCCGGCCTTCAGCGCAAGGCTTGGAGGAGTCGTTCGACGGCCTGTACCGCGGTCGGTAGCGCGTCGGGAGCGAACGGCCCGTCGCGGTAGACGTAGGCGTACGACTCCTCCGCCTCGTAGCCGCCACGCGCCAGGTCTCCGGGACCGACGAGGTACCCGATCATCCCGTCGCTGCACGTCAGCGGAAGAAGTTCGTCACCGATCGCAGCCTTGAGTGCGTCACCGACTTCGGTGGTCACCTCGGCGTTCATCCCCAGCAGCGTGAGCTGACCAAGCCGCAGTCCGCTGAGAACCAGCCGCGGCTCGGTCACGGCCAGCGCTGCGCGGCGTTCGTTCAGTTCCGCCCATACGCCACCGCCCGGCTCTGCGACGCGGGAGAGTGGAAGGTCGACGGACAGCCGCGCGAACTCGACCTGGTTCGCATGCAGGGGCTTCTCCCCCGACGCCAGCGCCGAGGTCGCCGCGTCGGCCAGCGCCGAACCGGCCGAAACCGCATCGTCGTCGTCTCCGGCGTGGAAAGAAGTGCCGTCAACCAGAACCGACGGGTTCACGTCACCCGCGCACGACTGCAACATCGCGACGCTGCCCGTCCCCAGGTACGCCGCGATGCGGTCGCGCACGACACCGGGAAAGTCGGCCGAGACCGTGTGCCCCTGCACCGTGACCGGATGGCACGCGAAGTGCACCAGAGCGGCCTGCACCTCCCCCTCGCTCCGGGCGGTGATCACGCGGACGGTGTTGTCCACCCGGCGATCCGGATCGGGAACGATCGGACCACGAGGCCCGCCGCCGCGGCGCGCGATCCCCGCGTCGCTCCAGCCGTGTGAGATCGACAGTTCAACGGGCACCAGGTACTCCGCTGCTCGCCGGCACGCCGCGACGGTCCGCGACTCGAGTTCGGCGACGTACCCGAGATCGACCTTGCCGAGCCGTGGCGAGAACGCGGGCTCGGTATGGGGAGCGGCGTGCGTGTGCGACGCATGCAGCACGACCGCGTCAGGACTCACCCCGACGGCGTCGGAGACCGCGGCCGCGATCCGGGCCCGGCTCTCAGCTCCCCACCACAACAGGTCGGCACACACCAGGATCGCCTCCCCGGCCGAAGCCTGCCGACCGGCGAACGCGAAGGCCTGTAACCGCAGCGGGCTCGCGATCCGTGCGTACGGCCCGGTCCGCGCGGCGAACCCGGCCAGTTCCACCGGACTCGTCGGCGTGATGTCGGCAGTCGCCGAACCCATCAACAGCACGGCAGGCACCTTCTTCCGGCGGGGTCTTCGGACAGCTGGCGCGTGTCGGATCTCAATTACGGTCCTGACCGTAATGGTCGTGCCCGGTGCGCCGGATGTCAACACACGGCCCAGGCCTGTTGCCAGCACCCGTGGACGAGGCGGAAGGTGGAGTTGGCAAGACCAACGGACTCGACCAGTGGATCCGAGATGACGACACCCGCAGTCCCGCTCCCGCTCCGGGCCGGTGCGGAGATGACCGCGCTGGCTCGGTTCCACCGGGACGTCCGCTGGACCGGCAGCATCCAGCCGGGGGCGATGGGACCGGACAGTCCCGCCATGACCGCGGTCGGCGAGGGACGCCACCGGATCATCCAGGACGGGCTCTGGATCGTCGGCGACTACCGCCAGGACCAGTACCTGCTCGACGGGACCTTCGTCCTCACCTGGGAACTGCACTGGACCGCCGGATGGTCGGCCCAGGACAGCGAGTACCGCGCCGTGATCGCCGACAACTACGGTCATCTCGAGGTGCTCGCGGGACGCATCGCGGGCGATCTGCTGACGTTCCAGAGCACCGGCCGGCCGCCGGTCCGGATCCGGCTGCACTGGCAGATCACCGGCGAGGACACCATGATCTGGCGCAACGAGGCCTCCGTCCAGGGCGACCCGTACGAACTCGTCGAGCGCTACGTGTGTACGACGATCAGGTGAGACCCGAAGGTCCTTCCAGAAGAGTGCCTTCAGGCCTGGAGGAACGAGCACGATCGGCCGGATACTGAGGAGAGAAACCAACGGGAGACAACCAGCGGGGGTCTGGAGGGTGGGGATCATGCTGGTCCGTGAGGCCATGACCACGCCGGCGGCCACAGTGACGATGCAGGCCTCGACCGAGGCGGCCGCTCGGTTGATGCGAGACGAACAGATCGGTGCGATTCCGGTCGTGGACCGCCGCGGGGTTCTCGTCGGGGTCGTCCGCCGACCAGACCTCGAAAAGGCCGGCCGGCAGTGTGTCGGTGACACGATGCGCCATCACGTGGTCACGATCGGTCCTGACGACGAGATCCACGAGGCCCTCGACCGGATGTGCGCGGCGATGGTGGACGGTCTCCCCGTCGTCGACGGCACCCGAGTGGTCGGCACCGTGCGCCGGGCCGATCTCACCGAACTGCTGTCCCCGCCGTGCCAGACGTGCGAGGTGGAGTACTCCGCCGGCACGGCCCGCGACGCCGACGCCGTACCGGCTGCGACGTAGCGATCGGCCGAAAGGGGCAGCCTGGGGCCGTGAACGACTGGGCCTTCCGCTTCTGCGGCTACGACCCCGCGGACGAACGCCGGCGCGAGGCGCTCTGCACCGTCGGGAACGGGTACTTCGCCACGCGAGGTGCCTGGGCGGGCACTGTCGCCGGCCCGCACCACTACCCGGGGACCTATCTGGCGGGTTACTACAACCGGCTCCCGGATCAGGTCGACGACCACGAGGTCGAGAACGAGAGCCTGGTGAACCTCCCCGACTGGCTGCCCCTGACCGTGGCCGTCGACGACGGTGGCTGGCTCACGCCCGGCAACTGCGAGGTCCTCGAGCACGACCAGGAGCTGGACCTGCTCCGCGGTGTCCTCACGCGGCGGTTCCGGCTCCGCGATCCACTCGGCCGGGAGGTCAGTGCCGTCGAGCGCCGCTTCGTGAGCATGGCCGAGCCTCATCTGGGCGGCCAGACGCTCGTGATCACCGTCCCGAACTGGAACGGTCGCCTCCGGCTCGGGACCGCGGTGAACGCCGACGTCCAGAACTCGGGTGTCGAGCGATACCAGAAACTCAGCGGTCATCACCTCACCGACGTACGCACCTCAACGGCGGACGCCAGCCTGCTGGTCAGCGCGACCCTGAGCCAGTCACGCCATCGCATCGCCATCGGAACCCGGACCACCGCCGCGCGCAACGGATCACAGGTCACCGACTGGACCTTCGGGACCGGCGCGTACGCCGAACTCGTCGTACCCGTCCGGGCCGGCGATGTCGTCACCGCGGAGAAGGTGGTCGCGGTGCACGGATCGCGCGATCCCGGCATCTCCGAGCCGCTCCTGGCCACGCGCGTCGCACTCGCGAACGCACCCGGTTTCGACCGATTGCTCGCGGCTCACGTGCTCGCCTGGTCTCATCTCTGGCAACGCTTCTCCCTGGAACTCGAGGAGCCGTTCGACGGGACGCTGGCGGCTGTCCGGCTGAACCTGTTCCATCTGCTGCAGTCGGTTTCGCCGCACAGCACCGAGACCGATGCCGGCGTACCTGCTCGTGGACTGCACGGCGAGGCGTACCGCGGTCACGTGTTCTGGGACGAGCTGTTCATCTTCCCCGTACTGACGCTCCGGATGCCCGCACTGACGCGGGCGCTACTGCATTACCGATACCGGCGACTGCCGGCCGCGAGACAGGCGGCCCGGTCAGCCGGTTACCCCGGAGCGATGTATCCCTGGCAGTCCGGGAGTGACGGCCGCGAGGAGAGCCAGCGACTGCACCTGAACCCGTTGTCGGGACGGTGGACCGAGGACGCGACGTACCGGCAGCGTCATGTCGGTTTGGCGATCGCCTACACGATGTGGCAGTACGTCGAGATGACCGGCGACCTCGAGTTCCTCGGGGATCACGGTGCGGAGGTCATCGTCGAGGTCGCCCGGTTCTTCGCCGGTCTGGCGGAGTACGACCAGGGTCGCGATCGCTACGTGATCCGCGGTGTCGCCGGCCCGGACGAGTTCCACACCGGCTATCCGGAGCGGCCGGCCGCCGGGATCGACAACAACGCCTACACGAACCTGATGGCCGTCTGGTTGTTCGGCGTGGCCGCGAAGGCGCTCGACCGGCTCCCCGGGTGGCGGCGGATCGAGCTGACCGAGTCGCTCGGCCTGCGTGCCGAGGAGCTCAGCCACTGGGACGAGCTGACCCGCCGGATGTTCGTCCCGTTCCACGACGGCGTGATCAGCCAGTTCGAGGGGTACGAGCGACTGACCGAGCTCGACTGGGACCACTACCGGGCGACGTACGGCGACATCCGGCGGCTGGACCGGATCCTCGAGGCCGAGGGACGCGACGTCACGGCGTACCAGGTGTCCAAGCAGGCCGATGTGCTGATGCTGATGTACCTGCTGCCTCGCCGTGAGTTGCGGCAGTTGATGGGGCGGCTCGGCTACTCACTGACCGCCGAGGTCGTCCGCGAGACGATCGAGTACTACCTCGCCCGCACCTGTCACGGCTCGTCGCTGAGTGCCGTCGTCCATGCCTGGGGGCTGGCGATGCTCGATCCGGACCGGTCGCTGGGGTTCCTCGAGCAGGCACTGCACAGCGACGCCGGCGATCCACGCCGGACAGGTACGACCGCGGAAGGCATCCACCTCGCCGCGATGGCCGGTGGCGTCGACCTGATCCAGCGCTGCTTCACCGGCCTGAGCGCGGCGGACGACCTCCTCCGCCTGCACCCGCACTGGCCTGACAGGCTCGGCACGCTCCGGATGGTACTGCGCTATCGCGGCCACCGGATCGTCGCGGAAGTGGCGGCGGCGGAGGTGACCCTCACCGTCGACCCAGGCCCCGGTCCAGCCATCACCGTGCGCTGCTTCGGGCGCACCCGTGTCCTCGGACCAGGCGAGTCTCAGACCTGGTCGGGCTTGCCGCGGCCGTAGATGAAATAGACGATCGGCAGCACGCCGGCCGAGTTGGTCACCGCGAGGGCAGCCGCCCACCAGGCCTTCGAGCCGCGCACCTCGGTGGCCGGCCGGCGCCACAGATCGACCAACGCGGCGATCTTCAGTACGCCGTCGACAGCGCCCGCGACAACCACGATCCGGCGCTTCCGAGGACTCAGATCCTGCCATGTCGTCCTGGCCACCCCTCCACGATGCCCCCGCCACTGTCCGACCGCAAGCACGCTGCCGGGCGAGTTGCCGGCCCATGACCGGACACGACCTAAGCTGGGCCGATCATGGGGTCGACGACATCCGAGGCCGGGGATCAGTCCCGGCTTCGTCAGCTCAACGAGCGGGCCGTGCTGGCCGCGGTGCGGTCGGCCGGCGAACTGCGGGTCGCGCAGATCGTGGAGCACACCGGCCTCGGACGGACCGCCGTCGAGGAAGTGCTGGCCAGTCTCGTGTCCCGTCGGTGGCTGGCCGAGAGCAGCCCGGCCGTTCGCGGCCGCGGCCGCCCGGCGCGCAGCTACCGATTTCGTACCGAAGCCGGCTACATCGTCGGGCTCGACATCGGTGCGTACTCCGTCCGCGGCGTGCTCGCCGACCTCGGCGGCCGCATCCTGGCGAGCGCCCGGAAGTCCGTGACCCCCGAGGCGTCGCGGCGCAAGAGGCTGGCAGCGGCCGACAAGGTGATCGCCGACTGTGCCCGTGACGCGGGTGTCGCGGCGAGCAAGGTCTGGGCGGTCGGCGCCGGCACCACCGGACTGATCGATGCCGCCGGCATCGTTGTGCAGGCCAACGCCATCCCGGACTGGGCCGGCGCGAACCTGACCGAACACTTCGCTCAGAGTCCGACGCGACTCGTTGTCGTGGACAACGACAGCCAGCTCGCCGCCCTGGCCGAACAGCGTCGCGGCGCGGCGGCCGAGGTCGCGGACATGGTGCTGCTGCACGCAGGCCGGCGTACCGGTCTGGCTCTGGTGCTCGACGGGCGACTCCGACGCGGCGCGCACGGTGCCGCCGCGGACATGTCGGCGCTGCCGGCGGTCGCCTGGGAAGTAGCGATCGAGCACCTGCATGCCGTGGTGCCACCGGAAGTCCCGATCGCGCAGCGTGCCGAGCGCGCCTTCGCCGCCGCTCGCGAAGGGGATCGAGCAGCCCAACGAGCCGTACGCCGCTACGCCCGGGCGATGGCCGTCGCAGCCGCGACCGCGATCGCGGTGGTCGACCCACGACTGCTCGTTCTCGGCGGCACGTTCTCGCAGGCGGCCGACGTACTGATGGACCCGCTCGCCGACGAGCTGGCCCGACTCTGCCCACGCCTGCCCGAGCTGCGCGCGTCGTCGCTCGGCGACATGTGCGTGGCCATCGGCGCGGCCTGCCTGGCCCTGGATGCGGTCGACGAGCGGCTGCTCGCGCCCGCCCGCGGCGCGCTGCCGGTCCTGACCGCACGCAGTATCTGACGTTCGCCTTTTGTTTCCGCAGTCGATTGACGCGCGTCCGCTTCCGCGGTTATTAATGTCGGGAAGAGGCAATAATGAACACTAATGCGCGTCCCTCCCGCTCAGGAAGTAGGTCTGCAGTGAACAGTCGGATCCGCCGCCGCACGTTCCTCACCGCCACCGGGGCAGTCGCCACCGCAACCGCCGTCGGCGACATCGCCTACGCCACGCCGGCCGCGCTCGACAACGCTTCGGAGTACGTCGACGTCCAACTGCTGAACATCACCGATCTGCACGGTTACCTGCAGCCGACGACCCCGAGCCAGGGCAGCGTCATCACCGGCGCCGGCGGGGTGCAGGTCACCGTCGGCGGTGTGGGCTACCTGGCCACGCACCTCAAGCGGCTGCGCGAGGGCCGGCCGAACTCGATCTTCTTCTCGTCCGGCGACAACTTCTCCGGCTGGCCGTTCGAGGTCGACGCGCACGCGAACGAGCCGACCGTCGAGGCGCTGAACGCACTCGGGCTGCAGTTCAGCACCGTCGGCAATCACGAGCTCGACCAGTCGGTCGAGTTCCTGATCGACCACATGGAGCGCGGCAAGCCGTACCCGGTCAGCGGCCGCGACGACAACTTCGTCGACTCGACGGGGCATCGCTTCCGGGGCGCGAACTTCCGTTTCTACACGGCGAACATCGTGCACGCGGACTCCGGCCGGACCATCCTGCCGCCGTACAACATCGAGTGGGTCGACGCGGGGCTGGGCCGCAAGCTGCCGATCGCGTTCATCCACTTGACCGTGGTCGACACCCCGACCGGCTCCACGTCGTACCAGCCGGGGCTGCGCGCGCTGTCGGACCTCGAGCAGGCCAACAAGCTCGCCGCCCAGCTGAAGAAGCGCGGCGTGAACGCGATCGTGATCAACATCCACGACGGTGGCGTCGCCGGGAACGACTACAACGCCGGGACGAATCCGTCCGGACCGGTCTTCCAGCTCGCCGCGAACGCGTCGCCCGACATCGCCGCGATCGTCACCGGGCACTGGCACTGCCGCTTCAACATGATGGTTCCCGACCCGAACGGCGTACCCCGGCCGGTGGTCGAGGCCGGAAACCACGGCTCGCTGATCAGCGAGATCAACCTGAAGCTCGACCCGCGGACCGGAGCGGTGATCCGCGAGCTCACCACGTCCACCAACCACGCCAACACCCGCGACGTACCGATCGACCCGGAGCTCCAGTACATCGCCGACTACTGGAGCGCCCAGGGCAAGAAGCGGTACGCGACCCCGCTGGCGCGCATCACCGGCGACTTCACGCGGACGCCGAACGCGTCGGGCGAGAGCACGATGGGCAACCTGGCCGCCGACTTCGCCTATTGGGACGCGAACCAGCACCCCGACGGCCAGGCGGACCTGGCGCTGATCTCGGTCAAGCCGGTCTCCGGTTCGAACGCGCTGACCGGCGACCTGCGGTACGCCAAGGGCACCGACCCGGCCGACTCCGACGGCACGGTGCTGTTCGGCGAGGCCTGGAACGCCTTCGGCTACGGCAATCCGGTGCTCACCGTGACACTGCCCGGCACCCAACTGCACGCCGCGTTCGAGGCGCAGTGGGTACCGCAGGCCGACGGCACCGAGAAGTTCGCGCCGTTCGCCTTCTCGCACAACGTCAGCTACCGCTACGACACCAGCAAGCCCGTCGGTCAACGCGTCGACCCGGCCGCCGTACTCATCGACGGCAAGCCGCTCGATCTCAACCGCGACTACCGCGTCGCCGCGCTCGCCTACACCCTGATCGGCGGCGACGGGACCAAGGTGTTCACCGGCTTCACGAATCCGGTCCGCAACGACCGCGACCACGAAGGCTTCATCGCCTACCTGCGCGCCAACCCCGTCCTCACACCCGCGCCGCTGGACCGCGCCCAGCCGGTCTGACAACCCCCGAGCGATCGGTAGCCGCCGACCCCCTCACCGCATCGGCCAGCCTCGCTGCTCGGTGCGGTGGGTGGCCAGGTAGTCGGCCAGCGCGAGCGCCCGCAGATCTTCGTGGTGCGGTACGGCGAGTTGCACGCCGATCGGCAAGCCTGCGCTCGACCACCCGGCGTTGACCGTGATCGCCGGGTGCTGGGACATGTTGTACGGCACCGTGAACGCGATGTGCTCGAACGGTCTGGCCGGGTCGTCGGTTGGATACGCCAGCTCGGCCGGGAACGCGGTGATCGGCGCGACCGGCGACAGGATCACGTCGTACGTCGTGAACACCTGCCCGACCGCCGCGGCCATCGCGCCCATCTGACTGTGACCGTGGAACACGTCGAACGCGGACAGTTCCCCGGCCGTCGCCACCCACTCGCGGATCTGCGGCAGGACCTTGGCCCGGCGTTCCTCGGGCAGCGCAGCGATGTCGCTGGCGGACCGCACCCGCCAGAAATGGTCCAGCCCGTCGAGCATGTCGCGGGTGATGATCGGGTCGATCGGCTCCACGATCGCCCCGGCGCTCTCGAGCAGGGCGGCCGTCGCCGAGACCGCGGCGGCGACCTCTCGGTCGACCGGCAGGCCGACGCCCGCGTCGAGCAGCAGCGCGACCCGCAGTCCCGCGAGCTCGACCTCGAAGGCATCGGACGCCGGCGGGATCGACGTGTGGTCACGCGGGTCGTATCCGGACATCACCGACAACGCGAGCGCCGCGTCCGGCGCCGTTCGGGTGAGCGGCCCGATCGCCCGGCCCGGGTACGGGTTCCCGACCGCGATGCGCCCGTGCGTCGGCTTCAGCCCCACCAGCCCGCACCAGCCGGCCGGCAGCCGGATCGAACCGCCGATGTCCGTGCCGACGTGGATCGGACCGTACCCGGCGGCCGCCGCGGCCGCGGCACCGGCGCTCGACCCGCCGGCGGTCCTGGACAGGTCCCACGGGTTCCGCGTCAGGTGATGGAACGTGGACACCCCGGACGAGAGCATCCCGTACTCCGGCATCGTCGTCTTGCTGAAGATCACCGCGCCGGCGGCCCGCAGCCGCGCCGCCGCCGGTGCGTCCTCGACCGCCGGGATCAGCTCGGTCGCCGCGGTCCCCTGCGGAACCGGCGTACCCCTGGTCGCGATGTTCTCCTTCACCGTCACCGGTACGCCGTCCAGCGCCCCCGCCGTACCCTCGCGCCAGCGCCGCTCCGACTCCTGCGCCGCGACCCGGGCACCCGACGCGTCGAGTGCGTACAGCGCACAGATCTGCGGCTCGACCTCCTCGACCCGCGCGAGCACGGCGTCGACGACCTCGACCGGCGAGAGCGATGCATCGGCATACCGGGCCATCAGTTCGGTGGCCGTGAGGTCTGCGAGGGTCATGTGGCCTCCCTAGTTCGGTGGGTCGAAGCGGCCGTCGACGGCGGTCCAGCCGCCGTCGACTGCGAGGACGCTCCCGGTCACGAAGCTCGCCGCGTCCGAGGCGAGGTACACGACCGCGCCGGCGAGTTCACTCGGTTGGGCCCAGCGTCCCAGAGCACCCTTGCGCGCGTAGGCGTCGTACCAGCCCTGGTCGGCCTTGATCTGCGCGGTGAGTGGCGTTTCCACGACACCGGGGGCGATCGCGTTCGCGCGGACGCCCGACGGGCCGAGCTCGGCGGCCGCGGTGCGCAGCAACTGCACAAGACCGGCCTTGGTCGCGGCGTACACCGACTGCCCGGGCTCCACGGTCGTCCCGCGGATCGAGCTGAACCCGATGATGCTGCCGCTCCCCCGCTCGGCCATCCCCTTCCCGAACAAGCGCACCAACTGGAACGACGCCCGCAGGTTCAGCGACACCACCCGGTCGAACTCCTCACCGCTGTAGTCGAGGATCCGCTTCCGCACGTTCGTGGCGGCAGTGAACACGAGCACGTCCACCGGCCCGAGCGCGGCCACCGCCCGCTCGATCGCCGCATCGTCCAGCACATCCAGCTCGTACGCCGTGAGCTCGGTCCCGGCCGTCTCGCGGGCCGCGGCGAGATCGCGATCCGCACAGGTCACCCGCGCGCCGTGCGCCGCCAGCGCGAGCGCACTCTCGCGCCCGATCCCACTCCCCGCGCCGATCACCACCGCGTGCTTGCCGTCAAGCCGGAACAGGTTCGCGTAGTCGGTCACTGGGGCCACCTCCATCGACTTTGTGCACGAGATCCGTGGTCTGCGCCGCCTCCAGTGCGGATCCGGTGCACAAGGTCGGCCAGGCGACCGGACGCCGCGGTGGTCATGGGCGCGGGCGGATGATCGCCATCCGGGTCGTGGTGAGTTCTTCGATGGCGAAGCGCGGGCCTTCGCGGCCGATGCCAGAGTCCTTCACGCCGCCGTACGGCATCACGTCGGAGCGGAATCCAGGAACCTCGTTGATCACCACACCGCCGACGTCGAGCCGGTCGATCGCCGCGAACGCGGTCTCGAGCGACGACGTGAAGACACTCGCGTGCAGCCCGTACCGCGTCTCGTTCACGGCCCGCAGCGCGCCGTCGACGTCCGGCACCGACCGCACCGCGATCACCGGGCCGAAGATCTCCTCGTCCCACGCCGGCAACCCATCCGGTACGTCGGTCAGCACGATCGGCCCGAGCACCTCGCCGGGTGACTCGTAGGCGATCGACGCGCCGGCGTGCACCGCGTCGCCGACCCACTGCCGCACACGATCGGTCGAGGCGGGATTGATGAGCGCCGACACCCGCGTCTCCGGATCGCGCGGATCGCCCACGACCACACCAGGCAGGCGAGCCCCGAGTTTCGCCAGCAACTCTGGACGGATCGACTCGACCGCGATCACCCGTTGCACCGAGATGCAGGCCTGCCCGGAGGCGTAATACCCACCGCGGACGATCGCGTCTGCGGCAGCGTCCAGGTCGGCGTCCGCGGCGACGACCAGCGCGGAGTTCGACCCGAGCTCGAGGAGGGTCTTGGTGGGCGCGGCGTCGCGGGCGATCTGGTGGCCGACCGTGGCGGATCCGGTGAACGAGACCGCGCCGATCCGGCTGTCGGTGGTCAAGGTCGCGCCGACCTCAGGACCCCCGGTCACCACCTGCAGGGCACTCTCCGGCGCACCAGCTGTGCCAAGTGCGGAGCGCATCAGGTGTGCGAGCCAGAGCGTCGCAAGGGGCGTCTGCGGCGCCGGCTTCACGATGATCGGACAGCCGGCCGCGAACGCCGGGGCGATCTTGTGCGCCGCGAGCAGCAGCGGATAGTTGAACCCGGTGATCCCGACGACGACGCCGATCGGTTTCCGCACCCAGAAGCCCTGTAGGCCCTCACCACTCGGCAGCAGGTCGAGCGGCACGGTCTCGCCGTGCAGCCGGGCCACTTCTTCGGCCGCTGTCTCCAGCGTGAGCAACGTCCGGTCGATCTCGACCCGGCAGTCGACCAAAGGTTTGCCGGTCTCGAGCACCAACAGCTCTACGAACGCGTCCCGCTCCGCAAGCACGGCGGAATGCACACTCTGCAAGACATTGCGCCGCACGTACGACGGAAGTCGACCAACCGCCTCGCGGACCCCGACTGCGTGATCGAGCGCCGCCCGCGCGAGCTCGACGTCACCGACCGGCGCGTCGGCGACCGCGGAACCGTCGTACGGGAAGATCACCGGGGTCGTGGCCGGCGCCGCGATCCAGGACTCGCCGATCGGCAGGCCGCTGGGGAACTTCATGCTGGATCTCCCTTCGCGAGCAGGTCGGAGGTCGTCGCCCCGGAGAGCGCGCGCTGGAGCGTCGGGATCGCCGAGACCAGGCGCTGCGTGTACGGGTGCTGCGGAGCGGCGTACACGTCGCCGGTGTAGCCGGTCTCGACGATCTGGCCGGCGTTCATCACCGCCACCCGGTCGCAGACGTGCTTGACCACGGACAGGTCGTGCGAGACGAACACCAGCGTCAGGTCGAGCTCGTCGACCAGGTCCGAGATCAGGTTCAGCACCTGGGCACGGACCGAGACGTCGAGCGCGCTGACCGGCTCGTCCGCGATCAGGATCCGGGGGCGTGGCGCGAGGGCGCGGGCGATCGAGATCCGCTGGCGCTGGCCACCGGAGAACTGGTGCGGGTACCGGTCGCCGGCGTCCGCGGACAGGCCGACGGCTTCCAGCAGTTCGCGGACGCGCTCGCCGGACGCCGGGTGGCCCTGGACGACGAGCGGCTCGGCGATGATGTCGCGGACCCGCATTCGGGGGTCGAGCGAGCTCATCGGGTCCTGGAAGACGAGCTGGAGATTCTCCCGGAGGAACCGCAGCCGACGCTCCGGGAGGCGGGTGATGTCGGTGTCCTCGACGATCACGTGACCCGAGGTCGCGCGGTCGAGGGCGGCGATGATGCGCAGCAGCGTCGACTTGCCGCAGCCGGACTCACCGACGATGCCGAAGCGCTCGCCCTGCTTGACCTCCAGGCTCACGCCGCGGAGCGCGTGCACGACCGGCGCCGGCCGCAGTACCGAGGTGCGGGGACGCGGGTAGTCGCGGACGAGGTCGACCACCTGGATGGCGGTCGGGGCCTCGTCCATCGCGGTCGGGTCAGGCATCGGCGCTCCCGGCGGGGTGATTGCAGGCGAAGCCGTCGGTCCCCGAGCCGGTCCACTGCGGCATCTCCTCGCAGAGGGCGGTCGCGTGCGCGCAGCGGGTGCGGAAGACACAGCCGCTCGGGAACCGCCCAGCCGGTGGGACGTTGCCGGGGATCGTGGTCAGCCGGCGCGACGTGGTCTCCAGGTCGGAGGCCGCCAGCAAACCCTGGGTGTAGCGATGGCGGGGACGCGTGAACACCTCAGCGACAGGACCCGACTCGACGACGCGGCCGCCGTACATCACCAGGACTCGCTCGCAGACGGTGGCGACGACGGCGAGGTCGTGGGTGATGAAGAGGAGTGCGGACGACCGGTCGACGACCCCACGGACGATCAGGTCGAGGACGAGGGCCTGGACGGTGACGTCGAGCGCGGTGGTCGGCTCGTCGCAGATCAGCAGCGCCGGATCGTTGGCCAGGGCAAGGGCCAGTACGACGCGCTGGCGCTGGCCACCGGACAGCTGGTGCGGGTACGCCCTGGCTGTCTCGGGCGGCAGTTGGACGCGTTCGAGGAGCTCGGCGGCGGCCGTGCGTGCCGCGGGCTTGGTCTTCGTCTTGTGGATCAGCATCGACTCGGCGACCTGGTCACCGACCCGCATGGTCGGGTTCAGCGCGGTCATCGGCTCCTGGAACACCATCGCGATCTCCCGGCCGCGGACCCGGGACATCCGCCGTTCGTCGGCGTCGACCAACTCGTGGTCGACGCCCTCGACCCGCACCGAGCCGTCGGCGCGGACATCTTCCGGCAGCAGTCCGAGAATGCTCAGCGCGGTCAGCGACTTGCCCGACCCCGACTCGCCGATCAGGCCGACCCGCTCCCCCGCGCCGACCGTCAGGTCGACATCGGACACCAGTGCGGTGTCCCGCACGGACACCGACAACCCGCGCACCGTCAGTACGTCGGTCATCTGCGGTCCTCCAGCTTCGGATCGAACCGGTCGCGCAGACCGTCACCCAGCAGGTTGAACCCAAGGACCGCGATCGCGATCGCGAGACCCGGGAAGATCGCCAGCCGCGGCGCGCTGAACAAGAACTCCTGGCTCTCCTGCAGCATCCGCCCCCACGACGGCGTCGGCGGCGGCGTCCCGTACCCGAGGAACGACAACGCCGCCTCGGCCAGCACCGCGATCGCGAACGACACCGACGCCTGCACGGTGATCAGACTCGTCACGTTCGGCAGCACATGCCGTACGGCGATCGGCCACGGCTGCCGCCCCGCGGCCCGCGCCGCGAGCACGTACTCGGTCCGCATCACCTGCAACGCGCCACTGCGGATCACCCGCGCGAAGCTCGGCACCGAAGCGATGCCGATGGCAACCATCGCGGTCAGTGTGCCGGCCCCGAACACGGCACCGAACATGATCGCCAGCAGCAGCGCCGGGAACGCCAGCAACAGGTCGTTGGCACGCATGATGAACTCGCTCGGCCACCGCCGGACCATCGCCGCCAGGATCCCCAGCGGTACGCCGATCACGGCGGCGACGCCGACCGCGACGACCCCGACGAACAGCGTGGTCCGCGACCCGACCATGATCTGGCTGAGCACGTCCCGCCCGAACTTGTCGGTCCCGAACCAGTGCGACCACGAGGGCTTCAGCAACCGCGAGGCGGGAGTCACGAGCGTCGCGTCGTATGGCGTCCAGACGAAGGACAGCAACGCCATCAGCACGATCACGCCGACGATCACGCCGCCGACGACCAGACTCGGATTGAGCCGCTTCATCCTGCCGTCCTCAGTCGCGGATCGAGGGCGACGTACAACAGGTCGACGAGGAAGTTGACCAGCAGTACGGCGATCACGAGAACCATCACCACGTCCTGGACGAGCAGCAGGTCACGGTTCGAGACGCCGTCGAGCAGGAGGCTCCCGAGGCCCGGGATCACGAACACCCGCTCGACGACGACCGCGCCGATCAGCAGGGTCGCCAACTGCAGCCCGAGGACCGTCACGACGGGTACGGCGGCGTTCCGGAGGCCGTGTCTCCATAGGGCCTGGAACGGGCGGAGGCCTTTCGCGCGGGCGGTTCGCAGGTAGTCCTCACGCAGTACGTCGAGCACCGCACTGCGGACGTAGCGGGTCAGGACCGCGCCCTGGACGAGCCCGAGGGAGAGCGCGGGCAGGATCAGTTGCTTCAGGAACATCGCCGGATCCTGCGCCGGCGGCGTCCACCCGTTGGCCGGCAGCCACCCGAGCTTCACCGCGAACACCACGATCAACAGGATCCCGGCCAGGAACGCCGGTACGGCGACGCCGAGCTGGGAGACCGCGGACAGTGCGAGCCCGGAGACCTTGCGGTGCCGCGCCGCCATCACGGTCCCCGCCGGCACCGCGACCAGCAGCGCGACGATCATGCCTGCGACGACGAGCCACAGCGTCACCTGCAGGCGGTCGAACACCTGCGGACCGATCGCCACCTTCGAGACGTACGACGTTCCGAGGTCACCGTGCAGCAGTCCGCCGAGCCAGTCGAAGTACTGCGTGGGTAGCGGCCGGTCGAGGCCGAACTGCCGCCGCAGTTCGGCCACCGCCGCGTCGGAGGCGTTCACGCCGAGCGCGACCCGGGCCGGGTCCCCGGGCAGCACCGCCATGAACGCGAAGACCAGCACCGAGCTCACCACGAGACTGACCAAGAACACTCCCGCGCGCTCGATCAGGCGGAGAATCATCGCGCGAGCTTGGAGAGATCGAAGTTCTCGGTGATCGCGTTGGTCGGCAGGCCCTTGATGTCCTTGTCCGCGACCACCAGGTTCGGCAGCAGGAACAGCCAGTCACCCGCGGCCTGCTCGGACAGCCGCCGGGCCGCCTTCTTCATGTTGTCGACCTGCGCGGCCTCGTCGCCGCTGTCCGCCGCGGCGAGGTAGCCCTGCAGCGTCGGGTCGTCGTACCGGGTGTAGTACTTCGCGTTGAAGACCGCACCAAGGTCACGCGGTTCGACGTGCGCGATGATCGACATGTCGTAGTCGGCGTTCTTGAAGACCGTGGTCAGCCACGCCGCCGGGAACTCGAGTTGGTCGATCGTCACCTTCAGCCCGGCCTGCTCCAGCTGGCTCTTCACCACCTGGCCGCAGGATGTCGCGTAGGGCAACGTCGGCAGCCGGAGCCGGAGCGTCTTCCCGGCCGCGCCCGACGCTTGCAGCAACGACTTCGCCTTGGCCAGGTCGTACGGCGCGATTCCGGTGAGGTCCTCGTACCACGGGTCGGTCGGCGGGACCATGCTGCCTATCAGCTTGCCGCGGCCGGCCCAACAGGTGTCCAGCAGTGCCTTGTGGTCGATCGCCATCCGGATCGCCTGCCGCGTCCGGAGGTCCTTGAACACCGGGGCCGCGTTGTTGAACGACAGCAGTACCTCGCCGTTCGTCGTCCCTTCGATCACCTGGTACTTCGTGTTGCTGGTGAACTGGCTCAGGGCCTCCGGAGCCTGCACGGTGCCGATCACGTTGATCGTGCTGGTGAGCAGCGCGTTGTTCAGCGCGGTCGCGTCCTTGAAGTACTTCAGCGTGATCTGCTGGAAGAACGGCTTGCTGCCCCAGTAGGCGTCGTTGCGAACCAGGACGATCGAGTCGCCGCGGTTCCACTTCGAGAACTTGTACGGCCCGGTGCCGATCGGGGCGGTCGCGAGCGCGCTGACGCCGCTCTCCGAGAACATCGCGCCGATCCGGGTCGTCATCCGGAACAGCCAGTCGTTGCTCGGCTTGGCGAGCGTCACCTGCAGCTGGGTCGGGGACAAAGCCTTCGCCTGCGCGACGACATCCATCGCCGACTTCAGCGACGTCGTCCATGCGGTCTTCACCCGGTTGATGCTGAACACGGCGTCGTTCGCGGTGAACTGCTTGTCGTCGGTGAACTTCGCGTTGTCGACCAGGTCGAACGTGTAGGTCTTGCGGTCCGGCGACACCGTCCACGACTTCGCCAGGGACGGCACGATCTTGCCGGAGTCGTCCTGCTTGACCAGCGTCTCGTAGATGTTGCCGAGCAGCACCTGCGGGATCGCGGCACCGTCGGTGGTGGTGAAGTCCAGGCTGGCCGGTTCCGCGACCAGGCCGATCGACAGGTTCTGGTCACCACCCGGGGAGCTGCCGGACGACGTACCGGATCCGGCCGAACAGGCGGTGACGGCCAGCAGCGCCGCCGCGGCGAATGCGGCCGCACGGGTGGGAAACTTCACGCGAACTCCTCCAGTGCCTCGGACTGTCGCCGCATTCTGACGAGCCACCCCCGCCGGACCGGCACCGGCCACGCCGGTACGGCAGACTTCGCCGTCCAGCTGTGACTGGTCAGACCAGTGGACTAGGTATCAGTGGGCCACTAGGTTTGTCGCACCACACCGCTCTGTCAAGGCGAATGGGGGCGCATCGGATGCCAGACACTCCGCAGGGCAGCTCGCAGGGCGCGGCAGCGGCGAGTTCGCAGGGCGATTCTCAGCGCAGCTCGCCGGGCGCGGCGCCGGGTCCGCGGTTCGAACCGGTGCAGCCCGTACGCGCTTACCAGCGGATCGTCGAGCAGGTGGAGGACGCGCTCGCCCGCGGCACCCTGACCCCCGGTCAGCGGCTGCCGAGCGAGCGGGAACTGGTCGCGCAGTTCGCGGTCAGCCGGTCGACCGTCCGCGAGGCGCTGCGGGTGCTGGAGAGCAACGGCGTGGTCCGCTCCCGGCCCGGCGATCCGAACGGTCCAGAGGTGCTGCCGTTCTCCCAGACCGGGCTGCGCAAGCAGATGGTCCGGCTCGCCCGGGTCGACGAGCTGACCCTGAGCGAGCTGATCGGCTTCCGGATGATCATGGACGGCGCCGCCATCCAGGTCGCCTCCCGGCTGCGGACCCCCGAGCAACTGGACGAGCTCGAGGCGACACTGGTCGCGATGCGGGACGCGATCGACGTCGACTTCGACGCGTTCAGCCAGGCCGACCTCGCGTTCCACGAGCTGATCGCGCGGATCAGCCGGAACTCACTGATCGAGACCTGCAACGAGGTGGTGCGCGGCGTCGTTCTCGGCCTGATCTCCGACAAGATCGCGCACGCGCCGAACAGCCGCGCGCTGATGCTGGAGTCGCTGCACCACCACGCCGAGGTCGTCGACGCGATCCGGGCCGGCGACGGTCACGCCGCGGCCCGGCTGGCCCGGCAGAACATGTTCGACTACTACGCCGGGTACGTGCCCGACTCCGAGCAGGAAACCTTGCGGGCGCTCGTAGAGGACTGACGAAGACCGTGGCATCCTGACGGGATTCGGGGTTCACTGCCGTGGGGGGCACTGCGTGAGCAAACCTGCGATTCTCACCGTCGACGACGATCCGATGGTCTCCGCGGCCATCTCCCGGGACCTGCGTCGCAGGTACGGCGACGACTACCTGGTGGTGCGCGCGACCTCGGGCGACCAAGCGCTCGCCGCGCTCACCAAACTCGCCCTGCGCGGCCAGCCGATCGCGCTGATCGCCACCGACCAGCGAATGCCCGCGATGACCGGTATCGAGCTGCTCGAACGCGCCCGCGAGCACGCCCCGACCGCGAAGTACCTGCTGCTGACGGCGTACGCCGACACCGAGGTGGCGATCCGGGCGATCAACGACATCGGCCTCGACTACTACCTGCTGAAACCCTGGGACCCGCCCGAGGACCAGCTGTTCCCGGTCGTCGACGACCTGCTCGGCGACTGGCAGCACGCCAACCCCGAGCACACCTCCGACGTCCGCGTGATCGGCAACCGCTGGTCCGACCGCGCGCACGACATCAAGACCTTCCTCGCGCGCAACCACGTCCCGTACCGCTGGTACGACGTCGATCGCGACGCCGAGGGCACGCGCCTCAAGGACCTTGCCGGCGCCACGGATACCGACCTGCCACTGATCCTCACCCCGGAGGGTGAGACACTGCGCTCCCCCGCCGTCCTCGACCTCGCGTCCGCGCTCGGCCTGCGTACCCGGGCCGAGCAACCGCTGTACGACGTCTGCATCGTCGGCGGCGGCCCCGCCGGACTCGCCGCCGGCGTATACGCCGCGTCCGAGGGCCTGAGCACCGTGATCGTCGAGCGCGAGGCGCCCGGCGGCCAGGCCGGTCTGAGTGCCGCGATCGAGAACTACCTCGGCTTCCCGCGCGGACTCACCGGGTCGGATCTCGCCCAGCGCGCGGTCGCCCAGGCGTCCAGGTTCGGCGCCGAGATGGTGCTCGCCCGGTCGGTCGTCGGTGTCGAGGCGCGCGGTCCGGTACACGCCGTACTGCTCGAAGGCGCCGGCGAGATCGAGGCCCGCGCGCTGATCGTCGCGACCGGCGTCTCGTACCGCAGCCTGGACGTCGACGGCCTCGGCGACCTGACCGGCCGCGGCGTGTACTACGGCGCGACCGCCAGCGAAGCGAGCCAGGTCCAGGGCGACGAGGTGTACATCGTCGGCGCGGCGAACTCGGCCGGCCAGGCGGCTCTCAACCTCGCCCGCTACGCCAAGCGGGTCGTCCTGCTGGTGCGCGGCACGTCGCTGGAGAGCTCGATGTCGCGGTACCTGGTCGACAAGATCAGCAAGGCGACCACGATCGAGGTGCGCTGCCGGACCGAGGTGACCGGCTGCCGCGGCGACGACCATCTCGAAGGGCTGACGCTGACCGATCGCACCACCGGCCGGGTCGAGGAGGTGCCGGCGAGCTGGCTGTTCATCTTCGTCGGCGCGATCCCGCACACCGACTGGCTCGGCGAAGCGGTCGCCCGCGACGCCAAGGGGTTCGTCGTCACCGGGCCGGACCTGGTCACGCTCGGGCGGTGGCCGCTGGCGCGGACGCCGTACGCGTTGGAGACCAGCGTGCCGGGGGTGTTCGCGGCCGGTGACGTCCGGCTCGACTCGATGAAGCGGGTCGCCTCCGCGGTCGGCGAAGGCGCCATGTCGATCTATCTCGTCCACCGCTACCTTGCGACCGTCTGATGCGCGCCGCGGACCTGCGCGACATCCCGCTGTTCGCGGGCGTGACCGACGCGCAGCTCGAGGAGCTGGTCGCCGGGAGTACCGCCGTACCGATCGAGCTCGGCACGGAGCTCTTCCACGAGGGTGAGCCGGCCGACTTCTGGTGGGTACTCGTCGACGGCGCGATCGCGCTGCACCGCAAGATCGGCCGCGAGGACACCGTGCTGGGCAAGATGGACCTCCCCGGCCGCTGGGCCGGCGGGTTCCGCGCCTGGGACGAGCACGGTGTCTACCTGGCCAGCGGCCGCGGGGTCGCGGAGGGCCGGGTCCTGCGGGTTCCGGCCGACCTCCTGCGGGAGCGGATCGACGCCTGGTTCCCGCTCGCCGGGCACCTGATCAAGGGCGTGTACGGGACCGCCCGCGCGATCGAGTCGACGGCCCGGCAACGCGAGTCGCTGATCACGCTCGGCACCCTGGCGGCCGGGCTCGCGCACGAGATCAACAACCCGGCCGCGGCCGCCGCGCGCTCGGTCAGTGCGCTCGACACCGCCTGCGTCGCGCTGCTGTCGGCGTTGCGCCGGCTCGCGGAAGGCGACGTGACCGCCGCGCAGTTCAGCGCGCTCGACGAGCTGCGCCTCGAGCTCGGCTCCGGTACGGCGGCACCGGACCCGGTCGATCTCGCCGACCAGGAGAACCTGATCTCCGACTGGCTGGACGACCGTGGCGTCGGGCAGTCGTGGTTCATCGCGCCACCGCTCGCCGCGGCCGGTGCGACCACCCAATGGTGTGAGCGCGCCACCGACGTACTCGGAGACGCGTTGGAGCCGGGTCTGGCGTGGGTGGCCAGCACGCTGTCCGTGGCGACCCTGCTCGGAGAGGTCAAGGAGTCGACGCGGCGGATCACCGAACTGGTCGCCGCGGTCCGGTCGTACTCGCAGATGGATCGCGGCTCGATCCAGACCATCGACGTGACCGAAGGCATCGAGAGCACGCTGGTGATGCTCGGGCACAAACTCCGCGACGGCGTCGAGGTGGTCCGCTGGTACGGCGCCGACGTACCCCGGATCGACGCGTACGCCGGGGAGCTCAACCAGGTGTGGACGAACCTGATCGACAACGCCGTCGACGCGATGAACGGCGCCGGCACGTTGCGGATCGCCACCCGGACCGAGGACGACCGGATCGTCGTCGAGATCACCGACACCGGCGCGGGGATGCCGCCCGAGGTCGCGGCGCGCGCGTTCGAGCCGTTCTACACGACCAAGGACGTCGGCAAGGGCACCGGTCTCGGGCTCGACATCGCGCAGCGGATCGTGGCCGAACACCACGGCGGCACGATCGGCATCACCTCACGGCCCGGTGAGACGACGCTGCAGGTGCGGTTGCCGCGGCAGCCGCCCGGCTGATCGGTACCCCTGGGGACAACGACAGGGGAGAACGACAGGAGGTAGCGCCGGTCTGCCAGGAGTCCGCCCACTCCGGCGTCGCACTACCTCCCGCCGTTCGGCACCGGCCTCAGGTGTCGTGCTCGAGGATGCGGACCCTCGGCACCTTCAGCAGCTTGCGGGCCTTGACGATCCAGTCCGAGCACAGGAAACGCGCGGCGGTCTCGGGCCAGGCCACCACCACGACGTCCTGACTGCCGGTGGTCTTCACCATCTGCATCAGGGCGAGCAGCACCTCGCCGTGAGTGATGGAGACATTGACCGGACGGCCACTCGCCATCCGGAGCTGGCGGGAACTGTGCTCGATCACCGAGGCGAGATCGACATCCGGGTCCGCGAGGGTCGCGGTCGGTGTTCGGCTGGGCGCCGGCGGGCTGACCCGCGCCGACGGGCCGGTGGCCGAGCCGACCACGGACGCCGAGCCGGTGAGACCGGCGACGTCCGCGAACGACGAGCCGAGCAGCGCCATCGGGCCGCCGAACCCACGCTCCGGATGGCTGGAGACCAACAGGTGGTACTCCACGGATTCTTCGAGCCTTGCGTGCAGGGCGGCAACGCGGCGCGCGTCGCCCTCGCTCATCTCCCGCTCGATGAGCACCACCACGTCGTACGTCATGCGTGGCTCCCTTCGCAGTCACTTCCGTTGTACTCCTGCGCCGGACCACGCCAAAGGACGCCCCGCGCGTCCGTCACGGAATTGTCAAAGTCCTCTCAGGTTCTCCCCAGACTCGCCCGACCGCAGGTGCAAGGACCGCTCAGGCCGCGCCGACGCCGGCGTGGGCGCGGCTGTCCGGCGCCAGCACGGCCAGCAGTTGCGGCGCGTCGAGCAACCTGAGACTCGCGCCGTCCAGCAGGCGCGGATGCAGCGCGTACACTTCCGCCCCCGGTCGTGGGGCGATGTCACCGGCGAGCACCGCGACGAAGTCGGACCGGTGTGCGGCGTCCTCGTCCCAGCGCCGGTCGGGCTCGCGACGGGCGATCACCCGGCGCGCGAAGGTCGCCAGGTCCTCGGCGGGGTCGCGCAGGTAGCCGACCACGGAGCCGTCGGCGCACCGGACCGCGATCTCGTTGGTGCGCGCCGCGGCGTGCCAGCAGCACAACTCCCACAGGCTCACCCGGTCGCCCGCGCCGTGGACCTCTTCGAGCGTTGCGGCCATCAGCCCGAGCTGACCGCCGTACCGCGCGATGTTGTGGCCATAGCCGGCCGCGCCGAGATTCACGTCGTACCAGCGGAGCTCCTTGGTCTGCAGGTCGACGCCGAACGGCATCAGGATCTTCGCCGGGCCGGACAGGTCGAACCGGTCCGTCACCGCGGCCGGGTCGAACAGTCCATGTGGTTGCCGCATCACCCCAACGATCCCGCGCTCCAACTCCTCGAACGGTACGTCGTTGTAGCTGAACACCACCGGGAGCAGATAGCGACCGCCGACCCGGCGCACCGCGCGCAGATCGATGTCCACGAACTCCGTCGACCCGGCCGGCCCGGGCGCCGACGTCAGGTCGCCGGAATGCACCAGCGCGTCCTCGTCGAAGCGCAGCCGGGTGTAGTCGCAGAGACCCGCGAACCCCCACTCCTCGTCGAACACCGCGACCGAGAGATCGAGATCGACCCGGCGGCCGCGCGGCTCGACCCAGTGCAGGAACAACCGCAGCAACTCGTCCTGCGGGATCGGCACCGCACTCCCCCGTGTCATCCGCAGCATGCTCGCCGAGGAGGTCCGCTCCGAACCGGGCGCGGCCAGCCGGGACAGCTCCTCGTCCAGGAACGCGCGCCGGCACCGTGGCAGATCCGTTGCCCGCCGCAACATTTCGTTGGTGAGCGCACCGGCGAGCTCGGTGCTGAGCTCGGCCGGCAACGGCTCACGATCGTCGACGGACGTCCAGATCCGGGTGGTGCCGCCGCGCGGAAAGAACAACCGCAGATCGCCCGGCGGAGTCCGCAACTGACCCAGCGCCGCCGTCACGACCGCGGGCGACACGTCCGAGACCACTGTCGTCAGGGCATCGACGAGCGCGGCATGCTGCTCGGGCGGCAGGGCCCGCGCAAGGTGCACCAAGCGGCGCACCAACTCGCCCGGACGCTGACCCAGCAGGTCGAGCGCCTGCTCAGGCCGCCCGGACGCGAAGGCCCCTTCGACCCGCGCGGCGTAGGTGCTCATCACCAGCCGCCCGCTCTCGACCCGGACCAGCGGATGCCGCGACGCCTCGCCGGCGACCGCCCGCCCCGCCGCGGTCGCCAGGTCCAGATCGGTACGGCGCAGGATCGCGAACGCCAGCGCGGCGACCGGGAACCGGGTCGCGAACTCGAACGGGTGCAGGTTCTCCCCGATCCGCTTCCAGGCGCGCTCGTGGCGCAGCATGTCCTCGACCAAGGTCTCGACCGGGAACCGGTCCAGCCGACCCAGCACCAGCCGCCGTGTTGCCCGAGGCAACGACGCGCGCCGGGCCGGCGGCGTCCGCAGACCGGGATCGGCATCCATCAGCGCGTAGACCACCCGCAGTACGTCGGTCGCGGTCGTGGCGCGCTCGATCAGGCCCGGATCGTCGGCGAGGAAATGCGCGAGCACCAGCGCCCTGGTCTCCCGGACGGGGATTTCGTCCGGCAGCCAGGCCGGGGTCGAACCGTGCAGCAACACCTGCAGATCCGCACGATCCGCAGCGGACAACGGCGCGCGCCGAGCCAGCAGCCCGTCGATGGTCTGGCGCAGCGAGTCGGCTGTCGCGAGCGAGAGCAGACGCAGCCGCTCCGAGCGGACATGGGCCGGCTGCTCCTCGGCCGCGGGCGGCTTGAGGAACGGGTCGTCCGGGTCGATCCGCCGCAGGCACAGCGGGCAGGCGCTGAGGTCGCTGCCGTCCCAGCAGGTGCGGCAGACCAGATGCGCGCACGGCGAGACCGCGTGCACAGAGGTGGTGTCGCCGCAGAGCACACAGGGCTGCTCGGGCTCCTGCAGCAGGCGGGCGAAGACGCGGTTCACGTAGAAGGTCTCGGTGTTACCCGGGACGCTCTCCGGGAAACCGCGGAACAGCGGGGTGTGTTCGGCGCCGTGACCGGACTCCGAATCCAGCAGGCCGAGCAGCGTCGTGCCGAACCCGGCGAGTGCGGGAGCCGCCAGCGCAGCGCAGTACCGGTAGAGGCCGACGGAGAGCAGGAAGCCGCGCTGGATGAGGTCGGCCTGGAGAGCGGACAGACCGGCCTGGATGGTGAGTGGGCGGCGCAGCCACTGCCAGGCGGAACGCCGGACCGGTGGAGTCAGCGCCGGGGCGTCGACGAGCCGGCGGCGGCGCAGCAGAATCGCGGCCCGCGGGTCCGCTGACAGGTCCGGCATGGCGTCTCCCCCTTGGGCGCTCGCGTCATCGACGAAGGCGCCAGGGGCGGAGAGCGGACGCGCTACTTGGCCTGGTGAAGGAGAAGGAAGCACGTCCAGGAGCCGCCCCTGGCACTGAGAACGCTACTGGGAGCCACCGACAGTTCCGGCGGGAACGGGCCGGATCGGCCCGACAAAGAAGAGCTCCGGTAGCAGGGTCGGGGCCGCCCCGCCCAGACCCCGCTACCGGAGATCTCCAGAGTAGAGCGTTCATCCAAAGAGCGCGCCACCGGGTCCCCCGATCCGGCTCGAACTGGCACAGATGCGCCGCAGGCAAACCCTTGAACCACCCTTCGACACCCTCTTCGTCACAGCCGGGAGGTGTCGGGCCACAGAATGTGGTTACGGTCGTTGGTATGTCGGTTGGGGTGAGCGAACGGGCGCGGTGGCGCGACGTCTTCGGGCACGGTGAGTTCCGCGCGCTGTTCCTGGCCGGAGTGCTGTCGGTGGCCGGCGACCAAGTCGCCCGCGTGGCCCTGTCGGTGCTGGTCTTCGACCGGACCGCGTCCGCCGGACTGACCGCGATCACCTACGCGCTGACGTACGTACCGGATCTGCTGTTCGGGCCGTTGCTGGCCGGGATCGCCGACCGGTTCCCCCGCCGGGGCGTCATGATCGTCACCGACCTGGCGCGGGCGATTCTCGTTGCAGCCATGGCGATCCAGGCGTTGCCGCTGATTGCGGTGATCCTGCTGCTGCTCGCGTTGCAGGCGTTCGGCTCACCGTTCAACGCGGCACGTGGAGCGACGCTGCCCGCCGTACTGCCGGGTGATCACTACGTCCTCGGCAAGGCCGCGAACGACATGGTCGTGCAGTTCAGCCAGGTGCTCGGCTTCGGTTTCGGCGGCGCCGTGGTGGTCGCCGTCGGTACCTCCGGCGGCCTGCTGCTCGACGCGGCGACCTTCCTCCTGTCGGCCGCGCTGATCGCTTTCGGCGTCCGAAAACGGCCTGTTCCGACAAGTGGCACAGATGCGCCATCCAGCGGCTACCTGACCGACTTGAAGTCCGGCATCACACTCGTCGCCCGTACGCCGCAACTCCGCGCGCTCGTCTTCCTGGCCACGATCGCCGGGTTCTACGTGACCGTGGAGGGCCTGGCCGTCCCGTATGCACACCAGATCGGCCACGGCACGACAGCTGCGGGCATCCTGCTGGCTGCCAGTCCGGCCGGTTGTGTGCTCGGGATGTGGCTGATCACGCTGTGGACGCCGGAGCGACGGCTGCGGCTGATCGGACCGCTAGCGGTCGCAGCCTGTCTCCCACTGGTGTTCTCCGTGCTCCAGCCGGGGCTGGCCGTCACTGTCTGTCTCTGGGCACTGTCCGGAGCCGCGTCGGCGTACCACCTGCCGACGAGCGCTGCCTTCATCCAGGCAGTGCCCGATCACCAACGGGGCAAGGCATTCGGCGTGGCCGGTACAGCGCTGAAAGGCAGCCAGGGCCTCGGCATTCTGCTCGCCGGCGTGCTCGCGGAGCCGTTGGGCGCCGCGGACGCACTCGCTGTGACCGGTGCCGCCGGTGCAATACTGGCGGCCCTGGCGGGCGCCGCCTGGGCGCGCGCCCGCCGAATCGGCGGCGATTCCGGAAATCCCGGTACGGCAAATTCTCCGGCTCCCGGGTTTAACTCGTGACCGAGTTCTCCGGAATGTAAGACACAGGTAAAGATTTACCTTCCGTCACCAATCGTTGCCCTGTGCGGCGGTCTTCGGCGCGAACCAGTCGTTACCTCCGGTGAACCAGTCGTTGCCACCGCCGGTGAACCAGTCGTTACCCCCGGTGAACCAGTCGTTCCCGCCGCGGAACCAGTCGTTGCCGCCGGTGAACCAGTCGTTGCCGGTGCTGTTGACGCGCGCTGCCTTCTGCATGATTTCTCGACCCTTCTAGTGACCAACTGGTGGAATACCCCGACCATCGGGGTGACCTGACGTGAACAGGTCGTTACTATGAACGCATAACCGCTCAGATCGACTGTGTGTGAGGCTCAAATGATTCTGATCGGTCGGAGCAGTTGGGGGCCACCCCGGCAATGGAAGCTCTGGTCGTTACCGAGGTCCGCGCTGGCTTATGTGCTGGCGATTGACGTGATTGCGGTGACGATTACCACACTCGCGGTGCGGAGCACGCTCAGCGGGCCGAATTCCGGCGTCCGGCACTCGGAGTGGGTGGCGTTCGTGGTGCTCGCCGTCGCCTCGACCCTGCATCTGGAGTGTGCCCGCGGAATCGAGCGCCGACGCGAGATGGCGGCGAATACTTCGCCGCACACGAATCTGAAGTGCCTGTGGATCTTCGCGGCCCTGCTGCTGCTCCCGCTGTCGCTGGTCATTCCGTTGGTCGTGCTGGCCTACGCCTACTCGTGGTTCCGCGTGTACGGCCGGACCGTCGCACACCGCAAGGTCTTCTCCACCGCGACCTACATCCTGGCCAGCGCCGCCGCTGCCGCCGTACTGCGCGCAGGTGGTCTGCTGACCGAGCCACGGGTGCCGACCGGCTTCTGGTCGTTGCTGGTCGTCCTGGCGGCCGCCGCGACCTGGTGGCTGGTGAACTACGCGCTGGTGATCGGCGCGATCATGCTGTCGTCTCCCGAGGCCACCGCGCGAGAAGCGCTCGGTGAGCTGTCGGACCAGCTCGTCGTGTGCGCCGGCCTCGGGCTCGGCGTGGCGATCGCCGCGGTGCAATCGTCGTACCCGTGGGTCGTTCCGGTGCTCATGGTGACGGTGCTGGCGCTGCACCGCGATCTGCTGCTTCCGCAGTACCAGCGCGCGGCGGGGACGGATTCGAAGACCGGTCTGGCCACCTCGTCGTACTGGGCGAGCGCAGTGCCCGCAGAGCTCGCCCGCGCGGACACGCTGCGCAGCACTGTGGGTCTGCTGATGCTGGATCTGGACAAGTTCAAGGAGATCAACGACACCTACGGTCACCCCGCGGGTGACGAGGCGCTGCGTGCTGTCGGTGCGGGCATCCGTGCGGAGGTCCGGCAGGGCGATCTGGTCGCCCGGGTCGGTGGTGACGAGCTAGCGGTGCTGCTGCCGGGTGCGTCCGAGAGCGAGGTGCTCGAGATCGCGGAGCGGATCCGCGAGCGGCTAGTGGGCCTCACGGTCGCAGTCAGTACGACGAACGGCGGGACTGCCGCGATCACCGGCGTACCGGCTTCGTTCGGTACGGCGATCTACCCGCACGTCGCGTCGACCATGGATCAGCTCATCCTTGCCGCTGACGACGCACTGCTGACGGCCAAGCGGTCCGGGCGCAATCAGATCGTCGCCGCCCGCCCGAACCCGCCGGCCGTCATGGATCACGTGGAGCAGCCGGAGCAGTCCGACCAATCGGTCACCGACTGACGCTGATCAGCGCTTTCCCACGGAGGGTGCGGTTCTCCAGCGCCCGGTGCGCGTCGGCGACGTGGTCGAGGTCGTAGACCTGGTCGACGACCGGTTTGAGATCGCCTGCGACCGCACGGGCGATCACGGCGGCGCCGGTGACCGTCGTGGTCGTCGTGTCGGCGCGGAGGTCCATGATGCCTTTCACCGTAACGCCGCGGCGCTCGGCTTCGGCCGGGTCGAAGGTGGCGAAGCCGCCGCTCGGCGCACCGTGGGCCGAGAACCATCCGCCGTCCTTCACCACCGTGAACGCAGCCGCGCCCAGCTCGCCACCCGCGCCCTCGAACACGATGTCGACGCCGTTCGTGGCTTCGAGCGCCAGCTTCTCCCACCCCGGCTTTCCGTAGTCGATCAGTACGTCGGCTCCCTGCGCGCGGCTGAGCTCCAGCTTCTGCTCGCCTCGCGCGGCCGCGATGACCCGTGCTCCGGCCCGATGTGCCAGCTGGATCAGCAGGAGACCCATGCCGCCGGCGGAGGCTGTGACGAGTACGTCCTTGCCGGCCATCGGTGGCGCGAGCTCCTCGAGCATGAGGGCGGTGAAGCCGTCGCCGTACACCGCGACCGCCGTCTGCACGTCGAGCTCGGGCGGCACCTCGACCAGGTCGGTGGAGGTCAGGGCCAGCTCGGCATGGCCACCGAAACCGATCGTGCGGCCGACGACCGTCTTGCCGATCCAGTCCACCGGTACGCCGGGACCAACCGCGCGGACCCGCCCGCCGACCGTGCTGCCGGGCACGTACGGCGGCTCGACGTCGAAGAACTGGCCGTGCCGGCCGCGGCGGATGGCGGTCTCGACGAAGATGATGTCGGCGGTCTGGACCTCGACGAGGACCTGCCCCTCGGCCGGCACGGGATCCGGCAGGACACGGGTCTCGATCACGTCGGGGCCGCCGAACGCGGTGACTACTGCTGCACGCATATCTGAACTCTTTCTCGTCGTTGCTTCGGTGGTCCGAGACTGCAACCTCAACGTTGGTTCAGGTCAAGCACGGGACTGTCGGCGGTCCGGCGTACTGTGCAGGGCATGCTCGACGCCGTCTTCGTCCCCGCCGACCCGCCCCGCGCGGGGCGGCTGGCGCTGTACGGCGACCTGCCGGCCGCGGGCGAGACGGCGGACGGGACGGTGGACCTGGTCCTCCCGCGCGGCAGCACCGTCCGACGTACGACGGTCCCCGCCCGCCTGCTGCGCATCGACGAGGTCCTGACCCGGCTGACCGCCGCCGATGAGACCGACGGTGCGGCGGAGGGGGCAGGGAGTTGGGACGCTTGGCGGGCGGCTGGGCTTGCCGGGCTGGTGTTGATCGGGCGTGGGCGCCTGGTCCCGGATCGGAGTCCGGAAGGGTACGCCGCTTGGCGGGTCGCGCCCCTCGATCCACTCGACCGCGCCTGGCTGCGCAACCTGAGCGCCGCAATGCCGGCGTACGGGCATGCACTCCCGATCGAAGGCACTCGGCCGGTGCGGCTGGTCGACCCTGAGCAGCTCGTCCGCGCGTTCTGGGACGCGCTCGCCGACTCATTGGTCCGCACCCCCGCCGCAGCCGTCGCCACCCGCCCCGGCGCTTCCCCCTTCGCAGCCCTCGACCCCACTCCCCTCCCCGGCCCGACAACCTGGCTGGAGGAAACCGCCCTGGCCGAACAAGCCGGCGCCCGCCTGGTCCTCCGCATCGAACCGCCCGGCTCATCCGACGAGGATGACGAAGTGGGTGATGTGGAGAGTTTTCGGGCGGTGTTGCAGTTGCGGAGTGGCGTGGATCCGAGTTTGTTGGTGGATGTCGCGGACCTGTGGAACGCCCCCGCCGCCGTCCTCACCGCGCTCGGGGAACGTGCCGAGACCGACCTCCTGCTCGCTCTCCGCCGCGGCGCGCGGGTCTGGCCGCCGCTCGGTTCCGCGCTGCGCGACGCGGCCCCTGAAGAGGTCCCGATCGACGACGAAGCGCTGGAGGAGCTCGCCGAAGGCAGCACCGCCCTCGAAGGCGCCGGCATCGAGGTCCTCTGGCCGACCGAACTCTTCGCCGGCGAACTCGCTGTCCGCGGCACCGTCGCCACACCGACCCCCGGCGCGATCACCGGCCCCGATTTCAGCCTGAACGACCTTGTCGCGTTCCGCTGGCGCCCGACCCTCGACGGCGCGGACCTGACAGAGGCCGAGGTTGCCGCGCTGGCCGAGGCGAAGCGCCCGATGATCCGGATGCGCGGCCGATGGATCCGCGTCGACCAGGACGTCGTCCGCAGACTCCGCGCCGGCACTACCCGCGAACTCACCGGCGCAGAAGCGCTCGGAGCCGCCCTGACCGGGACCATCGACATCGACGGCGAGCTCGTACCGTTCGACGCCGACGGTTCGCTCGCCGCGATGCTGACCCGGCTCCGCGCAGCCGAGGAGCCGGCCCCGTTCACCGACCCCATCGGCCTCCGCGCGACCCTCCGCGACTACCAGCGCCGCGGCGTCGCCTGGATGGCGCAGCTCGCGAACCTCGGCCTCGGCGGATGCCTCGCCGACGACATGGGTCTGGGCAAGACGATCCAGGTGATCGCGCTGCACCTCCAGCTCGAGCGCCGCGGCCCCACGCTGGTCGTCTGCCCGTCGACCCTGCTCGGCACCTGGGAGCGCGAGTTCGAGCGATTCGCCCCCGGCGTACCGACCCGGCGCTACCACGGTGCCGGCCGCACCCTCAGCGACCTGGCCCCGGACGAGGTCGTGCTCACGACGTACGGCGTCGTACGTCAGGACCACCGTCTGCTCAGTGAGGTGGCGTGGGGCCTGGCCGTCGCGGACGAGGCGCAGCACGCGAAGAACCCGCTGTCGCGCACCGCCCGCGCACTCCGGACGTTGCCGTCAGCAACCAGAATCGCGCTGACCGGCACCCCGGTGGAGAACCGGCTCTCCGAGCTGTGGTCGATCCTCGACTGGTCCGCACCAGGTCTGCTCGGGACCCTCGATCGCTTCCGCCACGACGTCGCGGTACCCGTGGAGCGGTTCCACGACGAGGAGGCGACCGCGCGGCTCGCCCGGGTCACGCGACCGTTCCTGTTGCGCCGCCGCAAGAGCGATCCGGGCATCGCCCCCGAGCTGCCGCGGAAGTCCGAGCGCGACGTCGTCGTACCGCTCACCACCGAGCAGGCCACGCTGTACCAGGCAGTCGCGAAGGAGACGCTCGCGAAGATCGAGTCGGCCGAGGGCATCGCGCGGCGCGGGCTGGTGCTGAGTCTGCTCACGCAGCTGAAGCAGGTCTGCAACCACCCGGCACAGTTCCTGCACGAGCCTGGCCCGCTGGAGCGGCGCTCGGGCAAGCTCGCCGCGCTCGACGAGCTGCTCGACGTGATCCTGGCCGAGGGCGAGTCGGTGCTGATCTTCAGTCAGTACGTCGAGATGTGCCGCCTGATCGAGGCGCATCTGGCGGCGCGGCAGGTCAAGTCGTTGTTCCTGCACGGTGGGATCGGGGTGCGGAAGCGCGAGCAACTCGTCGAGCAGTTCCAGTCCGGTGAGGCGCAGGTGTTCCTGCTGTCGCTGAAGGCCGGCGGGGTCGGTTTGACGCTGACGCGGGCGACGCACGTCGTGCATTACGACCGCTGGTGGAATCCGGCGGTCGAGGATCAGGCGACGGACCGTGCGTACCGGATCGGTCAGGACCGGCCGGTGCAGGTCCATCGCCTCGTCACCGAGAACACACTCGAGGACCGCATTTCGACGGTGATCAACGCGAAGCGCGACCTCGCCGACGCGGTCGTCGGGTCCGGCGAGGCGTGGTTGAGCGAGCTGTCCGACGCGGAGCTGACCGAGCTGGTCGAGCTGTCGACCGGTCCGGCCAAGTCGGGGTCGGCGAGTGCGTACAACCCTTCTGCTGTTGGGAAATCCGATGCCTGACGAGGACCGGGTGCCCTGGCAGACCTGGCGACGTACGGGCGAGGACGCGGGGTTGCCCGCGGCCAAGGGACCGGGCAGCCGGCGGTCGTTCGGAGCGACGTGGTGGGGGCGCGCGTGGTTGGAGGCGCTCGAGCAACGGGCCCGGCTGGATCCGGGGCGGCTGTCGCGGGGACGGTCGTACGCACGGCGCGGCAGTGTGCTGGAGCTGACGGTCAAGCCTGGCGAGGTCGAGGCAGTCGTCCAGGGCAGCCGCGTCACGCCGTACCAGGTGACGGTGCGGGTCCAGGCGTTCGGGAGTGCCGAGTGGGACGCCGTACTCGCCATCGTGTCGGCGCAGATCGGGCGGGTCGCGGCGTTGCTCGACGGCGAGCTGCCGCCCGAGGTCGTGGACGACGTCCGCGCCGCTGGGTTGGACCTGCTGCCCGGGGCTGGTGAGGTTCTGACGCACTGCACGTGCCCGGATTTCGCCGTACCGTGCAAGCATTCCGCGGCCGTTTGCTACCTGATCGCCGATGCGCTGGACGACGATCCGTTCGCCCTCCTGCTCCTCCGCGGCCGCCCCAAGGACGAGCTCCTCACCAGCCTCCGCTCCCGCCGCGCCGCATCCACGACCGCACCCTCAACGTCACCACCCCGCACCCCCGCCCCACCCGGCATCCCAGCCATAGCCGCCTTCGCCCGCCACCTCTCCACACCCCCAGCACCTACCACCTCCACGTCAGCCGACCCACCCATCGCGCCGACAGCACCAGCCGGCGAACCAGCATCACCCAGCGACCCCACCGGCAAGCCGAAGCCAGCCAGCGGACCAAATGACGAGCCCGCGTCACCCAGCGGCGAGCCCGGGTTAGTCGGCGGGTCGAATGGCGAGAACGGGTCAGTCGGCGGGTCGAATGGCGAGAACGGGTCGGGCCGCGAGCCCGGGCCAGCCAGCCGAGCAAGCGGCGAGCCCGAATCGGCCACTCGAGCAAGCGGCGAGCCCGGGTTAGTCGGCGGGTCGAGCGGCGAGCCTGGGGCAGTCGGCGGGCCGAATGGCGAGCCCGGGTCGAGCGGCGAGCCCGGGTCGAGCGGCGGGTCGCATGGTGAGAACGGGTCGAGCGGTGAGCCGGGGGCAGGGGGCGGCGCTGTGCGGCGGGTTGCTGGTGTGGTTCCGGTGCCGACCCCGCCGCGGCCTCTCGCCGCGCCTGGCGTGCCGGCGGCGGTGCAGGTCCTGGATCCACCGCGCTCGTCCGGCGTCGACGTACGTGATCTCGTCGCGCTCGCAACCGACGCCGCCCGCCGAGCCTGGGAGCTCGCCTCCGGCGACGGCGACGGCGGCCTCACGCTGACGTTCGAGCAGGACCTCGCCCGCCGAGCAGCCGACGTCCTCGGTACGCCGACCCTCGCCGACCTGGCGCACCGCGCCGGCATCTCGGCCCGCCAACTCACCACCTGGGCCACCGCCTGGCGCCAAGCCGGCCCCGGCGGCCTCGCCGTGACCGTCGACCCACCCCACGACGTCACCCCAGAAGCCCTAGCCGAAGCCCTGGAAGTCCTCCCGACCGCCACGACCGAAGCCAACCGAGTCACCACCGGCAAACTCCAACTCCGCCTCGGCCACGACAACCTCTGGTACCGCTTCGACCAGCAGTTCAACGACTGGACCCTCACCCGCCCACCCGCCCCAAACCCCCAAGACCTCCTCTAAGCTCCCCGGCACGCGCCAAACCCTCAGCTCCCGCAGCGGCCGCACCACCCGCACCACCCGCACCTCGCGCACCGCCATCGGCACCAGCCACCCGCCACATCCCCCGAATCGGCCGTCATCCGTCAGCGTCAGCCGTCAGCCGTCGGGACTGCGGACCCCCAACGGTGTCTGTACACAGGCAATACCAGGTCCCCAGACCCCATTCCCTGTCCGCAGTCACCACCAGCGGCGGCCGCAGGACGTCATACGCGCCGACACACACCGCAGGTGAGCTCGCACCTAGCCGCACCATCCGCACCGCCCCGGCACCAGCCACCCGCCATATCCGCCGAATCAGCCGCCAGCTCTCGGGACTGGGGACCCTAATGGTGTCCGGACACAGGCAATACCAGGTCCCCAGACACCATTTCCTGTCCCCAGTCACCACATGTGGCGGCCGCAGAGGTCAGGTCGACGCCGTACGACGAGATGCGCCCGATCCCCAGTCACCACGCGCCATCGCAACCGCCTACTCCTGATTCTTGCGGGCGGTGACGAAGGCCTGGGTCACGCGGGTGAGGAGGTCGTACGGGATGGGCTTGTCGAGGGGGAACTTGAGCGTGCCTTTGCCCGAGCGGTACGGCGCGAGGGCCGCGGTCAGGGTCTCGTCAGCGGGTGGGATCGGGTACAGCGCGATGTGCGACTTCCAGCCGCTGAAGTGGATCAGAGCGCTGCCGTCGAGGGTGATCGTCGGGATCTGGTAGCTGATCTTCTCCCCCGCCCCGGGCGCGGCCGCGTGGATCGTCCGCCGTACCTTTTCCAGCACCTCGCGGACCTCCGGCGGGTACGACGCGATGTACTCGTCGACCGTCTCGAATTTCTCAGCCATTCGACTGCCTCTCCGTCAGCGGAACGAACGGCATCGGCTCCGGCGTCGGGGACCCGTCCCACGGCTCGTTCAGTGGCGTCGACCGCCACTTCCACGAATCTCGCGCGGGAGCACCCGGGACCACGGCGCGCCCGGTCACCCGCCGAAGTTCCAGCCACGCGTCGTCGGCGACTCGCGGTTCGTGCGGGAACAACCGCGTCAGCACTCGCTCACACACCCCGGCCGGCGGCTCCAGCGAGCAAGCGAGACCAGTCGCCAGATCTTGTCCGTGGAGCAGCATCTCGACACACCCCATCCCGGCGAACCCCTCCGGATCGCCGTACCCATACGGATGGAAGGCTCGGGTCTCCGCCGGACTGGCGCGAACCACGCAGGCGAGGATCCGCCCGGCCGCCTCCACGAAGTCGAGGACGCCGGCCGGTGGAGCCAGCTCCTGCGGCCGCGCGGACCATCGCACGTACTGCGTCCGCGCCCCCACCACGAGCTGCGAAGCCCAATGCAAATGGGCCTGCCCGATGTGCTGAGCCGTGTCCCGGCAGCTCCACTCGAGCGAGCCGGCCGGGACACTCCAGTCCGCGTCCGTCGCGGGCCGGAGCGCGTCGACGACACAGTCGGTCGCCACTTCGAGGTCTTCCGCCGTCACCATTCCTGGTCCTTTCGCCGGATTCCGCCACTCAGTGTGACGGTCCGGCTGGACGAAGAACAGTCTGTTGCGCGGAGCCCGTTTTTGTCATAGATAGAAGGAAGAGCGGGTTACCCGCGGCGGCGCAGCGTGGTGTGCTTCTCCAGCTCGGCGACCAGGTGCTCGGCGATCTTCGCGTGGCCCGCGACCGTCGGGTGCACGAGGTCGGTGCAGTCGTCCTCGGTGATCCAGCCGGTCGAGTCGATGCAGACGAGGTTCGGATCGTCGAGGGACTTCACCGCCGCCTGGATCGTTTCCGCGTGCTTCCCGTTGAACGGTGTGAGCGACACGATCGTCGTCTCGGGGTACGCCGCACGCACCCGGCGTACGTAGCCGGCGTACTCGTCGATCTCCAGCGTCGGGTCGTTCACGCCGAGGTTGATGACGACGACCTCGGACGGCTCGACCCGCTCGGCCGGTGAGCCCGCGAAGTTCCAGCCGAACGAGTCCACACCGGCCGGCACCTCGCCGTTCCCCGGCTTGCTGATCCCCTGACTCCCGAACCCGACCTGGTACGACGTCGCGCCGAACGCCTGCGCGGTCAGATACGCGTACGACGTCGTACCGTCCGCGCCCTCGGACTCGGGGTGGGTGCTGAGCGACCGCACGCCCTGGGTGATCGAGTCGCCGTAGAACTCGAGCCGCGGGCCGCTCGGCCGGCCGCTCAACCGCAGTACCGACCGCGCGTCGAGGACCAGCCCGGCGAACACGACCGCGCACTCGAACGGCGGGTTCCACCGGTTCGCGTGCTCGTTGACGTCCTTCACCGCGACCGTCACCTGGTGCCGGCCGTCCGGCGCGGACAGCTCGACGACCGGCTCGTCGATGACGTGCAACTCGGGTTCG
This sequence comes from Kribbella sp. NPDC004875, assembly GCF_042873375.1. NCBI lineage: Bacteria > Bacillati > Actinomycetota > Actinomycetes > Propionibacteriales > Kribbellaceae > Kribbella > Kribbella sp. NPDC004875. Next base: position 474,978 of record NZ_JBIALI010000003.1, read on the forward strand.
CCTGCGTCGAGCGTGATCCACAGGTGAGGCGCGACAGTCAGGCCGTCGGTGTCGAACAGCAACTGCAGCCGCTCACCGGCGTACGAGAACGAGATCCGCGACCCGGAGTTCACGGTGACCGCGACGCCGGGCTGGTGTCCCCACTGTCCCTCCAGGACGATGCGCGGATCGGACGGGGCGACCACTTCGCCAGGCTCGAACGGCACGACTTGCTCCTCTTCGTCGACGGCGGCGCCAATCCCGGACATTCTGCCTGGCGCGTCACCACCCTTCCTTCCGAGCCCGCGCCTCGAACAGCAGGATGCCCGCGGACAGCGCGACGTTCAGCGAGTCCGCGTGCCCGAGCATCGGGATCGACACCGCGTCGAACCCCTCCGCATGCCACTGCCTCGACAGTCCCGAGCCCTCCGACCCGACCACGAACGCCGTCGGCCCGTCGTACTGCGGAACTCGGTAGGTGCCGGTGGCGGCGGGGTCCGCGAGGTGGACGCGGAAACGGTGGCTCCGCAGCCAGTCCGCCGCGGCCGGGATGTCGTCGAACTCCACGATCGGAGTGGACAGGACGGTGCCGCGACTCGCGGAGTACACGGCCGGATGGGTCGGGCGGGCGCGGCGACTGGTCAGGACGAGGCAGTCGGCGTTGGCGGCGTCCGCGGTCCGGATCAGGGTGCCGAGGTTGCCGGCGTACTCGACGCCGTCGGCGACCAGGACCAGGGACCGGCTGGTGAAGCGCAGCAGGTGCGGCTGCCAGTCGGGGATGCGGGCGATCGAGATCAGGCCGTCGGACCGGGTCTTGCGGGAGAGGCGGGCGAGCAGCTTCTCCGAGATGCGGTACACCTCGGTGGCGCGGGCGGCGATCCGTTCGACGATCGGATCGAGGTCTGTCGTGCCCGCCTCGGGGCACCAGAAGAACGTGTCGATGGTGGTGGCCGTGGTGAGCAGGCGGTTGTGCTCCCAGGCTCCCTCGACCATGATGCGGCCGGGCGAACCGTCCTTCCGCAGGGTGAGCAGGTCACGGACACGGGGGTGTTGCGCGCCGATGGAACGCGCGTGATGCACAGTCATGTGCAGAGCTCCGAACGGAGAGAATCAGCAAGCGCGCCGGGGACCCTGCGACAGGGCCCGCACCGGCGGGGCGACGCCTTCGAGGCGCCGTGGTACTGACGCGGCCTTCCCGACCGCGTCAGCCAAGGATTCTCATCACACCCCGGATGCTAAACACCCCCAACACCTCCGTCACCCGGTTTTCCACGCGCACCACCCGGATCTCCCACAGCCGGGTGGGCGTGAGCTGGTCTGCCGACGGACCCCAAGCACCCCAGCGCGTTTTCCACAGCCCGGGCGAGCGTCAGTCTTGGTCCGTCGACGGACCCCAAGCACCCCAGCGCGTTTTCCACAGCCCGGGCGAGCGTCAGTTTTGGTCTGTCGGCGGCGGTGGTTAGAGTCCTTTCCTCTGGTAGCCGCGGTTGCTATCACACGGGAGGGAGTGCGGATGGACGCGACACTGCTCGACGCCGAAGCCGAAGCGGCTGTGCTGCGCGTCTACCGTCAGGTGTTCGCCGTGCTCGCCCGCGAGGCCGGCGCGATGATCGTCGACCCCGACCTGCTGGACGTCGACCAGGCGATCCTGGACGCGTTCGCCGAGGCCGGCAGCGACGGCCTCACCGTGGAGCAAGCCACCCTCGCCTGCCGCGCCTACCCGCACGACGTGATCGTCCGCCGCTTCGACGTCCTCCGGCAGTACGGCGCGATCACCAAACTGGTCGACCGTCCGAACGAGCTGCGTCACCGCGCCGCCTTCGCGCCGTACGTGATGCTGATGTTCCTCCGCCGGATGTCCGTCCAGGGCGGTCAGGCCGAGCTGCACCAGCTGCTCACCCTCGAGGCGCACAGCGTCAGCGACCCGCAGGCAACCGCCGACGACGGTAGCGCCTCGATCGGCCGCCTGACCAAGGTCTTCCGCCTGCTCGGCAACGAACTCGCCATCCTGGTCTCGACCAGCACGACAGCCCAGCTCCGGGAGAACGCCCAGCTCGCCTGGGGCAACGAACGCCTCATCGAGCAGGCCGAGAAGGTGCACCGGCTCGTCCTCGACCGCTGGCCCGAGCTACACCGCGACTGCACCTCGCTCCGCATGGCCTTGGCCGCGTACGCCGACGCCGTCCAGCTCGCCGCCGGCCGCCTCGTCGAGCGAGCCGGTACGACGCGGGCGCTCGGCCTCCTCCCGATCGAGACCTGGCTGACCTTCACCCGAGGCAGCGAGCCGGAGACCTTGGCCGCCGTACTCGACGGTCTGCTGTTCGATGCCGCCGCGCCGGACTTCTCCGCACAGACAATGGTCGAGGCAGTGGAGACAGGACGCCGCAGCGGTACGGCGCGGATGGCGCCACCACGCCCGACCGCCGACGCGGAGGCGCCCGAGTCCGCGGCCGCGACGGACCGCGAGGACCTGCGCGCCGAGGCCGACCGGGTGCTGGCCGGCCGCCCCTCGGTGGACATCGTCGAGGTCATCGACCAGGCCGGTGACTGGATCACCGCGCGCCGCGTGCTGGCGGAGCTGACCGCGGCGCATCTGCACGATGAACTGGACTACGAGCTGGTCTGGTCCGACGGGATGCGAATCGACCCGACGGCGGGGACGCCGTGGGCCACCGAGGGCGTGTTCCGCCGGGTGACGCGATGAGCGAGGCGGTCGAGCGGCGGCTGTACAACGCGCTCTGGTGGGCCAAGGTGCAGTCCGCCGGTCCGCTCGAGGTCGACCCCGATACCCCGGCCGTCGCCGGTCTCACCCGGGCTGCTGCTCCGGACGGCGCGACCGTCTGGCTGGTGCCGACGCTCCCGTCCGGCGCGGGCCACGGCGTACTTGAGGAGCTCGGCGCTCCCCCGGTCGCCGTCGAGCAGCCGAACGAGACAGCCCGCCTGCTCGCGATCTGCGTCGCCTGCTGCTGGACCGACCGCAGCGCACCGGCCTGGCCTGGTACGACGGGCACCCTCGCGCAGATCAGGTCCGTGTACGCCGGGATGCGCGGGCGTGCCGAGCAGTCGAGCGATCTCACCCTGATCATCGGCAGCCTGCGTCGCCTGCACGCCACGCACTGGATCCGCTGGGACGAGAAGAACGCCGAGGTCCGACTCGGCCCCCGGGTCGTCACCTGGACCGCCGCCGACCTCTCCGCCCTCCGCGACCTCTGTCGCCACCTCCCCGAGCCACCACCCGCAGTTCTGTCGGCCCACCACCCAGACCCCGAGCCCGCCGAAGCCCTCCCCGACTCGTCGGACGAGGCGGCGCCGCATGAGGCGCGACCCGACGGGACTCGGACGGGTAAGACCCGGACCGGCGACGCGCCGACCGGCGAGGTGGAGGTTCTGGATGAGTGAGCAGCATGCGTTGTTCGACTCGTTGCTCCAAGACCTCAGCGATCGGTCGCGTGACGAGGTGCTCGCCGCGTTCAGCGCGGTGCAGTATGCCGCGCACCCGGTCCCCGAAGTACAGCTCGCCGGCCTGCGCGACGTGACTCTGCGCCGCCAGGTGCAGCGCATGCTCAAGCTCATCGGGCGCACCCTCGTCCACGTCGACGGCACCCACTGGACCGCGGGGTACGACGACGACATCGCGGCGAGCCTCTCCGCGCAGGGGTGGCAGCCGTTGTCGGTCGTCGATCGCGCGGTGCTGGTTCTGGTCCTGATCCACTCCGTCGCGATCCCGCGCAGCGAGGGCATCCTCACCGGCGACAGCTGGCAGTCCGCACGCCCGACGACGGTCGACGAGCTGCGGACCACCAGGATCAGCGGCGAGGAGCGGCGCCTGGCGCTGCAGCGACTCCGCGCCGCCGGGTTGATCCAGCTGTCCGGCGATCACTCGGGCGGGCCGTCGTACATCCCCGGTCCGCAGCTGCAACGCCTCACACCGGCCGCGCGCCGCCGGTTGCAGGACCAATTGATCCTCGCGGCCGCTCCGGCCAGCCCGATCGCCGAAGCCATCCGGGCGCGCAACGGCGGTCCAGCAGAAGTAGTGACGACGACGGGAGACGACGCGTGAGCGCTGCGGAAGACGGGCCGTTCGACATCCTCGGGTCGAAGGTGCTGCTCGGCGTTCAGGTCGTCGACCTGTCGCGGCTGTCCACGCATCCGATCCCGATGATCGGCCGCGGCCTGATCACGGTCGCCGGCCAGGGCCCGACCGACTCCAACGGCGCCGGCAAGTCGTCCTGGATCGCGGCGCTCAGTCTGCTGCATGCCGACGACCAGTGGCGCCTCACCAGCGGTGCCCCGGGCGCGGCCGAGCTGCTGTTCACCGCGGAGGCCGCCGGCCAGGAAGGCAACTGGTCGAACGTCGACCGCGGCTACATCGTCGGTGTCTTCTCCGACCCCGACCTGACCGATCTCGACGAGATCGAAGCGGCCGCTGTGACCGTCTGGATCCGCATCAACCGCAAGGCGTCGTACCTCGATCTGCGCTGGAAACAGGGCCTGCACATCCCGTACGGCGCCACCGAGGCCGAGCGCGCCGCTGGCGCCGACGCACTGTGGGCCGCCCTCCCGCACTCGAACGGCCGCACCGATTTCCACGCCAACAAGCTCTCCCAGGTGCTGTACGGCGGTCAGGTCCGCTGCGTCTCGTTCCTGTCCACGTCGGTCCGCTCGAGCCCGACCGCGAACCTGCTCGCCGAGCCGCTGAACGAGCTCGGCCCGGCCCGGATCTTCAACGCGATCGCTACCCTCACCGGTCTCGACCACGAGCTGGAGCAGGAGCAGGCGCACCGATCCGCCGAGCACACGCAGCGCGAGGCGACCAAGCAGGCGGCCGCGGACCTGCAGCGCTGGGAGCAGGAGATGGCGACCGTCGAGGCCGGCATCCTGCAGCGCGCGGCGGCCCGTGAGGCCCTCGCCGCCGCGAAGGAGTCCTGGCAGGCGCGTTCGGCCCGGCACCTGATCGACGGCGCCGCGCGGAACGACGAGATCGTCCAGGAGCTTGCCGTTCTGGACGAGCGGGTCGCCGAGCAGCAGGCCCGCAAGGAAGCGATCGAGACCGAGATCGATGCCTTTGGCAACGAGGAGGGCATGCTCCGGGACGTCCAGCTCACCCGCCAGGAGCGGGACAAGCTGGACGCCCGCGACCGCGAGCTGGACCTGGCGCAGCGTTCGGTGCGTGAGCAGCTGGAGCGGCTCGGTCAGGAGCATCGGCGGCTGCTGGAGGCGGGTCGTTCGGCGGACGGCCGCGACCTCGCCGCGGCCGGCGCGGAGCAGGCCGAGGCGCGCGTGGTCCTCGAGGAGCACATCGGCCAGGACCACGCGGCCCGGATCGCGGTCGAACACGCGACAGCGGATCTGCGCGAGGCGGAGAGCGGGCAGACCGTGTCCGCGCCGCAACAGCAGGTCCTGGAGAACGCGGGCATCGAGTGTGGTGCGCTGACCGACATCACCGAGCTGCCGAACGCTGACCGCGCCGAGTGGGAGCCGCGCCTCGCGCCGTACCGGGAAGCTGTTGTCATCGACGCCGGTGACGCGGCCGTGGCGTCGACCGCGCTGGCCGACGCCGGGTATGCCGGATTCCTGCTGGTGCTGGCGAATCGGCCCGGCGCGAACAAGAAGGCATCCACGAAGCGCGGGCCGAAGTCGGCGGACAAACGGTTCGAGCTGGACGCGTTCTTCGCGACGATCGGCGAGCGCGCGACCAAGGACAACATCGACGACGTCGCCGGTGTGGTCGCGGTCGGACAGTTCGACGAACCGATCACCGGCCGAACGGCGCGCATCGAGGCTGCGCGCCGCCGCGTCGAGGCGGCGGTCGAAGCCCGCGCCGAAGCATCCGCCGCGCTCGAGCAGGCGCGCTCCCGGGTCGACCAGGCAGAACGCCGTACGGCGGCCGCTCGCGCGCTCGCCGACGCGGAGTCGGTGCAGGAACAGATTCTCGCGCTCCGCGAGACCGTCGACCGGCACGAGTCGGACCGCGATTCGCTCGCGCCGCGGCTCCAGGCGGCCAAGGAGTCGGCCGAGACCGCAGCCGGGCAGCAGCTCGTCCGCGACGAGCGACTGAAGAACCTGGAGGCGACCCGCCGCGACCACGACCGGATCCTCGACGACCTGACGGGTCGCCGGCTCACCCTGATCGAGGAGCAGACCGCACTCGACCTCACCACGCGGACCACGGCGTGGGGCGGGACACCTGCGGAGGCCGCGGAGTTCATCGTTGGCCTGCCCGACGATGCGCAACGCCGGACGACGGCCGACTGGAACCACCAGGCCTGCACCCAGCTCGACGATGTCATCCGCCGCTGCTTCCCGAACGCCCGCTCGCGGGAGGAGATCCCGACCGAGCTGTGGGAGATCCTGAACGGCCCCGACGGCTGGACGAACGGCACGCTCGGCGACCGCGTCGGGCTGGTGCCGGCCCTGCACCGGACGCTGAGCAGTCACCTCGCGCAGCACGAGACGTTCGACAGCCTGCAGCAACAGCAGATCGCCAGCCAGCGCGCCGAGCGGAACGCCGCGCTCGAGCGGGCCCGCGAGGGACTCGGCGAAGCGGAGAGCACGGCCCGCGCGCACCGCGCATCGCTTGCCGACGGCATCAAAGCCCGGCTTCGCCTGGTGTCACAGGAGTTCGACCGCCTCGACCAGCAGTACGGCGGGTACGGCGCGAAGCTCGAATTCCCCGAACCCGACCCGCCGGCCGAGCCCGACAAGCCGTGGCGCTGGACGGTGACACCGAAGTGGCGACGCTCCGAGGGCGGCCCGTTCTCCGCGTTCAACGTGAAGGGCAACACCGCCCAGATGGACGAGAAGGCGGTCAAGCTGGTGTGCGCCGCCGCGCTCGCCGGCGGATCGGACCGGCCGCTGTTGCTGATCCTCGACGAGCTCGGCCGCAACCTCGGCTCGCAGCACCGGCGCGAGGCGGTGGCCCTGTTCGAGCAGATCGGCCGCGACCGCAACATCACCGTCATCGGCGCACTCCAGGACGACATGGAGCGGTACGCACTCGCGTCGTCCCGGCTGTACGTGAAGCTCAGGCGCAGCTCCGACACAATGCCGTACAACCAGGCTCCGGTGGTGAAGGGCAACGAGGACAACGCGTCCCGGGTCGAGCTGCTGCGCGAGTGGATGACGTCGTACCGCGGTTCGACGCCGACGTTGGAGCCGACGCTCACGTAGTTGTCGCAGGGCCTTGTGGAGTGCATGGACATGAGCTCCACGTGGGCACGCCGGTGATACCTGGGATCTCGCATCCAGCGTCGGGTCGACCGCGACCATGGCGGCCGCGCCCCGGGCGATCGGTCATCGAGTTCAAGACGCGGGCGCTGGCCGAGCTGGGCGCCGTACCCACTGCCGATCGTAGGTGGCCGCTGTCGATCTGCGCGACGACTGTGGCCAGGAGATACGACAAACTCGCCGTCCGTTACGAGGCGACCGTGCTGGTCGCAGCCCTCACGAGTGGCTGTGACCAGCACTTTCGGGACCGACTCTAGGTGTGGAATGTGGTGGTTGCCTCCAGGGCCGCCCGGCTGCTCGTGAACCGGTTTACCGGCGCATTCTCGTCGGCGTAGCCGAAGGAGACACCCACCAGCAGCTTCCCCTCGTCCACTCCGAGTTGATCGCGGACGGTGTCGGCGTAGAAGCTGAGCATGCCCTGCGGGCAACTGGCCACGCCGTAGCCGCGCATGGCCAGCAGCAGTGTCTGTAGGTAAGCGCCGACGTCGGCGGCCAGTCGCGGCCCGCCGTCGCCGGTGACGAACAGGAACGCGGCATGGGGCGCCCCGTAGAAGCCCAGACTTTCCGCGTCGTAGGCCTCGCGGGCCGGGTGGTCGTCGGGGCCGATGCCCAACGCTCCGTACAGATCGGTGCCGAAGGCGGCCCGCCGTTCCTGGTGGACGGGGGCGTACATGTCCTCGGAGTACGGGTAGTCGGCCGTGATGCGTTGCTCGGCGTGGGCCGTTCGGAGGGCGTCGGCCAGACGGTCTCGCCGTGCGCCACTGACCACCTCGACCCGCCACGGCTGCGCGTTGGAGTTGGACGGCGCGGCGCCGGCCAGAGAGAAGACCTCGCGCAAAGTGTCCTCGGGTACCGGGTCGGGACGGAAGGCGCGGGTCGCGCGGCGGCCGCGGATCAGCTGCTCGGCGTACTCCGACGTTCGCGTCCCGCCCGGCTGTGTCCCGCCGGTGGGTGCCTCGCTCGTGCGTGTCCGGGTGAAGACCGGTCCACTCATGGAACTCTCCTCAGGATCACTGAAGTAAACGTTGTCGTTTACCTGAAGTGGCACTATAGCCAGCCATCCCCTCCGAAGTAAACTGGAACGTATACTTACCTCATGACCACGACGACGACGGCGTCCCGACGGCCGGGGCGCGGAGGGCGGGAGCGCATCCTGGCCGCCGCGGCCGGACTGTTCGCGGCCCAGGGGATCAACGCGACCGGCATGGAGCAGATCGCGGAGCGGGCGCCGGTGTCCAAGCGCACCCTCTACGCGCACTTCCGGACCAAGGACGAGCTGGTCCTCGCCCATCTCAAGGACCTCTCCTCGACGGGACGCACCCTGGAAGGCGTGCTGACACGCGAGGACATCCCCGCCAAGGAACGAATCCTCGCACTGTTCGACCCGCCCCCGACCGGCACGGATCCCGTGCGCGGATGCCCGTTCATCGACGCCGCCGCGGAGTTCCCCGCCCCCCAGAACGCGGTCCACTCCTACGCCCGCGAACAGAAACTGCTGATGGTGCGGCTGGTGACCGACCTGGTAGCGCAACTGGGCTGCCGCGAGCCCGCCGTCCTCGCCGAGCAACTCGTGACCCTCGCGGACGGCGCCGCCAGCCGCGCCATGGTGCTGGACGATCCGAACTACGGCCGGCACGCGCGGGCAGCGGCAGAGACCCTCCTGGACAACGCGCTGCCGACCACGATCTGACAGGTCCCACCGGGGTTGCTCGGTATGCCTAGCGCCTGGAGTGCGGAAGGTCTGTTGGGGTATCCGCCTCCGGAGGCGCAGGGCCGTCTGATCGACACCATCACTGAGCTCAGCGCGCCGGGCAGCCAGGTTGCCACCGAAAGCAGACCCAACCCCCAGCCGGGGGCTGGGCGCTGACCGGGATCACCATCCGCGACTTGCTTGCCGCCAACAACCTGCCACCGCTGCAGGAGGACGAGATGCGGATGCGCGACCTGTCCCACGTGCGCGGCATCTTGAATGCTTCGGCGTCCGGCTACCGCGACGGCTGAGGCGTCGAGCAGTCGATCTTCGGGTTGGCTCCGATGTAGTTCAGCGGCCCGGCGACGATCGTGACGAGTACCGTGCCGACCTTGGCACAGGATGTCCGGGAGCTCGCGAAGTAGTGCCGTTGAGCCGCGGCCGCGAAACCGATGACAAGCCAGACGACGATGACGATCGTGAGTGCACGAGAACGCGTCGCGGAAGCTCTACGGGTGCGCATGTCCATCTCCTGGTTCGGTGGACCCCCGTGCAACGCACCTCAAGTGCCCGCGGCGAAACGGTCAGAAACTCAGATCTCCCGGAACTCGTAGTAGGGCTTGATGTGCGCGTTCACGTACGCACCGATGCTTGGCGCCGCCAACAACGCCGCGTACGCCGGCTGCGGGACGTCGAGGTACTGGTAGACGTAGCCGTTCGCATACTCGAGTTCCAGCGTGCCGTCGGACCATCCGATCGATCGGATACTCGACGAGTTCACCGGGCGTCGTCTCATCCGCGGCTCCTTCTGCGCTCGTGTTCTGCGCTCGTGCTGAGCGGTCCAGTCTGCCGTTGCTGTCAAGACGATGGCGATCGCTCCGGATCCTCGGTCTGCAGGCGCGCGAGCGCCCGGGCGAGATCGCCGAGCGCCGTGTTGAGCTGGGTCAGCACGGTGTCGTCGATCGGCACCCGGCGCTGGTCGAGACCGAGGTTGGCGCTGAAGCGGACCTGGGCGTCGGGCGGCGCTTGACTGAGGTAGGTGTCGAGTGCCTCCTGCAGGTACGGGCTCGGCACGACGTCCGGTCTTTCGCGCCACTTCGTCAGCGTGCGCGGCGATATCCCGAGCCGCTCGGCGAAGGCCTCGTTGGTCAGGCGGAGCGCCGTACGCAAGGCGTGTGCGTGCCGGCCGGTCCATTCGTCGATGACTGTCATCTCGCTCCCTTGCGCGTCGATTACTCCCTGCAATGAGAATATGGCGATTCGGTGACCGCCGGAGGGCAGAATTTGTGCGCTGTGGATACCGGTTGAGTTCCTGGTGAGGACCGCGGGCTGCGCGTTGACTTGGCGCATGGACGAGATCAGCGGGACAACCGCGACGCTGCCGCCGATCAGGCGGCGGCGTCATCTGAAGGTCGCGAGCAGGTCCGGGGCACGCCGCTTCGAACTGCACCGCCACGTCGACGTCTCCGGAGTCAGCGGGACGGGCGTGATCGCCGAGGGCGTCGAGTGGAGCGACCGAACGGTCGCCCTGCGCTGGGGCGGGCAGTACCCGACAACCACCGTCTGGCAGGACGGCGTCGAAGCCCTGCTGGCCATCCACGGCCACGGCGGCGCGACCACCATCCGCTGGCTGGACGAGTGATCCCAGCCCACCAACCCCGCCGGCGCAGGCCACCCCTGAACACACCCCACCCCGCCGGCACAGGCCACCCCTACCCACACCCCACCCCGCCGGCACAGGCCACCCCTACCCACACCCCACCCCGCCGGCCACCCCAGCAAACCCGGCCTGCTCGGGGAGGTCGGGTTACTCGGTGAAGAACTGTTCGCGGTAGGTGATGTCCGATGCGGGCTTTGGTGTGGCGCCGTTCGGGCCGGGTCTGCTGGGTCCGGTCTCGTGACGGGCGCCCGTCGCACCGCCCGCGTGCCGTGGGACGGGGCGCTGTTGCGACTCGTCGCTCGGGCTCTTCTGCTCCGCACCATCAGGGCCGTCCGGACCGGCGGGATCGGTGAGTTCCTCGATCGCCGTGCTGAAGGCGAGTTCGGCACGGGTCGGCCGTTGGCGTTCGATCTCCTCTGCGGCCACCCGCCGTACGGGGAGGTCGTTCGCCGCGGCCGAGAGCTCGGCGAGGGTGTCGAGAAGACCGAGCGCGGTCTCGACCTCGCCGGGGTTGTTGACCAGCCACCAGACCGCGGCCGAGCCGGGCGTGGAGAAGACGTCGTCCTTCAGATAGGCGCGTTTGTCCTGCTCCATCCGGCGCTCGAGCAACGTGGTCTGTTCCCGGCGGTGCAGCGCCGCCAGATGCTGAAGGTGTTTCTGATCCGGGTCAGGCAGGCGGAGCCGGATCTCCGTCGCCCACGCCCGCACCTGACCTTTCTCGTCCAGCGCCGGCTCGCCCAGGATCGCGGCGAGACGATGCTGGTTCAGCGACTCCTCCGTCACCTGCTGTCGCGCGGTCAGCGACCGCGCCCGCTCGAGCAACGCGTCAACGGCCACCGCGCCGAGGTCCGCGTGCCGGGAGCCTGACAGCACGGTCGACCACTGCACCACGGCCGAGAAGCTGAACTGGAAGTCGGGCGACGCGGACGGCAGCCGCACGTCCGCCACCGTCCGGGACGGCGGCCCGGAGAAGACCGGCTCGGGATCCGGCAGCACGACGGACGGCTGCGGCACCTGCTGCTTCCCGACCACCGGTCGCTGTTCGTCCGGCTGTTTCCACACGACCGCGAGCAACACCAGCAGCACCACGGTAAGCACCACAGCCGCCCACGCCGGCAGCCGGATGATCAGCGAAACGAGGTACAGCACCAGGACGATCGCGGCAGCAGTCAGGAGCGAGTTCCGGTGGAGCTTCATGGTGGCGTTCCTTCACCGCGTAGGGCGGAGGTCAGCAGGTCGGCCGATGCACCCCCGACGGCTTCCCCGACCTCACGCCACCCGAGGCACCGACCACCCAGACCACAGACTGCGCCACACGACGAGTCCACCAAAAGTCTCACACGCCTCACCCAAAGTAGCCGCCAGATGCGTGTCGCCGCTCAGCCACTGGAACGGCAGTCGAGCACGCGGTCAGCCCGCCAGGGAGCGGAGGGCTTGGCGGGAGGGGGTGAGGAGGACGGGTTTGTAGGGGCAGCGTTGGTCGGTGAGGGTTTCGTAGGCTCGGATGGCTCGGTTGGCGGCGTCCCAGCCTTGTTCGGCGGGGGTGCGGCCGAGGCCGCGGTTGCGGACCAGGGCGCCGTAGAAGGCGGAGCAGAAGACGGTGGCCTCGTACCAGCCGATGACCGTGCTGGTGCCGATGTAGGTGATGTCGTCCTGGATGCAGTCGCGGATGGCCCGTTGCCACTTGCCGATGCCGGTCTTGCAGCCGTCGGCGATCACGACGCCGCTGGCGATCCCCCACTGGTGATCGAGGAACCAGTCCGCGAGCGACTTCAGCGAGACCTGGGTCTCGCCGTCGGTCGACAGGAACGACGGCTCCTCGCTGTGGTCACCGTGTGCCATCACGTGCAGCACCGTCGACGGGGTGGTGAGGGCGGAGAAGGCGGTCTCGTGGTCGCGGGTCCGGACGAAGTTCACATCGATGACCGGCTGGTCCCAGCCCGCGTTGATGTTGCCGGTGATGCCCTGCACGAAGGTCATCGACGCGTCGAAGGAGTTGTCCAGGCCGAGGTCCACCAGAGTGATCAGCCGATTCCGCATTCGCCCATCCCTCCAAAGCTTTTCGCGCCCCGCCGGACCATGATGACCCAAGGATCCGACAGTTCGCGCCCCGGTAGCCCAACGATGAGACCGGCGGCCCGGACCGTACGCCGTACGGCCGGATCGGGGGTGGTTCCGGCGAGTTCGGACGGTGACCGACGTACCGTGTTCAGGCAGCGGTTGACGAAGGAGGAGACGGATGAGCCAGGTTCCAACTGTCACGTTGAGTCACGGATCCACGATGCCGCGGGTCGGGCTCGGGACCTCACCGATGAACGACGCGGACGCCGAGCGAGCCGTGCGTACGGCGCTCGAGCTCGGCTATCGCCTCATCGACACGGCGGAGAACTACCGGAACGAGGTCGGCGTCGGGCGGGCGTTGCGCGGCGCCCCGCGGGACGAGCTGTTCGTGACGTCGAAGTTCAACAAGCGCTGGCACAGCGTCGACGGTCCGCGGACCGCGTTCGAGGCGAGCGCGGAGAAGCTCGGCGTCGAGTACCTGGACCTCCTGCTCATCCACTGGCCGAACCCGGCCCAGGACCGGTACGTCGAGGCGTGGCAGGGCCTGATCGCCCTGCGCGAGGCCGGTCTGGTGAAGGCGATCGGTACGTCGAACTTCAAGCCCGCGCACCTGCAACGGCTGATCGACGAGACCGGTGTGGCGCCCGAGGTGAACCAGGTCCAGCTCAGCCCGGTGTGGACCAAGGCCGCCGAGCGGGAGTTCCACCGGCAGCACGGCATCGTCACGGAGGCCTGGAGCCCGCTGGGCAAGGGCACGGAGCTCCTCAGCCACCCGACGGTCCAGGCGATCGCCGCAGCCCACGACCGCTCCCCCGGCCAGGTCGTCCTCCGCTGGGAGACCCAGCAGGACGTCGTACCGATCCCGAAGTCGGCCGACCCTGGCCGGCTCGCGCAGAACCTGGCGGTCTTCGACTTCGACCTGACCAGCGACGAGCTCGCCGCGCTCGACGGACTGGACGGCACCGCGAAACCGCCGGCGGACTCGGACCGTTCCGGGCACTGAACGCACCTCGGCCCCCGGGGGAATTGGGAAGTTCCCGGGGGCCGTGGCGCTATCAGTTCGGGCGGTACGGCGGCGCGCAGTACGCCGCCGTACCCAAGCCGGTCAGCAGGTCAGCTGCAGCCGGAGGTGCTGCCGCAGCCCTCGCAGACGTAGCAGGAGCCGCTGGGCCGCATCTTGGTGCCGCAGGTGAAGCAGAGCGGCGCGTCGACCGAGGTGCCGGTGATGAGTTCCAGCATCTCGGCGGTGGTGTGGGCCTCGCCCTTGACCGGCTTGGCGGAGACCGCGTCGGCCGACTTCGCGGTGACCTCCGCGGTGTCCGTGGCCTCGGCGGCCGGCTCGATCGACTTCAGCGACTCGGCCTCGGAGACCTCGACAGGCGCCGGCTCGTAGGAACCGGTGTCGAGCTGCCGGGACCGCTCCTCGGCGGAGTAGATGCCCAGCGCGGCCCGGTCGTCGAACGGCAGGTAGTCCAGGGCCAGGCGCCGGAAGATGTAGTCCATGATCGACTGCGCCATCCGGACGTCCGGGTCGTCGGTCAGACCGGCCGGCTCGAACTTCAGGTTGGTGAACTTCTGGACGTAGGTCTCCAGCGGTACGCCGTGCTGCAGTGCGATCGAGATCGCGATCGAGAAGGCATCCATCACACCGGCGAGCGTCGAACCCTGCTTGCCCATCTTCAGGAAGACCTCGCCCAGACCGTCGTCCGGGTACGAACCGGCGGTCATGTACCCCTCGGCGCCGCCGACGGTGAACGAGGTGGTCCGCGACGGGCGCGACTTCGGCAGACGCTTGCGGGTCGGCCGGTACTCGATGACCTTCTCGATGATCTTCTCGGCGACCGCCTCGGTCTCGGCCTCGGCGGCCTCGGTGGCCTTCTTCGCCTTCGCGTCCGCCAGCGGCTGACCGACCTTGCAGTTGTCGCGGTAGACCGCGAGCGCCTTCAGGCCGAGCTTCCAGCCCTGGAAGTAGACGTCGGCGATCTCCTCGACCGTCGCGGTCTCCGGCAGGTTCACCGTCTTCGAGATCGCGCCGGACAGGAACGGCTGCGCCGCCGCCATCATCCGCACGTGGCCCATCGGCTTGATGGCCCGCTCACCCATCGCGGTGTCGAAGATCTCGTAGTGCTCCGGCTTCAGGCCCGGCGCGTCGACGACGTGCCCGTTCTCCGCGATGTACTCGACGATCGCCTCGATCGTCTCCTCGGTGTAGTTGTACTGGCGCAGCGCCCGCGGGACGGTCTGGTTGACGATCTGCATCGAGCCGCCGCCGACCAGCTTCTTGAACTTGACCAGCGAGAAGTCTGGCTCGATCCCGGTGGTGTCGCAATCCATCATGAAGCCGATGGTGCCGGTCGGCGCGAGCACCGAGGCCTGCGCGTTCCGCCAGCCGTTCTTCGCGCCGGTCTTCAGGACGCCCTCCCACGCGGCGGTCGCGTGCTTGTGCACGTCCTGGTCGATCGGGTGCATGGTGCGGATCGCGTCGTTGGCCGCCGCGTGCTTGCGCATCACCCGGGCGTGCGCGTCCTTGTTCCGCTCGAAGCCGTCGTACGGGCCCACGATGCCGGCCAGCTCGGCGGAGCGCTTGTACGACGTACCCGTCATCAGCGAGGTGATAGCGCCCGCCAGTGCGCGACCACCGTCGGAGTCGTAGGCGTGACCGGTGGCCATCAGCAGCGCACCGAGGTTCGCGTAGCCGATGCCCAGCTGCCGGTACGCGCGGGTGGTGTCGCCGATCGCCTCGGTCGGGAAGTCGGCGAAGCAGATCGAGATGTCCATCGCGGTGATGATCAGCTCGACGGCCTTGACGAACTTCTCCGAGTCGAACAGGTCGTCGTCGCGGAGGAACTTCATCAGGTTCAGCGACGCCAGGTTGCAGGACGAGTTGTCCAGGTGCATGTACTCCGAGCACGGGTTCGACGCGGTGATCCGGCCGGTCTCCGGCGTGGTGTGCCAGTCGTTGATCGTGTCGTCGTACTGCAGGCCCGGGTCGGCGCACGCCCACGCCGCCTGGGAGATCTTGTCGAACAGCTGCCGCGCGTCGACGGTCTCGATGATCGAGTTGTCGAGCCGCGCCCGCAGCCCGAACTCGCCCTTCTCCTCGACCGCGCGCATGAACTCGTCGGAGACCCGGACCGAGTTGTTCGCGTTCTGGTACTGCACGGAGGTGATGTCGCGACCGCCGAGGTCCATGTCGAAGCCCGCGTCACGCAGGACGCGGATCTTCTCCTCCTCGCGCATCTTGGTGTCGACGAACTCCTCGATGTCGGGGTGGTCGACGTCCAGCACGACCATCTTCGCCGCGCGCCGGGTGGCGCCGCCGGACTTGATGGTGCCGGCGGACGCGTCCGCGCCGCGCATGAACGAGACCGGGCCGGAGGCGGTGCCGCCGCTGGACTGCAGCAGCTCCTTCGAGGAGCGGATCCGGGACAGGTTCAGGCCGGCACCGGAGCCGCCCTTGAAGATCAGGCCCTCTTCCTTGTACCAGTTCAGGATCGAGTCCATCGAGTCGTCGACGGCGAGGATGAAGCAGGCCGACACCTGCTGCGGCGAGGACGTCCCGACGTTGAACCAGACCGGCGAGTTGAAGCTGAAGTACTGGTGCAGCAGCATCCAGGTGAGCTCGTGCTCGAACACCTCGGCGTCGGCGGGCGTCGCGAAGTACCCGTGCTCCTCGCCGGCCTTGCGGTAGGTCTTCACGACCCGGTCGAGCAGCTGGCGCAGGCTCCACTCCCGGTTGTCGTGACCGACCGCGCCGCGGAAGTACTTCGTGGTGACGATGGTCGAGGCGTTCACGCTCCAGAAGTCGGGGAACTCCACCCCGCGCTGCTCGAAGACCGTCTCACCCGTCTTCCAGTTCTGCTGTACGACGTCGCGACGCTCCCACGTCACCTCGTCGTACGGGTGAGCGCCTTCGGTGCTGAAAACGCGCTCGATGGTGAGTCCCGTGGGCGCGTTCTTCCGCCCGCGGAACCCGGCCGCCGACCGCTTGGTCGACCCCGAGTGGCCGGTCACCGTTTCTGTCATGGTTGCTCCTCGCCCTGTGTCTGCACTACCGCGGTCTGTCGGGACCGCCCCGTTGGTGTACTGCGTAACGCCGTACCTCTGGCACCGCTGGTACTACTGGAACTACCGTTCCCCCGGTTTATGTCTGCTGGGTCGGCTTCAGCCGGCCGGGCTCCGTGCCGCGCGGCTCCTTCTCGGCCCGCAGCAGCGCGATCTCCGTCTCGAAATCGTCGGCGGACTCGAACTGCCGGTAGACACTCGCGAACCGCAGGTAGGCGACCTCGTCCAGTTCCCGCAGCGGCCCGAGGATCGCGAGACCGACCTCGTGCGCGGGAATCTCCGGCGATCCGCTGCCCTTCAGCGCGTCCTCGACCTTCTGCCCCAGACGTGCGAGCTGGTCCGCGTTCACCGGCCGGCCCTTGCACGCCTTCCCGACCCCGTTGATGACCTTCTCGCGGCTGAACGGCTCGGTCGCGCCGGAGCGCTTCACGACCGTGAGCTGCATCTGCTCGACGGTGGTGAATCGCTTCTCGCAGACCGGGCACTGCCGCCGGCGCCGGATCGCTCCGCCGTCCTCGGCCACCCGGCTGTCCACCACCCGGGAGTCGGCGTGCCTGCAATACGGACAGTGCACGACAAATCACTCCTCCCGTTGGCCGCCCGAGCGGGCGGCTTGTGGATCAGCCTGGGGACAACCTGTGTATGACCTGTGTGCAACTAACCACTACCTGTGGAAAATTACACCCGTGTAACCACTACATCTAGGGATCCTAGAACTCTGATCCGACAGTTGCAAGAACGCCTGGATCTCCCGCGCGTGTCTGAGGTTCAACATCCGCGCGGGCCTGTGTACTCCCGCGTGGCGCCCTCGGAATGACCCTTTCGAGGCGCAAACTACGGCCTCCGCGAGGGGTCAGCCGAGCTTCGTGAGGACGACCAGACTCAGCGACGGGAGCGGCAGGTCGAGGGGCAGACAGTAGCCCGAATCGACGGCGATCGGCGTGTCGTCGCAGAGCCGTTCCAGGCCCTGACGGGCGGTGATCGCCACGAGCTGCTCGGGCGTCGGGTCCTGCGGCGCGCCGAGCCCCTGCCAGACGGTGTGACTGTTGCTGTGGTCACGGTCGATCCGGAACTGCTCGACGGTCCACCGGCCGGCCTCGAGTCCCTCGAGCTGCAGTTCGACGCGGACCGTGGCGGTGTCGGCGGCGTACTGGTCGTCGGTGTGGCGCCACACCAGGACCGCGATCTTCGAGGCGTCGCGGCTCGCGAGCGCGTCGATCCCCTCGGGCAGGCCGGCACCGGCCGTGGCGAGCCGGCGGTCGCCGAGCTGGGCGAAGGCGCGGTACGCGTTCATCAGCGGCTTCTCGATACCGGACGCGGTGACGAAGCTCCGGGTGCCCTCGAAGTACCGCTCGCCCTCCATCGAGAAGCTCCAGGTGGTCGCCTCGGCCACCTGCGCGGTGTGCCGCTCGTTGAGCTCGAGGATCTTCTTCATCAGCTGCGCCTGGAAGACCGGGTAGTACTCGGTGTTGCGGTAGGCGAAGTTCGCGTTGTCGTAGATCCCCCAGTGCGCCGGGACGGACGCGTCGCACTCGTCCACGATCACGGGCTTCCCGGCGTACCGCGGGAACTCGTCGATCACCGTCAGCGCGGTGTCGATCTCGCGGAGCATCTTCGCCGTCGACGGGGACTGCGGTACGGGCGCCGGCGCGCCGATCGGACCGTAGGTTCGCCACGGGGTGAAGTGCGCGCCCTTGGTGTGGAACGACACGAAGTCGACGGGGAGGTCGCGGTCCGCGCAGGCCTGCAGGAACCCGCGCAGAAAGTCGTCGCCACCGCCGGTCACCGCTGGGCCGCCCACCTTCGCGTCCGGGTAGACGTCACGGATCGCGTTCACGGTCAGCTCGTACAGGTCGTGGTACTGCTCCGGAGTCCCGCGCCAGTAGCTGATGTCCGGCTCGTTCCACAGCTCCCAGAGCCAGTGCTGGACCTCGTCCTCGCCATAGCGCTCCAGGGCGTGTTCGACCAGGGACGCGACCAGTCCGGCGAACTTGTGGAAGTCCTTCGGTGGATAAGACCACCAGCCCGCTTCGTACTCGCTGTACAGACTCGGGCTGCCTTCGAACGGGTAGTCGGTCTTGGCGTGGTCCGGAACGAGCGCCAGTGGGGTGAACCCCAGCTCGACCAACGGATGGTGGCCGGCGTTCACGATCGCGTCGTACGTCAGGTCCGCGATCGTGAAGTCGTAGTACGTCGTCCCGTCCGGGTGCTCGTGATAGACGTTGCCACTCCCCCAGTGCGGCAGGCCGAGACCGGTGCCGCTGGTGAAGATGTTGTGCGGCCGGACGTGGTACGGCGTCTCCGCGAACGCACCGATCGTCTCGAGCGTGCGGCGACCCTGTGGCGTGTAGGTCCAGTTGATCTCGTCGTACCCGAGGCTGGCCCACAGGCGGTTCATAACACCGAGGTCGTGGGCGGCATGGACGGTGACGCGCGCGTTCTGGGTCATCTTGGCCTCTCGATCGCTGTATCGATAAACAGCCACCGCTCAGCCTACCGGGGAGGCGCGGCCCGCGCGGATGTGAGGATGGCGCCCATGAAGCCGGTGATTCTCGACGTCGACACGGGGCTGGACGACGCCTGTGCGCTACTGCTGGCCGCTCGGCACCCCGAGCTCGACCTGAAAGCGGTCACGTGCGTCGGCGGGAACGTCGGGCTCGACGCGGTGGTGCGCAACACGCTGACTGTGCTCGACGCAGCCGGCCGGCCCGACGTACCGGTCGCGCGCGGCTCCGCCGTACCGCTGATCCAGCCGGTGCGCGAGGCGCGGCATGTGCACGGCGAGGACGGGCTCGGGGATCTCGACTGGCCGCGGTCGACGCGACCCACCGACCCGCGGCATGCGGTCGAGCTGCTGCGCGACGTACTGCTGGAAGCCGCAGCGAGCGGTGAGCCGATCACACTGATCCCGTTGGCGCCGATGACGAACATCGCGTTGCTGCTGCGGACATACCCGGACGCCGCGGCCGGGTTGCGAGAGATCGTCTTCATGGGCGGCGCGGCCGGGATCGGGAACGCGACCGCGTCGGCGGAGTTCAACATCTGGACGGACCCCGAGGCGGCAGCGATCGTGCTGGCGGCGGCCGGCGAACTCGGCGTACCTCTGACGATGTACGGGCTGGATGTGTTCTACGACGTCGTGATTTCGCTCGAGCAGGCTCGCGGGCTGGAGGGTTCGCAGTCGGCCGACCTGGCGCGGAAGCTGATCGAGAAGCGCAGCGAGCGGTACCAGGCGGACGGCGCGACGATCGGCGACGGCGGAGCGGTGTGCGCGGTGATCGATCCGTCCGGGCTGACGACGCAGCCGTACCCGCTGCGCGTCGAGCTGTCCGGCGGCTGGTCCCGCGGGCGGACGATCGTCGACACGCGCGACTGGTCCGCTGATCTGACCAGTGATCCGCACGGGCAGGCGCCGACGACGGTCCGCGTCGCGACAGCGGTCGACGGCAAGCGGTACGCCGAGCTGTGGCTGGCGACCGTCAGGTAAGTAGCTCGAGCAGGCGGGCGCGAACGCCGTACAGGAAGAGATCCAGGCCATCCGCGAACAGGTCTGGGCCGTCGGCGGAGTCGGCGACGACGGCCGCCAGAGTCCAGCGCGCGGTGACCTCGAAGAGATGCCGCGCCTCCGGTTCCGGTACGCCGAGGCGCGCGAGGGCCTCGATCTGGGCACGGACCAGTTCGGCGCGGGACCCGTCGCCACGGTCGCGGTCCGGCGTGGCCTTGGACTGGATCAGGCCGGCGAGACCCGGGTGGCCGGCGTAGAACGCCCGCAGCTCGAGCGACCCGGATCGCGTCAGGTCGATCCACTCGTCGACGGTGCGCGACTCCCGGTACGCCGCGTTGTCGGCGGTGAACTGGTCGAACGCGTTGCGGGCGACGAGATCGAGGAGCTCTGACTTGTTGTGGACGTGGTGGTAGAGCGACGGGGCGCGGACCCGCAGGCGCTCGGCCACCGCGCGCATGGTGAGGCCACCGACGCCGTCCGCACGGATCACGGCGAGGGCAGCGTCGGCGATCGCGGCGACGGTGACACCGGCCGCGGCATGCGACGAGGGATCGCGTTCGGTCATGAAATCTCGTTGTCCGTCGGGCTGGTCAGGATTACTGTCTAACGTGATTAGACAGACTAGCCGAGGATGGTGCTCGTGACCGGATTCCGACCCGCGTACCCGTTGCGGACCGAGCGGTTGGAGCTGCGACCGCATCGCCGGGACGACCTGGACGACCTGTTTGCGTTCCATTCGCGACCTGAGGTGGTGCGGTACACGCCGTGGCCGGTGCGGGATCGCGAGCAGACCCGGATCGCGCTGGAGCGCAAGCTGCCGCAAGGAGAGCTGACCGAGGCGGGTCAGTGGCTGGTGCTTGCGATCGAACTCCGCGAGACCGGGACCGTGATCGGCGAGGTGCTGCTGAAGTGGGCCGGCGAGGCGGACCGCCAGGGTGAGATCGGGTTCGCCCTGCACACCGACTACCAGGGCAAGGGGCTGGCGGCGGAGGCGGCCCGGGAGATGCTGCGGGTCGGGTTCGACGAACTGGGGCTGCATCGGATCGTCGCGGTCCTTGACGACCGGAACACCGCGTCTGCCCGGTTACTCGAACGGCTGGGGATGCGGCGCGAGGCGCACCATCTGCACGCCCTGCGGTTCAAGGGTGAGTGGGGTAACGAGTTCGTCTACGCGCTGCTCGAGGACGAGTGGCGCGCCGCTGACTAGCCGGCGACGGGGACCTGCAGGGTCTGGCCGGGCGTGATCGAGGCCGGGCTGGACAGCTTGTTGAGGTCGGCGATCTTCTCCACGACCGTGCCCGGGTCCTGACCGGGGTTGGTGGACTGCGCGATCGACCACAGGGTCTGACCAGGAGCCACCTGGACCGGCACGGTGTGGGTGAAGTGCGGACCGGGCTCGAGGACGCCGGCCACGCGGAGGCCGAGAACGACGATCGCGGAACCGAAGACCAGGACCGACAGCGCGGTGACCAGCAGACGGCCGCGGCGGGTCAGGCGAAGCGGCGCCGGCTCGGGACGCGCCTGCGTGTGGCGACCGACGACCTCCCCGGAGCATCCGCGAACCGACAGCGGATCGGTGGTCGTGCCGTCGACGCGGGGCCGGCGGCGCGGCGCAACAGCGGGCGCCGGCTTCACGGCCGGCGAAGCCGCTCGGTCCGTCGGTGCGGCCGCTCGGGCCGCCGGAACGGCCGTGAGGTGCCGGGTCGATCGGTTGGACGGCGTGCGTGGCGGCACAGCCTCGGGTGCGCGGCGGGATGCCAGTGCGTCGGCCGCCAGAGCTGCTGTGCTCATCGGATCCTCCAGACCTCGGTCGGTATGCGTCCTGCGGTGTCGGTTCCTGTCTATCGGTCGCCGCCGACAGTTTCCGGAGCGGCGACTCGCTCGACCGGACCGAACACCTGTTCGATCGAACGTCTGTACGAATGATTAACCGACGGCCACCGTTCGCGCAACCACTTCCAACCACGACACGCCCGGGAAATTCCCTGCCGCGACAGCACCCCGCGCGCGCCTTATAACCCGACACACGAACAGACGTGCGAACCGACACGCCTTCGAACAGATGTTTGAAGAATCTCAGAATTCGGTCTACGGTCATCTCAGTCGAGCAAGCTTCGGCCGGTGGTGCGATCGCCGGCCCGACCCGAGGAGCAACCAGCGATGGCCAGGACGCCGAGCGGTTCCAGCAAGGACGAGCGCACAGGCGTGCAGAAGGCCGCGGACAAGGCGCCCGAGAAGGGCGCAGACAAGGCTGCCGCCAAGGACCGCACCGTCTCCGAGCTGCCCGACGGCCCGGCCGACGCGACCGGTCTGACGCCGCGCCAGCGCCGCGTGCTGGACGTGATCCGCGATTCGGTCGACAGCCGTGGCTACCCGCCGTCGATGCGGGAGATCGGCGAGCGAGTCGGCCTGACCAGCTCTTCCTCGGTGTCGCACCAGCTTCGGGTCCTCGAGCAGAAGGGCCTGCTCCGCCGCGACCCGAACCGCCCGCGGGCGATCGAGGTCCGTTACCCCGGCGAGGTCGACGCCGCGGCCCGCCGTTCCGCGCTCGGCTCCGTCCGGCAGACGGCGTACGACGAGACCGATGCCGGTGACGCGCACCCGGACGCGGCGTACGTGCCGGTCGTCGGCCGGATCGCCGCCGGTGGTCCGATCCTCGCCGAGCAGGAGATCGAAGAGGTCTTCCCGTTGCCCAAGGCAATGGTCGGCGAGGGCACGCTGTTCATGCTCCGGGTCAAGGGTGAGTCGATGATCGAGGCCGCGATCTGCGACGGCGACTGGGTCGTCGTCCGGCAGCAGCCGACCGCGGAGAACGGCGACATCGTGGCCGCGATGATCGACGGCGAGGCGACCGTGAAGACGTTCAAGAAGACCAAGACCGAGATCCTGCTGCTACCCCACAACCCCGCCTTCGAGCCGATCGACGGCAAGGACGCCATCATTCTCGGAAAGGTCGTAACAGTTCTGCGCCGTGTCTGATATGTCAGACAGCGAGCGAAGTCCGGCAGGACATGTCAGCATTGAGACATGACGACTGTCTATGACTTCAGCGCGCGGCGGATCGAAGGCAATGAACAGTCTCTTGCCGATTTCCGCGACCAGGTGCTCCTGGTGGTGAACACGGCGTCGCAGTGTGCCCAGACACCGCAGTACACCGGACTTCAGAAGCTCTACCGGACCTACCGCCGGCAGGGCTTCTCGGTGCTTGGCTTCCCCTGCGACCAGTTCGGCCACCAGGAGCCTGGTGACGAGAACGAGATCGCGAACTTCTGCTCGACGATCTATCACGTCACGTTCCCGATGTTCGCCAAGATCGACGTCAACGGATCCCGGACGATTCCGTTGTACAACTGGCTGAAACGCGAGCAGGGCGGCCTGCTCGGCGGCCGGATCAAGTGGAACTTCACCAAGTTCCTGGTCGGCCGCGACGGCGGGGTGATCTCGCGCTACGCGCCCACCCACTCGCCCGACAAGCTGGCCGAC
This sequence comes from Kribbella sp. NPDC004875, assembly GCF_042873375.1. Classification (NCBI taxonomy): domain Bacteria; kingdom Bacillati; phylum Actinomycetota; class Actinomycetes; order Propionibacteriales; family Kribbellaceae; genus Kribbella; species Kribbella sp. NPDC004875. Next base: position 498,648 of record NZ_JBIALI010000003.1, read on the forward strand.
AAGATCGAGGCCGCACTGGCGGTGCCGGCACCGTCGCGGGAAACGAACGACTGACCCAGCGCGCGGTTCGGGGCCGTGCGCAACCAGGCGTTCCGTGAAAGCACCACGATTCGCTGTCGGCGTTGGCGAAAATGCGTTGTTTTCTGCGACAACTGGACATCATCCGTCGCAGTGCCACGCTAATTCGCACCGCATTCCGGACAATTCCCCCGCGGACCCGCATGTCGCTATTCGGTGTCGACCAGGACCGCTTCCGGGTTGATGTCGAGACGCAGACCACGCCACACCGGGTGCCGGAGCCGGCCGTCGCCGCCCCACCCGGAGTACGTGATCTCGGCGACCAGCACCGGGTCGAGCCAGTGCGCCCGCCGCCGGTCGGTCATCGGGATGCCGGCCGGGTCGAAGGCCGGCCGATCGATCTCCAGCCCGGTCAGCTCGGCGCTCAACAGGTCGAGGGTCGCGAAGTCGAGGCCCGAACCGACCTTCCCGATCAGGACGAGCTCGCCGCCGGGCGCGTAGGCCCCGCAGTAGAACGAGCCGATCTTCCCTTCCCGGTTGCCCTCCCCCGGATGCCAGCCGCACAGGATGACGTCCCGCGTCTTCACCGGCTTGATCTTGATCCAGTCGGCGCTCCGGCGGCCCGGCAGGTACCGCGATTTGCGCCGTTTCGCGACCACACCTTCGAGCCCCTGGGCGGCGGACTGCCGCAACGCTGCCGGACCGTCCTGCAACGCGGGCGGGATCTCCCAGAACGGGTCACCGATCTCGAGCGAATCGAGCAGCCCGCGACGGTCGTCGTACGTTGCGTCCAGCAACCACTGGCCGTCGAAGCGGAGCAGGTCGAACAACCGCACCGAGACCGGCACCTCGGTGATCAGGTGCCGGAGCTGCCGGGGGTCGCGGACATGCATCCGTCGCTGCAGCAGCCCGAACGACGGGGCGCCGTGCTCGTCCAGCGTGACGATCTCCCCGTCGAGTACAGCGGGCAGCCGCAGCCCCGGCGCCTCGGCCAGCCCGACCAGCTCCGGGTAGCCACCGGACACGTCGTGGCTGTTGCGCGACCACAGGCGGCAGACGCCGTCGTCCACCTCGGCGATCACCCGGATGCCGTCCCACTTCATCTCGTACGACCAGCCCGCGCCTGACGGCAGCTCGCCGAGCGCCGCCATCATCGGCAGCACCGGCGGACCGGTCACGGGACTCATGACGACTGCAACCGCTTCAGCGCGCCGAGCACCTTCTCCCGGTCGGCGGTCGGCCACATCGGCGGTAACGAGGCCCGCAGGAACCCGCCGTACCGCTGGGTGACGATGCGGGGGTCGAGGATCGCGACCACGCCGCGGTCCGAGCTGCGGCGGATCAGCCGGCCGGTGCCCTGCGCGAGCAGCAGCCCGGCGTGGGTGGCCGCGACGGCCATGAACCCGTTCCCACCCGCTTCGTCGACGGCGCGCTGCCGCGCCGCCATCAACGGCTCGTCCGGCCGCGGGAACGGAATCCGGTCGATGATCACCAGGTTGCAGGTCGACCCGGGCACGTCGATCCCCTGCCACAGCGACAGCGTCCCGAACAGGGAGGTCTCCGGGTCCTCCACGAACTCGCGGGCCAGCTCGCCGAGCTGCGCGTCGCCCTGGCACAGCACCTTGAGGTCGGTCGCCTCACGCACCGCGGCGGTCGCCGCCTCGGCCGCGCGGCGGGACGAGAACAGGCCGAGCGTCCGGCCGCCCGCCGCGGTGATCAGGTCGACGATCTCCTCGAACTGCTTCTTGCCGAGACCGTCCCGGTGCGGCGGCGGGAGGTGCTTGGCGACGTACAGGATCGCCTGCTTCTCGTACTCGAACGGGGAGCCGACGTCGAGGCCGCGCCACGGCAGCGGGCCGGTCTCGGAGTCGTCCTCGAGCTCCGGCATCTCGTCGGCGTCCTCGAGCTTGTCGGCCGGTCGCAGGCCGACCTGACGGGCGATCGCGTCGAAGTCGCCGCCGAGTGTCAGCGTCGCCGACGTGAGCACCGCCGTACGGTCCCGGAGGACGAGCTCGCGGAGCAGGCCGGCCACGGTCAGCGGTGCGATCCGGAGCTCGCGACCGAAACGGTCGCGGTCGATCATCCAGACGACGTCCAGGTCGTTCAGCGCGGCGACACGTTCGGCGACGTCGAAGATCTCCTTGACCGCGCCCTTCGACTGCCGTTTGGCGCCGTCCGGGTCGTCGTCCTTGTCGTCGGACTTCTTGTTCAGGTCGGAGTACAGCCCGCGGGCCGCGTCGCGGACCAGGGCGGCCGCCTCCAGGACGGGCGTGTTGGACGGCTCGATCCGGCCCTCGCGGGTGCCGTCCAGGGCGGCGCGGAGGGCGTCGGAGGCGTCGATCAGGTCGTCGGCCTTGTCGTCGTCGACGAACCGGCGGGCCCGCTTGGCGGCACGCTCGACCATCTGCGGCGACAGCTCGTCGCCGGCCGCACCGGTGACCCGGGCAGGCAACTCGTGCGCCTCGTCCACGATGACGACGTCGTGCTCGGGCAGGACGGTCCGGTTCTCGAAGGCGTCGATCGAGAGCAGCGCGTGGTTCGTGATGACGATGTCGGCCTTGCGGGCATGCTCCTTGGCCTTCTCGGCGAAGCACTCCTCGCCGTACGGGCATTTCTGCGCGCCGAGGCACTCGCGGGCCGCGATCGCGACCTGCTGCCAGGCCTGGTACTGGTGGGAGGGCGCGTGGTCCCGGTCGCCGGCCGCGCCGTCGGCCAGCTGCTGTTCGGCCCACTCCCGCAGCTCGACGACCTGACGGCCGACCTCACCGGCCGGCGGCACGTCGATCAGCATGCCGTCCTCGTCCGGCGCCCCTTCGCGGATCCGATGCAGGCAGGCATAGTTGTTGCGGCCCTTCTGGATCGCGTACTTCGGTCTGCGGGGCAGCAGCTTCTCGGTCGCGGCGAGGAGCGCCGGAACGTCCCGATCGACCAGCTGCGACTGCAGCGCGAGGGTCGCGGTCGACACCACCACCCGCCGGTCCTCGATCGCGTGCAGGAGGGCGGGCACGAGGTACCCGAGCGACTTCCCGGTGCCGGTGCCGGCCTGGACGAGGAGATGCGACCCGTCGTGCATCGCGGTGTCCACGGCTTGCGCCATCTCCACCTGTCCTGGCCGTGTCTGACCACCGATCCCGGACACGGCAGCTTCGAGCAGTTCCCGCACATCAACACCCACCGCCACACCCTAGCCCGCTCGGCGGACAGATTTCCGATCCGGCGGGCCAGGCTGTGGACAACGTCCCGCGGGCTGAGGCCGTCAGACCACGGCGCCGCGGTCGGGCTGGGCGTCGCGGTCCACCTGCTGACGCTTGGGGCGTGGTGGCGGCGCCGGGTAGCGACGCTCCAGCTCCAGCAGCAGAGGTGCCGCGGTGAGGTTTGACGAATACGTACCGACGACGATGCCGAGCAGCAGGGCCAGCGCGAAGTCGGCGAGCGAGTCACCGCCGAGGAACAGCAGCGCGGAGAGGATGAACAGCGTCGAGATACCGGTGTTGATCGTGCGCGGCAGCACGTTCACGATCGCGGTGTCGATGATCTTGCCGAGGCCCTCGGTGGAGCGGGCGTTCCGGGTCTCGCGGATCCGGTCGAACACCACCACCGAATCGTTCACCGTGTACCCGATGATGGTCAGGATCGCGGCCAGGAAGATGCCGTCGATCGGCTTCCCGGTCCAGGCGAAGACGCCGACCACGACCGCCACGTTCTGCAGCAGCGCCAGCACGGCGCCCGCACCAAAGGTCCAGCGGAACCGGGCGGCGAGGTAGGCCAACTGGGCGAGCAACGCGATGCCGAGGGCAATCAATCCCTTGTTCCGCAGCTCTTCGCCGAGCGACGGGCCGATGCTCTCGTTGCGGATCACCTCGGCGCCGCCGCCGATCCGCGAGATCGACTCCTTGATCTTCTCGGCCTCGTCGTCGCTGATCGTTCCGGTCCGCACGGTGATGTCGTCGGTCCCGGACGCCTGCACGACCGCGGTCGGGTACCCCGCTTCCCCGACCGCGGCCCGCGCCTGGTCCGGCGTGATCGGCTGCGTCGTACTCACCTCGAGCAGGCGGCCGCCCGTGAACTCGATCCCGAGGTTCAGACCGCGTACGGCGACCCCCGCGAGGCTGACGACGACGGCGACGACCGTGATCACCAGCCAGCGGCGACTGTGCTTCATCAGCGACGGCTGCCGCGACTCCAGCCACGTCCGGACCCGGCCGTGACCCGCGATCCCGCTCAGCCGCGGACGACGCAGTACGAACCCGCGGGACACGGCGAACTCGGCGAACACCCGGGTGACGACGAGCGCCGACAGCATCGACGCGATGACACCGATCGACAGCGTGACGCCGAAGCCACGGACCGGACCGGCGGCCAGGAAGAACAGCAGCCCCGCGGCCAGCAGAGTGGTGATGTTGGAGTCGGCGATCGCGGACAGCGCGTTCTGGAAGCCGCTGCGCAGCGATCTGCGCAGGCCGTCGGTGCGCCCCGCCGTGTAGTCCTCACGGGCGCGTTCGAAGACCAGGACGTTCGCGTCGACCGCCATCCCGATCGCCAGTACGAAACCGGCCAGGCCGGGCAGCGTGAGGGTCGCCCCGATCGCGGTCAGGGCGGCGTACGACATCGCGGCGTACCCGATCAGGCCGAGGACGGCCATCAGACCGACGAGCCGGTACACCACGATGATGAAGAGGGCGGTGAGTGCGAGGCCGATGATCGCGGCCAGCGCGCTCGCCTGGATCGCGTCCTGGCCGAGCGACGGGCCGACCGTCCGCTGGTCGATGACCTGCACCGGCACCGGCAGCGCGCCACCGGAGATCAGCGCGGCCAGGTCCTTGGCCTCCTCCTCGGTGAAGGTGCCGGAGATCGTCGTGGTGCCGCCGGAGATACCGAGGTTGCAGAGCTGGTTGCCACCGTTCGGGTCGACCTGCGGCGCGCTGATGATCTCGTTGTCCAGCACGATCGCGATCAGGCGCTGCGGCGTACCGACCGGTTGGCAGGCGGCCTTGCCGGTGATGTTCGCCCAGGTCTTGCCGCCGTCGCCCTTGAAGTTCATCTCGACGAACCAGCCCTGCGCGACCTGTTGCGGATCGAGCCGGCCCTCGGCGCCGCTGACCAGCTCACCGGTCATTGCCGGCTTGGCGAGCCGCAGGAAGCCCTGGCCGCCCTCGCTCGGCAGGTAGGTCTCCCCCGCGGCCGGTTTGGCCGGCTTCGTCGCGACCTGGTCGAGCACCTCGTGGAACGTGAGCTGCGCGGTCTTGCCGATCACCTTCGCGGCCTCGCGCGGGTCCTGCACGCCGGGCAGCTCGACGATGATCCGGTTCTCGCCCTGGCGGGTCACGTTCGGCTCGCTGACCCCGAGCGCGTCGATCCGCCGGTGCAGCACCTGGGTCGCCTTGTCGGTGGTGTCCTTGGTCGCCTTCACCGTCGGCGAGTCCTTGGCTTCCAGGACGATCTGCGTCCCGCCGCGCAGGTCGAGACCGAGTTGTGGTTTCGCGGTCAACGTGACGTACGTCGACGCCGCCAGGACCAGGAACGCGAGCAGAGTACGGACAAGGGTCGACCGGTTCACCGAAGCCTCCGGAGGTGGGCACCCGCAGTGCGGATGTCATGACACAGAGCACCCACGCGAACGTGGAACGCACAGTCTACGAACCCCACACAAACGCACAAGCGACCACGTCGCAAGAGCCACCGCCGACTCCGGCCGCGTCCGGGGCCACCGACTCGTGGCGTTTGGTCCGCGCCCCTTTCCCCGAGTCGTGGGAGTTGGTTGTTTGTGGGCGACCGATCTTCACGACTCGCGGATGGGAAGCACCACAGTCGACCCATCACCTCGCGCCGGCGCTGAGCCGGAGGGCGCGGACGGCAGCACGCGGGGGCTGTTATTCGTCGAGGCCGTTTTCGATGGCGTAGCGGACCAGTTCGGCTCGGTTGTGGAGTTGGAGTTTGCGGAGGGTGTTCTGGACGTGGTTCTCGACCGTGCGGTGGGAGAGGACGAGGCGGGTGGCGATCTGTTTGGCGGTGAGGCCGCGGGCGACCAGGCGGAGTACTTCGGTTTCCCGGTCGGTGAGGTGCGGGACCTCGGGGCCGGTGGTGGCGTCCAGGCGGCGGTATTCGCCGAGCAACAGCCCCGCGAGGCCCGCGCTGAAGACGGCGTCGCCCTCCGCGGTACGGCGTACCGCGTCGTCGAACTCGTCCAACGACGCCGACTTCACCAGATACCCGGACGCCCCGTTCTTCACGGCCGCGAGTACGTCGTCCTGCTCGGCACTCGCCGAGAGCACGAGAACCCGGGTGTCGGGCAGCGCCGTCGTGATCTCCCGCGTCGCGTCCACCCCGGACCCGGCGCCGAGCTGCAGATCCATCACCACCACATCCGGCCGGGTCGCCAGCGCGATCTTCACGGCGCTCGCGACGTCCGCAGCAGTTGCGCAGACGTCGTACCCGCGGCCGCCGAGGTCGCGGGCCACGCCCTCGCGCCACATCGGGTGGTCGTCGACGATCATCACGCGAATCATGCGGTCACCACTTTCAGCTCCCATTCGGTTCCCTCGCCGGGCGCGGTGCGGACCGTGACGGTGCCGCCGAGGTCGGCGATCCGGCCGCGGATCGACTGGCTGACACCCAGGCGCCCGTCCACACGGGCCTGTTCGAGCCGCGCGGGCGTCGTACCGACTCCGTCGTCGCGGATCGACACCACGATCTCCTCCCCCAGGTCCTCGACCACGACCCAGCAGCGGGCGTCCGGGCCGGCGTGTCTGATCACGTTGCTCAGCGCTTCCTTGACCGCGGCAACGAGCTCGGCCGCGGTGGTCGCGGGCAGCAGGACCTGACCGGCCGGTACGACGACGTCGACGCGGGTCGTGGCCAACGGCAACAGAAGGCCACACAGATCAGCCTGATCCCCGTCAGCCACAGGGGGACGCGTGGACATCAGGGAGCGCAGCGCCACTTCCTGCTCAGCCGCCAGTTGCGCCAGTTCGAGCGCCTCGCCGCCGATCGCCGTACCGCGTCGCTGGACCTGGGCCAGCACCTGCAGTACGCCGTCGTGGATCGACCGACTGAGCCGCAGCCGCTCGGCCGTCGCACTCTCGACGGCGATCGCCTCACGGAGCCGGGCGCCCGCCTGCCGCAGCGTCGAGGCGGCGTACCCGACGACCAGACCGGCGACCAGGAGCAGCTGGACGTTGCCGAGGATCTTCGACGCGTGCTCGATGCCGCGTAGCGACAGCAGCGCCAGGCTGATCGTGCCGGCGCCGAGCAGGCCGCCGTCGCGGCCGCGGGAGATCGCCAGCGCGAGCACCGGCCCGGCCGCCCACACCGAGGTCAGCACCGAGGCGCCGGCGCGGATGTCGATCAGCGGCTGCGCCCACAACGTCGCGAACATGCAAGCGACGGTGACGGCCAGGTCCACGAACGCGAGCCGGGTGTTGCGACGCCCCCAGCGCCGGCTGTAGCCGTACGACGAGATCAGCGTCCAGACCCCCATCACGGCCAGCTGGAGCACCGCGCCGGACGGCCGGACGATGCCGTCCCACCGGGTCCAGACGCCGAAGCAGGCGAACCCCCAGGTGATCACGCGGAACGCGACGAGCGCACGCCACAACGGCTGCAGCAGGTCCCCGGTCTCGCGCTCCACGGGCGACAGTCTGCCAAGCGCCAGGCCCGCTGCACGTGAGCGGTTCTACTCAACGCGCAGGTTTCCCCGCACCTTCACAGGATTTCCTCAGTTTCCACTTCAGTACGGCGGATTTTCCCCGTACTCTCGCGCCACACACGCTCGGGGGAGCTTCGAACACACTGCGTCATCACACACGGAGGGGAATCGTGCGCAAGCTACCCGCCGGGCTGTTCAGCCTGGCCTTGGCGGCGACGACCGGGCTGGGCATCGCCGCAGCATCGGCCGGCAACGCCGCCACATCGCCCACGCAAGGGTCGGCGCCGATCGCCAGCGAAGCCGCGCCGGCGCCGGACGAGCTGTCCAGCCCGCTCGAGGACAAGCGCCGCGAGCTGCGCCAGGAGGCCCTGACCCAGGTCCTGAACGGTCAGGCCACGCCCGAGCAGCGCAACGGCAGCACGGTCGTCAAGGTCGGCACCAAGGCCGCCGGCGCCAAGGGCACCAAGAACGCCAAGGGCAAGGTCGACCAGTACGTCGAGCTCGGCCGCGAGAAGACCGACCGGATCTTCGTCGTGCTCGCCGAGTTCGGCAACGAGCGGCACCCGAACTACACGGACAAGGACACGTCGACGGCGTTCCCCGGCCCGGCCCGCTTCGACGGCCCGCTGCACAACCAGATCCCGGCTCCGGACCGCTCGGTGGACAACTCCACCGTCTGGCAGGCCGACTACAGCCAGCAGCACTTCCAGGACATGTACTTCGGTAACGGCAACTCGCTGAAGAAGTACTACGAGACGCAGTCCTCCGGCCGCTACTCGGTCTCCGGCGAGGTCACCGACTGGGTCAAGGTCAAGTACAACGAGGCCCGGTACGGCCGCTCGAACGGCTACCCGTGCGCCGGCAACGTCTGCAACAACACCTGGAACCTGATCCAGGACGCGGTCAACCAGTGGGTCGCCGACCAGGAGGCCAAGGGCCGGACCAAGGCCGACATCACCGCGGACCTGAAGTCGTTCGACCAGTGGGACCGCTACGACTACGACGGCGACGGCAACTTCAACGAGCCCGACGGGTACATCGACCACTTCCAGATCGTGCACGCCGGTGGCGACCAGGCCGACGGTGACCCGTGGCAGGGTGAGGACGCGATCTGGTCGCACCGCTGGTACGCCGGGTTCCCGGGCGGCCCCGCCACGAACCCGAACGGCGGCGCGCAGATCGGCGACACCGGCATGTACGTCGGTGACTACACGATCCAGCCGGAGAACGGCGGCGTCAGCGTGTTCGCGCACGAGTACGGCCACGACCTCGGTCTGCCGGACGAGTACGACACCGCGGGCGGCGAGAACGGCGTCAACTGGTGGACCCTGATGGCGCAGAGCCGGGTCAGCGCACCGACCGACGGCGGCATCGGCGAGCGGGCGGCCGACCTCGGAGCCTGGGACAAGCTGCAGCTCGGCTGGCTCGACTACGAGATCGTGAACGCCGGCCAGAACCGGACCGTCGAGCTCGGCCCGCACGAGTACAACTCGAAGAAGGCCCAGGGCCTGGTGGTGTCGCTGCCGAAGAAGCAGGTCACGCATCAGCTGGTCCAGCCCGTCACCGGGACGAAGACCTGGTGGAGCGGTCAGGGCAACGCCTTCACGCACACGATGAGCCGCCAGGTCGCACTGCCGGCCGGTCAGGCCGCGAGCCTGACGTTCCAGGCCAACTGGGACATCGAGGACTGCGGTACGACGGCCTGCGACTACGCGTACGTCGACGTGAACGACGGCAGCGGGTTCAAGACGATCAAGGGCAACATCACCAACGACGCCGAGGGCAACGGCATCGACGGCACCAGCGGCGGCTGGAAGCCGGCGACGTTCGACCTCTCATCGTACGCCGGGAAGACGATCACCCTGCAGTTCCGCTACGCCACCGACCCGGCGGCCGGCGGGCTCGGGTTCTTCGCCGACGACATCAAGGTCACCGCGGGCGGGACCGACCTGGTCTCCTCCGGTGCGGAGACGTCGCCGGACGGCTGGACGCTGAACGGGTTCAGCTCGGTCGGGTCGTCATACACAAGCCAGCACGACAACTACTACCTGGCGTCGAACATCAACTACACGTCCTTCGACCAGTACCTGCAGAGCGGCCCGTACAACTTCGGTTGGGCGAGCACGCTGTCGGACAAGGTGGAGCACTTCCCGTACCAGGACGGTCTGCTGCTCTGGTACTGGGACACCTCGCAGGAGGACAACAACACCAGCGCCCACCCGGGCGAGGGCCTGATCCTGCCGATCGACTCGCACCCGGTGCCGATCAACCGCATCGACGGCCAGCTGTGGCGCCCGCGGATCGGCATGTACGACGCGACGTTCGGGCTGGATAAGGCGGACTCGTTCACCCTGCACGTCAACGGGCAGGCGAGCTACATCCGCGGCCAGAACGCCGTCCAGACGTTCAACGACAGCAAGTCGTACTGGTCCGCGGACCAGCCGACGAGCAGCGTCAAGATCCCGAACAACGGCGTGAACATCAAGGTCGTCTCCAAGACCGGCACCTCGATGACGGTCCAGGTCTCGAAGCGCAAGTGACCGCCTGAGACACAGAACAGCCCCCCGAGATTCCTCGGGGGGCTGTTTCGTTGGGACAGGTCAGGCTGTCGCGACCTGGTACGGCGTCAGGTCGCCCGCCAGGTTCGGGTGCACCCGGGCGGTGACCAAGGTGCCGTCTGCGGTGTGTTCGAGTTGCTCGACCGAGCCTTCGGAGTGGATCCGCGAGACCAGGTCGCCGCGGTCGTACGGGAGCAGGACCTCCAGGGCGACGTGCGGCTTCGGGAGCGCACCCTCGAGCAGTTCGCGGAGCTTGTCGATGCCTTCACCGGTGCGGGCCGACACGACGATGGCGTGCGGTTCGCGGTGCAGGATCGGGGCCAGTGCGAGCGGGTCGGCGGCGTCGGCCTTGTTGATCACGATGATCTCCGGCACGTCGCTCGCCTCGATCTCGGCGAGCACCTCGCGAACCGCCTGGATCTGCGCCATCGGGTCGGGGTGCGAACCGTCGACCACGTGCAGCAACAGGTCCGCGTCCGCGACCTCCTCCAGCGTCGAGCGGAACGCCTCGACGATGTCGTGCGGCAGGTGCCGGACGAAGCCGACGGTGTCGGTCAGCGTGTAGACGCGGCCGTCCACCGTGGTGGTCCGCCGGGTGGTCGGGTCCAGGGTCGCGAACAGCGCGTCCTCGACCAGCACCCCGGCGCCGGTGATCCGGTTCAGCAGCGAGGACTTGCCGGCGTTGGTGTATCCCGCGATCGCGACCGAGGGCACCGAGTTCCGGCGGCGCTCCTGGCGCATCGTGCCGCGGGTGCTCTTCATCGCCTTCAGCTCGCGGCGGAGCTTGGAGATCTTGGTGTTGATCCGGCGCCGGTCGGTCTCGATCTTGGTCTCACCGGGACCACGGCCACCGATACCGCCACCGGCCGCACCAACCCGGCCACCGGCCTGGCGGGACAGGTTGCCACCCCAGCCACGCAGGCGCTGCTTCATGTACTGCAGCTGGGCCAGCTCGACCTGGGCCTTGCCTTCCTTGCTCTTCGCGTGCTGCGCGAAGATGTCCAGGATCAGCGCGGTCCGGTCCACGACCTTGACCTTGAGCCTGTCCTCCAGGTTGCGCAGCTGCGCGGGCGCCAGCTCGCCGTCGGCGATCACCGTGTCCGCGCCGAGTGCCGCGACCAGGTTGCGCAGGTCGGCCACCTTGCCGGAACCGATGAAGGTCGCCGGGTCGGGCTTCTTGCGCCGCTGGATCACGCCGTCCAGAACCTCGGAACCGGCGGTCTCGGCGAGCAGCTTCAGCTCGGCCAGCGAGTTGTCGGCGTCCTCGGCGCTGCCTTCGGTCCAGACGCCGACCAGCAGCACCCGCTCGAGCAGCAGCTTGCGGTACTCGACCTCGCTGATGTCGGTCAGCTCGGTCGACATGCCGACGACGCGGCGCAGCGCCTGGCGTTCCTCGAGCTCGAGGCCCTCGGTGCTCTGTTCGTACTCGTCGTGACCCGTCAACGAATCGCCGGAGTCCTCGCCCTCGAGGAGGTCAAGTTCGACGTCGGTGGTCTCGTCGTAAGAATGTGAATGGGTCGTCATATACCTTCCATGGTGGCACGGGCCTCCAGTACAAGCGACCCGTTTACCTCAGTCAACGCCCCACGCGGCACCGGGATTCCCGGTCAGGCCGGCAGCCACGCCCGATCGAACTCGCCGCGGGCGTGCAGGACGGCCGGTCCGGTCAGCTCCAGGTGGTTGTCCGCGCGCCACGTCACGCTCACCTCGCCCCCGGGTACGCCGACCCGGTACGTGACCGGGAGCTCGTCCCGCGCCTGCCGCGCCGCGGCCACGGTCACCGCGCAGGTGCCGGTCCCGCAGGATCGGGTCTCCCCCGCGCCACGCTCGTGAACCCGCATCTGGACGTCGTGCGAACCCCGGCGTACCACGAACTCGACGTTCACGCCGTGCGGAAAGGCCTCCGTGGGTGACCAGGTGGGCTGGTCGCACAGGTTGCCCGGCTCGCCGAGGTCATCGACGAACGCGACCGCGTGCGGATTGCCCATGTCGACGTGCACAGCGGGCCACTGATGGCCGTTGGCCTCCACCACGATCCCGGCCGGGCTCGGCAGCAGCGGTTCACCCATGTCGACGGTCAGCGTGCCGTCGTCGTTGCGGGTGACCTCTTTGATCCCGGCGCGGGTGCCGACGCGAACCGGCTTGCCGTCCACGAGTCCCGCCTCGGCGAGGTACTTCACGAAGACGCGGACGCCGTTCCCGCACATCTCCGCGATCGAACCGTCCGCATTCCGGTAATCCATGAACCAGTCGCCACCGTCGTCGACGTACGACTGCTTGTCGCCCCGGATCACCCGGAGCACGCCGTCGGCCCCGAGCCCGGCGTGCCGGTCGCACAGGAACCGCACCAGCTCCGCGTCCAGCTCCCCGTGCACCGAACCGTCCGGGTCGGGCAGGATCACGAAGTCGTTCTCGGTCCCGTGTCCCTTCAACCAGGCAAACGCAGTCATGGGGAAAGCGTACGGTGTGCCGCATGGAGCTGATCGCCTACTTCTGGGAGCAGGAGGACGCCGAGGCCGTCGCCGACCGGCTGAGCGGTGAGGTACGGCGTGGACGCTTCCACGGTGAGGACGACGACGAGGACCACCCGTGGATCGTCGTACTGCGTGACGCCGATCCGGACGCGCTGGAACAACTGCTCACGGAGTACGACGGCTGGCTCGAAACCTCGACCGTCGAGACCCCAGGGGCTCCCGCCGCTCCTCCCCCGTTGCCGAGTGAGCCGAAGCGTTTCAAGCGATGACGCGTCCCGCCCGCCGCCCGGTCGGAACGCCGTCGGCCAACGCCGTCCGACCGGCCACCAGCACGTGGGTGACACCGACAGACAACTGCCAGGGATCGTCGTACGTCGACCTGTCGGCGATCTCGTCCGGGTTCAGGACGACCAGGTCCGCGATGGCGCCCGGCTTGATCACGCCGCGGTCGGTGAAGCCGAGGCGGGACGCGGGAAGGCCCGTCATCCGGCGGATCGCTTCGGGGAGGGTGAGCACGGCGCGGTCGCGAGCGTAGTGGCCGAGGACGCGCGGGAACGTGCCGAAGTTCCGCGGGTGCGGGTGACCGGGGCCGGTGGCGTCCATGATCCAGCCGTCGCTGGCGATCGCCGTCTTCGGGTGTTCGAGGACCGTGGTGACGTCGTCCTCGTGCATGGCGTGGTTCACAACGCTGACGGCGGCCTCGTGCGACTCGAGGATGCGGAGCACGATCTCGGCGGCGTCCACACCGTCGTCGCGGGCGATGTCGGCGAGACTGAGGCCACGGCTGTCCTCGTAGCGGCCGGGCGGCAGCGACGCGATCACCACCGAGTCCGCCGAGAGCAGGCTGTCCGCGCGTAGGGCGTCGGCGATCCGTTCGCGCTCGACCGGGTCGGCGAGGCGGTCGAGGAGCGTGCCGCCGGCCAGAGCCCAGGTCGGGAGTCTGGTGGTCAGCGTCGTGCTGGTGGCGGTGTACGGGTAGGCGTCCCAGCCGAGGTCGACGTCGTCGGCCCGGTCCAGCCGATCGAGCGCCGCGTGCACGAGCCCGTGGTTGGCCTGGCCAACGGCTTTCAGATGCGAGACCTCGAGCCGTGCGCCACCGGCGCGGGCCGCGGTGATCGCTTCGTCCAGCGCGCCCAGCAGTCCGGCGCCCTCGTTGCGGATGTGGGTCGAATAGAGGAGCCCGCACTCGGCAGCGGTCGCGACCAGTGCGGCGACTTCCTCAGGTGCGGCGTAGGCGCCAGGAGCGTAGATGAGTCCGGTGGAGAAGCCGACCGCGCCCTGGTCCGCGGCGGCTCGGAGCAGGTCCTGCATCCGGCGGAGCTCGTCCGGCGTCGGCGGTCGCTGGGCGCCGCCCATCGCGGCGATCCGCAGCGTGCAGTGGCCGACCTGGAGGGCCAGGTTCACCGCCGGTTCCAACGGTGCGGCGAAGCCGGCGAGGTCGGTCCAGGACCAGGCGTGCTCCGACCCGAGGAACGCCGTACCGGCGCGCAGGGTGTCGAGGTCGGTGACCGGGAACGGGGACCAGCCGCAGTTGCCCGCGACCAGCGTGGTGACGCCCTGCGCGAGCTGCGACTCGGCGGCCGGACTCGTGTCGAGACTGAAATCCGCGTGCGAGTGCAGATCGACGAACCCCGGTGCCACAATGTTGCCCGTGGCATCAATGACGCCGGCTCCGGACGGGACCTCACCGGGTGGCAGCAGCGCGGTGATGCGGTCCTCCTCGACCAGTACGGTCGCCGGGCGCGGATCGGTGCCGGTCCCGTCGACGACCAGGCCGCCGGTCACTGCCACCCGCATGGAATCACTCCTGTTCTGGTCCGAGGGCCAGCTCGTCGACCGTGTTCGCGGCGATCAGCGCCCGGTCGACGGTATGCCCGAGCCCGGTTGCCCCGGGCACCTGTACGACGCCCCGGACCGCGACCACGGCGGGTTCGACGATGTCCCGGGCGTAGTACTTCTCCGAGGCGGACACGTCCGATGGGAGGGTGAACCCGGGGAGACTGGACAGCGCGACGTTCGCGAGCCGGCCGATGCCGAACTCGTGCATGCCGCCGCACCAGACCCTGAGCCCGGCGTCCTGCGCCCGATCGTGCGCCGCGCGGGCCGCGGTCAGGCCGCCCATCCGCGACACCTTGATATTGAGGACCTGCAGCGCTTCTAGCGCCAGCGCCGTCTCCAGGTCGTCGACCGTCTCGATGCTCTCGTCGAGGCACACCGGCGTACCGATCGTGCGCTGCAAGGCGGCGTGGGTGAGCAGATCCCGCGGGCCGAAGGGCTGCTCGATCATCGTCAGTCCGTATTCGTCGAGCTGTCGCAGGTGCGCCAGATCCGCCGCGGTGTAGATCCCGTTGGCGTCGACGTGCAGATCGAGCTCCGGGTACGCCGCCCGCACCGCCCGCACCGGTTCGACGTCCCACCCTGGAGCGATCTTGAGTTTCACCCGGGGATACCCCGCCGCGACCTGGTGCTCGACCTCCGCCAGCAGGTCGTCGATCGTCGGCTCGATCCCGAGCGAGACCCCCGCGACCACGTCCGAGCGGGTACCGCCGAGGGCCGCCGCCAGCGACCGCCCACGAACTGTTGCCCAAAGCACCCAAACCGCCATGTCGACACCGGCCTTGGCGAACTGGTTGCCACGTACCTTCGCCCACCGGGCACTCACCTGCTCCGGGTGCTCCCAGGTCGCGCCGAGGACGGCCGGCAGCAGGTACCGCTCGGCGATGTGCCAGCAGGTCTCGACGGTCTCGGGCGCGTAGAACGGATCGGAGGACGACGCGATCT
The DNA here is from genome assembly GCF_042873375.1 of Kribbella sp. NPDC004875. Classification (NCBI taxonomy): domain Bacteria; kingdom Bacillati; phylum Actinomycetota; class Actinomycetes; order Propionibacteriales; family Kribbellaceae; genus Kribbella; species Kribbella sp. NPDC004875. Next base: position 514,124 of record NZ_JBIALI010000003.1, read on the forward strand.
CGCCCCAGCCGGTCGCGCCCGAGGCGTCGGTCAGCTCGACCACGATGTGGTCCAGGAACGTCTTACGGTGCGAACTGGTCCGGAACGCGTGCACCAGCGGCATCCGCACCCGGTGCAGCCGTGCCGACACCACTTTCAGGTCAGTTGACATACAACCCCAGCTCCGTGTTCAACCGGTCGCGCTCCATCAGCCGCCGCCGAGCACCCTTCGCGCTCGCCGTGGTCAGCGTCGCGAGCACATGCAGGACCGAGGCGACGACGGTCGGCGAGTCGACGTACGACGCACTTCCGGTCGCGACGTAGATGGACTGGTCGGCGATCTTCGCCAGCGGCGCGTCCTCGAAGTCCGTCACCGCGACCAGTTCACCACCGGCGTCGACGAATCGGCGGGCGATCTCGACGGTGTCGCGCCGGTACCGGCGGAAGGAGAACGCCACCATCAGGTCGTTGGACCGGACGTCGGACAGGACGTCGACGCCGCGGACGACGGTGCCGTCGACCAGCGTGACCTGCGACAGGCCCACGCCGAGGTCGAAGGCCAGCAGGGACGCGTACGAATACGACTTCGCCGAGCCGATGATGAAGCGCCGCCGGGCCGCGACGATCCGGGCCGCGGCCTGGGCGATCGACTCGTCGTTGAGGATCTGGCCCAGCGCCTCGTCGATCGAGGCGCGTTCCTGCTCGACGACCCGGCGCTGCAGGAGCGTCGACGAGCGACGTTGCAGGCGGGCGTCGTACCGCTCCTGAGGGCTGGCGAGCTCGCGGTTGCGCGGATCGTCAGGCATCGTCGACCGGGCCGAAGTAGTAGGCGCCGGAGCCGTCCGGCAGTCGGCGGCACGAGACCGCGGCCAGTCCCCTGCCGAGCAGCTCCTCGAACGCGACGCGAAGCTCGGCCGGATCAGCGGGTACGACGAGCTCGGTCAGCTCGGACTCGTCCAGCGCGGCGGGCTGGTCGCGGCTCAGATCCCACTCCACGACGACGCGGTCGGTGCCGGGACCGTACATGTCCGGGGCGAACCAGCGGCCTCGCGCGCCCAGGACGTCGAGGTTGAAGTGCCCGTTGCGGATCTGCATCGGGTCGTAGGTCCACCGCATCCGCGACATACCGTGGCTGAGGGCAACTTCGCGCTGGGCGTGCTTGAGCATCCGGCCGAGGCCGCGCCCCTGGTGGTCGGCGGCCACCACGGCCGACTGCGAGTAGTGGTAGAAGCCGCGCCGGTCGGTGCCGCAGAAGCCGTACGCGAACGCGACCAGCCGGTCGCTCTCGTCGAGGATGCCGACCACCGATCCGCCGTTGCTCGCGAGTGCGCCGAGCAGCCGCGGGTTCAGCCCGTACGCCGGGTCGAGGTAGCCGAAGACCTCGCGGTACAACGCCGAGGCCTCGGCGAACCGCGACGCCGTGGTGAGCGAGACCGCACGGAAGCTCACCTCCGAGATACGATTCATATCTTGAGTACATCCCGCGCGTCTCACCCTAGTCAATCGCTGCCCAGATGATGATACGTTGACTATCTATGATCATCGAGCGACTCCGGGAGTACGTCGGCGCGGAGACCCCGACCGGCGACGCAGCCGCCCTGAACGCGTTCGCCGACCGGCTCGCGACGCGGTACGCCGGGCTCGGCGCGACCGTCCGGCGCGACCCGCACCCGACCGGCGACCACCTGATCGCGGACTTCCCCGGTCGTGGGCCGCGCGCCGAGGACGCCCCGCTGCTGTTCCTCGCGCACCACGACACGGTCTGGCCGATCGGCCAGTTGCAGGACGCGATGCCGTGGCGCGAGGCGGACGGCATCATCCACGGGCCGGGCGTCTTCGACATGAAGGGCGGCCTCGTCGTCCTCGAGACCGCTCTCGAGCAGGTCGCCGGCCAGGACCGCAGGCCGGTCCGCGTCATCGTCGTGGCGGACGAGGAGGTCGGCTCACCGTCGGCCCGCGCACTCGTGACGGCCGAATCGAAGGGCGTGTACGCCGCGTTCGGTCTCGAACCGCCGCACCCGAACGGCGATCTCAAGACCTCACGATGGGGCAGCACCCGGGTCCGCATCGAGGTCACCGGCCGCGAGGCGCACGCGGCGCTCGATCCGGAGAGCGGGGTCTCCGCGATCGACGAGCTCGTGGACCAGCTGATCGCCGTACGAAGGATCGTCGCGGAGCATGATCACGTGCTGTGCAATGTCGGCACCATCACGGGTGGTGGGCGGACCAACGTCGTACCGGGTGCGGCGGCGGCGGACATCGGGTTTCGCTTTGTCGACCCGTCGACTGAAGAGGCCGTGCTCGCGGCGGTGGCTGCCTTGCACCCGGTGCGGGACGCTCAGCTGCAGGTGCGGGTGATGTCGAACCGGCCGGCATGGCAGCCGTCGTCAGCGACCGACGAACTGCTCGCGAAGGTGGCCGCGGCCGGACGGTCCGTCGGTCAGGAGGTCGGTGGCGCGGCCGCGTCCGGCGCGGCCGACACCAACCTGACCGGATGGTTGGGGATCCCCACGGTGGACGGCCTGGGGCCTGTCGGCAAGGGCGCCCACGCCGTCCACGAGCAGGTGATCGCGGCGAGCCTGAGCGAACGGGTCGCCCTGGTCGCCGCGATCCTCACCTCACTTTGACGGCCATGCCGTTCCAGCCGCTCCCCCGCCACGTCGCGTCGGCTCCGCCGCCGCCAGAATCGCACCGCCGGGCAGGAACTCCAGCGCCGCGACCGCACCGATCTCCGCGGCCGAACTCCCCGGAGCACCGGCCGGCGTGAACGTGTGACGGTACGGCGCCAGCGCGGCGCCGTACCGGTCGATGAACGCCTGCTCCGCGGTCACCGACGCCGTGTTGCGCTGCGAGGCCCGCGGCGCCGCGATCGCCTGCGGCAGCGTCATCCCGCGGTCGAGCCGGTTCGTCAGCGTCTGCAGGACGGTCGTGATGATCGTCGAGCCGCCCGGCGAACCGATCGCGATGTACGGCTTGCCGCCGCGCAGCACGATCGTCGGCGACATCGACGACCGCGGCCGCTTCCCGGCCTGGACGATGTTCGGGTCCTTCGGGTCCGGTACGGCGGAGAAGTCGGTCAGCTCGTTGTTCAGCAGGAAACCACGACCCGGCACGGTGATCCCGCTACCTCCGGTCTGCTCGATGGTCAGCGTGTACGAGACCACGTTGCCCCACTTGTCGGCTGCGACGAGGTGCGTCGTCGACCGGCCCTCTGTGTCGGGTCGCTGCTCGACCGCAGCACCCTTGGCGCAGTGCGAGTACCTGCCGTCCGGCGAGCCCGCGGCCACCGGCTTGGTCGCCGCCTTCTTCGGGTCGATCAAGCAGGAGCGTTCGGCACCGAACCCCCGCGAGAGCAGCTCCTTCTGCGGTACGTCGACGTACGCCGAGTCGCCGATGTACGCGCCACGGTCCGCGAATGCGAGCGCCGACGCCTCCAGGTAGGTGTGCAACGCCTGCGTGGTCGACTGCTGCCGCAGATGCTGCGGTTGCAGGATGTTCAGCGCCTCACCGACGGTGATTCCGCCGGAGGACGACGGTGGCATCCCGTAGACGTCCAGGCCGTCGTACCGAACGGTCGTCGGCGTGCGGTCGATCGCCTTGTACGCCGCGAGGTCGCTGGTGTGCAGGTAGCCGGGGAAGAACGGCAGCGTCCCGTTCGGAGTCTTGGGCGGGTTCTGCGCGACCGCGGCCATCTCGCCGGACAGCGGACCGTTGTAGAACACCGACGGGCCCTGCTGACCGATCAGCTTGTACGTCGCGGCGAGCTCAGGGTTCTTGAACAGCGAACCGACCTGCGGCGCGTCGCCGTTCGGCAGGAACAGCTTGGCGGTCGGCACGACCTGCGCGAAGCGGTCCTTGTTCTCCAGCGTCTGCAGGCGGAACGTCGGGTCCACCACGAACCCACGCTCGGCCAGGTCCGCGGCCGGCTGCAGCGCCTTGCCGAGCGGCAGCGAACCCCACTGCTTCAGCGCACTGTCCCAGGTCGCGAGCGATCCTGGTACACCGATCGACACTCCGGACGTGACCAGCTGCGCGAAGGGATACGGCTGGTTGGCGGACTTGTTCATGAACGCGTCCGAGGGCATCGTCGCCGGCGCGGTCTCGCGGCCGTCGATCGTGAACACCTTGTGTTTGCGGGCGTTGTAGTACACGAAGTACCCACCGCCGCCGATACCGGCCGAGTACGGCTCGGTGACACCGAGGGCCGCGGCGGTGGCGACCGCGGCGTCAACCGCGTTACCGCCACGGCGCAGGACGTCGAGCCCGATGTTTGTGGCGTCCGGATCGACCGAGGACACCGCACCGCCGTACCCGACCGCGGTCGGCTGCCGCGGCGTAGCGGTCGGCGCCGGTGCCGGGGCCTGTGGAGCGGCCAGGGCCGAACTGCTCAGACCGGACAGGACGAGGGCACCTGCGGACAGGGATGCGACCAGCTTCTTCACGAATTACCCCACACGAGGTCGGCGGGACAGGGACAAGCCCCTGCCTATCTCACGTGGGCGCGGCGCGCTACTTCTGGCGTGGCTGGCCGACCGAGCAGGAGTCCAGGAAACGGCGCAGTACGTCGTCCGGCCACTCGACGGTGCCGGTCGGGAACTCGACGAGCAGCCACTGGTTCGCGAGCTGCACCTGACCGGTCAGCCGGCCGTCGAGAGTGCCGACGTGGAAGGTCTTGCCGCTCGATGCGGTGACGTGCACACCCGACAGCGCCCGCGCCTGCGGGGCCGACTGCAGGACGATCTTGGCGGCCGTGTCGGCCGTCCGCATCTGCGGCTGGGACAGGACGACCCGGTCGGCCGCGATCGGCGACTCCGGCGACCAGCCCTTCGGCGCCAGCCCGCAGTCGATCGTGTTCCAGGGCTGCTTGTTCGCGACCAGTTCGGCGACGGAGGCGCCGAACATCGACATCGTCTCCGAGCCCTTCGGCTTGGCCGGTGATGCCGTCGAGGGAGTGGCCGGCGCGGCGGCGGTCTTCGGCTCACTGGCGCCGCCCGCGACCTCCGCGGTGTTCCCCCACCACTTCACCTGGTTGCCGACCGCAAGCGTCAGGGCGGACACGGCGGCGACACACAGCACACCCGTGGCCCGCCGCCGGCGCTTGATCCGGCGCAGAGCGCGTCGTCCGCGGGTGACGTCCGCCTCGATGTCCACGTCCGGCAGCCCATCGGCGGCACGGTCCGCGAAACCCTCCAACAACCTCTTGACGTCGTCCATCGGCCGTCTCAGCTACTCCCCGTCTCTTCCGTCATCAGTTCCTTCAGGCGTTTCAGCGCCTTGGCTGTCTGGCTCTTCACGGTGCCTTCGGTGCAGTCCAGGATCCGGGCACAGGTGGCGACATCGAGGTCCTGGAAGTACCGCAGTACCAGCACCGCCCGTTGCCGGGGCGCGAGGTCCAGCAACGCGTCCCGGACCGCGAGCGTGTCGGCCTGGTCCGGTTCGTCGGCGAGCCTCGGCTCGAGCGTCTCGGCGGTCACCACCTCGGGGTGGCGGCCGGCCCGGCGGCGCTCGTCGAGGAAGGCGTTGACCAGGATGCGGTGCGCGTACGGCCCGGCGCCCTCGTGCTTGATCCGGTGCCAGTGCACGTACACCCTGGTACAGGCGGTCTGGACCAGATCTTCGGCGGTGTGCAGGTCCCCGGCGGTGAGCAGCAAGGCCGTCCTCATCAGCCTTGTGCGGTCCGCGAGCAGGTACTCACGGAACTCGGCCTCACGGTCACCCCCTCGCATCGACGGCCCCCAGGCCTTCTTCTACCTCACCTACGCCGCCGAGGCCCTCGCGGTTGCCCTGGGCTATCACCTGAAGTGCCTGCGCCACCAGATCGGGGGCGTCGTAGCGGAGCCAGGTGATCCGTTGGTCCTTACGGAACCACGAGTCCTGCCGGCGCGCGAACCGGCGCGTGGCCTGTGCGGTCCGCTCCCGGGCCGCCGTTTCGTCGATCTCACCGTTCAGCAACGCGATCACCTGTGAGTACCCGAGTGCGCGGTTGGCCGTCCTGCCCTCAATCAAACCCTTGTTCAGCAGACCTCGCACCTCGGCGACGAATCCGGCGTCGAACATCCGGTCCACCCGGCGGTCGATCCGCTCGTCCAGCTCCGGCCGCGGTACGTCGAGACCGAGCTGGATCGCGCCCGGGTAGACGTAGCGGTGCTCCGGCAGCGTCGCGACGTACGGGCCGCCGGTGATCTCGACGACCTCGAGCGCGCGGACGATCCGGCGGCCGTTGCTCGGCAGGATCTGCTCGGCGGCCTTCGGGTCGATCGCGGCCAGCTCGGCATGCAGAGCGCCGGAGCCCTTCGCCTCGAGCTCGGCCTCGAGCCGGGCGCGGACCTCGGGATCGGTGCCCGGGAAGACGAAGTCGTCGAGGATCGCGCGGACGTACAACGCCGAGCCGCCGGCCAGGACGGGGACCTTCTGCCGAGCAATGCAGTCGTCGATCGCCGCCCGCGCCAGCTCCTGGAACTCCGCGACGGTCGCGGTCTCGGTGACATCGAGGATGTCGAGCAGATGATGGGGTACGCCGGAGCGCTCGGCCGCACTGATCTTCGCCGTACCGATGTCCATGCCGCGGTACACCTGCATGGCGTCGGCGTTCACCACCTCACCACCCAGATGCTGCGAGAGGGCAACGGCCAGGTCGGACTTCCCGGCCGCGGTGGGGCCGACGACCGCGACGACGAGTGGAGCAGGCATCGCTCCAGTCTGGCAGCTCGGTTCTGAAGACTTCGCCAAGAGGTCTGTACCAGCCTTGTGGATGACCCGAAAAGTTCGGTAGGAACCTTGGAGTTCGCAACATGTCTACGGGAGGAACCCAAGTGACGAATCCGTTCGAGGAAGAGTCGGACGCGGCCAAGGACGCACTCGGCCTGGGGGACGAGGCCGACGACCTGGCGGCTGCCAAGCGCAGCGGTGGGGACGTCGAGCTGAAGAAGAGCGGCGGTGACGTCGAGTTCAGCGGTGGGGACGTCGAGTCCGGTGGCGATGTGGAGTCCGGCGGCGACGTCGAGTCCGGCGGAAACACGACGGACAGCGGCGGCGACGTCGAGTCGGAGCCCAAGGGCGACGGCGTCTGATCCACGGTCCGGCGCCCACCCGGCACCGGTTGGGCACGGCGCTCGCGGAGATCCCACAGTTCCGGCGTTGCAGATGCGAAGATCACCGCTAGCTGTCTGTAAGCATCTAACTACGCAGGAATGGGAGCCCCCCGAGATGGGCATCTTCGACAAGTTCAAGGACACGGCCGAGAACCTGAAGGACAAGGCCACCGACCTGGTCGACGGCCACGGCGACAAGGTCGGCGAGGGCCTGGACAAGGCCGGTGACTTCGTCGACGAGAAGACGGGCGGCAAGTACGGCGACAAGATCGACTCCGGCGTCGAGAAGGCCAAGGAAGGGTTGGACAACCTGGACGGCCAGAACGACGACATCCCGGACGCGCCGAACCAGACCGCCTGATCAAGTCCCCGAAGGGCCCGCAAGCAACGCTTGCGGGCCCTTCCCCCTGTCCACCCACCCCCGAGCGCCTGCGGCGGTGCGCGCCCTCGTGGTTTCCGGAGCATTTTCGTCACCTACTGCGGAACAAGTTCCGAAGAGCGCCGGCGCGAGGCGCGCCCGCGGCGCTGCGGCGGACCGTGAATAGTCGCCGAGGACTTCGGACAAGCTATTGCCTGTCCGAAGTCCTCGGCGGGGGTGCCCAGTCCGGGCGGATAGCCGCGTACTACGGCGCGCTCCACGCGGACGTCACTCGCACGGCGCCTACCCCGTCTACGGCGCGTCCCGATCGAGTCCGCGTTCGCGACCACCGATCGCCGTACGACGACCATCGGCCCGATCCACCGAGTCGTGCACGAGGCGCTCACCCATCCGCCGAGTCGTAACTCCGGGTCCCATTTCGCCCACCACAACCCACGACTCGCCGACCGGTGCGCGCCCTCGTGGTTTCCGGAGCATTTTCGTCACCTACTGCGGAACAAGTTCCGAAGAGCGCCGACGCGAGGCTCGCCCGCGGCGCCGCGGCGGCGCGTGGATAGGCGCCGCTGACTTCGGACAAGCTATTGCTTGTCCGAAGTCCTCGGCGGGGGTGCTCAGTTGGCTGCGCTGGGCGCGGGTTGGCGGTAGGCCTCGGGTTTGGGGTCGGCGCCACCGCTGGCGCGGCACGGGCACGCCGTCCCGGGCGCGGCGTGCACGGTCTGACTTTCCGGACGGAGATCGTCCGGAAGGCGTCGTACGCTCGGGCTATGGCCAAGGTGGCGGTCGAAGAGCTGACGGTACGGGCGCTTGCGCCGGAGACCTGGGATGCGTTCGAGGCGCTCGCGGAGCGGCACAACGGGGTGTGGGGCGGGTGCTGGTGCACGTGGTTCCAGACCATGCACAACCAGAAGACGTTCGACGCCGGGAACAACCGGGACCTCAAGCACCGGCTGGTGATGGAAGGACGCGCCCACGCGGCGCTGGTGTTCGACGGGGAACTCGCGGTCGGGTGGCTGGAGTACGGCTCGCCGGTCGAACTGCCGAACATCTACCACCGCAAGGAGTACGAGGCCGGGATGGACGGGCCGCCCGACTACCGCCTCACCTGCTTCTTCACCGACCGCCACTACCGCCGCCAAGGCGTCTCAGCGGTCGCTCTCCGCGGCGCCCTGGACCTGATCGCCCAGTCCGGCGGCGGAGTCGTCGAGGCCTATCCCCAAGACACCGCCGGCCAGAAAGTCAGCGCGTCCTTCCTCTACAACGGCACCCGCTCCCTCTTCGAACAAGCAGGCTTCACCTACAACCGCCCGAAGGGCAAGAACCACTGCGTAATGACCAAAGCCGTCCCCAAGACAAAGGCCTAGGTCACCTCCACCATCACCACGGACCCACCGCCCACCGCCCGCGCGACCAATCCACCCGATCGCCTTCGCCAGCACTCCCCACCACCCTCCCCCGCCGCCCACACCAGCTCGCGACCCCGCCGAAAGTGGCCGGCAGACAGCCGCGCCGCGGGCGCGGCCTTTGGGGTGTCGGTGGGGATGTCTAGGGTGCGGGGTATGGATCGGTTTCGGGTGGTGCCGGCGGCTTATGTGGTGGTTCGGCGCGGGGACGAGGTGTTGTTGTTGCTGCGGGCCAACACCGGCTACATGGATGGGTACTGGGCGGTGCCGGCGGGGCATGTCGAGCGGGGTGAGGCGGCGGTCGAGGCTGCTGTGCGGGAGTTGCGGGAAGAGGTTGGGCTGGAGGTCGACGTGGCGGATCTCGTTCCGTTGACGGCCATGCATCGGACGGGTGGGAACGGGGATCCGATCGACGAGCGGGTGGATTTCTTCTTCCTGGCGTCGACGTGGCGGGGTGAGCCGCGGTTGATGGAGCCGGAGAAGGCGGCGGGGCTGGAGTGGTACTCGCTGGACAAGCTGCCGGAGCCCTTGGTGCCGCATGAGGCGCGGGTGCTCAAGGCGGTCGCCGAGGGCGGTGGGCTTCCCGCGGTGATCGACCAGGGTTTTGCGTGAGTTCACCGTCCCTTGGGGTGCTGCGCTCTAGTGTTCGCTGCGGTGTCAGCGAGCTTGGGAGCGTGGGTCGATGGACGAGCAGTACGACGGAACGAGCCGGCGACGGCTGTTGGGGGCACTGGGCGCGGGTGCGGTCGCCGCATCAGGCGCCCTGAGCGCGGGCACCGCCACAGCGGCGGGATCGAACGGGACAAACGGGACGACTGGAGCCAAGGCCGGAAGGATCGACACGGAGCATCCGCGGTTCACACTCGCGGTGGTGCCGGACACGCAGTACCAGTTCGATCAGGACCGGGGTGACGCCGCGCCGCTCACCGCGACCTTCCAGTACCTGATCGACCAGCGCGGCGCCGAGAACATCGTGTTCATCGCGCACCTCGGCGACGTGGTGGAGAACGCGCTCGCGATGGAGTTCGCGCAGGTCGACCCGGTCTTCAAGATCCTCGACCGCGCCCGCTTCCCGTACTCCGTCCTGGCCGGCAACCACGACATCGACGGCTCGAAGGACGACACCCGCGGCCCGTCGCCGTACCTGGAGACCTTCGGGCCGCAGCGGTTCCGCTGGATGCCGACGTACGGCGGGTCGACGGCGAACGGCTACAACTCCTACCACGTGTTTCGCGCCGCCGGGCGTCAGTGGTTGCTGCTGGCAATGGACTGGCGGCCGTCGGACGCGAGCTTCGCGTGGGCCCGCGCGGTCATCGCGGCGCACCCGAAGATGCCGGTGATCCTCACCATCCACGAGCTGGTGAACGCCGACCACGGCAACCCGGTCGCGTACTTCAGCGACCACGGCAACCGCGTCTGGGACCAGCTGGTCAAGGACAACGACCAGATCTTCCTCACACTGAACGGGCACTACTGGCCGCCTGGCCGGGTCACCCGCAAGAACTCCGCCGGCCACGACGTGCACCTGCACATCACCAACTACCAGGACCGGTACTACGGCGGCTCGGGCATGGTCCGCCTCTACCACTTCGACCTCGCGCGGAACACGATCGACGTCGAGACGATCGCGCCGTGGATCCTCGAGCAGGACCCGGCGAAGCGCAACGAGCTCGCGGAGGTCGAGCTCGAGCTGAGCGACGACACCAACCGGTTCGGCATCCCGATCGACTTCGCGTCCCGGTTCGCCGGGTTCGCGCCGGAGCCGGTGCGTCCGGCGCGCCCGGCGCAGCAGATGGTGATCCCGGGTACGGCGGCGTACTGGCGCTTCGACGGGCCGGTCGGCGACAAGGTGGTCGACCAGTCGGGACAGGGGAACGACCTGACGCGGGTGCAGCTGAGCAACGACCTGCCGACCGCGTCGACGGAGTACCACCCGGATCAGCCCGGGCACGCCAGCTGGCTGTTCCCGGGTGGGAAGAACCCGGCGCGCGGCGGATACCTGAAGACCGTGGACAACGCGCCGCTGAACGCGATGACGTTCACCAAGGGGTACACGATCGAGGCGTTCGTGAAGCTCGCCGACGACGGGCAGGACCACTCGTGGGAGGGTCTGTTCACCCGCCTCGGCACCGGACGCGACGCGGGCAAGACGGGCAGCGACCCGGACGAGCCGGCGGTCAAGCTCGGGTTCTCCGGCGGTCTGCAGGTGCAGTGGGCGGTGTACCCGCTGGACAAGAACGACACCTTCACGAACTGGGGCCACGAGCAGCGCGCCGGCGAGTGGTTCCACCTGGCGATCGTCAACGACGGGAGACACAGCATCGTGTACGTCGACTCCTCGGAACTCCTCCGCAATCCGGCGACCCCGTCGAACGGCCTGGCGACCGCGGGCAAGCCGTGGCTGGTCGGCGCCGGCCACTACGCCAACACCGTCGACCAGGCCTTCGCCGGCAACATCGGCGAACTGCGGATCGTCACCCGCGCGCTGAAGCCGTCCCAGTTCCTGAACGCCTAGGCCAGCAGGCTGCGGATCAGCTCGTCCTGCGCAGGGAGCAGGGCGAGCTCGGCGGGCGTCAGGGTCGGATTGTTGCCGCGGGCCCGTAGTGCGCCGGGGAGGCCCGGCAGCGGGTCGATCGAGTGGGCGAGGTACGACGCCAGCGACTCGCGGAGAAAGCCGGACAGTTCACCCCACTCGGGGTCGAGGGCGACCTGCGCGAGGATGACCGCGGTCATCGCGACGTCGAACTCGGCGGGGCCTTCCTCGGCGTTGCGCCAGTCGATGACCATCGGTCCGTCCGGCGCCGCGATCACGTTGAACGGGTGCAGGTCTCCGTGCACGACGGTCAGGCCGGGCGTGCCGCTGGGCGCGGGGATCGCGTGCAGGCGGTGATGCAGGTCGGCCTGGATCCGTCCCAGCTCGGCAGGGCTGAGGTCACCGGCGATCCCCGCTTCGCCGATCGTCGGGCCGGCGATGCGCTGCATGACCATGTCCGCACCGCTGATCTCCCCGACCGCCGGAACCGGATAGTCGTACTTCGCGACGTGGCGCATGTAGTCCGCCTCGTCACGCACCGGGTGACCGTCGCGGTACCGGCGCAGTACCCAATCGTCGTCGATCGCGTAGACGTCGGCGTCCCGGCCGGCGGCAAACGGTTCTGCTCCCGGGGGAAGCAGTGCGGACAGGCCGGTCATCCGATCTGGCAGCCGCCGACGGCCGGCGCGATCGGCTGGGCGCCGACGGTCGGCATACCAAGCATGACTCCGGGCACGACCCCGGGACCGCTCGAGTCCGGCGTCTCCTGACCGCGCTGCCAGGCGTCGCCGGCGCGGGTACGGCGTACCTCGCCGAAGACGTCCGCGTTCAGGTGGTGCGGTGCGGCGTAGGTGACCTCGACCGTGACGATGTCGCCGGGTCGCGGCGTCTCCACGCCCTCCGGCAAGGCGAAGTGCACGAGCCGGTTGTCCCGCGCGCGACCGCTGAGCCGGTGGGTGGCGGCGTCCTTGCGCCCCTCCCCCTCGGCGACGAGCACCTCCACCGACCTGCCGACGATCAACTTGTTCTCCGCCCAGGCCATGTCGTCCTGGAGCGCGACCAGCCGCTCGTACCGATCCTGGACGACGTCCCGCGGGACCTGGTTCTCCATCGACTCGGCCGGTGTCCCGGGACGCTTCGAGTACTGGAACGTGAACGCGCCCGCGAACCGCGCCTGCCGGACCACGTCGAGGGTCCCCTGGAAGTCTTCCTCGGTCTCCCCCGGGAACCCGACGATGATGTCGGTGGTGATCGCCGCGTCCGGCATCGCCGCGCGCACGTCTTCGATGATCTTGAGGTAGCGGTCCCGCCGGTACGAGCGCCGCATCGCCTTCAGTACGGCGTCCGACCCGGACTGCAGCGGCATGTGCAGCGAGGGCATCACGTTCGGCGTCTCGGCCATCGCCTCGATCACGTCCGCGGTGAAGTCCCGCGGGTGCGGCGAGGTGAACCGAACCCGCTCCAGGCCGTCGATCCCGCCACAGGCGCGGAGCAGCTTCGAGAACGCGTAGCGGTCGCCGAACTCGACGCCGTACGAGTTCACGTTCTGGCCGAGCAGGGTCACCTCGAGCACGCCCTCGCCGACCAGCGCCTCGACCTCGGACAGGATCTCGCCCGGACGGCGGTCCTTCTCGCGGCCGCGCAGCGCCGGCACGATGCAGAACGTGCAGGTGTTGTTGCAGCCGACGCTCACCGAGACCCAGGCGGAGTACGGCGATTCGCGGCGGGTCGGCAGCGTCGACGGGAACACCTCGAGCGCCTCGAGGATCTCGACCTGCGACTCCTGCTCGACCCGGGACCGCTCCAGCAGCGCCGGCAGCGACCCGATGTTGTGCGTCCCGAACACCACGTCGACCCACGGCGCCTTCTTGGTGATCGACGCCTTGTCCTTCTGCGCCAGGCACCCACCGACGGCGATCTGCATGCCGGGCTTGCGCGCCTTCACCGGCGCCAGGTGACCGAGGTTGCCGTACAGCTTGTTGTCGGCGTTCTCCCGGACCGCGCAGGTGTTGAAGACGACGACATCGGCCTCGTCGCCCTCGGGCGCACGGACATACCCCGCGTCCTCCAGCAGCCCGCGCAGGCGCTCGGAGTCGTGGACGTTCATCTGGCACCCGTAGGTGCGGACCTCATAAGTACGCATGACAGCCACCAAGAGTACGTGCCGGGGTGGACATATCCCTACCGGGGACCGGCTGGCTGGTACCCCTGACCGGCGGGCACTCGGCGACAATAGTGAGAGGCATGAACAGTTCTCGTCGTCAGTTTCTTGCCCGGGGCGCCGCCGGTGCCGCCGTCCTCGCGGGAGGCTCCTTTACTGCGACCTCCGCCTCGGCGCTCGTCAGACCGACCAGGATCACCGCGCTCACCAACGTCACCGTCATCGATGTCGCGAGCGGGCGCCGGGATCGGCACCAGACCGTGCTGATCGGTGGTGAGCGGATCATCGGGGTCGGCCGGCTCCCGGTGCCCCGGGGTGCCGTCGAGATCGACCTGGCCGGGAAGTACGTGATCCCGGGTCTCGCCGACATGCATGTCCACAGCCTCGGCGACGAGCGCGTCTCGCCGCCGCTGTACCTCGCGAACGGCCTCACCACGGTCCGCGAGATGGCCGGCACCAACCCGATGCTCTACGACTGGCGCGACCGGACCGCGGCCGGGAGTCTGCTCGGTCCCCGGATGGTCGTCGCGAGCAACATCATCGACGGCGACCCGACCCTCTGGGACCCGAATCTGATCCAGGTCATCGTGGTCGACGACGCCGACGCCGCGCGGGCCGCCGTACGCCGGGTGAAGGGCGAAGGCGCCGACTTCGTGAAGGTCTACTCGCGCCTCAGCCGGACCGCCTGGCTCGCGGTCATCGACGAAGCACGGAAGGTCGGGCTGACCGTCCACGGCCATGGCCCCGATGAGGTGACCTCCAAGGAGGTCAGTCAGGCCGGCCAGCGCAGCATCGAGCACATCCACTCGCTCGGCCTGGCGGTCTCGACCCGCGAGGCCGAGGTACGGCGGCTGGTGCTCGCGATCAAGGTGGCGAACGGCGACTACAACTCGTGGTTCCGGCAACTGCACCCGATCGAGTGGATCGCCGCGAACACGTACAGCCCGTCCCGCGCCGCCGACGTGTTCGGGACGCTGCGCCGTAACAACACCCGGGTCACGCCGACGCTGACGATGCACAACGTCCTCGACCAGGTCGACTACACCCGCCTCGACCCGAACCTGGCGAAGTACATGAGTGAGGACTCGATCGGCACCTACGACTACGTGATCCAGAACCTGTACGCCGCGAACCGCGGCGCCGAGGAGATCTCACACCAGCACGAGATGTGGGCGTGGCGCCAGCGGTTCGTGCGGGAGCTGATCGCGCACGACGTACCGCTGATGGCCGGCACCGACACGGGTACGCCGTACTCCGTCCCGGGCTTCGCACTGCACGACGAACTCGAGCACCTGGTCGGCGCCGGCGCCACCCCACGCCAGGCCCTGTACGCCGCCACCGCCGAGCCGGCCGAGTTCCTCGGGATGTCGGCGGATCTCGGCTCGGTGGAGCCCCGCAAGATCGCGGACCTGGTCGTCCTGGACGCGGACCCGCTGACCGACATCCGCAACAGCCGCAAGATCCACACCGTGGTCACCCGCGGCCGGGTCATCTCCTCCGCTGACCGCCAGAAACTGCTGGCCGGCGTCGAGGCCGCCGTCAAGGAACCGCCGACCGCGGCGTCCATTGCCGCCGGTGGCTGTTGCGGCACCAAGCCGCGCCGCTGAGCAAAGCTGGGTCCGGTGCGAGGCTCCCGCCCGGAGCGACGTGCTGGACGATCGCGAGTACGGAATCGTCACCTGACCCGGCAGGTCGCTCAGAAACGAACAACGATGAGCGATCCGTGATCGTCCCACTACAACGCGCTCCGGTTTATTGCAGATCGTTACCACCGTGGAACCACCCGGGCCTGCGGCCTCACCCCCGGCTCCAGTAGGTTCTGGCCATGAGCGATTCCGGCACCCTGACGAAAACCGGGCTGGTGGCGCTGTCCGGCGTCAACAAACATTTCGGCGAGCTGCACGTCCTGAAGGACATCAACCTGTCCATCGACCAGGGCGAGGTCGTTGTGGTGATCGGGCCGTCCGGGTCCGGTAAGTCGACGCTCTGCCGCGCGATCAACCGGCTGGAGCCGATCGACTCCGGCAGCATCACGCTCGACGGCCAGCCGCTGCCCAGCGAGGGCAAGGCGCTGGCCAAGCTGCGCTCCGACGTCGGCATGGTGTTCCAGTCGTTCAACCTGTTCGCGCACAAGACGATCCTGCAGAACGTCACGCTCGGACCGACCAAGGTCCGCAAGGCCGATGCCAAGCAGGCCGAGAAGCGGGCGATGGAACTGCTGGAGCGGGTCGGGGTGGCCAGCCAGGCCGAGAAGTACCCGGCGCAGCTGTCCGGTGGCCAGCAGCAGCGGGTGGCGATCGCGCGGGCGCTGGCCATGGACCCGAAGGTGATCCTCTTCGACGAGCCCACCTCGGCGCTCGACCCGGAGATGATCCAGGAGGTCCTCGAGGTGATGATCGACCTGGCCAAGCAGGGGATGACGATGGTCGTGGTGACCCACGAGATGGGCTTCGCCCGGACCGCGGCGAACCGGGTGGTGTTCATGGCCGACGGCGAGATCGTCGAGCAGTCCGACCCGGAGACGTTCTTCACCAACCCGACCTCCCGGCGGGCCCAGGACTTCCTCGGCAAGATCCTCAAGCACTGACCCGCCTGTACTGACCGCCCGTACTGTCCGCCCGCGGCTGTACCCGCGCGTAGCTGTAGTAACCAACGAAGGGGAACCTGATCATGAGAATGCGCAACCTCGTCGCCGTCTTCGGCGTCGCGGCGCTCGCGCTGACCGCCGGCGCCTGTGGCAAGGACGAGCCCGCCGCCGGCGGTGGTAACGGTGGCGGCGGCGCCTCGGACTCGTGCGGCGACCTGCACAAGTTCGACACCGCGAGCGGTGTCGCCGTGGCCGGCAGCACGACCTTCACCAAGGCGCAGTCCCGCGGCAACCTGATCGTCGGTGTCAAGGCCGACCAGCCGAACCTCGGCTACAAGGACGCCGACGGCAAGCGCTGCGGGTTCGACATCGAGGTGGCCCGGATGGTGTCGGCCGGCCTCGGACTGGACCCGGACAAGATCCAGTACAAGGAGATCCCGTCCGCGAACCGCGAGACGGCCATCTCCGGCGGTGAGATCGACTACTACGTCGGCACCTACTCGATCACCGACAAGCGCAAGAAGCAGGTCTCGTTCGCCGGTCCGTACTTCATCGCCGGCCAGGACCTGCTGGTCCGCAAGGACGACACCTCGATGGACGCCGGCAAGACCGCTCTCAAGGGCAAGAAGGTCTGCTCGGCGACCGGCTCGACCCCGATCCAGCGGGTCAAGGACGAGCAGCTGACCGAGGCGAGCAACATCTCCGAGTTCAAGACCTACTCGGAGTGCGTCTCCCAGCTGCTGGACAAGAAGGTCGACACCGTCACCACCGACGACGCGATCCTCAAGGGTTACGCCGCCACCGCGCCCGACGAGCTGCGGGTGGTCGGCAAGCCGTTCAGCACCGAGAAGTACGGCATCGGCCTGCCGCTGGCCGACAAGGCGCTGCGCACCCAGGTGAACACCATCCTGGAGAAGTCCGCCTCCGACGGCACCTGGAAGGCGATCTACGACGAGACGCTCGGCAAGTCGGGTTCCGACTCGACGCCGCCGCCGCTCGAGAAGTACTGATCCATCAGCCGGCCGCGGCGTCCTGACGGGCGCCGCGGCCGGGCTGTGTACCTGTAGGCAAGAGGAAGGTCGCGATGTTCTCGGTCCTTACCGACAACTGGCCGTTGTTCCGGGACGGTTTCTGGCTGACGATCCGGCTGTTCGTGGTGTCCGGTGTGCTCAGCCTGGTGTTCGGCACCGTGCTGGGAGCGTTCCGGGTCTCCCCGGTGCCGGCCCTGCGCGGCATCGGCACCGGCTACGTCAACATCCTGCGGAACACCCCGCTCACGCTGGTCTTCGCGTTCCTGTTCTTCGGCGCGGCCAAGATGCACCTCGCGCTGCCGAACCCGTTCTGGACCGGCGTCGGCGCTTTGACGATCTACACCTCGGCCTTCATCTGCGAGGTGGTCCGGGCCGGTGTGAACACGATCTCGCCGGGCCAGTCCGAGGCGGCCCGCGCGGTCGGCATGTCGTTCGTGCAGGTGCTCACGATCGTCGTCCTGCCGCAGGCCTTCCGGGCGATCATCCCGCCGCTGATGAGCGTGCTGATCGCGTTGCTGAAGAACACCACGATCGCGGCCGGCTTCTCGGTCGCCGAGGCCGGCTCGATCCCGGCCGCGATGTCCGAGCGCGGTGAGAACCAGCTGCTCACGCTGACCTGGATCGCGATCGGGTTCCTGATCCTGATCGTGCCGCTGATCTTCCTGCAACGATGGGCCGAACGACGGACGGCGGTGGCCTGATGAGCTCTGTTCTGTACGAGTCCCCCGGACCCCGCGCGAAGGTCCGCAACCGGATCCTCAACGTCGTGGTCCTGGTGGTGCTGGCCGGCGCGATCGCCTGGCTGATCCACCGGATGTACGTCAACGGCCAGTTCGAGAGCCGGCTCTGGCGGCAGTTCCAGTACACGGCGATCCAGAATCAGCTGCTGCACGGTCTGGTCAATACCTTGAAGGCCGCCGGCCTCGCGGCGGTGTTCGCGCTGCTGTTCGGCGCTGTCTTCGCGGCCGCACGGATCAGTGACCACGCCTGGCTGCGCACCCCGGCGACGCTGATCGTCGAGCTGTTCCGGGCGATCCCGCTGCTGATCCTGATGTTCTTCTTCTACTACGGCAACATCCAGTTCCAGCTCGGGCTGGGCCCGTTCTGGGCGGTCGTCTTCGGTCTGACGCTGTACAACGGCTCGGTGCTGGCCGAGATCTTCCGGGCCGGCATCGCCGCCGTACCGAAGGGTCAGCGCGAGGCGGCGTACGCGATCGGCCTGCGGAAGAACCAGGTGGTCCGGCTGGTGCTGTTGCCCCAGGCCATCAGCTCGATGCTGCCGGCGATCGTCAGCCAGCTCGTCGTGCTGCTGAAGGACACCGCGCTCGGCTTCATCATCACCTACGAGGAGCTGCTGTACGTCGGACGCCAGATGGGTGGCCGCCTGACCTACGGGTTCCCGTACATCCCGACGTACATCGTGATCGCGGTCATCTACATCGGGCTGTGCTCGCTGCTCTCGCTGCTCGCCCGCTACCTCGAGGGCCGCTCGCGCCGCCGCCGCAAGGTCACCGGAGCCCCGCCACCGATGACCGAGGCGCCGGACGCCGCCTCTGGCCTCGACCCCGGCGCCAAGATCTGATCGAAGGCCTCCTCTCACCTGTGAGAGGAGGCCTTGTCACAACTGGTATAGCGCGGTGAACGCACGGTAATCACGGGCTGGGATTCTGCAGGCACCACCACCCAGCGGAGGAGCCCAGGATGCCGTCTCTGACATCTTCACCGGCCCGGCCGACACGTCGGCCACGCGTCGCCGGGCTCGTTGCCGCACTGGCCGTCGTCGTCTTCAGCCTCGGCACCGGCCCGGCGGTGGCTCCGGCAGCCGCCCTCCCGATGCCGTGCGCCGCCGAGCCCGTGATGCGCGTCTGGTACGACTCCGACCAGACCGGTTCCTGGGCCAACGCCTGGCTCGAGACACCTGCCGTGTGCAACGGCAGATGGGCCCATCTGAACCTTCGTCTCTACTGCATCGAGGGCACTCCCAGGAAGCTCCTCTACAACAAGGCCGAGAGCGGTACCGGCCCCTTCGACACGCCGTGGACGATCCTGCCGAAGACCTGCACCAGGTTCCGTGCGTACGGCGATCTGGCGAACATCGCCGGAGTGATCCACTCCGACGTCTGGTCCTGGCGCTACGGCTATCCCCCGGCCTGAGAAGGAGATCGGCATGCCCACAGCTCTGATCAGAACAGCCGTGATGCTCACCGCGGCTGCCACGGTGGCCACGATGGTCACGGTCACCGCGTTGCCCGCCGCGGCCGACGAGCGGTACGTCGGCAAGCTCTGCTTCACGTTCGAGGTGCCGGAGAGCGGCCGACAGAAGTTCCAGGTCTGCGACACCCAGTACGACAGCACCAGCCTCGACAACCACCGGATCCACTACGTCACCGCGAAGCCGTTGACGTGCCCGGTGCTGGCCAACTGGTGGCGTCTGCGGTCCGCGACCAACGGCGGGACCGTGGACACGGTCAAGGAGGAGGTCGACGGCTGCTCGATTCCGACAACCGTGACCTCAGGACCGAAGCGGGCCACCACGACGGCGACCATCCTGTTGCACGCAGCCCCGCTCGATCTGACCGAGAGCGCGTCCTTCCGTCCACTCTGATCGCGCCCCGTCCAGAACCCTGACCGACGGCCTCTCCTCGACCGAGGAGGGGCCTTCTCAGGTCCCCGGGCGGATGTCGTACGTCGTGCGCACGCCCGCCAGGATAACGCGCAGACCGTGCTCGAACTCGGCGTCGGGATCCGAGGC
Source organism: Kribbella sp. NPDC004875 (assembly GCF_042873375.1). NCBI lineage: Bacteria > Bacillati > Actinomycetota > Actinomycetes > Propionibacteriales > Kribbellaceae > Kribbella > Kribbella sp. NPDC004875. Next base: position 534,037 of record NZ_JBIALI010000003.1, read on the forward strand.
GAAGACGTCAACGACCATTCGCGACGTCAAGGGATAGCGCTCGGCGTCGACCGACTGCCGGACCTGGTCCGGTTGGTACGGATTGCCGTCAGGGTAGTCGACGCCGGTCTGCGCCTGCTCCTCGATGACGTAGCCGATCGTGTAGTGCAGCAGGATCGGAAACACCCGGGTGACGTCGCGCGCCGAGAACCCGGCGTCCTCCAGCGTGCGCAGCGTCAGCTCGGTCACCCGCCACATCGACTCGTCGCTGACGTTGGTGCCGGCGAGCACGCGGGCGCCGTCGCGGTACCGCAGCAGGCTCGCGCGCAGCCGCCCCGCCAGCTCGACCAGCCAGTCCTGCCAGTCCGTTCCGCGCCGGGGCGCTTCCACTCCGTCAACGGCGTTGACGAACAACACGCGCGCCATCGCGTCGAGCAGCTCGCGCTTGTTCTTGACGTGCCAGTAGAGCGCCGGCGCCTGGACGCCGAGGGCCCCCGCCACCTTGCGCATGGTCAGGCCGTCGACCCCGCCGTCGTCGAGCAGCGGCAGCGCCGCGGTGGCGATGGTCCTGGCATCGAGCTTCACGTCGTTCTCCTGTTCGTCCTTGACAAGCTTAACAACGTTTTGCTCTCCTTAACATCGTTAAAGAAAATCGAACGATGTTAGGGAGTTGTTCTCATGGATGTAGTGATCGCCGGCGCCGGGCCGACCGGTCTGATGCTGGCCGCCGAGCTGCGCCTGGCCGGGATCGACGTCCTCGTGCTGGACGCGCTGCCCGCGCGGACGGGTGAGTCACGGGCGGGCGGCATTCACGCCCGCACGATGGAGATCTTCGACCAGCGCGGACTGATGGACCGCCTGCTGCCGCACGGCCGGCAGATCCAGGCGGGCCACTTCGGCGGCGTGCCGATGGACTTCAGCGACTTCCCGACCCGCTTCCCGTACACGCTCGGCATCGTGCAGGCCGTGATCGAACGCGAACTCGAGGCGTACGCGATCGACCTCGGCACCGTCGTGCGGTGGTCCGCGCCGGTGCGCGGGTTCCGCCAGGACGACGCCGGCGTCGAGGTCGAGGTCGGCGGCACGGACGGCGGCGTGATCCGCTGCTCGTACCTGGTCGGGTGCGACGGCGGACGCAGTACGGTCCGCAGACTGGCCGGCATCGGGTTCGACGGCACCGACGCGACGATGACCGGGATGCTCGCCGACGCCGAGCTCGCCGAGCCGCCCGCCGGCACGGTCTTCGGGCGACGCAGCGGTCCGGGCGACTATTCGGTGCTCCAGTTCCAGCCGGGCTGGTACCGGATGATGGTGCAGCGCTACGACCGCGTGGTCGATCGGGCGAGCGAGCCGACGTTCGAGGACTTCCGCGAGTCGTTCCGCGAGGTCGCGGGGACCGACTACGGGATGCACAGTCCGCGGTGGGTCTCGCAGTACGGCGACGCGGCACGGCAGGCCGACCGGTACCGCGACGGCCGGGTGCTCCTCGCCGGGGACGCCGCCCACATCCACTTCCCCGCGGGCGGTCAGGGGCTGAACCTCGGCGTACAGGACGCGGTCAATCTCGGGTGGAAACTCGCGTCCGTCGTACGAGGCGACGCGTCGAGCGAACTGCTGGACAGCTACCAGACCGAGCGGTACCCGGTCGCTGCCCGCGTGCTGCACAACACCCGCGCACAGAGCGCCCTCTCACGTCCTGGCCCGCATGTGGACGCGCTGCGCGACACCTTCAGCGGGCTGTTGGAGATCGACGACGTACGGCGGCGGCTCGGCTTGATGATCACCGCCCTCGACGTCCAGTACGACGTCAAGGGCGATCACGTACTGACCGGACGCCGCGTTCCGGACGCGGACCTCACCGTCGCCGGTGAAGCCACCCGCGTCCATCAGCTGCTCCATCGCGGGCGCCCCGTTCTCTTGACGCTCCACGGCAGCGCACTACCGTCGAGCGACCGCATCGACCACATTCAGGCGCACTGCGCCGGCGCGAGCTGGACCGTGCCCGAGGTCGGCGACATCGCCGTACCGAGCGCACTGCTCATCCGCCCGGACGGCTACGTCGCCTGGGCCACGGACGAGCTCTCCACCGAAGGTCTGGACGACGCGATGACCACCTGGTTCAGCGCAGGGTGTTGAAGGAGTCGCGGATGATCTCCAGCGCCTCGCCGGCCTCCTCCTCGGTGAGCGTCATCGGCGGGGCCATCCGGAGGACGTTGCCGTAGAGACCGCCCTTGCCGACCAGCAGGCCGCGGTTCTTGGTCTCCTGCTGGAGCTGGGCGGTGGCGGCCGGGTCGGGGCTGTTGTCGTCCGGCTTCACGATCTCGGCCGCCAGCATCAGGCCCTTGCCGCGGACGTCGCCCAGCTCGGGGAACTCGTCGGAGATACCACGCAGACCGTCGACGAGCTGCGCGCCGCGCTTGGCCGCGTTCGCCTGCAGGTCCTTGTCGAGCAGGTAGTCGATCGTCGCCTTCGCCGCGCTGGTGGAGATCGGGTTGCCGCCGAACGTCGACAGCGAGTTCGCCTTGATGCTGTCCATCAGGTCGCCACGCGCCACCACACCACCGATCGCGAACCCGTTGCCGAGCCCCTTCGCGAACGTCATCGCATCCGGTACGACGCCGTGCGCCTGGATCCCCCAGAAGTGCTCACCGGTCCGTCCCCACCCGGTCTGTACTTCGTCGGAGATGAAGAGGATCCCGTACTCGTCCAGGACCTCCTTGAACGCGGCGTACAGGCCGTCGGGCGGCGAGGAGAACCCGCCGACGCCCTGGATCGGCTCCGCGATCAGGCACGCCACGTCCCCGGCCGTCGTGGTCTCGATGACGTTGCGCAGGTCGTCGACGCAGACCTTGACGTACTCCGCGTCGGGCAGGTCCTTGAACGGGCTGCGGTACCGGTACGCGCCCTGCAGGTACTGCACGTTCACCGGGGACAGGCTGCTCGCGGACCAGCCGCGGTTGCCGGTGATGGCCACGGTGCCGAACGCACGGCCGTGGTACGAGTTGCGCATCGCCAGCACCTGGTTGGAGCGGCGGTTCTGGGTGGCGAGCAGCAGGGCCGTCTCGTTCGCCTCGGTTCCGGAGTTCGCGAAGAAGACCTTCGCGTCCGGGATCCCGGACAGCTCGGCGATCTGCTCGGCCAGTTCGATCTGCTTCCGGATCAGGTACACCGTCGAGGTGTGCGCGATGCCGGACCCGAGCTGCTCGCGGACCGCGTCGGAGATCTCCGCGATGTCGTACCCGATCGCGTTGGTCAGGATGCCGGCGAAGAAGTCCAGGTACGTGTTCCCCTCACCGTCGGTGACCCGGCGGCCGGAACCCTGCACGATCTCGATCGGCTCCTCGTAGTACAACGCGAGCCAAGCCGGCATGACGGCCTTGTGACGCTCCCAGAGCTCCGCATGTGTCCGCTGTGTCATGGTCCAACCATTACCTCAACTGATAGTGCACGTCCATCGCAGCTAGGGTGCTCTCCGTGACGATGCCGAGCATTCCGCATGTGGACATCGAGTCCCTGGAGCAGTTCGACCGAGTACTCGCCGCGGGCGCCACCGCGATGGCCGGCTGGCGGATCCAGTCGGTCGACCTGACCGGGCGGACGGCGGAACTCCTGGGGCTGAGCCCGATGGGCTCGGTGTTCCTCGGCTGCCTGCTGGAGGAGAAGGCCGACGTCTGGGTCCGGGACGGCGGCGGGCTGGTCTTCCCGGCGATCCCGGCGTTGCCGTTCGACGCGTACCGCGGGCGGCTGTACGACGCCGACGAGCTGTACGCCGGCCTCGAGCACGGGTACGACGCCACGCCGGACGCCCGGATCTACGCCTGGTCCCGGCAGCACGACGTGAAGGGCGACACCAGCCGGACCCTCGCAGCGGCCCTCCACGACCACGCGATCGCCGACGCGCTCACCGAACTGCCCGACGACAAGCCGTGGGTCGGGGTGATGGGCGGTCACGGCGTACTGCGGGGTGACGCGAACTACCGCTCCGCGGCCCTCCTCGGGCGGACGCTCGCTCGCCGTGACCGCGTGGTCGTCACCGGCGGCGGTCCCGGCGCGATGGAGGCCGCCAACCTCGGCGCGACGCTGGCGTCGTACGACGATGGCGCCGTCGACACCGCGCTGGCGGCGCTGAGCGCGGTACCGTCTTTCCGGCCGTCGATCGCCGCGTGGGCCGGTGCGGGTCTCGACGTACGGCGGGCGTTCCCCGGTGACGGCGGCGTGTCGATCCCAACGTGGTTCTACGGTCACGAGCCGCCGAACGTGTTCGCGTCCGCGATCGCGAAGTACTTCTCGAACGCGCAGCGCGAGGACGTCCTGCTCAGCCGGGCGCGCGGCGGCATCATCTACCTCCCCGGCGCCGCCGGCACCGTCCAGGAGGTCTTCCAGGCCGTCACCCCGAACTACTACGGCGACGCCGCCACCCAGATCCCGCTCATCCTGGTCGACGTCGCCCACTGGACCGAGAAGCTCCCCGTGTGGCCGCTCCTCCAGTCCCTCGCCGCGGACCGCCCGATGCGCACGTCGATCAGCCTCGTCGACACCATCGACGAGGCTGCCGAGCTGGTGAGCTGATCAGGCTGGTCAGGCGACGCGCTGCGGCGTGAACTGCATCTGCGGGTTGGCGTAGGCGTCCTGCGACTCGACGAGCTGGAGCTCACGCCGGCCCGACTCGTGGGTGCGGGTGAGCAGGTCGAACACGCTGGACGTCGTCCGCGCGAGCGCGTCCGCGAGGTCGCCCGTACGGCGGTAGTGCGCGGTGAACAGCGCTGCGGTCACGTCACCCGACCCGTTCGCCTTCATCGGGATGTACGGCGTCTGCACGAGCCACGCACCGCTGTCGTCGACCGCCAGCATCTCGATCGTGCCGTCCTCGCGGTCCGGACGCTCGACGCTGGTGACGAGCACCGTGCTCGGACCGGTCGCGCGGACCAGCTTCACCGACTCCAGCGTGGACTCCAGCGTGTCCGGCTCGGTGCCGGTCAGGAACCCCAGCTCGAACTGGTTCGGCGTGATGATGTCGGCCGCCGGCACCACCCGGTCACGCAGCAGCACCGGGATGGCGGGCGCGACGAAGCACCCGGACTTCGCGTTCCCCATCACCGGGTCGCAGGAGTACACCGCGGCCGGGTTGGCCGCCTTGACGCGCTGCACCGTCTCCAGGATCACGTCGGCGATCCCCTCGCCGCCCTGGTATCCGGACAGCACCACGTCGATCTGCGGCAGGACGCCGCGCTCCTCGATCCCCAGCAGAACCTCTCGGACGTCGTCCGGACTGATCAGCGGCCCCCGCCACGCCCCGTACCCCGTGTGGTTCGAGAAGTTCACCGTGTACACCGGCAGCACCTCAACCCCGATGCGCTGAAGCGGAAACACAGCTGCCGAATTACCCACGTGACCGTAAGCCACCGCCGACTGAATCGAGAGAATCTTCACCCAGCGATCATCCCACTGCCCCGTCACCAGCCACCGCCCCGGTCAACCGAGCAGCTTGGTCAGCTTCACATCCTCCTCCACAAACCCGAGCCGCCCGTAGAACGCACGCGCGGCCGTGTTGCCGGCACCAGTCTCGAGCGTGACCACTAGCAGGCCGAGTCGCTGAGCGTGATCGGCCACCGCATCGACGAGTGCGCGCCCGACGCCGTGGCCCTCGTGCTCCGCCGAGACCACGAGCTCACCGACGTACATCTCCTGCTCCCCCGACCAGTGCGGGCGCTGCTCAGCGGACACGAAGCCCGTCACCACGCCGTCTTCCTCGGCGACGAGCATCAAGCGGTCCGGTTCGGTCACGCGATACACCGCCTCTTCCACCCAGCCGGTGACTGCCGCCAGGACCTGTTCGGGTGGTCGCCATGGCGCGACGCCTTCCGCGAGGCGCGGGGCAAGGGCGAGGACTGCTTGGCGGTCGGTCTGCTGGTAGCTGCGAACGTGCATGCTGACCAGTGTGTCGGTGGGGCGGGTTAGCGTGCGTTCTCCAGCCCGAAGCCCCGGCGAAGGTCCTCACCGAGACCCGCTGAGCCATCCCTCGGCCGTGTCCAGGAACGCGTCCACCTGCTCCACGTCATACCCCTCGCTCAGCCGGACCGGGCTGAACTGGACCCGCCGGATCTCCTGGGCCGTCACGGGCCGCTCCACCGGAAGCCCGTTCACGGTCGCCATCACCCGGTCGACGAAGCCATCGACCTCCGTCATGTCGTACCCCTCGCGCAACCGGACCGTAGTGAAGCGCGGCGCAGTACGCGCGAACTGCTCCCCCACGACCGGCGCGGGTGCCGCGAGCGGACGATCCGGCAGCCACCGCTCCGCATCCATCAGGAAGGCGTCGACTTCGTCGACCAGGTAGCCCGCGCCGAACAACGGCGTACTGAACGCCGCGTCGCGGAGGTCGTCGACGGTCACGGCCGGAGCCGTCGACCGGCGCTCGACCGTGGCCATCAGGCGCTCGACCAGCGCATCGACCTGCCCGCGGTCGTACCGCCGGCCGATCCGGCGCACGGTGAAGGCGGGCTTCAGCATCAGGACTCGGACGCGGCGAGCTGTCCGCAGGCGCCGTCGATCTCCTGACCGCGGGTGTCGCGGACGGTCGTCGGTACGCCGCCTGCCTCGAGCCGGCGCACGAACTCGCGCTCGTCGGCCGGGTCGGAGGCGGTCCACTTCGAGCCGGGCGTCGGGTTCAGCGGGATCAGGTTGACGTGCACCCAGCCCCAGTCGCCGCGCGAGGTCAGCTTCTCGGCCAGCAGGTCGGCCCGCCAGGCGTGGTCGTTGATGTCCCGGATCATCGCGTACTCGATCGACACCCGGCGCTTGGTCTGCTGCGCGTACCCCCAGGCCGCGTCCAGCACCTCGTCGACCTTCCAGCGGTTGTTGATCGGCACCAGCTCGTCGCGCAGCTCGTCGTCCGGCGCGTGCAGCGACAGCGCGAGCGTGACCGGGATGCCCTCGGTCGCGAGCTGGTTGATCCGCGGCACCAGGCCGACCGTCGACACGGTCACGCCGCGGGCCGAGATCCCCAGGCCCTCCGGCGACGGGTCCGTGAACCGGCGTACCGCGCCCATCACGGCCTTGTAGTTGGCCATCGGCTCGCCCATGCCCATGAACACGATGTTCGAGACCCGGCCGGGGCCGCCGGCGATCTCGCCGCGGGCCAGCGCCCGCGCCCCGTCGACGACCTGCTCGACGATCTCGGCGGTCGTCATGTTCCGGGTCAGGCCGCCCTGGCCGGTCGCGCAGAACGGGCACGCCATCCCGCAGCCGGCCTGCGAGGACACGCACATCGTGGCGCGGCCCGGGTAACGCATCAGGACGGACTCCACGAGCGAGCCGTCGAGCAGCTTCCAGAGCGTCTTCCGGGTCTGCCCGTTGTCGCACTCCAGGTCGCGGACGCGGGTCAGCAGCGGCGGCATCAGCTCGCCGACGAGCTTGTCGCGGGTCGCGGCCGGCAGGTCGGTCATCTCGGCCGGGTCGGACACCAGCCGGGAGAAGTAATGGTTGGACAGCTGCTTGGCCCGGAACGCGGGCTCGCCCAGCGCCGTGACCGCCGTACGCCGCTCCTCCCCGGTGAGATCGGCGAGGTGCCGCGGTGGCTTCTTGGCGCGGCGCGGCTCATCGAACACGAGGGGAAGGGAAGTAGTCATAACCGGCCTATTGTCGCAAGCCGGTCGGCTGCTTCACAAATTCACATCCGCTTCGTGCTGCGGATCACTCTCGCGGCGGTCCGAGTGCCCGAGCTTGCGATCGGGCGCGATCCGGTCCCGCACCATCTGCTTCAGCAACGGAAGTTCGGCGAACCCGCCCTCCGCCTTCCGCGACCACAGCACCTCGCCGTCCAGGCTGATGTCGAACACCCCACCGGTCGACGGCACCAGCGCCACCTCCCCGAGCTCCTTCGGAAAGGTGGTCAGCAATTCCTGCGCGGTCCACGCCGCCCGCATCAACCACCGGCACTGCGTGCAGTACACGATCTCCAACCGCGGCTGTCTGGTCACTGCCCCAGTATCTCTTCGTGCACCAGATCCGCACGGCGGGGCGGCAATCGTACGGATCCGGTGCACAAGGTGGCCGTCAGGCGGAGTAGCCCTTCGGCGGGATGAGCGTGGCGAGCTGGTTGAAGGTCAGCCAGTACGTCGCCGTCGGCGCGAAACCGGCCGGGTCGGCGATGAGTACGGTCTGGTCGCTGTCGTCGTACCCGATCACGGTGAAGTAGTGGTAGATCGTGTAGTTCGGGTAGCCCGGCGGGTGGTTGTTGGCCGGGGCAACGATGTTGGCGACGATCGGGTAGTTGTTGTCGATGTCGAGGACGACGTCCCGCCAGAGCAGGTCACGCTGCGCCTGGGTGGGCGGGTCGTTGGGCATCTCCTTGGTCTCGTACCAGCCGGTGCCGAGGTGGTTGTTGAGCACCCGGGTGACCTGACCGATCCAGTCGGTGCCATTGGTTGTGGTCGGCAACTCGTTGGCCAGTTGCTGCTGACTGGGCGGTGCGATCCGGGCGGACAGTGCGATCCGGGTCGCCGCCGGGCCGCACCAGTAACCGGTCTGCTGGTACTGGAAGTCGATGTTCAGCGTCTTGACGGTCTGCGTCGAGTAGCCGAGCGTCGGCACTGGTTTGACCGCGGCCGCGTGCGCGGCGTCGACGGTCTGGGCGGGTTGGGCAGTCGCTGTGGACAGCGTGGACAAGGGAAGGGCGGCCGCTGCGATGAGCGCGAGACCGCAGAGCGCGGCCTTGGACTTCGTCCAGGGGGTCATGTCAGCTCCTCACTGGACGACCGGGGCGGGTCGTCCTGCGTTTGATACTGACACAGCAGCCTTGGGTGTGGGTGAAAAAATCACCGACCCTTTCCAGCTCAGTGGAAAGGCTCGATGATTTCCCGGACCAGCCACCGTACGGCGTGCTCCGGGTACGGCCTTGGGAGCGACAGCACGATGTGGTCGAACCCGAGTCCGACGGCCTTCTCGACCATCGCCCGAGTCGACGCCGGGTCGTCGTACGAGACGATCTGCTGCAGTGATCGGCTGAGCGTCGACGGGTCGCGACCGATGCGCGCGCACTCCGCGTCAAGGCGCCGTACCCGATCGGCGAGCGTGTCGAAGTCGGTGTGCGGCGGGCCGCTGATGTTCCAGCTGTCGGCGTACTCCGCGACGAGGCGCAGCATGCGGTTGCCCCAGCCACCGATCAGCAGCGGCGGACCGGCCGGCTGGATCGGCTTGGGCGCGTTGCGGTTGCGTTCGAGCGAGTAGTAGCGGCCGTGGAAGTCGAACTCGTCCTCGGTCCACATCCGCCGCAGGATCTCGATGGTTTCGCGGAGCCGGTCGACCCCCTCCCCCGGCGGCACGAGGGTCAGGCCGTAGGCGGCGTACTCCTCGATGGCCGGGTTCGGTCCCGCGATACCCCTCTGCCCGGCGGGTTGACGGGTGCCGCCGGCGCCGAGGCCCATGATCAGGCGGCCTCCTGAGATCACTTCGAGCGTGCTGGCGATCTTGCCGAGCACGGCCGGCGGGCGGACCCGGTTGCTGGTGACGAGCAGGCCGAGGCGCAGCCGGGTGGTTTGCGCGGCGAGCGCGGTCAGCAGCGTCCAGCCCTCGAGGACGTCGCCGTTCTTCGGGCCGGCGAGCGGGAGGAAGTGATCCCAGAGCCAGGCGTCGCGAATCTGCGGGACTTCGTCGGCCTCGAGCCAGACGCGGCGGATATCGGCGTACGGGACGTGCATCGGGGTGGTCTTCAGACCGAACGTCGGTGGCATAATCGTCAGGATAACTGATGATCAGTAAGTCTGACGATCAGTTCCCCGGTAGATTTGACGGTATGGCGTCCGACCGGCTGGGGTATCTGCTCAAACATGTCCTGGCGCAGCTCACCGAGGCACAGACCGAGGCGCTGGCGCCGTACGGACTGAACGGCCGCGACCTCGCCGTCCTGTCGGCGGTCGCTTCCGGCGAGCCGCTGTCCCAGCTCGACGTCGCCGCGCGGTTGCGCGTGGACCGTACGTCGATCGGCGACCTGCTGGACGGACTCGAGGAGCGCGGCTTCGTCGAGCGCCGGCGCAGTCCCGAGGATCGGCGGCGGAATGTCGTCGTACTGACGTCGCTCGGCGAGTCCACCTTCGAGACGGCGGAGCGGATCCGGCGGGAAGTGGAGCAGACGTTCCTCGCTCCCCTGGCGGCGCCGGATCGCTTCCGCGACGATCTCCGGCTCCTGCTAGGGGAATGAGGTCTCCGGCCGGCCGGTTGGACTGGACATGCTCTCCGTGCCGTTGTCAGTTCTCGATCGGTCCCGGACGCGTGCCGGCGAGTCGGAAGCGGAGACGCTGCGAGCCACTGTCGAACTCGCGCACCAGATCGAAGAGCTTGGCTACAAGCGGTTCTGGGTGTCGGAGCACCACAGCGTTCCGGGCGTCGTCGGATCGGCGCCGACGGTGCTGGCAGCAGCCGTTGCCGCTCGCACCGAACGGATCCGCGTCGGTACCGGCGGTGTGATGCTGCCGAACCACAAGCCGCTGGTGGTGGCGGAACAGTTCGGCGTACTGGAGTCGCTGTATCCGGGCCGGATCGACATGGGCCTCGGCCGCTCGGTCGGTTTCACCAACGGGGTACGGCGTGCGCTCGGGGTCGAGAAGGATGCGGCCGACGACTTCAGCACCCAGGTGGAGGAACTCCTCGGCTTCCTCACCGGCACCTCCGACGTTCACGCTCGCCCTGGAGAAGGCCTCCGCATTCCGCCTTTCGTCCTTGCCGTCGGCGAAGGCGCCACGATCGCGGCGTCCCTCGGTCTGCCCGTAGTACTCGCCGCTCGCTCCGACTCCCCGGATGTCCTCGAGGACTATCGGAATACCTTCCGGCCCTCACACTGGGCCGCGGAACCGTACGTGATCCTCGCGGTCACCGCCGCGGTGGCGGACTCCACCGAAGCTGCTCGCGAGCTGCTGTTGCCCGAGGCCTGGGCCAGCGCCTACTCACGCACCCGTGGCGTCTTCCCGCCGCTGCAGGCCGACGTACCCGAGGAGATGACGGCCCGCGAGCAGGAGTTCTTCGAGAACGCGCTCCGCGGCCAGATCTACGGCACCCTCGACGACGTCGACGCCGCCCTCAGCGACCTGGTACGCCGGACCGCCGCCGACGAACTCCTGATCACCACGAACACCTTCGACCGCTCGGCGTTGCTGGCGTCCTACGCGGCGCTGGCGAAGCTCAGCGGCTGATCCGGGCCTCGAGGCGCTTGCGAACCTCGGGCCACTCGTCCGCCAGGATCGAGAACACCACGGTGTCCCGGAACGAGCCGTCCGCGAGTCGCTGGTGCCGACGCAGCACGCCCTCACGCGTCGCCCCGAGCTTGGCGATCGCCGCCTGCGACCGGGTGTTCTTCGTGCCGGTCTGGATCTTCACGCGGCCGAATCCACACACCTCGAAGGCATGCTCGAGCAGCAGCAGCTTGGCGGCCGGGTTCACCGCGGTCCCCCAGACCGCCGGCGCGTAGCCGGTGAACCCCAGATGGGCCCGCTCGTTGACCAGGTCGACGTCGGCGAGGCTCGACGTACCGACGACGGTCCCCGCGGCGCCCAGGGAGCTGTCGTCAACCAGCCGGACCACGTACGCGAACCGTTTGGCCGCGGCCGGGATCCACTTCGCGCGCATCTCCTCGGCACTGCGCGGCATCGCCTCGGGGCCGCCGCCGAACCCACCGGCGTACACCTGCTCGTTGGCGATCGCGGCGTACAGCTCGTCGATGTCTTCGGACCGCATCCGGTCCAGCCGTACGACGTCACCTACCAGCGACCGCCCATCGGGTGCGACAGTCATCATTTCACCAGCAAATGCAGGAGCAGCCAGACCGCGGGCGCAGTCGCGAGCAGTGAGTCCAGGCGGTCCATCACGCCTCCGTGACCGGGCAGCAGGTTCGACATGTCCTTGATGCCGAGGTCGCGCTTGATCATCGACTCACCGAGATCGCCGACCGTCGCGGTCACCACGGCGACCGCACCGACGATCGCGCCGGCCCACCAGTTGCCGTCGAGCAGCAGGACGACCGAACCGATGCCGGCACCGATACACGCCAGGGCCGACCCGGCGAAGCCCTCCCAGGACTTCTTCGGACTGATCGCCGGGGCCATCGGGTGCTTGCCGAACAGCACGCCGGCGGCGTACCCACCGACATCGCTGGCGACCGTGACCAGGAAGAACGTCGTCACCCGCTGCGGACCGTCGGCCTCCGGCTGCACGAGCAGCACCGCGAAACCGGCCAGCAACGGGACGTAGCCGATCAGGAACACGCCCGCCGAGGTGTCCCGGACGAACCCGACCGAACCGCCCGGCATTCGCCAGAACAGCGTCCCGAGAACGGTCCCCGCGAGCGCCACGAGCAGCGCCATCGGTCCCCCGAAGTACGCCGCGACGAGCATCGCCGCCGTACCGACGAACAGCGGGATCCGTGGGATCACCGCGCCACCGGTGCGCAGTGCCTTCATCATCTCGTCGACCGCGACCAGCACGGTGGCCAGTACGACGACGACGAAAAGCGCCTTCTGCCAGTACAGCGAGCCGATGATCAGCGCGCCCAGTCCCACCCCGACCGCGATCGCCGCGGGCAGGTTCCGCCCGGCGCGGCTCGGGCTGGGACTCGCCGCGGGCGTGCTCTCGACGCCCATCACACCTCGAGCAGTTCGGCTTCCTTGTGCTTGAGCAGGTCGTCGATGGAGTCGACGTACTTCTTCGTCAACCCGTCGAGCCGCTTCTCAGCACTCTTGCCCTCGTCCTCGCCGGCGTCGCCGTCCTTGACGGTCTTGTGCACCTGGTCCATCGCGTGCCGGCGGATGTTACGCATCGAGACCTTGGCCTCCTCGGCCTTGGTCTTCGCGAGCTTGATGTACTCCTTGCGGCGTTCCTCGGTCAGCTGCGGCATCACCACGCGGATCACGGCGCCGTCGTTACCCGGGTTCACCCCCAGGTCCGAGTCACGGATCGCCTTCTCGATCGCCGCCATCGCACCCTTGTCGTACGGCGAGATCAGCACGGTCCGGGGCTCCGGGACCTGGAACCCGGCCAGCTGCTGCAGCGGCGTCGGGCTGCCGTAGTAGTCGGCCAGAATGCCCGCGAACATCTGCGGGTGCGCCCGGCCGGTGCGGATCGCGGCGAAGTCGTCCTTCGCAACCTCCACGGCCTTGGACATCTTCTGCTCGGCATCGCGGAGAGCTTCGTCGATCACGACATTCCTCGCTTCCTCTGGGCCACCTCGACGCGGCCACACTCCTACCCTACGAACGCGGGTCTACCAGATAACGGACATCGACCCGTGTTCGACGATCCTAGTCGTACGGGCAGGTAAGGCCTACGCCGGGTTACTGGCCGCGGGAGACGACCGTCCCGATCTTCTCCCCGTGCACGACGCGGGCGATATTGCCCTCCTCGAGACCGAAGATCACGATCGGCAGCGCATTGTCCCGGGCCAGGCTGATCGCGGTCGCGTCGGCGACCCGCAGCCCGCGGGACAGGAAGTCGTCGTACGACAGCTGGTCGAACTTCACCGCGTCCGGGTTCTTCTTCGGGTCCGAGTCGTAGACACCGTCCACGCCCTGCTTGCCCATCAGCAGCGCCTCGGCACCGATCTCCAGCGCGCGCTGCGCGGCGACGGTGTCGGTGGAGAAGTACGGCATACCGGAACCGGCGCCGAAGATGACCACGCGGCCCTTCTCCAGGTGCCGCTCGGCCTTGCGCGGGATGTAGGGCTCGGCGACCTGGCCCATGGTGATGGCGGTCTGCACGCGGGTCTCGATGCCGAGCTTCTCCAGGAAGTCCTGGAGAGCCAGGCAGTTCATCACCGTGCCGAGCATGCCCATGTAGTCGGCACGGTTCCGCTCCATGCCGCGCTGCTGCAGCTCGGCACCGCGGAAGAAGTTGCCGCCGCCGACCACCACGGCGACCTGCACGCCCGCCCGGGCCACCTCGGCGACCTGCTTGGCGATCGAGTTCACGACGTCCGGGTCGACGCCGAGCTTGCCGCCGCCGAACACCTCACCCGACAGTTTCAGCAGCACCCGGTGATAGGCAGGCGAGAACGGCGAAGAGGCCGGACTCGTCTCGGTACCCAGGGTTTCCGTCACGATTCCGGCCTCCTCGTTCGTTGCTGTCCGCTCAGATCCTTCGCGGGATCAGGCGCCGACCTCGAAGCGGGCGAACCGCTTCACGGTCACACCGGCCTCGTCGAGCACGGCCTTCACGGTCTTCTTGTTCTCGGTCACCGACGGCTGCTCGAGCAGGACGACGTCCTTGAAGAAGCCGTTCACCCGGCCCTCGACGATCTTCGGCAGGGCGCCTTCCGGCTTGCCCTCCTCGCGCGCGGTCGCCTCGGCGATCCGCTTCTCGTTCTCGACCGTCTCGGCCGGGACCTCGTCGCGGGTGGTGTACAGCGGGCGCATCGCGGCGGCCTGCATGGCGGCGCCCCGAGCGGCCTCGACGTTGTCGCCCTCGAACTCGACCAGGACGCCGACCTGCGCCGGGAGGTCCGCGGCGCGCTTGTGCATGTACGCCGTGACCTGACCGTCGAAGACGGCCACCTTGCCGAGCTCCAGCTTCTCGCCGATGACGGCGGCCAGCGCCTCGATGTTCTCGGCGACCGACTTGCCGTCGGTCAGCTTCTCGCTGAGCAGGCCCTCGACGTCGCCGACCTTGCTCGCCGAAGCGTGCGCGACGATGTCGGCGGCGAGCTGCTGGAACTGCTCGTTCTTGGCGACGAAGTCGGTCTCGCAGTTCAGCTGGACCAGCGCGTTCTCCGCCGCGGCCACCAGGCCGTTGGTGGCGGACCGCTCGGCGCCACGCTTCTGGGCCTTGGCCGCGCCCTTGATGCGCAGTTCCTCGATGGCCTTCTCGAAGTCGCCGTCGGTGGCCTCGAGCGCCTTCTTCGCGTCCATCATGCCCGCGCCCGTGGTGTCGCGGAGCTTCTTCACGTCAGCGGCGGTGTAGTTCGCCATTCCTCGTTCTCTCGTCTTGTCGATGCGGCTGGGTGGGCGGCAGCGCCGGCGGCCGGGCCGCGGCAGCTGGGACGCCGCCCGGGCGGACCCGGGCGGCATCAGCGGGCTGTCAGGCCTCGTCGGCCTTCGGGGCCTCAGCGGCCTCGGTGGCAGCGGGGGCCTCAGCGGCCTCAGCGGCCTCAGTGGCCTCCGGAGCCTTCGCCTCGGTGACCTCGGCGTCGGTCGCGACCGGCTCGGTGAGCACGTCGGTCGCCTCGGCGGCCGGGGCAGCCTCGGCGGCCTTCTCCTCGGTCTTCGCCTCACCGGTCTTGGCGGTGCCGTTCTGGCTCTCCAGCAGCTCGCGCTCCCAGGCAGCCAGCGGCTCCTCCTGACCCAGCTCCTCGCCGGCAGCGGCGGAGCCCTGACCCGAGCGGCCCATCAGGCCGTCGGCGACGGCGTCGGCGACGACCCGCGTGAGCAGGCCGACCGAGCGGATCGCGTCGTCGTTCCCCGGGATCGGGTAGTCGACCTCGTCCGGGTCGCAGTTGGTGTCCAGGATGCCGATGATCGGCAGCTTCAGCTTGCGCGCCTCGTCGACCGCGAGGTGCTCCTTCTTGGTGTCCACGATCCACACGGCGGCCGGAACCCGGGCCATGTCGCGGATACCGCCGAGGGTCTTGAGCAGCTTGTCGTGCTCGCGACGCTTCTGCAGCAGCTCCTTCTTGGTGACACCGGAGGCGGCCACGTCGTCGAAGTCGATGAGCTCGAGCTCCTTGAGACGCTGGAGCCGCTTGTTCACGGTCTGGAAGTTGGTCAGCATGCCGCCCAGCCAGCGCTGGTTCACGTACGGCATCCCGACGCGGGTCGCCTGCTCGGCGATCGCTTCCTGGGCCTGCTTCTTGGTACCGACGAACAGGATCGCCCCGCCCGACGCGACCGTGCTGCGGACGAACTCGTACGCGCGGTCGATGTAGGACAGCGACTGCTGCAGGTCGATGATGTAGATGCCGTTGCGCTCGGTGAGGATGTAGCGCTTCATCTTCGGGTTCCAGCGCCGGGTCTGGTGCCCGAAGTGCACGCCGCTCTCGAGCAGCTGCTTCATGGTCACGACGGCCATGAGGGGTCTCCTTTTGCGGCCCGGCTTGTGCTTCCGGGCCCTGGTTTTGGTTGTACCGCCGCGGATCGGGTGATCCGTGGCTCCTGATGCCCGTCGCGCCGGTCCACCCGGAGTAGCCTCCGGGACCGAGGAACGTCACAGTTTGTGCGGGCATGCGTAGTCGCCCCACCGAGATGGGGCGCCACCGGAAGTGTACGTGACCACCTGCGCGGAACGCGAACCGGCCACCGTTGTCCACAGACCCGTGATCGGCCGTCCGCGACGACCCTGATCCCGGCATCTTCCCTGGCATGAACCTCGCCCTGCTGACCCTCGCCACCCTCCCCCTCGCCCCGACCCCCACCGACTGGCCGTTGCAGCCCCGACCGCAGGTGGTGCACGGCTTCGAACTACCCGCCAAACCGTGGCTCCCCGGCCACCGCGGCATCGATCTCGGCGGCCGCCCCGGTCAGCCCGTCCTCGCCGCCACCCCCGGCACGATCACGTACGCCGGACCGCTCGCCGGCCGCGGTGTCGTCACGATCACGAACGGAGCCCGACGGACGACGTACGAGCCGGTGATCGCCGCCGTGTCGGTCGGAGCGACCGTGACGACCGGAACGGTCATCGGTCGGCTGTCGGCGGCGGGATCGCATTGCCTGCCTCGAGCGTGCCTGCATTGGGGTCTGATCCAGGGGAAGACGTACCTGAACCCGCTGACCCTGGTGCCTGACCGGCCGGTGCGACTGCTCCCGCTCGCCGAGCATCCCTCGACCGCGCCCCCGCCTCACTTGGCGGCGTCCAACTCGTCGGACAGCCCGGCAGTCAGCTCGCCTGCCGCCCCGTCGGGTGGGGAGTCGGGCGGGGATCAGCGCGCCGCCAGGATCCTCATCGCCGCGACGGCAGCGCTGACGCTGACTGCCGGATTCCTGATCAGACGCGAGTGAACCGCACTCGCGCTCTGCGACCGCCTGTCAGGCGTGCGGCAGGTTGAGCTGCCACGACACCCCGAACCGGTCGTTGACCCAGCCGAACTTCTTGCTGAACCCGTAGTCCCCCAGCGGCATCAGAGCGCCGCCACCCTCGACCAGCGCGCCGTACAGCCGGTCGAGCTCGGCCTCGTCCGCACAGTCCACGAAGAACGACGTCGAAGGCGTGAAGGTGAATCCATGGTGCTGAAAACTGTCGCTGCACATGAATTGCTGCCCGGCCAACGTGAACGTCGCGACCATCACCGACCCCTCCGGCCCGGGACCCTCGGGGCCGTACTTCGTGATCGACACGACCTCGGCGTCGTCGAACAGCGAGAGGTAGAAGGTCATCGCCTTCTCGGCGCCACCCTCGAACATCAGGAACGTCTTGATCTGCTGCTCGGCCATACCCACTCCCATGTAGTCGCCGCTTATATAAGTCGGGACTGTAGCACGGGATCAGCTGCCGGGGACCCGCGCCTGCCAGGCGTCTTCGTCCCGCGAGCGGCGCTCGACGCCGGCCGGGAGCTTGTTCTTGGCGAGATCGACGAGCGTGGTGTTCTCGAGGACGTCGCGCAGGCTCGCGCGGGCCGCGATCCAGACCCGTTGCAGGACGACCGCGTGCTCGTTGTAGGTGACACTCTCCGGGCGGACGCCGGAGATACTCACGATCGGGCCGTCGACCGCGCGCATCACGTCGGCGACCGAGATCTCGTTCGGATCGACCGCCAGCCGCCACCCGCCCGACTGACCGCGCTGGCTGGCCAGCACGCCGGCCCGGCGCAGGTCGGCGAGGATTCCCTGCAGGAAGCCGTGCGGAATGCCCTGCGCCCGGCTGAGCTCCTCGGCCGACACCACCGACGGATCGCTCGCCGCCCATCGCTGGGTGATCTCGATCAGCGCTCGCAACGCATAGTCAGACTTCGCCGAAACCCGCATGCTCCGAAGTCTGCCGCATCCGGCCGCTCACACGCCGCATCCCCCGCAGCCAACACCCTGCTCAGCTACCGCTTCCCCTGCCCGCTCAGGCTCTGCGGGGCGGGACTGGCCGCGCGGTTGAGCTCGGCCGGGTCAGGCTCGGGGGTGTGCCTGCTTGAACGCCTGCCGGAGCCGCTCACTGGAGACGTGGGTGTAGATCTGCGTGGTCGCCAACGATGCGTGACCGAGCAGTTCCTGAACGCTCCGAAGATCCGCGCCACCTTCGAGCAAATGGGTGGCCGCGGTGTGCCGCAATCCGTGCGGCGCCAGATCCGGTGCGTCGACGACCGCCATCCGCTGATGCACCATTCGCCGCACCGCCCGCTGATCGATCCGACCCCCTCGCGCACCGAGAAACGCCGCCGGCCCACTCCCGTCGCGAACCAACTGCGGGCGAGCTTCAGCGAGCCAACGCTCAAGGGCCTTCCCCGCAGGAACGCCATACGGAACCGAGCGTTCCTTACGCCCCTTGCCGAAGACGCGGACGACGCGGCGCTCCCGGTCGACGTCATCGACATCGAGAGCACACAGCTCCCCGACCCGGATGCCCGTCGCGTACAGCAGCTCCATGATCGCGAGATCCCGCAGCCCGATCGGGCTTCCGTCGTCAGCGGCGACAGCAGCCGCATCGAGGACGGCCCGCGTATCCGCCTGGCCGAGCACGCCCGGCAGGCTCTTGTGCGGTCGCGGACTTGCGAGCAACGCTCCGGGATCCGTACTGATCCGGCCGGTCCGTTGTGCCCACGCGGTGAAGACCCGCGCGGCGGTGGCCCGGCGAGCCATCGTGCTGCGGGATTTCCCGAGACTTTGCTGTTTGGCCAGCCACGATCGCAGGCCACGGATGTCCAAGCCCTCCAGATCATCGTGACCAAGCCGAATCAAATGTTCGAGTAAATCCGCGACGTCTCCGATGTAGGCTCTCACCGAGTGAGTGCTGAGGTCTCTTTCCGCCGTCAGATGCCGTTCGTAGTCAGCCAGTAACACAGCGAAACCTTCCGGCCTGGAAGGGATTCCACTGACATCGTCCGGCGTCATGTCTCGACGATGCGTGAGGCGACCCGGCATCGCAAGCCACCGCGCTGGGACCGGGAAAAGGAGGTCTGGTCGATAGCCCAACGGTCGACTACTGTTCGGCCCGATTGCCCTAGTAGCAACGGAGGCACCCCTGACCATGGCCCCCTCAGCGAACGGACAGACCGTAGGCCGGCGCCTGCCGGTCGAGTCGGCGTTCACTCGAGTCGAGGACGCGCGGCACCGTCTGCCGCGCTTGTTCGGTCGTCGCGACCTGGTTGTTCTTGGCCTGGGCGTGATGATCGGCTCCGGCATCTTCAGCATCAGCGGCGTCCAGGCGGCCAATGTCGCCGGACCGGCAGTGATCCTGTCGTTCGTGATCGCCGCGATCGTCTGTGTGCTGGCCGCGGCCTGCTACGCCGAACTGTCCTCCACGATCCCGGTCTCCGGTAGCGCGTACACCTTCAGCTACGTGACTTTCGGCGAGATGTGGGCGTGGCTGGTCGGCTGGGCACTCGTCCTCGAACTCGTCACCGCAGCCGCCATCGTCGCGCGGGTCTGGTCGGCGTACTTCGTCGCCACGCTGGACGGGTTCGGCGTCACGCTGCCCAGCGGGATCGCGCAGTTCTTCGGGCCGGAGGCAAAGGTCAATCTCGTTGCCCCGCTGTTGTTGCTGGTCCTGACCGCGCTGATCGTGACCGGCACGAAGCTGTCGGCGCGCGTCCTGACGATCGTCGTGATCGCCAAGGTCGCGGTCATCCTGCTCGTCGTGATCGTCGGTGCGGCACACATCAACATGTCGAACTACCACCCGTTCGTGCCGCCGTCCCGGGCCGCACCCGCGGCGGCGAGTCCGACGTTGCTGGGCTGGATTCTCGACTCGTCGTTCGGAACGTTCGGGACGATGGGCATCTTCACCGCGGCGAGCACGATCGTGTTCGCCTATATCGGCTTCGACCTGATCGCGACGGCGTCGGAAGACGCACGCAGCCCGCGCAAGACGGTCCCGCAGGGCATGCTGCTCGGCGTCGGCGCGGTGACGATCCTCTACATCGCGATGGCGGTCGTACTGGTCGGCATGCGCCCGTACGGCAAGCTCGGTGGAGCCGCGCCGGTCTCGGAAGCCTTGGCGGCCGTCGGCGTCGGCTGGGCCGCGAAGGTGGTCAATCTCGGCGCCTTGCTCGCGTTGATGACGGTCATCATGGTGGTGCTCATCGCGCAGAGCCGGGTCCTGTTCAACATGGGCCGCGATGGTCTGCTGCCGAAGAGCCTCGGCCGGGTCAGCCGGGTGTACTCCTCCCCGGCTCGCGCCGCCGCCGCAGCCGGAATCGCCGCGCTGGCGCTCACGCTGTACCCGAAGGTGCTTGAGCTCGAGGAGCTGCTGGTCATCGGTGCACTGTTCTGCTTCGCGTTCTGCGCGATCGGCGTACTGACATTGCGCCGCTCCGAGCCCAACCTGGAGCGTGGATTCCGGGTGCCGATGGTTCCGCTGATCCCGCTGCTGTCCTTGGCCGCCACCGTATGGCTGATGCTGAACCTCAAGACGAGCACCTGGACGAAGTTCGGCGTGTGGATGGTCATCGGCATCGCGATCTACGGCCTGTACGGCCGCTGGCACAGCCGGCTCGCCAACGAGGACAGCTGGGACTTCGACCTGGGCGACACCGACCCCGGCACCGGCGCCCTCCAAACCCTCCGCCCCGAACCCGACCGCCACACCCCCGAACTCCGCGCCATCCGCACCCCACCCGACCAACAACCCTCGAAAGCCCCCCGCGGCAAACACATGCGCAACTAGCCCCGCACCTCCGCACCTCCGCCCCGTGCCGCCCGCCGTCGCCCCCTGCCCCGCCCGCCTTCGCCCCCTGCCTCCTGCCGCCCGCCTTCCTTCCCTCCCTCCCGCTACGACTCGGGGGGATGAACAGGATGCCGGGACCTTGGACAGGCAATAACCTGTCCAAACCCACCACAGACCGGGCAAGCCCCCACGCCCAACCCGGCCCTCGGCCCCTCCGCCCCTCTGCCCCTGCCGCCTTCCCTCCCTCCCTCCCTCCCTCCCGCCACGACTCGGGGGGATGAACAGGATGTCGAGACCTTGGACAGGCAATAACCTGTCCAAACCCACCACAGACCGGGCAAGCCCCCACGCCCAACCCGGCCCTCGGCCCCTCGACCCCTCAGCCCCTCAGTCCTCGGCCCTCAGCCTTCACAGCTCTCAGATCGGTCGAGAACGCCTCTGCTGACAACCCGAGCCTCGGCCAACATCCGGCCGCCGCTGCGTCGTCGGTCAGGCCGGGGTCGACGGCCGGGTAAGGCGAGAGCGGAGGTTGCCAGGTGCGAGCCGCCGAGCGCCCTTCGCCGCTCGCGGATAGCAACCACGGGGTGTGGTCAAGGCGAGAGCGGAAGTTGCCCGGTGCGAGCCGCCGAGCGCCCTACGCCGCTCGCGGATAGCAACCACGGGGTGTGGTCAAGGCGAGAGCGGAAGTTGCCAGGTGCGGACCGCCGAGCGCCCTACGCCGCTCGCGGATAGCAACCACGGGGTGTGGTCAAGGCGAGAGCGGAAGTTGCCACGTGCGAACCGCCGAGCGCCCTACGCCGCTCGCGGATAGCAGCCACGGGGTGTGGTCAAGGCGAGAGCGGAGGTTGCCAGGTGCGAGCCGCTGAGCGCCCTTCGCCGCTCGCGGATGGCAGCCATGGGGTGCGGTCAAGGCGAGAGCGGAAGTTGCCAGGTGCGGACCGCTGAGCGCCCTTCGCCGCTCGCGGGTGGCAGCCACGGGTGTGGTCAAGGCGTGGGTGGGGTTTTCAGGTGCCAGCCGGTGGGGGTTTGGGTGGTTAGGTTCAGGGCTGTTAGGGCTTCTAGGGATTGTTGGGTTGTGGGGACGTCCAGGCCGGCGGTCGCGGCTATGCGGGGTGTGGGGGCTGGGGTGCGGACGGGGACGGCGTCCAGGGTGCGTTGGAGGTCGGTGGGGAGGGAGTCGGTGAGGGTTTCCGGGGCTCGGGGGTGTGGGGTGAGGCTGGTGCCGAAGGGAGCGGTGGCTTCGATGATGTCGGCGACATTGGTGGCTAGGACTGCGTTGCGTTCGCGGACGAGTAGGTGACTGCCTGCGGACATGCGGGAGGTGATTGGGCCGGGGACTGCCAGGACGGCGCGGCCGCATTGTTCGGCCCAGCCGGCGGTGTTGAGGGCGCCGCTGCGTACGGCGGCCTCGATGACGACTGTGCCTTGGGTGGCTGCGGCGATCAGGCGGTTGCGGGCCAGGAAGCGTAGCTTCGTGGGTGAGCAGCCGGGCGGGAGTTCGCTGACGACGAGACCGTCTTCGGCGATCCGGCTGAGGAGTGCCGAGTTGCGTTTCGGGTAGCTGACGTCGACACCGCAGGCGAGGACCGCGATCGTCAGGCCCGCGGCGGCGAGGGTGCCGCGGTGTGCGGCCGCATCGATGCCGAAGGCACCTCCCGAGACGACGGTTACGCCGTTGTCGGCCAGGCCGGATGCGAGTTCGGCGGCGACATGTTCGCCGTACGACGAGCAGGCGCGGGCGCCGACGATGGCGATGGCTCGGGTGAGGACGGTTCGGAGGTTGGGTTTGCCGCGGACCCAGAGGCCGAACGGGACGCCGGCGCGGCGGGTGAGCTGGCCGGCGTCTTCGAGGATCTCTACCTGGTCGGGCCATTCGTCGTCGCCGGGGATGACGAAGCGGGCGCCTGCTGCGGCGGCACGTTCGAGGTCTCGGTGGGGGTCGGCGGTGGCGAGGCGGGTGGACCAGCGGTCGAGATCGGGATCGTTGTGGTGCAGCCGATCCCAGATCTCCAGGGGTTCCAGGCCGTCGAACGCTTTCAGCGCGGCGAGATCACCAGGCTCGACAACCCGCGACAACCCAACCCGAGCCAACCGCTCAGCATCACCATTGCCATCAGCAACCACCAACGTTCCTACATCCCCTCCCCCAGAACCCACACCCGAACCATCCACACCTGAACCACCAACTCCCGGTGCCCCCGACCTCACAGCACCTGCAGCCGTTGCACCCCCGCCGAAGGCGTCTCGCCTCACCGCGTCCTCAGCCACCGCCTGAACCACAGCACCTTCACTCGCGGCACCCACGGTGGAACAACCGAACTCTGCCGCATCCGCAGGTGGGGAGGAGGCGTCGGTGAACGAGACCGGCGACAGGTCAGGCATCGGGCTGAGCGTGGTCGCGTCCGGGGTGGCTGGGCGAGACGTGCTCACGGATGGGGCGGTGAGGTCCCCGGGAGCGGCGTGGGCCGGGGTGAGACCGAGGCGCGTGAGGTCGGGCGAGGTCGCGGTGGGGTTGGCCGGGGTGACGCGGGGCGGAGTGGGATGGCGGGTCATGGGGTGGGTCCTTTGAGGGGGCGTTGGTCGGAGAGGGGGGTCAGGGGGGTGCCAGAGCGGAGTTGGAAGGCTTCGTGGGTTTGGTGGATGGTGGGGGTGGCCAGGCCGGCCAGGTCGGTGAGGGTCCAGGCGAGGCGGATTACTCGGTCGAAGCCTCGGGCGGTGAGGCGGCCTGCCGAGTAGTGGTCTTCGAGGAGTTGTTGGCTGGCCTCGTCCAAGGGGTGTTCGCGGCGCAGGACCGGGCCGGGGATCTCGCTGTTCAAGGTCCACGCGGTGGCTCGGTACCGGTAGGTCTGGCGGTCGCGGGCGGATTGGACGCGGGCGGCGACGACGGCAGTCGACTCGGCCGGTTCGCCGGTGGTGATGCGACGGGCGGCGGGGAGGATCTGGCGCTGAATGTCGAGGCGGTCCTTGATCGGGCCGCTGATCCGTTGCCGGTACCGGGCGAGAGCCTGCGGTGTGCAGCTGCAGATGCCCTGCTCAGTGCCGGCGAGACCGCAGGGGCACGGGTTCGCCGCGAGGACGAGCATGAAGCGTGCCGGGAACTTCGCGACCGCGGCGGCACGGTGGACCTCGATGAACCCGGACTCGAGCGGCTGACGAAGCGTGTCGAGCGTCAGCGGATGCATCTCGGGCGCCTCGTCGATGAACAGGATGCCGCGATGCGCGCAGCTGATCGCGCCCGGTCGCGGCACGCCCGAGCCGCCGCCGACGAGGCTCACCAGCGAGGCTGTGTGGTGCGGCGCGATGAACGGCGGCCGGGTGACGAGCTCGGCGTCGTTGGTGAGCAGCCCGGCGAGTGAGTGGACGGCCGAGACCTCGAGCGAGTCGTCCGTGCTCATGTCGGGCATCAGGCCGGCCAACCGCTCGGCGAGCATCGTCTTCCCCGAGCCCGGCGGGCCGTGCAGGAACAGGTGATGGCCGCCGGCGGCCGCTGCCTCGATCGCGCGCCGGCCCTCGAACTGGCCGATGACGTCGTCGAGGTCCACGGCCGGCACCCGGGTCAGCGACTCCGAGACCAGGCGCGGTTCGGCGCGCGGCGGGGCTTCGTCAGGGACTTCGGTGCCGCGGAGCAAGGCCAGCACCTGCCGGAGCGAGCGAGCGCCGTACACCTGGATGCCGGGGACGAGGCGGGCCTCGCCGACGTTCAGGTCGGGTACGACGATGCGGTCGAAGCCGGCGCGGGACGCGGCCAGGGTCATCGCGAGCGCGCCGCGGACCTCGCGGATCCGGCCGTCGAGACCGAGCTCGCCGATGATCGCTGTCCGGCGGAGCGCCTCCGGCTCGACGACGCCCGCGGCGGTGAGCAGCGACAACGCGATGGCGACGTCGTAGTGCGAGCCAGTCTTCGGCAGGGTCGCCGGTGACAGGCCGATGGTGACCTTGCGGTCGGGGAACCGCTCGCCGCTGTTCACCACGGCGGCGCGAACGCGGTCGCGGGCTTCGGACAGGGACGCGTCGGGGAGACCGATGAGCGTCGTCTTCGGCAGGCCCTGGGCGATGTCCGCCTCGACCTCGACGAGGTGGCCTTCCAGCCCGACCAGGGCGACGGACCAGGTCTGTGCGAGAGGCATCAGGCCGCACCCCGCACGTGGTCCACGCTGGGTGGCGTGTCGTGGTCGAACAGGATCGAGATGACGTCGATCCGGATCTCCGCCGGTCTGAGCTGATGGGTCTGCAGCCAGCGGCCCGCCAGCTTCCGCAGGGTGGCGAGCTTGCGGTAGGTGATCGCCTCCAGCGGGCTGCCGTAGTTCAGCCCGCGGCGGGTCTTCACCTCACAGACGACGAGCGCGTCGCCTTCGCGCGCCACGATGTCGATCTCGCCGAACTCGCAGCGCCAGTTGCGCTCGAGCACGACGAAACCGTGCGTGCTGAGATACCTCGCGGCGAGATCTTCGCCGTACCGTCCGACGGTGTTCCTGGTCCGCATCGATGACCACCTCCGGCAGAGAACATGCCGGGATCAGGCCTCGGAAACGGACCTCACTTTCCGTCTGTGGAAAACCTCAGCGACCGAAGTCGGAGTCCTTCGGGACTTCCAGGTCGGACTTCGCGAGCTCTTCGATGTTGACGTCGCGGAACGTGACGACCTTGGCGTTCTTGACGAAGCGGGCGGAACGGTAGACGTCCCAGACCCACGCGTCGGCCATCGTCACCTCGAAGTACACGTCGCCACCCTCGGTGCGGACCTTCAGGTCGACCGCGTTGCACAGGTAGAAACGCCGCTCGGTCTCGACGACGTACTTGAAGATACCGACGACGTCCTTGTACTCCCGATAGAGCTGCAGCTCCATATCGGTCTCGTACTTTTCCAGGTCGTCTGCACTCATCGGCTCTCCACTCCGGTGGGACTGGTCACATTCTGTCCCATATCGGGTCGCATAGTGCGGCGGACATTCTCGAACCGCCGTCGATGTTGCGGGCACGGGCCGTATTCGTCCAGCGCCGCCTGGTGCTCGGGGGTGCAGTAACCCTTGTGGATCCCGAACCCGTACTGCGGGTACTCCTTGTCCCAGTGCTCCATCACCCGGTCCCGCGTCACCTTGGCGATCACGGATGCCGCGGCGATGCAAGCCGCCACGCGGTCGCCCTTCCAGATCGCCAGACCCGGTACGTCGAGTCCGTCGACGCCGAACCCGTCGGTGAGCACGTACGCCGGCCGTACGTCGAGCCGGAACAGGGCCCGGCGGAGCGCCTCCACGTTCGCCACGTGCATGCCGAGCCGGTCACACTCAGGAGCCTCGATGGCCACCACCGACCAGGCCAGCGCACGCTTGCGGACCTCGTCGTAGCAGCGCTCCCGCGCCTTTGCGGTGAGCAGCTTGGAGTCGGCCAGCTCCGGGATCTGACCGCGCTTGCCGTCCGGCAGGATCACCGCGGCCGCCACCAGCGGACCGGCACACGGCCCACGACCCGCCTCGTCGACGCCCGCGATCGGGTCCAGGCCGACGCGGCGCAGGGCGCGCTCGTACCCGTACAGCCCGGCGTCCCGCCGTACCGTGCTCCCGCGCGGCAGCGCGCTCATCCAGCCCTCCGCATCACACCGTCCACCCTAGATAACAGAGGCGACAGACGCTCACTTAGGTGGTGGCGTGAGGGAGATCGAGGGTTTGTCCGGCGCCGGACCGGCGGCCGGCACCGACTTGAACGTGTCGGGTACGCCGAGTTTGCCCCAGCGCCCCGCCGGCCAGACGATCATGATCGCTCGCCCGGTGACCTTGTCGAGCGGCACGAACGCCGCGTCGCCCTGGTTGCCGCCGTTCGCGTCGACGTCCTGGAGGTGCACCCGGGAGTCGCCGGAGGCGGACCGGTGGTCACCCATCACGAAGATCTTGCCGGCCGGGACGGTGACCTGGAAGTCCATCTGGGACGGTGCGTCGCCGGGGTAGAGATAGCTGGTCTCGTCGAGCGGCTGCCCGTTCACCAGCAGCCGGCCCTTGGAGTCACAGCAGGCGACCTTGTCGCCCGGCATGCCGATCAGGCGCTTGATCAGGTGGCCGTGGCTGGAGTCCGGCAGCAGGCCGACGACCTCGAAGAACCGGCCGATCGAGCCGCGCTTCTGGCCGCTCTCCTCCGGGCCCAGCCAGCCGCCCGGGTCCTCGAACACGACCACGTCGCCGCGCTTGACGTCGGTGAGTTTCTCCACCACGACCCGGTCACCGACCAGCAGGGTGTTCTCCATCGACTCGCTCGGGATGATGAACATCTGCCCGACGAACGCCCGCAGGATCGACGAGACGATCAGCGCGCCGACCACGATCAGGACGAACTCGCGGGCCGCGGCCCCGAATCCCGAGCGGTGGGCGGATTTGGCGTCCGTCTTGGTCGGTGTATCGGTCACTTCTTCAGCCCCGGCTTCTTGAAGGTATCCGGAGGACGCAGCATCGTCATCCGGTCAGACGGCCAGATTACGCAACAGGCCCGGCCAACCACGTTCTCCACCGGCACGAATCCACCGCCGGGGCCGCCCATGTGGGCACGGGAGTCGGCGGATTGCGCACGGTTGTCCCCCATCACCCAGAGGTGACCGGCCGGCACCAGGACGTTGAACGGCACCTCGGACGGCTTGGCGTCCTTCAAAAGGTACTCCCGCTCGTCCAGCGGGATGCCGTTGACGGTGATCTGCCCCTGTTTGTTGCAGCAGATCACCCGGTCGCCGCCGATCCCGATCACGCGCTTGACCAGGTGCCCCTCGCCGCTGCGCGGCAGGATGCCGACGAACTCACCGACCCGGCGCAGCGTGCCAGGCTGGGCCTCGGCCTCGTTCAGCCAGTTGGCCGGGTCGCGGAACACGATGATGTCACCGCGATCGACGTCCCGGTGCAGGTAGCTGATCTTCTCGGCGAGGATCCGGTCGTCCTTCGTCAGCGTGTCGTACATCGACTCCGACGGGACGTAGAACGCCTCGGCGACGAACAACCGCAGGACCACCGTGATGACGAGCGCGAGCACCGTCACGGTGCTCATCTCGACGAGCAGGCTGAGCAGCGGGTTCCGCTGCTTCAGCCTGCGGTGCCGCCCTTTGCTGCGACGTGCCCTCGAGACCGGGCGAGGGCGAGCGCGAGTCGCAGTGCTCGGCGCCATAGGTGACCGTCGTCGTTATGACGTCAGGAAGCCGGGATCTCGCGCTTCTCCTTGATCTTGGCCGCCTTGCCGCGCAGCTCGCGCAGGTAGTACAGCTTCGCGCGGCGGACGTCGCCGCGGGTCACGACCTCGATCTTCTCGACGATCGGGGTGTGCAGCGGGAAGGTGCGCTCGACGCCGACGCCGAAGCTGACCTTGCGGACCGTGAAGGTCTCCTGCAGGCCGCCACCCTGGCGCCGGATCACCACGCCCTTGAACACCTGGACGCGGGAGCGGTTGCCCTCGACGACCTTCACGTGCACGTTGACGGTGTCGCCGGCGCGGAAGGCGGGGATGTCATCGCGCTTGCTGGCGTTGTCCAGCTCGTTCAGGACGTTGCTCATCAGGTGTCTCTTTCTCGCGCGTGCCACAGGTCACCCACGATTCTCGGTGGTGATGAAGTCATCAAAAGGCTGCCGGTCGGTGGTCACCCCCTGTGGCAGGAGCACCGAAGGGCAGCAGCAGACAATCTTGCCACACGCCCACTACCGTGACGAAATCCGCCCACCCCGGCAGCGCAGGGTGAAAACCGGCGGTCCGTGACGGGGGTCACTTCCGGCGGCGTCGCTTGGCGAGGTGGACCAGGTCGACCTTCGGCGTCTGCGGCTCCCGCCGGGTTTCCCGGTACCCCGCCTTCTGGTACAGCGCCAGGTTCCGGTCGCTCCGTGTACCGGTGTTCAGCGCGTACGACGTCACCTCGGCGGGCGCGAGTCGCTCGGCGGCCCGGAGGAGGCGAGCACCGAGGCCACGACCCTGCCAGTCCGGCGCGACCACCAGGCGCTCGATGGTGCCCACCGAGCCGTCGACGGTCAGCTGGACGGCACCGACGATCCGAGCGCCGGCGACCGCCTTCAGGACGGTGGAACGCTCCAGGCGAGCGGCCGTGTCGGCGACGTCCGCGGTGAGCGGCGGGATCGTGTAGTCGTCGTACAGGCGGGCCTCGGACAGGAACGCGGCCAGCTGCAGTACGTGGATCTCACCGGCGTCGGCGATCGTCGCCGGGAGCACCCGCACGGCGTCGGCGTCGTCCTTCTCGGCGAGCGCATCGCCCCAGGCCGCCAGGAGATCCGGCCGGCGTTCCGAAGTACGGCGTACCGACTCCTCGTGGCGCCAGTCGGCGATCACGCCGTGGTTCCCGGACAACAGCACCTCGGGTACGTCGTACCCGCGCCAGCTCGGCGGCTTGGTGTAGACCGGGTACTCGAGCAGACCGTCACCCGAGTGCGACTCCTCCGCGAGGGACTCGGGGTTGCCGATCACGCCGGGCAGCAGGCGAGCGACCGCCTCGACCATCACGAGGACGGCGACCTCGCCACCGTTCAGTACGTAGTCGCCGATCGACACCTCGTCGACGCGCATCCGCTCCCCCGCGTACTCCGCCACGCGTGCGTCGATGCCTTCGTAGCGACCGCAGGCGAACGCCAGCCACGGCTCTGCCGCGAGTTCGTACGCGAGTTCCTGGGTGAAGGGCCGACCGGCCGGCGTCGGCACGATCAGGCGCGGTTGTGCGGGGCCGTCGACCGGGGCGATCGCGTCGAGCGCCTGGCCCCAGGGTTCCGGCTTCATCACCATGCCCGCGCCACCGCCGTACGGGGTGTCGTCGACGGAGCGGTGCCGGTCGTAGGTCCACTCGCGCAGGTCATGCAGGTGAATGTCCAGGAGGCCGCTCTTGGCCGCCTTGCCGACCAGCGAGACGTCCAGGGCGGCCAGGTACTCCGGGAAGATCGTGACGACGTCCAGACGCATGTCAGTCAGCGTCCGGCTCGGTCTGGACCACCTCGGCGCCCTCCGGGTCCAGCAGACCGGGGCGGTCGGCGACGACGACGTACCGCTTGTCAACGTTCAGTTCCGGGACCAGTTCCTCGACGAGCGGCACCAGCACGGTGTTGCCCGCCGTACGGCGGATCTCCAGGAGGTCCTGTGCCGGCAGGTGCACTACGTCGGTCACCTCGCCGACCTCGGCGCCGTCGGTGGTGCGGACCGCGAGACCGACCAGGTCGCGGTCGTAGTACTCCTCCGGGTCCTCCGGGCGCTCGTCGTCCGGGACCTCGGACTGCACGACCAGGTTGCGCAACTGCTCGGCCGCGGTCCGGTCCGGCACCTCGGCGAACTTCACCAGCAGCCGGCCGCTGTGCCACCGGCTGGACGCCACGGTCAGGGTGCGCGCCACCTTGGCGTCCGTCACCACGGTCGCACCGTCCGCGAACCGACGGTCCGGCTCGTCGGTGCGCACGTCGATCCCGACCTCGCCCTTGATCCCGTGCGCGCGGCCGATCCGCCCGACAGTCACCAGCACCTGCACTACTCCTTTGTACGAGACGAAGGTTTGTACGAGACGAAGGGCCGCACCCCAGACCGGGTGCGGCCCTTCACAGGACTACTCGAGTCAGCGGCGCGGACGCCGGTTGAGCTCGTCGACGAAGTCGATGCGCAGCGAGGACTCGGAGCTGAGGGCGCCGACGACGGTACGGATCGCGGTGGCGGTCCGGCCGTTGCGGCCGATCACCTTGCCGATGTCGTCGGGGTGGACGTGCACCTCGAGGGTGCGGCCACGCCGCAGGTTCCGGGCCCGGACGCTGACGTCGTCGGGGTTGTCCACGATGCCTCGGACCAGGTGCTCGAGCGCCTCGGTCTCCATCATCGTCAGGCCTCGGTGGTCTCGGCCTTGGCCTCTTCGGCCTTCGGCTCGTCCGCCTTGACCTCGTCGGCCTTCGCCTCGTCAGCCTTCGGGGCCTCGGCGGCGTCGTCCTTCTTGTCAGCCTTCTTCGCCGTCTTCTTGGCGGTGACGGCCTCGGTCTTCAGCGAGCCGTGGGCCTCGGCCAGCGCCTCGTTGAAGATCTCCTGCTTGTCCCGCTTCGGCTCGGCGACCTTGAGCGGCGCCGGGGCCTCCAGGCCCTTGAACTTCTGCCAGTCGCCGGAGGCCTTGAAGATCGCCTCGACGGCCTCGCTCGGCTGCGCGCCGACGCCCAGCCAGTACTGCGCCCGCTCCGACTCGACCCGGATGAACGACGGCTCGGTCTTCGGGTTGTAGATACCGATCTCCTCGATCGCCCGGCCGTCCCGCTTGGTGCGGGCGTCCATCACGACGATGCGGTAGTGCGGGGTGCGCTTCTTGCCGATGCGCTTCAAACGGATCTTGACTGCCACTTTCGGGTGGTCTCCCTCGGAAATTACATTCTGGGTGAGCAGCACGACCGCGTCGTGGGGACAACGCAGCGACACTCGATGGGCCGGCCAGGCAGTGGAGTTAGAGGGCTGCACGAAGCCTGGACGGACTCAGCCTGACATTGTGCCAGATCCCACAGGGTGGACACCAATCGGCCTCAGCCGCGCAGGTACCCCAGGTCCGGGAGCCGCCCGACGTAGGAGTCCAGGAGCGCGCGGGCAACGGTCACCGAGTCGATCAGCGGATGCCAGGCGAACGCCCGGACGGCGGCCTCCCGGGAACCCGACGTGGCGGCCTCGATGGTCGATCTCTCCACCGCCTTCACCGCGGCGACGAGCCCGGCCTGATGATCGGTCAGTTGCGACACCGTCACCGGCAGTGCGCCGTTGGCGTCCACGGTGCACGGGATCTCCACCACGGCGTCGTCGTCGAGCTGACGCAGTACGCCGCGGTTGCGCACGTTGAGGATCAGCGACGCCCGTTCGTTGTGCGCGATCGCCCGCATCAGGGACAGCGCGACCTGCTCGTACCCACCGGCGGCCATGTCGCGCTCGTCGCGCTCCCCCGCGTCCGCGACCTCACGGCTCTCCACCATGTACGTCGACTCGCGCTCGGCCCGCGTCTTCTGCCACAACTCCAGCGCCTGCTCGGGATGCTCACCCGTCTCGGCATAGAAAGCAGACTGCTGTCCCAGCAGGAACGTGCCACGCGTCTGCTGCACCCCCTGTACGGCGGCCAGCGTCTCGCGCGCGAAGTAGTAATAGTGCAGGTACTCGTTCGGAATCGACCCGAGCGACCGCAACCACTCCGCACCGAACAGCCGGCCCTCTTCGAACGAGGACAATGCTTCAGCCGACTGCAAAAGGTCCGGCAGCCGATCCACACCACCGGACCGCAGGCCACGCAGCCAGCCGAGGTGGTTCAGCCCCGCGTAGTCGTAGAACGCGGTCGACGGATCCACCCCGAGCGCCAACGCGGCCCGACGACCCAGTCCGGACGGGGAGTCGCAGATCCCGATCACCCGGTCGCCCAGGTACGGAATCATCGCCTCGGTCACCATGCCGGCCGGGTTGGTGAAGTTGATGGTCCACGCGTCCGGTGCGACCGCGGCGATGCGCTGCGCGATCTGTACGGCGACCGGGAGCGTCCGCAGTCCATAAGCGATCCCACCGGCGCCGACCGTCTCCTGCCCGAGTACGCCGAGGTCCAGCGCGACCCGCTCGTCGACGGTGCGCCCCTCGAGTCCACCGACCCGGATCGCCGAGAAGATGAAGTCCGCACCGCGCAGCGCCTCGTCGAGATCCGTCGTCTCGGTGACGGCGGGCGCGTCGGCGATCCCAGCTGCTTGCTGGCGTAGCACCGCGGCGATCGCGGACAGCCGGCTGCGATCGGCGTCGTACAGGACGACGGAGGTGATCCGTCCGGGACCTCGGTCGCCCAGCAAGGCGTGGTACACGAGCGGAACCCGGAAGCCGCCCCCACCCAGGATCGTCAGTCTCACGCGAGCACCACCTGCACTCCTGCCTCGGTCAGTTGGGCCCTGGTCGCCTCGTCGGCACCGGGCTCGGTCACCACCATGGAGAGTTCCCCCGGCTCACACACCCGGGCAACCCCGTGGCCCGGGAACTTCGTCCGGTCGGCGAGCAGCACCACCTGGTCGGCGGCCTTGATCATCGCCCGTTTGACCGGCACCTCGATCATCGTGCTGTCCATCACCCGGCCGTCGGGGCGGACCCCGCTGGTCCCCAGGAACAGCCAGTCGACGTGGATCTGCCGCAGGCTCTCCTCCGTCAAATACCCGACCAGGGACCGGTAGCTGCGCCGCACGAACCCACCGAGCACGATCAGCTCGACCTGCTCGTCGTTCTGCAACTCCTCCAGTACGGCGAGGTTGCTGGTCACCACCGTCAACGAGCGCCCGTGCAGGTGCTGCGCGACCCGAAGCGCCGTCGTGCCGATGTCCAGCAGGACGGACTCGCCGTCGGCCACCAGCTCGGCGGCGCGGCGCGCGATCCGGTCCTTCTCCTCGGCATGGACCGCGTTCACATCGGCGAACGGCTCGTCACCACCGTCGACGGCGAGCGCACCGCCGTACACCCGGGTCAGGCGGCCCTCGGCGTGCAGCTGCTCGAGGTCGCGGCGAATGGTCGCCTCGCTGACGCCGAGCTTCTCGGCCAGCACCTTGACGCCCCCGGCCCCGTCGGCCCGGAGCGCGCGAACGATCTGATCCTGACGCTGCTTCGGCAACACAGTCAGACCGTATCACGCAAACTCCGTCATTTTCAGTCAAACTTGTGATCAGGTATTGCGGATCTCGTGCAAGAGTTTCAAGATTCATGCACGAGTTTGATCGACCCTGCAGGAGTGTGCTCAGCATGCCCGAACTGGACGTCCCCAGGGATGTTGTGGTGTCCGGTCTTGTCTTCCAAGATCTCGTGCTCGGCCTGCCCACTCCGCCGCGACCCGGCACCGAGGTCTGGGCCACCGAGTCGCACGAGAGCCCGGGCGGGATCGCGAACTTCGCGGTCGCGCTCGCCCGGCTCGGACTGCGCACCGGGATGGCCGCGGTGTTCGGCGCGGACGACCTCGGCGACCGGGTCTGGCGCCGGCTCGCCGACGACGAGGGCATCGATCTGGCACTCTCCCGCAGACTCGTCGGCTGGCAGACCCCGCTCACCGTGGCCCTTGCCTACGACAACGACCGGGCACTGGTCACCCGGGGCACCTCTCCCCCGCTGTCGGCCGACGAGCTGATCACCACGCCGCCGGCGGCCCGAGCCGTCGCCGCCCACATCGGCCCCTGGCCGAACGAGTGGCTGGCGAAGGCGAAGGCCGCCGGCAGCGTGGTGTTCGCCGACGTCGGGTGGGACCCGACCGAGGCATGGGACCCGGCCGTGCTCGATCAGCTCGCGCACTGCGACGTGTTCCTGCCGAACGCCGACGAGGCGATGGCCTACACCCGGACCACGTCGCCCGGCGCAGCACTCGAAGTACTGGCGACGAAGGTCCCACTGGTCGTCGTGTCGAACGGCGCCGACGGTGCGGAAGCACTCGACGCGGTCACCGGCGAGCGGGTCGCCGTACCTGCGTATCCGGTCCCGGCGGCGGACACCACCGGGGCGGGTGATGTGTTCGCCGCCGGCTTCATCGCCGCCACGCTCTGGGAGCTGCCGCTGGAGCAGCGGCTACGGTTCGCCGCGCTGACCGCAGCACTGTCCGTCACCCGGCTCGGCGGTGCGGATGCCGCGCCGCGCTGGGACGACCTCGCGGCCTGGCAGGCCGCGCACCCCGAAGACCACCACCTCCAGGCGCTGATCGGCGCACACTCAGGAAGGTAAGAACCATGGAGCTCTCACGTCGGACGCTGCTCGGGGGCTTCGCGGCCATCATCAGCACCACAGCCGGAGGTTCGCTCGTCGGCTGTTCGTCCGGGATGAACAACGCCGGTGCACCGGCGAAGAAGAACGTCGCCACCGAACTGACGATGTGGTGCTGGCCCGGCGGCCTCGGCAAGTCCGTCCTCGACGACACGATCGCGCACTTCCCGGACCCGAAGATCAAGTACTCCGAGATCGGCGGCGACTTCAAGCAGAAGCTGGTCACCACGTTCAACGGCGGTACGTCGATCCCGGACATCACCGGGTTGAAGGGCGAGGACATCGCCTCGCTGCTCCCCCAGGCCGAGCGCTTCGTCGATCTGAAGACGGTCGGCGCGGACTCGATCCTCGGCGACTACCTGGACTGGAAGGTCAATCAGGCCACCACGCTGGACGGCAAGGTGATCGGTCTGCCGATCGACGTCGGCCCGACCGCGCTGTACTACCGCGAGGACATCTTCGCGGCCGCCGGTCTGCCGAGCGACCCGGCGAAGGTGGCCGACCAGCTGAAGACCTGGGACGACTTCTTCGCGGCCGGTGTCGAGCTGAAGGGCAAGAACCCGAAGGCGCTGCTCGTCTGGGACGCCACCGACCTCTACGACATGGTGGTCGGCCAGGGCACCGAGCGGTACATCAACAAGGACAACAAGTTCGTCGGCGACCAGGACCACATCCGCAAGGCGTGGGACACCTCGGTCAAGGCGATGACGCTGAAGATCGACGGCAAGACGCCGAGCGGCAAACCGGACTGGAACGCCGGCCTCGACCAGGGCTCGGTGCCCGCGCACATCGGCGCGGCGTGGGTCGCGCTGGACATCAAGTCCGCGGTGAAGACCAGCGCCGGTAAGTGGCGACTGGCGCCGACACCGGGCGGTCCGGCGAACTTCGGCGGCTCGTTCCTCGCGATCACCAAGAACGCGGCGGACCCGCAGAAGGCGTTCGACGTGATCAAGTACATGCTGAGCCCCGACAACGAGGCCAAGGCGTTCGCCGACGCACAGATCTTCCCGTCCACGCCGGCGGCGTACGACAAGCCACTGCTCAAGGCGGCGGACAAGTTCTTCGGTGGCCAGGTGCCGATCGACGTCTTCGGCCCGGCCGCCAAGGCCATCCCGGTCGCGTACCAGAGCCCGTACGACGACTCGGTCGCCGCACCGTTCCACGACGAGCTCAAGACGGTGCAGTCCGGCGCCAAGACCTCCGACGCCGCGTGGGCCTCGGCCGTCTCCAAGGCCAAGGCCATCGCCAAGCGACAGGGAGTGCAGTGAGTAGTACGGCGACAGCTACGGGGGTGACGGCTGCCGAAAGGGTGGCCAAGGCACCGACCCGGCGGATCTGGTCGTACTGGCGGTTCTACCTGGCGCTGTCGCCGTTCTACGTCCTGTTCGCGGTGTTCGGGCTGTACCCGATGCTGTCCACGATCGTGCTGGCGTTCCAGCGCTGGGACGGCCTGAGCGCCCGCAAGTTCACCGGCCTGGACAACTTCGCGTTCCTGGTCAAGGACCCGACGTTCTGGCAGGCGCTGGAGAACACCGTCGTCCTGTTCCTGATGTCGACGGTGCCGACGCTGGTGCTCGCGCTGGTGCTGGCCGTGATGCTGCAGTCGGCCGTCCGGTTCACCAACGTCTACCGGATCGCGTACTTCGTCCCGAACGTCACCTCGCTGGTCGCGATGGCGATCTTCTTCAGCTCGATCTTCTCCACGAACTTCGGTCTGGTGAACGCCGCGCTGCGGTCGCTCGGCATCCCGGAGCAGGACTGGCTCGGGCAGCCGTGGGGTATCAAGATCGCGATCTCGACGATGATCGTCTGGCAGTGGGTCGGGTACAACACGCTGATCTACCTGGCCGGTCTGCAGGCGATCCCGAAGGAGCAGTACGAGGCCGCCAAGGTCGACGGCGCCGGCGCGGTCCGGACGTTCTTCTCGATCACGTTGCCGCAGCTGCGGCCCGTCGTACTGTTCACCGTCATCATGTCGACGATCGGTGGGCTGCAGACGTTCACCGAGCCGCAGGTGATGGTCGGCAACAGCGGCGGCACCGGGCAGAGCGGCATGACCGTGGTGCTGTTCTTCTACCGGGCCGCGTTCCTGGACAACGACTACGGGTACGCCGCCGCGATCGCGCTCTCCATCTTCGTACTGGTGCTGTTGTTCACGGCAATCAACTGGCGGATCTTCCGCGGACGGGACGATGACCGATGACCCGGTACCGACTGCGCGGGCTGGCCCTGCACGGCGCGTTGATCCTGGCCCTGCTGGTGTTCCTGTTCCCGTTCGTGTGGACGATCATCATGGCGTCGAACACGACCGCGGACATCTACCGGTTCCCGCCGAAGTTCAGCTTCGGCGGTCACTTCCTCGACAACGTCCGGCACGTGCTCGACAACGTGGCGTTCTTCCAGTCGATGGCGAACACCGCGACGGTGGCGATCTCGACCACGCTGCTGGTGCTGTTCTTCGACTCGCTGGCCGCGTTCACGTTCGCGAAGTTCCGGTTCCCGGGGCGGAACGCGTTGTTCGTGATCCTGCTCGCGACGATGCTGCTGCCGGCGCAGCTGGCCGCCGTACCGCAGTTCCAGACGATGGCGATCCTCGGGTGGGTCGGCTCGCTGAAAGCGCTGATCATCCCGGGCGCTGCGAACGCGTTCGGGATCTTCTGGATGCGGCAGTACTTCAAGAACTCGATCCACGACGAGCTGGTCGAGGCGGCGACGCTGGACGGCTGCGGGTTCTTCGGGACGTACTGGCACGTGGCGTTGCCGTCGGCGCGGCCGGCGCTGGCGTTCCTCGGGATCTTCACGTTCGTCGGCTCCTGGAACGACTACATGTGGCCGCTGATCGTGCTCACCAACCCGGACCACGTCACGCTGCAGGTCGCGCTGTCCACGCTGAACCGCTCGCACGGCGTCGACTACAGCATGGTGATGACCGGCGCGCTGCTCGCGATGATCCCGCTGGTGGTCGTCTTCGCCCTCTTCGCGCGCCAGTTCATCAAGGGCGCGACGGAAGGCGCCGTCCGGGGATGAGCACGCCGGCGGCCAGCAACACGTTGCCGACCAGGTAGACCAGGAACACCGGTACCGAGTGGCCCTCGGTCCACGTTGGTATCGCTGCGATGGCGCCCAGCACCGCGAGCGTCAGAGTGCCTGCGGTGAGCCAGGTCCGCCGTACTGCGTCTACGGATGCCAGGGCGGACCATGCGAGCGCGACGGTGACCAGGGGCTCCAGCAGGAACAGTGGGGTCACCGTCAGCAGCGAGTAGCCGCTGGAGTCCTGGATCGACAGGGCTACGACCAGAAGCAGGCCGCCCGCAACAACCAGGGCAGCGGGTAGGGGCTTGACGGGACGCAACGGCCAGGTGCGCGGTCGCTGCGTCAGCACGAGTACGACGATCAGTGCGGCTGTGACCCCGACCGTGACAGCCCACGCGCTGGTCTCGTCCGCGCTGATCCCGCCCACGAGGATCACCAGACTGTCCTCGAGCAACGAGACGACGCAGCCGATCAGCACGCCGAGGGCAAGCGGGCCGGCGAACCGCAGGAGCAGTGAAGCCACGACCGCCCCGAACGAGGCGAGGATCGCGGAGTCGATCCAGGTGCGGTAGACGTACCACCCGGTGGGATCGGGGTCGTACCAGAGCTTGCGTGAGTTGGTGGATCCGGGCCAGTTCACCAGGACGAGGAAGGCTGCGGCGAGCGTCAGTACGGCGACCAGCCACCACGGCTGTGTTGGCGCTGCCACAACTGTCTTCTGCTCAGGCTCCTTCGGTGCAGGCTTGTCTTGCTCCACGTACAGGGGTGGCGGCTGCGGTGTGGCAGCTGGCTGCGGCTTGGAAGCGGTGTCCGTGCTGGTGACCCGGACCGGGATGCTGAGCTCGCCGGTCGGACCGGTAAGCAGAAGCGCCGTTGCCGGGCTGGCCCCCGGACCGGCCTCGCCCACCTGGACACGGATCAACGATCCGTCCTGCTCCACCGTCAGCCAGCCGTCGGCGGCGGACGCCACCGCGGTCAGCGCGAGCGGCGGTCCTTCCAGCCGCGCCTCGGCCGCACCCGTATCGTCGAGGGTCAGCTCCGGCGGCGTGACCTTCGGTACGGCGCTGGTGATCGCGGCCGCGGCGGCTTCGGAGACCTTGCGGCTGTCGTCGAGCGCCATCCGGTGCAGCGCCTGCCACGCGGCGTACGCCTGCCCGAGATCGGCGTCGGACAACCGCTCCCGCAGATAGTCGACCACCCCGAACCTTGCCGCAGGCAACGGACTCTCCATCGCCTCGACCAGCTCGGCCGCCAGCGGCGCCGCGGTGATCCGCCGGATCCGGCTGCGCGCGATCAGCAGTTCGCCCTGGGAGCCAAAGGTCCACATCTGCGGGTTCTGGTTCGGGGTGACTCGGTGGACCTGATCGCTGACGAAGCCGACCAGTTCAGTGAGGCCGACCCAGCCGTCGCCGTCGCGGTCCGCCTCACCGGTGGTCAGACCGTCGACCACGGCGCCGGTGAACACGGACGGAGCGGGCGCGGCACCCGTGGTCAGCTGCCCGCCTTCGAACGCGTACTCCATCGCACTGGACGCCGTGACCACCACGCGCCCGCGGCCGCCGCCGACGTCGGCCTGACGCGCGAACGCATCCTGCACCTGGGCCTCACCGGCCGCGCGGACGACCATGCCGCGCGGGAACGCGCCGCCGTAGCAGCAGTCGAGGAACAGCGCGATTCGTTGTGCCCGGCTGTCGGCCATCTGCCGGTTGACGAAGTCCGCGGCCACCGCGGTCGAGGCAAGCCGGGACGGCCGGGTGTCCGCGACCGCGAGGTAGAGCTCGCCGGCCGCGTTCTTCAGGCCGTGGCAGGAGAAGTGCAGCAACAGCAGGTCTTCGGGTACGCGGTCGGCGAAGAAGTCCTCGACCGCGATGCGGATCGCCTGCGCCGACGCGTTCCGCAGTACCTGGACCTCGAAGCCACCGACCGCCGGATCGGCGAGCACCTCGGCCAGCGCGCTCGCGTCCTGCGCGGGCGCGACCAGCCGCCGCAGACCGGGATCGTCGTACCGGTCGTTGGCCACCACGAGCGCGACCCGCGAGCCGCTCATGTCACGCGTCCACTCCGGTGTGGCGGCGGACGAAGGCGTCGATCAACTGCTGCTGCATCTGCCCGGTGGCTCCGGTCAGCTCGATCACGTCGCCGTCGACGGTGAGCTTCACGGTCCGGCTCGAGCCGCCGCGGCGTACCCACTCGCGGATCACCACGATCACCGAGCCGAGCGCCTGCAGTCCCGGTGCCAGCGAAACGCTCAACAGCCCGGCGACGGCGGCCAGGCCGCCCTTCGAGCCTTCCGGCGCATCGCCGTCCTGGTACGGCTCGACCGCACGGACGTCGAGCAGCAGCAACTCCTGCCGCAACAGCAGCGCCAGCGTCTCGAGCTGCCCCTCGTCCGCCTCGGTCTCGACGACCTCAACCTCGACGTCCCCGGCCATGGCCCCTCCCCATCCCCCAGGCCGCGACCGACACCACCACCATGCGCCCGGGAGTCGCCGATCACAAGGTGCGACCGAGGGCGCCGTCCGCGG
Organism: Kribbella sp. NPDC004875; assembly: GCF_042873375.1. NCBI lineage: Bacteria > Bacillati > Actinomycetota > Actinomycetes > Propionibacteriales > Kribbellaceae > Kribbella > Kribbella sp. NPDC004875. The sequence continues at coordinate 574,074 of NZ_JBIALI010000003.1, forward strand.
CTGAGGGACCGATGTAAGCTGCCGGAACCCAGAGCAGCAGCAGTACGTCGGAGGGGCAACATGGTAGGCAAACGGGGGCGGGTGATCGGCCGGATCGCGCCCGGGATCGTCGGCGAGGTGATGCTGCCGGTCCGGGGTGCCACCGAGGCCTTCTACGCTTACCCGGCGACCGACGAGGTGATCGAGGTGGGGACGCAGGTAGTCGTCGTCGACTACGACCCGCCGCGCACCGTGTACGTCGCTCGCGCCATCTAATTTCGTTCCCTTGGAGGGGAAATGCTCTGGACGTACCTGATCGTCGCTGCGGTCGCGGTGGTCGTGCTGCTCATCCTGTTCCGGATGGTCTGGCGGGTGGCGGAGCCGAACGAGGCACTGATCATCTCCGGCCTCGGCGCGCACTCCAGCTCCGAGCAGGTCAACGAGACCCTCGGCTTCAAGATCGTCGTCGGCCGCGGCACCGCCGTACTGCCGGGTTTCCAGACGGTACGCCGGTTGCCGCTCGACATCCGGGCCACTCCGCTGACCGTGACGTGTGTGTCCAGCCAGGGCATCCCGCTGCACATCAAGGGCGTCACGGCGTACAAGGTCGGTGACGACTACGGCTCGATCGCGAACGCGGCCCGGCGGTTCCTGGAGCAGAGCGACGAGCAGGTGATGGGCACGATCCACGAGCTGTTCGCGGGTCACCTGCGGGCGATCGTCGGTTCCACCACGGTCGAGGAGATGCTGCACGACCGGGAGACGCTGACCACGAACATCCGCGGCTCGCTGGCCGGCGACATGGAGAAGCTCGGCCTGGTGGTGGACTCGCTGCAGATCCAGGAGATCGACGACGAGTCCGGCTACATCAAGAACCTCGGGCGTCCGCAGGCCGCCGCGGTCGAGGCCGCGGCCCGGATCGCGCAGGCCGAGCGGGACCGCGAGGCGACCGAGCGCGAGCAGGCCGCGTCCGCGCAGAAGGCGGCGGCGGTCCGGCAGAGCTCGATCGCGCAGGCCGGCTACCAGGCCGAGGTCGACCAGGCGAAGTCGAAGGCGTCGCAGTCCGGCCCGCTGGCCGAGGCACTGGCCCGCCAGGAGGTCGTGGTCGCCGAGACCGAGACCGCGAAGCTGAACGCGTCGCTGGCCGAGAAGCAGCTGGAGTCGACGGTCCTGAAGCCGGCCGACGCCGAGGCGTACCGGCAGCGGACGCTGGCCCAGGCCGCGCGGGACGCGCAGATCGCGGCCGCCGAGGCGAACGCCCGTGAGGTCCAGCTGCGCGGTGAGGCGCAGGCGAAGGCGACCGAGCTGACCGGTAAGGCCGAGGCCTCCGCGGTCCAGGCGAAGGCGATGGCCGAGGCGGCCGGTATCAAGGCGCGCGCCGAGGCGCTGGCCGCGAACACCGAGGCTGTCGTCGCGCAGCAGCTCGCCGAGGCCTACCCGGAGATCGTCAGCGCGGCGGCGAGCTCGTTCGAGAAGGTCGGCAACATGGTCGTGCTGAACGGTGCCCAGGGCATCGAGGACACCCTGGTGAAGACCATCACTATGGGTGGCTCCGGCTTCGCGCTGGCCAAGCAGCTGATCGACTCGCTGGCCACCAAGAAGGACGACGAGAAGCCGGCGCTCGAGCCGGTGCAGGACGAGTCTGCCTGATCCGAACCCTGTGGGATCCCCTTGCGTGCAAGGGGATCCCACAGGTCTTTTACGCGGTGTGCAGGGTCAGGTGGTACGCCTGCAGGATCTCGTTGACCGGCTGGAACCACGTTTCGCCGCCGCTGCTGCAGTTGCCCCAGCCGCCCGACGTCACGCCCTGGGCCTGGTCACCGGTGATGAACGAGCCACCGGAGTCGCCACCCTCGGCGCATACGTTGGTCTTCGTGGCGCCGTAGAACAGTTGGCCGTTGCCGTAGTTGACCGTCTCGTTCTTGGCCAGGATCGTGCCGCAGTGCCAGTGGGATGTCGAACCGCTGCGGCACACCGATGCACCGATCGGCGCCTCCGCCGAACCGCGGACGAGCTGGTCACTCACCTGTCCCCAGCCGAGCACGACCGGCACGGTCCACCAGCCATAGCCGGTCGCGACCCAGGCGTAGTCGTTGCCGGGGAACGACCAGCCCTGGAACGAGCCTTGGTCCGAACCGTCCCAGCCACGGACGATGCCACTGCGTCCACAGTGGCCGGCGGTGACGTAGCCGCCGTACACCGAGAAGCCGATCGAGCAGCGGATGTTGCTGACGTAGTACGGGTCACCGCCGACGGTGCCGGCCGCGAACGTGCGCGGCGCCTGCGCGGCCACCTCGCGAACGGTGACCTTGCCGAGTTTCGCGAGGAACGCGTCGACGGCCTGGGATCGCTTGCCTGCTTGGACGTTGACGACCACGGTGCCCGTCTTGGGGTCGGCTGCCCAGCCGCTGACCGCGGCCGGTACGGACTTGCCGGCCAGCTTGTCGACCGCGGCCTTCCGCTGATCCAGCGCCTTCGACGTCACAGGTACGCCGGTCACCTGCGCACCCGTCGCTCGGACGGCCGCCGCGCGGGTCTGGCCGACCAGACCGACCACGAGCTTCTGCGAACTCGCGTCGTACCAGGCGCCGCCGAACGTGGCGCCGGCCGCCTTCTGGGCCGCCGGCAGCAATGTGGCTGCCGACGTCTCGGCGCGCAGGCGGTCCTGCATCTGCTGCTCGGTCAGTCCGAAGTCCCGTTGCATCGCGGCGGATTGGCCCGCCACAGCCAGCGGTTCGGGCGGTTCGGGCGGCACTGCCAACGCCTGTGTGGGCACGGTCAGGACACCCGTCGCCAGTACGGCGGCCAGTAGGACCTTCATCTGAACTCTCCTCACCTAGGGGCGGTTCGGTGCATGAGAGCGCTCTCGTGATTGAGAGTGGCCTACCGGAAACAGTCCGTCAAGAGCCGATGACCGCCGCTGTCAGCGGGTGAGCGCCAGCAGGGTGGGCTGTTCGCGTTGGACGACGACGGAGCGCGCCTTGGCAAGGGCAGCCCGGATGGCGGCCGGTTCGGACGACATGGTCCAGTTCGACCACAGCATGACCAGCAGCCGGTTCCCGACGGGCACGGCGTAGGAGTCGCCGCCCTTGGACGAGATCGCCATCGAGCCGGCCGGCAGCTTCGCGCCGGACGGCGCCGGCCGGACGCCGATGCGGTCCGGGCAGATCGTGCTCGAGGTGCGCAGATCCTTCAGCGCGGCCTGTACGCCGCCCTGCTGGTAGACGATCCGCTCCTCGGACACGATCTCCGACGGACCGGCACTCCAGACCAGCTGCCGCCGCGCCATCCGCAACTTCTCACTGGTCAGCCCGGCAGCGGTCGTCCCGCACAGGCCGGCAACGGTCGGCGAGTCCAGGCGAGTGATGGGCGCGCCCAGCGGCTGCATCCCTGGAACGTCCTGGACGCCCAGGCCACCGGTCGCGAGCGCCGCGGCTGCTCGTGCGGCGGTCAACGGCTGCGGCGACGGCGCCGGCGTGCTGACAACCACCGGCGACGGGCTCGCAGCGTCCTGCTTCGATCCACCGCACGCAGCAACGCTCGCCACGCTCGCCAGGACCAGCGCGACAACAACACCGCGGCGACGATTTCGCCCGACGCCCGCATCCAGCATCTTCACGAATTCCATCCGCTCTGAACGTCGTAGTGCCGACCTGATCAGGTGGCGCCTGAAGATAGCTGACCGCCGGGTTCAAGGAGCCCCGGGGTCACAGCCCTAGATAGGCGAGAACCGCGAGCACGCGGCGATGACCGGAGTCCGTGGGCGGGAGGTCGAGCTTCAGGAAGACGTTGCCGACGTGCTTGTGGACCGCGCCGTCGGAGATGAACAGCTTCTCCCCGATCGCCGTGTTGCCGAGGCCTTCGGCCATCAGGGCGAGTACTTCGCGTTCGCGGGGCGTCAGACGGTCGAGCGGGCTACTGCGCTTCACCATCAACTGGCTGACGACCTCTGGGTCCAGTACGGTCCCGCCCGCGGCAACTCGGCGTACCGCTTCGAGGAACTCGTCGACGCGGGAGACCCGGTCCTTCAGGAGATAGCCGACACCTTCGCTGCCGGCGGCGAGCAACTCGGCGGCGTACACCTCCTCGACGTATTGCGAGAACACGAGCACCGGCAGACCCGGACGGACCCGTCGCGCCTCGATCGCGGCGCGCAGGCCCTCGTCGGTGAAGGTGGGCGGCAGCCGTACGTCGACCACCGCGATCTGCACCTCGTGCTCGGCGATCGCCTTGGCGAACTCGTCCGCGTCGGTCGCGACCGCGGCGACCTCGAAGCCGGAGTTGGTCAGCAGCAGGCTCAGGCCTTCGGCGAGGATCGGATTGTCCTCGAGGATGATCACCCGCACGGAAGGATCACCTCGACGGTGGTCGGCCCACCGATCGGGCTCTGCAGTTCCATCTGACCGTCGATCGCCTGCACGCGGTGCAGCATGCCATGCAGACCGCTCCCCCGGCCGAGCAGGTCGGACTGCTCGCTGACTCGCGCTCCACCGATTCCGTCGTCCGTGATCGCCAGATAGAGCTCCGAACCCCTCCGCTCGAGCTGTACGTCGACGTGTCCGGCCGCACTGTGTTTGGTGACGTTGGTGAGGGACTCTGCCACCACGAAGTACGCAGCGGCCTCTACGGCGGCCGGAACGTCGCCCAGCTCACCAACGCGAAGCTGCACAGGCAGTGGGCACCGGGCGGCCAGTGCGGACACCGCTCCGACCAGACCGCGGTCCGCGAGGATCGGCGGGTACATGGTGCGCAGTACGCCACGTAGCTCGGTCATGGCCTGCTCCGCGCCGTCACGGGCGTCGTCGAGCAGCTTGGCGGCCTTCTCCGGGTCCTGCGCCATCGTCTGCTTGGCGATACCGATCCGCATCGCCAGCGACACCAACTGGGCCTGCGTCCCGTCGTGCAGGTCCCGCTCGATGCGACGCAGCTCCGCACCATGAGAGTCGACAGCACCCGCCCGGCTCTTGGTGAGCTCCTCGACGCGCTGCTCGAGGCGGACCGTCTCCAGCTGTTCCTGACTCGGCTCGAGCAGGTCAAGCACTGCGCTGGCGTGCGCCCGAGCCAGTGCGGGCACAACCCAGGTCAGCAATGCGAGACTGCCGACGAACTGCGCCGGGCCGTTGGTCAACGCCTCCAGCCAGTTGTCGACGCTCACCCCCATCAGACTGAAGCCGCCCGGGTCGAGCTTCCACAAGAGCATGCCCACGACGGCCGCGGGTGCCCCGAACACCGCGCACACCACGACAGCGAGCTCGGGAACCATCACGACCGGCATCAGCAGACACCGCAGACTGCGCCGGAACGACTTGTCCCGGCCGAGCGTCACCACGTCACCCGGCAATCGCGGCAGCGCCGGCGGCAGCAGCTCAGGCTCACCGGCCCCCAGGAACCGCGCCGCACGGCGCCGCTCGCTGTTCGCCAGCCGCACCAGCCCTGCCGTCGCGCCCGGGATGAGCCAGCCGAGGATCAGGCTGATCGGGATCGCCGCCAGCAGAGTGACCGCTTTGAAGAAGCGGATCACCAGGTACCCAGCGGCCGGACCACCCCGGGACAAGATCTTCTTGAGCATGCTCACCATCCTGCGGCACGCGCTACGCCGGAGTCGGTACAGCAGGCTCTACCATCCATGCTCCAGCAGTCTCTAGCAGTCTGGTACGCCGGGGAGCTTGGCGTTCGGGTCGTCGATGTAGATGTTGGTCATGTAGCCCTTCTGGTCCCGGAGCTTGGCCCACCAGTTGTTGGTGTAGCCACCGGCGGTCACCGTGTCGCCCTGGACCTGGCACTCGACGAAGACCCGGGTCGGACCGGCCAGCGTGGTGACGACCGACGCGGACGTCTTCGGCGCCGAGCGGACGTTGACGCCGTTCCCCCAGGTGGTGAAGTTGTACTCCGGCGGGTTCGGGTCGCCGCCGTTCACCAGCTGCATGTAGTAGTTCCAGTCCCAGTTCGGGCCCGGGTCGGTGTGGTCGTTGTTCGGCATCTCGCTGTGGCCCTTGATGTGGGCCCGGTCCTTCGGGATACCGCGACGGTCCGCGATGTTGCGGGTGAGGGCCGCCGACGAGCGGTACATCGCATCGGTGAACCACGAGGGCTGGTCGACGTACCCCTCGTGCTCGATGCCGATCGTGTACGGGTTCTCCGTGCGGACGTGCCAGGCGGTGTCCTTCTCGGCCACCATCTGTGTGACCTGACCGTCGCTGGAGCGGATCACGTAGTGCGCGCTGACCTGCGCCGCCGGGTCCTTGAACCAGCTGATGGTGCCGGCGTACGAGCCCTGGGTGACGTGGATGACGATCGTGGTGATCGCGGCGGTACGGCCGGCGCGGTAGTTGCTGGTGCTGGCCGGGTTCCAGATCGCGTCCGGGTAGTCGGCGGCCTTGGTGTTGCTACCCAGCGCCGAGATCTTCGCGTAGGCGCCGCGGTCCGGCGTGACCTGCTGCGGGTCGGTCGAGACGCCGGCGGTGCGGACGCCGAGTCCGATCACCTTGTACACCTCGTCGGTGTAGAGCCGGGCGGTCGCGGCGTCGGCGGAGTGCGAGTACTTCGCGATCACGGAGTACCACTTGCCGAGGTCGGAGCGATCCTTCAGACCCGCCTGATCGGCGTACGCGTCGAGGACGGCGGCGGCGCCGAGGATGTTCGAAGAGTCGTCCTTGGACAGTTTCGCGACCGGGAGGCCGGTGAGTTTGCTTGCCTCGGACATCGTCTTGTTCACGTTGTTGCCGGCCAGATGCATCACGCCGTACCCGTTGGCCTGGCTCGGCGCGCCGTTGTGGCCGTCCAGGTGGGTCTCGGCGAACCCGACGCTGACCAGCACTTCTCGCGGTACGTCGTACTTCGCGGCCGCGGCCCGGAACGCGGACGAGAGGTCCGGTTGACCGGCGGGTTCTCGGGCTTCGACGGCATTGCTCGGGAGGGCTGTCAGTGCGAGAGCTCCGGCAGCCAGCAGGATCGTGGAGATATGGGCGGTCTTCCCCATGGGCGGCATTTCCTTCCTGTCCGGTCCGCCGAGGGGCGTCGGCGGTCCCGGAGGCCCACGCTAAGGGAAGATCTTCCGTTCCGGCCAGGGTTTGGGTGAAATACTTCCCGTCACCGCCGGAAGACGATGCGACCACGCAGCGCGATCAGCCGCGGGTGCGTGAGGACCGCCGGGTCGGCCCGCGGGTCGTCGTCGTACACGACCAGATCGGCAGGATCGCCGGGCCGCAGCTCGCTCGGCGCACCGAGCCACGCGCGCGCCGCCCACGAGCCGGCGGCCAGCGCCTGCTCCCCCGACATCCCGATCTCGGTCAGCGCCTGGATCTCCTGCGCGACCAGACCGTGCCCGAGCACACCACCCGCGTCCGTCCCGGCATACACGGGTACGCCGGCCTCGAACGCGTCCCGCAAACGGTGCAGGCGGCGCTCGTAGAGGTCGCGCATGTGCGCGGAGTACTGCGGGAACTTGGCCGCGGCCTGGTCGGCGTACTGCGGGAAGTTCTCCAGCTGGATCAACGTCGGTACGACGGCGACGCCGTTCTCGGCCATGTGGTTCAGCAGGTCCGGCTCGATGCCGGTGCCGTGCTCGATGCAGTCGATGCCCGCGGCCAGCAGATCCGGGAGCGCGTGCTCGCCGAAGACGTGCGCCGTCACGCGCGCACCGAGCTCGTGGGCGCGCGCGATCGCGGCGTTCAGTGCCTCGGCCGGCCAGCACGGGGTGAGGTCGCCGGCGTCGCGGTCGATCCAGTCGCCGACCAGCTTGACCCATCCGTCACCGCGGCGCGCCTCCTGATCGACGTACGCGACCAGTTCCTCCGGCTCGATCTCCCAGCCGTAGTTGCGGATGTAGCGCTTCGACCGGGCGATGTGCCGACCGGCGCGAATGATCTTCGGCAGGTCCGCACGGTCGTCGATCCAGCGGGTGTCCGCGGCCGAGCCAGCGTCGCGGACCAGCAACGCACCGGCCTCCCGGTCGACGATCGCCTGTTGCTCCTGCGTCTCCCGGTCGACCGCACCGTGCTGGTCGAGGCCGATGTGGCAGTGCGCGTCGACCAGGCCGGGAACGATCCAGCCACCGGTGTGCACGGTCGACACATCAGCAGCGGTGGGCCGGTCGACGACCAGCCCACCGCTGAGGTGGATCTCCTGTTGCCCACCGGCCGGCAACACCGTGCCGACGAGCCTGAGTACGCCGGATTCGGTCATGCTGCCGACCGTATCCGGCGCACTGTCATCCGTGCGAGCCGCCGCCCGGGGTGCAGGTCGGGGTCGTCGTCTCGTTGCCGGCGCACGGCGAACCCGACGGCGTACTCGTCGGGGTTTCCGTGGGCGTGTCGGTCGGAGTCGGCGTGGGGGTCGGCGTCGGGGTGGGCGTCTTGGTCGGAGTCTTCGTCGGTGTCTTGGTCGGGGTCTTGGTGGGCGTGTGCGTCGGCGTCGACGTCGGGTGGTGCGTCGGCGAGTCCGTCGGTGTGTCCACCGGATCCGGAACGGTCGGCTTGTTCCAGTCCGTCTCCGTCGGCGTGGACGGCTCCACCGTCGTCGGGAGCGTGGTGCTCGGGCTCGGCGTCGGGGTCGGCGTCTTGGTGTCGTCCGGGATGTCCGGCACCTGGCGCGGGTCGACCCGGCGCTCGGCGTTGCCAGTCGTGGACGCGGCGGTGATGGTGCCCTTCGCGTTCGGCACGAGCACCGCGTTCTTGCTGTAGACCCGCATCCACTTCAGGACGGTGGCGACGAAGTCCTTCGAGTGCTGGTAGCGGAGCAGGGCCGAGACCAGGTCCCGCGGAGCCTTGAGGTCGTCACCCTGCGAGCAGAGCACGACGGCGACCGTGGTGACCGCGTCGTACACGTTGTTCGGGTTGCGGTAGCCGTCGCCGTTGCCGTCGGCCCCGAACTCCGTCCAGACCTGCGGGATGATCTGCATCGGGCCGACCGCCCGGTCCCACGTCGAGTCGGTGTCCAGCTTGCCCTTGTCGGAATCGGTGATCCGGCCGTTGCCGTGCCGGCCGTTCAGCTGCGGGCCGAGGATCCGGCCGCGGGTGGTGCCGGCGACGTCGACCCGCCCGCCGCTGGCATGGTCGGACTCGACCTTGCCGATCCCGGCCAGCAGCGGCCAGGTCAGCCCACAGTTCGGCCGCACGACCGCGAGGTTCGCCGTGGCGCGGCGGTAGGCGGGGAACACCCCGCGGGGAATACCGTTCACAGCTCCCGGCCGCCCTGGACGGACGACCGAACGCCCGTCGGTGGCCCCCTGCACGGGGACGTCGGCACGGGCTGGTTTGTCGGATCCGAGCCGGCCGTCCACTCCGGGACGCTGCGGCACGATCATCGTCAACTCGTCGAACTCGCCACTGTTCAGCCCGGCCCCAGGCGAAGGGGCGACCGGGCTGCCCGCCGCGAGCTGTCCGGAGGCACCGGCTCCGCCTGCGGCGACGGTCACGACAGCCCCGACCAGGAGCGGAGCTGTACACAGAGAAGCGATGATGATTTTGACCCGACGGTTACCACTACGGGTTAGGCGCATAGCCCCTTCAACGATCCATGCGCCGGAAAGTTACATCAAGACGACGCAAAGTTACGGGCACCAGAAACCCCTCGGAAAACCGGCACCGGGGTAACGATGATCGCTACCTCACCCTACCGACCGTAGCCAGCGTCAGACGAATCCGAACAACTCGGAACGCTCCACACAGCTCGCCAGCTGGTGCGAGCAGGCTCCCGGCTGCTGCGAGCAGGCCCGCAGCAGCTGGAACGGTCCCGCGGCTGTTGGGAGCGGGCTTCCTGCTGCTGGGAGCGGGCTCGGGCGCCTGTGGGAGCGGGCTCGGACGGCTACGGAGGGCTGCTGAGGGCTCAGCCGGCCGGCTGTGAGGCCGCGGCGCTGGACGCGGAGTCGGTCGGGTTCGCCTCCGAGGCGTTCGAGTCGCACGGGTTCGGGGACGGGCTCGGTGTGTCCGACGGCGTCGTGGTCGGGCTGTCGCTCGGGGTCCCGCTCGGCTTCTCGGTCGGGGTCGACGACGGCGTACACGTCGGGTCCGTCGTGGTCGGATCGGTCGGCTGCGTCGTCGGGTCCGTCGGCGTCGACGTCGGCGGCTTCGACGACCCGGTCCCGCCCGTCGGACGCGGCACGGTCGGCTTCGACGGGGTGGCAGAGGCCGTCGGCGTCCCCGGCTTCGTCGACCCGCTGGCTCCGCTGGTCGGCCGCGGGGGCGTCGGGGCGGTCGTCCGCGTCGCCGAAGTGGTGGGCACAGTGGTCGGCACCGTGGTCGGGACCGTCGTGGGTGCTGTGGTCGGGACCGTGGTGGGTGCGGTCGTGGCCGGGGTGGTGGTCGTCGTCCGCGTGTCGCCGTCGCCGTTGTTGCCGCCGTCGCCCGGGATGTCGATCTGGCCCGGCTTGTCCGGGATGCTCACGGTTTCCTTGCTGTACGTCTGCATCCACCGCAGGACCGTCGAGACGTAGTCCATCGAGTGGTTGTAGCGCAGCACCGCCTGCACCAGCCCCTGCGGGTCGGACAGGTTCGCGCCACCGGCGCACAGGTAGTCGCCTGCCGCACGGGCCGCGTCGAACACGTTGTGCGGGTCCTTGACGCCGTCACCGTTCCCGTCGGCGCCGAACGTCTTCCAGGTACCGGGCACGAACTGCATCGGCCCGACGGCACGGTCCCACGTCACGTTCCCGTCGTACGCGCCCTGGTCGGTGTCGGCGATCGCCGCCATCCCGGGGCCACCGTTCAGGACCGGGCCGAGGATCTTGCCGCGGGTGTTGCCGTTCGCGTCCACCTTGCCGCCGCTGGCGTGATCGGACTCGACCTTGCCGATCCCGGCGAGCAGCGGCCAGGTCAGGTGGCAGGCCGGCATCGAGAACGCGAGGTCCCGAGCGGCCTTCTGGTACGCCGCCAGCACTGTGCCCGGGATCCCTGAGGTGTTGCCGAGTGGGCCGGGGATCGGCTGCACGGTGCCGTCCGTCGTACCGGTGATCGGGACCTGGACCGTGGACTTCGCCTGCGTCGGCAGGCTGCCGTCGGCACCCGGCTGAGTCGGCACGTTGTCGGCCAGGTCGTCGAAGACCGCGTCCTGGCGCGGAGCAGCGAGCGCGTGCGCGTCGACGACGAACGTGTTCGAGGTGACACCGCCGACCACGAACACGGCGACCATCGCGGTGGGCGGCGCCAAGCAGACCCAGGTGGCGGTCAACTTTCCCCGCCACGTATCCAGGTTCTTGAACTGCTGCCTCATCCGAACCGTCCTCGACGCATTCCGCAGTTGGTGTGTCTCCCGGGCGTAGGGACGATCTTAGCCGTCGGAAGATCACCCACAACCGCTGCCGGTGCGCCGTGACCGAGTACCGAACAGTCAAGTTCAAGTACTTGTCCCCCGGTGTTCACACCCCCACACCCGTCCACCGTAAGCCCGGACGGGTGGGGGCGCGCCAGAGCGACGGAGGACAGACCTGCCCTCCGTCCGGCCCGACTCTGCCTCTTCGGGAAGCGGTCAGTTACCGCCGAGCATCTTCTTCAGGTCGTCCGGCAGCTCGAAGTCGCCGCCGTCCTGCGCACCGCCGAACGCGGCCGGCAGCTGGCCCGGCTGCGGGGCCTGCGGCTGCGGATTGCCCTGGTTCGCCCGCTTGGCGGGGTTGCCGGAGCCGCGCTTCTTGCCCTTCTTCTGCTGCTGCTTGGCCTTCCGGCCACCGCCGCCGCCCATCCCCGGCATGCCAGGCATTCCGGGCATCCCCGGGATGCCCTTCCCGGACGCCATCGCGGCCATCATCTTGCGGGCCTCGAAGAACCGCTCGACCAGACCGCTGACGGTCGCGACCTCGGTCCCCGAACCCTTCGCGATCCGGGCCCGGCGGGAGCCGTTGATGATGTTCGGATCGTTCCGCTCGGCCGGGGTCATCGAGTGGATGACCGCCTCGATCCGGTCGATCTCACGCTCGTCGAAGTTCTCCAGCTGGTCCTTGAACTGGTTCGCGCCGGGCAGCATGCCGAAGATCTTGGTCAGCGGGCCCATCTTCCGGACCGACTGCATCTGGGCGAGGAAGTCGTCCAGGGTGAAGTCCTTGCCGCCCTTCTTCTGCAGCTTGGCCGCGGTCTTGGCGGCCTCCTCCGCGTCGAAGGTGCGCTCGGCCTGCTCGATCAGGCTCATCACGTCGCCCATGCCCAGGATGCGGCTCGCCATCCGGTCCGGGTGGAAGACGTCGAAGTCCTCGAGCTTCTCGCCGTTGCTGGCGAACATCACCTGGCGGCCGGTGACCTGCGCGATCGACAGCGCGGCGCCACCGCGGGCGTCACCGTCGAGCTTGGACAGGACGACGCCGTCGAAGCCGACCCCGTCCAGGAAGGCCTGCGCCGTGGTGACCGCGTCCTGACCGATCATCGCGTCGACCACGAACAGGATCTCGTCCGGGTTGACCGCGTCGCGGATGTCGGCGGCCTGCTTCATCAGCTCCTCGTCGACACCCAGCCGGCCGGCCGTGTCGACGATCACCACGCTGTGCTGCTTGCTACGCGCCTCGTCCATCGCCTGGCGGGCGACCTCGATCGGGTCACCGACACCGTTGCCCGGCTCGGGCGCGAACACCGGTACGCCGGCCCGCTCGCCGACCACCTGCAGCTGGGTCACCGCGTTCGGCCGCTGGAGGTCGGCGGCGACCAGCATCGGGGTCTGGTGCTTGGTCTCCCGCAGCCACTTGGCGAGCTTGCCGGCCAGGGTGGTCTTACCGGCACCCTGCAGACCGGCGAGCATGATCACCGTCGGCGGGCGCTTCGCCATCCGCAGCTCGCGGGTCTCGCCGCCGAGGATGTTGACCAGTTCCTCGTTGACGATCTTGATGACCTGCTGCGCCGGGTTCAGCCCGCCGCGCACCTCGGCGCCGGCGGCCCGCTCCTTGATCGCCGCGATGAACTCCCGCACCACGGGCAGCGCGACATCGGCCTCCAGCAACGCGATCCGGATCTCCCGGGCGGTCGCGTCGATGTCGGCGTCGGTCAGCTTGCCCTTGCCCCGCAGGTTCTTGAACGCGGTGGAGAGCCGATCGGAAAGCGTGTCGAACACGAGAAACAGTCCGTTTCCTCGAAGCGATGAACTCCCCGAGTCTACCGGCCTCCCAACCTGTGGATAACTCCGGCGGCAACGACCGCGGTCTGTCGCCGCGCGATCCGACGTACCCGCTGGGCCGACACCTGTGGATAACGGCCGCGGGGCGGGCCTCGGTCCCGCTAGCTTGGATCCGACGCTGTCGACCAGTACGCCAAGGAGACCACGCCGATGCCTCTCGACATCCCCGCCTTCAACGTGGCGTTCAACCGCGCGTACGACCGCGTTCACCGCAGCGGGAAACCGACGGACCTGGCCTCCGAGCAGGAGAAACTGCGGGCCCTGATTCCGGACGACGCCTCGGACCACGACCGCACCTGGACCACCCAGCTCGTCGACGACCTCGCCGTCCCACCACCTCCGCCACCGGAGCGCAGCGAGCTGTACCGCGAGGCCGAGCGGATCCACATCGCGGTGTATCCGCCGAAGGGCACCAGCGAGGAGCAGATCGCGATGCTCGAGGACGGTCGCCGCAGGATCTGGGACATCGCCGACCGCGCGGACAAGGACGAGGAATGGGCCATCCGTGTGCTGACGGAAGATCTGGAGTCGCTGGAGAACTGGCTGCGCAACCCACCGTTCCCGTTGACCGACACGCCCTTCCCTTCGGCTGATGGCTGAGTCGGGGCAACGGGTCCCCGAGAACTCGCCGACCTACCGCGAGTTCAGCCGGCTGTACGACCTCGCGAGGCAGCTCAGACCGACCGGCGTTGATCTCTGGAACCGTGAGCTGTACGCGACGAGCGAACACGGCGGCTTCGACCATCAGACAGGCGCGATCGGGATCCACGAGCGGATCCTGCGTGAGGGGCTGTCCCGGGATCATGCCACGGATTCGGAGTTGCAGTCGCTCGCGCTGGCAAAGGTCCTGGAACGTGCAACCCATGCCGGGATGACAATAGAAGCGCCCGGCGAACCCAACGCTGTTCAGACCACACAGTCGCGAGGACTGCACGACGGCTTGGCGGCGGTCCGGGCCGCGACGGACTTCCAGGCCTTCAACAGGATGTCCGGATACCCACCCGTGAAGTTCGACAACACTCGGCTGTCCGGCGCGTACGCGGCGACCAATGATCTGATTCATCAGGTTTCCGGGCCGTCCGTGGATCGGCAGCAGTTGGTGGGGCGGCTGCACGAGGGGCCGGCGGTGATGCACTTCGATCAGTTGGCGGAGGGCGTCGTACACAATCGGCTGCAGGAGGTCGCTCCGCCCGAGGGCCCGGATCGGCAGGCCGTGCGGCGTGAGCTGATCAGCACGATGCTGCATCCGCAGTGGGAGTCACTCGCCGGGCGCTCACCTGAAGCCGGGCGGCAGGTGGCCGGCGAGATCGGACAGGCGCTCAACGCGAAGGTGGACGAGATCCGGCGTCGCGGCCCACACCCCGATCTCGGCGTCCAGGCCGACGGCGCACCACGTGAGAACGGGGCGCGCAAGATCGCCGGCGTGGCGCGTGAGGGTGAGGTGGGCGGTGGCGAGCCGCCGAGGGACGCGACGGCGCCCACGAGCGCTCGGCAGGATGTGGAGGCGGCGAGGTTCCTGAGTGGTCTGGCACCGGCTGCTGGAGCCACAGGGCGAACCCCGTCATTGGGTGATGGGTCCCGCGCGGCCGCTCGTACGTCGGCGACCTCGCGCGATGTGTCCCCCCACCGCCCGCCACAACACGGCCCCGGATCCAGCCGAGGCTAGCTGCCGCCCGACTTTGCGGAACATAACCGCCCGCAGGCGACCAATTGTCTCCGAGGACCCACGAGCACCACCGGTACGACGAGGACTCGCTCGTTGTCCGGGCGCCGGAGACGGTGTCTGCGGCTCGCTCCGGATGAGTGGGCTTACGGACGGTTACTGTTCCGGGAACGGTTGACGCGGTGGGAGGGTGGCAGATGGGCAGCGGACAGTCGGCGGAGATGGCGGAAGCGTTGCGGGTCCTGGACTCCGCGGACCTGGAGCACGGCACCAGGGAAGAGCGGCTGGCGGCGTTCGCGCGCGCTCGGCAGGAGATCTGGGCGATCGCGGATCGAGCCGGTTCCGACAGCACCGCGATTCGCGCGTTGACCCGAGGGCTCGAGTCGTCGGAGCAGCTCCTCGCCGACGGCGCGCCCTGGGACGAGTCGCCGGCGACCGGCAGCTGACCGTGCCCGAGAGCGAGGACATCGTTCCGGTCGCCTTCAACGAGGCGTTTGCCGAGATCAGCACGATCGACGACTTCAGGTCCTTCGCAGACCAGGCCGGCAACGCGTTGCTCGATCGCGCGACAACCTCGGCGGAGCAGCCGAACGGCAATGAGCGCTGACAGGTCGCTGCGTTGACAAGCGACCTCCGCACCACCACGATCTAACCAGTCGAAATGGATTTAATGGTTAGGGGTTGGCGTGCGGCGGGTCGTGGTGGATGGGGTTTCGAACTTGGGGTTGCGGCCGCCGGTGGTAGGGGCGGTGCCGGGGTGTTACAAGTTGGCGGGGGCTGTGCGGGATCAGGGGTTCCTCGGGCGAATCGGGGCGGAGGACGGTGGGTCGGTGACACCGCCGCGGTACGACCGGGGTGACTGGAAGCCTGGGGACGGCGTGTTCAACGCGGCGGCGATGGCGGCGTACACGGCGCGGCTGGCGGATCGGCTGGACGGGTTTCTGGGGCAGGGGAAGTTCGTGGTGCTGCTCGGCGGTGAGTGCAGCAACCTGCTGGCGCCGACGTTGGCATTGAAACGGCGGGGGCGGTACGGCGTGGTGTATCTCGACGGCCACTCGGACTTCCGGACGGTCGACAACGCGCCGTACGTCGGAGCCGCCGGTGGTGAGGCGCTGGCGTTGGTCACCGGGCGGGGGCAAGCGGACCTGACGGATCTCGAGGGTCTCGGACCGTATACGCGGGACACCGACGCGGTGCTGCTCGGGATCCGGGCGGACGACGAGTACGTCGCGGACGTCGAGAAGGCGGGGATCCCGGTGTACCCCGCGGCGCGGGTCGCGGAGGACCCGGCCGGTGCGGCGCGCGGGACGTTGGAGCATCTCGACCGGGACGAACTCGACGGGTTCTGGGTGCATCTGGACGTGGACATCCTGGACGCCGCGATCATGCCGGCGGTCGACAGCCCGGATCCGGGTGGCATCGACCACGAGCAGCTGCGCGCACTGCTGCGGCCGCTGCTCGCGTCGCCGAAGTGCGTCGGCTTCGATATCGGCATTTTCGACCCCGACCTCGACCCGGACGGCACCTACGCGGCCGAACTCACCGACACCTTGGTCGCCGCGCTCACCTGACCATCCGACGAGCAACCACGGGCAGCCTCAGCTGGGGTTCCAGAGCAGTTCTTGGCCGTGTGGGGAGGCGGTGCCCAGGGAGCGCTTGTGGCCGCCTGGCCAGGTCTGTAGGTCGATGCGGTACTCCCACCCGTCCTGTCCGCGCTCATGGGTGATCACTGCATGCGGCTCGAGGCTGAGGTGGGCCAGTGGCGCTGCCGGAGTGGCCTGAGCGCCGAGCTCTTCCAGCCGCTGCTCGATCGCGGACCGGTCGGGTCGGCGCAGGTACTGCCACATGATCGAGTGCCACACGACCGTGACGTGCCCCTCCGACAGCTCCAGCGCGCGCAGGAACGAGACCGCGTCCTCCCGCCGTACGTCGGCCGGCACGTCGCGCGCGACCACCAATGCCCCCCGCAGCCGCTCCAGCCGGTCGACCATGTCCGGCCACACGTACGATGTCAGCGTGAGCGCACCGTCGTCCGTCAACGGGTTGACCGGCGCGATGTCGCAGCCGACCCGCTCCGCGATCCGCAGGTCCACCGAAGGCACCGGACCGCTCCACGCCGGGTCGAACACCACCGGGCTGTCCTCCGGTCCGTACGACGTTCCATCGGCCACGTACCGGTATCGGTCCGCGCGCAGATTCAACCCAGCTGACGCACCGATCTCGAACAGCCGCACCGGCAGCGGCAGCGTCTCGACCAGCCGCAGCAGGCCGCCGTACAGCGCACCGGACCGGCCGACCTCGTTCGTCTGCGGCGGTTGGGTCAGTAGCGACCGCACCTCCCCCAGCCGCGACCGCAGCACCTGCTCGAACGCCTCCCACCCGAGCACCGGGTCCCAACTGCCGCCCACGCTCGGGTAGAACGCCGCCAGCTCCGGCACCGTCCCCGACAGCACGAGACCGTGTACTGCGCCCAGCAGGCGCAGAGCGACCGCCTCACCGAACGACCGGTCCTCATAATCAGCGAGCACTTCGACAGTCACCCCGCCGACCTCGTAGTCGTCCACGAGCAGCCGAAGCAGTTCGGCATACATCGGGGACCCGAGGTCCTCGCAGGCGGTCGCTTGTCGCTGAAGAGCCGTTACGACATCCACGTAGGTGAGATTAGGCCGTGTCTGGCAATTCCGCGCAGTAGGCGGGGAATTGCCAGACACGGCCTAGAAGGTCAGGCGATCGAGTACCGACTTGGCCGTCGTTCGCGCGTCCTCCGGTTCGAGCGGCGCGCCATGACTGTCGGTCAGGTAGAACACGTCCACGCACTCCGCACCGAGCGTGCTGACGTGTGCCGAGCGGATGTCCGCGCCGGTCGCCGCTATGGCCGCAGTCACGTCGTACAGCAGGGCTGGACGGTCGTGCGCTCGCACCTGCAGGACGGTGGCGGTTTCGGACGCGTCCGGGAGCAGGTCCACTCTGCTGGCAACCCGTGGTGCGGCGGAGTCCCTGGCAGCAAGCCGCCGTACGACGTCCGTCGAGTCACGCAGCGCCACGGCCAGACGGTCCCGTAGGCGCACCGGATCAGGAGGTGAGCCGGCAACGGTCCACTGCGAGATGCCCAGTCCTTCAACGGCCGTGATGACAGCAGACCGGACCGCCAGCCGCTCCACAGCGAGTACGGCGGCCACAGTCGACAGCGTCCCCACTTGGTCCGGTACGGCGACGTTCACGCGCAGATCGCCGTGATGGTCGGACACGGTGACGCCGAGCCGCCCTACGCCGACCACCTGGTGCAGCACGGGCACCGGAATCGGTGGGGCGTCGTTCCACATGCCCTCGCCACCGCCTGAGAGCTCACCACGGACCCGCCGGCACAGCTCGCCCACGAGCCGCATCCGCCACGGCGACGACGCGGCCGGGCCGGCCGCCCGCGCGTCGGCGTACGTCAGCGCCTCCAGCAGGTCCAGCGCCTCGGTGGTCCGGACGATGCCCGCGACCATGTCCACGGTCATCGGGTCTTCCAGGTCCCGTCGCGTCGCGACCTGGGCGAGCATCAGGTGCTGCCGGACCAGCAGCGTGATGACGTCCGCGTCCTGCTCGCTGAACCCGAACCGCCGCGCCACCTTCGCCGCAATAGCCGCACCAGTGACGCTGTGGTCGCCGTCGACGGCCTTCCCAAGGTCATGCAGCAAAGCGGCCACCAGCAACAGGTCTGGTCGCCGTACGTCGCGCACCATCGAAGACGCCTCGACGCAGGTCTCCAGCAGATGCCGGTCGACAGTGAACCGGTGGATCGCCGATTGCGGTGGCCGGAAGCGCACCGCGTCCCACTCGGGCAGGAGCCGCGAGATGTAGCCGGCCTGGTCCAGCCCCTCCCACACTTCGAGCAGTCCGCTGCCCGCACCGAGCAGTGCGCACAGCAGTCGCCGCGCCTCCCCCGGCCAGGGGTCTGGCAGGTCAGCGGCCTTCAGCGCCAGCCGTCCGCAGACAGCCGGCGACAGTACGAGCTCACGATCCGCAGCGACAGCAGCAGCCCGCAGACCGAGTACGGCGTCCCGCTCCGGGCGCGCGTCCGGCATCAGCACGACCTCGCCCTCGTGCTGGCCCACTCCCTCGTCCAGCGCGAGCAGCAGCGGCCCGCCGGTCCGTTGACGACGTCGCGACCGCGGCGGCTTCGTCATGAGGCTCTCGACCCGCCGCCACGACACATCGCACACGTGGGCGAGCGTCCGGCCCGTCGCGTACACGTGCCGCAGCAACTCGTCCCGCCCCGACAAACCGATGGCGGCGGCCACCTCGCCCGCCAGGTCGGCCACCAACCGATCCGTCGCCCGACCGGCTACCTCATGCAGTGCGTCGCGAACCTCGAGCAGGTCCCGCCGCGCACGCTCCACGACCGGATGCGGTACGTCGACCAGCCACGACGCGACCAGTGCGCGCAGCACTACGGCGTCCCGCAACCCGCCGTACGCCTCCTTCAGGTCGGGCTCGGCGAGATGCGCGAGCTCTCCGACCGTGGAGGCGCGGTCACGACACGCCTGGGCCAGTCCGGGCAGCCGGGACTTCGCAGTACGCCGCCAGTCCGCCATCAGCACCGACCGCAGCTGCAGCGTCAGGTGCGAGTCCCCTGCGACATGCCGAGCGTCCAGCAGCCCGAGAGCCACCCGGTCGTCGGCGGCGGCAGCCTGCTGCGCGTCGGCCAGGGTGCGCACGCTGTGGTCCAGTTTGGTCCGCGAGTCCCATAGCGGGTACCAGATCTGGGCGGCCAGCTCGTCGATCCGCGGGTACCCCTCGCTGTGCACGAGCATCACGTCGAGATCGCTGTACGGCGACAGCTCCTCCCGCCCGTAGCCGCCCACAGCGACGAGGGCGACGCCCTCGGTAGGTACACCGAGGGCGTCGCATGCCTTCGCGAGCAGCAGTTGCAGCAGCGCATCGGCCTCTTCGGCCCGAACGCGCCGTTGCTCTGCCCGATCGACCATCTAGAGTGCGTCTCCGTCCAGCTCGCCGGTCCGGACCCGGACGATCGTCTCCACCGGGGTGACCCAGACCTTTCCGTCACCGATCTTGCCGGTCTGCGCGGCCTTCACGATCACGTCGGTCACGTCGGCGCTGTCGCCGTCCTCGACGACTACCTCGAGCCGGACCTTCGGGACCAGGTCCACCTCGTACTCCGCGCCGCGGTAGACCTCGGTGTGGCCCTTCTGCCGGCCGTAGCCGCTCGCCTCGGTGACCGTCATGCCGGTGACACCGAACGTCTCCAGGGCGGCCCGGACGTCCTCCAGCTTGTGCGGCTTGACCACCGCGGTGATCAGCTTCATGCGTTCGCCTCTTCTTTGTCGGACGCGACCTTCTCGGGCGTCTCCGTGGCTCCATTGTCCTTGCCGTCGGCCGCCGCCGCAGCGACGGGCCGGGCCGACAGCGCACCACGCAGGCCCGCGGCGCTCAGGTAGTCGTACGCCGTCTCCGCGTGCTCGACCTGGTCGACACCGGTGACCTCGTCGTCCTCCTTGATCCGGAAGCCGATCGTCTTGTCGATCACCTTGCCGAGGATGAACGCGACGGTGAAGGAGTAGACCCCGACCACCACGTTCGCCAGCGCCTGCTTGCCGAGCTGCGAGACACCGCCGCCGTAGAAGAGGCCGTTGACCGCGGACGGCGCCGCCGCGGAGCCGAGCAGACCGATCGCCAGCGAACCGAACAGACCGCCGACCAGGTGCACACCGACCACGTCGAGCGAGTCGTCGAAGCCGAGCTTGTACTTCAGCGAGACCGCGAAGGCGCAGATCGCACCGGCGAGCAGGCCGAGGATGATCGCACCGATCGGGGTGACCGCGCCACAGGACGGGGTGATCGCGACCAGACCGGCGACCGCACCGGACGCCAGACCCAGCGTGGTGGCCTTGCCGTGTGTCAACCGCTCGACGATCAGCCAGCCGATCACGGCGGCGGCGGTGGCGACCTGGGTGTTCACGAAGGTCACAGCGGCGGTCGTACCGGCGGTCAGCGCGGAGCCGGCGTTGAAGCCGAACCAGCCGAACCACAGCAGACCGGCGCCGAGCAACACGAGCGGCAGGCTGTGCGGCCGCATCGGGTCCTTCTTCCAGCCGATCCGCTTGCCGAGCACGATCGCCAGCGCCAGCGCCGCGGCACCGGCGTTCACGTGCACCGCCGTACCACCGGCGAAGTCGATGGCCTTGAGCTTGTCGCCGATCCAGCCGCCGTTGCCGTCGTCCAGGAACCAGACCGAGTGCGCGACCGGGAAGTACACCAGGCAGGTCCAGCCCACCACGAAGACGATCCAGCCGCGGAACGTCGCCCGGTCGGCGATCGCACCGGAGATCAGCGCCGGGGTGATGATCGCGAACATCATCTGGAAGGCGACGAACGCGAGCGTGGGCGTCGACCCGCTCACCGCCTCCGGCGCGAGCAGGCCCTTCAGGCCGACCTCGGAGAAGTTCCCGATCACGTGCCCGGTGTCACCGGCGAATGTCAGCGAATAGCCGACCACCACCCAGAGGATGGTGACGACGGCGATGGTGATGAAACTCATCATCATCATGTTCAGCACGCTCTTCACGCGCACCATGCCGCCGTAGAAGAAAGCCAGGCCCGGGGTCATCAGCATCACCAGGGCGGCACTGGCCAGAACCCAGGCGGTATCGCCGGCGTTGATCTCCATCAACGTCATCCCTTCCATCGAACTGGGGGTGACCGGCGTCCTCAGTCGGGAGGTCTCCACAACGCCGGGGAGCCCGCCGCTCGGCCACACAGCACACGGTGTCGGCGCGCCGTTTCAGCCGATCGGTCCGTTTGTTTCAGGCATGTGACAAAGGACGCTCCCAGGTGACATCGAGGTGACATCTCTCACGAAGGGCCCGGATGTGGCACTCTGGCCTGGACCACACGGGACCGCATTTGCGCCACTGCGCCCGTCCGACCTGGGGAACGAGAAATGGAGCCAAGTTATGCAGTGAGACCGCGCCGCGGCAGGCCACGGGATCCGGAGGCGGAACCGAGGATCCGCCGGTACGCCGTACAACTGCTGCTGGAGCGGGGATTCGACGGAATGACGGTGGACGACGTCGCCGAGGCAGCGGGGGTAGGCAAGGCGACGATCTACCGGCGGTGGGCCAGCAAGGAGTTACTCGCGAACGACGCGCTGACCGACCTGTTCGACCTGGAGATCCCGGACGCGGACACCGGCTCGTTGGCCGGCGACCTGCGCGAGGTCTACCGAACGGCATTGTTGTTCGCCAACACCGAGAGGGGGCAGGCACTCATCCGCCTCGCAGTCACCGAGGCGAACCGCGACCAGCGGTCGGCACAGATCTACCGGAAAGTCCTGGACCGGCGGATCGTACTGACCAAGGAAGCACTGGACCGGGCCAGATCCCGGGGTGAACCGATCCGCGACACCGCGGACCCGGTTCTGATGGTGGAGTGGATGGCGGGAGTATTCGTCGTCCGGGCGCTCACCGGGCGCCCGATGCCATCGCCCGAGGACGCCGAAAGCCTGGTCGACGTCACACTTCGGGCAGTTCTCGACGGACCCGCCGGAGCGATCTAGCCCGGCAGTGTCCCCGCCGGCCTGGACCCTGCCGGAGGGACGAGGTCCTCAGCTGACCTCGATGACGATCGACGCGACGATCAGCGCCACGATCGCCAGCACCACGCAGAGCGCCGCCGCCCGGCGCCGGCGACGCCGCAGCCGCAGTCCGGCCGCCCACGCCGCGTCGGCGAGATCTGTCTCCGGCAACCGGTCGGCCGCCGCCAGCAGCAACGGCTGCACGTCCTCCCGCCTCATTGCGCGTCCCGCCAGTCCCCCGCGCCGAGCGCGGTCTTGAAGCGTCCGAACGCCGCCATCGCGTGGGCGTGGACGGCGGTGTGGGACATACCGAGCAGATCGGCCACCTCGAACTCGGTGAGCTCCTCCAGGTGCAACAGCACGAACACGGTGCGTTGCGCGGGCGTCATCTCGGCCAGCGCCAGCTTCACCTTGTCGTCCTCGTCGACGAACGGCTTCGACCGGTTCCAGGGTCGCAGTGCCGGTTGGTAGAGCAGCGGCTGGACGAACGCGTCCGGGTCGTCCACCCGGGTCCACCGCACCGACAGTTGCTGGAAGGCGTGCAGCAGCACCTCTTCTGCTCGCTTCACGTCGCCGTACACGAGGTACGTCGTACGGAGCCATCTGCCCTGTCGCGCGTCGACGAACGAGGCGAAATCCGGGTCGACCGTTTCGCGCATCCACCCTCCCGCCTCTATTCAACTCCTCAACTACTGCGTGCTGCTACTGCCCGCCGCGTCTCTTCGGTGATCAGGTCGAAGTTGAGGCCCCCGGCGGCCATCAGGCCGGCTGCTGCGGACGGCATCACCTGAGCGGTCGGATTCGTCACGTTGCCTGCCGCGAACACCCCAGGAACGTCCGTAGCGCCCATAGGGTCCGCTTTGACCGCAGTGCCGACGTCGACGCCGTTCGACTCGACCTGCGTCGCCTCCAGACCCAGATCGGCCAGGAAGCCCGCACGGGCCCGCATGGTGGTCTGAATCGCCAGAGCCTGCCGCGGTACGACCTTGCCGCTCTCCAGCCGCACACCGGTGATCCTGTCGTCGGTCACCTCGATCTGCTCGACCTTGCCCTGCACCACGGAGATGCCGCGCGCAGCCAGCTCCTCCCACTGCTCCTCGGTCGGCTCCGGCGCAGTGTGCAGGAACAGCGTCACGTCGTCACTCAGCTGCCGGAACAGTTGCACCTGGTGGATCGCCATCGGACTGGTCGCCAGCACACCAATAGCCTGGTCCTGCACTTCCCAGCCGTGGCAGTACGGGCAGTGCACCACGTCCTTCCCCCACCGCTCCGCCAGCCCGGGTACGTCGGGCAGTACGTCGGTCAGCCCGGTCGTCACCAACAGCCGCCGACCGCGGTACGCCGTACCGTCGGCCAGCTCGACCGTGAAACCGTCCTCGTCCTTGCGGGCCGTGGTGACGGTGCCGGAGGCGAACTCACCGCCGTACCCGATCACCTCCTGGCGCCCGATCGCGGAGATCTCGCCCGGCGGCGTGCCGTCGCGGGTGAGGAAGTTGTGCACGCCCTCGGCGGGCGCGTTGCGTGGGGTGCCGTCGTCGATCACCAGCACCGAACGGCGGAACCGGACCAGGGCGAGCGCACCGCTCAGCCCGGCGGCACCGCCACCGATCACGATCACGTCGTACGTCGTCATCTCGGGACTCCTCGTTTCTCAGGGATATCTCGAGGATGCGTCGTGGTTTTCATTTTCGACAAGTATTGTTGCTGGTATGGCAAACACCGAGACGTTCGACGAGGTTCTCGAGTCGGTCGGGCCGCGGCTGCGCGCGCTCCGGATCGAGCGCGGGACGACGCTGGCCCAGTTGTCGGAGGCGACCGGGATCTCGGTCAGCACGCTGTCCCGGCTGGAGTCCGGCGGCCGCAAGCCGACGCTGGAGCTGCTGCTGCCGCTGGCCCGCGCCCACCAGGTGCAGCTGGACGAGCTGGTGGACGCGCCGCCGACCGGCGACCCGCGCATCTACGCCAGGCCGATCAAGCGGCACGGCACGGTGCACATCCCGCTGAGCCGGCGGCCGGGTGGGCTGCAGGCGTTCAAGCAGATCCTCCCGGAGGGCTTTCCGGGCACCGACGTCGTGCAGAAGACCCACGAGGGCTACGACTGGTTCTACGTGCTGTCCGGCCGGATCCGGCTGAAGCTCGGCGACCAGGACTTCGTGCTCAAGGAGGGCGAGGTGGCCGAGTTCGACTGCCGGGTGCCGCACTGGTTCTCCAACCCAGGCCCTGGACCGACCGAGGTGCTATGTCTTTACGGCCCGCAGGGGGAGCGGATGCACGTCCGAGCGCGAACCACATGACAGGAGAGACCTGGTGAGCATTGCGTTGTTCACTCTGGGCGGGACCATCTCGATGGCGGGAACCCATCGTCTGAGCGGTGACGACCTGACCGCCGCGATGCCCGGCCTGGACGAGCTCGGCCACGCGGTCGAGATCCAGGACATCGAGAAGATCCCGAGCGCCGACCTCACCGCCGCGAAGCTGCTCGAGGTGGTCGACGCCGCCTCGAAGGCGGTCGCCGCCGGCGCCGCCGGAGTGGTGGTCACCCAGGGCACCGACACGCTCGAAGAGGGCGCCTTCCTTGCCGACCTGGTCTGGCCGCACCCACAGCCCCTGGTCTTCACCGGCGCGATGCGGAACCCGACGCTGGCCGGACCGGACGGCCCGGCCAACCTGCTCGCCGCCCTGCGTGTGGCCGGCTCCCCCGCGGCCCGCGACCTCGGCGCACTGGTCGTCTTCAAGGAAGAGATCCACGCGGCCCGCTGGGTCCGCAAGACCCACAGCACGAGTACGGCGACCTTCGCGTCACCGAACACGGGCCCGATCGGCCACGTCGTCGAGGACCAGGTCCGCGTCCTCACGCGTCCGCTGCGGCTGGACGGCGTACAGGGCAGTGCGGAGCCCGCGACGCTCGACAAGCTTCGCGTCGCGCTCTACACGGTCACGATGGACGACGACGGCGTACTGCTGCAGGGACTGGCCGACACCCATCAGGGCCTGGTCGTCGCCGGGTACGGAGTCGGTCACGTGCCGGCCGCCCTCGCTCCGGCGCTCGGTGATCTGGCGGCGCGGATTCCGGTCGTCCTCACGTCGCGGACCGGCGCTGGTTCGGTGGTCCGCAACACCTACCACTCCCCCGGCTCGGAGGCGGATCTGCTGCAGCGCGGCCTGATCGACGGTGGCTTCCTCGACCCGTACAAGGCGCGCGTCCTGCTTCGGTTGCTCCTGGCAACGGACGAGGACATCCCGGGAGCATTCGCTCAGTACACCTAGTTCAGGGACGCGGCCTTCGTCATCAGGTAGTCGCGCTCCGGCAGGCTCGTCGTACCGCGGGCCGCCGTCCGGAAGTACTCGGCGGCGGCCGCCCGGTCGCCCCGCATCTCGTACAGATGGCCGCGGGTCGCGGCCAGGCGGTAGTGGTCGGCCAGCTCGGCATCCAGCGGCTCGAGCAGCTTCAGCCCGGCGTCGGGGCCGTCGACCATGGCGGCCGCGATCGCCCGGTTGAGTTTCACCATCGGGTTGCCGGACAGGTCCTCGAGGAGTCCGTACAGTGCGAGGATCTGCGGCCAGTCGGTGTCCTCGGCGCGGTCCACCTCGTCGTGCAGCGCGGCGATGGCCGCCTGGATCTGGTACTCCCCCAACGGCGGCGTGCCGAACGCCTCGATCGCGAGCGCCACCCCCTCGGTGATGTAGTCCCGATCCCACAGGGCCCGGTTCTGATCGGCCAGTGGAACGAGCTCACCGCTCACACCGGTCCGCGCAGCACGCCGTGCGTCGGTCAGCAGCATCAGAGCCAGCAGTCCGGTCACCTGACCGTCAGCGGGCAGCTGCGCGTGTACTGCGCGCGTCAGCCGGATCGCCTCAGCGGACAGGTCACCACGGCGCAGCTCCGGCCCGCTGCTGCTCGTGTAGCCCTCGTTGAACATCAGATAGAGCACATGCAACACGTTGCGCAGCCGGTCCGGGTCGGCGTCGAGCTCGAAGCTCGCGCCTTTGAGTTTCTGCTTCGCCCGGCTGATCCGCTGCGCCATCGTCGCCTCCGGCACCAGGTACGCCGTGGCGATCTCCGCCGTGGTCAGACCGCCGACCGCCCGCAGGGTGAGCGCGATCGCGGACGCCGGCGTGAGCGCGGGGTGGCAGCACAGGAACAGCAGGCGGAGCGTGTCGTCGTACTCCTCGACCTCTCCGCGCGGTACTTCGCGCAGCATCGCGCGTTCCTCACGACGCCGGCGGGCCTGCTCCTGTCGGACCTCGTCGACGAACCGCCGTGAGGCCGTCTGGATCAGCCAGGCCTTGGGCTTGTCCGGACGGCCGTCCCGCGGCCACGCCGTTGCCGCCGCCAGCAATGCCTCCTGGACGGCGTCCTCGGCCGCCGCGAAGTCACCGGACCAGCGGACGACGGCGCCGAGGACCTGCGGCGTGAGCTCCCGCAGCAGGTCCTCCAGCTGATCATCCGGTTCAGAAGTCGTGCAGGTCCGCATCCGACTCCATCAGCCGCCGTACCTCGATCGGCTGTTCGATCGGTACGCCGTTGGGTCCCGGCGCGGAGGACAGCTCGGCGGCGATCTCGATCGCCCGCTCCTCGGAGTCCACGTCGACGATCTGGTAGCCGGCCAGCACCTCCTTGGACTCGGCGTACGGGCCGTCGGTCAGCACCGGCGCGCTCACGTCGGCGGCCCGGACCACCTTGCCGTGCGACGGCCACGTCAGCGCCTGCGCGACCACCAGCTCGCCGCTCTGCCGCAGGCGCTCCAGGTGGTCGTCCAGAAACTTCATGTGGGCCTTCAGATCGGCCTCGTCCCACTCCAGCATCGGCGTCTCGCAGTTCCCGCCGTCCAGATTCACCAGCAGCATGAACTTGGTCATCTCATCTCCTCCTCGTTGAGCCTGTCACCTGGGAGACGAAGCTGCTGGCCCGTGCTCTACATCAGTCCAGCAGGGCGTCGACGAACTGCTCCGGGTCGAAGGGCGCCAGGTCGTCCGGCCCCTCACCGAGACCCACCAGCTTCACCGGTACGCCGAGTTCGCGCTGCACCGCGATCACGATGCCGCCCTTCGCCGTACCGTCCAGCTTGGTCAGGACCAGGCCGGTGACGTCGATGACCTCGGCGAACACGCGCGCCTGGGTGAGACCGTTCTGACCGGTGGTGGCGTCGATGACCAGCAGCACCTCGTCCACCGCGGCGGACTTCTCGATGACGCGCTTCACCTTGCCCAGCTCGTCCATCAGGCCGGTCTTGGTGTGCAGGCGGCCGGCGGTGTCGACGAGGACGACGTCTGCCTGCTCCGCGATCCCCTCCTTGACCGAGTCGAACGCGATGCTGGCCGGGTCGCCGCCCTCCGGACCCCGCACGGTGCGGGCGCCGACGCGCTCGCCCCAGGTCTGCAGCTGGTCGGCAGCAGCTGCACGGAAGGTGTCAGCGGCGCCGAGCACGACGCGCTTGTCCTCGGCGATCAGGACCCGGGCCAGCCGGCCGACGGTGGTGGTCTTGCCAGTGCCGTTCACGCCGACCATCAGGACGACGGCGGGCTGGTCGCCCTTCCGGCTCGCCTTGAGCGAGCGGTCCATCGACGGGTCGACCAGGTTCACCAGTTCCTCGCGGAGGATCTCCCGGGCCTGCGCGGCGCCGGTGCCCTCGACGCGCATCCGGGTGCGCAGCTTCTCGACCAGCTCCTGCGTCGGCGCGACACCGACGTCCGCGGTGATCAGCGTGGTCTCGATGTCCTCCCACGCCTCCTCGTCGAGCTTGTCGCGGGACAGCAGCGCGAGTAGACCCTTTCCGAGCGACCCCTGCGAGCGGGCCAGGCGGGCCCGGAGCCGGACCAGCCGGCCCTGCGCGGACTCCGGCTTCTCGACCGTCGGGGCCGACGGCTCGGGGAGCTCGGTGTCCTCGAGCGTCCGCGTCGGGGTGTCTCGCGGTTCCTCGGCGTCCTCACCGACCTTGGGCTCAGCCTCCACCGAGCCGTCTGCCGGACCCTCGACCGAGGGCTTCGGAGCGGCCGGCGGCAGCTCGGCCCGGCGGCGCCGGGCGACGATCAGACCGGAGGTACCGACGACCAGAACGACCGCGATCGCCACGACGATCGTGATCAGGGCCTGGTCGGTGAGCAACGAGATGAGCAGTGGGGTCAACACGGTTCCCCATCTTGACAGACACCCGGCCCGCCGCCCGCATTTGTCACGTCAGGCAAACCAGTTGTCGCGATCCGTGAGGAGGCACCAGCTCGGGCCGGTGCGTGAGCAGCACCAGGGTGCGGTCGCCCGCCGCCGCGAACAGATCGGCGAGCAGTGCCCGCCCGGTCTCCTCGTCCAGGTGCTCGGTCGGCTCGTCCAGCACGAGTACGTCGCGGTCCGCGAGCAGGAGCCGGGCGAATGCCAGCCTCTGACGCTCACCACCGGACAGCTTCGCGCCGTGCTCACCGACCATCGTGTCGAGCCCGTCCGGCAGCTTCTCGACGAACGTCCCGAGCCGGGCCCGGTAGAGCGCCTTCCAGAGCTGCAGGTCACTCACCCCAGGCTTCGCGAGCAGCAGGTTCTCCCTGATGCTCGTGTCGAACACATGACTCTCCTGGGTCAGCAAGCCGACGACCGACCGCACCTGATCGCCTTCGAGCCGGGCCAGGTCGACGCCGTCCAGCAGCACCTCTCCACCACGCGGCTCGAGGAATCGCAGCAGAACCGCGGCCAGCGTGCTCTTGCCCGAGCCACTCGGGCCTGTGATCACCACGCGGCTCCCTGCCGGCATGTCCAGGCTGAGGCCGTTCAGTACGTCGGTGTCGTCGTACCCGACTCGCAGCAGGTTCACCCGGAGGTCGCGTCCGGTCGGGAGTGGCTGCGGTTCTGTCGGCTCGGTGACGGGATCTGGCGTGTCGACAAGTTCCTGGACTCTCGCGAGTGACGCCCGTACCCGGATGGCCAGCTGGGCGGCTGCAGGGACGCCGCCGAGGACGTCGGCGAGAGCGAGCGGCGTGAGGACCAGTACGGCGAAGACTGCGCCGGTGATGTTCGCCGTACTGCCGAGGACCAGTGCGGCCACGCTGGCGCCCCCGATGCACAGGACGAGCAGAGCGCTGCCGAGGCCGGTGCTCCAGGCGGAGCGGCGTTCGGCGGCGGCCAGGCGGGCGTCGCGGCGGCTGAAGTCGTCCAGCACCGAGTTGATCGCGTTGTAGGCCACCACGTCAGCTGCAGTCAGCAGAGTCTCGGTGGTGGTGGCTGCGACGTCCCCACGAGCCCCTGCGATGTTTCGCTCGGCCCGCTCGGCGGTCCGGGCAGTCAGCCACGGTACGACGGTGCACGCGACCAGCACCGCCAGCGCGACGGCTGCACCCGCTGCGGGCAGCAGGACTGCGAGCAACGCGACTGTGGCGGCAGCTGTCACCGCAGCGACCGCCACCGGTAGAAGAACCCGCAACCACAGGTCGAGGACCGCATCCACGTCCAGCACGAGCCGGGCGAGCAGATCGCCCTTGCGCTGCGAGGTGAGCCCAGCGGGCGCGATCTTCTCGAGGCGTCCGGTGATGCGAGCTCTCGTCTCCCCCAACACCCGGTACGCCGCGTCGTGGCCGACCAGGCGTTCGACGTACCGGAAGACGCCGCGACCGACACCGAACGCGCGGACTGCGACGATCGGCACCATCAGGAGCAGTACGGGCGGCTGCGCTGACGCTGCGGTGATCAGCCAGGCCGAAGTCGCGAGCAGCGCGACAGCCGAGCCGGCGGCCGCAACGCCAAGCACGAGAGCGAGCAGCAGTCGCCACCGCACGCCACGCTCCGGGCGGGCCAGTTGCCATCCCTTCATGCGTTCACCAACTCTCGGGTTCCTACGGTGACGGTGCGGTCAGCCGCGGCGATCAGCGCGGGGCGATGGGCGACCATGAGGACGGTGCGACCGCTGGCGCGCAGACCGGTGACCACTGCAGCCTCGGTATCTGCGTCCAGACCAGCTGTTGGCTCGTCGAGGAGGAGGACCGGGGCGTCGGTGATGAGCGCCCGGGCGAGCGCGACCCGCCGCCGCTGGCCGCCCGACAGCATCTCCCCCTGCTCCCCCACCGTCTTGTCCAGCTCCAGCTCGCCGGCGCCAGCAGTCAGGAGGGCCATCCGGACCTCGTCGTCCGACGCATCCGACCGCCCCAGTCGCACGTTGTCGGCGACAGTCCCCGAGCGCAGCCCAGGACGCTGCGGTACCCAGGCGAACTGCTGTCGCCACACCTCGGGATCGAACTCGTCCGCCGCGCTCCCACCGGCCACAACCACACCCCGCTCCGGCTGGGCGAATCCCAGCAGCACAGCCAACGCAGTGGACTTACCGGCTCCGCTCGGGCCGGTCAGCGCCACCACCTCGCCCGGCCGCAGCTCCAGCTCGAACCCGTCCAACGCCGGCTTCCCACGCCCGGGGTAGGTCACCGTCACGTCGTACAGATGCAGCGGAGTCACCCGCAGATCCGGTACGTCGGTCCGCTCGCCACGCTCCGGCAGTGGCGTCTCGAGCACGCGGAAGACCTCCTCGCTCGCCGCCACACCGTCTGCGCTCGCGTGGAACTGCAGACCGACCTGTCGCAGCGGCAGATACGCCTCCGGAGCCAGGATCAGCACCATCAGCGCGGTCTCGAGTCCGAGCTTGCCGTCGACCAGGCGCAGACCGACGCCGACAGCAACCAACGCCACCGAGATACTGGCCAGCAGCTCCAAGGCGAACGAGGACAGGAACGCCAACCGCAGACTTCCCATCGACGCGGATCGGTGCTCATCGGTCACCCGACGTACGGCGGACTCCTGCGCCTTGGCGCGACCGAACAGCTTCAGCGTGGTCAGCCCGCCGACCACGTCGGCGAAGTGGTGAGCCAACACCGCCAACGCATGCTGACGCCGCCGGCTGCGCGCCTGGGTCGCCCAACCGATCAGCGCCATGAAGATCGGGATCAGCGGGAGGGTAATCAGTACCGTCCCGGCTGCGATCAGGTCGCCAGTAGCCATCCAGCCGATCACGCCAGCCGGCACAGTTGCGGCGAGTACGAGCTGCGGGAGGTAGCGAGCAAAGTACGGGTCCAGGTCGTCAAGACCCTTGGTGAGCAGGGTTGTGAGCGCACTGCTCCGTTCACCGCTCAACCAGACCGGTCCGAGCTTCAGGGAGTGCTCCAGCGTCTGTCGCCGCAGTGTCGACTTCACAGCGGCCGCAGCGCGTTGAGCGACTACCTCCTGCGCCCACACGAGCAGTGCGCGTCCGGCGATCACCGCGGCCAGTCCCCAGGCCACTGCGGTCACGCTGGCGCCCCGCAGTACCGCTCCGGCGATGCCGTGGGCCAGAAGAACAGCCTGCGCGACGATCAGCGCCCCACTGGCGACACCGATCAGGACCGATGCCGCCAGGAAGACACGTGCGCCCTTGGCTCTCTTGAGCAGCCGCGGGTCGAGCGGTTTCATGCCGCCGCGACCATGACGCGCTTACGGAACACCCAGTACGTCCACCCCTGGTAGAGCAGCACCAGCGGGAAGAAGATCGCCGTGATGATCGTCATCGCCTTCAACGTGTACGCCGAGGACGCGGCCTCGACCGCGGTGAGGGTCGAACCCGGCTCCAGCGTCGACGGCATCACGTCCGGGAACAGTGCGACGAACAACGACACCACGGCCAGTCCGATCGCGAGCGTCGTACCGACGAAGGCCCAGCCCTCGCGGCGCACCACGTTCGCGACCAGCCCGCCGGCGAACGCCACGACCGCCGCGATCGTCAGGACCACCGAGACCGTGTCGCCACGGATCGCCTGGGCCCAGGCCAGGAACGCGATCGTGAGCACCGCGGCGACGACACCGCTTCGGGTCGCGAGCCGGTTCGCGCGGATCCGCAGGTCGTCCGTGGTGCGCAGCGCGAGGAAGATCGCGCCGTGGGTGACGAAGACCGCGACGAAGGTCAGCCCGCCGAGTAACGCGAACGGGTTCAGCAGGGTGCCGAAGCCGCCGATGTACTCGTGGTCGGCGTCCAGCGGTACGCCGCGCACGATGTTGCCGAAGGCAACGCCCCAGAGCAGCGCCGGCAGCACCGAACCGACCACGATCATGATGTCCATCCGGGACCGCCACACCGCGTCGTCGCGCTTGCCGCGGTACTCCAGCGCGACGCCGCGCACGATCAGCCCGACAAGGATCGCGAACAATGGCAGGTAGAACCCGCTGAACAGCGTCGCGTACCACTCCGGGAACGCCGCGAAGGTGGCGGCGCCGGCCATGATCAGCCACACCTCGTTGCCGTCCCAGACCGGACCGATCGTGCTGATCGCGGCCCGGCGTTCGGGCTCGTTGCGGCCGAGCACGCGGTACAGCATCCCGACCCCGAAGTCGAAGCCCTCGAGCACGAAGTACCCGGTCCAGAGCGCCGCGATCGCGACGAACCACACAGTCGTCAGTTCCATCTCGAGCCCCTCAGTACGCGTACGACAGTGGTTTGTCGGGCTGTTCCGGCTCGTCGGCCGGTGTGTCCGTGCCGGCCAGACCGCCCCGGATGGTGCGCAACAGCAGCTTGGTCTCGACGATCGCGAGGGCGCCGTACAGCGCGGTGAAGCCGACCAGTGACGTGATCACCTCGCCGCCCGTCGTACCTGGTGAGACACCGGATGCCGTTGGCAACAGCCCGAACACCAGCCAGGGTTGGCGTCCGGTCTCGGTGAAGATCCAGCCGAAGGTGTTCGCCGCGAGCGGCAACAGCGGGAGCGGCGCGGCCAGCCAGATCAGCCAGTGCGCCGGCGCCCGGCCGCGGCGGGTCGTCCACAGCAGCCAGAGCGCGATCGCCGCGGACGCCATCCCGACCCCGATCATCAACCGGAAGGTCCAGTAGGTCAGCGGGATGTTCGGTTTGTACGACCCCGGTCCGTAGAGCTGCTCGTAGGCGTCCTGCAGCGAGTTGATGCCCATCACCTCGCCACCGAAGTGCCCGGTCGCGAGGAAGGACAGCAGATACGGCACCTTGATCGAGAAGATCTCCTTGGAGCCGTCCAGGGTGCCGATGGTGAAGGCCGAGAACGACGCCGGCTTCTCGGTCTCGTACAGCGCCTCGGCCGCGGCCATCTTCATCGGCTGCACCTCGGTCATCACTTTGCCCTGCAGGTCCCCGCTGATCGCCACGCCGACGCTCGCGACCAGCACGACGGAGGCGCCGATCTTCAGCGCCGAGCGGAACACGTCCTTGTCCACCGAGGGCCGCCGGAGCAGATGCCAGAGGGCGACGCCGGCCACGAACGCGCCGCCGACCATGAACGCCGCGAAGATCGTGTGTGGATAGGTGACCAGGACGACCTTGTTGGTCAGCACCGCCCACAGGTCGGTCAGCTCGGCGCGACCGCGCTCGGCGTTGTAGCGGAAACCGACCGGGTTCTGCATCCACGAGTTGGCCGCCAGGATGAAGTACGCCGACAGTTGCGTGCCGAGCACCACCATCCAGATGCAGCCCAGGTGGACCAGCTTCGGCAGCCGGTCCCAGCCGAAGATCCAGAGACCGATGAAGGTCGACTCGAGGAAGAACGCGAGCAGGCCCTCGAGCGCCAGCGGGGCGCCGAACACGTCGCCGACGAACCGCGAGTAGTCGCTCCAGTTCATCCCGAACTGGAACTCCTGGACGAGGCCGGTGACCACGCCCATCGCGATGTTGATCAGGAACAGCTTCCCGTAGAACTTGGTCAGCCGCAGGTACTTCTCCTTGCCGGTGCGATACCAGGCGGTCTGCAGTCCGGCGGTGATCGCCACCAGCGAGATCGTCACCGGCACGAAGAAGAAGTGGTACACGGTGGTGATCGCGAACTGCCAGCGCGCCAGATCGAGGGTGTCCATCGGCAGGCCTCCCCAGCCATCTACGACGTTTCGTAGTAGATGCTACCGCGGATCTACTACATCGTGTAGTTATACTGGTCACGTGGCGAGTGAGGAGAAGGCGCCGCGTCCCCTCGGGGACCTGGAACGTCTGGTGATGGAGCAGCTCTGGGCGGCGCCGGCCGCGCTGACCGTGCGCGAGGTGCACGAGCGGCTGGCCGGCACCCGAGAGCTCGCGTACACGACCGTGATGACCGTTCTGGACCGGCTGGCGAAGAAGAAGATGACCGAGCGCGAGCGCGACGGCAAGGCCTGGCGCTACCGCGCCGCTGCGCCCCGCGAGGAACTCGCCGCCGACCTGATGCGGGACGCGCTGGACCGCGCGGGCGACCGGCGCGAGGCGCTGGTCCGTTTCGTCGGCCAGGTCACCGACGAAGAGGCGGCCCTGCTGCGCGATGCGCTGTCCCGGTTGGACAGCGCGGGGTGATCACCCCGGTCCTGCTGGCCGTCCTCGCGCTGGTCCTCACCGGCCCGGCACCGGCCGTGCTGGCTCGCTCCAACTGGCCCTACCGGGTTCCCCGTGCGGCAGTCATCTTGTGGCAGGCGATCGCACTGGCCGCCGTACTGGCTGCTCTGGGTGCCGGGATCTCGTTGTCGTACTCGATTGCCGGGCGGCCCGGTGAGCCTCGCTTCGACCCGTCGTCACCACGTGACCTCTTGGCCGCTCTCATCCTCGCCATGACCGCATTGGTCGTCGTGCGGCTGCTGTGGGCCGTTAGCCGAGTAGCTGTTGGTACGAGAGCACGACGCAAACGGCACCGCGATCTGGTCGACGTACTGGCCACGCCGGACGGACTGATCCCCGGACTGCGCGTGCTGGCGGAGGAGACGCCACTCGCCTACTGTCTGCCCGCCTTGCGTGGTGCGCGGGTCGTGGTGTCGGTCGGTGCGTTGAATCGACTCGACGACGGCGAGTTGAAGGCCGTGCTCGCCCACGAGCAGGCGCATCTGCGCGCGAGACACGACCTGGTGCTGGAGGAGTTCACCGCATTGCACCACGCCTTCCCGCGCTGGGTGCGCAGCGACGTAGCGCTGGAGCAGGCTCGCACGCTGGTCGAACTGCTCGCCGACGACGACGCCCGCCGTCGCAACGGCCCGCGCCCACTGGCCCACGCACTGGTCGCGCTGGCCGGCGCACCGGCTCCCGAGGCAGCGCTGGCTGCGGCAAAGTCCGCCACGGTACTGCGAGTCGAGCGCCTGGCCGGTCCGGCGACCAACGAGCGCCTGCTCTCGACACTGACGTACGCCGGTGCCGCGACCCTACTGATCCTGCCGACCGTCACGATCGCGGCCCCGATCGTGCACGCGATCATGGACGCGGTCAGCTAGCCGGCTGGTACCGCACCAAGACACCGGCGGTCCCCCACGGACGCGCCTCGATCAGATCCAGACGCACCGGCGACCCACCGGTCGGGAACGCGCTCTTGCCGTTGCCCAGCAGCACCGGACAGATCCGCAGTTGAACCTCATCGACCAGACCGGCCCGCAGCAGCGACTGGAACAACGTGATGCTGCCCCACAGGATGATGTCCTTGCCGGTCTGCTCCGCCTTCAGCGCCCGGACCGCATCGAGGTCACGGACCACCAGGCCCGGCTCGTAGTTGCCCCACGGCGCACTCTGCAGTGTCGTCGACACGACGACGAGGCGCAGCGCGTTCAGCTTCGCGGCGATCGGCTCACCGGCCGAGGCTTCGGTCGGCCAGAACCCCGCGAACAGGCGATAGGTCTCGGCGCCCAGCAACATCGTGTCGACGCTGTCGAGCAGCTCCAGGTTGTCGTCGTCCGGCTGCATGCCGATCGAGTCGAAGAACTCCAGTCCCCCGTCCGGACCGGCGGCGAAGCCGTCGAGTGTCACGTACTCCTGGAAGATGAGTCGCCTCATGTCGCGAGGCTACCCGAAATGTTTCCCCTCACCGCGTGCCACGGCCAGCAGCACGAGACCCGACAGAACCAGCAGAACCACCATGGTGACGACGAATGTCAGCACTTCTCTCCCCGACTCCCCAACCCAACACAATCCCTGACGTCCTCAGCGCGTCAGAAGTTCCCCGAAAGCCTTCGCGATTTCGTCGACCTGCCAGTCCAGCGTGGCCGGCGTGGCCACCACCTCGACCCACGACCATCCAGGGACGTCCGCCGGCTGCCACGGACCGCACAGCGCCTCGCGGGTGCGCTCCATCCGCGCGACGGCCGCGTGCTCGATCGACTCCGCCGACCGTGGCGCGTAGAGCCGGAACGAGTTGGTGTGCGGCGGCTCCGGGAAGACGCGAAAACCCTCGCCCTGCAAGGCCATTGCGACCTCGACGGCCCGTTGGTGGAGGTCGTCCATCAGCGGCAGCACCGAGCGCAGGCCGTCGCGCGCGGAGACGGCGTACGGGAACAGGGCGAAGAGGTTGCCACCGAGTCGGCGTTGCCACCGGCGTACCTCGGCGATCACGTCCTCGGGGCCGGCCAGTGCCGCGCCGCTGACGCCACCGAGCACCTTGTAGAACGAGACGTACACCGTCGACGCCAGCGCGGCGATCTCCGCCAAGCTGTGCTCGAGGTACGGCGCGCTCTCCCACAACCGTGCTCCGTCGAGATGGAGCGGTACGCCGCGTTCCGCGCACGACTCGGAGAACACGACGAGCTCGTCCCATGTCGGCAACACGAAGCCGGCGTCGCGCAGCGGCAGCTCCAGCGTCACCGCGGCCAGCTTGCCCGGAATAGCAGCCAGCTCGTCCGGTCGCGGCTGCCGCGGCTCCGAGGTCATCCGCTCGATGCGCAGGTGGTGCACCTCCTCGAGCGCGTTGAGCTCGTGCATGAGCAGGTGCGACAGACCATGTACCGCGACGCGTCCGGTGCCCGCGCGGTCGGCGTACACCCGCAGGACGCTCTGCTGCGCCATGATGCCGGTCGGCACGAACACTGCGGCCGGCTTGCCCAGCAGCTCGGCGACCTCCTGCTCCAGCGCGGCGACCTCACCACCGTTGCCGTACATGTCGCTCTGGTCATCTGTGGCCACTTCCGCGAGCCGCCGCAGCCGGTCCGGCACCGGCACTCGCCGGTTGGACAGCCAGCGCTCACAGCCGTCCGCCGCGTTCTTCCGTCGCTCCCGCAGGTCCTCGGAGGTAGTAGCCACGGCTCTATCCTCTCGTGTCCCGCAACTCGGCTCAGATGGTGGCTGTCACCACGTGCCGTCCCTGCACCGTTCTGATCTCCACCGAATGCACCTGGTCGAGCGGCACCAGGACGCCACCGCCGAACGTACTCCCGTCCTTCGCGGCCTTCTCGGACACCAGCCAGCTACCCGCAACCCAGGTCTTGCCGGCCTTGTCGGTGACAACCAACTGACACTGGTCGCCGGCGTTCAGCCCTTTCACCTGAACCTGGACCCAGCTCCAGCCGGTCCGTGGCTCGACGGTGGTCGCCATCGTCGTACCGGTCGCCGTGTCCACCGTGGTGACTTCCTTGTACCCGGCCGTCGGCTCCTCGGCCTGCGGCGCGGTCTGCCGACCGAGTACGACGCCACCGCCGAGCGCGCCCGCGACTACTACCAGCGCGGCGGCTACCAGCAACCAGCGGGAGCGCCGTTTCGGCCGCCGAGTTCGCGCCGGCGGGTCGGCTTCGAGACCACGCACCTCGCGCAGGGTGCGCTGGAGCAGCAGGTCACCGCCCTCGGGCGGTCCGTCCAGGAACGCCTCCGGTGGCACCTCTCCGAGGAAGTCCTTCATCTCGGTCAGCTCAGCCAGCTCAGCACGGCAGTCCGCGCAGGTGGCCAGATGCTCGTCGACAGCGGCGACCTCAGCAGGCTCCAGTGCGCCCAGTGCGTAGGCGCCCAGCTCTGTACGGTCGTGCTCACTCATGGGGACACCTCCGCCTCTTGTCCGGCCAACACCGCGCGCAAGGCTCGGAGGGCGTAGTACGAACGCGATTTCACGGTACCGGGCGGCACACCCAGCTCCTTGGCAGCCTCGGCGACGGACCGCCCGCGGTAATACAGCTGCACGAGTACTTCACGGTGCTCGGGAGACACCTGGTCGAGTGCGTCCATCACCACCATCGTGTTCACCACCGACTCGGAGTGGTCCCCCTCGACCGGTGGAGTGTCCGCCACGTCCGCCACCTCGGCCGGACGCACCGCACGGGCCCGGGCGCGGTCCGTGACGATGTTGCGCGCCACAGTCAGCAGCCAGCCTCGCACCGACCCCTTGCCGGTGGTCAGGTCGTCCGCATGCTTCCACGCCCGGACAAGCGTTTCCTGTACGACGTCCTCGGCGGCAGCCCGGTCGCCGGTAAGGCGGGTCGCGTACGCCAGCAGACTGCGGCCGTGTTCGGCGTACAGCGTCCGGATCAGCGTTTCGGCATCGTGCGGCCCTGGGTTGTCACCCACCGTCCGCACGATACCGGGAGCAGCGGACGACGACACCCGAACAGCAGCGCTCGTTTCAGTAGCCGTTGCCATTGCCCGATCCACCCGGCTGGGTGGTGATCTTCTTGCCGTCCGGTGCGACGACCCACCACAGGCCGCCGACCGCCTGGCCACCGGCCTGGCCGGCCTGGCTGTCGCTGGCGTACAGGTACAGCGGCATGCCGTTGATGGCCAGCTGCTTCGTGCCGTCCGAGCGGGTGATGGTGGTGACCAGCGACGGTTCGATCCCGGTGAGCTGCGCCGTACCGTTGCCGGCCGGTACCGGAGGCCATTGGGCGAGACAGCCGCCCGAGCAGTTCGACGTACCGTGGGTGTCCTTGTCGAACACGTACACGGTCCGCCCGTTGCCGTCGACAACGACCTTGCCGTAGTCACCGACCGTGGCAACGGCCAACTTCGCGGGCCCACCGGTGGACTGGCCGGCCGGGGCCGAACTGCCGGAGCCCGAGCCGGAGCTCGAGTAGCCGTTGCCGCCGCCACAGGCGGTCAGCCCGGCCGCACCGAGCACCGCCACGGCGAACACACTCGCCACACGCTTCATCACGACCTCCCCGGCTCACCGACCGACACCAGCCATACGTACAGATCGCCGGATCGGTTCACACGGGCCGGTTCAGTTATCGTCGCGAGAATGAGCCAAGAGATTCCCGCAGCAGTGCAGCGCGCGCTCGACGCGATCGACGCCCAGGACAACGACGCCTTCGTGGCGGCGTTCGCCGCGGACGGCTACGTGGACGACTGGGGCCGCCAGTTCCGCGGCCACGACCAGATCCGGTCGTGGAGCGACAACGAGCTGATCGGCAAGCGCGCCACCTTCACCGGCACCGAGGTCAGCACCCCCGGCAATCCGGTGACGATCCTGACCCAGGTCGGCGGCGACGGCTTCAACGGCCCGTCGCACTTCACCTTCGACGTCCAGGACGACGCCCTGGCCTCGATGACCATCACCGCCTGAGAACCAGGATCAGACGGCGTACACGGTCACCAGATCCGCCAGTCCGGAAAAGTCTGCGGCGTTCCGCGTGTAGAGCGGTAGGTTGCGACTGGATGCGATGGCGGCGATCATGAGGTCCAGCCGCCGCGGCCGCGGATCCCGCCCAGCCGCGATCGTCAGTGCCACCAGGGATCCGTACCGGGTCACCGCATTCCCGTCGAACGGCAACGGATCAAACGCTCTCGCGGCCGAACTCAGGACCTCGGCGCGAGCAGCGCGGGTGAACGGATCCTTCGCCATCTCGACGCCCTGATGCAGTTCGGCCAGCGAGATTGCAGTCAACTCGGAACGCTCCGGGAGGTCTGCGGTGTCCAGAACGAGCAGGTCGATGTAGGTACAGGTGTCCAGGACACCCACTGGTGCGCGCTCACTCATGCGCGCTCGTACGGATCGTCGTCGTCGCCGACCCGGTCCTCCGAGCCGAAGAACTCGTCGGCCTCCTTTCGCATCGCAGCCGCATCGATCCGGGGAAGGTGCCGATGCTGGGCGATCAGGTCCTCGGTAGTCGGCTGGCGCCGTGTGGCGAGGGGGCGCAGTTCGGCGACTTCCGTGCCGTTCCTGGTGATGTGGTAGGTCTCGCCTGCCTCTACGGCGTCCATCACCGCCGCAGAATGATTGCGGAACTCGCGCTGGGTGATGATCTTCATGCGACCAGCGTAGCGCGGTGAGACACATGGTGCTACTAGACCGCCTCTGGCTCCCGGATGCGCTGGGAGATGACTGCGGAGACGCCGTCGCCGCGCATCGTCACGCCGTACAGCGCGTCGGCGACCTCCATCGTGCGCTTCTGGTGGGTGATCACCAGGAGCTGGCTGTTCTCGCGCAGCTCCTCGTAGATCTCCAGCAGCCGGCCGAGGTTGGTGTCGTCGAGGGCCGCCTCGACCTCGTCGAGGATGTAGAACGGCGACGGGCGGGCCTTGAACAGCGCGACCAGGAACGCGACCGCGACCAGCGAACGCTCACCACCGGACAGCAGCGACAGCCGCTTGACCTTCTTGCCCGGCGGGCGGGCCTCGACGTCGATGCCGGTCGCCAGCATGTCGTCCGGGTCGGTCAGCACCAGCCGGCCCTCACCGCCCGGGAACAGCCGGCTGAAGACGTGCTCGAACGCGACCTCCACGTCCCGGTACGCCTCGGTGAAGACCTGCTCGACCCGCTCGTCGACCTCCTTGACGATATCCATCAGGTCGCGGCGGGACTTCTTCAGGTCGTCGAGCTGCTCGGACAGGAAGCGGTGCCGCTCCTCCATCGCCTCGAACTCCTCGAGCGCGAGCGGGTTGATCTTGCCCAGCTGGTTCAGCGCCCGCTCGGCCTGCTTGAGCCGCTTCTCGACCTTGGTCCGGTTGAACGGCTCGCCCTCGAGTTCGAGCGTCTCGTCGTTCGAGGGCAGCGGCGGCACCAGCTGGTCCGGCCCGTACTCCGTGACGAGCGCGTCGACCTCGATACCGAGCTCGCCGAGTGCCTTCTCGTACAGCTGCTCCAGCCGCATCTTCTGCTCGGCCCGCGCCAGCGCGTCCCGGTGCACGGTGTTGGTGAGCTGCTCCAGCTCGGAGCTCAGGTTCCGGGTCGCGGACCGGGCCTGCGACAGCGCCTGCTCCCGATCGGCCCGCTGCGCCTGGATCGTCGCACGCTCGGACGCCGCCAGCTGCAGCGAGGACTCCAGCCGCGCCAGCACATGACCAGCAGCCAGATGTACGGCGTTCGCCGCTTCGGCCTGCCGCGCCCGCCGCGCCGCCCGCGCGGTCGACCGCGCCCGCGCCTCGCGCTCCTGCCGCGCCGCGCGCTCCAGCGAGTCGGCCCGGCCGGACAGCGCCCGGGCCCGCTCCTCGGTGGTCCGCAGCGCCAGCCGCGCCTCCATCTCCGCGGCCCGCCCCGCCTTGGCCGCCTCGGCCAGCCGGTCGCGCTCCGAGGTGTCCGGCTCGTCGCCGTCCTCGTCGAACGCCTCGGCGTCCATCAGCCGCTCTTCGAGCTCGGCCAGGCCGGACAGGTTCTTGTCCCGCTCCTCCTCGGCCGCGGCGATCGCGTCGGCCATCCGCTCGGCCTCGCCACGCGACGCCTTCGCCAGCGACCCGAAGTGCGCCAGCTGCTCGGCGACGGCAGCCATCGCCGCGTCGGACTCGTGCAGCCGCGCCAGCGTGATCTCGACGGACTCCTTCTGGCGGGCTCGCTCGTCCTCCAGCCCCTGCAGCTCGAACCGCAGCCGCTCGCTGCGCGCCGTCGCCTCGGTCAGCTTCTCCGCCGCCTCGTCGACCGCGGACTGCACCTCGATCAGGCTCGGTGCCGCGTCCGAACCGCCGTACGCGAAATGCGCCCCGAGTACGTCGCCCGCGCGCGTCGTACACGTGACGTCGGGCAGGTTCCGGACCAGGGAGCGCGCCGCGTTCACGTCGTCGACGACCGCGACCTTGCGCAGCAGCCGCCGCAGGGCCGGGCGCAACGTCTCCGGGCAGTCCACGACGTCGACGGCGTACGACGCTCCGTGGGGCAACGCCGGCCAGGTGGCCTGGTCCTCGGCCGGCGCGTCGCCGAGGAGCATCCCGGCGCGGCCGAGATCGTGCTCCTTGAGGTGACCGACGGCGTGCAGCGCGGCGTCGGTGTGGGTGACGGC
The DNA here is from genome assembly GCF_042873375.1 of Kribbella sp. NPDC004875. Classification (NCBI taxonomy): domain Bacteria; kingdom Bacillati; phylum Actinomycetota; class Actinomycetes; order Propionibacteriales; family Kribbellaceae; genus Kribbella; species Kribbella sp. NPDC004875. The sequence goes on from NZ_JBIALI010000003.1 coordinate 616,248, forward strand.
GACCGCGTCGGCGGCCTCGCCCAGCGCCGCCGCGATCGCGGTCTCGTAGCCGGTCCGGACGCTCAACAGGGCCGCGACGGAACCCATCAGGCCGTTGATCTGCTCGGAGGCCGCCAGCAGGGCGCCGGCGCCGTCCTTGCGGTTCAGGCCGAGCTCGAGGGCTTCCTTCCGAGCGGCCAGACCGGTGCGCTCACGCTCCGCGTCCCGCTCTTCGGCGCGCAGCTTCTTCAGCCGCTCGTCCATCTCGTCGAGCACCGCCTGAGCGGCCTCGTACTGGTCGTCGAGCCCCTTCTCGCCGGCGTCCAGCCCGGCGACCTGGGTCTCCAACGCCGTGAAGTCGTGCTGGGCCTTCGCGGCCCGCTCCTCGGCCTCGCGCCGGTTGGTGGCGAGACGACCGATCTCGGACTCGGCGGCGGCCGCGCGGCTCTTCAGCGCGTTCACCTGGCCGGTCAGCCGGGCCAGACCCTCGCGGCGGTCGGCCGCGGCCCTGATCAGCGCGGAGATCCGGCGCTCCTCCTCGGCCTCCTGGGCCTCCAGTTGCTGACGCCGCTCCACCGACTCGGCGAGCAGGTCGGAGTGCGCCTCGACCTCGGCCTCGATCTGCGCCTCGGTCTCCCGGACCCGGGCGGCCTCGAGCTCGAGCTCCTCGGGGTCACGGCCCGGGCGCGGCTCCTCGGCCTCGTCGTTCAGCGAACGAATCCGGTCCGCCGCGATCCGCGCCGTACCCTTGATCTTCTCGCCGAAGCCGGACAGCTGGTACCAGGTGTCCTGGGCGGCCTGCAGGGCCGGCGCGTCCTCGCGGAGCGCGTCCTCGAGCTCGGCCTCCAGCTCACGGGCCTCGCGCAGCTTCGCCTCGGTCTCGGTCCGGCGCTGCGTCAGCGCAGCCTCGTCCCGCAGCTCGGCCTCGAGCGCGGACTGGGCCTGGACGATGTCGTCGGCAAGCAACCGGGCGCGGCCGTCCCGGACCTCCGCCTGGATCGTCACCGCCCGGCGCGCCACCTCCGCCTGGCGCCCGAGCGGCTTCAACTGGCGGCGGATCTCGGTGATCAGGTCGCCGAGCCGGTTCAGGTTGCCTTCGGTGGCCTCCAGCTTCCGCAGCGCCTTCTCCTTGCGCTTGCGGTGCTTCAGGACGCCCGCGGCCTCCTCGACGAACCCGCGGCGGCCTTCCGGCGTGGCGCGCAGGATCGAGTCCAGCTGGCCCTGACCGACGATGACGTGCATCTCGCGGCCGATACCGGAGTCGCTGAGCAGTTCCTGGACGTCGAGCAGCCGGCAGTTCTGGCCGTTGATCTGGTAGTCGGACCCGCCGTTGCGGAACATCGTCCGGCTGATCGTCACCTCGGCGTACTCGATCGGCAGCGCGCCGTCGGTGTTGTCGATGGTGAGCACCACCTCGGCGCGGCCCAGCGGGGCGCGGCCGGAGGTCCCGGCGAAGATGACGTCCTCCATCTTGCCGCCGCGCAGCGACTTGGCGCCCTGCTCACCCATCACCCAGGCCAGCGCGTCGACCACGTTGGACTTCCCGGAGCCGTTCGGGCCGACGATGCAGGTGATGCCTGGTTCGAAGTTCATCGTCGTCGCGGACGCGAACGACTTGAAGCCCCGGAGCGTCATGCTCTTCAGGTACAAGGCGAAGGTCTCCAACCCGTGAAATGACAGACGGTACCTAGGGAACCGCCGTAGCTGTTCGTCACGCTGCCGCTACCCGGGGGAAGGTGTTCCGCCTCGCAGTCTACAAAGAGATCCGCGGAATCCGGCGGAGGCCAGGCCGTTGAGAGATGGCCGGCGAAGCTGTGGGAGCACAACATCGGGTGAACATACAGTGCGTGAACAAACATGGCGGCGGAGGCCCGGGCGGGGGCCACCGCCGTTCTGCAGTGTAAAGCGGACGGTCGAGGTGTACTTCTCTGTTACGTCAGACCGAAGCGGGGGCGCGCAGAGCCTCGTCGACGGTGAGCAGCCGACCCTCGTGGATCTGGGCCACCAGGTGATCGTTCTCTGCCTGGAGCCGCATCACGTGCGCCTCCAGATCTGCGACACGCCGGTTGAGCAGACGAACCTGCTCGAGCATGCGCGGGTCAGTGCCTCCAAGATGCCCTAGAAGAGCCTTGGCCATTGTGCTGTCCTCCGGAAGGGTTCTGGCCGGTTGCGCTCCGCGTCCAGGTCATGAGGGAGCGCCGAAAAGTGTGTACCGTCTTTCAGGGTGACACCGGCGAGGCCGACGGGTCAACCTGGGCCACATTTGTTAACGATACCTCGCTCACCAGCGGACATGCCGGGGAACGGGCTGACATTTCGGGCACCGGTACGACGAACGGTTCATGAACGGCTCGCGACGGATCGGGCGTCCGTCCCGCGGGCAGGGCGAGCCCTCCTGGCCATAGACGTTCAGGCCCCGCTCGAAGTATCCGGACTCACCGTTCACATTGACGTACAGCGCGTCGAAGCTGGTGCCACCAACGGTCAGCGCCTCGGCCATCACCTCGTGCGCCGCGTCGAGGATCGCCTTGATTTGCACGGGTTTCAGCGTTTCCGTCGCCCGGGCGTAGTGCAGCTTGGCCCGCCACAACGCCTCGTCGGCGTAGATGTTGCCGATCCCGCTGACCGCGGTCTGGTCGAGCAGTGCCCGCTTCAGGCCGGTCCGGCGGCGCCGGATCTTCGCGGTCACCGCCGCCGGGTCGAACAGCGGATCGAACGGGTCCCGGGCGATGTGGGCGATCTCGGCGGGCAGCTCCGCGCCACCTTCGGAGTACGACAGACCACCGAACATCCGCTGGTCCACAAAGCGGACCTCTCCGCGGTCGTCGGCGAACCCGAACCGGACCCGCAGGTGCGGCTCGTCCGGAGCGCCGACCGGCTGAACCCGGAACTGTCCGCTCATGCCGAGGTGCGTGAGGATCGCGTCACCGGAGGTTAAGGGCAGCCACAGGTACTTCCCGCGCCGGGCCGGCTCGGCGAACACCTGGCCCTTGAGCCGGGACACGAAATCCTCCGGCCCGGCGGCATGACGCCGTACCGGGCGCGGATGCAGGACCTCGACGGTCTCGATGGTCCGGCCGGTGGTGAACTCCGCCAGACCCCGCCGTACGACTTCTACTTCGGGAAGCTCGGGCACTGTCCTGCAGCTAGGCCTGCGAGGGGTCCACGCTGTCGGGATGCGCCGCGCGCAGGGCCTTCCAGGCGGTTTCCGCGGCCTGCTGCTCGGCTTCCTTCTTGCTCCGGCCGATGCCGTGCCCGTAGGTGTCGGCACCGATCCGGACCCGCGCCTCGAACGTCTTCGCGTGGTCCGGCCCGGACTCCGCGATCACGTACTCCGGGACGCCGACGCCGAGCTGGGCGACCAGCTCCTGCAGCGAGGTCTTCCAGTCCAGGCCGGCCCCGAGCCGCGCCGACGACTCCATCAGGTCGTCGAACAGCCGGTGGACGACCCCGCCGGCGACCTCGAAGCCGCGGTCCAGGTAGACGGCACCGATCAGCGCCTCGACGCAGTCGGCGAGGATCGACGACTTGTCCCGGCCGCCGGTGGCCTCTTCGCCGCGGCCGAGCCGCAGGTACTTGCCGAGCTTGAGCTCGCGGGCGACACCCGCGAGCGCACGCATGTTGACCACCGCGGCCCGCAACTTGGCCAGTCGGCCCTCGGACAGGTCCGGGTGGTTCCGGAACAGCGACTCCGTGACGATGACGCCGAGCACGGAGTCCCCGAGGAACTCCAGCCGCTCGTTCGTCGGCAGCCCACCGTTCTCGTACGCGTACGAGCGGTGGGTGAAGGCGTGCTCCAGCAATTCGTCAGCCAGCGATACGCCGAGCCGCTGGTTCAGCTCGGCGTAGAGCCCCGTTTCGTTGGCAGAGTTCACTGGGTTGGTGCCGTTTAGCTCTCGACGACCTGGCGGCGCTCGCCCTTGGCGCCGTACTGGCCGCAGTTCGGGCAAACGGTGTGCTGCAGGTGCTTCGCGCGGCAGGCGGGGTTCACGCAGGTGACCAGCGACGGGGCAGTGGTCTTCCACTGGGCCCGGCGGCTGCGGGTGTTGCTGCGCGACATCTTCCGCTTCGGAACGGCCACGGTTATGACTCCTTGCTTCGGCCGGGGGCTGGTGGACCCGGCCGGCTGGCTGACTCGGTTCGGTTGTTCAGTTGTCCTGCTGGTCGTTCTGGAGCAGTCCGTCGAGGGCCGCCCAGCGGGGATCGGTCCGCTCCTGGTGTTGATGGCCGGGCTCGTCCGCCAGGCGCACCCCGCACTCGGGGCACAGACCCGGACAGTCGTCCGTACACAACGGCTGGAACGGTAGCGCGAGCACCACCTGGTCCCTCAGCACCGGCTCGAGGTCGATCAGATCGCCCTCCATCCGGCTGGCCTCGTCCGGCTCGGCGTCGCTCTCCGGATAGACGTACAGCTCCTGGACGTCAGCGAGGAACTCGTCCTCGATGTCGACCAGGCACCGCGCGCACTCCCCGACCAGACGGCCACGGGCCGTTCCGGTGACGAGCACCCCTTCGACCACCGATTCCAGTCGTAGATCGAACTGGATCGGATCGCCTTCGGGGACGCCGATCACGTCGATTCCGAGATCTGCCGGCGCCGGCGCCGTGAAGGTGACTTCGCGTTGGGACCCTGCGCGGCGGGTCAACTCGTGCGTGTCGATCACGAGTGGGGACCGCGGGTCCAAGACGCTCAGAGCAAACCTTTCAGGCGTGGGCAGGCAAGAACTCGGTCTCGTCGAGACCGGTGAACTACATTACCAACTCCGCGGCCCGGCACCCAATTCGGGGTGATCCTAGAGCTTGTCCAGTAACCGCGAGTGAACGGGCGGGGTCACGAACGTGCTGACGTCGCCGCCGAGGCGGGCGATCTCCTTCACCCAGCTCGAGGAGATGAACGCGTGCTCCGGCGCGGTCGGCAGGAACACCGTGTCGACGCCGGTCAGCCGCCGGTTCAGCTGCGCCATCTGCAGCTCGTAGTCGTAGTCGGCCGCGGAGCGCAGGCCCTTCACGATCACGCCGGCGCCCTCGGCGCGGCAGTAGTCGACCACCAGCCCGTCGAAGCTGCCGACCCGGACGTTCGGGAACGGCGCGACCAGCTCGGTGAGCATCTCGAGCCGCTCCTGCGGCCCGAACAAGCGATTCTTCGACTGGTTCACCCCGGCCGCGACGATCACCTCGTCGAAGGCGGCGGCCGCCCGGGTGACGATGTCGAGATGCCCGACGGTAGGTGGATCGAAGGTGCCTGGGAAAACGGCCTTACTCACACCGAGCTCCCGCTCGCTTAGCCTTGACCATGGCGGTGACCGTACCAAAGGCGCGCCTCGCCGTACTTGCGATCGCGCAGCGCGGCGAACCCCTCGGGCCACTCCCACGGCTCCCGCTTGCCCCGCTCGACGACCACCACCGCGTCGTCCGCCAGCCACCCGCTCGCCGTGAGGCCGACCAGCACGTCCTGCAACTCGGCCGTCTCCAGCTTGTACGGCGGGTCCGCGAACACCAGGTCGAACACCGCCGGGGCATCACTCGCGGTAACCTTCTCGACCGGCCGCGTGAGCAAACGCGCCCCGGGTAACCCGACCACCTTGATGTTCGCCGCGATCACCTCCGCGGCCTTCCGGTCCGACTCGACCAGCACGGCCTGCGCGGCACCACGGGACAGCGCCTCCAGCCCGATCGCGCCCGAGCCGGCGTACAGGTCGAGCACCGCCAGCCCGTGGAAGCTCCCGAACTCGGACTCCAGCGACGAGAACAACGCCTCCCGCACCCGATCCGCCGTCGGCCGTGTCCCACTCCCCGCCGGTACGTCGATCCGCCGCCCTCCCGCCGCTCCCCCGACGATCCGCGTCACGGGGCCTCCCGTGCCGGAGGCGCGAAATCCACTGCAGTCACGTCTTCTCCAGGTACTCGGTGGTCTCGGATTCCAAGGCGTTCCCCACAGCTGCCCTGAGCGCCGGGTACTCGGCCAGCTCGGCGTCGACCGAGACGATCGAGTTCGCCACGTGGCGGGCCGCGAAGATGACGTCCTCGTCCCGCAGCACGCTCAGCAGCTTCAGGCTCGAGCGCCGCCCGGACTGCGCCACCCCGAGAACGTCGCCCTCGCGCCGCGTCTCCAGGTCGATCCGGGACAGTTCGAACCCGTCCGTGGTCGAGGCGACCGCCTCCAGCCGCCCGTACGACTTCGATCCCGCCCACAGGTCTGTGACCAGCAGGCACAGCCCCGGCACCTTGCCCCGCCCGACCCGGCCCCGCAACTGGTGCAGCTGCGAGATACCGAACCGGTCGGCGTCCATGATCACCATCGTCGAGGCGTTCGGTACGTCGACCCCGACCTCGATCACCGTGGTCGCGATCAGGACGTCGACCTCCCCGGCCGCGAACCTGGACATCACCGCGTCCTTCTCGTCGGCCGGCAGCCGCCCGTGCAGCACCTCGACACGCAGGTCGTGCAGGATCTCGCCCAGTGCCTCGGCGACCTGCATCACCGAGATCGGCGGCCGGGCCTGCTTCTTCCCGCCCTCGTCCGTCTCGAGCAGCTCGCCTTCCTCGTCCGTGGCGTTCTTGACGTCGTCACCGATCCGCGGGCACACGACGTACACCTGGTGGCCCTTGCCGACCTCCTCGCGGACCCGGGTCCAGGCGCGTTGCAGCCAGTCCGGCTTCTCCTTCGCCGGGACGACCGACGACTGGATCGGCGACCGGCCGGCCGGCAGCTGGGTGAGCGTCGAGACGGCGAGGTCGCCGAACACCGTCATCGCCACGGTCCGCGGGATCGGCGTCGCGGTCATCACCAGCACGTGCGGCGTGTTCTCTCCCGACTTCGCGCTCAACGCGGCCCGCTGCTCGACGCCGAACCGGTGCTGCTCGTCGACCACCACGAGCCCGAGATCCGCGAACTGCACCTTGTCCTCGAGCAGCGCGTGCGTCCCGACCACGATCCCCGCGGCGCCACTCGCGGCGTCGAGCATCGCCGTACGGCGTCCTGCCGCGTTCAGCGAGCCGGTCAGCAGACCGATCTTGGTGGCATGCTCCGCGCCACCCAGCATGCCCTGCTCGGCCAGGTCACCGAGCATCTTGGTGAGCGTCTTGTGGTGCTGTACGGCGAGCACCTCGGTCGGCGCGAGCAGCGCGGCCTGGCCGCCGTTGTCGACCACCGACAGCATCGCCCGCAACGCGACCACGGTCTTGCCGGAACCGACCTCGCCCTGCAGCAACCGGTGCATCGGATGCGGCCGCGCCAGATCGGCGAAGATCTCCTCCCCCACCTCGGCCTGGCCCTCGGTGAGCTCGAACGGCAGCCGCTCGTCGAACTCGTCCAGCAGACGGCCCTGCACCCGCGGCCGCGGTACGGCGTTCAGCGCGTCGGTCACCGCCCGGCGCTGGGCGAGGATCGTCTGCATCACCAGCGCCTCCTCGAACCGGAACCGCTGCTGCGCGTCGTGGATGTCCTTCTCGGTGTCCGGCAGGTGCACCTTGCGCAGCGCGTCCGGGAGCGCCAGCAGCTTCTCGTTGCGCAGGATCAGGTCCGGGATCGGGTCGTCGAGGCGGTCGTCGAGACTGTCCAGGACGATCTTCACCGACCGCTCGATCGTTGCGGTCGGCAACTTCGCGGTGGCCGCGTAGAGCGGGCGGAACGGCCGCGCCCGGCGCTCGATCTCGGCCTCGCTCAGATCGTCGGTGTCGAGGATCTCGGTGCCCGGGCTCTTCAGCTGCATGACGTCGCGGAACATCGTCACCTCGCCCCAGAACAGGGCGGCGGTGCCGGGCGTCAGCTTCGTCGCCAGCCAGGGCTGGTTGAAGAACGCGAGCTCCAGGTCCCGGCGGCCGTCGGTGACGACCACCTTGGTCAGCGTCCGCCGCCGCGACCACTTCTGGACGTCGGTCAGCGGGATCTCGGCCTTGGTGTCCAGCGACCGCACGGTCACCTTCTTGACCCGGCCGTTGACGGTCGCCTGGTCGCCGACCTCCAGCTCGTCGAACGGGGTCAGCTCACCCTTCTTCAGGTACCGCCGCGGGTAGTGCCGCAGCAGTTCGCCGACGGTCTCGATGGCGAGCACGTCCGCGAAGGTCTTGGCCGTCTTCGCGCCGAGGAAGTCCCGGAGCTTGCGGTCCATGTCGTTCTTCATTCCACCCCGATCAGCAGCGGGTACCTGTCCTGCCCTCCGTCGTACACCACGACGTCGACATCTTTGCGTTGCCGGCGGACGTGGCGCTCCACGGCGTCGGCCAGACCGGGGTCCGCGTCGCGTCCGGTGACGACGGTGAGCAGCTCGCCGCCACCGCCGAGCAGCCGGTCGACCACCTCCAGTGCGGCCGACTCGAGATCCTCCGTGATCAACGCGAAGTCGCCGTCGACGACACCGAGCGCGTCGCCGATCCGGCAGCGGCCGGCCATCGTCCAGGCGTCCTTGACCGCGGTCGTGACCGCACCGTGCCGGGTCTGGCCGGCGGCGGCCGACAGGTGTACGACGTCGTCGTCGAAGCTGCGCTCCGGGTCGTGGACCGCGACCGCGGCCAGGCCCTGGACCTGCGCGCGGGTCGGGATCACGGCCACCCGGATCCCGTCCTGGCGAGCGGCCGTCGCGGCGGCCTCGGCCACCGCGATCGAGTCCGAGTCGTTCGGCAGGATCACGATCTCCGGTGCCTGCGAGGTCTCGATCTCCGCCAGGAGCTCACCGGTCGAGCACCGCCGGCCGGGTCCACCGCGAATGATCCGGGCGCCGGATTGCCGGAACAGCTCGGCCAGCCCGTCACCGGCGACGACCGCGATCACGGCGCGCCCCGGCGCCGGCTCGTGCTGGTGGGTGTGGTCGGCGAAATGGGTGACCCGGATCCGGTGCGGACGGCCGATGTCGATGCCGTGCTCGATCGCGGCGCCGACGTCGTCGGTGTGGACGTGCACGTTCCACAGCCCGTCACCGCCGACCACGACCACCGAGTCACCGAGCGCCGCCAGCGCCTGCCGGAAGTCGGCGATCTTGTCGTCCCCCGCGTCCAGCAGGTACATCACCTCGTACGCCGGTCCTTCGAGGCTCTCGCTGCTCTCACCCTCCGGCTGCACGCGGGCCGGCACCACCACGCGGACGTGCCGGCCGGTGAGCACCGACTCCATCGCACCGAGAATCACCACCAGGCCCGCTCCCCCGGCATCCACGACGCCCGCGCGCCGCAGTACGTCCAGCTGCTCCGTCGTCCTGGTGAGGGCCTGGCGGGCGGAGGCGACCGCGGCGAGGCAGACGTCGGCGAGGGTCTTGCCGTCGTTGGCGGCGGTCATCGCACCGCTTGCGGCGGCCCGCGCGACGGTCAGCATGGTGCCCTCGACGGGCTCGGCGACCGCGCCGTACGCGGCGTCGGCGGCGTACGTCAGCGCGTCGGCGAACGCGGCGGCCTCGCTCATCGGCGGGTCCGCGAGGACTCCCTCGGCCCGGTCGCGCGGCAGGTTCTCGTCCAGCCGCAGGCCGCAGGCGCGGATCAGTTGGGAGGTGATGACGCCCGAGTTCCCGCGGGCGCCGAGCAGCGCGCCGCGCCCGAACGCCTGGATCGCCGCGGTGAAGGTCAGCTCACCCTTCGGCAGCGCGTCGCAGGCGGCCTCCCAGGTCAGGTAGAGGTTCGTGCCGGTGTCGCCGTCCGGGACCGGGTACACGTTCAGCTCGTCGATCTCGGTCCGCGCGCGCGCCAGCTCCGCCAGCGCCGTCCGGGCCCAGGCCCGCAACACCTCGACCGTCAGTTCCTCCACGCCCGGAAGGCTAACGCGTAGCGCACGACGGGTGGTGGTCCCCTCACCGGCCGCGTACCCGGCCACCACCTGTTGTTCGGTACGGTTCCGGGGTGAGCGGCGGCAGGAGTGTGTTGTTCTCGGCCGCGGCCGACAGTTACGAGTTGGCTGTGCGCGAGATCCGCGGCGAGTTCGGCCGGGACGTGCGGGTCCAGCGCGTCGGCGCGGATCTCGGGCGGGTAGACGGTGCTTCGGTCCAGGAGTTCGCCGCGGCGTGCGACGTGGGGCGGATCATGTTCGTCCGGCATCTCACCGAGGAGATCGCGAGCTTCGCGGAGCTGCCGCCGGAGTACGAGCTCGCGGACCTGGTGCTGGGCGAGTTGGCGGAGTACCCGAAGGCGCTCGCCGTACAGGCCTGGACCGATGACGCGGGCACCGGCGGGTCGTATTACCACCGGCTCGAGGAGGCGTTGACCGCTCGTGGCGTGACCGTGACACGCTCGGGTCAGGAGCTGGTCGTCTCCTGCTACGTGGGGCGCAAGGCGATCCTGCTCGGGCTCAACCGGCGCGCGGACAGCCTGTCCGACTGGCCGGGTGGGCGCATGCGGCTGGCCCGCGGCGAGGAGCGGGTGTCACGGTCCGAGTTCAAGCTGGAGGAAGCGATCGCGACCTTCGGGCTGGAGCTGCCGGCCGGTGGGAAGGCTGTCGACCTCGGCGCCTCGCCTGGAGGCTGGACGCGGATCCTCCGGCAGCACGGCCAGGAGGTGTGGTCGGTCGACCCCGGCTCCCTGGACCCGCGCCTGCGATCCGACCGCCGGATCCACCACGAGGCGACGACCGCGGGCCGATTCTTCGCCGCGAACCGCGTCACGTTCGACGTGGTGGTCAACGACATGCGGATGGACCAGGTGACCAGCGCCCGGATGATGCTCGACGCCGCCGGGCACGTACGCCGCGGCGGTCTCGCGATCGTCACGCTGAAGGGCGGTGGCAAGAACCCGCTCGACGGCGCCCGCCGCGGTCTCGACGTGCTCCGCGAGCAGTACGCCGTACTGCACGCCCGCCAGCTCCATCACAACCGCTACGAGATCACCGTGATCGCCGAGCGCCGCTGACTCCACCACCCCAACAGCCGGTCCGACCCACCGCTCCAGCAAGCGGGGTTATCCGTCCGTCTTGGGGGTTCTCCGCTGTTACACGACCGAAGAACCCCCAACACGAACGGATAACCACTCAAAGCTGACAAGCCCGCCGTGCGGAAGCCAGGGCGCGCGGGAGCCGGAGCGGACTCCGGCGGGTGGCGTGGCGGTGGTGCGGCGGGTGGGTGTGGCGGGTGGTGTGGTTGGGAACGCGAATAGGCGCCCGGGGCGAACCCGGGCGCCTATCTGAAGGCCCTACACGGAGTAAAGCTGATGATCAGCCGACGACGCGCTGGACCTTTCCGGCCTTGATGCAGGACGTGCACACCTTCATCCGGGTCGGGGTGCCCTTGATCAGCGCCCGGACCGGCTGGATGTTGGGGTTGAAACGACGCGGCGTACGAGCCTTGACCCGCCGGATCATCGCGCCCTTACCCAGGCGGGCAACGCTGTTGCCGAACGTCGGCTGCTTGCCGCAGACATCGCACTTCTTAGACATGATTCTCCGTGTTCAGGGTCGTGACTCCGACAGATCATGTTACATGGGTGTCAGCACACGACCAATTCGGCGGCCAGGGGCCTCATGACGCCGTGAGGTAGGCCACTTCTTCGTCCGTCAGCGACACCGACAGCCCCGGCAGGGAGGTCCGCGTCTCGCTCACGTGCCGCGGCCCGATCAGCGGGAACACCGGGTACGGCTGGTGCAGCAACCACGCGAGCGCGATGGCGGTCGGCTCGACTCCCTTGGCGGCCGCCAGCTCCCGGGCCCGGTCGAGCCTACGGAAGTTTTCGTCGGAGTAGAAGCAGCGCACCAGTTCCTGGTCCGACGTGTCCTCCGGCTTGGCCCGGCCGGTGAAGAACCCGCGGGCCTGACTCGACCACGGGAACAGCGCGACCTGCCGCTCCCGCAGCCACGCCTGCGACTCGTCGTCGGAGACATGCCGGCAGCCGGCCCACGGTACGTCGTACGCGCGGGCGAGGCTGAGGTGGTTGCTCAGCAGCGTGAACGGCTGCTTGCTGTTCGCCTCGGCGTACGCGTTGGCCTCGTCGAAGCGGGACAGCGACCAGTTCGACCCGCCGTACGCCTTGATCCGGCCGGCCTTGAAGTGCTCGTCGAGGACGTCGACGAACTCGCCGACCGGGATCTCCTCGTTGTCGCGGTGCATCAGGTACAGGTCGACGTGGTCGGTCTGCAGCCGCTCGAGGCTCTCGTCCAGCTGCCGCGTGATCGACTCCGGGTCGCAGTGCGGCGTGTGCGCGCCCTTCCCGATCACGACCACGTCGTCCCGGTTGCCACGCGACGTCATCCACTGCCCGAGCAGCTTCTCGCCGCGCCCACCGCCGTAGATGTACGCCGTGTCGAACGTCGTACCGCCTCGCTCGACGAAGTCGTCGAAGACGACCGCGGCATGCGGCAGCGTCTGCTGGTTGTCCACGCCCATCACGAGCCGGGACACCTGCTTGTCCAGGCCCGGGACCGTGCCGTAGGTCATCGGGGCGTCGTCGCGCCGGGTCAGCGGACGTCCGGTCGCGGTCGGGATGATCGCGTCGTCCCGCTCGCTCGCGTACTGCTGCCCGATCGCGGCCCGCCACTGGTCCTGCACGGTGAGGTTGCCGAGCGTGTCCGCCCAGGTCATCTCCGGCGCCTCCTTGGCCCCGGAAGCGATCGCGGCCTGCACCGCCTCGGCCTCGGCGGTGTAGATCAACGCCGGCTCCGCGGAGATCTCCCGCGCCTCCTCCCCCACCTTGTGCAGGGTCACGTGGGTCGGCTTGCCGTCGCCGCCGAACCACGGGTCGTCGACCTGCAGGTAGCCCTTGCTGCCGTAGATCCGGACCTGGTTCTTGTCACCGAGCCGGACGCCGGTGCTCACCTGGGCCGTGACGCCGCCGTCGAAGAACAGTGTCGCCACCGTCCACTCGTCGACGCCGGTCTCGCCGACGGTGCCGACCGCGGTCACCGCGGCCGGGTCCTGGAACGGCTGCCCGGTGGCCGCGCCGGCGATCAGCCGGGCCATCGAGACCGGGTAACCGCCGACGTCGAGGATCCCGCCGCCGGCCAGGTCGTCGGCGAAGATCCGGCTCTCCGGCCGGTACCCGGCGGCGAACGCGAAGGTGGCCTGGATCTGGTGGACGGTGCCGAGCTCGCCGTCGCGGACCAGCTGGGTGATCAGCTTGGTCTGCGGCAGGCAACGGTACATGTACGCCTCCATCAGGAAGACGTCGTTGCGGACCGCGGCCTCGATCATCGCCTCGGCCCAGGCCCGGTTGATCGCGAGCGGCTTCTCGCACAGCACGTGCTTGCCGGCCTCGGCCGCCTTGATCGCCCACTCGACGTGCATCGGGTGCGGCGTGGCGATGTACACCGCCTCGACTCCTTCGTCGGCCAGGAGGTCGTCGTACGAGCCGTGCCGGTTGGCGATGTCCCACTTGTCGGCGAACGCGTTCGCCGAGTCGAGGGACCGGCTGCCGACGGCGACGACCTCGTTGGTCGGCGACGTCGGCACCTGGCTGGCGAACCGGGAAGCGATGTTGCCGGTGCCGATGATGCCCCAGCGGAGCTTGTGGTCAGTCAAAGGGAATCCCGTGTGTGGTGGTCGGTTGGGTCAGAACTTCTCAGGACTTCTCAGAACTTCATGGCGCCCGCGGCCAGATCGGCGATGAAGCTGCGCGCGCCGATCAGGAAGACGCCGATCAAGGGGATGACACTCATCAACGCACCGGCCATCACCATCGAGTAGTCGGTGCCGTAGATGCCGTTCAGCTGGTCGAGCGCGACCTGCAGGGTGAGGCGGTTCGGGTCGGTCATCACGATCAGCGGCCAGAGGTAGTCGTTCCAGACGTTGATGAACGTGAAGATGCCGAGGAAGGCCAGGCCGGGCCGGAGCACCGGCAGGCCGACGGACAGGTACTGCCGGAAGAACCCGGCGCCGTCGACCTTGGCGGCCGAGATCAGCTCGTCGGGGATCGCCCCGGCAGCGTACTGGCGCATCCAGAAGATGCCGAACGCGTTCGCGGCGCCCGGGATGATCAGCGCCTTCAGCGACCCGATCCAGCCGAACTCGGCGAGCGTCACGAACTGCGGCACCAGCGACAGCTGGGCCGGGATCATGAACGTCGCGAGCAGCAGCGCGAACAGGAAGTTGCGGCCGGGGAACTGGTACTTCGCGAACGCGAACGCGGCCAGCGAGTCGAAGAACAGCACCAGCGCCGTGACACTGACCGAGGTGATCAGGGTGAGCAGCATCGAACTGAAGAACGGCACCGCATCGAGCACCTTGCCCATGTTCTCGAACAGGTGCGAGCCGATCACGAGTTTCGGTGGGTAGGCGAAGATGTCCGGCGTGGTGTTCGAGGCCATCACCAGCATCCAGTAGAACGGGAACAGCGAGACCACGACGCCGAGCATCAGCACGACGTGCCCGACGACGGTGCGAACGCGCTCAATGGACATCTGCGGCCTCCCTCTTGGCATTCTGGGCTGCGATCTTGCGTTCCACCCGCCGAGCGGCGCGTCGGGTCAGGCGTTCGTCGTCCTTACCGCCGACCAGCCGCCAGTTGATGATGCTGAACAGCACGATCAGGATGAACAGCGCCCAGCCGATCGCGGCGCCGTACCCGAACTGGTTCTTGATGAACGCGCTCTGGTAGAGGTACGAGACGATCGTCAGGCCGGCGTCACCGGGACCGCCGATGTTGTCGGTGTCGCCGAACAGCACCCGCGACTCGGTGAAGATCTGCAGGCCGCCGATCGTCGAGGTGACGGCGGTGAACAGGATGACCGGCCGCAGCATCGGCACGGTGATCCGCCAGAAGGTCTGCCGGGGACTCGCACCGTCCACCTTGGCGGCCTCGTAGACGTCGGCCGAGATCGCCTGCAGCCCGGCCAGGTAGATGATGGCGTTGTAGCCGACCCAGCGCCAGGTGACGATGGTGGCGATCGCGATCTTGATCCCCCACGGCTGCGTCAGCCACTCGACCTTGCCGACACCGATGGACTCCAGGAACGCGTTCAGCAGCCCGAAGTTGTTGCTGAAGACCGAGCCGAACACCAGCGTGACGGCGACCACCGAGGTGACGTTCGGAATGAAGTAGGCGATCCGGTAGAAGCTGCGGAACCGGGTGGCGTTGTGCAGGGCGTTGGCGATCACCAGCGCCAGCAGCAGCATCGGCACCGTCGACAGCACCCAAATGACCAGCGTGTTGCCGATCGCCTTCCAGAACACCGGGTCGGACAGCAGGTAGTTGTACTCCTCCAGCCCGACCCACTTCATCTGGCCGATGCCGTCCCAGGAGTGGAACGAGATCCAGATCGAGAACAGCACCGGGAAGGCGCCGAAGATCGCGAACAGGATGAAGAACGGTGCGACGGCGGCGTACTGCGGGAAGGCCTGCCGGTATTTGTTCGGCGGCTTCTCGGCGGAGGTCGCGGTCGCGCTGATCGCGGCCGGCGCGGCCTTGCTCGTGACTGCCATCTCAGATCGCCCCCACTCGGGTGAGCTCGCGGCCGATCTGGCGCTGCGCGTCGCTCCAGGCCTGGTCGGGTGACTTGCCGGCCGTCTCGACGTTGACGAGCTCGTTGCTCAACGGCGTACCGACGATCGAGTCGTACGGCGAGAAGTAGGCGCCCGGGTACTTCTTCGCGGACTCCGCGAACACGTCGACGATCTTCTGACCGCCGAAGAACGGGTCGGGCGCACTCAGCCGGGGGTCGGTGTAGCTGGCCGGTGTCGACGGGAAGAGCACCGGGTCGAGGAACGCCTGAGCCTGGTTCTTCGAGGACTCCAGCCAGCTGATGAACGCGAAGGCGGCCTCCGGGTTCTTGCAGTACTTCGTGATCGCCAGGAACGACCCGCCACGGTTGCCGGCCCCACCAGGCGCTGCCGTCACCCGCCACAGGCCCTTGGTCTTCGGCGCCGCGTTCTTCGGACCGAGCTGGGCCCACCAGACCGCCGCGTTGAACGCGACCAGCCGGCCGTTCGTGACCACCGCGTCGGCGTCCGTCGACCCGTTCTGCGCGTTCGCCGACAGGCCTTCCTTGACCACCCGAACCGCCAGGTCGAAGGCTTCCCGGACATGGTCCTGGTCGCCGATGTACTGACCGTCCTCGGTCATGTACCGCTTCGGCGCCTGGGCCATCCGGTAGCTGAAGATGCTGGTGATGTTGTCGGTGATCGACGAGCCCGGCACCGCCTGCTTCACCTTCTTGGCGAGCGCGATGTAGGTGTCCCAGTCCGGCGCCAGGTCCGCGACCGCGGCCGGGTCGATGTCGATCCCGGCCTTTTGGAAGATGTCGGTGCGGTAGAACAGCGCCGTCGGCCCGGTGTCCATCGGGTAGGCCATCATCTTGTCGTCCGGCGTGATCCCGAGCTTCCACTTCCAGGCCAGGAAGTCCTTCGAGAGGTCCTTGGCCCCGAGCTCGTTCAGGTCGTGGAACTGGTCGGCGTTCGGGAAGTAGGTCGCGACGTCGTCGTTGATCGCGACGATGTCCGGGACGAGGGACTTGCCGGCCAGTGCGGTCAGCACCTTCGTCTTGTAGTTCGACCCGATCCGCGTCATCGACAGCTTCATGCCGTCGTGACCGGGGATCGCCTTCTCCGCCTGGCCGATCAGGTCGTCGTTGACGGACCCGACCCAGGTCCACATGCTGAGCTCGTTCTTTCCACCCAGCGAGCTGCGGGATCCGCAGCCGGTGAGACCCGCGGCGGCTGCGGCGGAGCCGACCGCGAGGAACTGCCTTCTGCTCAAGCTCATAGCCTCACCTGGCGCTTTCTGTTGGATTTCGCCGGAAGGTGTCTAGATATGTTTACGTAGCCATTAGGTAAGCGCATACCAACTGAACCGGTCAAGGGGCCGATGACAAGATTGACCGTATGAGCTCACCGACTGTCTCCGCTGTCCTGTTCGACGCCGACGGGGTCGTGCAGCGTCCCAGCTTCGACTGGTGGACCCGGCTGGCGTCGCTCGTGCCTGCCGGTTCGGACGCGTTCGTCGCGGACCTGATGGCAGCCGAGAAGCCCGCCCTGATCGGCAAGGTCGACTTCCCCGACGCGCTGGCCGACGTCCTGCGCCGCTGGAACTCGACCGCGACGATCGAGGAGGCCCTGGAGCCGTGGAGCTGGTTCGTCGCCGAGCCCGAGGTGGTCGCACTGATCCAGTCACTGCGGTCGGCCGGCGTCGGCTGCCACCTCGCCACCAACCAGCAGGCCTACCGGCGGGCGCTGATGCAGGACGAGCGCGGGTACGGCGCCTGGTTCGACCAGACGTTCTACTCGTGCGATCTCGGGCTCGCCAAGCCGGATCCGGAGTATTTCCGGGCGATCCTGCGCGCGATCGGCGTACCGGCCTCCGAGGTGCTGTTCATCGACGACAACGAAGACAACGTGAGCGGCGCGCTGACCGTCGGGCTGCGTGCCGAGGTGTACGACCTGGCGGCCGGCGTACCGGCGCTGGAGAACTTGCTTCGGCGCTACGACCTGCCGGTTCCGGACTGAGGTCTTGTGACGGCGGGACGGCTGTGACATCGTCACGGGGCAGCTGACAACGTAGGACAGTCCACCAGCCGTTCCTGGAGGCACCCCATGTCCGATCGCCGACGTCGTACGCTCACCCGCCGCCGCGCCCTCGGCCTCACCGCCGGCCTCGGCCTCGCGGCGGCCGCTTCGCCCTCCCTCGCGCTCGCTGCGGCGCCCTCGCCGTACCCGAAGGGCCAGCGGCCGCGATTGCTGAACGTCTTCGCCGAGGACTCCCTCAGCACCGCCGAGCGCACCCTCGCGACCACGCTGCAGGGCCTGATGGCGCGCCGCGGCAGCGAGTCCCTGTACCTGAACCTGCCGACGCTCGGCTACCAGCACTGGCTCGACGACCTGGTCTCCCGGTACGGCGTCGTGGCCCGCGCCGGCGACCTGTGGAAAACCGTCAGCCGGTCCGGCATTCGCGGATATGTTCTCTTTCGTACGGGCACACCGTCGGTCAACGTCGCGACCACGCTCGCCGGCGTGACGGGTGCCGTAGCCGTCGAAGAGAGCTTGGAGGCAGTGGCGATCCGCAACGGGTTGCGGAAGGTCCTGGACGTGCGGGACAAGGACGACCGCTGGGTGTTCGAGACGTACTGGCCCAAGCTGCGGCACGACGTCGCGGTGGAGCAGCGCGCGGACATCCCCGAGCGGTTGCGCGACTACGTCACGATGGCGGGCGCGCTCGCGTTCTTCGACGGCAACACGGACTTCCGGGCGGAGGTGGTCAAGGCACTGGACGAGGACGGCACGGTGATCGGCTGGGGTGATGCGTCGAACGGCGAGGACGCCTTCATCGGCGTGAACTCGGCGGCCGGCGTCAAGGCCCTGCCCGCGGACCACGCCCGCAACCTGTCGGTGCTGTCCGGCATCCGCGAGGAGCGGTTGTCCCAGCATGTCTCCGCTGCACTGCCCACTCCGGATCCTGATGCGCACTACGTGAGCTTCCTGATCACCGACGGCGACAACATCCAGTGGGCGCTCGGCGACTTCCCGACCGATCCACGGTGGTTCGGCAGCCCGCGCCGCGGCGAGGTCGACCTCGGCTGGGGGATCTCGCCGTCGCTGATCGACGTCGCACCTTCGGTGATGCGCTGGTTCTACGACCAGTCACGCAAGGACCGGTGGGTCGTCGGCCCGTCCGGCGGCGGCTACATGTACCCGAGCCGCTATCCCGCCGGCGCGCTCGACAAGCACACCGCCGCGTTGGCCCAGGCAATGGGCCGGGCCGATCTCTCGGTGGCCCAGATCATCGACTTCGACGCCTTCGAGAAGACCGGCGTGTGGTCGTCGTACCTCAAGCATCGGGAGATCGACGGGCTGATCTACCTCGAGTACTCGCGGTACGACGGTCTCAAGGGCAAGGTCACCTGGGCCGAGGGCAAGCCGGTGATCGGCGCCCGCACGATGCTGTGGGACGGGCTATCGGGTGCCGACGAAGCGTCCGTCACTGCCGAACTCAACGCCGCCACCCGCAACCCGCGCTCGACGGCCGGCTACTCGGTCGTCGTCTGGCACGCCTGGAGCAAGTCCGTCGACGACGTCCTGTCGGTCGTCAACGGACTCGCCCCGCACGTGAAGGTCATTCCGCCGGACACCCTCGTGCGGATGGTCGGCAAGTACGCCAAGCCGTAGTCATAGCTCCGTCACACTCCGCCACGGCTCCGTTACAGCTCCCGGAAGTACACGGCTACCGGGAGCTGCACGCAGCCGAGGCTCTCGTAGAACGCCCGGGCCGGGGCGTGGAACGTGTCTCCTCCGGTCCCGATCTCGACGTACTCGGATCCCTCGGCACGCATCGCGGCGAACGCGTGCTCGCACAGCGCCGTACCGAGGTTCGACCGCCGCTGATCCCGCGCGACTGCCAGCAACTCGACGGTCCCGCGGCGTCGCGCCTCGTCGACGTGCCACGCGACATACCCGGCGGGTACGCCGTCCTGCTCGGCGACGGCGACGTACTTGTGCTGGTCGGGCGCGTGCAACTCGGGGAGCTGACGACGGTAGTCACCGCGCCAGTCGCCGTGCTGGTGGTGGAAGATCGTCTCGCCGACCAGCGGCCGGAACGACTCCTCGAAGAACGGCCCGAAGGTGTCGATGGTGAGGTCGACGAGCTGGGCGAGGTCAGCGTCGACGTACGAACGAATTTGCATGGAAGGTGCCTCTCGCTGGTGGATCCGGGCAGGCGTGACCGGCCCGCCGCGGACCCGAGGGCGCGGCGACGAGCCGGGGTCAGCGCCGGGTACGTCCGGCGGCGAAGCACTCCATGCGCCCGAGCCTAACGACGGACCGGCGGTACGGCGACCTGAATCGTGTGCACCTGGCCGGTCCGGGGACCGTTGAGCAGCCGCCCGATGTTGTCGGTGATCGGTTCGCTCATCCGCCACTCGGCGGTCAGGATGCACAGCATCGGACCGTCGAAGTCGACCAGCGCCAGCGCGAACGGTGCCTGGTTCTCTGCGAGCTCGATGCGGTCCAGGATCTCGCCGCCCTCGGCGACCCGGACGACTCCCTCGGACCCGGTCTGCACCCAGATCGCGCCGTCGGCGTCGAGGCAGATTCCGTCCGGACCGAGGTTCTCGGCGAACACCCGGCGATTCCGCAACCCGCCGTCGGGCTCGACGTCGAACGCGGTCAGCCGGCCGGCGAACGACTCCGAGATCACCAGCGTCTTCCCGTCCGGCGTGAGCAGCATGCCGTTCGGGAACTCGATCTCGCCGGCGACCTCGCGGAGCTGACCGTCCGACGTGACGAGCTTGATCCAGCCGGGTTTCGGCGCCTCGCCGCCGGCGAAGTCGAAGTCCGCGCCGTTCAGATAGATGTTGCCCTGGGCATCCACCACGATCTCGTTCGCGGCCTGCTCGGCGAGCACGGTGATCGTGCCGTCGGGCTCGTAGCGGCGCAGCTTGTCGCCGGTGGTCAGCATCCGGCCGTCCGGCAGCCACTCGATCGACCACCCCATCGGGCGCTCCACCGGCACGTCGAGGTACTCCGTCGTACCGCCGGCGTCGACCGCCACGACCTGCTGCTCGATCCAGTGCGCGAACCACAACCGTCCGTCGTGCCAGCGGCCCGACTCGGGGAAGGCCAGGCCGTCGAGCAGGAGTTTCAACTCGGACATCACGCCACCTCGTTTGTCTGTTCGGGGTCTTTTCACTCCCTACACGAACGAGGACCGGTCGGATCGACGGCTGAGGAAGAAAAGTACGGCGATCAGCGGGAGCGTCACGAGGTACGCCGTTCGGAGGTCGACGACGCGGGCCAGGACGGCGAGGATCGCGGGGGCGAACAGGATCGCCGTACCGGAGGCGAGGGCGCCGATCGCGGCCAGGCGGGCCGAGCTGAGGCCCGGAGTGGCGACGAGGGCGGCCAGCGTGACCGGGTACAGCGGGGCGACGCCGAGGCCGGCGACCACGAGGCCGAGGGCGACGACTGTCGGGACGTCGAACAGGCTGACGAGCAGGGTCCCGCAGGCCGCGAGCGCGCCCGAGGGCAGCACTGGCGACCAGCCGCGCCAGCGGATCGGGCCGATCGCCCGGCCGACCGCCATCCCGATCGGGAACGCGCTGCCGAGCAACGCCGCCGTTGCCGTCGGCAACCCGGTCGCCACGAGGCGCGCCACCGCCCACACCACGAAACAGAACTCCACCGATACCGCGAGCACCACTCGCAGCCAGCCCACCCCCACATCCATCGCGACCCGCCGCCCCACCCGCCGCCATTTCCGCCCCAACCCCACCGCCGGCGCCGAATCAATCAACACCGCCACCGGAGCAGCCGCCCCGGGCTGGGTCTCTGGTGCTTTCGTGTGGTTCGGCTGGACTCGTCTGGTGAGGATGGCGAGGAGGAGCAGGGGTGGTGCCGCGGCGATCATCGCGAGGCGCCCGCTCGGACCGAGGCCGTCGAGGGCGCCGATGGCCAGGGGCGCGAGGATGCCGGTCCCGCTGGCGACCGCGTTCACCCGGCTCAACCGGGCCGCCGCGGTCGGACCGTTCAGCATCAACGGCGCGACCAGCACCAGCAACGCCCCACCCAGCCCGACGAACAGCCCGCCCGCGATCGCCACGGAGTACGCCGGCGCGACCGCGATCAGCACCGCACCGATCGCGCAGACCACCGACCCGGCCGCCAGCACCGTTGGCATCGCCCACGACCTCAGCAACCGCGGACCGACCACCGCCACGACCAGCAACCCGACGGCGAACCCCGACGACAGCAACGCCAACCGGCTCGTCGGCTCGTCCAGGTCCCGCGCCAGGATCGCGACACACGCCCCGAGCCCGGCCAGCACGAACCCCATCGCCGACAACGCGATCCCGATCCGTACCTCGTCGGCGCGCGCCCCGGCCGCCGCCGGCGCGTCCGCGCGCGCGGTCACTCCAGACCTTTGAACAGCGCGTCGAGCTGCCCGAGATCCGCCAGCTCGAGATCCGCCGAAATACCCTTCAGCCCCGCCGTCATCGCTCCCGCCGCGTCACCGGCCGACCGCCCGACCACCGTGTCCTCGACCACCAGACACGCCGCCGCCGGTACGCCGAGCAGCTCCGCGGCCCGCAGGTACCCCTCCGGGTCCGGCTTCCCCTTGCGTACGTCGTCCACGGTCACGAGGATCGTCGGCGCGATACCGGCCGCGGACAGCCGCACCTTCGCCAGCTGCGCCGGCGCACTGGTGTAGACCGCCCAGGGCACACCGATCCGCTCGAGTGTCGCGATCAGCTCGGCCGCACCCGGCTTCTCGACCACGCCGTCGACGTCGTTGACCTCGAGGTCGTACACCCGGGCCCACGCTGCCGCGCGCTCGTCCTCCGACGCCGTCGGCAGGAAGTGCGCGACCGTCGCGGCCGCCGGGTTCCCGTGCGCGACCGCGAGCACGGCGGCCGGGTCGAGTCCGCACTCGACCGCCCAGCGGCTCCAGCAGCGGTCCACGACCGCGTCCGAATCCACCAGTGTCCCGTCCATGTCGAACAGAACGGCGCGGATGTCGCGGATCTCCATGACCCTCCTCCTAATAAACTCGTCCTCCGAGGATAAGGCGAAAGGCAGCGATGACTCCAGTGCGCCGTGGACAGTGGCAGACGGCTTCGGACGTGCTGACCCAGGTCAGCCGCCGGCCCGGGATCACCCGGGCCGCTGTGGCGCGGGCGCTGCACCTCAGCACGGGTTCCGCGACCGAGGTGACGGCCCGGCTACGCGATGTACATCTGCTGACCGAGGAGCCCGCGCCGAGCCGCGGGCGCGGTCGGCCGACCACGCTGCTGCGGGCGCATCCTGAGGGACCTGTGGCGCTTGCACTGGACCTGCGACAGAGCAGTTGGCGGAGTGCGGTCGTAACGCTCGACGGGACGCTGCAGGAGCCGCAGTACAGGCGGCACCGGAGTCGGCGCGCACAGGTCGTGCTGAGGAGCCTGCAGCGCGCGGTGGAGTGGACAAAGCAGCAGTACGGCGCTCGGCTGCAGATGGTGAGCCTCGCCGTACCAGGGACTGTTCGCGACAGCCATCTGATGCAGGCACCGACGCTGGAGTGGACCGAACTCGACCTGACGCAGGTCACCGCCGGCACCGGGATCCCCCTGCTCGCGGGGAACGACGCGACGCTCAGTGGTGTGGCAGAGGCACGCACCGGGGCTGCGGCAGGAGCTGGTACGGCGGTGCACCTCATCATCGAGGTGGGTATCGGCGGGACGCTACTGATCGACGGCGTACCGGCGCAGGGCGTTTCGGGAGCCGGTGGAGAGTACGGCCACATGCCGTTCGGTGACCGTTCGCGGGCCTGTCCGTGCGGTGCGCGCGGTTGCTGGGACCTGGAGATCGACGGGCGGGCACTGTCGCGCCACCTCGAGCAGCCGATGCCGGACGACCCAGTTGCCTACACAGAAGCGGTACTCGGGCGTACTGACCGGGCTGCCCGCGATGCAGTTGCCACTGTGGTGGCTGCCCTCGGCAGTGGCATCGCCGGGCTCGTGAACGCTCACGACCCCGATGTGGTCACCATTGGCGGTCTGGCGATCCCACTGCGTGCTGCTGCCGAGCGCATGTTCGACGAGGCGTACCAAGGCGGACTGATGACGTTCCACCGTGGGTCTCCCCCGCCAGTGCTGCCCGCCCGGCACCAGCCGGACGGTCCGCTCCGCGGTGCGGCCGCGCTCGCGCTGGACCAGCTGACCAGCGAGCCGGCCGTCGCCGCATGGGTCGCCCAGCGTTAGTCGACCGTCTCCGCGATCTCTTCGGTCGCGATCTTGTCGGTCACGATCTTGTCGGTCGCGATCGCTTCGGTCGTACCCTCTTCGGTCGCGATCGCTTCGGTCGCACCCTCTTCGGTCGCACCCTCTTCGGGGGTGGCTTCCTCGACCTTGGGCTTCGGGACGATCGGCGGCTCGACCTTCGCCAGGATCTCGATGATGTCGTGCCGGTGGTGCTGGATCTCGTGGGCGGTGTGCCGGATGATCCAGCCCAGCGTGCGCGGTGCGCGGACCGGGTAGTTGTACAGCCCGAGCTTGCCGAGCTCCTGCGGCCGCAGTACCCGCGCTGCCGCACCGAACTCCTTCGCGAACCGGACCAGTGCCGCGGCGACCTCCATCGGGTCCTGGTGCTCGTACTTCTGCTGCTTCACCCGCCCGGTCCGGTCCATCGGCGCGTACACCGGCCGGTCCTCGGCCAGGCACTGAGCGATCCGGAACCGCTGCACCTCGAGGACGTCGCGCACGTGGCAGGCGTACTCGATCGCCGACCACACGTCCGGCTCCGGACGCAGCCGTACGACGTTCGGGTCCGGACCGGCGGCGGCCTTCGTCAACGCCATGCTGCAGTCGGCGGACTGCCGGATCAGCAGCGTCACGGTGCCCTGCAGGTCACCCGTGTCGTAGTTGAAACCGCACTGCTCGCAGTACCCGTCCACCGGGGGCTGCTGCTTGCTCAACTCGTACTCCCTCGAAATCTCCACGCGTGGTCGACCGGTCCGATGCCGTCGCCGAGGGCGAACCCGGCGGCAATCGCTCCGGTCACATACTCCTTCGCCGCACCGACAGCACTGGGTACGTCGTACCCACGAGCAAGGTACGCCGCGATGGTGCTCGCCAGCGTGCAGCCCGTGCCGTGCGTGTGCCTGTTGTCGGCCCGGACCGCGCTGTACGAACGGCGTACCCCTGGGCCGTGCAGTACGTCGGTCGACGCCGTGCCGACGTCGTGACCGCCTTTCACCAGCACCCACGAGGCGCCTGCGTCCAGCAGCTCCTTCGCGGCGAGCTCCCGGTCCTCGACCGTCTCCAGCTCCACACCGGAGACCGGGCCGAGCTCGGTGAGGTTCGGGGTGAGGACGGTGGCCAGCGGAACGATCTCGGACCGTACGGCGGCCATCGCGTCCGCAGCGAGCAGTGCGTCGCCGTGCTTCGACACTGACACCGGGTCGACCACGACCGGCACATCCGGCGGCAACGTCCGTAGCAGTGCGGCGACGACCCGGACCATCGACTCGGACGCCAGCATGCCGGTCTTCACCGCGTCGACACCGATGTCGTCGACCACGCTGTGGAACTGCGCGCGCACCTGCTCCTCCGGCAGCTCCCAGGCGCCTTGGACACCGAGGCTGTTCTGCGCGGTGATCGCGGTCAGCACACTCATGCCGTGCACGCCGTTCGCCAGCATCGCCTTCAGATCCGCCTGGATCCCCGCGCCGCCACCGGAGTCGGAACCCGCGATGGTCAGAACTCTCGGCGGTGCCATCTCAACTCCTGAAGTGGGCGTGACCTGTCTCCGCAGCATACGGCGACCCGTCGACGGTCACGGTCCCGGCCGGACGTTCCTCGTTGCCCTCAGCAACCGAACCGATGACGGTCCAGCCCTCGGGTACGTCGGCGGGCTCGAAGGTGCCGACCAGTGCGTGGTCCTCACCGCCGGTCAGCACGAACTTCAGCGCGTCCACACCGGTCGCCGCGGCCACCGCCTGCAGCGGCTCGGGCACGGTGAGCGCCTTCGTGTGCACGTCGATGACCACCTGACTCGCCGCCGCGATGTGACCGAGGTCCGACAGCAGTCCGTCACTCACGTCGCACAGCGAGGAGGCTCCGGAGAGCGCGGCGCGCGGCCCTTCGGCGTACGGCGGCTGTGGGCGTCGGTGTGCCTCGACGACGGCCCGTGGTGAGCGGAAGCCACGAGCGAGGACCGCCCAGCCTGCTTCGGCCCAGCCGAGCCGGCCGGCGTACGCCACCTCGTCGCCGGGACGCGCACCCGACCGCAGCACCGGTGACCGGCCGTCCAGCGAGCCGAACGCGGTCACCGAGACCACGATCTTGTCGGACTGGACCGTGTCGCCGCCGATGATGCTGGCCTCGACCAGTTCGCATTCGTCCACGAGGCCCTGGTTCAGTTCCAGCGCCCAGGCGGTCGGCAGCTCGGCAGGGCCGCCGAAACCGACCACCAGCGCGGTCGGGCGGGCACCCATCGCCACGACGTCCGCCAGGTTCTGCGCGGCGGCTTTGCGGCCCACGTCGTACGCCGACGACCAGTCCTGGCGGAAATGCCTGCCCTCCACCAGCAGGTCGGTCGTGATCACCATCCGGCCGTCCGGCACCGCCATCACGGCCGCGTCGTCACCAGGACCGACCAGGACGTCCTCACCTGTGGACAGCCCCTTGGTGACGGCCGCGATCAGGCCGAACTCACCGGTGCTCCCCAACGTCTCCGTCACGTCAACAGACCTCCCATATCGCTAGCCGGAGTCTAGGCGGTACCGTGACGGAGCAACGAGTACGCCCGGCCACCTCGCAGTACTGTGGCCGGAGCCCCGCTGAGGACGACTGAGTGGAGAACGACGTGGTGGTCCAGGCCTACATCCTGATCCAGACCGAGGTCGGCCGCGCGGCCGACGTCGCGGCACAGATCGCCGAGGTCCAAGGCGTCACCCTGGCCGAGGACGTCACCGGTCCGTACGACGTGATCGTCCGCGCGGAAGCCCGCAACGTCGACGAGCTGGGCAAGCTGGTGGTTGCCCGGGTTCAGAACGTTCCCGGCATCACCCGCACGCTGACCTGCCCGGTCGTCCACATCTGATCGTCGTCCACGGGAACCCACCCCGCTCCGGTATGCCCAAGATCCTGCTCGCCGCACTCGGCGTTCTCCTGGTCGCCGCGTGCAGTCCCGGCGCCACGCCCGTACCGGTCCCCTCGCCGGCCCCCGAGGTCGCTGCCGCCTGCGCCGAACTCGTCAAGGCGCTGCCGACCAAGGTCCTCGACCAGAAGCAACGCAAGACGACTCCTGAGAGCCCGCTCACCACCGCGTACGGCGACCCGGCGATCGAGGTCACCTGCGGCGTCACCCCGCCGGCCGGCATGGCCGAGGCCCAGTCCCAGTGCTTCGAGGTCAACGGCGTCGGCTGGTTCGCCAAACAGGTCCAGAACGGCTACATCTTCACCACCATCGGCCGCGAGCTGTACCTGGAGATGGCGGTCCCCTCCAAGTACGCCCCCGAAGCCAACGCCCTCACCGACGTCTCCGACGCTGTCCACAGCCACAACAAACTCGTCACGCCCTGTACCTGACAGCGGCATACTCCCTGACGAGATCGACATTCGTCTCGTGGTCGTGTCCGGTTGAAGGGAGGGGCGGCGACGTCTCGGGTGGAGGTGCCCGGCGGTGGGTGCCTGGATGACGGGAGAGGCTGATGAAGTACATGATCCTGACGTACGCGTCGCAGCAGGACTACGACGGGATGGCGGGGAAGGACACCGGGAAGCCGGCGTGGGCGCCGGAGGACTTCGCGGCGATGGGGGCGTTCATGGAGAAGTTCAACAACGAGCTGGCCGAGTCGGGTGAGCTGGTCGAGACCCGCGCGCTGGCGGCGCCGGTGCTGACCCGGCGGCTCGGGTCGAAGGACGGGCAGTCCGTGGTCACCGACGGGCCGTACGCGGAGACCCAGGAGGTGCTCGCGGGGTACTGGATCGTCGAGTGCGAGTCCTTCGACCGAGCCACCGAGATCGCTGCCCGACTGGCGGACACCCCTGCCCCCGAGTCCGTCCGCGCCACGGCCTACGCCGACGTCCGCCCCCTCGTCGAGGGCCGCGACGACCTGACGGACTAACCACGATGCCCTCGCCACAGCCCGCAATGTGCCGAGTCAACGCACCCGACCTCGGCCCGCACTGGACAACTCCGGTGCAGTGGGGCGGTGCGGCTGGGCTCGGGCGGCGCGGGACAGCTTCGGTGGGCTGGGGCGGTGCGGCTGGGCTCGGGCGGCGCGGGACAGCTTCGGTGGGCTGGGGTCGTGGGGCTGGGCTCGAGTGCTGGGGAAGTGGCGGCGGGGGTATGGCCGGCGGCCTTGATCGGGTCGGGCACGACGAGTGCTCTGCCCGGGGCTCGCGTGATGTGCGTGAGCAGACCTGCGGCGCGTCCTCATGACCGGCGGTTTCGAGCTCGAGGAGGTGTTGCGGCCGTTGGTGCCGCAGGTGCTTGGGGCGCTTGTTCGCCGGTACGGGCACTTCGACACGGCCGAGGACGCGGTTCAGGAGGCGCTGCTCGCGGCGACGCGGCAGTGGCCGAAGGACGGCGTACCGGATAGCCCGCGGGGCTGGCTGATCACGGTGGCTTCTCGGCGGCTGACGGACCTGCTCCGGCGCGAACAGGCCCGTCAGCAGCGGGAGGACCGGGTCGCGCAGTGGGCGGTGCACGAGTGGCTCGGTGAGCCGGTCGGGGACGTCGACGACACGCTGGTGCTGCTGTTCCTGTGCTGTCACCCGTCGCTGTCGCCGGCGTCGCAGATCGCGTTGACGCTGCGGGCGGTCGGTGGTCTGACGACGACCGAGATCGCCCGCGCGTTCCTGGTGCCGGAGGCAACCATGACGCGACGGATCACCCGGGCGAAGGCGAGCGTGAAGGAGAGCGGCGCGCGGTTCACGCTGCCGGTCGACCGGGAGGAGCGGCTGGATGCGGTCCTCAAAGTGGTGTACCTGATCTTCAACGAGGGGTACGCCAGTACGACGGGCCCAAGCCTGCAACGTGTCGAGTTGGCGGCCGAGGGGATCCGGATGGCGCGGATGCTGCACCGATTGCTGCCGGATGACGCCGAGGTGGCCGGGCTGCTCGCGTTACTACTGCTGACCGACGCCCGGCGGCCGGCGCGGACCGGTCCGTTCGGCGAGCTGGTGCCGATGGCGGAGCAGGACCGGTCGCTGTGGATCCCGGAGCTGATCCGCGAAGGCGTCGACCTGATCACCGCGACGCTGCCTCGCGGGCCGGTGGGGCCGTATCAGCTGCAGGCCGCGATCGCCGCGGTACACGACGAGTCACCGTCGGCGGACGAGACCGACTGGCCACAGATCGTCGCGCTGTACGAGGTGCTGCTGCAACTCACCGACAACCCGATGGTCAGCCTCAACCACGTGGTCGCGGTCGCCATGGCCCGAGGTCCGGCCGAGGGCCTCCAATTGCTTCGGACCATCGAGAACGACGACCGCCTCGCGAAGGACCACCGGTTGGCGGCCGTGCGAGCGCACCTCCTGGAGCGGTCCGGCGACCGAGCAGGAGCCCGCGCCGCCTACGAACAAGCAGCCACCCAAACCACCAGCGTCCCCCAGCAGCGCTACCTCCACGCCCGCGCCAACAACCTGTAGCCCGCAGGCACACTCACACGCCGGCCCCTACGCCGGATTCTGAACACCGGTCCGTACGCCGGATTCTGAACGCACACCCACGCGATGAGAACGCCGCGCGAACGCGACGCAGGCTGCCCGGCGCGGCCGGCACCGCGCCGCGACCCCGGTCAGCACTCGCAGGACGCGCCCTCGAGCAGCCCACGCAGCACGCCACACGCGAAGCCCGCGCAGACCGCGGGTTGGGGAGGATTGGTGCCTGGATTGGGCGGGCAATCCTCCCCAAGGTGCTCGGGCGAATCAGCGATGGGCGTCCAGTGCGCGCGGGGGTCCGCAAGACGACCGAGGCGCACGTGGCCCCACACGAGGGGATAACCCCTCCTGCAAGGGGTTATCTGCTGGTATGCGATGGAAGAACCCCCAACGCCACGGGTTAGCCCCTCGCGTGGGGTGAGCCCTCTCTCAGCTCCAGCGCAACTCACGAGGATCGACAGCGCGGCGCGGGAGCGGACGCCGGAGGCGGACGCGCGGGAGTGCGCACAGGAGCGGGCGCGCGGGAGTGCGCGCGGAAGCGGGCGCCGGAGCGGGCGCGCGGGAGCGGGCGCGCGGGAGTGCGCGCCGGAGCGGGCGCGGGAGCGGGCGCGCGGGGAGGTCCGCACGACGGCCGAGGCGCGGGGTCTGCACGACGGGCGAGGTGCACGTGGCCCCCACACGAGGGATAACCCCTCCTGCAAGGGGTTCTCTGTTGGTGTGCGAGGGAAGAACCCCCAACGCCAGGGGTTATCCCCTCGCGTGGAGTGAAGGCGGGAGCGGGGGGCTTGAGCGGGCGCGCGGGAGCGGGCGCGGTGTGGTTGTGCGGCAGCCAGGCGTGGGCGTACGAGCGGGGGTGGGCTGCGGGGCCGGGATCAGCGCTGCGGAGCACGCGGAGCGGGAGGTGGGCGCTGGTGCGGAGAGCGTGCGTGCGGCAGGCGTGCGGGTGGCAGGCGTGCGGGTGGCAGGCGTGCGGGTGGCAGGCGTGCGGGTGGCAGGCGTGCGTGCGGCAGGCGTGCGGGTGGCAGGCGTGCGTGCGGCAGGCGTGCGTGCGGAAAGCGTGCGTGCGGAAAGCGTGCGTGCGGAAAGCGTGCGTGCGGCGATCAGGCGCGCGCGTGGGGGGTGGGGTTGCAGGTTGGGAGGAATTGGTGCGGGCTGGGGCTGTGGTGCTGGGCGGGGTGGGGTCAGGGCTAGGTGGGCCAGACGGTGCGTTCGTCGGGGCGGTCGTTGGTGGTGGTGCCGGAGGCGGTGGCGAAGTGGCGGCTCAGGCGGTTGTCGGGGGTGTACGGCGCCCAGCCGGGATTGCCGGTTCTGGCGAAAGTGACCCACGTCCGGTGGACGAGGTCGGCGAGGTGTTGTGGGGGCGCGGAGCCGAGCATCGCGGCCGCGGTGGGGTCGTCGAGGTTGTCGAAGACGAAGGCCAACTCGAGCGCGTGACAAGCCCCTAGCGTCCCGCCGCACGCCGGCGACCGCCAGCCGAACTCGTACAGGTACGTCCCGCTGTGGGCCTCCGCCAGCCGGATCGCCGGGATGCGGTAGTACGAATCCGTCATCACCGCGGCCAGCACATCCCCCGGCGTCGCACCGGGCCGGTTGGCGCGATACCGACGTACGCCGTTCACGGGGAGACCGAACCGCAGCGCGGCGGCCGCGTAGAGCAGCGGCGTACTGAACTTCGCGCCGACCCCGGTCGGAACCAGGAACAGCCGCGCTTCCTCGCTGTTCGTCCCGATCAACACATCGACATCCGCGGCAGCCCCCGCCCGCAGGCAATCGATCGGCGCCGCAGGCAGCTGCACCCCGTCGACCACCGGGCTGAACGGCAGCAGAGTGCGCGCAACATCACCCCACTCCTTGCGACGCGCCTTCGCCATCACCTGCTGACCGAGCTGATCCTGCGCCGCGATCAACTGCGGGACGGGTACGGCGGCAATCGCCTCACGCGTCGGCGCCGTACCCAACGCCGCAGCCAGCCGCCTGCCGACCGCCTGCGCCGTCGACGCCCCGATCGTGTTGTGACCCGCGCCGGACTCCGCGATCGCCCGACGGAACAGTCCCTCGGCGGCCGGCATCGCGAGCAGCGTGCAGACGCTCATCGCACCGGCCGACTCGCCGAACACGGTCACGTTGTCCGGGTCGCCGCCGAAGCCGGCGATGTTGTCGCGGACCCAGGTCAGCGCCGCGATCTGATCCAGCAGCCCGAGATTCGGCGTACCGTCCCCGAACCACAGGAAGCCGTCCGCCCCGAGCCGGTAGTTGATCGTCACGAGTACGACACCGTCGCGGGCGAACCGCGTGCCGTCGTACAGGGACAGCGAACCGGCGCCGCTGACGAACGACCCGCCATGGATGAAGACCATGACGGGTGCGTTCCCGGTCAGTGCCGGTGTCCAGACGTTCAGGTTCAGGTAGTCGTCGCCCGAAATGATCGTCCGGGCGATGAGTTCACTGACCGCCTCGCTCTGCGGCGCCGTCGCCCCGTACCTCATCGCGTCCCGCGGCGCGGTCCAAGGCTCAACAGGTTGCGGCGGCTGGAAGCGGTTCGGTCCGACGGGTGGCGCGGCGTACGGGATGCCCTTGAAGGCGAGTACGTCGTCGCCGCTCCCCCGGACCGGTCCGTACTGCGTCGCAACCAGGGTCATGCGGAGACTTCAGCGCAGACCGGTCGGACGCGTCATCGCGAGCTGCAACAGGTGCTCGACGAGCGCCGGGTAGTCCTTGCCGGAGGCCGCCCACAGCCGCGGGAACATGCTCGTCGGCGTGAACCCGGGCATCGTGTTGATCTCGTTGATCACGACCCGGTTGTCCTCGTCCAGGAAGAAGTCGACCCGCGCCAGCCCTTCGGCGTCGATCGCGTCGAAAGCGGTCAGCGCCTTCGCGCGGACCTCGGCGACGATCTCCTCCGGCAGCTCGGCCGGCACCGACAGCGCGGTGTACTCCTCGCCTTCCGGCAGGTACTTGGTCTCGAAGTCGTAGAAGTCGTGCCCGCCGCCGGAGACCGCGATCTCGCCGCAGACGCTGACCTCGGGCCTGCCGCCGTTCAGGCCGCCGAGGACGCCGACCTCGATCTCCCGCGGGTTCTTCGCGGACGCCTCGACGATCACCTTGGGGTCGTGCGCCCGAGCCTCGACGATCGCGTCGTCGAGCTCGTCCAGGCTGTTCACCTTGCTGATACCGAGGCTCGACCCGCCACGGCACGGCTTCACGAACACCGGGTAGCCGAGCTTGTCGACCGCGGCGCGGCACGCGTCCGGGTCCTGCTGCCAGTCCCGGTCCCGGATCACGACGTACGGTGTGACGTCCAGCCCGGCACCCTGGAACACGACCTTCATGTAGTGCTTGTCCATGCCGACCGCGCTGGCGAGCACTCCGGAGCCGACATAGCGGATGTCGGACATCTCGAGCAGGCCCTGGATGGTGCCGTCCTCGCCCCACGGGCCGTGCAGCAGCGGGAACACCACGTCGACCGTGCCGAGCGTGCTCGGGACCTGCTCGGGCTCGCTGACCACGAGCTCCCGGTTCGCGCCGAACAGCACCGGCAGCGCCGTCACGTCGACCTCGGGAAGCTTGCCGTCGGTGATCGACAACCGATCGGGATCACCGCTTTCCAGCACCCAGTGCCCGCTGGTGCTGATGCCGACCGGGACCACGTCGTACTTGTCCCGGTCGATGACCTGCAGCACGTTGGCCGCGGTCACGCAGGAGATGGCGTGCTCGCTCGACCGGCCGCCGAAGACGACTGCGACACGGGGTTTGCGCTGTTCTTCCGAGTACTCACTCACCGGCTCGACTGTAGCGGCCCGGAGATCAGGTTCCGACCTGGGTTCGGTTAAGAGCTCTTCAGATCTGCTCGTCCCAACTGACTGGCAACGCTGTCACTCCGTACACGAGCGTGTTGTCTCTGTAATTGATTTCCTCGAACGGTACGGCGAGTCGCAGCGTCGGAATGCGCGTGTACAACCGGGTGAAGACCTCCTGCAGCTCGAGCCGCGCCAACTGCTGCCCGAGGCACTGGTGCGGCCCGAACCCGAACGCGACATGCGCCGCGCCTTCGCGGGTGACGTCGAGCCGATCCGGATCCGGGAACACCCGCTCGTCCCGGTTCGCCGAGGACAGCGCCACGATCAGGTACTCCCCCGCGCCGATCGTCGACGCACCCACGGGTACGTCGGCCGTCACGTGCCGGAACAGACCGAAATGCACCACCGACAGGTAGCGCAACAACTCCTCCACCGCGGCGGGCGCCAGCGCCGGATCGGTCCGCAACGCCTCCAACTGCGCCGGGTTCCGCAGCAGCGCGAGCGTGCTGAGCGCGATCATGTTCGCCGTCGTCTCATGGCCCGCGACGAGCAGCGTGACTCCGATCGACACCAGCTCCGGCAGACTCAACGGCGTACCGAGTTCCTCGCCGCGGGTGATGAGCCGCGACAGCAGGTCGTCCTCGCGCCGAGCCTGCTTCGCCAGCACCAGCTCGACCATGTACTGGTTGAACTCGTCACTGACCCGCATCTGCTCGTCCGGATCGCCGTCCACTCGCACCAGCACCGCGCTCCGCGCTTGGAACTCGGCGCGGTCCTCGTACGGGACACCCAGCAGCTCGCAGATCACCAGCGACGGGATCGGCAGCGCGAACTCCTGTACCAGGTCCACGGGTCCGCCAGTAGCGAGCATCGCGTCCAGCCGTTCCTCGATGATCGCCGCGACCCGCGGCCGCAATGCCTCCATCCGCTTCACCGCGAACTCCCCCGCCAGCATCCGCCGCAGCCGTTTGTGGGCCGCACCGTCGACCTGCAGGATCGAGCCCGAGTCGACCTCCCGCTCCAGATCCGCATCCGGTACGACGTGCTCCGACGGCGCCGACCGCGAACTCAGCCGGCCGTCCCGCAGCACCTCGCGTACGTCGTCGTACCGGCTCACGACGTACGCGTCGACACCTGCCGGTGTGGACACCTTCGTCGGAGCGTCGGTACGGCGGAACGCGGCGTACTCCCGCGCCGGGTCGAAGGGACACCCGGCCGGCCGGCCGACAGGGAAGCTCTCGGTCATCGCACGCCTCTCGCTCGAAACGGTAGTGACTACCATATGGCTGAAACTGCCGATCAGAAGCAGCTCCCGGCGAGTCGGAGAGGCGGTACCCTGCCTGGCCATGGGACTGCGCGAAGTGAAGCGGGAGCGGACCCGCCGGCTGATCGCGGACAAGGCGTTCGAGCTGTTCAACGACAACGGCTTCGGCCGGACCACGGTCGAGCAGATCGCGGCGGCGGCCGAGGTCGGGCCGAGCACGCTCTACCGGTACTTCCCGACCAAGGAGACGCTGGTCCTCGAGTTCGTCGACGACTGCCTCGCCGAGGCCGTGAACTGGTTCCGCGAGCAGCCCGAACTCGAACTGCCGGACGGCCTGCGCGCGGTCATCGAACGGGTCCTCGACCAACTGGAGAGCAACCCGGGCCGGGTCCGTGCGGTCTTCGAGCTGGCCGAGCAGACCGGGTCGGTCAGCGCGCATCTGAACGAGCTGATCTGGCGTTTCCGCACCGACCTCGCCGACGAACTGACGCTGCGGCTGCCGGCCGACGGTCAGTCCGAGTTCGTCGCCGCGCTGTCCGCCGGGATCGCGATGAACATCATCGAGACGGTCGTCCGGGTCTGGGTCGAGACGCCCGGCACCACCGCCGCGCAGCCGCTCGCCCGGCAGGCCATGGATCTGCTCAGCACCGGGGGCATCCCCCTGCCGGTCGCTCCGGACGGCGTCAGCGACAATTCCAGCCATGAGTCCTGACCTCGACCCGTCCACCGTCGTCGTCCACTCCGGTCGGCCCGAGCGGGTCGCGGACGCACCGGTCGGCAACTCCCCGATCTTCAGCTCGACGTACGTCGCCGGTGGGGACCGCGGGTACGGACGGTTCGGGAACGACGCGTGGACCGCGCTCGAGGACACCCTCGGCCAACTCGAAGGCGGTCGCGCCCTGACCTTCGCGTCCGGGATGGCGGCCGTGGCGGCGATCGCGGACCTGATCCCGGTCGGCGGCCGGGTCGTCGCGCCGCAGCACGCGTATTCCGGCGTACTCGCGCTGTTCGATCAGCAGGCCGCGACGGGCCGGCTCAAGGTCGAGCGGGTGAACGTCGCGGACACCGCGGCCGTCGTGCAGGCAGTCGCCGGCGCCGACATGCTCTGGATCGAGTCGCCGACCAACCCCGCGATGGAGGTCGCCGACATTCCGGCGCTGGCCGCGGCCGGGCGTGCGGCCGGCGCGACCGTGGTGGTCGACAACACGTTCGCGACTCCCCTGCTCCAGCAACCGCTCCGGCTCGGTGCTGACGTCGTGATGCACTCGGCCACCAAGTTCATCTCCGGCCACTCGGACGTCGTCCTGGGTGCGGTCATCACCGCCGACGACGAGCTGTGGCCGGCGATCGAGCTGCGCCGCCGCAGTCTCGGCGCGATCCCCGGCCCCATGGAGGCCTGGCTCGCGCTCCGCGGCCTGCGCACACTCGCGCTCCGGCTCGAGCGCGCGCAGTCGAACGCGGCATTCCTCGCCGAGCGCCTGCTCGCGCACCCGCGGGTCAGCAAGGTCCGCTACCCAGGCCTGCCGGACGACCCGGGCCACGAGCGCGCGGCCGCGCAGATGTCCGGCTTCGGCGCGATCCTCGCCTTCGAGCTCGGCGGCGACGCCGCGGGTGCGCAGCGGGTTTGCGAGTGCACCGAGCTGTGGGTGCACGCGACCAGCCTGGGCGGCGTCGAGTCGATGCTCGAGCGCCGCCGCCGCTGGCCGATCGAGGTCCCGACGATCCCCGAGGACCTGATCCGATTGTCCGTCGGGATCGAGCACCCCGACGACCTGTGGGCCGATCTGGAGCAGGCGCTCAGCGCGACTTCTTGAGCACCGGCCCGCCGAGGAACGTCAGCACACACAGGACGACGGGCAGGATGAACGCGATGTTCAGCGGCATCCAGTGCGCCAGTCCACCGATCAGCGCGGGGCCCGCGAGCAGGCCGACGTACCCGAGGCCGACGACGCGGGCCATCAGCGCGCCGGACGAGCGCGGGTCGAGGTTGCCGGCGGCGGTGAACAGCTGCGGTACGCCGCCCGCGAGTCCGAGCCCGAAGATCGCCCAGCCGACCAGGGCGACGGGCACCCACGGCACGACGATCACCAGCGTCAGCCCGACCGCGGCCATCGCGGCGCCCCAGCGCACGATCGCCGCCGGACCGACGACGGCCGCGACCCGGTCGGTGAGGAACCGCCCGACGGTCATCGCGACCGCGAACGCGCCGTACGCGTAGGCCGCCGTACTGACCGAGGTGTCCAGGATGTCGCGGAAGTGCAGCGCGGCCCAGTCGTTGGCGACACCCTCGGACAGCATCAGGCCGAACGCGAGCGCGCCGAGCGCCCAGACCAGCTTCGCGGGCGGCTTGCTCCGCTCGGCCTCCGGCTCGTCGTGCTCCTCGACCGTTGCCTCCAGCAAGAACCGGCTGGCGATCAGCGACAGCACGACGCAGACCACACCGGACAGCGCGAGCGTGACCTCGGTCGGTACGCCGGCCTTCAGCGTGGCCGCACCGATGACGGCCGCGATCGCGCCGCCGATCGACCACATGGCATGGAAGGCGGCCATGATCGGACGCGGGTACCCGCGCTCGACCACGACGGCCTGCGCGTTCATCCCGACGTCGATCGAACCGTTGCCGAAGCCGACGAAGATCAAGGCGAGCCCGAGCGTCCACCAACTGTTGGCCAGGCCGGGGCCGGCGAGCGCGAGCCCGAGCAGGATGCCCGCGGCGGGCACGAGCCGGCGCTGGCCGATCTTGTCGACCAGCGGGCCGGCGACCTGCATACCGATGAACGCGGCGCCGCCGAGCACGAGGAGCAGCAGCCCCAGCGTGCTGTGCGTGATGCCGGTCGCCTGCTCGATGCTGGGGATGTGGACGACCCACATACCGACCGCGAAGCCGTTCAGCCCGAAGTACAACCAGGTGGCGACACGCGCAGCGCGGGGCGGGGCGGATTGACGGACTTCGGTGGCGCTCAAGAGGCGACCTCTACCAGTACGCCGCGTTGGGTGAGCATGGTTCGTTGGTCCTCGGGGGAAGAGTCGTCGGTGATGATCAGGTCGGGCCGGTCCGCGGGGCAGACATAGGCCAGGGCGGCGCGGTCCCACTTGGCGCCGTCGGCGAGCACGATGGTCCGGGTGGCGACGTTCATCGCCTCCTGCTTGACCTCCGCGTCCCCCAGGTCGAACGCGGTGAGGCCCGCGTCCAGGCTGAAAGCACAAGGACTGAGGACCGCGGCATCGAAGCGCAGCGCCCGCAGGGAGGCGACGGTCAGCGGGCCGACCAGCGAGAGCTCGCCCTTGCGTGCCTCGCCGCCCGGCATCAGCAGCCGGATCCGCGGCGCGTCGGCCAGTTCGTGCGCGACCTGCAGCGAGAGCGGCATCACCGTCATCGCACGCTCGCGCAGGAGCTTCGCGGTCTCGAGTGCCGTCGTACCGCTGTCGAGGACGATCGTCTCGCCGTCGCGGAGGTGTTCGACGGCGGCTTTCGCGATCGCCTGCTTGGCCGCGGTGGCGGCCTGCGCGCGCAGCGAGTACGGCGGTTCGAGACCGGACGGCATCGCGGACACCGCGCCACCGTGCACCCGCTTCAGGACACCCTGGGCAGCGAGGAAGTCGAGATCGCGGCGGACCGTCATGTCCGACGCCTCGGTGGCCTCGACCAGTTCCTGGACGGAGACTCTGTCGACGACGCGTAGTCGTTCTACGATCACTTGATGCCGTTCCGCGCTCCTCACGCGCAAAAAACTACCATCTGCCTGATCGTTCAAACAGATAGCTTGTTTACTTGTGACTGAAGACACCACACTCGTCAAGCGGTCGCGGTACGCCGTCGCCGCGGTCTTCTGCGTGCACGGATCGGTCACCGGGTCGTTCGCGACCCGGGTGCCCTGGATCCAGGAGCACGCGGGGGTGTCCGCCGGGCAGCTCGGCCTGGCCCTCGCCTTTCCGGCGCTCGGCGCGGCGCTGATGATGCCGCTCGCCGCTCGCGTCAGCCACCGCTTCGGCACCCGGAACGCACTGCGCGGACTGCTGGCGCTCTGGACTCTCGCGCTGATGCTGCCGTCGCTCGCGCCCGGCCTGCTGACGCTGTGCGGCGCATTGCTGATCTACGGCGGAACGGCCGGGATGGCCGACGTCGCGATGAACGCGCTCGGTGTCGAGGTGGAGCACCGGCTGAAGAAGTCGATCATGTCCGGATTGCACGGGCTCTGGAGTGCGGGTGCGCTGATCGGATCCGCGGTCGGAACCGTCGCGGCGCACGCCGAGCTGAGCGCGCAGGTCCATCACGCGATCGCGGCTGTCGTGCTGACGCTGGTCGGTGTGGTGGTGTGTCAGTTCGTGCTGAACATCCACCCCGACGAGGATGAGGAGCCGCCGGCGCGGTTCGCGCTGCCGCCGAAGTCGGCGCTGCTGATCGGCGCCGTCGGGTTCTGCGCGGTCTTCGCCGAGGGGGCCAGCCTGGACTGGTCGGCCGTCTACCTGCGCGACATCCTCGACAGTTCGGCCGCGGTGGCTGCGGGGGCGACCACGGGGTTCGCGCTGACGATGACGGTCGCCCGCCTCACCGGCGACGCGATCGTCGACCGATTCGGCGCCGTACGGACGGTCCGGTGGAGTGGAGCGGTCGCGACGCTCGGTGGGCTGCTCGTGGTGGTCGCGCCGGCGCCGGCCGTCGCGATGATCGGCTTCGGGCTGATCGGCATCGGCATCGCCGTCGTCGTACCGCTCGCGTTCGCCGCCGCCGGCCGCACCGGCTCCAACGCCAGCCAGGCGATCGCCGGCGTCGCCACCATCACCTACGCCTCCGGCCTGGTCGCCCCGTCCATCATCGGCGGCATCGCCCAGGCCAGCAGCCTCACCGTCTCGTTCCTCGTCGTCACCGCTCTCGCGGTCGGAATCGCGGTGTTCGCCCGAGTCCTCGCGACCAGCCCCGCAACCAGGGCAGGAGCTCCAGGCCTGCAAAGCTGACCTCGACCACCAGGAACGCGATCAGGATCCGGCTGGCGCCGTGCAGCAGCGCGTAGGACTGCCAGGTCGCGAACAGTCCGCGCGCAACGCCGTCGTACAGACCGTGCACCGGCAGGGTTCGGAACAGGCGCAGACGAAGCTGTCTAAGGACAGCATCCGCTTCTACGAGAAGATCGGGCTGGTCGAGGGCGAGCGGCTACCGAACGGATACCGGGATTTCGGGCCCGAGATGGTGACTTGGTTGCACTACGTGCGGACCGCGCAGGTGCTGGGGTTCTCGCTGGCTGAGATCGGCAAGCACGGCGAGAAGCTGCGCCATGCCCCGGACTCCGCAGCAGCCCTGTCCGCGTTGCTCGCTGACAAGCTGCACGTCGTCGACGAGCGGATGGCCGAGCTGGCGGTACTGCGGGCCGACCTGAGCGAGCGCATCGGGACTGGGTGTCCGCTGCGGCCGCTCTGATCAGCTGGCGGACAGGACCGGGCGGGCGATGCCGGCGATGATACGAATCGTGGGGTGACTTCTGAGCTGCGGTTCCGACAGGCTGGGGCCGGCGATGCGGCCGCGGTCGCCGAGCTGCATGGGGACAGCTGGCGGCGGCACTACCGGGGTGCGTACGCCGATTCGTTCCTCGATGGCGAGTGTTCGGAGTACCTCGGCGCGATGTGGGCGAAGCGGCTCGCCGCGCGGGAGGGCACGCTGACGACACTGGCGGAGTACGACGGACAGCTCGTCGGACTCGCCCACCTCGTCTTCGGCGCCGACCCGCGGTGGGGTGCGCTCGTCGACAACCTGCACGTCCGCGCGCCGCTGAAACGCCAGGGCATCGGCACGCAACTGCTCGCCCGGACAGGCGAGGCCGCACCGGACGGCTACTTCCTGTGGGTGCTCGAACAGAACACCGCCGCACAGGCGTTCTACGAGGCGCGCGGCGGCATCCGCCAGGACAGCAAGCACGTCCCGCCGCCGGGTGGCGAACCGCGCCGCCTCAACGGCACCCCGAAGTGCCTCAGATACTGCTGGCCGAAGGCGACTGCTTGATCGTCTCGATCAGCGCGTACGACGCCTGACTCGCGGCCTCGGGATCACCGGCGCGGATCGCCTCGAGCACCACCACGTGCGCGTCCAGGATCCGATGGTCCTCGGGGATCGACGCGGTCTGGTGGATCGACTCGGCGAGCACCTCCGCGATCGCGTCGTACAGCCGCAGCAGCAGTGGGTTCCCGCTGGCGACGACGACGCCGCGGTGGAAGTCCGTGTCGACAGCCACGAACTCATCCATGTCTCCCGACTCCAACGCGGCAGCGCGACGCTCCAGCACCTCCGACAGAGCCGCGATACTCTCCGCATCCGGATGCTGCGCGGCCAGACGCGCGGCCGCGGCCTCGATGCCGGCGCGAGCGTCGAGCACATGTGTCAGCGATGCCGAGAGGTCGTCCCGGACCAGTACGCCGCTGATCTCGTTCGTCGCCCGCACATAGGTGCCGTCGCCGACCCGCGGCTCCAGCAGCCCCGTCAGACTCAGTGACCGCAAGGCCTCCCGCACGGTCCCGCGACTGACGCCCAACTCGGTCGCGAGCTGGTTCTCGCCCGGGATCCGGGAGCCGCGCGGCCAGGCGCCACTCTCGATCTGGGCCCGGAACTGCTCCGAGACCTGCAGGACGAGCGGCACCTGCCGCACCGGTCCGTTCAATGACACCACCGACGACCTCCTCTGCCGGGTCGCGTACAGTATATAAATGTAGGACATCTGCAGAGAAGCCTGGGAGAGGTGTGTCGTGGCGGTGGTGGCCGAACCAATGACTCGGGAGCGGTCGTCGCTGATCACAGCAACCGCCTTCGTGGTGGCGCTGAGCTTGCGGCCGGCACTGACCGCCGTCGGTCCGGTGCTGCCGCGGATCGGGCAGGATCTGCATCTCGGTGAGGCCGCGCAGGGTCTGCTCGGCACTCTCCCGCTGCTCGCCTTCGCGGTTGCCTCTCCGCTGGTCCACCTCGCGGCTCGCCGGTTCGGCATGGAGCGGGCGGTGTTCGTCTCGCTGCTCGTGCTGGCAGCCAGCAGCGCGCTGCGCCCGTACTCCGGTTCCGCCGGTCTCTGGATCGGTACGGCGGTCGTCGGTGCGGCGATCGCGGTCGGCAACGTGCTGGTGCCCGTCATCATCAAGCGGGACTACGCCGGCAACGTCTCCCGCGCCACTGGCGTCTACACGGCGTTCATCACCGGCGGCGCGGCGATCGCCTCGGTGCTCGCCGTACCGATCGCGGACGCGGTCGACTGGCGCCTGTCGCTGGCGGTGTGGGGCGGTCTCGCCGTACTCGTGGCCGTGGTCTGGCTGCCCCGGACGCTGTCGCCGGAGCCGATGCCGTCAACTGCCGGCGAGGAGGGCGCTCCCCCGGTGAGCGTCTGGCGGCAGCCGATGGCGTGGCTGGTCACCGGCTTCATGGGTCTGCAGTCCACCAGCTTCTACCTGTTCGTGAACTGGCTGCCCACTATCGAGATCACCACAGGCGGCGTCACCGAGCGCTCGACCGGCGTACACCTGTTCCTGTTCCAGGTGTTCGGGCTGATCGGCGGTCTGAGCATCCCCTTGCTGCTGAAGCACCCCACCAACCAGCGCGCCGGTCTGATGACCGCGAGTACGCCGATCCTGCTCGCGCTGCTCGGTCTGCTGCTGGTGCCGCAACTCGCTCTGGTCTGGGCGATCGTCGGCGGGCTCGGGCAGGGCGCCGGGCTGGTCGCCGCGCTCTCGCTGATCAGCATCCGCGGTCGCGGGCACCACGAGACCACGCAACTGTCCGGCATGGCGCAGGCGGTCGGCTACACGCTGGCCGCAACCGGTCCGGTGGTCGCCGGCTACCTGACCCAGGTCACCGGCGGCTGGCGGACGACGTTGAGCGTGTTCGCCACGCTCGCCGCGGTCCAGGTCGCGCTCGGCTTCGTGGCCGGCCGGGACACCCGGCCGGCCTGACAGGCCTGGGAAACAAGGTGCCACCTCGTGGCACAAAGTTTCCCAGCCGCGGCTACTTGTCGGCTACTTGTCGGTGGCGAAGGCCGAGTCGAAGGCTGCTTCCGGCTTGTCGAAGGCCAGAGCACGGATGACGTTGACCGCCTCCGCCGCGCCGACCTTGCGGTCCATGCCGGCGTCCTCCCACTCGACCGAGATCGGGCCGTCGTAGCCGATCGAGTTCAGTACCCGGAAGCAGTCCTCCCAGTTCACGTCGCCGTGACCGGTGGAGTAGAAGTCCCAGCCGCGGCGCGGGTCTGCCCACGGCAGGTGTGAGCCGAGCCGGCCGTTCCGCCCGCCGCCGACCCGCATCTTGGTGTCCTTGCAGTCCACGTGGTAGATCCGGTCCTTGAAGTCCCACAGGAAGGCGACCGGGTCGATGTCCTGCCAGACCATGTGCGACGGGTCCCAGTTCAGGCCGAACGCCTCGCGGTGACCGATCGCCTCCAGGGCGAACGTGGTGGTCCAGTAGTCGTAGGCGATCTCCGACGGGTGCACCTCGTGCGCGAACCGGACGCCCTCGGCGTCGAACACGTCGAGGATCGGGTTCCAGCGGTCGGCGAAGTCCTGGTACCCGGCCTCGATCCGCTCCGCGGGCACCGGCGGGAACATCGCGACGTACTGCCAGATCGACGAGCCGGTGAAGCCGACGACGGTCTGTACGCCGAGCTTCGCAGCGGCCCGCGCGGTGTTCTTCAGGTCCTCGGCGGCCCGCTGCCGCACACCCTCGGCGTCACCGTCGCCCCAGATCCGGGACGGCACGATCGCCTGGTGCCGGAAGTCGATCGGGTCGTCGCAGACCGCCTGCCCCACCAGGTGGTTGGAGATCGCGAAGACCTGCAGGTTGTACTTCGCCAGGATGTCCTTGCGGCCCTGGACGTAGGAGTCGTCGTCGACCGCCTGCTGGACGTCGAAGTGGTCACCCGAGCAGGCGATCTCGACGCCGTCGTACCCGGCCTCGGACGCGAACTGGCAGACCTCCTCGAACGGCAGATCGGCCCACTGACCGGTGAAGAGTGTGATCGGACGAGGCATCTCACGGGCTCCTAGTTCTTGGGGTTCTCGACTGGTTGTCGGCTCAGTTCTCGGCTCAGTTCTCGACGGTGACCCAGGCAGCGTCGGCGGCCGCCGAGCGCAGCACGGCGTCGACCACGCGTGCCGACCGCGCGCCGGCGGCGAAATCGGGCAGGCCGTCCGGGTGGTCCCCGAGCACGGCGGCATAGCTGTCGGCGACGAACGAGTCGAACGCGTCCTGGTACCCCTGAGCGTGCCCGGCCGGCAGCCGGTTCACCCGCGCGGCCGGCGGGCTGAGCGTCTCGGGATCGCGGGTCAGCACCTGCGAGGCGTCCCGGCGGCCGACCCACAGCCGGTCCGGGTCCTCCTGGTCGAAACCGAAGCTCGACTCGGTGCCGGACACCTCGAGGTACAGCCGGTTCTTGCGGCCGGCGGCGACCTGGCTGACCACGATCGTGCCGACCACGCCGGCCTCGGTCCGGAACTGCGCCGTGGCCAGGTCCTCGGTCCTTACCTCGACGCCGCCACGTTGCGCGCGGACGGTCCGCAGCTGGGCACTGATCGCGGCGATCCGGTCGCCCGTGACGAACTCGGTCAGGTCACACCAATGCGATCCGATGTCGGCGAAGGTCCGCGACGGACCGCCGGTGGTGTCGTCCACGCG
Source organism: Kribbella sp. NPDC004875 (assembly GCF_042873375.1). Lineage (NCBI taxonomy): Bacteria > Bacillati > Actinomycetota > Actinomycetes > Propionibacteriales > Kribbellaceae > Kribbella > Kribbella sp. NPDC004875. The sequence goes on from NZ_JBIALI010000003.1 coordinate 659,894, forward strand.
CCAGTTCTGGTCGTCGGCCCCGGCGAGCCAGTCCTGCAGGTACGAGCCGTGCAGGCTGGTGATCACCCCGGCGTCGCCCGCGGCGATCCGGGTCCGCAGCTCGCGGACCATCGGGTGGTAGCGGTACACGAACGGCACGGCGCCGACCAGGCCCGCCTCCTGCGCCGCGGCCGACAGCCCGGCGGCGTCCTGCACCGAGGTGGCGAGCGGCTTCTCGCAGACCACGTGCTTACCGGCTTCGAAGGCCTTCAGCGTGACCTCGCGGTGCGTGTTGTTCGGCGTACAGACGTGGACCAGGTCGACGTCGGCGGCCAGCAGCTCGTCGAGCGTCGCGAACCCGCGCTCGGCGCCGGTCGCCTCGGCCGCTGCCTCGGCTCGCGCCGGTGACGATCCGACAGCACCGACGACCGTGGCGCCGGAAACCAGCGCGGCGCGACCGTGCACCTGGCCCATGAAGCCGCCGCCGACGATCCCGACCTTGAGCTTTCGCGCGTTGGTGGACACGTCGAAGGACGCTATGGGACCCTTTTGAATCCTGTCAAGCAAAAGTCCACGACCAGCACGACGAAAGTCCGGTGATGAGCGATCTGGCGACGACGGACCAGGTACTGCGGTTACTGCTCGACGGGCAGCCGCGGACTCGGGCCGAGCTGATCGAGCTCAGCGGTCTGGCCCGGTCGACGGTCACCGGCCGGATCGAGGAGCTGCTCGCGGCGGGGCTCGTCGTACCGTCCGGGGAGGCGGCGTCGACCGGCGGACGGCCGCCGGCCCGCTTCCGGTTCAACCCGACGGCGCGGCTCGTGCTGGCCGCGGACATCGGCGCGACGCACCTGTCGGTCGCCCTCACCGACCTGACCGGCGAGATCCTGCACCGCTCGACGACGCCGCTGCGGATCGACGAGGGTCCGGAAGTCGTCCTCGCCGCCGTCGCCCGCGCCGGCCTCGCGCTGCTCCGGGAGGCCGGCCGCTCCCCCGCCGACCTGGCCGGCACCGGCGTCGGGCTGCCCGGTCCGGTCGAGCACAGCACCGGACGGCCCAACCATCCGCCGATCATGCCCGGCTGGGATTCGTACGATGTCGTCGGCCGGCTCGGCCGCGAGCTCCCGGGACCGGTGCTGGTCGACAACGACGTGAACATCATGGCGCTCGGCGAGCACGCGACGGCGTACCCGGACGTCGACGACCTGCTGTTCGTGAAAGTTGCCACTGGCATCGGTGCGGGCATGATCAGCGGCGGCCGTCTGCACCGCGGCGCCCAGGGCGCGGCCGGCGACATCGGGCATATCCAGATCCTCGGCCGCACCGAGCTCTGCCGGTGCGGGAACCACGGCTGCCTGGAAGCGATCGCCTCCGCGACCGCACTGGCCGCCGGACTCGAGGGCGCCACCACCAGCCAGGACATCGTCGACCTGGTGCGCTCCGGCAACACCGCCGCCACCACGGCGGTCCGGCAGGCCGGCCGCGAGATCGGCACTGTGCTGGCCGCCGCGGTCAGCCTGCTGAACCCGTCGCTGATCGTGCTCGGCGGCTCGCTGTCCCAGGCCGGCGACAGCCTGCTGGCCGGTATCCGCGAGACCGTCTACGCCCGATCGTTGCCCTTGGCCACCACCGGCCTGCAGGTCGTGACCACCCGCGCCGCCCACGACGCCGCCCTCCGCGGCGCCGCCATCCTGGTCCAGCAACAGGCACTGGCGACCTGACGCCAGCTCCGGATCGGGTCACGCCCAGGCGATGGCGAGCTGCTCCGCGGCCGCGACCAGGCGGTCCAGGAGTACGCCGCTGCGGGCTCGGCCGAAGCCGTTGCGGCGGCCGTAGTACGAGCCTTGGACGCAGCGGAGCTGGGCCCAGCGGCGGATTCGGTCGCGGTCCAGGTCCGCGGCTTCGGCGAAGATCTCCAGCTCGCGTTGCAACGGCGTCGCCAGGTCGCCGGAGTCCAGGTACGGAAGGACGCGTGGGAGGAGCAGCGTCCCGCCGTCGTACGCCGGGTCGCCGACGTACCCCTTCGGGTCGACGGCCAGCCAGGGCTCGCGGTCGGCGCGGAGGATGTTGCGGGCATGGAAGTCACCGTGCACGACGAGCTCCGGCTGCTCCCGACCGAGCTCGTCGACCACATCGAGCGCCGCGTCCACCACCCGTGTCGGCAGCGCGTCCGGGAACTCGGCCGCGCCCGACCGAACCTCGTCGTACCACTCGTCGGCGCGATCGGAGAGCCGCGGCAAGTGGTCCGGCGCCGCGATCGTCAGGCGCTTGCTCAACTCCCCCGCCACCGCGGGGATCTGGTCGTTGTCCTCGAGGCCGATCAGCTGTTCCGCGTGCGTCCGCTCGAGCAGCAAGGCGTAGCGCGCGTCGTCGTGTTGATGCAGCCGTACGGCGCCGCGCCCACCCCACGCCTCGAAGGCGTCGGCCTCGTAGTCGTTGCCCGGGTGCGGGAACGAGATCTTCACCACCCGGTCGCCCGCGACCGGGATCACGATGCCGACCTCGCCGTGCATCGTGGCGCCGTCCGGCTCGACGTTCCAGCTGCTCAGCACGTCGTCCACGATCGACGGCAGCTCGGCGATCCACGCCCGGCCGCGATCGCCTTCGCGGGCGATGGTGGACTCGGCGAACTTCTCCGGGATCATCCCCAGCGCTCCGACTTGGCCGAGCGGGAGACCAGGCTGAACAGCATGTCCTTCGGCGTCATCTCGCCTGCCACCACCTTGGTGACGTGCTCGGCGATCGGCATCTCGACGTCGTGCCGGTGCGCCAGCTCGCTGATCGACGCACACGACTTCACGCCCTCGGCGACCTGCCGGGTGCCGCCGGCGATCTCGGCGACCGTCAGGCCCTGCCCGAGCTTCTCGCCGAAGGTCCGGTTCCGCGACAGCGGTGACGAGCAGGTCGCCACCAGGTCCCCGAGTCCGGCCAGGCCCGCGAACGTGTGCTCGTCCGCGCCGAGCGCCGTACCCAGGCGGGCGATCTCGGCCAGGCCGCGGGTGATGACCGAGGCGCGGGCGTTGTCGCCGAAGCCGAGGCCGACCGCCATCCCGACGGCGAGCGCGATCACGTTCTTGCAGGCACCGCCGAGCTCACAGCCGACCACGTCGTTGTTCGTGTACGGGCGGAACGTCGGCGAATGACACAGCTTCTGCAACCGTGCCGCGGTGCCCTCGTCCGCGCACGCGACCACCGATGCCGCGGGTTGCCCCTCCGCGATCTCCCGCGCCAGGTTCGGCCCCGAGACGACCGCGATCCGCTCCGGACCCGCGCCGGTGAGCTCGGCGATCACCTCACTCATCCGCTTCGTCGTCCCGAGCTCGACGCCTTTCATCAGACTGACCAGCGGTACGGCGTTCGGCAGCACGCCGGCCCAGTCGGTCAGGTTCTCGCGTAACGACTGCGACGGGACCGCGAGCACCACCGCTTCGGCACCGTCGGCGGCCGCGGCCGGGTCGTGGGTTGCCGTGATCGCGTCCGGCAAGCGCAGTCCGGGAAGGTACTCGGCGTTCTCGTGTGCGCTGTTGATCGTCGCGCACAACGACTCCCGGCGGCCCCAGACCGACACCTGGTTCCCGGCGTTCGCGAGCACCACCGCGAACGCCGTACCCCACGAACCGGCGCCGAACACGGCTACTTTGGTCATCGGGCCTCCCGTCCTGGACTGAGCAGCGGATGGAGCGCGGCGACCGGAGCGACGAGGGAAGGACGAGAGTCACAGCCCGATGACCCGCCGCGCCGGAGGCGTGGCATCTGTACCGTCACGGCTTCTCCTCACGGCGGGCCTTGCGGAGATCGTAGAGCTCCTTGGGCGGGGTCTCACCGCGCAGTTCGCCGAGCGTCTCGGCGACCCGGGCCATGATCACCTCGGTTGCCTCGTGCAACAGCTCGTTGGTCAGCGGCTTGCCCTGGAACGCGCTCAGGTCGACCGGTGCCCCGGCCCGTACCTGCAGGGTCTTGCGCGGCAGTAGCCGGAACCGGACCTTGCCGGTGTAGGACTTGATGATCTCCTGGGCGCCCCAGTTCGCGATCGGGATCACCGGGCAGCCGGTCATCAACGCGATCCGGGCGGCGCCGGTCTTGCCGGTCATCGGCCACATGTCCGGGTCGCGGGTGATCGTCCCCTCCGGGTAAACGCCTACACACTCACCGCGTTCGACCGCGGCCACCGCGTCCCGGAACGCGTCCGCCGCCTGGGTGGAATCCCGATGCACCGGAATCTGCCCGGCGCTGGTGATGATCGTGCCGAGCACCGGGATCTTGAACAGCGACGCCTTCCCCAGGTACCGCGGGATTCGCCGGCACTCCCAGATGTAATACCCGAGCACCACCGGGTCGAAGTGCGAGATGTGGTTCGGCACGAACACCACACCGCCGGACCGGGGCATGTTCTCCCGGCCGGTGAAGCGGCATTTGGTGAACACGATCATGAACGGCTTGACGATCGCGACGATCAGACCGAACCAGAAGCCGCGCGGCGGCCGTGGGTCACTGCGCCGGCTGTCCACTTACTGCCTCCTGGTGCTCGTCCCGACCATCCGTCATGGGAGAATCCTGCCTGATGGCAGACCTACAGGTCGCTCCCTGGACCCTGGCGATCCCGGTGAAGCGTACGGCGATCGCGAAGAGCCGGCTCGCCCCGGCCTACCCTCAGCACCGTCCCGAACTGGCCCGCGCCTTCGCCGTCGACACTACTGCGGCCGCCCTCGCCTCTCCCCTGGTGCATGCCGTGCTGGTGGTCACCGACGACCCGATGGTCGCCGCGGACGTCACCGCGGCCGGTGCCCTGGTGGTTCCGGACCTCCCGGCCGAAGGGCTCAACGAAGCCTTGCTGCACGGTGCGACCGTGGCCGCCGCCGAGTTCCCGGGCCACGGCGTCGCGGCCCTGTCCGCGGACCTTCCCGCGCTGCGCCCGGCCGAGCTGACCGCCGTACTCGCGGCCTGCACGGCCCCACGGTCCTTCGTCGTCGACCTGCCCGGCACCGGTACGACGCTGCTCGCCGCCGCCCCCGGGGTGGCTCTGGATCCCCGCTTCGGCGTGGGTTCCGCGCTGGCCCACCAGGCCTCCGGCGCGGTCCCGATCGAACTGACCGGCATCGAGTCGGTACGCCGGGACGTCGACACCGCGGCGGATCTGGCGCACGCCGTCCAGCTCGGCGTCGGACCGGCGACCGCGGACGTGATGTCGCTGGTTCTCGGTGCCGCGACCGGGACCGAGGGTCTAGCCTGCTGACATGCAGGCAACCGTGAGCGCCTACGACAGTGAAACGTTCTCCGGCGCGGTACTGACCGACACCGGGATCGAGCTCCCGTTCACCGTGCACGCGGTCGCCGACACCCCGGTCCGGCATCTGCGGGTAGGCCAACGAGTACGCATCGAGACCACCGGGTCCGGTGCCGCGACCACCGTCACCAAGGTCGAGTTCGGCACCCGGCTCTAGAAGGTTGCCGTCGGCACCGCCGCTGTACCCCCGAACAACCGCGAAGGCCGGTCATCCCCTGGAGTGGGGTGACCGGCCTTCGCTGTACTACTGGTGACTGCTGATGCCGCAGTGCGTGAAGATCAGCGAGCGGTACGCTTCGCCGCGGTCTTCTTGGCGGGGGCCTTCTTGGCCGGCGCCTTCTTCGCGACGACCTTCTTGGCCGGGGCCTTCTTGGCAACGGTCTTCGCCGGCGCCTTCTTGGCAACGGTCTTCGCCGGCGCCTTCTTGGCGACCGTCTTGGCCGGGGCCTTCTTGGCGACCGTCTTCTTCGCGGCGGCGGTCTTGGTGGCAGCGGCCTTGGCCGGCGCGGCCTTCTTCGCCGGGGCAGCCGCCTTGGTGGCGGTCGCGGCCGGCTTCGGGACGACCAGCTTCGGCAGCTTCTTGGCACCGGAGACGACGGCCTTCAGCTCCGCACCGGCGCGGAACTTCGGAACCGTGGTCTTCTTGGCACGCTTGGTCTCACCGGTCCGCGGGTTGCGCACGATGCGCGCCCCACGCTCGATGGCCTCGAAGGCACCGAAACCGGTGATGGCGACCTTGCCGCCCTTCTTGGTCAGCTCACGCTGGACGGTGTCGATCACCGACTCCAGTGCGTGCTGGGCCTGGCGGCGGTTTCCGTCGAAGTGCACTGCGAGCGCTTCGACCAACTGGCTCTTGTTCACTGCTTCCCTCCGTGAACACTAGGCGTCGAGCACAGCGCTCGATCTCACAGGAACGTTATGGACTCAACACGCCGTTCACAAACACCAACGCGGCAATTCGGCCTTGTTTTGGGCGATTCGGGCCACAATTTCGCCCGATTCGGCCCTGGAGAGCCCTTTTCAGAGCCAACCGCGGCGTTTGAAGATCTGGTGCAGACCTCCACAGACCAAGGCCATCAGGCCGATCGCGAACGGGTATCCGTACTGCCAGTGCAGCTCCGGCATCTTGTCGAAGTTCATCCCGTAGACCGTCCCGATCAGCGTCGGGGCGAACAGGATCGCCGCCCAGGCAGAGATCCGCTTCACCTCTTCGTTCTGCTCGCTGCTGGCGATCGCGAGGCTCTTCATCTCCTCGTTCTGCTGCTGGGCCACCAGGGTCGCGTTCACCGTCAGGATGTCCCGGAGCAGCTCGCGGAACCCGTCCACCTTCTCCACCACCTCGGTGACGTGATCGGCCACGTCCCGCAGTGAACGTTGCAGTTCCTCGTCCACGCCGTACTTCTGGAACCCGCCACGGAGTTGCTCGAGCATGCCGATCAGCGGCCGGGTGGCGCGCTGGAACTCGATCACCTCACGGGACAGTTCGTAGATCCGCCGGGACACCTTGGGGTCACCGCGGAACACCTCGGTCTCGATCTCGTCGATGTCGTTCTCCAGACCGGCGACCACCGGTGCGTACCCGTCGACGACCTTGTCCATGATCGCGTACAGCACCGCTTCGGCGCCGCGGCTGAGGAGCTCGGGGTCGCGCTCGACGCGGCGTCGTACCGCTGCCAGGTTGGGCGCTTCGGCATGCCGGACCGTCACCACGAAGTCCGGGCCGACGAAGACGTGCACCTCACCGAACTCGACCTCCTCGGTCGCGTCCCGGTACCGCGCGGCCTTCAGGACCACGAACAGGGTCTCGCCGTAACGCTCCAGCTTCGGCCGCTGATGGGCCTCGTTCGCGTCCTCGATCGCGAGCTCGTGCAGGTCGAACTCCTGCGCCAGCGAGGCGAGCTCGCGGCGGTCCGGCCGGTACAGGCCGATCCAGGCCAGGCTGTGTGCGGCCCGGTTCTCGATCGTGTGCAACGCGGAATAGGTGTCCGCGAGCGAACTCGGCGTCGAGACCCGGCGGCCGCCGCAGTAGATCGCGCTGTCGACGACGCTGTGCCCGTTGGGCAACTGCTGGTCGCGCGGCTGCTTCTCGGCCGGCTCGAGCGGCGCAGGGGCCGCGGTGGCGGCGTGCTTGCGGGCGGCGGCGCGCAGTGACGGAGTACGGCTGAACGCACGGATCGTGCGCAGGCGCAGGTCGGACATAGGTCCTCCAGGTGCGGTGGCATCAAGTGAAAGAGGGGCGCACGTCTGCCCGACCCGCAACTACTGGAGGAGAAAGCTGAAAGCGGTCAGCTCCTCGGCGGCCGAGCGAGACCGGTATGTCTGGAGGGCTCACTGTTCATCAGAGCCTCACCTCCTCGGTCTCGCAAGCCTTGTACTGACACGTCCTTCGGGGACGACGCCAGGGTAACACCGAAGTTATCGCCACCGACCATCCGAACGTTACGGCGGCGATAACTCCGTGAGTGCTGCTGGGGGTGCTTCTGGGGGAGTTTCAGGCCTTCGCCGGAAGGGTCGCCGGCTTGAAGGACGGCCGGGTCGCTTCGTAGGCAGCGATCTCGTCCGCGTGCGACAGCGTGATGCCGACGTCGTCCAGACCGTTCAGCAGCCGGTAGCGCGTGTAGTCGTCGATCTCGAAGGGTGCCGAGACGTCACCGGCCGAGATCGTCTTGTTTTCCAGGTCCACCGTGACCTTGGTGCCCGGGTCGGACTCGACCGCGGTCCACAGCTGCTCCACGACCTCCTGCGTGACCAGGGCCGCGAGCAACCCGGCCTTGCCCGAGTTGCCGCGGAAGATGTCGCCGAACCGCGACGACACGACCACGCGGAACCCGTAGTCGAGCAGCGCCCAGACCGCGTGCTCCCGCGAGGATCCGGTGCCGAAGTCCGGGCCCGCGACGAGCACCGAGACCCCGTCGTACTCCGGCTTGTTCAGGACGAACTCGGGGTCGTTGCGCCAGGCCGCGAACAGGCCGTCCTCGAAGCCGGTCCGGGTGACCCGCTTCAGGTACACGGCCGGGATGATCTGGTCGGTGTCGACGTTGCTGCGGCGCAGCGGGGCCGCCGTACCGATGTGCTGGGTGAAGGCTTCCATGATTCCGTTGCTCCTCAGGCGTTCGCGGGTACGGCGACGGGCGGCAGGTCGGCCGGAGCGGCCAGCGTCCCGGTGACGGCGGTCGCGGCGGCGACCAGCGGCGACACCAGGTGGGTCCGGCCACCCTTGCCCTGGCGGCCTTCGAAGTTCCGGTTCGAGGTGGAGGCGCTGCGCTCCCCCGGGGCCAGCGTGTCCGGGTTCATCCCCAGGCACATCGAGCAGCCCGCGCCCCGCCATTCGGCGCCGGCGTCCTTGAAGATCGTGTCCAGGCCCTCGGCCTCGGCCTGCAGCCGGACCCGGCCGGAGCCCGGGACCACCAGCATCCGGGTGCCCTCGGCAACCTTCCGGCCGGCCAGCACGCCGGCCGCGGCCCGCAGGTCCTCGATCCGGCCGTTGGTACAGGAGCCCAGGAACACCGTGTCCACGTGGATCTCGCGCAGCGGCGTACCGGCGGTCAGGCCCATGTACTCCAGGGCACGCTCGGCCGCGGCCTTGTCGTTGGGGTTGTCGAAGTCGTCCGGCGACGGCACGCTGGCCGACAGCGGGAGGCCCTGACCCGGGTTCGTCCCCCAGGTGACGAACGGCGCGATCTCCTCGGCGCGGATCACGACCTCACGGTCGAAGGTCGCGTCCTCGTCGGTCGCCAGGCTCTTCCAGTACTCGACGGCGGCCTCCCAGTCGACGCCTTCAGGCGCGTGCGGCTTGCCCTTCAGGTACTCGAAGGTGGTCTCGTCCGGCGCGATCATGCCGGCCTTGGCGCCCCACTCGATCGACATGTTGCAGATCGTCATCCGGGCCTCCATGCTGAGCGCCCGGATCGCCTCGCCGCGGTACTCGACGATGTAGCCCTGGCCGCCGCCGGTGCCGACCTTCGCGATCAGCGCCAGCACCAGGTCCTTGGCCGAGACCCCGTCCGGCAGGACGCCGTCGACAGTGACGGCCATCGTCTTCGGCCGGGCCTGCATCAGCGTCTGGGTGGCGAGCACGTGCTCGACCTCGCTGGTACCGATGCCGAAGGCAATCGCCCCGAAGGCACCGTGGGTCGAGGTGTGGCTGTCACCACACACCACGGTCATGCCGGGCTGGGTCAGGCCGAGCTGCGGGCCGATCACGTGGACGACACCCTGGTCCGGGTCGCCGAGGGTGTGGATCCGGATGCCGAACTCCTCGGCGTTCTTCCGCAGCGTGTCCACCTGGGTGCGCGACACCGGGTCGGCGATCGGCTTGTCCACGTCGAACGTCGGGACGTTGTGGTCCTCGGTGGCGATCGTCAGGTCGGGACGGCGTACCGACCGGCCGGCCAGCCGCAGCCCGTCGAACGCCTGCGGACTCGTCACCTCGTGGACCAGGTGGAGGTCGATGTAGAGGAGGTCGGGTTCTCCGTCGGCATGGCGCACGACATGCGCATCCCAGACCTTTTCCGACAACGTCCTACCCATCAGACTCTCCTTTGAGATTGGATTGTGGTGCTTTCGCTCACAGTGCTCTCGATTGGTCCCCGGAAGCGACTTGCGTTCCACGATTCGAGACGGCAGTATCGTCTCATGGACAACTCTAGCGGAGTCGGTGTTCTCGACAAAGCAGCCCTCGTTCTGTCCGCCCTGGAGTCCGGGCCGGCGACCCTGGCCGGCCTGGTGGCGGCGACGGGGCTGGCCCGCCCGACGGCGCACCGGCTGGCAGTCGCTCTCGAGCACCACCGCCTGGTCGGTCGCGACATGCAGGGCCGCTTCGTGCTCGGGCCGCGACTCAGCGAGTTGGCCTCCGCCGCCGGTGAGGACCGGCTGCTCGCCACCGCCGGCCCGGTGCTGGCGCGACTGCGGGACATCACCGGTGAATCCGCGCAGCTGTTCCGCCGCCAGGGTGAGTACCGGGTGTGCGTTGCCGCCGCCGAGCGACCGTCCGGTCTCCGCGACACCGTCCCGGTCGGCAGCCAGCTGACGATGGCGGCCGGGTCTGCCGCCCAGATACTGCTGGCCTGGGAGGACCCGGAGCGGATGCACCGCGGCCTCCACAACGCTTCCTTCAACGCCGCCGCGCTGGCCGGTGTCCGGCGGCGCGGCTGGGCGCACTCGGTCGGTGAGCGCGAGCAGGGCGTGGCCTCGGTGTCCGCCCCGGTCCGCTCCCCCAGCGGCAAGGTGATCGCCGCGGTGTCGGTCTCCGGCCCGATCGAGCGGCTGTCCCGGCAGCCCGGCCGGATGCACGCTCCCGCCGTGATGGCGGCCGCCGAGCGACTCTCCGAGGCCCTGCGGCGGGCATCGGAGTAGTTGTCACGGGTGGTTGTCACGCGGCGTAACTGGGATCACCATGAGGGTTAAACCCCTCAAGGAGGTCCGACATGGAGCGAGACTGGCTGACTCTCGGATGGAAGATGCTGCTCGTGCGGGGCGTGCTCGGCATCGTGTTCGGTGTGCTCGCGATCGTGTGGCCGATCCACACGGCGATCGCGCTGGCGCTGCTGTGGGGCTTCTGGGCCCTCGCCGACGGCATCGGCTCGATCGTGCAGGCCTTCCAGCGGGAGTCCCGCGGTAGCCGGCTCTGGCTGGTGACGCTCGGCGTGATCGCGTTGCTGGCGGCCTTCTTCGCGATCACCAGCCCCGGGATGACCGCGGCGACGCTGACCTGGATCCTCGGGATCTGGCTGATCGTCCGGGGCGTCTTCGAGCTCGCCGGGGCCTTCAGCAGTCAGCAGGTGATGCCGCGCTGGCTGCTGGTCGTGAACGGTCTGTTGTCGTTGCTGATCGGCGTGCTGTTCGCCGCTCGGCCGGGCGCCGGCGCGGTGAGTATCGCCGTACTGCTGGGGATCTCGGCCCTGGTCTGGGGCGCCGTGCTGATCGGCGTCGCCCTGTCCGTGCGCCACGTCGCGGCCGGCCCGGCAGAAACCAGCCCGTCACCCGCCTGACCACCTCCCCCGGCGCCGTCCGGCGACGGGGCTAACAACCGCAGGACGTGCTGGGGACCAGCCCGTAGTCGAGCACGTGCCGTGCCGCCGCCCGGTCGGACCGGTCGAGCAACAGCTCGACGGCGCTCCGCGCGGTCTCCTCGATCGGCTGCCGGACGCTGGCCAACGGCGGGATCGTCACCGTGCACTCGCTGGTGCCGTCGAAACCCATCACCGCCACGTCTTCCGGCACCCGCAGTCCGGCTTCCCATGCCGCGAACAGCACGCCGAACGCCTGCTCGTCCGTCGAACAGTAGATCGCCCGCGGCGGCCGCTTCTGTTCGAACCACGCCCGTACGGCGTCCCGCGCCGCGAACCGTGACACCGGCGCGGCGACGTACCGAGCCGAGGCCCGGGGGTGCGCCTTCAGTGCGTTCTCGATACCGCTGCGGTGTTCCGCCGTACCCGGTGATTCCTCGGGACCGGTGACGATCCCGAGGGTGCGGTAGCCGTGGGACAGCAGGTGCTCGGCGGCGCCCTCGGCGGCGGCGACGTAGTCGATGGACAGCGTCGACACGGTCACCCCCTCGGGAACGGGGTGCAGGGCAACGACCGGTACGCCGGCCGCCGCGAACCGCTGGATCGCGGGCTCGACCAGCAACGAGACGAGCACGACGCCGTCGACCTTGCGCTCGATGAACGATCCGATGTGCGCCGACTCCTGCTCGGGATCGCCGGCCGAGTCACCGATCAGCAGCAGGTGGTCGTGCTGCCGGGCGAAGCTCTCCAGGTGTTCGGCCAGCGTGGCGAAGTACGGGTTGCGGATCTGCGGGATCAGCAGACCGAGCGAGTAGGTGCGTCCCGCACTCAGGGCGCGGGCGAGGATGTTCGGCCGGTAGTCCAGCTCCGCCGCGGCCTCCAGCACGCGCCGGCGGGTCTCCGCCGACACCGGCCGGGGGCCGTTGTTGAAGACGTAGCTGACGACCGCGGTGGACGTGCCGGCCCGCTCCGCGACGTCACGCGCGGTCGCCATCGATTTCCCCATCCGCCGCGGGACAGGCCGCGCCCGCGGCCACGATGCGGGCCGTGATCTCCTCGGCCACCTGCTCGGCGTCGACCCCCGTGACAATCCGCACGGTGCCCTCGGGATCCGCGGTGAACGTGCTGTGCCCGGCCTGTTCCCCGCCGACCGCGATCGTGATCCGGCCCGGTTCCGAGAACGTGAACAGTTCCGGCCGGCTCAGGGTCAGGACGGCGATCGGGTCGTGCGGCACGTTCCAGGTCTCGCTCCAGAACGCCCACCACTGCTCGATGTCCGCGCCCAAGGCCGCACCCAAGGCACCCGCGGCCCGGATCCGCTCCAGGCGCGCGGACTCGATCGTCACCTGACGCGTGATCTCCAGACCGGTGATCGTGGTCGGGATGCCCGCGCTCAGGACGGTCTGCGCCGCGACGTCGTCGGACTTGAAGTTGTGCTCCGGCACCTCGTCACCGAACGAGCCGCCCATCACCCACAGATGCCGGATCCAGCGCGCAGCCTCGGGTTCGAGCGCCAGCGCGGCGGCAAGGTTGGTCAGCGGTCCGATCGCCGCGACGTCGAGCTCACCAGGTTGCGCTCGCAGCCGTGCGACCAGCCGCTCGGGCGCACTGCCCGCGCTGATCGTCTCGCGCTCCAGGTCGTCGTGCAGCGTGCCCTCGTGCCCGGCCCACCAGACCGCACGCCCCGACACGGGCTGCACAACCCCTGGTACGACGTCCAGTTCGCGGCCCGCGAGGACGCCGTACCGACGAGCCAACTGCGCCCGCAGCCGGGTGTCGCCGTACACGGTGTGGACCTCGAGCAGATCGAGTTCGGGGCTGCCCAGGATCTGGGCGAGCGCCATCGCGTCGTCGACGTCGGACCCGATATCGGTGTCCAGGATGATGGATCGCACGGATTGCATGGTCTCCCTATTTCAGGCCGCTACTCGAGACGGACTGGACGAAGTACCGCTGGAAGCCGGCAATGACGACCAGCGGGATGACGGTCAGGACGACGGCCCCCGCGAACACGAGACCGTAGTCGGTGAAATTCTGGCCCTGCAGGTTCGAGAGCGCGACCGGACCGAGGATGTGCCGCGCGTCGGTGCCGATCAGCAGCGGCCAGACGTACGACTGCCACTGGAACAGGAACAGCATCAGGCCGGCGCCGATCAGCGCGGGCTTGGACAGCGGCAGGTAGATCCAGCGGAAGACGCCGAACCAGCCGAGCCCGTCGAGCCGCCCGGCCTCGACCAGTTCGGCCGGGATGCCGAGGAAGAACTGCCGGAGCAGGAAGATCGCCATCCCGTTGCCGATCCCGGGCAGCACCAGGCCGGTGAACGTGTTGGTCAGGTGCCAGTCCCGGAACATCGTCGACAGCGGGATCGCGATCGCGTCGAACGGCACCAGGAAGCTGAGTACGACGATCCCGAACACCAGCCCACGCCCGCGGAACTCGAACGCCGCCAGCCCGAACGCCGCGGTCGCGCAGACGGCGAGCCCGATCACGACCGTGGCGGCACTGACGACGATCGAGTTGAGCGTGGCGCGACCGATGTCGCTGCTCAGCAAGGACGAGTAGTTGGTCAGGGTCGGCCGCAACTCGAAGAACGTCTGCCAGGACAGTGGACTGAGGTTGGCGAACGTCTCCGAGCCCGGCCGCAGCGAGTTCGTCACGACCCACAGCAGCGGCAGGAAGAACAGCAGGCCGACGACTCCGCCGAGGACCGAGAGGCTGACCCGCTTCACTGGTCACCGCGCAACAACCGGAACTGTCCCGCCACGATGACGAGCGTCAGCGCGACCAGGATGACCACTTCGGCCTGCGCGACGTGGATGTCGCCGATCGCGTAGGCGCGGGTGTAGACGTCGTACATCAACAGGTTGCTGTTGCCGTTCGGGCCGCCCTTGGTGAGGATCTGGACTGGGGCGAACACGAGCAGGTTCGAGACCGTGTCGGCGACGAGTACGAAGGCGAGGGGCCGGCGTACCAGCGGGAGGATGACCGACACCATCCGGCGCCAGGCTCCCGCGCCGTCGAGCAGCGCGGCCTCCCGTACTTCGACCGGGACCTCCTGGATGCCCGCGATCAGGAAGAGCATCCAGTACCCGACGCCGATCCACGAGAGCAGCACGATCAGCGACGGCAACACCTGGCCGGACGACGTGAGGAACGGCTGTGCCGGGAGACCGAGTCGCTCGAGTACGCCGTTCGCGAGGCCGTCCGGTCGGTAGATGACACTCCAGATCACCGCCGACACCGCGGGCGGGGTCGCGATCGGCAGGATCACCAGCGTCCGCCAGAGCTTCGAGCCGGCCGCTTTCTGGGTGAAGAGGACCGCCAGCAGGAACGAGACGACCACCTGGATCGGGTTGACCAGGACCGTGAAGAGCAGCGTCACGCCGACCGACTGGCGCAAGTCCTTGTTCGCCAGCAGATCCGTGTAGTTGCCCAGCCCGGCGAACACCCGCCCGCCGCGCAGCAGACTCTCGGTGTAGAAGCTCTCGGTCACGGCCGAGATCGCCGGCACGATCCGCAGTACGGCGAGACAGACCAGCGCGGGCGCCAGGAAGGCCAGGGCGATGAGCCCCTGCCGCTGCCTCACTTGATGGACTTCCAGGCCTCGGTCAGCTGCCGCGTCGCCTCCTGCAGCCGCGCGTCCGGGTTCGTCCCGTTGCGGATGTCGGCGAACGCCTTCCCCATGACTTCCTCGAACTGGATGTACCCGACGCTCACCGGCCGCGACACCGCGGTGTGCTCACTCTCGTACGTCGTGATCGCGGCGGCGCCGGCGGTCTTCGCGCCCGAGAAGCGGTCCATCTGCGGGGTGTACTGCTTCTGCGCGTCGAGGTTCGCCGGGATGATCGTCGTCGTGCTCGTCGTGGCCAGGTTGCCGGCCGGGTCGAGGGTCGCGAACTCGAGGAACTTGCGGGCCATCCCCTGCTGCTTCGACGCCGGGTTGATGCCGAGCGACCAGGAGCCGGTCGGCGTGACCGGCTTGCCGCCCTGGAAGTACGGCAGCGGCGCGACGCCCCAGTCGATCTTGGAGCTGCCGAAGATCTTCAGGTCCCACGGTCCGCCGACGAAGAACGCGACGTCACCGGCCGCGAACACCGGACCGGTCTGGAACCCACCGATCCCGCGCGGCGACAGTCCGCTCGCGAACGTGGCGCCGTACCACTGCATCGCCTTCTTCCAGCCGTCGGTCTCGACGGCGGGCGTCAGGGCGTCGTCACCCTCGATCCCGGAGCCGCCGCCGAGCGACTCGGCCAGCGGCTGCAGCTGGTAGTACATGTCGAGCTGCTCCATGAACAGTCCGTACTTCGTCGCGCCCGCCTGCATCGCCTTCCGGCCGGCCGCCTCGGTCTGCTCCCAGGTCCAGCGCTGCTGCGGGTCCGCGGTCGGCGGCGTCACCTTCGCCTTCGCCAGCGCGGTCTTGTTGTAGAAGAGGTACTGGGTCGAGTTCCACATCGGCACCGACCACAGCTTGTCGCGGAAGTGATTGGTCTTGTACGCCGTCGCGCTCACCGAGCTCTTCACTCGGTCGTCGAGATCACTGAGGTCGGTCAGGAAACCCTTGGCGGCGAGCTGCGAGACCCGCGGCTCGTCGACCGTGTAGACGTCGATCCCGGTGTCCTTCGCGCTCAGCCGCTGCTGCATCGTCGCGTTGAACTGGTCGAACGGGATCTGCGTGTACGTGACCTTGATCCCCGGGTGCTTCGCCTCGAAGGCCTTGATCACGGGCTGGTAGGTCTCGGCGTTGTCGGTCCCGGCGAACGTGACGGTCCCGGTCTGCGGGCCTTGGTCGACGGCGGCCGGCGTACCGGAGTCCGACGTACCGCCGCAGCCGGCGGCGAGCAGGGCGGTCGCACCGAGGGCGGCGATCAGGGCGGCGGGACGGGCGAAGAGGTTCCGCGGCACGGCGATCCCCTTTCAACGACGGGCCAGAACGGCCGGAGGAGGGTCTAAGCGCTTAGACTCTAAGCGCTTAGACCCGAGAGTGTCCACCACTCCCGCTGTGCGGAAACTTTTCGCCACCCACCGCACTTTTTGTTCCGCAGAACTCGCCTACCGAGAGCCCGACGCCGCCGGCCACCCGCCGAGCCCACCCCGCCCCGCGCCCACCCCCGGCGCAACGCAACAGCGCCTCCCACCGAATGGTGGGAGGCGCTGTTTCTCTGGTAGCCCCGACGGGATTCGAACCCGCGCTACCGCCTTGAGAGGGCGGCGTGCTAGGCCGCTACACAACGGGGCCAGAGGTTTGTCATCCGGACCTTTCGGCCCGGGCAACGAGGTTGAACTCTACCGATTTCCATCGGTGCGGTCCAATCCGCTGGGGTACTAGGACTCGAACCTAGACTAACTGAACCAGAATCAGACGGGCTGCCAATTACCCCATACCCCAAAGGCATTTCACTGAGCTGGAGAGTTTGTTTCCGCCCTCACCAACCCGGCTCGGAGAGCTTACCCGAGCATCCGACCGGACACCAAAACGGGGTCCCTCCGGCGCGTTGTCACTCCTGTCACACCTGACTCTTCACGCGCTCGGTCGTCAGGTTCATCCGGCCCGCGATCCACAGTGCGACCGCGCCGAACGCCACGAACTTCACCACGTCGACGGTGACCAGCGACCACGGCGCGTCCTTGACCCCGAGGCTCGCGCCGACGCTGTTGGTCAGGGCCGCGAACACGAACGTCACCACGTTGTTCGCCGCATGCCCCGCGATGCCGGCCTCCAGGCCGCCCGTGCGGACCACGAGCACCCCGGCGACGAGCCCGAACGCGAACCGGTCCAGGAAGAGTGCCGGACTCTGCCACGGCCAGATCCCGTGCGCGGCGGTGAAGATCAGGGCGGTCACGAGGACGACGACCACGCTGCTCCGGGCCAGTGCGCCCATCGCCTGCAGCAGATAGCCACGGAAGTAGTACTCCTCGCCAGCAGCCTGGAACGTCGAGGTGAGCAGCGTGACGACGATCACCGCGATCGCATCGGACGCCGCGCCGCCGCTGTGCCGCTCGCCGGTCGCGAGCTCGATGTTGCCGAACTGCACGACCGCCAGCGCCAGCAACTCGATCACGATCGCGGCCAGCGCGAACCACGCCAGCGGCCGCCAGCGCAGCCCGCCGGCCACCGACGACAACAGCCCCGGTGCCTGGCGGTTGAGTTTGCGGGCGACCAGGATGCTGAGCGGGATCAGCACGATCAGCGACAGGTTCGTGGCCAGCAGCCCGAACCACGACATGGTGCCCTCGGGATCGGTCCGGATCGCCTGCTGGGCGCCGAGGATGATCAGACTGGCGATCATCCAGCCGACCAGGATCGCCAGCGACCCGAGGACGACGTACCCACGGGGTGCCTCGGGGGTGCGGAGCAGGTCCTGGTACTTCGTACCGTTCCGGGTCTGGTCCTTCGCGGGCACGGTCATGACGTCGTACGCCGGGCCTGCTCGAGCCGGCGCAGCGACGTCTCCCGTCCGAGCAGCTCGAGCGACTCGAACAGCGGCGGCGAGATCCGGCGGCCCGAGATCGCCACCCGGACCGGACCGAACGCGTTCTTCGGCTTCAGCCCGAGCCCGTCGATCAGCGCGGCGCGCAGCGCGGCCTCGATCGCCGCGGTCGTCCACTCGACGTCCGCGAGCGCCTTCGCCGACGCATCCAGGACGGCGCCGGCGTCTCCGGTCAGCACCTTCGCGGCCGCGTCCGGGTCGATCGTGAACGACGCGTCGTCGACGAAAAGGAACCCGACCATCTCGACGGACTCCCCGAGCGCGTTCATCCGCTCCTGCACCAGCGGTACGACGCCGCGCAGTACGGCGAGCTGCTCGTCCGACGGCTGGGCCGGCAGCAGCCCGGCCTCGGCG
Organism: Kribbella sp. NPDC004875; assembly: GCF_042873375.1. NCBI lineage: Bacteria > Bacillati > Actinomycetota > Actinomycetes > Propionibacteriales > Kribbellaceae > Kribbella > Kribbella sp. NPDC004875. The sequence goes on from NZ_JBIALI010000003.1 coordinate 678,008, forward strand.
AGGAACGGGATCATCCGCTGCGCGAACTCCTCCGGCGGCAGCATCCGCATGTGCGCGGCGTTGATCGCCTCGCACTTCTTCGGGTCGAAGCGGGCCGAGTTCGCGTTCACCTTGCGGATGTCGAACGCCGCGACCATCTCCGCCATCGTGAACACGTCGCGGTCCTCGGCGATCGACCAGCCGAGCAGCGCCAGGTAGTTCAGCAGGCCCTCGGGCAGGAAGCCGCGCTCCATGTACTCGCCGAGGCCGGCGCCCGGGTCGCGCTTGGACAGCTTCTTGTTGCCCTCGGTCCCCATCACGAACGGCAGGTGCCCGAACTTCGGGATCCGGCCGCCGCCGATGCCGATCTCGGCGAGCGCCTCGTAGAGCGCGATCTGCCGCGGCGTCGACGACAGCAGGTCCTCACCGCGCAGCACGTGGGTGATCTCCATCAGCGCGTCGTCGACCGGGTTCACCAGCGGGTAGAGCGGGTAACCGTTCGCCCGGACCAGGACGTAGTCGCCGAGGTTCTCCGGGAGGAAGGTGATCTCGCCACGGACCAGGTCGTCGAACACGATCGGGCGGTCCGGCATCCGCAGTCGCACCACGGGCCGCCGGCCCTCGTCGACGTACGCCTGGATCTGCTCGGGGGTGATGGTGCGGCAATGACCGTCGTACCCGCTGTGCTGGCCGGCCGAGCGGGCGGCCTCACGGCGCTGGTCGAGCTCCTCCTGCGAGCAGTAGCAGTGATACGCCTTGCCCGCCGCGAGCAGCTTCGCGACGACGTCGGCGTAGATGTCCATCCGCTCGGACTGTTTGTACGGACCGTAGTCGCCGCCGTTGTCGGGGCCTTCGTCCCAGGTCAGGCCGAGCCACTGCAGCGACTCGAGCGTGTACCGGTAGCCCTCCTCGGTGTTGCGCGCGGTGTCGGTGTCCTCGATCCGGAGCACCAGCTTGCCGCCGTAGTGGCGGGCGAAGGCCCAGTTGAACAGGGCGCTGCGGATGTTGCCGACGGTCAGCAGGCCGGTCGGGGACGGTGGGAACCGCACCCGCACCTGGTGCGGTTCCAGGTCGCCCAGGACCTCCTTGTCGGCCCGGTCAGTCACGCACGATCACCTTGTTCGTCAGAGTGCCGATTCCTTCGACGCTGACCGAGACCTCGTCACCGGGCAGCATCGGGCCGACACCCGCGGGGGTGCCGGTGAGCACCACGTCGCCGGGCAGCAGCGTGGTGAAGGAGGTGATGTAGGCCAGCACCTCCGGGATGTCGAAGATGAACTGCGAGGTCCGCCCGTCCTGCTTGGTCTCGCCGTTGAGCTCGGTCGTGACCCGCAGGTCCGAGACGTCGAGCTCGGTGCTGATCCACGGGCCGAGCGGGCAGAACGTGTCGTACCCCTTGGCCCGGGCCCACTGCCCGTCGGTCTTCTGCAGGTCGCGCGCGGTCACGTCGTTCGCGATCGTGTAGCCGAAGATCACCTCGTTGACCCGCTCCTTCGGCAGGTCCCGGCAGATCCGGCCGATCACGATCGCCAGCTCGCCCTCGAAGTGCAGATCGTTGGTCTGCTCCGGGTAGACGATGCCGTCCCGCGGGCCGATCACACTCGTGTTCGGCTTCAGGAAGATCATCGGCTGCGTCGGTACGTCGTTGCCGAGCTCGGCCGCGTGTGCCGCGTAGTTCCGCCCGACGCAGACCACCTTGCTGCGCGGGATCACGGGCGCCAGCAGCCGGACGTCAGCCAGTTGCAGCTTCTCCCCGGTGAACTGGGCCGACCGGTACAGCGGGTCCGAGTCGAGCACGTTGACAGTACCGGCGAGCCCTTCGGGGTCGTCGGTCTCGACGACGCCGTACTTCGGCTCGTCATCCACGGAGAATCTGGCGATACGCACGGGCCGAGCCTACCGTCGGTTGCGGATGAGACAGTTATGTGGTGAGCACGGAGATTCGGCTGGCTGGGCCTGAGGAGTACGACGCGGTTGGTGAGCTGACCGTGGAGGCCTATACGCACGATGGCTTCGTTCGTGGTGATTACGCGATGACGTTGCGTGCGGCGGCTGACCGGGCCGCCAAGGCGGAGTTGTGGGTGGCCGCGGACGGTGACGGACTGCTCGGCACGGTCACGTATTGCCCGGTGGGATCGGTGTACCGCGAGATCGGGCGCGACGACGAGGGCGAGTTCCGGATGCTCGGGGTCGCGGGACGGGCGCGCGGGCAGGGCATCGGCCGGGCGCTGACCGAACGCTGCATCGAGCGGACCCGCGAGCAGGGCCTGCGGCGGATCGTCATGAGCAGCGCGAAGTACATGACCACCGCCCACCGGATCTACGAGCGTCTCGGGTTCGTCCGGATCCCCGAGCGGGACTGGGCTCCGATCCCGGGCGTCGATCTCTACGCCTTCGCCCTCGACGTATGACCGTCACGCTGCCCTTCGACGAGTGGTCGTCGTACGCGACCGAACACACCGAGCGGGTCGACGTACTGCTCGCCGGTCATCTCGAACGCCGGCGGCGCCGCGAACCGCACCCCGTCGAGGACTTCCTCTTCACCTATTACCCGACCCGTCCGAACCAGCTCCGCATCTGGCACCCCGGTCCCGGCGTCCACCTCCAGGACGCCGCGGTCTACGCCGAGCGCCGCGGGTACGTCGTGACCGACGGGACCGCGGCGCTCGACCCGGGCGAGATCGAGCGCCGCGCGGACAGCATCACCTGGATCCGGCGACTGCTCGCGGCGACGCTCGACCGGCAACCGCAGTTCGGCTGCTTCGGATTGCACGAATGGGCGATGGTGTACCGGACTCCGGAGGTACGGCACGCCTCCTGGCCGCTCCGGTTAGGGGCCGAGGGCACCGATCAGGTCGTCGAGTCGCACAAGATCGGCTGCTCGCATTTCGACGCGTTCCGCTTCTTCACCGACCCGGCGCGGCCGCTCAACGCCTTGCAGCCGACCCGCGAGTCGCAGCCGGTCCTGGAACAAGGCGGCTGCCTGCACGCCAACATGGACCTCTACAAGTGGGCGACGAAGCTGATGCCGTTCACCCCCAGCGCGCTGCTCCTGGACTGCTTCGAGCTGGCCCGCGACATCCGCACCCTCGACATGCAGGCCTCGCCGTACGATCTCGCGAAGCTCGGCTACTCCCCCGTGCGCATCGAGACCCCGGCCGGCAAAGCGGAGTACACGGCGGCCCAGCGTTCCTTCGCCGACCGCGCCAGGCCGCTCCGCCGGGAACTCGTGGAGCTCTGCGACCAGCTGCTGGGCTAACCTCGCAGCATGGGAAAGATCGTCGCCATTGCCTTCGGCATCCTGCTCATCGCCGTCGGCGGCGTCTGGACCCTGCAGGGCCTGGGCTACCTCAAGGGCAGCTCAATGACAGGCAGCACCCTGTGGGCCACCATCGGCCCCATCATCGCCGCCTTCGGCGTCGCACTCGTGTACGTCGCCTTCCGAGGCCCGAAGAAACGTGGCCAGTAACCAGCAACATCGTCAGACGCGCACAACCGCCCACTGGTAGTGCATCGGCCCCTCGCGGTCGTCCCAGGTGAGCCACTCCTCCACGACACCGTGTTCCGCCAGCACGGCGCGCAATCCTTCGTCGGTCCGAATGCTGAAGAAGCGGCCAGGCCCGAACCCCGACTCGTCCTGCCAGACGCGTTCGCCACCCGCCGCACTCCCCCACAGCCCAACCGCAAGCACCGCACCCGGCCGCAGCACCCGGACAATCTCCCGCACCGCCAGGTCGAGGTCGTCGTCGGCCACGTGGAGCAGAGTGCTCATCGTCCAGCCGGCGTCGAACGTCTCGTCGTCGAACGGCAACTCGAGTACCGACGCCACCTCCGCACGCAGCCCGAGTCCGCGACACGCCTCGACGCTCGCCGGCGCCAGATCCACTCCGGTGTAGTCGAAGCCCGCCGACGCGATCGCCTCGCCGTCGCGGCCCGGGCCGCAGCCGATCTCCAGGACTGAATGACGTCCCTCGGCCTGCAGCTGACTGAGATAAGCGGTACGGCGGGTTACCCGCGCATCCGGTAGTGCGCGGTCGGATCGGGCCCGGAGCTCGTTGGAGTAGTAGGTGATGAGGTCCTGTTGACGTGCCTCGCGGGTCATGGCTTGGTCGCCTTGAGTGCGAACAGGAGGGGGATTCGGGGCGCCTCGTCCGGTAGACGCCACCAGCCCTCGGGCGTTTGTTGCATGGACGGCCAGCGGGGCCAGGGAAGCACTTCGGATTCGCGCAGGCTGGTGAGTTGGAAGCCGGCACCGGCGAGCGTGGTGACGATCTCGCCGAGGCCGTGCCGCCATTCGTAGCTCGTCTGGCGGCCGGGGACCTCGTCGCCGGTGTAGGTGACGGTCGAGTCGTGCGCGATCGGTCCGCGCCCTTCGAGGTAGTCGGCGCGGATCACGAGATCGTCCGACTCACCGGGGAGCGAAACCTCCCGCAGCGCATTGAGCAACGGATGGAACTCGACGACGTACAGCACGCCACCCGGTTTGAGCAGCTCCCGCACAACCTCGGCCCATTGCTTCAGATCAGGCAGATAACAGAGCGCGCCCTTGCCCGTGTAGACGATGTCGAACTGCCGGCCGCCGACCGCCTGCACCGCCTCGTACACATTCGCGTGCACGTAGTCGACCTCGACTCCGGCCTCGGCAGCGATCCCCCGCGCCGCCTCCAGCGACTTCTCCGACAGGTCGAGCCCGCCCGCCCGCGCGCCCCGCCGCGCGAACGCGACCGTCTCCGTCCCCAGATGACACTGCAGATGCAGTACGTCGCGCCCCTCCAGCGGACCGAGGTCGTCCCACTCGTAGTCCGCGAACCAGAACTCGGCAGGCCGGTCGTAGAAGTCGCTCGCCGCGTGCAGCGGCGCCCTCGCGTCCCAGTCGGCCTCGTTGGCGGCCACCATCTCCTGCGTCTGCGCGTCGAGAGTCACAACCAGCAGTCTGCCCACAATCGGGTCCACGGGCCCGTACGCTCCCATCCACAGGTCTTGTTCAAGGTTTATGGATAAGGTTGAATAAGGGTATGGCACGCGTGGAGTTGCACCGCTGGCCCGGACACCCCGACGGGTTCACCCGGGCCGAGCGGCTGGGCGGGTCGTACGAGCTGTACTTCCCGGACCCACTGGTCGGCCGGGAGTTCGACCTGAGCGACGACGTTCTCGCGGTTCTCGAGGACGCCGCCGGCGATCTCGCCCGCCTGGACGCGACGGCCGCCGTACTGACCAACAGCGAGGCGCTCGCGCGGCTCCTGCTGCGCGCCGAGGCGGTCGGCTCGTCCCACATCGAGGGTCTCGTCGTCGGGGCCCGCCGCCTGTTGAAGGCCGACGTACTGCGAGACCGCGCGCGCGACGTCACGGCCGAGGAGGTGCTCGGCGCGGTCGACGCGATGACCTGGGTGACCGAGTCCGTCCAGGCCGGCGACAAACTCGAGGTCGACCATCTGCTCGAGGCACACCGGCTCCTGATGGCCCAGTCGCCGACCCCGGAGTACGGCGGCGAGGTCCGCTACCTGCAGAACTGGATCGGTGGCCGCTCCCCCGCCGAGGCGTACTACGTCCCGCCGCCGGCGCAACTGATTCCGGAACTGCTCGCGGACCTGATGACCTTCGTTCGCGAGTCGCCGCTGCCGGTGCTCGCCAAGACCGCGATCGCGCACGCCCAGTTCGAGACCATCCACCCGTTCGCCGACGGCAACGGCCGGACCGGACGGGCCCTGATCCACCTGATCCTGCGCGCCGACGGCCTCGTGACCCGCACCGTGCCGCCGGTCTCGCTGGCGCTCGCCACCCACGCGACGGAGTACGTCGACACCCTGACCGCGTTCCGGTACGTCGGACGCTCGACGACCGCGAAGGCACGAGCGGCCGCCAATCCGTGGCTGCGGATGTTCGCGATGGCCTGCACGCACGCGACCGCCGAGGCCGCGCGTTTCGAGCAGACGGCCGTCGACCTGAAGGCTGCCTGGCGGGAACGCGCCGCGCCGGTCCGGGCGGGCTCGGCGACCGAACGGCTGATCGAGGCACTGCCGGCCGCGCCGGTCCTCACGCTCGCCGCCGCGGCGCAGCTCATCGACCGCTCCCAGCAGGCCGCGAACCAGGGCCTCGCCCGCTTGGTCGAGGCGCGGATCCTGCGCGAGGTCACCGACGGCCGGCGGAACCGTGTCTACGAGGCACCCGAACTGATCGACGCGTTCACACTGCTCGAGCGCCGCTTCGCGAGCCCGGCCGCCGACACCCGGATCGAACCACCTAGCAGACCAGTCCCGTCGAGGCCACGACCGACACGCTAGGTGGTTTGACTTTCCGTCTCCCGACGAGCAAGAATTCGAACATATGTTCGATCGTACAGGGGAGTCGTGATGCCGGAGCCGTTCGACTGGGACATCCTGCAGCGGCCATCGGCGATGGCCATGGTTCGTGGCCAGCTCGGCTTCAGCTGGATGGTCCTGTCCGGGCGGCTGGCCCGACTGACCGACGAGCAGTACTTCTGGCGCCCGAGCAGCGAGGCGCTCACCGTCGTCCGGCGGCACTATGCGGGACATTTCCGCGCACTCGGGTCCGGGGAGTGGGTCGCGCAGTGGCCGGACGAGCCCGACCATCGCGGCCCGCGGACGATCGCCTGGCTGATCGCGCACCTGACCGAGACGTTCTTCGAGCGCTGGGAGTGGACGTTCGGTGAGAGCCGGCAGGGCCGCGCGGACATCACCTTGCACGGCAACGCGCGGGACGCGGTGGCCTGGCTGACGCACTGGGTCGAGGCCTGGCAGGACGCGATCGCCGGCCTCGACGAGGACGCGGTGACCACGGTCGGCCTCAGTCAGGCCAACGAACTCGACGCGGCCGAGCCGTTCGGTCACGTCGTACTGCGCCTCAATCGCGAGCTGATCCATCACGGATCGGAGATCATGACGCTCCAGGATCTGTATGCCGTGGCGGCGTGAGGACCACAAGATGTGCGACACGCGACGTTGCGCTACCACTAGATCTAGATACATCGGCTTAGCATCTCTACTGCTGGTGGTTCGGAGTGATCGATGGCACAACATGTGGGTCACTCCGAGGCAACAGGGGAATCCGGTGCGACTCCGGGACTGCCCCGCAACGGTGAGCGGAGACCCTCCGCGAGTCCGAGTACCTGCCACCGGCGCGTGCACCGCCGGTGCACGCAGTCCGAGATCTCGCGGGTGGGTCGCAGGGCGTGACGACAGTCTTTCCGGCCGGTGCTGCCGGTCTCGTCGTGCGCCTGCTCGCGTGGTCCCGGGTCTCCGAACACTTCTGGAGCGCACACCTGTGACCATTGCTTCTTCCTCATCGCCCCTGGCGACGGACCGGGAGATCGAGCTGACCGTCGTCCGCCGCGACGCCAGCAGTACTCCGTTCGACGCCACCAAGATCTCCGTCGCCTTGACCAAGGCGTTCCTCGCCGTCGAGGGCTCCGACGCGGCCACCACCCACCGGGTCCAGGACCTGGTGACCGACCTGACCGGCCGGGTCGTCGGCGCCCTGACCAGCCGCGGTCTGAATTCGCTGTCCGGGCGGCGCAGCGTGCAGGTCGAGGACATCCAGGACCAGATCGAGCTGGCGCTGATGCGCGCCGGTGAGCACCAGGTCGCCCGTGCCTACGTGCTCTACCGCGAGGAGCGCACCAAGGCCCGCACCCCAGCCGGCGCGTCCGGCGTCGCCGAGAAGCCGGCACCGACCGTGCGCGCCGCCGACGGCAGCCGGTCCCCGCTCGACGTCGACCGTCTCAAGGTGGTCGTCGCCGAGGCAGCCGCCGGTCTCGACGCGGTCGACCCCGAGCTGATCCTGAACGAGACCCTCGGCGCCTGCTACGACGGCATCGCGCAGCACGAGGTCGAGCTCGCGCTGGTGATGGCCGCCCGGTCGTACGTCGAGACCGAGCCGCAGTACAGCTTCGCCGCCGCACGCCTGCTGCTGGACAAGATCCGCCGCGAAACACTCGGCCGCGTCCACGGCGAACCACGCCAGGCCAGCCAGTCCGACATGACCGACGCGTACGTCGACTATTTCCCGCGCTACATCCAGCTCGGGATCGAGGCCGGGCACCTCGACCCGGAGCTCGGCCGCTTCGACCTCGCCCGGCTCGCCGCGGCGATCAAGCCGGAGCGGGACCTGGACTTCACGTTCCTCGGTCTGCAGACGCTCTACGACCGCTACCTGCTGCACATCGACAAGGTCCGCTTCGAGCTCCCCCAGGCGCTCTTCCTACGAGTCGCGATGGGCATCGCGCTCCGCGAGGACAACCGGGACGCGAAGGCGATCGAGTTCTACGAGGTCATCAGCTCCTTCCGTTTCATGACCTCGACCCCGATCCTCTTCAACTCCGGCACCACCAGGGCCCAGCTGTCCGCCTGCTTCCTCACCACCGTCGAGGACGACCTCTCCCAGATCTTCACCGGCATCCGCAACAACGCCCTGCTGGCGAAGTACTCCGGCGGCCTCGGCAACGACTGGACCCCGGTCCGCGGCATCGGCGCCGGCATCCAAGGCACCAACGGCGAGTCCCAAGGCGTCGTCCCCTTCCTCAAGATCGCCAACGACACCGCCGTAGCAGTGAATCAGTGCTTCGCGCCGGACACTCTCGTCTACACAGCCAACGGTCCAACCGCGATCAGCGAGATCAAGGTCGGGGATCTGGTTCTCGGCGCAAGCGGTGTCTATCGCGAGGTCACGAAGACCTTCATGTACGACCAGGACGACACGATGGTGCAGATCGACGTAGAGCACTCGATCGAACCGCTCACGGTGACCGCCGGTCACCCGTTCTACGCGATCCAGGGCGTACCCGTTGAGCAGTCCAACGAGCGAACCCTTGAGTGGCTGGCCAAAGGCAAGGTCCAAGCGGCCTGGGCGGAAGCCGGAATGCTCGCCAAAGGCGATTACGTAGGACAGGTGGTCCCTCAGGAGGTCGCGCCGGTCAGCGGCCTGACCACCGACGATGCCCGCCTGTACGGCGTCCTCCTCGGCGACGGACACCTCTCCAACGACGGCAACCAGTGGGGCGTCTCGGGCAACCCACAAAACGACACCCATCTTTCCTTCGTCCGCGAATACCTAACCTCCCGTGGCATCCATTTCTGGGAGAACGGCAGGGGCGACACCTACGCCCAGATCCACTGGGCGGCAGGCCGAGGCCCCAGAAGGGATCCGGCGACGGGGCGCATCGCCGGACCGGGCGAGGCGACCATGCCGTTCGTCGCCGACGATCTGTACGACGGACAGCGGCGCAAACACATCGCCCGCCGTTTCGCGCACCTGCCTTTCGATCAGACCCGCGAACTCATCCGTGGACTCCTGGAGACCGATGGCGGTGTGTCACGCGGCAAGGAAATCTACTTCACGAGCACGTCCAGACGGCTCGCGATGGACCTGCGCTATCAACTGCTCCGGCTCGGGATTCCGGCCGCAGGACAGTACCGGTTGCGGGAGGGCGAGCACGTCGGGCGTCGCTCCGACGGATCGGAGATCAGCTTCTCGAAGCCTGTGCATGCCTACGACCTCCGCATTCCCGCTGTACCCGGTATTGCCGAACTCGTGGGTGTGACTCCCATCCAGAAGCTCAACTGGATCGCACACGAAGGAATGGTCTTCTCCCGGCTGCGCGAGGTTCGCCCTACCCCGACAGTTCCAGTCGTCCACGACCTGGAGGTCGAGGTCGACGAGTCCTACATGACTGTCGCCGGGCTCGCCCACAACGGCGGAAAGCGGAAGGGCGCTGTGTGTGCGTACCTCGAGACGTGGCATATCGATATCGAGGAGTTTCTGGATCTGCGGAAGAACACCGGGGACGAGCGGCGGCGGACGCATGACATGAACACGGCGAACTGGGTGCCTGATCTGTTCATGCAGCGGGTCGAGGCCGATGGTGAGTGGACGTTGTTCTCGCCGGATGAGGTGCCGGATCTGCACGATCTGTACGGGCCGGCGTTCGCCGACGCCTACCGTGGCTACGAGGCGGCGGCAGATCGCGGTGAGATCCGGGTGTTCAAGCAGGTCAAGGCGGTCGATCTCTGGCGGCGGATGCTGACCGTGCTGTTCGAGACCGGGCATCCGTGGATCACGTTCAAGGACCCGAGCAACCTGCGGTCGCCGCAGCAGCACGCCGGCGTCGTGCACTCGTCCAACCTGTGCACCGAGATCACCCTGAACACCAGCGCGGACGAGATCGCGGTCTGCAACCTCGGCTCGGTCAACCTGGTCGCGCACCTGACGCCGGACGGCCTCGACGCCGACCTGCTCCGGGACACCATCCGGGCCGCTGTGCGGATGCTCGACAACACCATCGACGTGAACTTCTACACCACCCCCGAGTCGGAGCGGTCGAACCTGCGGCACCGGCCGATCAGCCTCGGACTGATGGGCTTCGCCGACGCACTGTTCAAGCTTCGGATCCAGTACGCGTCCGATGCAGCGGTCGAGTTCGCCGACCGTTCGATGGAGCAGATCAGTTACCACGCGATCGAGGCGTCCAGCGATCTCGCCGCCGAGCGCGGCCGCTACTCGTCGTACGACGGATCGCTGTGGAGCCTCGGGATCCTGCCGATCGACTCACTGGACCTGCTGCACACCGCGCGCGGCGGCGACGTGACTATCGACCGGAGTACCCGGTTGGACTGGGAGACCCTGCGGGCGAGGGTCCTCAGCAACGGCATGCGGAACTCGAACGTGATGGCGATCGCGCCGACCGCGACGATCTCCAACATCTGCGGCGTGAGCCAGTCGATCGAGCCGACGTACAGCAACCTGTTCGTGAAGTCGAACATGTCCGGTGAGTTCACGATCGCGAACCCGTACCTCGTCGCCGACCTCAAGGACCGTGGGTTGTGGGACCAGGTGATGGTGTCCGACCTGAAGTACCACGACGGCGTGCTCGCCAGGATCGAACGGATCCCGGCCGACCTCCGCGAGCTGTACGCGACGGCGTTCGAGATCGACCCGCTCTGGCTGGTGAAGGCAGCGTCGCGGCGGCAGAAGTGGATCGACCAGGCGCAGTCGCTGAACCTCTACATGGCGAAACCGTCCGGCCGCGCGCTGGATGAGCTTTACCGGTCAGCTTGGCGCTATGGACTCAAGACGACGTATTACCTGCGTTCCCAGTCAGCTACCCACGTGGAGAAGTCCACACTGCAAGGCACCGACGGCCGGCTGAACGCCGTACCGGTGACTGTTCCCGAACCCACCGGAGCGGTCTGCTCCCTCGACGACCCGGACTGCGAGGCCTGCCAGTGAGCACTCTTTCGATCGGAGCGGCCCGCGTCGAGGTCGCCGACAAGGCGATGATCAACTCCCGGGCGGACGTGAACCAGCTGCTGCCCCTGAAATACACGTGGGCCTGGGAGAAGTACCTCGCCGCGTGCAACAACCACTGGATGCCGACCGAGGTGTCCATGCAGGCCGACATTGCGCTCTGGCGGCGTGCACCAGGTGCCAAAGACGGTCTGACCGAGGACGAGCGGCTGATGCTGAAGCGCAACCTCGGCTTCTTCGCCACCGCGGAGTCCCTGGTCGCGAACAACATCGTCCTCGCGGTCTACCGTCAGCTCAGCAACCCCGAATGCCGGCAGTACCTGCTCCGCCAGGCGTTCGAGGAGGCCGTGCACACCCACACCTTCCAGTACATCTGTACGTCGCTCGGTCTCGACGAGGGCGAGCTGTTCAACATGTACCGCGAGGTGCCGTCGATCTCCGACAAGGACGCGTGGGCGCTGAAGTACACCCAGCACCTGGAGGACCCGGACTTCCGCACCGGGACACCGGAGGCCGACACCGCGTTCCTGCGCGACCTGATCGCGTTCTACGTGGTCTTCGAGGGCATGTGGTTCTACACCGGATTCGCGCAGATCCTGTCGCTCGGCCGGCGGAACAAGATGGTCGGGATCGCCGAGCAGTACCAGTACATCCTGCGCGACGAGTCGATCCACCTGAACTTCGGCATCGACTGCATCAACCAGATCAAGCAGGAGAACCCGCACCTGTGGACAACCGCCTTCCAAGCCGAGGTCCGGCAGATGCTCGCCGAGGCCTGCGAGCTGGAGGTCGCCTACGGCCGGGCCACGATGCCGAACGGCATGCTCGGGCTCACCGCGGACCTCTGTGAGCAGTACATGCGCTTCATCACGGACCGCAGAGCGGAACAAATCGGACTTTCTCCGCTCTTCGGTGAAACGCGGAACCCCTTCGGATGGATGTCAGAGGTGATGGACCTGAAGAAGGAGAAGAACTTCTTCGAGACCAGAGTGATCGAGTACCAGTCCTCCAGCGGACTCAGCTGGGACTGACCCCCGATCCGGGAGGCCCGCGGTGCAACTCGCCGCTCCGCGGGCCTTCCTTCAGGTCAGGCTGCGCCGTGCTTCTGGATGAAGTCCAGGGCGGTGCGGGCTACCTCTTCCCAGCCGTGGTCGATGACCAGCGAGTGGCCGCGGTTCGGTAGTTCGACGAACTCGGTGACGCCGGAGTTCTTCGCGTGCTGCTTGTACGCCGCGTGCGTGATCGCGTGCGGCACCGTGTGGTCCTTCTCCCCCGACACCAGCAGGATCGGCCCGCGGTTCTCGGCCTTGTAGTCGACCTTCGTCTCGCTGAACGGGTTCAGGTTCGCGACGGCGGCCTGGAAGATCGGTACGCCGGACGCCGCCACGTGGAACTCGTCGTACAGCTGGTGCGCCTCGTCCTCGTCGAGGGCGTTGGCCCACCCGTACTTGAACTCGTCGAACGTCAGCGTCACCGACCGCCGCGCGTTCGCCGGGTTGCCGAGCACCGGCGACCCGGACTTCAACGCCGACGCCGGCAACGGCAGCACGCCGCGTCCGGGCGCCGGATCGATCGACACCGTCACCGCCGCCGCCCCCTCGCCGGCGATCTTCTGCGCGATCAGCCCGCCGAACGAGTGCCCGATCACGGCTGGTTTCCGGTCCAGTCCGCGGATGGCGTCCAGGTAGTGATCGGTGACCGCCTGCACCATCTTGTGGGCGAAGACGTCCGGGTGCTCGCGGGCCTCCGCGACCGTCTCCGGATCGTCCGGCCACCCCGGGGCGACCGTGCTGTACCCGTTCTCCTCGAACAACCTCCGCCACCGGTCCCAGCTGCTCGAGAGCAGCCAGAGACCGTGGACGAACACCACCGGTTGCTTACCGGACGCGTTGGCCGAGTCGACCTCGGCCTGCTCGCGATCAGTCAGCGCCATCGAAACCCCCTCCAGGTCAGGAATGATCGCGACGCTAGCCGCTCCGGTGCCCTCTTGGGAATCGATTCGGCGCGGAAAGATCAGCCGAGCAGCTCGAGGATCTCCGCGGTGCTCCCGGACTCGCCGAGGCGGGGGAAGATCCAGGTCAGGGAGTTCTCGTGGGCGGCGGCGGACATGTCGGTCATCGCGTCGGTGGCGAGCGTGACGTGGTACCCGTGCTCGTACGCCGCCCGCGCCGTCGACTCGACGCCGATGCTCGTGGCGACGCCGGTCAGGACGATCTGTGTGATGCCGCGGCGGCGCAGGTGGACGTCCAGGTCGGTGCCGTGGAAGGCGCCCCAGTTGCGCTTGGTGACGACGATGTCGTCGGCGTTCCCCGCCAGCTGGTCGACGATCTGGTCGGCGCCGGGCGGCATCGTCCCGCCGGCGGCGCGGGCCGGCCGCTCGGTGCGGCCGGTGAGCCGGTCGCCACCGTCGGCGGCGAAGCTGACCCGGACCAGGACGACCGGCAGATCGTGCTTGCGGAACGCGTCGGCGAGCTCGACGGTCCTGGCGATCACGTCGGAGGTGGCATGCGGCTCGCCCGGGATGGCGGCGACACCGTTCTGCAGGTCGATGACGACCAGGGCGGTCTTCGGGTCAAGGGTGGTGACGGACACGGAGGAGCCTCTCTCTTCAGGGCTGTTCAGAGCTATTCAGGAAGGTTCAGGAAGGTGACCAGCGCGAGCAGACCGGACACGACGAGCAGGAAGATCGCCATGTCGTGCAGTCCGGCCGTGGTCGCGCCGTGCTGGAAGAAGTGCGCGTTGGCGGCCGCAGAGATCAGCGCACCGACGTACACACAGGTACGCAGTAGACCGGCGGACGAGCCGATCCGGGCCGGATCGGCCTGCTTGTAAAGGGCAGTCTGGTTGGCCAGGTTGTTGAGGCCCTGCGGGATCCCCGCGATGACGCCGACCACGGCCAGGATCCAGATCGGCGTACCCGGGCCGACCAGCAGCTGAGCGGCCGCCGCCAGGATGAGGAACACGCAACCGGCCATCAGCTTGCCGCGGATCCGCGGACTGCGACCGGTGAGCGCGGTGAAGAGCACCGCGGCCAGGGACAGCGGCAGCAGGAGCAGACCGGCCTTGGATGCGCTCAGGCCCCGCGACTCCTCGAGCCATTGGGTGAAGCCGTAGAGGAACGAGTACGCGCCGACGAACGCGAGCACCTGGCGCGCGTAGGTCAGGATCAGTGGCCGATTGCCGCCGAGCACCCGTAGATCGATGAACGGGGCAACGACTCGCAACTGGGTCGTCACGAACGCGACCCCGAGGACAACCGCGAGCACCACCAGCCACCACCGCGAGGCCTGCGGCCGCATCAGGAACAGCATCAGCGAGACCAGCGTGGTCGCGAACAGCACGATGCCTGCGTAGTCGATCTGCCCGGCGACGCGCGAGCGCGGCGTCCGCGGGAGCCAGAGCGCGCCGAGAACCACGCAGATCAAGGACAACGGGACGTTGATCGTGAAGATCAGGTGCCAGCCGCCGAGCCCGATCAGCAAGCCGCCGAGCGTCGGGCCGATCACCGCGATCACCTGGTTCGCGATCGACAGGCTGCTCAGGATGACCGCGGGCGTCTCCATCCCGGTCCGGTCGGCCTCGCTCCGGATCAACGACATCGAGGCCGGGTACGCCGCCGACGTACCGAGACCGAGGAGAACTCGGGAGACGATCAGTACGCCGAGGTTCGGCGCCAGTGCGCCGAGCAGACCGGCGACGCCGACGAGCGACGTCGAGATCAGGTAGAGCGGTCGCGGACCGAACAGGTCGACGAGCCGGCCCATCACCGGCTGACCGACCGAGGTCGCGAGGTACAGGCCGGTCACCAGCCACGCGGTCTGCGACGGCGGTACGCCGAACGCGGCGCCGATCGGGATCAACGCGACCGCGAGCATCGACGAGTTGATCGGGTTCAGCGACGAACCGACGATCATCGGCGCGATCAGCCGCCGGTCGAAGCGCTGCTCCGTCAACGCCCGGCCGCCTCGACGGCGTGATCGAGCAGAGCGAGCGCCTCGATGATCGTCTTCCGCTCGGCCTCGGTGCAGTGCTCCTGCAGGGTCCGCGCCAGCCACTCCTGCCGCACCTTGCGATCCCCCTGCAGCCGATGCCGGCCGGCCGACGTCAACGACACGACCTGCCGCCGGCCGTCCTCGGGATCGGGATGCCGCTCGATCAGATCCGCCGCGAGCAGGGCGGCGATGATCGCAGCCATCGACTGCGGCCGCACACGCTCGGCACTGGCGAGCACGCTCGCCGACGCCGGCCCGTCCTTGTCCAGCCGGCTGAGCACCGAGGACTGCGACGGCGTCAGGTCGTCGGTCTCCGCGAGCGCCTTCAACTGCCGCTTGACCCGCCCGAAGACGACCCGCACCTCACTGGCCGCACGCATCGCGGACGCCGAGATCTCCATACCGCCCACCATAACTCATCAGTCCAGACTGATCAGTTCAGGCTGTCATTATCCGGTCAGTCGGCCGATCCCCCGAGTCGACGACACCGACCCCTGCCAGTCGAAGGTTGGGAACAAAGATGCCACCCAGCGACCTTTTGTTTCCCAGCCGATCGCCATCCCGCCGCCGGCGCCACCGGCGCCACCGGCGAGGACATGCAGGCGCGTGTCGACTGCAGCCACCGTGAAGAGTCACGTCGGCCGGATCCTGGCCAGGCTGCGGCTCACGAGGCGCGGCCAGGCCGCGATCCTCGCGCATCACGCCGGGGTCAGCTGACCGTCACCTCGAGGACGCCGATCACCTTCGCGAGCCGGGCGGCCACCCGCCCGGCGTCGAAACCGTTGCCCTCGACGACGACCCGGAGTTCGCCGGCGTCCAGTGACAGGGCGAGTTCGCGGACGTCGTACGGGTTCAGCAAGACGGCGATGCGGGCCAGCATCCCCTCGACCTCCACCACGCGGGCGGTGAACACGGTGACCGTGCGCTGGACGGCGAGCAGGCTCATCGGACGACCTCCTTGTGACGCAGCAGACCGAAGGTCATGCCGTCGACCAGAGCTTCCCAGGACGCCTCGACGATGTTGTGCCCGACGCCGACCGTCACCCACGAGCCCTCGCCGTCGGCGGTCTCGATGAGGACTCTGATCACCGCGTCCGTCCCGTGCCCCTGGTCGAGGATGCGGACCTTGTAGTCGACCAGCTCGAACTTGTTCACCACCGGGTAGGCCCGCTCGATCGCGGTGCGCAGCGCGTGGTCGAGCGCGTTCACCGGACCGTTGCCCTCCCCGGTGACGATCTCCCGCTCACCGCCGGCGACCAGCTTCACGGTCGACTCGGACACCGCCTCGCCGTCGGCGCGCGACTCGGTGATGACCCGCCAGGACTCGACGTCGAAGAACGACGCTCGTTGCCCCGTCACCTCTTCGGTCAGCAGCAGCGAGAACGACGCGTCGGCGGCCTCGAACGTGTACCCGCGGGACTCCATCTCCTTCACCCGGTCGGTTACCCGGCTGACCAGCTCCCGGTCGTTACCGAGGTCGAACCCGAGCTCGCGGCCCTTCAGCTCGACACTCGCCCGGCCGGCCATCTCCGACACCAGCATCCGCATGTCGTTGCCGACCTGCGCCGGATCCGTGTGCTGGTAGAGGTCCGGGTCCACCTTGATCGCGCTGGCGTGCAGGCCGGCCTTGTGCGCGAACGCGGACAGACCGACGTACGGCGCCCGGTTCGACGGCGGCACGTTGGTCACCTCGGCGATCGCGTGCGCGATCCGGAACGACTCCGCGAGCTTGCCGTCCGGGAGCAGCCGCATCGCGCGCTTCAGCTCCAGGTTCGCGACGATCGCCAGCAGGTCGGCGTTGCCCGTGCGTTCGCCGTACCCGTTGATCGTGCCCTGGACGTGCGTGACGCCGGCTTCGACAGCGGCGATCGAGTTCGCCACCGCGCAGCCGGCGTCGTTGTGACAGTGGATGCCGAGCCTGGCCCCGGTGGATTCCAGGACGTCCCGGACCACGTCCTGGAGTTCCCTGGGCAGGGTGCCGCCGTTGGTGTCGCAGAGGGCGACGACGTCGGCGCCGGCCTCGGCGGCTACCCGTACGACCTCCAGCGCGTACGCGCGGTTCGCGCGGTACCCGTCGAAGAAGTGCTCGGTGTCGAGGAACACCCGCTGACCGTTGTCCCGCAGGTGCCGGACCGTGTCGCCGACCATCCGCAGGTTCTCGTCGAGCGTCGTCCGCAGCGCGCGCTCGACGTGCGCATCGTGGCTCTTGGCAACGAGTGTGACGACGTCCGCGCCGGAGTCCCGCAGCGCGGCCACCTGCGGGTCGTCGGCGGCGCCGGTCCCCGGCTTGCAGGTCGCGCCGAACGCCGCGAAGGTGGCGTTCCGCAGGTGCAGCTCGGTCTTCGCCCGCTCGAAGAACTCGGTGTCCTTCGGCACCGCCCCCGGCCAGCCACCCTCGATGAACCCGACCCCCAGGTCGTCCAGGTACTGCGCGATCGCGATCTTGTCGGCCACGGACAGCGCCAGACCCTCCTGCTGCGCGCCGTCGCGCAAGGTGGTGTCGTAGACGTGGAAATCGTCCGAGATGCTCATGGTCGGCCTTCCGGAAGGGGTCTGTCGGGCAAACAAAAAACCTCCCGCAAGGTGCGAGAGGTCTGCGCGCTCAGGTACAGCTTGCTGAGCGCGCCTAGCGAATAATCACCCGATAGTGCTTCATGACGTTTTGCAGTCTGCCACACAATCACCGCCCGGTAACGGCGCCGTCTCGCATCACGAACATTCAGTACGCGTACCAGTACTCCAGCGCCCGTCCCAGTCCCGCCCGCCCGACTCCCCCACCCGAGTTCGCCTTCGAGGGGTTAACCCCCCGCACGCTGGCTTCTCTCCTCCCGTACCAACGCAGAACCCCACGTTCGCGGGGTTAACCCCTCGAACGCGACTGGCCAGCGGGCGCGGTTGGGGCGAGGTGTGTGTCTCGCTGCGAGGGTCGCTGGGGTAGGCGTCAGGCGGTGAGGGACCAGCCTGGGTCGTCCCAGGCGGTGTAGAAGTCCTCGCGGGTGAGGGGGCGCAGGCCCCATTCCTCGCGGTCGAGGGCCTGGTCGGTGAGCATGCCCTCGTCGTCCTCGAGGCGCTGCCACCAGTAGCGCGTGGTCTCGCCGTCCTCGCCGACGGCGAGCTGGCGGATGACGACCCATTCGCGCTCGTGCCAGACCGCCTCGTACAGCCAGTCGGTCCCGTGGTCGTCGGCGACCGCGCCGTACGTGCGGGGTGCGGTGCCACGGTCCAGGTCGCGGATCAGCTCGACGGTGGACCGGATCGCGGCGACGGTCTCGGCCGGCCAGGCACGGCGCTCGGCGAGCTCCGCGTAGTAGGCCTCGACGTCGTCCGGGAAGCTGCTCATGGCGCCCGACCCTATCGAACCGGACCCGCGAACAGCGACCACCGGTCCAGCCCCCAGACCTGAGAAGATCCTGTGAAACGACTACTGCAGAACAAGGATGACGAGTGAGCGAGCCTGACGACGTGAACCTCGACCTGCTGAAGGCGCCCTTGCCGCCGCGCGACTCGAACGGCTTCGAGCAACTGCGCTTCCAGCTGCTCGGCTACGCGACCGCGCTGGCCGTGCTCGTCACGCTGACGCCGACCTGGCTGATCCGGGAGTACAGCCGCGACAGCCTGCGCATCTACAGCGGCTTCAGCATGACCCGCGACGCCGAGCTTCTCGGGAGCGCCGCGAACTGGTTGTTCATCGCCTACGCCCTGCTCGTCCTGGTCGCACTGGCCATGCCGACGACCGTCGCCTCGTTCGTCTGCGCCTACCTTGGACTCGCGGACACGATCGTGATCGTGCTGCTGAAGCCGGACTCCAGCGAGTACAGCGAGTACGGGTGGACCGGAGCGCCGGTGCTGGCGATCGGTCTCTGGCTGGTGCTGGGCGTGCTGAACACGATCGGCTGGTACCTCAAGCGCCGGACGTGACAACGGCCCGGTGGTGTGAACCCACCGGGCCGTTCGCCGTGGCTCAGATCTTGGTCATCCAGCCGTGGGGGTCGGCGGCGCGACCGTACTGGACGTCCAGCAGGGCGCTGCGGACGGCTGCGGTGACCGGACCGCCGGTGCCGTCGCCGATCTGGACCTCGCCGTCCTTGGAACTCAGGGAGGCGACCGGGGTGACGACCGCGGCGGTGCCACAGGCGAAGACCTCGCGCACCTTGCCGGAGGCCGCGCCCTCGCGCCACTCGTCGATCGAGATCTTGCGCTCGGCGACGTGGTGCCCGAGATCGGTGACCAGCTTCAGGATCGAGTCCCGGGTGACACCCTCGAGGATCGTGCCGGACAGCTCCGGCGTCACCACGGTGTTGTCGTCGAGGACGAAGTACAGGTTCATCCCGCCGAGCTCTTCGACCCACTTCTTCTCGACCGCGTCGAGGAAGGCGACCTGGTCGCAACCCTGCTCGATCGCCTCGGCCTGCGCGAGCAGCGAGGAGGCGTAGTTGCCGCCGGTCTTCGCTGCGCCGGTGCCGCCGGGAGCCGCCCGGGTGTACTCCTCGCTGAGCCAGATCCGCACCGGCTTCACACCGCCGGAGAAGTACGAGCCGGCCGGCGAGGCGATCACGCAGTACGTGACGTGGCTGGACGGGCGCACCCCGAGGAACGGGTCGGAGCCGAACATGAACGGACGCAGGTACAGCGAGGTCTCGCCACCGCCCGGGACCCAGGCCTTGTCGACCTCGACCAGCTTGTGCAGCGAGTCGAGGAAGGCCTCGGTCGGCAGTTCCGGCAGCGCGAGCCGCTGGGCGGACCGCTGGAACCGGGCCGCGTTCGCCTCGGGGCGGAACAGGTGGATCGAGTCGTCGGGGTGCCGGTAGGCCTTCATCCCCTCGAAGATCGTCTGGGCGTAGTGGAACACCGCGGTCGCCGGAGACAGCTCCAGCGGTCCGAAGGCGGTGATCCGCGCGTCGTGCCAGCCCTTCTCGGCCGTCCAGGTGGCGATCGCCATGTGGTCGGAGAAGTACTGCCCGAATCCCGGGTTCGCCAGGATCTGGGCGCGCTGGTCGTCGCTGGCCGGTTGGGTGTTGGGCTCAACGGTGAACTCGATGGCGCTCATAGCCGCACCGTACCTCTCGCACGACTGGTCAGGCGAGCATCGCCCCCGGCCGCCGCGGGAGCCTCACAGGTGGTCATCGGTCAGCCCGCCGCGCGCTTGGCGATTGCGTCACCGATCTCCGCAGTACTGCGGGCAGCGCCCGTGCGCTCCTCGATGTCCGCCTCGACGGCCGCCTCGATCGCCCGCGCGGACTCGGTCAGTCCGAGGTGGTCGCAGAGCAGCGACGCGGACAGGATCGCCGCGGTCGGGTCCGCCTTCTGCTGGCCGGCGATGTCCGGCGCGGAGCCGTGCACCGGCTCGAACATGCTCGGCGCGGTCCGGTCCGGGTTGATGTTCCCGCTCGCGGCCAGCCCGATCCCGCCGCTGATCGCGGCCGCCAGGTCGGTGATGATGTCGCCGAACAGGTTGTCGGTGACGATCACGTCGAAGCGCGCCGGGTCGGTGACCATGAAGATCGTCGCCGCGTCGACGTGCAGGTAGTCGACGGTGATCTCCGGGAACTCTTCGGCGACCTTGTCGACGGTCCGCTTCCACAGGTGGCCGGCGTGCACCAGGACGTTGTTCTTGTGCACCAGCGTGAGCTTCTTGCGTGGCCGCGCAAGGGCCCGCGCGAACGCGTCCCGGACGACCCGCTCGACGCCGTACGCCGTGTTGACCGAGACCTCGGTGGCGATCTCGGCCGGCGTACCGACGCGCAGTGCGCCGCCGTTGCCGACATACGGGCCCTCGGTGCCCTCGCGGACGACGACGAAGTCGACCTCGCCCGGGTTCGCCAGCGGGGAGCCGACGGACGGGTAGATCTTCGAGGGCCGCAGGTTCACGTAGTGGTCGAGGGTGAACCGGAGCTTCAGCAGCAGACCGCGCTCGAGGACGCCGGACGGGACGCTCGGGTCCCCGACCGCGCCGAGCAGGATCGCGTCGTGCTTGCGGATCTCCGCCAGCTCGGCGTCCGGCAGCGTCTCGCCGGTGGCGTGCCAGCGCTTCGCGCCGAGGTCGTACTCGGTCCGCTCGAACGTCACGCCGTACTGCGCCGCTACCGCGTCCAGCACCTTCAGTGCCTCGGTGGTGACCTCGGGACCGATCCCGTCACCGGGGACGACAGCCAGCGTGAAGTTCTTGTTGTCGCTCACTTCTTGGGTTCTCCCCCATTGTCGCGGCGGTTCATGGCCTCTTGGACAGCCTTGACCTGATCACCGGCCGGGCGCGTGGTACGGCGACGGCGGGTCGCCTTCCGCTCGCGCGCGTCGATCGCGGGCCAGTTGGCTGGATACATGTCGTACATGCTGCTCCTCCCAATATGGCGTGGGTGGCAGGGTGCGCACGAATTTACTCGCACGTCCGACTATTTCACCACTATGCGGGCAGGTTGTCCCGAAATGTGAGATCTCAGTGCGGGTGCTGGACCGGAACTGTGCGACTCTCAGCCGGTGAGTGCTCCTCCAGAACTGCCGCCGCTGGTCTCGGCGGCCCTCAGCCTGTCCGGCCGGCGCGGATTCGTCAGCTCCACCAGGAACGAGACCGGCCGGCTGCTCGCCACCCTCGCGGCCTCGAAGACCGGCCTGCTCGGCGAGCTCGGTACCGGCTGCGGCGTCGGATCGGCGTGGTTGCGTAGTGGCGCCGGTGCGGGGACGAACATCGTCACGGCCGAGAGCGATCCGCAGCTCGCGAAGGCGGTCGGCGAACTGTTCGCCGCCGACGAGCGGATCGAGGTCGTCTCGGCCGACTGGACCGCACTGATCGAGCGCGGCCCGTTCGCGCTGCTGTTCGTGGACGCGCGCGAGGCGAAGCTGTCCGCCCGCGACGTGATCGCGGACGTCGTCGAGCCCGGCGGCTTCGTGGTTCTCGACGACTTCACGCCGTCCGCGGTCTGGCCGCCGATGTACGAGGGCCGTGTCGACACGCTGCGCCAGGAGTGGCTGATGGACCCGCGGTTCACCACCGTCGAGGTGATGGTCGCGGCGGACGCCGCCGTACTGCTGGCTACCCGCCGCTAGCAGCTCCCGCCCCCGTCCCCGCCCCCGCGGGGCCTCGGCCCTTCAGTGGTTAACCTCCGAGAACGTCCCTTCCTGCCTCGCATGCAGCGAGTGAAGGGAACACGTCGCAGGTTAACCACTGAAACGCAGGCCAGGAGCGGACCGGGCGGTGTGGGCAGGTTGGAGAACTGAAGCGGGCCCGAGCTATGGAGCTCGGGCCCTTGTCAGCCGCCATGCGCCTGCGGGCGGCTGACCGCCTTCAGTAAATCAGTCGTTCGCCTGAATCAGGCCTCGAGGTCCACCGTGCGGGCCGTGGCGGCCTGGACGGCCCCCTTGATGTCGTCCAGCACCGAGGTGGCGATCGCGGAGTCGACCGAGAGCGCGACCAGCGCCTGGCCGCCCTTGCGGTCCCGGCTGACCTGCATGCCGGCGATGTTCACGTCGGCGTCGCCGAGGATCCGGCCGATCTGGCCGACCGCGCCCGGGCGGTCCTCGTAGGTAAGGAACGCGAGGTGCGCGGCGAGCTCGATCTCGACGTCGAACCCGTCGATCTCGACCAGCCGCTCCGACTGCCGGACGCCGACCAGCGTGCCGGAGACCGACACCTGGGCGCC
Organism: Kribbella sp. NPDC004875; assembly: GCF_042873375.1. Classification (NCBI taxonomy): domain Bacteria; kingdom Bacillati; phylum Actinomycetota; class Actinomycetes; order Propionibacteriales; family Kribbellaceae; genus Kribbella; species Kribbella sp. NPDC004875. The sequence continues at coordinate 700,872 of NZ_JBIALI010000003.1, forward strand.
GTCGGCGAGCGTGCCGCGCAGCGTGATCAGGTTGCGGTGCTCAGGGCTGTCGTGGTCGGTGACGAGCCGGACCTCGAGGCCCCGCTCGGCGGCCAGCAGCGGCGCGTTCACGTACGAGACGTTGTCCTCGACGACGTCCGCGAACACACCCTTGAGCGAGGCGAGCTCCAGGACCTTCACGTCGTACTGCGTGATCTCGCCGCGGACCTCGACGTCGAGCTGCTGCGCGACGCCACCGGCCAGCGCGGTGAAGATCCGGCCGAGCTTCTCGGTCAGCGCGATCCCCGGGCGGACGTCCTCGGCGATCACACCGCCCTGGACGTTCACGGCGTCCGGGACCAGCTCACCGGACAGCGCGAGCCGAACCGACTTGGCGACCGCGATACCGGCCTTCTCCTGTGCCTCCTCGGTGGACGCGCCGAGGTGCGGCGTGACGACGACGTTCTCGAACTCGAACAGCGGCGAGTCGGTGCACGGCTCGGACGCGAACACGTCGAGGCCGGCGCCGGCCACCCGGCCCTCCTTGAGCGCGCTGTACAGCGCCTGCTCGTCGACGATGCCACCGCGGGCCGCGTTCACGATGATGACCTCGGGCTTGACCTTGTGCAGCTGCTCGTCGCCGATCAGGCCGATGGTCTCCGGAGTCTTCGGCAGGTGCACCGAGATGAAGTCACTGCTCGCCAGCAGCTCGTCCAGGGTGGCGAGCCGGACGCCCATCTGCGCGGCCCGGCCGGCCTGCACGTACGGGTCGTAGGCGATCACGTTCATGCCGAAGGCGGCCAGCCGCTGCGCGACCAGGACGCCGATCTTGCCGAGGCCGACGATGCCGACGGTCTTCTCGAACAGCTCGACACCCGAGTACTTGCTGCGCTTCCACTCGCCCTTCTTGAGCGACTCGTTCGCGGCCGGGACCCGGCGCGCGGACGCCAGCAGCAGCGCGACCGCGAGCTCGGCGGCGCTGGTGATGTTGGAGGTCGGCGCGTTCACGACCATCACACCGGCCTGGGTGGCGGCCTTCACGTCCACGTTGTCCAGGCCGACGCCGGCGCGGGCGACGACCTTCAGCTTCTTCGCGGCGGCGAGCGCCTCGGCGTCCACCTTGGTGGCGCTGCGGATCAGGATCGCGTCGACATCGGCGATGGCCGGGATCAGCTCGGCGCGGTCGGCGCCGTTGGTGTGCCGGATCTCGAAGTCGGGACCGAGGGCCTCGACGGTGGCCGGGCTGAGCTCTTCGGCGATCAGGACGACGGGCCGGGTTACGTCAGTCATGGAGGAATCTCCTGCAGAAGCGGTAGGGGCTCATGATGAACAGAGCACCGCGCTGTGCCCGCTGGACCGATGGTACCCCGTCCACCCGCGAGCAGGTGCCGGGGACCCGCATGCCGGTCACTCTCCGCTCAGGTGACAGCTAATCCGTCTCGCAGCTGACCGCGGCCGACGCCGCGGTGGCGCTGTCCATCACCAGCTTGCCGCCCTCGCGGACCAGTTGGTACCGCACGTCCATCCGGCTGCAGCTGCGGCCTCCGGAACCGTCCTCGTTGGAGGCGAACAGCACGTTGTACGACATTCGCGCGTACGAGCCGTCGGGGCTGACATCGGTGAGCCTCGGATCGAAGAAGTACGTCGTCCGGTGGCTCGTCCGGTCCCGCTCTTCGGTGAGCGACCGGGCCAGCTTCTTGGAGTACACCGACTGCAGACCGCTGAAGTCCTTCTGGTTCTCCAGGGTCACGTAGTTGCCGAGCAGGCCTCGCACCTCGACGGCCAGCGGCGTACCGGCGACCTGGAGCTTCGGGGCGATCGCGGCCTGCGGACCTTTCGACAGCTCGCAGGTCCCGCTCGGTGCGACGGTCATGCCGGTCGACGTCGGAGCGGCGTACCCGCGGAGCTTGTCGAGACCGACGATCGTGCTGTCCTGGACCGTGTCGCCGACGACGACTCCGACGACCTGGCCGGCCTTGTCGACGACCGGGCCACCGAGCTTGGCCGCGTTCATGTACGCGCTGAGCGCCGTGGGGTCGGCGGCCGGGCCGATCGGGTTGATGACCTGCTTGGCGGCCGAGGTGTACCCGACGAGGGCCCGCTCGGCCTTGGGGCCGGGATCAGCCGGCGCCAACTGCACGGCATTGCCGCTGACCCCGATCGACTGCAGGACGGCGACACCGTCGGTGCTGGTGGCGAGCAGGTTGGCCCGCCGCATCCGGCCGTCCGGAAGCACGATCACGATCCCCCGCGGCAGCTTGACCGCCGACGTCGCGGTCAGCACCCGCCCGTTGTCGATCAGTACGCCGGACGCCTCGCCCGTCCCCTCACAGGTGGTCGCGAGCACCCGGACGACCGACGGGCCGACCGACTTCAGCACCTCGGCGGTGTCGATCCGGACGGTCTGCGCGCGGACGTACCAGCCCGCGCCGGCGCCACCGGCGACGACCACGAGCAGGACGACCAGGCCGGCCAGGACGCGGCCGAAGATCCACGGCCGTCGCGGCGCCGGTCCCCCGGACTTCGGGCGGCTCGGGGTCTCGAGCTGGGTCAGGGATCCGGCCCCGGCCGGCACCCGCCGAGGCGGCCGAGGCAGCGTGTTCCTGCCGTCCTCCACCGCTGGTCACCTCCCCCGCATCACCCGTCCTGCCCGCGAACCGTCACACATTGTGTCAAACCCCGGAGTCAGCCATCGGGAGCTGACCCGACAAACCGGGGCCTTGAACAGGAAATTACCTGTTCAAGGCCCCGGGAAGGTGTTCAAGCTCCCGCGAAGGAGCCCGGCGGTCAGCGAGCGGCAGTGCCCTCGACGTAGTCCTCGTCGTGCGACTTCACCCACGCCATCAGGCCGCGCAGCTCCTTGCCGACGGCCTCGATCGGGTGCGACTCGCTCTGCTTGCGGAACTCGGCGAACTCCGGCGCGCCGGCGTCCTGGTCGGCGATGAAGCGGGCCGCGAAGGTGCCGTCGGTGATGTCGCCGAGGACCTCCTTCATCCGGGCCTTCACCGACGCGTCGATGATCCGCGGGCCGGACACGTAGTCGCCGTACTCGGCGGTGTCGGAGACCGACCAGCGCTGCTTGGCGATACCGCCTTCGTAGATCAGGTCGACGATCAGCTTGAGCTCGTGCAGGCACTCGAAGTACGCGACCTCGGGCTGGTACCCGGCCTCGGTCAGCGTCTCGAAGCCGGCCTGGATCAGCGCCGACACGCCACCGCAGAGGACGGCCTGCTCACCGAACAGGTCGGTCTCGGTCTCCTCGGTGAAGGTGGTCTTGATGCCGCCGGCCCGCAGGCCGCCGATGCCCTTCGCGTACGACAGCGCCAGGTCCCAGGCCTTTCCGGTGGCGTCCTGCTCGACCGCGACCAGGACGGGTACGCCGCGACCCTCGGAGTACTCGCGACGAACCAGGTGACCGGGGCCCTTGGGGGCGACCATGAAGACGTCCACGCCGGCCGGCGGCTTGATGTAGCCGAACCGGATGTTGAAGCCGTGCCCGAAGACCAGCGCGTCGCCGTCGACCAGGTTCGGCTCGATGGCCTCCTTGTAGAGCTTGCGCTGGGCCGGGTCCGGCGCCAGCACGACGATCACGTCGGCCTCCTCGGCCGCCTCGGCCGGGGTGAGCACCCGCAGGCCCTGAGCCTCGGCCTTCGCCCGGCTCTTCGAGCCTTCCGGCAGGCCGACCCGGACGTCGACGCCGGAGTCGCGCAGCGAGAGCGCGTGGGCGTGGCCCTGGGAGCCGTAGCCGAGGACGGCCACGTGGCGGCCCTGGATCACCGACAGGTCGGCGTTGTCGTCGTAGAACATTTCAGCTGCCACTTGCGGCACTTCTCCTTAGTGTTGATTCGGTACGGCGGCGGCGGTGCGGCCGGGGGGCGGCGCCGGCACCGGGTGGTGCGGAGGGGCGGGGTGCGGCGCCCGGTCGGCGGGTCGCGCCTGCACCGTCGGAGGCCCCGTCTGGACGTGCGGCGGCGGCACCGGGACCGGCCGCAGCGTGCGGTCGGAGATGGAGCGACTGCCCCGGCCGATCGCCACCATGCCGGACTGCACCAGCTCGCGGACGCCGAAGGGTTCCAGCACCCGGAGCATGGCCTCGAGCTTCTCGGGATTGCCGGTCGCCTCGATCGTGATCGCGTCCGGTGCCACGTCCACCACCTTCGCACGGAACAGCTGGACGGTCTCCAGCACCTGTCCGCGGGTCAGGGTGTCCGCCTTCACCTTCACCAGCAGCAGCTCGCGCTGCACCGTCTGGGTGGGTTCGAGTTCGACGATCTTGATCACGTTCACCAGCTTGTTGAGCTGCTTGGTGATCTGCTCCAGCGGCTGCTCGTCCACGCTGACCGCGATGGTCATCCGGGACACCTCGGGGTGCTCGGTCGGACCGACCGCGAGCGAGTCGATGTTGAACCCACGGCGGGAGATCAGTGCGGCCACCCGGGCCAGCACACCGTGCTTGTTCTCGACCAGGATCGACAGTGTGTGCTTACTCATCGACGTCCTCGCTTCGCTCCGGGCGCCGATGAGGCACGAGTAGGCTGTGTTGGATTTGTTCGTTCGCTTCGCTCTCTCACTAGAGCTCCTCGCCTTCCCACGTCGGGGCCATGTCGCGGGCGATCTGGATCTCGTCGTTGCTGACGCCGGCCGCGACCATCGGCCACACCATCGCGTCGCGGTGCACGACGAAGTCCACGACGACCGGCGCGTCGGTGACCGCCATCGCCTTCTCGATGGTGGCGTCCAGCGAGTCCTTGTCGGAGCAGCGCATCCCGACGCCGCCCATCGCCTCGGCCAGCTTCGCGAAGTCCGGGATCTGGGTCGAGTGCAGGTCGGTGTTCGAGTAGCGCTTGTCGTAGAACAGCGTCTGCCACTGCCGGACCATGCCCAGCGACTGGTTGTTGATCACCGCGACCTTGATCGGGATGCCCTCCAGCGCGCAGGTGACGAGCTCCTGATTCGTCATCTGGAAGCAGCCGTCGCCGTCGATCGCCCACACGGTCTTGTCCGGCCGCGCGACCTTGGCGCCCATCGCGGCCGGCACGGCGTACCCCATGGTGCCGAGGCCGCCGGAGTTCAGCCAGTGACCGGGCTTCTCGAACGGCAGGAAGTGCGCGGACCACATCTGGTGCTGGCCGACGCCCGCGGTGTACACGGCGTCCGGGCCGGCGATCTCACCGATCCGCTGAATCACGTGCTGCGGCGAGAGCGTGCCGTCCTCGGGCTCGTCGTACCCGAGCGGGTAGCGGGCCCGGACCGCCTCGAGCTGCTTGCGCCAGGCGTCGTACGACGGGGTGCGGCCGGCGCTCGCGATCTCGGCGCGGAGGGCGGCCAGCAGGTCGGTGATGACCTCCTTGCAGTCCCCCACGATCGGCACGTCGGCGGCGCGGTTCTTGCCGATCTCGGCCGGGTCGATGTCGGCGTGGATGACCTTCGCGTCCGGCGCGAACGAGTCGAGCCGGCCGGTCACCCGGTCGTCGAAGCGGGCGCCGAGCGCGATCAGCAGGTCCGAGCGCTGCAGCGCGCCGACCGCGGACACCGAGCCATGCATGCCGGGCATGCCGAAGTGCAGCTCGTGGGTGTCAGGCAGGGCGCCGCGGGCCATCAGCGTGGTGATGACCGGGATGCCGAGCAGCTCGGCGAGCTCCTTCAGCTCGGCGCTGGCCTGCGCGCGGATCACACCGCCGCCGACGTACAGCACCGGCTTCTCGGCGGCGGCGATCAGCCGGGCCGCCTCGCGCACCTGCTTGGGGTGCGGGCGGGTCACCGGCCGGTACCCGGGCAGCGAGAGCTCGGTCGGCCACTGGAAGTCGACCATCGCCTGCATCGCGTCCTTGGTCACGTCCACCAGGACCGGACCGGGCCGGCCGGTGGCGGCGATGTGGAACGCCTCGGCGATCGTGGTGGCGATGTCGTTCGGGTCGTTCACCAGGAAGTTGTGCTTGGTGATCGGCATCGTGATGCCGCGGATGTCCGCCTCCTGGAAGGCGTCCGTACCGATCGCGGCGCTGGCGACCTGGCCGGTGATCGCGACGATCGGCACCGAGTCCATGTAAGCGTCGGCGATCGGCGTCACCAGGTTGGTCGCGCCCGGTCCGGAGGTCGCCATACACACGCCGACCTTGCCCGACGCGGCGGCGTACCCCTGGGCGGCGTGACCGGCGCCCTGCTCGTGACGTACCAGGATGTGGCGGATCTGGGTCGAGTCGAGCATCGGGTCGTACGCCGGGAGGATCGCGCCACCCGGGATGCCGAAGACGGTGTCGACTCCGGCATGTTCCAGTGCACGGATCAGAGCCTGTGCCCCGGTCAGCTGCTCACTCATGAGTGCCTTCCCTAGTCCTGTCACGCTGTGGCTGTTTGGCTTTTCGCGACCGATCCATCCTCGCTTGTGGCCGTTGTCCGGGTGCTACTGGGTCTCAGATAGTCGCCCTGGCAACAAAAAACCCCTTCCGCCGGGTTGGCTGAAGGGGCGCGCTCGACTCAGTGGTCGCGTCAGTCGGCGCGCCGCACAAGTACGAGGAGAATCGATCGCATGTGGCAACATTCGCCGACCGACCGCGACCGGGTCAAGTTCAGCGCCACGGTGTCTCATTGCCTGAGACACCTGTCTTAGGAATGGCGTGTTCGTAACTTGATGACGCCGTAATGGCTCTGTGAAGTAGGTTAGTCACATACTGATCTGGCGAGACCGCAAGGTTTTTACCGCCCCCTCTCCAGATCGGAGTGACTCATGCGCCTCTCGATACGACTGCTCGTGGCATCCGTGCTGGTCGCACTGTTCGGATCGCTGTCGCTGACGGCGTCCGCGGCCGACACCCGGACCACGATCGTGAACGCGGCGAACGGCGAAGTCGGCCAGCAGGAGACACCGCCCGGTAGCAACTGCAACCCGTACGGCCCGTGCGAGGCCTGGTGTGCGCACTTCGCCACCTGGACCTGGCGGCAGGCCGGCATCGACATCCCCAACTACGGCTTCACGGGTGACATCTACACCTGGGGCCAGGGCAAGGGCCGCACCCACGACGGCGACACCGGCATGCAGCCGGGCGACATCGTGCTCTACGGCACCGGCCCGGACAACACCGACACCAGCGTGCACACCGGCGTGGTCGTTGCCGTCGGCACCGACGGGAAGATCACCACGGTCGAGGGCAACTCGAACAACCAGGTCAGCAAACACGGCCCGTTCGACCCGACGCACGCCGCGGCCGCCGGCCGCCCGGCCGACATCTACGCCTGGGTGTCCGCCGTCTGATCCCAGCCTGGCGGGCTTCGCCCAGCAGATCCCCCCGAACGAGCCGGTGCGGCGCTCGTCCCCCGCACCGGCTCTCCCCACCCACGCTCCCCACACGCCACCCCCACCTCCCACGTCCCCGCGCGGCACACCCGCAGGTCCGACCTCCCCGCGCGGCACTCCCCTGCCTCCCGCGTTCCCCGCACGGCACTCCCCACCTGCAACGCTCCCCGTACGTAGCTCGCTCCACCCCCGGCGCTCCCTGTACGTAGCCCGCTCCACCTCCGGCGTTCACGCGAGGCACTCCCCCAGCCCCGACGTTCCTCGTGCGGCGCTCCCACGCGGCCCCCCACCTCAAACGTCCCCGCGCGGCACACCCGCACATCCCACGTTCCCGGGCGGCACACCCCCCACCTCCCACCTTCCCGCGCGGCACACCCCCCACCTCCCACCTTCCCGCGCGGCACACCCCCACGTCCCACCTTCCCGCGGCACACCCCCGCCTCCAGCGCTCCCCCATCCGTAGCCCGCCCCATCTGCGCCGCTCACGCGAGGCACTCCCCCAACACCAACGTTCCTCGTGCGGCGCTCCCCACGCGGCTGGGCGCCCGTCCTCCGTCCCCGTCCGCCGGTCCGACTCAGTACACGAGCGGCGACGTACCCGCGCCGAGCGTGCTCCACGTCAGCACACCGGCGATCGGTATACCCGCCGGCCCCGCGCTCGGCATACCCACAGCCCATCCTCTCTGTGACCCGCGCGCGGCACGCCCCGCAGCGCAGAGCTCACCGAGCGGATGCCCACTGAAGCGGTGGGTTGCCCCCTTGAATTTCCGGGCGGCAACCCACCACCTCAGGGGGCAACCCACGAGATGACACACGGGCGCCCAGGCTGGGCGGACCGGGCGGGGGGCGCCGCACGGGGCCAGTGCTGTGCGGCGGCTGTGGGTGCCACCGGACGGGGCCGGGGCTTGCACAGGACGTGGTGCGTGGAGGCCTGTTATTTCCTGTGCCAGGGCACCGTTAGCTGGGTCACAGCACCGTTAGCTGGGGCACGGCACCGTTGGCTGGGCGAACTGGGTGGGCCGTGCGGACCGGGCGGTGGCGCCGCACGGGCCAGTGCTGTGCGGCGGCTGTGGGTGCCACCGGGCGGTGGCTTGCACAGGACGTGGTGCGTGAAGGCCTGTTATTTCCTGTGCAAGGGCACCGTTGCCTGGCCCAGTCACCGTAGCCTGTGCCCGGGCACCGTTGCCTGTGCCAGGGCACCGTTGGGTGGGGCGGGGCACCGTTGGGTGGGGCGGGGCACCGTTGGGTGGGGCGGGGCGCCGTTGGCTGGGGTAGGGCGCCGTTGGCTGGGGTAGGGCGCCGTTGGCTGGGGCGGGGTGGCGCGCCGGGGTGGTTATTGGCTGGTTCGGGGGGATGGGGGTGCCTAGCATGCGGGGCGTGACTGGTGACCCGTATGGCGATGAGTCGTTGGTGGAGCTTTATGACCTGGACAACCCGCCGGGTGACGACCATGCGTATTACCGGTCATTGGCGGAGGGTGCAGCGAAGGTCATCGACTTCGGGTGTGGCACCGGCATGCTGACCCGATCGCTGGTCGCGCCGGGCCGGGTGGTGATCGGCATTGACCCGAGTACGACGATGCTCGGGTATGCGCGCCGGCAGCCGGGAGCCGACGGCGTCACCTGGATCGACGGGGACCACCACGTGGTGCGGCCGACGGGCGATGTCGATCTCGTGGTGAGCAGCGGCAACACGATGATGCATGTCGCCGAACACCAGGCGTCGGTGAGCGCGATCGCCGCCGCGTTGCGTTCCGGCGGGGTGTTCGCGTTCGAGTCCCGCAACCCGGCGATGCGCGCGTGGGAGCAGTGGACGAGCGAGGCGACGTACGGCGAACGCGACACCGCGGTCGGGCATTTGAAGGAGTGGCTCGAGCTGATCGAGATCGCGGACGGCCGGGTGGTGTTCGACGCGCACAACGTGTTCCCCGACGGCCACGACGCGGTCTACCGCAACGTCTTGTACTTCCGGTCGGCCGACGAACTCCTGGCCGATCTCCGGATCGCCGGTTTCACGGGCGTGACCATCGACGGCGGATGGCACGGCGAGCCGCTCGCCGAGGACTCGCGGCTGCTGGTTGTCCGCGCTACGAAGTAGGCTGGCGGCACCGCGACTGGCGAGGGTGGATCACCACCAGGGAGCGAAGTAGCAAGGCGTCGTCCGCCTGGGCGCCTCCGATCGACTCGGAGGTCCCGATGCGTCTGCGGTACGGCATGAATCCTCATCAAGCGGCCGCTCTGGAGCACGCGCCGTTCACGGTGCTGGCCGGCGAACCGTCGTACATCAACATCCTCGACGCCCTGACCGGCTGGCAGTTGGTGCGGGAGGCCGCGCGAAGGTTCGGCAGGCCCGCGGCGGCGTCGTACAAGCACGTGTCCCCCGCCGGTGCGGCGCTCGGCGCGACCGTCGCGGAGGCGTACAGCAGGGCTCGGGACGCCGATCCGAAGTCGTCGTACGGCGATTTCGTCGCGGTCTCGCACCCGGTCGACCTGGAGTTGGCCGGCGTACTGAAGCGGGTGGTGTCGGACGGGATCATCGCGCCCGGGTACGACGAGGGCGTCATCGAGATCCTGGCGGCGAAGAAGCGCGGGACCTATCTCGTGCTGGAGATCGACCCGGAGTTCGAGCCACCGGCTGAAGAGGCGCGCGAGATCTTCGGCGTACGGCTGACGCAGGAGCGCGACGCACTGCCGATCCCGGCCGACCTCCCCGACGACGCCGTCCTCGGCATGATCGTTGCCCGGTACACCCAATCGAACACCGTGGTGATGGTGAAGGACGGCATGGCGATCGGGATCGGTGCCGGTCAGCAGTCGCGTGTGGACTGCACGCGGCTGGCCGGCGAGAAGGCCGCGCTCTGGTGGTCACGCTGTTCGGACGAACCGCTCACCGGCGTCACGATGGTGTCCGACGGCGCCCTGCCCTTCAGCGACAACGTCGAGGAGGCACAGCGGTACGGCGTCACGCACATCGCGGAGCCCGGTGGGTCGATCCGGTCGGGCGAGGTCGCGGCCGCGTGCGCCGAGCGCGGGATCCGTTGGTCCGCGACCGGCGTACGCCTGTTCCGGCACTGATCTCCGGCCGCGATCCCGAGGCGGATCTCCGGCACTGGTCAGGAGGCGGAGCCGACCTTCTCCCGCGGTGCCGGCGGTGCCGGTGGCTCGCCGCCTTCGAGCTGGATGTCGGGGACGATCCGGTCCAGCCAGCGCGGCAGCCACCAGGCCTGCGGGCCGAGCAGCGTCATCACGGACGGAACCAGGATCATCCGGACGATGCTGGCGTCGATCAGCACGGCGACGGCCATGCCGACCGCCAGCATCTTCACCGTCGGGTCGTCGTCCAGCACGAAGCTCAGGAACACCACGACCATGATCGCGGCCGCGGTGGTGATCACGCGCGCGGTCGCGCCGATCCCGATCGCCACCGCGCGGTGGCTGTCCTTGGTCGCGATCCATGCCTCGTGCACCCGGGACAACAGAAACACCTCGTAGTCCATCGACAACCCGAACACGATTGCGAACATCAGCATCGGCACGAACGACGGGATCGGCACCTTCTCGTCGATCCCGACCAGCGAGGACCCCCAGCCCCACTGGAAGACCGCGACGATCACCCCGTACGCTGCCCCGACCGACAGCAGGTTCAGGATCGCGGCCTTCACCCCGATCAGCAGCGAGCGGAACGCGACCGTGAGCAGCAGGAACGCGAGCAGCACCACGGCGCCGATCAGCCAGATCATCCGGCCGCCGACCTTCTCGGTGAAGTCGACGTACCCCGCGGTGGTGCCGACGACGAATGTCGGTTCCTGCTGGCTTGGCAGGACGTCGTCGCGGATCCGGTTCACCAGATCCTCCGTCGCCGCCGCCGACGGCGACGTGGTCGGGATGACGTTGATGATCGCGGTCGTCCCCGCGCTGTTCGTGGTCGGCGTCTGGACGGCCGCCACGCCGGGCTGCTTCTGCAGCGTCGAGGCGAGCCCGTTGAGCACCGACTGCTTGTCGCTCGGACTCACCGACTGCAGCTGTACGACGACCGTCAGCGGACCGTTGGCGCCCGGACCGAAGCCCTGCGCGATCAGGTCGTACGCCTTCCGGCTGGAGTCCTGCGCGGGATCGGTGCCGGCATCGAGCTGGCCGAGGTTCATCGACAGCAGCGGGATCGCCAGCACCAGCAGTACGACGGTTGCGGCGATGCCGTACGGCCACGGCCGGGCGCTGACCCGGCGCCCCCAGCGGGCGAACGCGCTCTGCTCGTGCTTGGCGTCGCGGCGTTCGTGTTCCTCCGCGCGGTGTTCGGCGACCGCGGCCTGGTCCGGGAGCTCGTCCTCGAGTTCGCGTTCCGCGGCCAGGTGCTTGCGGTCCTTGCGGTTCAGGATCAACAGCTTCGAGAGCCCGAGCAGCGCCGGGATCAGGGTCAGCGCGGCCAGCACCGTCACCGCGACCACGATCGCCGACGACAGACCGAGCGCGCCGACGAACGGTACGCCGGACACGTACAGCCCGAGGATCGCGATCACGACCGTCCCGCCGGCGACCAGGATCGCCGCGCCGGACGTCGACTCGGCGCGACCCGCCGACTCCTCGACACCCATCCCGTCGTCGAGCTGTTCCCGATGGCGGGACACCAGGAAGAGCCCGTAGTCGATCGCGACTCCTAGCCCCAGCAGAGTCGCCACGGTCGGCGCGGAGGTCGGGAACTCCTTGGCGGCCGCGAGCAGACCGAGGATCGCCAGCCCGCCGCCGACGCTGAAGACCGCCGACACCAGCGGGAGCGCGGACGCGACGATCGAGCGGAACATCAGGAACAGCAGCACCAGCGCGAGGCCGAGACCGATCGCCTCCGACGGGAGGTCGTTGGCCTGCTTCCCGATCTGGCCGGCGCCGCCGCCGTACTCGACCTGCAGCCCGGCCGTGCGAGCCGGTTGGACGGCCGCGTCGAGTTTGTCGAGGTAGGAGCTGTCGAGGGACGCCGGGACCACCGAGAACGAGACCGGCGCGTTGACGATGGTGCCGTCCTTGGAGATGTACGCCGTCTGCGAGGTCGCCAGCGGATCCACCGCGTTGACCACGTCGGGCAGTTTGCCGACCGCCGTCATCGACTGCTGGACCGCGGTCGACTGCTGGGCGACGGTGCCGGACTTCGCGTGGAAAACGATCGAGCCCGAGTACCCGCCGGCGGTCGTGAAGTCCTTGTTCAGGATGTTCAAACCGTTGGATGACTGGCTGCCGGGCACCGCGTAGTTGTTGACATAGGTGCCGCCGAACGCCGCCTTCAGCACGAACAGCCCGACGACCACGACCAGCCAGCCGGCGATCACGAACCAGTGGAACCGTGCCGCGCCGCGCCCGAGCCGCTGCAGGAATGCGTGCATTGGGTGCCCCTCCCCCGGGCACCCCCCAGGTGACGGCCCTGCCGTCGGCCCCTCCGGCGAATGTAGGTCGGCGCGGACCGGGCCCACAACCCCCCGGCGCGGATGGTGACAGGGTGTCCTCAGCCGTTGGCGCTGAGCAGGTGGGAGCCCGAGGCAACAGCTTCCCGGACCTCGGCAGCCGTCGCGTCCGCGTCGAGCCGCGTGGTGTCGAGCGCGTGCCGCTCCAGGACGCCGAGATCCGCGAACGCACCGTGCAATCCGGTGAGCGCTTCGGGGTCGGTCAGTTCGGGAACGGGCCGCGCCTGTCCACGCTGCAGCGTCGTCCCGAGGTCCGGGCGCAGGACGACGTACGACATCGTCCAGTCGGCTTTCGCGGCCGCGTCGCGGAACGGCTGCAGGAACCACGGCCCGATGACCCCGTCGACCACCACGTCGTACCCGCCGCGGGCATACACCTCGACGGTCGCGACGATCGCCTCGATCACGACCTCGTTCTGCCGCTGGGACCCCGGCAGGTACGGCGCGACGAAGCCGGTGCGGATGCCGCGGTAGAACTCGTCGGTGGTGAGGTGCATGGTCGGGCGCGCCGCGTCGGTGGCGACGAGGCGGGCGATGGTGGTCTTGCCGGAGCCCGACGGGCCGGTCAGCAGGAGGACGGTGCTCATGCCGACCGACGCTACGGGTTATCCGCCGGCGACGCTCGGGAGTATCAGCAGTTCGTCGCCTTCGGCGAGCGGGGTCTGGAGGCCGGCGAGGTCGCGGATGTTGTCGTTGCCGAGGTAGATGTTCACATGCCGCCGGACGGCGCCCTGCTCGTCGGTGAGCCGACGGCGGAGCGCCGGGTGCTCGGCCTCGAGCGCGGTGAAGACCGCAGCCACCGTCGGCGGCGAGGCGACCTCGACCTCGACGCGCTCGGCACCGCCGGCGAACGGCCGCAACACGGTGGGCAGCCGGACCGCGATCACCCCAGCACCGCAGCTCGCACGGTGAGGACGTCGGGCAGGTGCCGCGCGACCTCGACCCAGCTGTCACCGGCGTCGGCGCTCGCGTAGACGCAGCCGTCCCGCGTCCCGACGTACACGCCGGCCGGGTCCGCGGTGTCGGTGCTCATCGCGTCCCGCAGGACCGGCACGTACGACACGTCGGGCAGCCCGACGGACAGCGGCTCCCAGGTGGAACCCGCGTCGCGGGACCGGTAGACGCGGCACTTCGCCTCGGTCGGGATCCGGTTCGCGTCCGCGACCAGCGGGAACACGTACACGGTCTCCGGCTCGTGCGGGTGCACCACGATCGGGAACCCGAAGTCCGAAGGCAGGCCGTCCGCGATCGACTTCCAGATCGCCCCGCCGTCGTCCGACCGGTACACCCCGTGGTGATTCTGCGCGAACATCCGCTCCGGTACGTCGGGATGCGCCGCCAGCTTGTGGACGCACTGACCGAACTCGGGATACGGGTCCGGGAAGAACTTCGCCTGGATGCCCTGGTTCGCGGGCTCCCACGACCGGCCGCCGTCCGCGGTCCGGTACACGCCGCCGGTCGACATCGCGACACTCATCCGCTCCGGATCGGTCGGATGCGGCAGGACCGTGTGCACCGCCTGGCCACCGAACCCGGCGCCCCATTCGGACCGGTGCGGGTGGTCCCAGAGGCCGCGGACGAGCTCGAACGTCACTCCCCCGTCAGTCGATTTCCACAACGCCGACGGCTGCGTCCCGGCGTACACCACGCCGGGTTGCCCGGGTGGCGCGGGCTGGATCTGCCAGACCCGCTCGAGGGACGCGCCGGCGTCGGCCGGGAACCCGATCGAGCCCTCGGGCGGCTCGGCCCAGGTCGCGCCGAGGTCGTCGGAATGGAAGACGGCCGGGCCCCAGTGCTCGCTGGTGCCACCGACGAACAGGCGCGGCTGGTCGCCGCGGGTGTCGACGCCCACGGCGTACACGCTCTGCATCTCGAACTCCGGCACCGGACCGTCGAGCCGCCACTCGCGGCGGCCCGCGTCACTCCGGCCGATCCAGAGCCCTTTCTTGGTCCCGATCAGCAGCACGGCCTCGGACATCGTCGTCCCTCCCTCTACCGTGGCGGCCCCGCCACCACATTGATCAGCGGCTCCCCGGACGCGTAGCGCTGCAGCTGCGCGCGCACCAGCCGGGCCACCCGCGGCGCGAACGCCGTCGAGGCACCGCCCCGGTGCGGATTGATCAGTACGTTCGGAGCAGACCACAGCGGATGTCCGGTGGGCAACGGCTCGGGATCCGTGACGTCCAGCGCGGCGCTGATCCGCCGGGTCCCGAGCTCGGCCAGCAACGCGTCGGTGTCCACCACGACACCGCGCGCGACGTTCACCAGCAGGGCGCCGTCCTTCATCCGGGCCAGGAAACTCGCGTCGACCATCCGCGTGGTCTCCGGCGTCGCCGGCGTCAACAGCACCACGACGTCCGCCCGTGGCAACAACTCCGGCAGCTCCGAGATCGGGTGTACGCCGTCCCGCGGGCGCCGCGCGACCCGGATCACGTCGCACTCGAAACCGGTCAGCCGCCGCTCGAGCGCCTCGCCGATCGCGCCGTATCCGAGAATCAGCACCGTCCGGTCCGCAAGGGAGTCGTCGACCTCGTCGTACGACGACGGCCAGATCTGCCGCTCCTGGTCGCGGACCGCCCGCGGCAGCCGCCGGTACGACGCGAGGATCAGCCCGACCGCCAGCTCGGCCGTGGACGCGTCGTGCACGCCGCGTGCGTTGCACAAGGTCACGCCGTCGCCGATCCGCGACTGCGCGTGCTCGAACCCGGCCGTCTGCAGTTGCACGACCTTCAGCGAAGGCATTTCCCGGATGACGTCGAACACGTCCCCGCCGCCCATGTAACTGGGCACGTAGAACTCCACCTCGGCGAGCGACTTCGGCCGCTCCGCACCGGAGTAGAAATCGACGTCGAACCCGTCCGGGACGCCGCCGAGGAACGCATCCGGGTCCTCCCACGGCAGCCATGTCTTCACCAACTCAGCCATGACCACGAACCTACTCGGCCCGCCGGACAGTTTGAACTCCCGTGCCGGCGGGCGAACACCGTCGTAGCATGGATCGGTGCCTTCGACATCGGATGTGACGGGGACGGTCGCACACGATCAAGCCGTCGGGCGGCTCCGGGAGTCGTACCAGCGGATCCCGCGGGGCGAGCCGGTCCGGCTGGCGAAGCGCAGCTCGAACCTGTTCCGCCCGCGAACCGAGCTCGACCGACCGGGGCTGGACGTGTCGAGGCTCACCGGCGTGATCAGCGTCGATCCGGCCGCGCGGACCGCCGACGTCCAGGGCATGTGCACCTACGAGGACCTGGTCGCGGCGACCCTGCCGCACGGGCTGACGCCGATGGTCGTGCCGCAGCTGAAGACGATCACGCTCGGCGGCGCGGTGACCGGACTCGGGATCGAGTCGTCGTCGTTCCGGGCCGGGCTGCCGCACGAGTCGGTGCTCGAGCTCGACATCCTCACCGGCGCCGGTGAGGTCGTGACCGCCCGCCCGACCGGCGAGCACGCGGACCTGTTCCGGATGTTCCCGAACTCCTACGGCACCCTCGGGTACGCGACCCGGCTGCGGATCGAGCTCGACCGGATCTCGCCGTACGTCGCCCTACGGCATGTCCGCGCCGGGCTCGACGACCTGGCCGCGGTGATCTCCGCGATCGTTGCTGACGGCACCTACGGCGGCGAGCCGGTGCACTTCCTCGACGGGGTCGCGTTCAGCCCGTCCGAGGTCTATCTCACGCTCGGGCGGAACAGCGACGCCGCGACCCGGACCAGCGACTACACCGGCCGGCAGATCTACTACCGCTCGATCCAGCAACGCCCGAAGGACGTCCTCACCGCGCACGACTACCTGTGGCGCTGGGACACCGACTGGTTCTGGTGCTCGGCCGCCTTCGGTGCCCAGCAGCCCGTCGTACGGCGGCTGTGGCCGCGGCGCTGGCGGCGCAGCGACGTGTTCCACAAGATCGTCGGCTTCGAGAACCGGCACCAGTTCGCGGCCAAGCTGAACCGGAGGCGCGGCCGCCCGGACCGCGAGCGGGTGGTCCAGGACGTGGAGATCCCGGTCGGCGAGCTGGCCGGATTCCTGCGCTGGTTCGACGCGAACGTCGGGATGCGCCCGGTCTGGCTCTGCCCGCTGCGCCTGCGCGGATCCGAGTCCTGGCCGCTGTACCCGCTGCGCCCCGGCGAGATCTACGTGAACGTCGGCTTCTGGGGCACCGTGCCGATCGCGCCCGGCGCCGCGGACGGCGACGTCAACCGCCGGATCGAGCAGGCCGTCGCGGACTTCGGCGGCCACAAATCGCTGTACTCCGACGCCTACTACGACCGGGAGACCTTCGACCGGCTCTACAACGTGCCGGCCCTGACCACGGTGAAACAACGCTACGACCCGAACGCCCGGCTCACCGGGCTCTACGAAAAGGCGGTGACGCGCCGATGACGACGCTTGCGACCCAGGTTTCGATCGCCGAAGCCCTCACGACCGTGCTCCCGGACGGGCTGCCGTTCCGGTTCACGGCGTACGACGGCAGCGGGGCCGGCCCCGACGACTCGCCGATCCACATGCACCTGGCCACCGAGCGCGGGCTGTCCTACATCCTGACCGCGCCGGGTGACCTCGGACTGGTCCGCGCGTACGTGATGGGCGATCTGGAGATCACCGGCGTCCACCCGGGCGACCCGTACGAGCTGATGCGGCTGATCCTCGACCAGTTCCATTTCCAGCGGCCGAAGGCGGCCGAGGCCCTCCGCATCCTCCGCGGGCTCGGCTGGAGCCACCTGAAGCCGCCGCCTCCGCCGCCGCAGGAGCACCTGCCGAAGTGGCGCCGTACGTTCGAAGGGCTGCGGCACTCGAAGGCGCGGGACCGGTCCGCGATCCACCACCACTACGACGTGTCGAACACGTTCTACGAGTGGGTGCTGGGGCCGTCGATGACCTACACCTGCGCGGTGTACCCGTCGCCGGACGCGACGCTGGAAGAGGCGCAGTTCGAGAAGTACGACCTGGTCGCGCGCAAACTCGACCTGAAGCCCGGCATGCGCCTGCTCGACGTCGGCTGCGGCTGGGGCGGGATGGTCCGGCACGCGGCCCGCGAGTACGGCGTCCAGGCGCTCGGCGTCACGCTGTCCGCGGCGCAGGCCGAGTGGGCGTCCGCCGCGATCAAGTCCGAGGGTCTGGAGGACCTGGCCGAGGTGCGGTACCTGGACTACCGCGACGTCCCCGAGCGGGACTTCGACGCGATCAGCTCGATCGGCCTGACCGAACACATCGGGGTGCGCAACTACCCGTCGTACTTCGGTTTCCTGCTCGACCGCCTACGCCCCGGCGGCCGCCTGCTCAACCACTGCATCACGCGGCCCGACAACCGTTTCCGCAACACCGGCGCCTTCATCGACCGCTACATCTTCCCCGACGGCGAGCTGATCGGCTCCGGCCGCATCATCTCCGAGGCCCAGGACGCCGGCTTCGAAGTCCGCCACGAGGAGAACCTCCGCGAGCACTACGCCCTCACCCTGGCCGCCTGGAACCGCAACCTCGTCGCCCACTGGGACGAGGCCGTCGCCGAGGTGGGTCCCGCCACCGCCAAGATCTGGGGCCTCTACCTGGCCGCCAGCCGAGCCGGCTTCGAACACAACACCATCCAACTCCACCAGGTCCTGGCCGTGAAGCCCGACGCCCGCGGCAACTCCCACTTCCCCCTTCGCCCCACCTGGGGCAGCTGAACCGAGCGCTACTTTGGGGGCAGGCGAGCGGAGGAGACTGGCGTGGGCGGTCGGGCGGCGGTGGTGGTGGCTGCGTTGGCGTTGGTGAGTGGGTGTTCGGAGGCGACTCCGAGTAGCAGCGGGTCGGCTTCGGCGCCGGTTGCTTCCGGTACGGCGGCGTCGGGTGCGGCGGTGTCGTTGACGGTGGCGTCGACTGTGGCTACGGGGATCCAGGTGCCGTGGGGGTTGACGTTCCTGCCGGACAAGAGTGCGTTGGTGGCTGAGCGGGACGCGGGCAAGATCAAGCGGATCGCCGACGGGCGAGTGAGCGATGTCGGGGCCGTGGACGGCGTCAAGGCGTCGTCCGAGGGTGGGCTGCTCGGGCTCGCGGTGGATCCGGGGTATCCGGGGAAGCCGTACATCTACGCGTACTACTCCAGCGGCGACGACAACCGGATCGCGCGGATCACGTACCAGAACGGGAAGCTGTCCGGCCAGCAGGTGATTCTCGACGGGATCCCGCAGGCGGCGATCCACAACGGCGGCCGGCTGCGGTTCGGGCCGGACGGGTACCTGTACGCCGGGACGGGCGACGGCTCGGATCGCCCGAACTCGCAGGACGACAACTCGCTCGGTGGCAAGATCCTGCGGATCACCACCGACGGCAAGGCCGCGCCCGGCAACCCGGACGGCCGGGTCTGGATCACCAAGGGCCACCGCAACGTCCAGGGTCTCGCCTTCGACGGGAACCAGCTGTACGCCGCGGAGTTCGGGCAGAACACCTGGGACGAGCTGAACGCGATCACTCCCGGCGCGAACTACGGCTGGCCCGCCGCCGAAGGCATCAGCCACCTGGACGGCATGACCGACCCGATCGCCCAGTGGCCGACGTCGGAGGCCTCACCGTCGGGGATCGCGTTTGCGCATGGGTACATCTTCATGGCGGGGCTGCGCGGCCGGCGACTCTGGGCGATACCTGTTGCCGGAGGCAAGCGAACCGGCGAGCCGCAGGCATTCTTCACCAACAAGTACGGGCGTTTGCGCACGGTCGAGGCCGCACCGGACGGATCGTTGTGGGTCACCACCTCCAACACCGACGGCCGCGGTCAGCCACGCGACGGCGACGACCGGATCCTCCGGGTGACGATCAGCACGTCCTGAGCAGTCAACCGTTTCAGCTCTTCGGGCGTCTGGTACTTGTTGAACAAACCCATGACCTGAGGAGGAGATCGGTATGCCGACCGGCCAGGCGTCTGGCGTCCCCAACAGCGTGATCGCAGCGGTGAGCAGATACGACGATGCTCAGCGAACAGTCGACTACTTGAGAAGCTTCGGGATGGACGCGAGGAGCCTGGAAGTCGTCGGCGCCGGTCTCCGGCAGGTCAGCAGACGCAGGCCGGTCCCGGTCGTGAAGCTGACCGCACTGGGTGCCTTGCAAGGCGCCCTTCTCGGCGTACTGACCGCGGTGTTCATCACGCTGGTCGCCGAGACCACCCTGACCGGGCTCGCCGTTGTCGTCTGGGGCTTCGTGTACGGCGTACTCGTCGGGACGCTCTGGGGTCTGTTCCGGGGGCTCGTCCGCAACCGTCCGGACCTCGTCAGCACCGAGATCCTGCCGACGCACTACGAGGTGCGCTGCCCGAGCGACGAGCTCAGCGTCGCGCAGACGTTGCTCGCGGACGCGGCCGACGTCGACGACGGCCGCGTCGAGCGCGGCGTGATCGCCGACGCCCCACACCCACCCGAGCAACATCGCGACGCCGCCTGACCGCTCGCCCCCGACCGCCCGACCGCTCGCCCGACCGCCCGACCGCCCGTCCGCCTGACCGTTTGAGGGGTTAACCCGGCCGGTGGTCCGTTACCCCGCGGCAGGCCGCATGCGAACCGGCCATTTCAGCGGTTCACCACTGAAATGGCCGGTCGTCAGGGTTGGGGTCAGATACCGAGTTTCTGGTTCAGCAGTTGGCGGACCTTGGCGGCGTCCGCCTGGCCGCGCATGTCCTTCATCACCGCGCCGATCAGCGCACCGGCCGCGGCCGGCTTCCCGGAGTTGACCTTCTCGACCACGTCCGGGTTGGCGGCGATCGCGCGGTCGATCGCCTCGATCAGCGCCGAGTCGTCCGACACCAGCGCCAGCCCACGCTTCTCGATGATCTCCGCCGGCGTCCCCTCGCCGGCGAGCAGACCCTCGAAGACCTGCCGCGCGAGCTTGTCGTTCAGCGTGCCGTCGTCGACCAGCTTCTGCACCTCGGCGACCTGCTCCGGACCGACGCCGAGCGCGTCCAGCTCCTGACCGGACTCGTTCGCCGAGCGGGCCAGTTCACCGAGCCACCACTTCTTCGCGGCCGCCGGGGTGACGCCGAGCTCGACGGTCGCCACGATCGGCTCGAGCGCGTTGCCGTTGACCACGTCGCGCATCTCGAGATCGGTGAACCCCCAGTCCTCCTGCAGCCGCGCCCGGCGTACCGAAGGAGCCTCGGGCAGAGTCGCGCGGAGTTCCTCGACCCACTCGCGGGACGGGGCGACCGGGACCAGGTCGGGCTCCGGGAAGTACCGGTAGTCGTCGGCGTCGGACTTCTCCCGGCCGGAGGTGGTGATGCCGGTGTCCTCGTGCCAGTGCCGGGTCTCCTGCAGGATCTTGCCGCCGGACGACAGGATCGCCGCCTGCCGGGTGATCTCGTAGGTGATCGCGCGCTCGACCGAGCGGAACGAGTTCACGTTCTTGGTCTCGGTCCGGGTGCCGAGGACCGTGGATCCGTGCGGCTTCAGCGAGACGTTCGCGTCGCAGCGCAGCGAGCCCTGGTCCATCCGGACGTCCGAAACGCCCAGCGAGAGCAGCAGATCGCGCAGCATGCTCACGTACGCCCGCGCGACCGCCGCGGCCTTGGCCGGCGGCACCTCGATCGTCTTGGTGACGATCTCGATCAGCGGGATGCCGGCCCGGTTGTAGTCGACCAGCGAGTGCGAGGCGCCGTGGATCCGTCCGGTCGCGCCACCGATGTGGGTGGACTTGCCGGTGTCCTCCTCCATGTGCGCGCGCTCGATGTCGATCCGGTACGTCTCGCCGTCGACGACGACCTCGGTCCAGCCGTTGTACGCGATCGGCTCGTCGTACTGCGAGGTCTGGAAGTTCTTCGGCATGTCCGGGTAGAAGTAGTTCTTCCGGGCGAACCGGCACCACTCGGCGATCTCGCAGTTCAGCGCCAGGCCGATCTTGATCGCGGACTCGACGGCCCGCGCGTTCACCACCGGCAGGGCGCCCGGCAGACCGAGGCAGACCGGGCAGGTCTGGGTGTTCGGCGGCGCGCCGAACTCGGTCGGGCAGCCGCAGAACATCTTCGACCGGGTGTTCAGCTCGACGTGCACCTCGAGCCCCAGCACGGGGTCGTACTGCGCCAGCGCGTCGTCGATCTCGAGAACCTCTGCAGTCATCGGGTCACCCCCAGCTCCGGAGCCTTGGTCATCAGTACGCCGCCCCACTGCTCGGCCAGCGCGGACTCGAGCGCGCCGCCGACCTTGTACAGCAGGTCGTCGCGCATCACCGGCGCCATCACGTGGAAGCCGACCGGCAGGTTGTCCTCGTCGGCCAGGCCGCACGGGAACGACGCGGCCGCGTTGCCGGCCAGGTTGGACGGGATCGTGCAGAGGTCGTTCTTGTACATCGCGATCGGGTCGTCGATCCGGTCGCCGATCGCGAACGCGGTCGTCGGGGTGGCCGGCGAGACCAGGACGTCGACCTGCTCGTAGGCGCTGGCGAAGTCGCGGGCGATCAGCGTCCGCACCTTCTGCGCCTGGCCGTAGTACGCGTCGTAGTACCCGCTCGAGAGCGCGTGCGTACCGAGGATGATGCGGCGCTTCACCTCGGCGCCGAAGCCGGCCTCGCGGCTCAGGCTGGTCACCGTCTCGGCGCTGTTCGTGCCGTCGTCGCCGACCCGCAGGCCGTACCGCATCGCGTCGAACTTGGCCAGGTTGGACGAGGCCTCGCTCGGCAGGATCAGGTAGTACGCCGGCAGCGCGTACTGGAAGTGCGGGCAGGAGACCTCGACCACCTCGGCGCCGAGCTTGGTGAGCAGCTCGACCGCCTCGTGGAAGCGGGCCTCGACACCCGGCTGATAGCCCTCGCCACCGAGCTCCTTCACGACACCGATCCGCAGACCGGCGACGTCACCGTTGCGCGCGGCCTCGACGACCGCCGGCACCGGCTGGTCGATCGAGGTCGAGTCCATCGGGTCGTGACCGGCGATCACCTCGTGCAGCAGCGCCGCGTCGAGCGTCGTCCGCGCACACGGACCGGGCGTGTCCAGACTCGAGGCCAGCGCGATCAGTCCGTACCGCGAGGTTCCGCCGTACGTCGGCTTGACCCCGACCGTTCCGGTGAAGGCACCGGGCTGGCGGATCGAGCCGCCGGTGTCGGTGCCGATCGCCAGCGGCGCCTCGTACGCCGCGATGGCCGCGGACGATCCACCGCCCGAACCACCCGGGATCCGGCTCAGGTCCCACGGGTTGTGCGTGGTGCCGTACGCCGAGTTCTCGGTGGAGGAACCCATCGCGAACTCGTCCATGTTGGTCTTGCCGAGAATGACGATCCCGGCCGCCTTCAACCGCTGCACGACGGTCGCGTCGTACGGCGGCTTCCAGCCCTCGAGGATCTTCGAGCCGGCGGTGGTCGGCACACCCTCCTGGGTGAGCACGTCCTTCAGCGCCAGCGGTACGCCGGCCAGCGGGGACAGCTGCTCGCCCGCGGCGCGCTTGTCGTCGACCGCCTTCGCCTGCGCGAGCGCACCGTCGGTGTCGACGTGCAGGAACGCGCGGACGTCACCGTCGACGGCGGCGATCCGGTCCAGGTGCGCCTGGGTGATCTCCACCGAACTGGCCTGCCCGGACGTCATCAGCTCCGAGAGCTCCGCCGCGGTCTTCCTGGTGAGGTCGCTCATGGTCAGTCCTCCTCCAGGATCCGCGGCACCCGGAAGCGCTGGTCCTCCTGGGCGGGCGCGCCGGAGAGCGCCTGCTCGGGCGTGAGGCACGGGACGTTCTCGTCGGCGCGCATCACGTTGGTCAGCGGCAGGGCGTGCGAGGTCGGCGGGATGTCGTCCGCCGCCACCTGGCTGACCTGCCCGACCAGTCCGATGATCTGGTCGAGCTGCGGCGCAAGGTGGTCGAGCTCGTCGTCGGAGAGCTCGATCCGCGCCAGTCGCGCCAGGTGCGCGACCTCTTCGCGGGTAATCGATGGCATGAACTGATCCAATGGGTCGTTGCCGGTGGTGACAGTGGTGACAGTCGTGGAGACACGACTGGTCACAGCTTAGTGGGCCCGCACCACCGTTTTCCGCGCCCCCTGACGTTCATCTGCCGGAGGCCCGGGCGTGTCCCACCTACCGCTCTGTAACATGGGCGGCGACAGGGCGTTACACGCAACGTGATCGGCTGGGAGATGATCGTTCGGTGTTCCTGCTGCGCTTGATCATCCCCGACCGGCCGGGGTCGCTCGGGGTTGTCTCGACGGCCCTCGGTGAGGTGAACGCCGACATCCACGCGATCGAGATCGTCGAGCACCGTCGTGAGAACGGCACCGCCGTCGACGACATCGTGGTCGACCTGCCGCCGGGTGTGCTGCCCGACCGCCTGGTCTCCGCCTGCAACAGCGTCCCGGACGTCGAGGTCATCTGGTTCTCGCGGTACGGCGCCGGTGGCGGACTGCACATGGACCTGGAAGCAGTCGAGCAGATGACGTCCGCGCCCACGGACGCGATCGACATCCTGGTCGAGCAGGCGCCGGCCGTGCTGCACGCGGACTGGGCAGCGCTGCTGGACGGCACCGGCAGCGAGGTGAAGGTCGCACTGGAGACCAGCGCGACGCCGGAGTTCGGCGACGTGGCGGGACGCTGGCTGCCGATGGAGAAGGCGAGCACGCTGGAAGCCCCTGACCACAAGGGACTCGCGGAGTCGGTGCTGGTTGCCGCCCCGCTGGAGTCCGAGCGCCGTGTGCTGGTCATCGGCCGTCGCGGCGGTCCCGAGTTCCTGGGCTCCGAGGTCGCACGTCTGTCGTACCTCGCCTCACTGGCAGTGACCATCCGCGCCACTTCCTGACACCCCACAGACACCCCCCTCCGCCCCCTCCGCCCCGCCCCCGCCCCCACCGACCGCCGCCTTTGGGGACTTCTGCTGGTCGATTCGGGTGCATGGCGCTCCCCGAACCACGCCGCCCGCGGGCGCGAGGCGGCAAGCGGGCAGGCCGGGGGCGTCGAGTGGGTGGCGAGCGGGGCTGGGGACTGTCTTTGGGTGCTGCGGACAGGTCATTCCGGGCTCCAGGGCCCCATTACCTGTGCACGCGCACGTGAAGTGGCCCGCGCTTGGCGGTTCGGGGTGGGTGTGGGAAGACCCCCGCTGGTGGGCGGGGGTCTTCAGGTGCTGCTCAGGTGAACTGGAAGTAGGCCAGCATCCACAGGGCCGCGATGATCAGCAGGACCACCACGCCGACCAGGACGACGATCAGGATCGCCTGGCTGTTACTGCCGTTCTTGTCCGGGAGGTCGAACTGGGTGGGGCCCCAGGCCCCACCGCCGTCGACACGCTTCAGGGCCTCCGGCGGTGGACTGACCACCGTCCGTGACTCCCGCTTCTCCCGGGGGAACTTCATCCAGCCTCCGCGCGCGCTCAGACGTAGAACGTCTCGTACTTGATCTCGACCTGCTGCGAGGAGTAGCTGTCCGAGCTGTTCCCTCTGATCTCGACCCGCCAACCGGCGACATAAGAAGCGTACGACTTCCCGTCGCTGTGCGCCTGGACGTACGCCTTCAGCGCCCCGAGATCGCCGCCCTTCAGGGCACCGAACGCGTCGTTCAGGCCGGCGTTCAGGGCCTTCTTGACGTCCCCGGCGTCGCCGGAGGCGCTCACCTGGAGGTCCTTGATGCCCTCGCCCTCGCTGGCGTACAGGTACACCCGCTGGTAGCCGAACTTGCCGATCTCCTTGGTGCAGGAGCTGGTGCAGACGTACTGCTTCGCCTTCAGCGCCGCGACCATCTGCGCCTCGGTGGTGTCGAAGGTCTTCTGCGGCAGGTCCAGCGCGTCCTCGCCGGACTTCCCGCCGGACAGCTCGAGGGAGTCGCCGTCGTTGCGCAGCTGGAACTCACCCCAGGTGCTGCCGACCTTCTCCGACTTCTGCCCGGTGGTGACCGCGTCCTGGATCTTCTTCACCTGGTCGCCGCCGAACGTGTCGTTGCCGACCGCCTGCAGCACCTGGTCGAAGACCACCTTGGCGTTGTTCAGGTTGTCTTCGTTCGCCGATTCGAAGCGCACCGCGATGATGGTGCCGTCCGGCTTGAACTGGAAGACCGCCTCGGCCTGCGCGGTGCCGTCGTACTTGAAGCAGCCGCGGTGCGCGCCCTGGCCGGTGTTGAACAGGTCGCTGCAGCCGAAACCGTTGCTCTGCAGCTTGTCGGTCGCAGCCTTGGCCTGACCGGTCGCGTTGCCGAGCTCACCGTTCTGGTTGTTACCGGTGGTCGGGCTGCCGTTGCCGCTCGGCTGCGTGGTCGTGGTCGGGTTCGATTCCGGGGTGTCGTCACCGCCGAGGAAACGCACGCCGAGGAAGATCAGCAGGCCGATCACCACGAGGCCGACCACACCGCCGCCGACGACCAGCGGCAGCTTCTCCTTGCTGATGCCTCCCGGGCCCTTGGAGCCGCCCGGACCGTCCGGCTGCCACTGCGGCTGCCCGGGCTGTCCGCCCTGCTGCTGGTGCCAACCGCTCTGCTGCTGTTGCTGCTGCGAGCGCTGACCCCACGACTGCTGCTGGTAGGCGCCGCCTTGCTGCTGGCCCCAACCACCCGCGGACTGCCCCTGCTGACCGGGCTGGTTCTGGCCGGGCTGGTCCTGCTGGCGCCCAGCCTGCTGTCCCCAGCCGCCACCCTGCTGCGGAGGCCGGCCCTGCTGCGGCGGCTGATTTTGCTGCGGCTGCTGCGGGGGCTGACCCTGCTGCGGGGGCTGCTGCGGCTGCTGTGGACGTTGTCCCCACCCGCCGCCCTGCCCCGGTGGCTGCTGTCCCCAGCCGCCACCTTGCTGCGGCGGCTGCTGGCCGCCTTGTCCCCCGTGCTGCCCGCCTGGCTGGCCCCCCGGCTGCCCAGGACCCCACGGTCCCTGCGGCGGCGTCGTCATATTTGCTCCTTTGGACCCACGTTCCGACGTGCAAAGCTAACAGTCCGACGGCTCAGGCCGGCCGCCGGATCCGTCGGGTTCGAAATGCTGTGCTCCGAAGGGTGCTCAGCCCTCGCCTGGCGCCGGGGTGGTCGCCACCGCGGCCGCCGCCTCCGCACCGTCGTCGAGCAGCACCCGGAACCCGGCCGCGTCCAGGATCGGTACGCCGAGCTGGACCGCCTTGTCGTACTTCGACCCCGGCGAGTCGCCCACGACCACGAAGGACGTCTTCTTCGACACCGAGCTCGCGACCTTCCCGCCGCGCCCGACGATCGCCTCGGTCGCCTCGTCCCGGCTGAAGCCCTCGACCGTCCCGGTCACCACGACCGACAGCCCGGTCAGCGTCTGCGGGAGCGTCGGGCCGGTGCGCTCCTCGCGCATCACCACGCCGGAGGCCTGCCACTTGTCCACGATCGCCTGGTGCCACGGCACCTGGAACCACTCGATCATCGCCTGCGCGATGGTCGGCCCGACGCCCTCGATCTCGGCCAACTGCTGCTCGCTCGCCGCCCGGACGTCGTCGATGTTGTCGAACACCTCGGTCAGCGCCACCGCCGCGGTCGGCCCGACGTGCCGGATCGACAGCGCCACCAGCACCCGGGACAACGGCTTGGCCTTGGCCTCCTCGAGGTTCGCGAGCAGTTTGCGCGCGTTCGCCGACAACGCACCGGCCTTGGTGGTGAAGAAGGGGCTCTCGGCCAGCTTCTCCTCGGTGAGCGCGAACAGGTCGCCCTCGTCCGCCAGCAGTCCACCGCTGATCAGGGCGTCAGCCGCCTTGAAGCCCAGCCCCTCGATGTCGAAGGCGGACCGCCCCGCCAGGTAGAACAATCGCTCCCGCAGTTGCCCCTGGCAGTACTGCGAATTCGGGCAGCGGATGTCGACGTCGGACTCCTTCGCCGGCGCCAGCTTCGTGTTGCACCACGGGCAGTGCGTCGGCATCTCCCAGGCCGGCAGGTCCTTCGGACGCAGGTCGACGACCGGCCCGAGCACCTCCGGGATCACGTCACCCGCCTTCCGCAGTACGACGGTGTCGCCCGGGCGGACGTCCTTGCGGGCGACCTCCTTGGCGTTGTGGAGCGTCGCGTACTCGACCGTCGACCCGGCGACGCGGACCGGCTCCATGTGCGCGAACGGGGTGACCCGGCCGGTGCGGCCGACGTTCACCTCGATCTCGATGAGCTTGGTGTTGACCTCTTCCGGCGGGTACTTGAACGCGATCGCCCAGCGCGGCGCGCTCGACGTGGAGCCGAGGGCGCGCTGCAGGTCCACCTCGTCGACCTTCACCACGACGCCGTCGATCTCGTGGTCGACCGAGTGCCGGTTCTCGCCGTAGTACGCGATGAAGTCGTTGACCTCGTCGAGCGTGCCGACCCTTCGGGCGCGGTCGCTGGTCGGCAGGCCCCACGCCTTCAGCTGCTCGTACGCCTCGGACAGCCGGCCGATGTGATGGCCGTCCACCTTGCCGAGGCCGTGCACGACGAACCGCAGCGGGCGACTGGCCGAGACCCGCGGGTCCTTCTGGCGCAGCGATCCGGCGGCACTGTTCCGCGGGTTGGAGAAGACGTCCTTGCCGGCCTCGACGAGCTGGGCATTGAGCTCCTCGAAGTCCTCGACGCGGAAGTAGACCTCGCCGCGGACCTCCAGGAACGCCGGGTGGTCCTTGCCGTCCAGCTTGTTCGGGATGCTCTTGATCGTGCGGACGTTGGGGGTGACGTCCTCGCCGGTGCGGCCGTCGCCGCGGGTGGCGCCGCTGACCAGCGTGCCGTTCTCGTACACCAGGTCGAGGGCGAGGCCGTCGACCTTGAGCTCGCAGAGGAACCCGCTGTCGTGGATCTGCTGGAGCGTCACCTCCCGCTCCAGCCGCTTGGCCCATGCCTCCATCTGCTCCGCGGAGAACGCGTTGGCGAGGCTCTCCATCCGCTGCGGGTGCTCGACCGGGGTGAACAGGGTGGAGATCGGTGCGCCGACCTTCTGGGTCGGCGAGTCCGGCGTGCGGAGCTCGGGATACTGCTCCTCGAGGTCCTGCAGCTCGTGCATCAGCGCGTCGAAGTCGGCGTCCGAGATGATCGGGGTGGCCAGGTAATACCGCGCGCGATGGTCCTCGATCTCCTTGCTCAGGGCCGCGTGACGCTCCAGAACCTCCGCGGGCGCAGGTGTCTCCTCCGTGCTCATGAGGAGAATTTACCGCTGGGCTCCGACAATTCCGCTCAGGCGTCGGCCGCTTCGCCGATCACGTCGACGATGTCCCGGAGGACTGTCAGCCGCGCTCTGGCATCGGCCGGTGACGGAGCGGCAGCCAACCCACAGGCGGGGGTGACGACGACGTCCTTCATCCGTTCGGGGTCGAGGCCGAGTTCGCGCCAGCGGCGGACGAGTGGCGCGGCCGCCTTCCTCGGGTCGGGTACGGCGCCGGTCGTCGGCACCAGGCCGGCGTACAGCGTGGTCCCGGCCTCGACGGCGGCGGCGATCTGGTCCCACGCGGCGGTGTTCAACAGCGAGACGTCGACCGCGACGCCCGAGGCGCCGGCCTTCGTGAAGACCTCGATCGGCGGACGGGCGGCGCAGCAGTGGACGACAGTGGGCGCGTCCGCGGTGAACAGGCTGAGCAGCTCAACAGCCCCCGGCCCGTCGACCGACCGATGTTTGCCCCAACCGGACGCCGTCGGCACCGCGCCGGCAAGTACGGCGGGCAGTCCGGGCTCGTCCAGCTGCAAGACGACGTCAGCGCCCGGCACCCGCTTGCGGACCTCGGCCAGGTGCTGCTGCACGCCATCCGCGAGTGCCTGCGCCAGATCACGCCGCGCGCCGTAGTCCGCGAGCACCTTGTCGCCACGCGGCCGCTCGATCGCCGCAGCGAGCGTCCAGGGCCCGGTGACCTGCACCTTCAGCGGACCCTCGTACCCGTCGCCGTACTCCTCCAGCACGTCCAGGTCTTCCTTCAGCAGCGCCCTTGCCCGCCGCTGGTCCAGACTGGCCCGCGCGTCCCCACCACCCGTCAGCCGCCACCCGACCGGCTGCAGATCCGCAGCCAGCTCGGTCAGTACGGCGACAGTCCGGCTCAGCATGTCGCCGTACGGACGCGCGGCCAACTCCGGGAGGAACGGGATGTCCACCAGCTCGAGCACGGCGCGCATCCACTCGCGAATGTCGTCGCCCGGGACAGATCCCAGACCGGTCGTGCTCATACGGCAGCGGTGGCGCGCTGGACGGTGTCGATGGTGGCGGAGCCGATGACGCGTGTGCCGTCGTACAGGACGACTGCCTGGCCCGGCGCGACGGCGGACGTCGGCTCGGTGAAGGTGACCTGGACCAGGCCGTCCTCGACGCGGGCGGTCACGGCAACCTCCTCGCCGTGCGCGCGCAGCTGCGCCTTCACGTGCAACTCCTCGGTCGGCGCGGGACCGCACCAGCGAGGCTTGGACGCCGTCAACTGCGACACCGCGAGCTCCTCGCGCGACCCGACCGTGACGGTCCGGTCGACCGGCGAGATGTCCAGCACGAACCGCGGCTTGCCGTCCGCGGCCGGCGTACCGATCCGGAGGCCCTTGCGCTGCCCGATGGTGAATCCGTGCGTGCCCTGGTGCTCGCCGAGCTTGTTGCCCTGCGCATCGACGATGTCACCCGGCGACTCGCCGAGCTGCGCGCCGAGGAACCCGGCGGTGTTGCCGTCGGCAATGAAGCAGATGTCGTGGCTGTCCGGCTTGGCCGCCACCGACAGCCCGCGCCGGGCGGCCTCCTCACGGATCTCGGTCTTGACCGTGTCGCCGAGCGGGAAGAACGCGTGCGCGAGCTGCTCCTGGGTCAGGACGCCGAGCACGTACGACTGGTCCTTCGCCGGATCGACCGCCCGGTGCAGCTCCCGGCCCTCGGCCGTGTCCACGATCCGCGCGTAGTGCCCGGTCACCACCGCGTCGAAGCCGAGCGCCAGCGCCCGCTCCAGGACGGCGCTGAACTTGACCTTCTCGTTGCACCGCAGGCACGGGTTCGGCGTGCGCCCGGCGGCGTACTCACTGACGAAGTCCTCGACCACGTCGGCGTGGAACCGCTCGGCCAGGTCCCAGACGTAGAACGGGATGCCGATCACGTCCGCGGCCCGGCGGGCGTCGCGGGAGTCCTCGATCGTGCAGCAGCCGCGCGCGCCGCTGCGGTACGACTGCGGGTTCCGGCTGAGCGCCAGGTGCACTCCGGTCACGTCGTGCCCGGCCTCGGCCATCCGGGCGGCCGCGACCGCCGAGTCGACCCCGCCGGACATGGCGGCGAGTACCCGCATCAGCTGTTCCTTCCCACGTTCTGCAGGCCGGCGGACTTCGCCCGCTCCACGACCGGCCCGATGTTCTCCAGTACGGCGTCGACGTCGGCGCGCGTACTCGTGTGCCCGAAGGTGAACCGCAGCGAGCCGCGGGCCCGCTGGTCGTCGTACCCCATCGCCAGCAGGACGTGGCTCGGCTCGGCCACCCCGGCGTTGCACGCGGACCCGGTGGACACCTCGATCCCGCGCGCGTCGAGCAGCAACAACAGCGAGTCGCCCTCGCAGTCGCTGAAGGACAAGTGTGCGTTACCGGGCAAGCGGCCGGTCGGGTCGCCGGACAGCTGCGCGCCCTCGACCGTGCCGGTGATGCCGTGGATCAGCGCGTCGCGCAGCTCGGTGAGCCGCCGTGCCTCGTCCGCCTGGTGCTTGATCGCGTGCTCGGCCGCGACCGCGAACCCGGCCGTCGCGGGTACGTCGAGCGTGCCGGAGCGCACGTCGCGCTCCTGTCCCCCGCCGTGCAGGATCGGCGTCAGCTTGGTCTCCTTGTGCACGACCAGCGCCCCGATCCCGTACGGACCGCCGAGCTTGTGCGCGGACACCGTCATCGCGTCCACACCGAGCTCGGTGAAGTCCACCGGCACCTGCCCGATCGCCTGCACGGCATCGGTGTGCACGGGTACGCCGTACTCCTGCGCGATCGCCGCGATCTCGCGGACCGGCTGGAGCGTGCCGACCTCGTTGTTCGCCATCATCACTGTGACGAACGACACGGACTCCGGGTCGCTCTCGATCGCCCGGCGGACGTCGTCCGGCGCGACCCGGCCGAGCTCGTCGACCGGGAGCCACTCGATCTCGGCCTTCTCGTGCTGGGCCAGCCAGATCGCCGGGTCGAGGACAGCGTGGTGCTCGATACCGCTCAGCAGGATCCGGCGGCGCCGCGGGTCCTCGGCCAGGCGGGCCCACCACAGCCCCTTCAGCGCGAGGTTGTCGGCCTCCGTACCGCCGGAGGTGAAGACGATCTCGCTCGGCTGCGCTCCCAGGCCTGCCGCGATCGACTCGCGGGCCTCCTCGACCGTCCGCCGGCCGCAGCGGCCGGAGCCGTGCAGGGACGACGCGTTGCCGGTGCGCGTGAGGTGATGGGTCATCGCCTCGATCGCGGCCGGGAGCATCGGGGTCGTCGCCGCGTGGTCCAGGTACACCGTGCGACGGTCGGAAGTAGCCATAACGACTTCAAGGGTATGTCCGCCGCCGTTGTTCCCGCTTGCCGGGACTCATCTGCACAGATCGAGCGTGTGCTCGGCCTCGAACCGGGCTCCGAGCGTCCCGAACCGCTCGGCAGCCTCCCGCAGCAGCTTCCGGTCCCCGGTGAGCCGGCCCCGGCCCCGCTGCACCGCGGCGCCTACCCAGGCGTTCTGGTCCGCGCCGCGCGCGGCGCGTTCGAGGTGATCGGCGGCGTCGGGGTGACCGGCAACGACGGCCAACTCGGCCCCCGCGGCATGTGCGTAGCCTTCCCACCACGGCTCCGGGAACGACGCGGTGGCCCGCTCGACGGGCCGGTCGGCCTCGCCCGGGTACTCGTGCAGCGCCAGGCGGGCCGCGACGAACGCCGCGTTGGCCGCCAGGCTGGGCGAGTCCGCAGCGTCGGACACCCGCGCCATCTCCAGCGCCCGCGCCTGCCAGACCTCGGCGAGCCCGGTCCCGAGCAGTCCGTGGGCGAGCGCCGCACAGGACGCGCCGGACGCCATCCACGCGTGCGGCGGGCAGCCGGCGGCGCGCCAGCCGGCCCACATCGCGTCCGCCGTCCTGATCGCCTCGTCGAAGAGGCCGGCGAGCGCGAACGCCCGGACCTTGCGCGGCGCCGTGATGAACGGTTGCGACTGCGCCGGATCCACCGTCAACCGCGCCAGCCGAACGGCCTCGGCCACGTCCCCGACCGCGACCGCGGTGGTCGAGGCGACGTGGAACGCGTCCACGATCTCCGCGACCGCCCGTGGATCGTGCTCGGGCAAGGTCTCGGCCAGCACCATCCGCTCCGCGGCCGCGGTCCGCGCGTCGCGGAACCGTCCGGCCGCGGCGAGCGCCGTCCCGTAGACATCGAGCGCGTTCAGGATCGTCAACGGATCACCGGACTCCCGAGCCGCCGCGACCGCCGCCTCGGCCAGCGGGAGATCCGGCCGATGCACCCACGCCCGGGCCACCCGGACCGCGGCCGTGTCCCCGGCGAGCAGACTCTCGCCACCATCAGCCGGCGGCGGTACGGCGACCTCGTAGCGGTTCACGATCATCACAGCGGTCGCCAGCGCCTCTCGCCGTACCGCTTCGTTGCCCTCGGCGGCCGCGCGTTCGGCGGCTCGGAGCATCAGGTGGTACGACTCCGTGCCGTCTGCGATCACCTGCGTCGCGTCGGCCGCGTCGCGCAGGTCGGCGTACAACTCGGTCGCGTTGGTGGCCTGCGAGGCGGCGCTGAGGTAGTGATCGTGCGCTTCGAGGAATCGCCTGCGGGCGAAGGTCAGGTGCGCGAGCTTGCGCGCGAGATCTCGGGTGGCGCTGCCCGCCGCCCGGAGGTCCGGAGCGATCAGGTCGAACTCCTGGCGCCAGTCCTGCTCGTCCACCAGTCGCTGTTCCAGGCGGGTGGCGGACCGGTCGGCCCACGCCACATGCAGTGCGGCGACCTCGTCGTACTCGTCCTTGAGCTGTTCGAGGGCGAAGACGCGCACTGTCTCGAGCATTCGCCACCGGCTCGTCCCAGCGTGCTGGCTGCGGTGGAGCAGGCTCTTGTCGGTCAGGCGACCGAGCAGGTCGCTGAGCTTGCTCATGGTGCTGTCCGGCGTCACACCGGCCGCAGCGGTCAGATCGAACCCACCAACGAACACACCCAGCCGCCGGAACAGCTGTCTCTCGTCCTCATCCAGCAGGTCGTAACTCCACCCCATCACCTGCGCCAGCGAGCTGTGCCGACCGTCAGCACCCCGCCCGCCCGACAGCAAGCGCAGCCGATCGTCCAGCGCGGCCAGCAACCCATCAGCTCCCAGCGAACCGGCCCGCGCCGCGGCCAACTCGATAGCCAGCGGTACGCCGTCCAGCTCGGCGCACACCTTCTCTGCCAACTGACCGTCTTCAGCCAACTCTGGTGCGACCAACGCAGCACGCTCGCGGAACAGCTGCACCGCCTCACTCAGCGGACCGAGCTGTACCGGCCGCTCCCCCGCCACACCGAGCCGCTCCCGACTCGTCGCCAGTACTGCGGTCTCAGGCGCTTCGGTGAGAATGCGGGACACCAGCGCGGCCACGTCGTCCAGTAGGTGCTCGCAGTTGTCCAGCACGAGCAGCGTGCGTCCGCGCCTGAGTCTTTCGACCACTGCGTCCGCCAGGGGCTGGGGTGGTTGCTCGCTGACCTGGAGTGCTTCAGCGACCGCCGTGACGACGAAGCCCGGACGCACCGGAACCAGATCGACGACCGCACCGCCATACGGATAGCTGTCCGCGACGTCGGCTGCCACGCGCAGGGCGAGACGGGTCTTTCCGACACCGCCTGGTCCGAGGAGGCTGACGAGACGGTTGCTCCCCAGGGCCCGGGTCAGGTCCGCGCGGTCCTGCTCACGGCCGATGAAGCTCGTGCTGGGACCGGTCGGCACACTGAAGCCCGCCGGCTGTGCACCGGCGAGCGCGGCGAGTTCGCGCCGGTCCGCGACGCCGTACTTGCGGAGCAGCGACGAGATGTGGCTCTCGACGGTCCGGACGCTGATGTGCAGCCGGTGGGCGATCTGCGCGTTCGAGCGGTCCCCGGCGAGCGCCGCGAGTACCTCGGCCTCGCGCGCCGACACGTCCTTCGGGCCAGTCACCCGCCCATCATCCGCGATCAGTGGTGCTTCCGTGGTCGCCACGGACGACATTGCGTGGTCCCGGCTCCGAAGGTGGAGACATCACCTCTCAGAACCAGGAGAAGACCATGGGACGAGTACTGCTGGACATCACGATGTCGCTCGACGGCTTCGTCACCGGGCCCGGCGCGGACCTCGCGCACGGGCTCGGGATCGGCGGCGAACCGCTGCACGACTGGCTCTCCGGCGGGGACGCCGCGGACCAGGAGGCGTTCGCGCTGACGATGACCGACATCGGCGCCGTCCTGATGGGACGGCGGACGTTCGACGTCATCGACGGTCCGCAGGGCTGGAACGCGGACGCGACGAGTGCCGAGCGACCGGCGATCTTCGTCGTCACGTCGAACCCGCCGAGCCGGGTCCGGATGGACGGCTGGTTCGAGTTCGTCACCGACGGCCTCCGACCGGCCCTGAAGCTCGCTCGGGACGCCGCGGGCGCGAAGGACGTGATGATCATGGGCGGCGGCCACCTGTGCAGGCAGTACCTGTACGCCGGTCTCGTCGACGAACTGCGAATCCACGTCGCGCCGATCGTGCTCGGTGACGGCACCCCGTTGTTCGAGCGCACCAGGCTGACGCCGATCCGCCTGACCCTCCGGGATGCCGTGGGTACGCCGAACGCCACCCACCTCACGTACGCCGTGACCCCTCAGGAGCCGTGATGTCACAAGAGATCCTCGACCAGCGCGCCGCGGCAGTCGTCGAAGCGAACAAGTACCTGACGCTCGGCACGGTGGATGCCGACGGGCTGCCCTGGGTCACGCCGGTCTACTTCACCCCGGACGGCAACGACACGTTCTACTGGGCGTCCTCGCCGGACGCGCTGCATTCCCGCAACCTCGCTCACCAGTCGGTCGTCAGCATCGCGATCTTCGACTCGAGCGTGCCGATCGGCGGTGCGTCGGCGGTCTACTTCCGCGCCGAGGCCGGCCTGGTCCCTGACGACGAGCTGGACGACTGCGCGACCCTGTATGCCTCGCGGTACCCCGAACTGCGCGCGTACTCCGCCGACGAACTGCTCAGCGACCTGCGCCTGTACCGCGCCCGCGCCACGGCGCACTGGGTGCTGGTCCGCGGCAGCGACCCGGACTGCGGCACGGGGATCGACGGACGGCGGGCGGTTTGGACGTGATGACCCACTGAGATGACCCACTGACCGGTCATCCTTCCGGTGAACGAGATCTTCGGAGCCGAGGACAGGGCGGGGACATGAGCAACGACTGGTGGGCCGAACGGCAGCAGAACGAGCAGCTCGAGCAACTGCAGAGCGAGATGTCGTACGCGCGCCAGGAGACCTCACGACTGCAGTCCCAGCTGTCCCGGATCCAGGGCGGACTCCAGGACCGCGTCAACCGGCTGTCGACCGCCTTCGACGCCTTCGTCGAGCTGTCCGACCTCCGGTACGAGATGGCCGGCTTCCTCGACGCCGCCGAGCTCCGCCGGTACGCCAGCCGCGTCCTCTCCGCGATGGCTTCCGGTACGGCGCTCCCGCCGGTCGCCGAAGCAGTTCCGCAGTACTGGCTCGGCCCGGCCACGCAGGCGCTGATCGCACTGCACTCGTCCGAGCCGAACGACCAGGCGCTGAGCACCGCGCTCGAACTCGACCAACGTCGTACGTCGACCTACCTCGCGCTGGCGTTGGCGACGCTCGGGCTGCGGCACCAGGTGCGGAGCGAGTGGCTGGACGTGGCGTTCGGCGTACCTGCGGCGGATGGGACGGTGACGCGGACGCAGCGGGTGCTGTGGGCCACGGCGGCGCGGGGCGGGTTCGGCGCGGACGGCCTTGAATTGGTGGTGAAGCGGCTCCAGTCGGTCGCTCCGCCTGCCGATGGCTGGCTGGCGCAGTTGGAGAAGCGCGGCGAGGCTCCGCGCACTACCCGCGCGCCGTTCGACGCCATGAAGGAGCAGGACACCGCGCGGGTCCGGCTGGGCCGGCTGCGCAACGCGGTCGAGACGATCGCCGGCAACACCGCGGCCCGCGAGCCCGACCCGGCACTCGGCTACGAGGAGACGGCGGCCAAGAAGACTGCGGCCAAGGAGGAAGGCGCAGACGCTGCCGGCGCCCGGCGACGGTCGGGGCGAGGGAACGCCGACGCGAAAGCGCGGGCCGAGCGGGACAGTGCGCCCGCCCTGCTGCGGCTGCTGATCTCTGAGGGCAGCGAGCCGGAGCGTGAGCCGCTGGCGCGGGCCGCCGTACTGCGGGCGCAGATCAGCGGGTCGGGCGAGGCCAAGGCTGACGGACTCGAAGACCCGGTCGGCACTGTCGAGAAGCTGCTCGGCGACGACCTGGCGCAGACCGACGACCCGCACCTGCCGGCGGCCGCGCTGCGGGTGATCGCGCCGACAGTGTTGCCTGCCACCGAGGCCCTCGCCGAGGTCGCGGGCCGCCCGAGCCCAGCCCAAGTCACGGTCGCCGGTGAGGCGCGCACGATCACCATCCGCCCGGACGGCCCCGACCAGCTCGAACTCGGGACGGCGATGGCGTCGATCAAGGCCACCGCCGGCGGCATCACCCCGGGCAAGATCGCGGTTCCGGTGGTGCTCGCCGTGGCCGGCGCGCTGGTCGCGGTCGGCCTCGGCTTCGTGCACGGGGCCTGGATCGTGGCCGGTCTCGTGCTGGTCGCCATCGGTGCGTACCGCTACTGGAAGCTGCTCGTCGAAAGCAAGAACGAGAAGATCGCGGCGGAGGATCGAGCGACCCGCCTCAACGAACGCTGCACCGCGGCCGTGGCCGGGCTGGCCGCCTACACGAACGCCACCGGCTCCCGGCAGGCCGGCGTCGCAGCCGACCTCGCCGCGATCCGGGAGCACCTCACCAGCTGACTGGGCCGCGCCACGTGCTGGTGTGGGTCCAGCCGATCACTTCGGCGGCTCGTCGGCAGTCGAAGAGCGATGCGTTGCCTTCGAGCTCGGTGCGGATCGTCGTCTCGGGTGAGTACTCGGCGAGCAGGTCGGCGGTCGGCTCGTGGCGACCGGTGTCCTCAGCGGCGATCACCAGCGCGGCGTACCGATCGTGCGTACGCGGTTGGAGGGACAGCCGACAGGCACGCGCCGGTTCGGCGAGGTCGACGTACCCCCAGAGGTTGCGGCGGTTCTCCTCGGGCGGTGCGTCCGTGATGAATTCGCGGACCTCGTCCGGCGTGAGGATCCAGTGGAACCGCAGAGCAGTGACCTGTACGCCGCGACGCGCGTACATCCGGCCCGCCGTCTCGAGAATGTCCTTGGTCAGCCCGTACGGGTCGACGTACCGCAGCTCGGTGTTCTCGTCGACGGGGACGATCGGCGTACCGATCTCCTCCGGGGACCACGCGGTGCCGTAGATCGACCCGCTGGACGCGATCACCGCAGTGCGGATCCCGAGCTTCCACGCTTCCTCGAGCGCGTTGAACGTCGTGATCGCGTTGAGCTCGAGCAGCCGGACCGGCTCGATGTTCTCGGGGCTCGCGATACCCGCGCAGTGCACGATCGCCTCCGCACCCCGCATCGACCGGGCGACCGCGTCGCGGTCCATCAGATCGACGGGCTCGGGTCCCGCGAGATCCGCCTCGATCACGTCGTGGCCGGCAGCCATCAGCTGCCGGCAGACCTCAGCCCCGAGCTTCCCGCGCGCCCCACTCACCCAGATCCGCATCGGGCAACCCTAGCCACCAGTTCCAGTCACCAGCTCCAGGGAAGGTGAAAGCCCGGCTCGGGAGGGGAACCGAGCCGGGCCGGCATGGGACCGCGTGCGGATCAGGCCTTGCGCTTGGTGACCTCTTCGGTGGCGGTCGGCAGCACCTTGTGCAGGTCGCCGACGACGCCGAAGTCGACCAGCTCGAAGATCGGGGCCTCGGGGTCCTTGTTCACGGCAACGATCGTCTTCGAGGTCTGCATCCCGGCGCGGTGCTGGATCGCACCCGAGATCCCGGCCGCGACGTACAGCTGCGGGGACACGGTCTTGCCGGTCTGGCCGACCTGGTAGGCGTGCGGGTACCAGCCCGAGTCGACCGCGGCGCGGGACGCACCGACCGCGGCACCGAGCGAGTCGGCGAACGCCTCGATCGGGCCGAAGTCACCACCGGTCCCGCGGCCACCGGACACGATGATCGCGGCCTCGGTCAGCTCCGGACGACCGGTCGCCTCACGCGGCTTGGAGTCGGTGATCTTCGCGGTCTTCGCGGCGTCGGAGACCGACACGTCGAACTCCTCCACCTCCGGCGAGGTCTCAGCGGCCTCGGGGGTGGCGGCGTTCGGCTTGACCGTGATGATCGGCGTGCCGTGGGTGACCTTCGACTGCACGGTGAAGTTGCCCGCGAACACCGACTGCGTGGTCACCGGGCCCCCGTCGCCGGCTTGGACGTCGACGGCGTCGGTGATCAGGCCGGAGTCGAGCTTGACCGCGAGACGGGCGGCGATCTCCTTGCCCTCCGCGTTCGACGAGATCAGGATCGCCGCCGGCTCGACCTTCGCCGCGACCTGCTGCAGCGCCTCGGCCTTCGGCGCGACCAGGTACTGCGTGAGGTCGGCGTCGGTCAGCGCGACGACCTTGGTCGCGCCGTACTGCCCGAGCGCCGGCAGCGCGTCCTGCACGCTCCCGCCATCTGCACCGCCGATGAAGACCGCGACCGGCTCGCCGAGCCGGCGCGCGATGGTGAGGAGCTCGGCGGTCGTCTTGCGGACCGCGCCCGCGGTGTGGTCAACGAGAACCAGAACGTTCGACATAGCTCAGCCGCCCCTCAGAGGAACTTGTTCGTGGACAGGAACTCGACAAGTCCGGCGGCACCGCTGCCGTCCTCGTCGGTGACGATCGTGCCGGCGGTCCGCGGCGGACGGGCGGTCACCTCGACCACCTCGGTCCACGCGCTCGACCCGCCCACCTGGTCGGCGGTCAGCTCCAGGTCGGCCAGCGACCAGGTCTCCACCGGCTTCTTCTTCGCGGCCATGATGCCCTTGAACGACGGGTACCGCGGCTCATTGGCCTGGTCGGACACCGACAGCACCAGCGGCAGCGTGCCCTCGATCGTCTCGCTCGCGGTGTCGCCGTCGCGGCGGATCCGGACGGTCTGCCCGTCGACGGTCACCTCCGAGCCCAGCGTCACGGCCGGCAGCCCGAGCCGCTCCGACACCATCGCCGGCACGACACCCATCCCACCGTCGGTCGAGCTCATGCCGAACACGACCAGGTCCGCCTCGAGCTTGGCCAGCGCCTTCGACAGGATCAGCGAGGTGGCCACCGCGTCCGAACCGTGGATCGCGTCGTCGACCACGTGGACGCCGGCGTCGGCCCCCATCTGCAGCCCCTTCTTCACCGCGTCGGAAGCCTGCTCGGGGCCGACGGTGAGAACGGTCACCTCGGCATCACCGGCCTCCTTCACGGTCAGCGCGGTCTCGACGGCGTACTCGTCCAGCTCGGACAGCAGCCCGTCGACACCGGCCCGGTCCACCGTGTTGTCCTCCGAACGGAAGCGGCGGTCCGCGGTGGCATCCGGCACGAATTTCGCGCAGACGACGATCTTCATAGCGTGTGGGACCCCTTCTGGTTAACGGTCTCTCCAAGCCTGCCACGGATGTTACTCGCGAGAAACATAACTCCGGTGCGAGTCCTATCACAGTCCGCCCGGCACCCTCTCGGGCACGGTCAGGCACGCGGACGGCACTAGTCTGACCCAGGTGACCGAGACGTTACCGCTCACCGGCGAGAGAACAGCGCCCGGGATCTGGCACGAGAACTATTGGTTCGCGCGCCACGACGCCGCCTACCGCTGGATCACGGCCACTCTGCCGATCCACCGGACCGGCCGGATCCTCGACGCCGGCTGCGGCGAGGGGTACGGCGCGGAGCAGCTCCGCCGGGCGGGGACGGGCCGCGTGACCGGTCTCGACTACGAAGATACGACGTTGCGGCACGTCCGCCGGGTTTATCCACAGCTCGAGGTCGTGCGCGGCAATCTGGTCCAGACGCCCTTCACCGACGACGCGTTCGCGGTCGTCACGTCACTGCAGACGATCGAGCACCTCTGGGAACAACCGCGCTTCGTCGCCGAATGCGCCCGCATCCTCGCCCCGGGCGGAACGCTGGTCCTGAGTACGCCGAACCGCCTGACGTTCCCGAGCGGGAACTGGTACCACACCCGCGAACTGACGGCCGCCGAGTTCGCCGAGCTGCTCGAGCCGCACTTCGAGATCACGCAGGCGCTCGGACTCCATCACGGCGTCCGGCTGACGGCCTGGGAGGACGAGTTCGGGTCGTGCGTGGATGCGCAGCTCGGCGCCGAGCACGACCAGTGGGACGAGAACCTGGCCGCGCTGGTGCGAATGACGACGTACGAGGACTTCGAGATCCGCCCAGGAGACCTGGACGGATCTCTCGACCTGATCCTGGTCGGGACCCCTACGGGCGGATGATCTTCTCGACGATCTTGCCGGCGATCAGGTAGACCAGCGCGGCGATCCCCCAGTTCACCAGCAGGGTGTTCTTCGCGGTCTGCAGCCGGAACAGGTCCTTGAACGGGCCCACCAGGTCGTGCCCGCGCTCCAGGATCCAGCGCACGATCTCGTTGCTCTGGTTGGTCTGGTCGAGCGCCGTGAACAGCGCGCCGAGCGCCAGTACGGCGGCCGCGAGCACCGCGACCAGCCAGATCAGCGAAGCGATCAGGTTGCGCAGCTTGCGGACACCGGAGCCGACCGAGCTCAGCGCCTGCTTGCCCTTGCCGGACGAGCCCGGCGCGCCGCCCCTGGCCGTCGGCGGTTTGTTGCCCGAGGCACCGGACGTACCACCGGCCTTGGCGACCGGCTTGCCCGCCGTCCCGGTGGTGGCCGCCGGACTGTTGCCGGTGGCATTCTTACCGGCCGCGGCGTCCTTGTGCGCGGCGTCCGTCTTCGGTGTTGCGGCATCCTCCGAGCCGGCCGCACCCGACGCCGGCTCCGCGGCCGCCTGTTCCCTGGCCCGCTGCTCCGCCACGATCTCCGCCGCGGTCTTCGGCCGGGCGGCCTTCGTCGCGGTCCCCGTACCCGTCGTACTCGAAGCCGCCGTACCCGAAGCCGCGCCGGTGCTGGCGGCGTCCGGTGTCGCGCCGGCCTTCGCGGCTTCGGCGGCCGTCGCCTTGTCGTCCTGCGTACCCACGTGGTCCATCTCCTCAGCCGGGGTCCGTTCGTCGTCCGTGGCCACCACGGTCGCCCGCTCCGGTTCGGCCGGCGGTCTCCTACGCCGGCTGACCGGGACCGGGCGTGGCGACAAGCGGCGGCGGGCGCCCGCTACCGGTGCCGCTGCCGTACTGCCGTCTGCTGCTTCTGTGCCTGGCTCTGTATCTGCTTCTGGGTCAGGGTTCATGCTTCGCTTCACGCCCATGTCTGGTTCGTTCGTTTCAAGCACTGGTTCCAACGTAGCGCCGCCGGGTGCCGCGGGCGTCCGGGCCGGTCGGCCACGCTACTGCTCCTCTCCGACTCGCATCGGGTCGTGGGCGTCCGACCTGACGTGGGGGCCATAGTGCCCGACTGGTGAGTAACTTGAGAACCCCTCAGGGCTCTCTTTTTCACCATCTGCTTCTACCTCATCACCAGCCGCATCCCCCGACGCGACGCTCCGAGGCGCCGAAGGTGCCGAAGAAACCGCGTCCGAACCCTCGGTTTCCGCCGGCTCGGGGGCCGGAACGGCACCGGAGTGCAGGAGGTCGGTGGCGCGGTCGTTGGCCGCGGCCAGGCCAGCCAGGTACTTGCGGCGTTCGGCCGTCGCGGCGTAGCGGGCGGTGCGATCCGCGACCACGACCGCGGGTACGCCGGCGGCCACGGCGTACGCCGGAATGTTGCCCCGGGCAACGCTGTTGGCGCCGATCACCGCACCTCGGCCGATGTCGGCACCGCGAGTGACGGTGACCTTGGTGGCCAGCCAGCAGTCCGGGCCGATCCGGACCGGCGACTTCACCAGCCCCTGGTCCTTGATCGGCAGGTCGAGGTCCTCGGTCTTGTGGTCGAAGTCGCAGATGTAGGTCCAGTCCGCGATCAGCGTCGACGCACCGATCTCCACGTCCAGGTAGCAGTTCACCGTGACGTCGCGGGCGAACACCACCTTGTCACCGATCCGCAGCGTGCCTTCGTGCGCGCGTAGCCGGGTCTCGTCACCGAGGTGCACCCACTTGCCGAGCACGATCCGGCCGTGACCGGGGCGCGCCACGATCTCCAGGTGCTTGCCGAGGAACACGAATCCCTCGGTGATCACGGTCGGGTGGCGCAGCTTGAACCAGGCGAACCGCCAGTAGCGCTTCAGGTAGTACGGCGTCCACGCCCGATGGCGCACCACCCAGCGCAGATTCGCCACGGACAGCAACCGCATCAGCACACCTTACTGCGCGACACCCGTGATCGAGACGTTGTAGTAGAGCTCATCAGGGACGACGGCCGACAGCGCCTTGTCCACCTTGGACAGCTGCAGCCACGACTTGTACGCGAACATCCGCCACCCGAACCCGAGCTTCTGCTCCGGTACGGCGGCCTCGAACGTCCGGATCGGCCAGCCGACCCACGCCGCCAGCAACTCCTCCGTGACGGTTCGTACGTCGGTCGCGCCCGCCCGCGACGCCATCCGCGCCAGCGTGTCCGGGTCGAACGTGTGCAGGTCGACGACCGCTTCCAGCGCGGCCGCCCGGGACGACTCGTCCAGCTCCTCCTGCGGTCGCCGCCAGTGCGCCAGCGCCGGGAGCTTGGTCACGTTGGTGGTCGCCCACCAGGTGAACCGGGACAGTCGCCGGGCCACGAAGTCGCCGTACCGCGTGGGTTCGCCGCAGATCACGAAGCGGCCACCGGGCTTGAGGACGCGGAGCATCTCGCGGAACGCCAGCTCGACGTCCGGGATGTGGTGAATCACCGCGTGCCCGATGACGAGGTCGAAGGTGTCGTCGTCGTACGGCAGCTTCTCGGCGTCGGCGACCTTGCCCTCGATCGCGAACCCCAGCGTCTTCGCGTTCTTCTTCGCGGCCTCGACCATGCCCGGCGAGAGGTCGGTGACGTGCGCCTCGTCGAGGACGCCGGCCAGCTTGAGGTTCAGCGTGAAGAAGCCGGTGCCGGCACCGATCTCGAGGGTCTTGCCGTACGGCCAGCCGCGCGATCCGGCGACCGCGGTGAAGCGGTCGCGGGCGTAGTCGACGCAGCGTTCGTCGTACGAGATCGACCACTTCTCGTCGTAGGTCGACGCTTCCCAGTCGTGGTACAGCACCTGGGCGAGCTTGTTGTCGTTCCAGGCCGCCTCGACCTCTTCGGCGGTCGCGGCCGGCTTCTCGGTTGCAGACATCAGATTCCCTTGAACTCGGCTTTTCCGGGGCCGTTCTCGACGAAGGACTTCATCCCGATCGTGCGGTCCTCGGTGGCGAACAGTGCGGCGAACTGGGCGCGCTCGATCTCCAGCCCGGTGGCCAGGTCGACGCCGAGTCCGGAGTCGATCGCCTCCTTGGCCGCGCGCAGTGCCATCGCGGCACCCTTGGCGAACTGCGAGGCCCAGGCGACGGCGGCGTCGTACACCTCGGCGGCCGGGACCACCTTGTCGACGAGACCGATCCGGAGCGATTCCTCGGCCTCGACGAAGCGGCCGCTGTAGATCAGGTCCTTGGCCTTGGACGGGCCGACCAGGCGGGACAGCCGCTGGGTGCCGCCGGCGCCCGGGATGATGCCGAGCAGGATCTCCGGCTGACCGAGCTTGGCGTCGTCGGCGGCGATCCGGTAGTCGGCGCAGAGCGCGAGCTCGCAGCCGCCACCGAGCGCGTACCCGGTGATCGCGGCGACGGTCGGCTTCGGGATCGCGGCGACCGCGGACAGCGAGGACTGCAGCGGGCCAGAGCGCTTGGCCATGTCGGCGTACGACATGTCCGCCATCTCCTTGATGTCCGCGCCGGCCGCGAACACCCGCTCGCCGCCGTAGATCACCACCGCGCGGACGTCGTCGTTCGCGGTCGCCTCGAGGGCGGCGGCCCGGATCTCCTCCTGGACCTG
This sequence comes from Kribbella sp. NPDC004875, assembly GCF_042873375.1. Lineage (NCBI taxonomy): Bacteria > Bacillati > Actinomycetota > Actinomycetes > Propionibacteriales > Kribbellaceae > Kribbella > Kribbella sp. NPDC004875. The sequence goes on from NZ_JBIALI010000003.1 coordinate 745,514, forward strand.
CACGTTGAGCGCGTTCATCTTCGGCCGGTCCAGCCGGATCGTGCCGACCCCGTCGCTCACGGTCAGGTTGACGAACTCACCCATCACGCCGCTCCTTCTGCTACCCACGGGTCACAACCCTGGGAACGGTACCGGATGCGGACGTCCACCACTCACCAAACCCGGCGCAACCCGTCCGGACGGCCGCCGCTGAGCGTGCGCGACGGCCGTCCGGAGAGGTTGGGGAGAGGTTGGTGAGTGCTACACGTCCACTGCCTGGCCCGAGGCCGCGGAGCGGCGGGCGGCGTCGACGATCTTCAGGGTGCGGAGGCCGACGGCTCCGTCGGGTTGCGGTACGACGGCCGGCGGCTGACCGGCCTGTGCCGGGCCCGACGTGCGGACCGCGTCCAGGAACGTGTCGAGCATCGACGCGTCCAGGTTGCCGCCGATCGGCAGGAAGACCTCGCCGGAGGCATCAGTGCCACCGACGTGCGGCAGGAACGGCTCGATCTCCACCGACCCGTTCGTGCCGGTCACCTGCAGCGACACGCCGCCCCACGTCGGACCGTTGTCCGGAACGCTCCAGGAGCAGTCGATCGTTGCCATCAGCCCGTTGTCGTACGCGATGGTGACCAGTCCGCCGGTCTCGACCTCGACGTTCTTGTCCTGATGCAGGATCCGGTTCGACGCGGCGTACACGCGCGTGGCGGACGCGCCGCCGGTCAGGCCGTCGATCAGGTCCGCGCAGTGCACGGTGTGGTCGACCAGCGCTCCCCCACCGGCCAGCTTCGCGTCGGTGAACCACTGGCGCGCGTCGTACGGGATCTTCCCGTTGTTCGTGCCGAGGATCGCGAACACCTCGCCGAGACGACCCGCCTCGACATTCGCCCGCAGCTGCGCGTACGACGGCGCGAACCGCACCGGGTACGCGATCATCAGGATCGTCCCGGCCGCCTCGCACGCGGCGAGCATCGCCTCGCCGTCGGCGACCTCGGTGGCCAGCGGCTTCTCGCACAACACGTGCGCACCGACAGCAGCCGCCCGCTCGACGAGCTCGCGGTGCCCCGCGTTCTCCGAGGTCACGATGACCGCGTCGGGCCCCCAGGCGAACAGTTCGTCGTACGTATCGACGTACGGGACACCGAAGCGCTCCGCGAGCTCGGCGCCGCGCGGGTGGGCCTCCGGCGCCGACGCACCGTCAGGATCCGCTGCCAGGACCTCGATCTCCGGCATCGACGCGAGCAGGTGGGCGTACGACCCGGCGTGGACGTGCGCGAACGAGGCGAGTGCAACCTTGAGCGTCATGCCACTGCTCCCGTCGAGACGAAGGTCTTCATGTCGATCGGCTGACCGGACTCCATCGACGCGCGCGCCGCCTCGGCCAGGTACACCGCGGCTGCGCCGTCCGACGCCAGCACCCGCGGCTCCGGTCCGCCGCGCAGACCGATCGCGAGCTCACGCAGCTGCGCCAGGTACGGGCTCTCACCCAGCGACGACTCCGGGATCAGCAGGTCACCGGCGGCCGCACCGTTCTGCAGCTCCTCCTTGTAACCGCTGCCGCTGTCGGACGTGAACTTGAGTACGCCGCTCGACCCCGCCACCGAGAAGCCGGTCTGGAACGTCGTACCGGTCGCACCCCAGGTCGCGCGACAGTGGCTGATCGCGCCGCTCTCGTGGGTGAGCGTGACATGCGCAGCCACGTTGACCGGGCTGACGCCGTCGACGGTCGGCGGGTTCTGGGCGGCGTACACCGTGGTGACCTCGCCGCACAGCCACCTGGCCTGGTCGAGGTCATGAACCATCAGGTCCATGATCACGCCACCGGAGCGGGCCACGTCCCGGTACCAGCCCGCGCCGGCCGGCGACGAGGCCTGACGGTAGAACCGCGCGACCGCCACGTCCCCGACCCGCCCGGCCTGGATGGCGTCGTAGGCCGCCTTGTACGCCGGGAAGTACCGCACCACGTGGGCCGGGTACAGCCGCACGCCGGCCGCGGCCGCGGCATCGATCACCTCGTGCGAGTCGGCCGCCGTCAGCGTCAGCGGCTTCTCGCAGATCACGTTCTTGCCGGCCTTGATCGCGGCCAGCGTGATGTCCTTGTGGGTCGCCGACGGCGTGACGATGTCGACGAACTCGACCTCGGCCAGCAGCGCGTCCAGCGACGGCGCGACCTCCAGTCCGTACTGTTCCGACAGCTCCTGCGCACCCTCGAGCGAGTACACCAGGATGCGGGCACCGAGGGCCTTCCACGACTGGGCGTGGATGCGGGCGATGTTGCCCGCGCCGATCAGACCTACGGTCAGACCGGCCAGCTCTTCCGACATGTGTCCCCCATGACCAGGGATGGGTAAATTATGAACGATCCTTGCCTATCATTGCGCACAGGCGTTCACAACTACCGTCTCACGAACACAACCACCTCACTATCGTGAACTCCGGCCGACCTGTGCAGAATGTGCCGGTGAAAGAAGCGACCGCCGCCCCGAGCGCTCCCGGCCCGTCCGGCGCGACAGGCCCGCGTCCGGGCGCAGTGGCCCAGACCGATGGGACCACTTTCACGCTCTGGGCCCCGGCCGCCGAGCGGGTCGAGCTCGCGCTGATCGCCGACGACGGCAGCCAGCGGAACCTGGACCTCAGCCACACCGGCGAGTTCTGGACCGGGTTCGTCCCGGGCGTGACGGCCGGCCAGCGGTACGGGTACCGCGTGCACGGCCCGTTCGACCCGTCACACGGCTTGCGCTTCAACCCGTCGAAGCTGGTGCTCGACCCGTACGCGCGCGCCGTCGACGGCGCGCTCGACTTCGGCAGTCCGGCGATCTACGACTCCTCCGACGCCGACTCCGCGGGCCACGTCCCGGTCGGCGTGGTGGTCGCGGAGTCCGAGCCGCCGCCCCCGATCAGCAGGCCGGTGCACTGGGGCGAGACGGTCGTCTACGAGCTGCACACGAAGGGGTTCACGAAGCTGCACCCCGACGTACCCGAGCACCAACGCGGGACGTACGCCGGGCTCGCGCATCCGTCGGTGATCAGGTATCTGACCGAGCTCGGCGTCACTTCGGTCGAACTGTTGCCGATCCACGAGTTCCTCACCGAGCCGTCGATCGCGGCGCGCGGCCTGCCGAACTACTGGGGCTACAACACGCTCGGGTTCTTCGCGCCGCACTCGGCGTACTCCTCGTCGGGTTCGCGCGGTGAGCAGGTGGCCGAGTTCAAGGCGATGGTCGCCGCGTTCCATGCCGCGGGCATCGAGGTGATCCTCGACGTGGTCTACAACCACACCGCCGAGGGCGGGTTCGACGGCCCGACGCTGAGCTTCCGCGGTATCGACAACCGCGCGTACTACCGGCTCGCTCACGGCGCCTCGATGTACGACGTGACGGGGACCGGCAACTCGGTCGACACCTCACACCCGCAGGTACGCCGGCTCGTGATGGACTCACTGCGCTACTGGGTCGAGGAGATGGGCGTCGACGGGTTCCGGTTCGACCTGGCCGTCACGTTGGTACGCAACGAGCGGCACGAGGTCGACATCCCCGGTCATCCGTTCCTCGCCGAGGTCGCGGCCGACCCGGTGCTCGGCCGGGTGAAGCTGATCGCGGAGCCGTGGGACGTCGGCCCGTTCGGCTACCAGGTAGGCAACTTCGGACCGCCGTGGTCGGAGTGGAACGGCAAGTTCCGCGACAGCGTGCGGGACATCTGGCGAAACATGTCCGACGGCGTCAAGGACCTCGCCTACCGCCTGTCCGGATCGAGTGACCTGTACGGCGACGACGGGCGCTACCCGTACGCGTCGATCAACTTCGTCACCGCACACGACGGGTTCACCCTGCGCGATCTGGTCAGTTACGACCACAAACACAACGAGGCGAACCACGAGGACAACCGGGACGGCACCGACGACAACCGGTCCTGGAACTGCGGCGCCGAAGGTGAGACCGACGATGCCGGTGTCATCGCGTTGCGCAGACGTCAGATGGCGAACTTGATGTCGACGCTGATCCTGTCGACCGGCGTGCCGATGATTACCGCCGGGGACGAGTGCGGGCGAACGCAGCACGGCAACAACAACGCGTACTGCCAGGACAACGAGATCTCCTGGTTCGACTGGTCGTTGCCGGCCGTCTGGTCCGAGCATCTGGGCCTGACCAAGAAGCTGCTGGCGCTGCGGGCCGCACACCCGGCGCTACGGCAGTGGCACTACTTTTCCGGGCAGCCTGTCGTTCCCGGCGGCCGCAAGGACCTGTCCTGGATCGCACCGCACGGTGGGGAGATGACTGACGCGGATTGGTTCGACGGGAACCTGCGGACGATCGGGATGTTCCTGCACGGTGGCACGTTGCGGGCCACCGACGAGGAAGGCAACGCGCTGACCGACAGCTCGTTCCTGCTCGCGCTCAACGCCACGCCGGAGACGCGGAACGTCGTCGTACCGGATGCTTCGTGGGCACCGGCGTACGAAGTCGTGCTGGACACCAGCAACAGCATGGTGACCGAGGTGGAGGCCGGTGCGACCGTGCCGCTCGCACCGCGCTGCCTGGTGCTGCTGCGCGCGCTCTGAGGTCGTTAACCTTTCGCCTGTACATTCGGCGGTCACCTTCTGTTCATTTCCGGGGGGACCGATGTTTCTGCTGCAGCGTGGGCGTGAACGGACCACACCGATCGGTGCGCTGCACCGCGCGATCATGCGCTGGGGCGAAGCCGAGCGGACCAGCTCCCGGCTGGCGATCCAGCGCTGGGTCGACGGCGTCGCGTACGTCGACGTCCAGGCGCGCACGTACGCCGACTATTGGACCCGTCAGAACTCGGATGCCCTCACCGCCGACGGACCGCTCTGGGTCGTCCTCGGCGACTCGACCGCACAAGGTCTGGGGGCATCGTCCCCTCTTCACGGGTACGTCGGCCAGGTGCTGAACGCACTGCGCCGAAAGGGCACGCCCTGGCGAGTACTGAACCTGTCCCGGTCCGGTGCGCAGACGCGGCACGTGCTGGAGGACCAGCTCCCTCTACTCGACGGTCTGACCCCGGCGCTGGTCACCTGCGGCATCGGCAACAACGACATCCTCGCCACGCCACCGAAGCGTTTCCGCGGCCACCTCAGTGAGGTGATCGGTCGGCTCCCCTCCTCCTCGGTCGTCATGGACCTGACCGTTCCGGACCGTCTCTGGCGAGTCGGCGGTGCCGTCAGCCCGTACGTGTCCAGCATCAACCAGATGATCAGCAACACCGCCGCAGCCCGTGGACTGCCGGTCGCCGAGGTCTCGCGGTACGCGCGTCCGCCATGGCGCGGCATGCTCGCGCCGGACGCGTTCCACCCCAACAACCTCGGCTACCGGCGCCACGCGGACGCTCTGCTCGCCGCAATGCCGAGCGGCGTACTCACGGCCTGAGTAGACCCTCGACGCGGTCCAGTGTCTTCATGCTCTCCCGCCGGACTCCGATCGGCACGATCGCGGCCCGGCCCAGTACGCGGATACCGCCGGTGAGAGCGACACGTGTGCCCCCACCCGGTTCCGCAGCCACCGCCATCCCGATGATCAGGAAGCGGCTCTGCAGCCAGCACCAGCCCGGTCGGAACTGACCGGTCAGTCGCGCGCGTTGTCCGCGCTTTCCCTTCGCCAGCACGACGACACGGTCGCCGTCGCGTTCCAGCACAGTCGCCGAGACGAAGTCCGCCTGGACCTCGGCGAAGACCTCGAAGTCCGCCAGCATCGCCTTCACCCGATCGGGTTCGGCACGCAGCACCCGCTCGGTGACCGCAGCGCCCGGCACGCCCGCCGCGAGAGCACGGAACCGCTCGACATCCGTCAGCTCGGTCTGTGGCCAGTTCATGATCTCCACGCCTTCCGGAAGCTCGCCCGGGCCCGGTGCAGCCGCGACTTCGCCGTACCCGCCGGGACGTCGAGCACCGCGGCTGCCGCTTGTTCGTCCATTCCCTCGAGATCCCGCAGCACCAGCACCGCGCGGTGCTCCGGCGAGAGCCGCCGGAGCACGTCCTGTACGTCGACCGCGAGCTGCGGGTCGTCCGCGGCCGGAAGCTCCGCGAGCTCGGCCGGCTGCTGCCGCTGCCCACGGCGCGCGACCCGAACCGCCTCGCGGACGGCGATCGCACGCGCCCAGCCGAACACCGCCGCCGGGTTCTCGAGACCACGCAGTCCACGGAAGATCGCGATCAGCGCCTCCTGCGCCGCATCGGGCCCGTCGGCCAGCGCGATCGGCCCGCAGATCTTCCCGACGTACGGCGTGAGCTCGTCGAGCAGCTCGTTCATCGCGACGGTGTCACCGTGCTGGGCCGCCCGGACCAGGTGTTCCTCGATCATCCGAGGAAGGCCGCCACGAGGGGGGTCGCCTGGTCCGCGCAGTCGACGGTGAGCGCGTGCCCGCAGCCGGGCAGTACGTGCACGGTTGCGTTGGGCAACAACTTCCCGAAACGCGCGGCCTGGGCGACCGGTAGCACGGTGTCGTGATCACCCCAGAGCACGAGCGCGGGTTGGCGGGTCAAAGGGAGGGCCTTCTCGGTCGCGCTCCAGTCGAGGCCACGTTCCAGCGCGTACATGGACCGCACGTTGTCACGATACGTGCCGGGGATCCACATCGCGTCGACGAGCTGCGGCGTGACCAGGTCCTGATGCACGAACAGGCCACGAACCGCGACGTCGACCATGCCGCGATTCGTGGCGAGTTTGGCGAAGGCCTCCCCGATGAGTGGTTGTTTGAGGATCTCCCAGCTCCACACGTCCCGCCCGTCCAGACCGGACGGAGCGAGCAGCACGAGCTTGCTGACCCGTTCCGGGTGCCGCTGCGCGTAGGCGAGGCCCCAGCCGCCGCTCCAGGAGTTGCCGCCGAGCGCGACGGTCCGGAGGTGCACGGCGTCGAGGAACTGGCCGAGGGCATCGGTCATGCCGTTCAGGTCGAAGGTGAAGCGCTCGTCGTGCAGACGGGTCTCACCTTGGCCCGGCAGGTCGACGACATAGACAGTGTGGTTTTGCGCGAGCGCCGTGAACTCGGTGTTCCAGGCCGAGGCTGGGGCGGCGCCTGGTGACAGGAGCACGACTGGTGAACCGGTGCCGCGTTGCAGGTAGTGCACCCGCGCCAGTGGAGTGTCGACGTACCTGTCGTCGGCTGTGGCGGCGGGGCTGGCGTGCTCGGTCGGCTGGTAGACGTAGGCGATCAGCGAGAGGGCGACAACACCTACTACTGGCGCCGTGACCAGGCTGACTTTCAGCCAGCGTGCTCGCAGCATCCTGAGGTCTGTAACGCAGAGAGCGATGCAGGCCGGTGTGTAGAGGAACAGGTTGAGCCAGTAGAACGCAGTACCGGTGTCGGTGAAGGCCCAGGCCAGGCCGAGTGCTGCCCTGGCGGCCAGGCCCGCTGCGAGGCCGGCTACGACGACTCTGGCGAGAGCGGATCGATCGGACCGGAGTACTGCGAACGCGAGCAGCAGATGTAGCGCTGCCAGCGCTAGAACCACTTGGGGAGCGAACGACACGTCCCAGCCGAGGACGGCTCGGGAGAGCGATCGCTCGGTGGACGCGGGCCAGACCGCGCCCGTCGCCCAGTAGATGTGCACTGCCGCGAGCAGGACGTGCGCGCCTGCGGCGATCCTTCGAGACCCCATCCCGACCCCTCCTCAGATGTGTTGGACATCTGCGAAGAGGAGTCGTTCGGTCGAGACGTTCCGCAGCGTGACGCAGGTCTCAGGCTTCGGGCACCTGCGGGGTCTCGGGGGTGACCGGCGCGTCCGCGAGCAGCAGGTAGAGCGAGCGGCGAGCCTCGGCCAGGATCTTCGCGGCTGCGGCGCGCTGCTCCTCGGAGCCGCTGCGTGCGACCTGCCGAGTGGCCGCGTGCAACTCCTCGAGCAGTCCGCGCAGGTCGGCACCGGGCTGAGCGGCCGCGAACCCGGCGAACGGGTCGAGCGACGTCTCACGGCGCCCTTCGACGTACTCGCGACCGGTGTCGGTGAGCGTGACGAGCTTGCGGCCGGCCTCCGCGGTCACGGTGACCAGGCCCTCGTCCTCGAGCTGGTTGATGGTCGGGTAGATCGCGCCGGGGCTGGGGGTCCAGCGCCCGCCGCTGCGGTCGGCGATGGCCTGCATCAGCTGGTAGCCGTGCATCGGCTCCTCGGCGAGCAGCATCAGGACGGCCGTGCGGACATCACCGCGGGGTGCCCGGCCGCGGCCTCCGCCGCGCCCTGCTCCCCGGCCACCGCGGCCACGCGGACCGCCGTGCATCGGCATGCCTTCTCCCATCCGCGGTCCACCGCGACGGGGGTGATGGTGACCGCCTCGGCGGCCTCGGAGTTCGTTCGGGGTGTTCATGGTTTCCTCCTCGATATTCTTCATAACACTAACGATATATCGCTACTGTCACTAACGCAAGTCTTCCGCTGAAACCTGGTGCTGGGTCGCGCCCGACGTCCGTCCGTTCCCGGTCTGACGAGGTTGGGCTTTACCTTGCCCCTGGGGCAGAGGGTTTGATGGGCGCGTGTTGACGATCAGTGAGTTCGGGAAGCGGGCCGGGCTCTCGCACAAGGCGTTGCGGTTGTACGACGTATCGGGGTTGCTCGCGCCGGCTCAGGTCGATCCGGCGAACGGGTACCGGTTCTACGACGAGGCGCAGCTGGAGCGGGCGCGGCGGATCAGCGTGCTGCGCCAGCTCGACATGCCGCTGACCACGATCGCCGAGGTACTGGCAGGCACGGACGAGGAAGGGCTGATCCGGCTCGACCGTTGGTGGGCCGCCGAGGAGGCGACCACCGCGGCACGCCGGTCCACCCTCGACTACCTCCGGGACCGCATGTCCCGATCCGGTACGTCGGGACTCGCGCCACGCCCGGTGCTGACGCGCGACGTACCGGCGACGAAGATCGCATCGATCCGGACCGACACCAACCAGCAGACGCTGGTCGGGATCATCGTGACGTGCACCGACGAGATCACGACGTACCTGCGGGCCGCCGGGGCGACCGCGGACACGGGTTCCTGGGTGATCTACCACGGCGCCGTCACGCCCGAGGGTGAGGCGACGGTCGAGGTGTGCGTTCCGTTCGACGGGCTGGTGGACCCGTCCGGGCGGATCGGGATCCGGGTCGAGCCGGCCCATCGCGAGGCGTACTGCACGCTCTCGATGAACGAATGCGCCTACCCGCGGATCATGCTCGCCTACGACCTGGTCTTCGACTGGGCCCGGGCCGCCGGTCTCCCCGACGCGGGTCCGCCGCGCGAGGTGTACCGCCCGGACTGTCAGCTCATCCCCCGCGACGAACCGGCGATGGACGTCGCCCTGCCCATTCTCGAGAGGAAGCCCTGATGGACTACACACTGCAGACCCGGTTCAGCGATCCCGGCGTCCATGCGGCGCTGTTCGACGCCCTGCCGGACGACATCCCGGCGATCGCCGCCGTGGTGCGGAACCTGCTGATCCACTACCGCGGCGGCGGCATCGAGTTCACCGGCGAACGACTGGCTGAGATCGACAACCGCTACGTCACGGCGATCCTGGACACGGACCAGAAGCGCAACGGTACGGCGCTCGCCGTACCGCGGGAACCGGTCGACCACGTGGTCGGCTGCTGCCGGGACTACACCTTGCTGTTCGTGTCGATCCTGCGGCACAAGGGGATCCCGGCGCGCAGCCGGGTCGGCTTCGGGAACTACTTCGCCGAGGGCTTCGACCACGATCACGTCGTCGCGGAGTACTGGAACGGCGACCGATGGGTGATGATCGACGCCGAGCTGGACCCGGCCGACCCGCAGCGGACCTTCGACGTCGCGGACATGCCGGCCGGGCCGTTCCGGTCGGCGGCCGAGGTCTGGCTGGGATACCGGTCCGGTGAGCTCGACGCGGACAAGTTCGGTGCCGACCCGAACCCGGATGCGCCCCTGCGGCTGCACGGCGGCTGGTTCGTCCGTAACTACGTCTGCTACCAGTTGGCGCACCTGAACGGCGACGAACTGCTGCTGTGGGACAACTGGGGCGCGATGTCCGACAAGCTGGACGGCGACCTCGACCTGATCGACCGGATCGCCGAGCTGATGGTTGCCTCCGACAACGGAGACGAGACGGCGACCAAGGAGGTCAACGACCTCTACCGGACCGACGAGCGACTGACCTTCGCCGGCCGCTCCTTCGTCACCTCCCCCGCCGGCGGCCCGTTCGCCTGGCTGGACGTGTAGTCGCGGTTCGCGGAACATTTTCGCCGCCGGGCGCCACATTGTTTCCGAAGATCAGCCGCCGAACCCGTGCCGGAGGGCATCGAAGACTGGCTCGACGTGGGCGCGATGGTCGGCCGCCAACTCGTCCGCGGGCGCGTGGGTCGACTGCCACCTCCGCCTGCCCCGCGGCGGTTGCGCGCGCCCCGACGTACCGGAAGGAGCAAAACGCCCCCGCCTGGTGAGGCAGGCGGGGGCGTGTCTTTTCTGGGGGTGGCTCAGAACTCCGAGCCGGCGGGAAGGTCGGGGGACTCCGGGTCCTCGGGGTCGGACGGGCCGGCGGCGAGGCCGAGTTCGGCGGCGCTGGCGAGGCCGGTGTGGTTCGGGACGACGCGGACGGTGTAGCCGAACGGGCCGGTACGGTCCAGCTTCAGTTCGCCCTCGTACCGGTGCCGGTTGCCCTCGTAGGTCTCCGCCAGCGCCAGCGACGCGCGGACCGGGTCCGTGATCTCGTCGTTGGTGTCGACGCGCCCGTGCAGGACCTCGACGCAGATGTCCGACGGCGCCAGGTCACCGAGCGCGGCGAAGGCCCGGATCCCGACCGTCGTACCGAGCTGCGGTACGTCGCCCAGACCCTGCAGCTCCACGTGGTCGACGCGGATCTGCGGCCACGCGGCGCGGACCTTGTGCTTCCACGCGGCCAGCTCGCGAGCACCCTCGTACGTCGAGTTCAGCGACCGCGACGACTGCGCCGCCGGCGCGTACAGCTGCTCGACGTAGTCCTTCACCATCCGGGTCGCGAGCACCTTCGGCCCGAGCTCCTTGATGGTGTGCCGGAGCATCTCGATCCAGCGGCCCGGCACCTCACCGTCGTAGAACCGCGGCGCGACCTGCTTCTCGATCAGGTCGTACATCGCGTGCGCCTCGAGGTCGTCACGCCGGTCGGTGTCCTCGATCCCTTCGGCCGACGGGATCGGCCAGCCGAACTCGTCGTCGTACCACTCGTCCCACCAGCCGTCGCGGATGGACAGGTTCAGCGCACCGTTCAGCGCGGCCTTCATGCCGGACGTGCCGCACGCCTCGTACGGACGCAGCGGGTTGTTCAGCCAGACGTCGCACCCGGGGTACATCGGCTGCGCGAGCGCGATGTCGTAGTCGGGCACGAACACGATCCGGTGCCGGACCTCCGGGTCGTCGGCGAACCGCACCATCTCCTGGATGAGCTTCTTGCCACCCTCGTCGTGCGGGTGCGCCTTACCGGCGATGACGATCTGCACCGGACGCTGCGGGTGCAGCAGCAGCGCCTTCAGCCGCTCCGGGTCGCGCAGCATCAGCGTCAGCCGCTTGTACGACGGAACGCGCCGCGCGAACCCCATCGTCAGCACGTCCGGGTCCAGGATCGAGTCGACCCAGCCGAGCTCGGCGTCGCTGGCCCCGCGGTTCAGCCAGGACTGCCGGACTCGCGCCCGGGTGTCGTCGATGAACCGCTGCCGGAGCAGCCGCTTGGTCTCCCAGATCTGCGCGTCGGTGGTCTTGTCCAGACCCTCGAACACCGAGTCGCCGTCGGCGGTGTAGTTCGCGTAGGTGAGGTCGTGGATCTCCCGCGCCACCCAGGTCGGCGCGTGCACGCCGTTGGTGATCGAGGTGATCGGGACGTCGATCGAGTCGAAGCTCGGCCACAGCCCGGCGAACATCCCGCGGCTGACCACGCCGTGCAGCTTGGACACGCCGTTGGCGCGCTGCGCCAGCCGCAGACCCATGATCGCCATGTTGAACAGCGCCGGGTCGCCGCCCTCGAAGTCCTCGGCACCGAGCTCGAGGATCCGGTCGATCGGGACCTCCGGGCCGAACACGTCCGGCGAGAAGTGCTGCTGGATCAGCTCGACCGGGAACCGGTCGATACCGGCCGGCACCGGGGTGTGCGTGGTGAACACGGTGCCACCGCGGTTGACCTCGAGCGCGGTGTCGAAGTCGAGACCCTTCTCGGCGGCCAGCTCGCGGATCCGCTCGACGCCGAGGAACCCGGCGTGACCCTCGTTGGTGTGGAACACCTCGGGCGCCGCGTGCCCGGTGATCCGGCAGTACGTGCGGACCGCGCGGACACCGCCGACGCCGAGCAGCAGCTCCTGGAGCAGACGGTGCTCGGTCGAACCGCCGTACAGCCGGTCGGTGACCTCGCGCTCGGAGGGCTCGTTCTCCTCGATGTCGGAGTCGAGCATCAGCAGCGGCACCCGGCCGACCTGGGCGACCCAGATCTGCGCGTGCAGCTGCCGGTTCCCGGGCAGGGTCAGCGTCACGGTCGCGGGAGCGTCACCATCCCGCAGCAGGCTGATCGGCAGCCCGTCCGGGTCCACCAGGGGGTAACGCTCCTGCTGCCAGCCCTCGCGGTTCAGCGACTGCGCGAAGTAGCCGTGCCGGTACAGCAGACCGACACCGATCAGCGGGACGCCGAGGTCGCTCGCGGCCTTCAGGTGGTCACCGGCGAGGATGCCGAGACCGCCGGAGTACTGCGGCAGCACATGGGTGATCCCGAATTCCGGGGAGAAGTACGCGACCGCGTCGAGCGGCGAACCGCCCGCGGTCTGGAACCACCGGTCTTCGGTCACGTAGCTGTCCAGGTCGGCTACTGCCAGTTCCAGCCGGCGCAGGAAAGCGTGGTCGTGGGCCAGCTCGTCGAGCCGGGCCGCCGGTACCTCGCCGAGCAGCTTGACCGGGTCACCGCCGGTGCTCCGCCACAACTGCGGGTCGACGGCCTCGAAGACGTCCTGCGTCTCCGGGTGCCAGGCCCAGCGGAGGTTGTTCACCAGGGTGCCCAGACCGGTCAGCGGCTCGGGCAGGACAGGGCGGACGGAGAATCGTCGTATCGCTCGCACCGGGACACCGTACCGGCCCCGGGGGCGGAGAACACCCTTGGCATGCATCGATCTTGCAACGCGAGCAAGATTTTGCAGTGCTGCATGTCACTGACAGGTACTGGGAACCGATAACGTCAGTGCTGTAGACCTCGACCTACGTACCCGTCCGCCGGATCCGCAATCGCGCAGATCACATCAGCCAGGGAGTTCATCCACGCCATGACCGGTCGCATCCCGATCACCGACGTCACCCCCACAGTCGACGCCGGAGCGTATCCGGCGAAGGCGGCGGTCGGCGAGACGTTCACCATCGCGGCCACGGTCTTCCGCGAAGGCCACGACGCGGTGAACGCGAACGTCGTCCTGACCTCGCCGTCGGGACAGACCAGACGGATGCTGATGACGCCGGTCGGCCAGGGCTCCGACCGCTGGACCGTCGACGTGACGCTGCAGGAACAGGGTGCGTGGACGTTCGCGGTCGAGGGCTGGAGCGACCCGTACGGGACCTGGCGGCACAACGCCGAGATCAAGGTGCCGGCCGGGATCGACGTCGACCTGATGTTCGCCGAGGGCGCCGCGTTCTTCGACCGTGCGGCCGCCGGCGTACCGCCCGCCGTCCGGGCGGACCGCGCGACGCTGAGCGATGCCGCGCACGCCCTGGCGAACGGCGCGCTGCCACCGGAGGCACGGCTGGCCGCGGGCATCTCCCCGCAGGTACGGTCAGCCCTCGGCCGGTACCCGGTGCGCGAGCTGATCACCTCGTCGGAGACGTACCCGGTATGGGTCGACCGGACCCGCGCGCTGTACGGCAGCTGGTACGAGTTCTTCCCGCGCTCCGAGGGCGCGGAGTACGACGAACAAGCCGGTGCGTGGAAGTCCGGCACGTTCCGGACCGCGGCGAACCGGCTCGAGGCCGTCGCGAAGATGGGCTTCGACATCCTCTACCTGCCGCCGATCCACCCGATCGGCCACTCGTTCCGCAAGGGCCCGAACAACACCCTCGACCCGAAGCCGGGCGACCCGGGTTCGCCGTGGGCGATCGGCTCCGAGGACGGCGGGCACGACGCGATCCACCCCGAGCTCGGCACCTTCGAGGACTTCGAGTACTTCGTCGGCCGGGCCCGCGAGGTGGGTCTCGAGATCGCCATCGACCTGGCCCTGCAGGCCTCGCCGGACCACCCGTGGGTCAAGGAGCACCCGAAGTGGTTCTCGGTCCGCGCCGACGGCTCGATCGCGTACGCCGAGAACCCGCCGAAGAAGTACCAGGACATCTACCCGATCAACTTCGACAACGACCCCGAAGGCATCTACGCCGAGGTGCTGCGGATCGTCCGGCTGTGGATCTCCAAGGGCGTCACGGTGTTCCGGGTCGACAACCCGCACACCAAGCCGGTGAACTTCTGGGAGTACCTGCTCGGCGAGATCCGCAAGACCGACCCGGACGTGGTGTTCCTGTCCGAGGCGTTCACCCGGCGGCCGATGATGCGCGAGCTGGCGAAGGTCGGGTTCCACCAGTCGTACACGTACTTCACCTGGCGCAACGAGAAGTGGGAACTCGAGGAGTACCTGCAGGAGCTCACCCAGGAGAGCGCGCACTACCTGCGGCCGAATTTCTTCGTGAACACCCCGGACATCCTCACGGCGTACCTGCAGTACGGCGGACCGGGCGCGTTCAAGATCCGCGCCGCGATCGCGTCCACGTCTTCGCCTGCCTGGGGTGTGTACGCCGGGTACGAGCTGTTCGAGCACGTCGCGCTGCGGCCCGGCTCGGAGGAGTACCTGGACACCGAGAAGTTCCAGCTCCGCCCGCGCGACTGGGCCGCCGCCGAGGCCGAGGGGCGCTCGCTGGCGCCGTACCTGACGCTGCTGAACAACATCCGCCGCCGGCACCCGTCGCTGCAGCAGCTGCGCAACCTCAGCCTGCACTCCGTCGACGACGAGGCGATCATGTGCTTCTCGAAGCGCTCGACCGCACCGGACGGCCACACCGACACCGTGATCGTGGTCGTGAACACCGACCCGCACTCGGTCCGCGAGTCGATGGTGCACCTCGACATGGCCGCCCTCGGCATGCGCCCCGAGGACACCTTCACCGTCTACGACGAGATCAGCGGCGCCACCTGGCGCTGGGGCCAGAGCAACTACATCAAACTCGACCCCAACGCCGAACCAGCCCACATCCTCGCCGTCCGCCGCGGCCAAGCCTGACACCCGCGCGAGGAGCGCCCGGCACGCTACGCCGGTCAACTCCCCCGCGCGAGCGACGGAAGCGGCACGCACGCTACGCCGGTCAACTCCCCGGCGCGGGCGACGCCCGCGCGAGCAACAGCACCCGTTCCTGCGGGCGCCACGCGCGGGGACTCGCGGAGGCTCGGACAGGTTCTGGGGAGTGAGGACGGGTAATAACCTGTGCGCAGTCCCCGCGAAGGGTCCTCAGTCACCGCGCTCGCTCAACCTCGGGACACACCCAGAAGATCGTCGAGCACCCCGAAGTCGGCGACATCGCCGTCGACTCCAACGTCCTCACCACCCAGAACACCAACCTCCGCATCATCGTGGACACCCCACGCGACGCCGAAGCCAGGAGCAAACTGGCCCTCCTTTGAACCATCGGCCTCCAACACACGACCGCCGCCACCTGACCCAGCCACCTGCCCCCCACCTGACACGTCGCGTGGGTGTGCACAGGATCTGGTGGGGGAAACCCCGAAATAACCTGTTCAAGGTCCCCGACACGAGGGCCCGGTCCCGGGAGCAAGCCGCGCCGGGGCAGCTGCGGCGTCAGAGCGGGACGGTTTCCGGGTACTTGAGGCCGGCGCCGGTGTTGAGCGCGATCACCTGGTCGTCGGCGCTGATCCAGCCGGACTCGCGCAGCCGGCGGATGGCGGCGAAGTTGGCGGCGCCTTCCGGGCAGATGAAGGTGCCTTCGGCGCGTGCGACGTTGTGGAGTTCGGTGAGGATGTCGGCGTCGTCGACCGCGATCGCGCAGCCGCCGGTCTCCGCGATCGCCTGCAGCACCAGGAAGTCGCCGAGCGCCTTGGGAACGGTGATGCCGAAGGCCACGGTCTGCGCATCCACCCAGGGCTCGCTCTCCGGCAGGCCCTTCTCCCACGCGCGGACGATCGGCGCGCAGCCGGTGGACTGCACCGCGACCAGCCGCGGCAGCGGGCCCTCGATCCAGCCGAGGTCGCGGAGTTCGTTCAGCGCCTTCCAGATCCCGATGATGCCGACGCCGCCACCGGTCGGGTACACGATCACGTCGGGCAGCTGCCAGTTCAGCTGCTCGGCGATCTCCAGGCCCATCGTCTTCTTGCCCTCGATCCGGTACGGCTCCTTCAGCGTCGACGCGTCGAAGTACCCGGCCTGCGAGCGGATGTACGCCGCCGCGTCGCCGATCAGCCCGTCGATCAGCTGCAGCCGCGCCCCGACCGCGGTCACCTCGCGCCGGCAGATCTCGGGCGCCGCGATCGGCATCGCGATCAGCGCCTCCATTCCGGCCCGGGCCGCGTACGCCGCCCACGCGGAGCCGGCGTTCCCGTTCGTCGGCATCGCGATCCGCCGGACCCCGACCTCGTACGCGCGAGACACCCCGACGGCCGCACCGCGGGCCTTGAACGTCCCGGTCGGGATCAGCCCCTCGTCCTTCATCAGCAGCCGGTCGACACCGAGCTCGGCGCCGTACCGCGGCATCGGCAGCAGCGGGGTCATCCCCTCCCCCAGCGTCACCACGTTCTCCGGCGACCGCACCGGCAGCAGCTCGTGGTACCGCCACAGGTCCGGCGGTCGCGCGGCCACCTCCGCCTTCGTCACCTCGGGTACGCCGTAGCGCGCGAGCAACGGTGATCCGCAGGGACACAGGCCGATGATCTGGTCGGCGTCGTGGGTGGCTCCACAACGAGGGCACTCGAGATGGCTCAGCGCAGAGAAGGTCACATCCGGAGAAACTACCCCGCGCGCAGATCGGTGATCGCCGGGCGCTGGCGATCGGTGAGCCGGAAGCCGATCCCGCGGACGGCGTCGATGGTGACCGTCGTACCGAGCTCGTCGAGTTTGCGGCGCAAACGTTTGACGACCGAGTGCACGTCGGCGGTGCCGCGGACGTTCCGGTCCCGCCAGACGGTCTGGTGCAGGGCGTCGTACGACCAGACACGGAGCGGGACCGACATCAGCCGGGTGAGCAGGTCCTGCTCGAGGTCGGTCAGCGGGATCTCCCGGTCCTGCCACCGGGCGACCGAGCGGCCGCGGTCGATCGCGAGTACGTCGGCCCCGGGGTCGTCGCCCGCGGCGGGTGCCTGGACCGTGGCGGCGTCGACCGCGTCGGGCTCCGACGGATCGGGTTGCCCGGGAGCGGCCGGTGGTGGCTGGTGGGCGGGAACCAGCAGCTTGCGCAGTTCGTCGAGGTTGGAGACCAGCAGCAACGGGGCGACGTCGTCGACGAGTTCGGCCAGCTGGACGCGTTGCTCAGCCGAGGCCGCGACCGCGATCAGGAGCGGGAACGACTCACGTCCGGTGCTGGTCAGATCGACGTCCGCAGGGGCGGGGACACGGGCGGTGACCATCTGATCACGATGTCAACATCTGCCTCGGATCGTCAACGGAATGCCAACGTTTGCCCACATTGCCTCGATCGGCGCGACAGCTAGTCACATCTTGCTCACCAACTGTGCTTGTTACCACGTTGTTCTGACACATAAGGTCCACGTCAGGCTCGCGGTGTCACATGCCGCAGCCCGGGGGGCACGCAGTGTGTTCACGCCCTCCTGCAGCAGATGACTCGGGGGAGTCGACTCGGGGTCGTTTCAAGTGAGGGGCTGCAGAGATGTCAGATCAACGACGAAGGGGACGCACCAGATCACTGGTGAGTGCCCTGGCGGCAGTAGCCGTCGTCGCCACCGGGATGGCCGCCGCCGGCCAGGCCCAGGCGACTCCACCCACCAAACCCGAAGCCACGCCGTCGCCGGCCGCCAAGATCAAGCCGGAACTGATGGCGAAACTGGACGGCAAGGACGCCAAGGCCGCGACGGACTACTGGGTCCGCTTCGGCGCCAAGGCCGACCTGACCGCCGCGAGCAAGATCACCAACTGGAACGAGCGCGGTACGGCGGTCGCCGCCGCGCTGAAGAAGGCCGCCGCGGACAGCCAGGCGAAGATCCGCGCCGACCTGGACGCGCAACACGTGAAATACCAGGCGTTCTGGGGCACGAACGCGATCCGTATCGAGAGCGGATCGCTGGCGCTGGCCCAGGACCTGGCCACCCACAGCGAGGTCGAAGGCCTGTACGCGCCGGTGCAGATCGAGGTACCGAAGGTCACGCCCGGCCAGCAGGAGAAGGCGATCCAGTCCGTCGAGTGGGGCGTCGCGAACATCAAGGCGAACCAGGTCTGGTCGCAGTACGGCGACAAGGGCGAGGGCATCGTCGTCGCCAGCATCGACACCGGTGTGCAGTACGACCACCCGGCGCTGGTCAACCAGTACCGCGGTAACAACGGTGACGGCACCTTCAACCACAACTACAACTGGTTCGACGCGGCCGGCACCTCGCCGAACGCACCGTCCGACGGCAACGGCCACGGCACCCACACGATGGGCACCATGGTCGGCGACGACGGCGCGGGCAACCAGATCGGTGTCGCCCCGGGCGTGAAGTGGATCGCCGCGAACGGCTGCTGCCCGAGCGACGCCGCGCTGATCTCGTCCGGCCAGTGGATGCTCGAGCCGACCGACCTCCAGGGTCAGAACCCGGACGCGAGCAAGCGCCCGAACGTCATCAACAACTCCTGGGGCTCCACGCTGCCGTCGAACGACCCGTTCATGGAGGACATCACCCTGGCCTGGACCGCGTCCGGGATCTTCGGTGCGTTCGCCAACGGCAACAGCGGCTCGGCCTGTCAGAGCTCCGGTTCGCCGGGCAGCCTGACCAGCAACTACTCGGCCGGCGCCTACGACATCAACAACAACATCGCGTCGTTCTCCGGCCGCGGTGCGGGTCAGGACGGCACCATCAAGCCGAACATCTCGGCCCCCGGTGTCAACGTCCGGTCCAGCCTGCCGGGCAACACCTACGGCGCGTTCAACGGTACGTCGATGGCGACGCCACACCTGACGGCCACCGTGGCCCTGTTGTGGTCCGCCTCGCCGGCGCTGAAGGGTGACGTGGCCGCCACCCGCGCGCTGCTGAACCAGACCGCGATCGACACGCCGGACAGCCAGTGCGGCGGCACCGACGCGAACAACAACGTCTTCGGCCAGGGCCGCCTGGACGCGCTGGCGCTGGTGGGCGCCGCGCCGATCGGCGACACCGGCACGCTGTCCGGCACCGTCACCGCCGCCACCGGTGGCGCCGCGCTCGCCGGCGCCAGCGTGACGATCAAGGCCGCCGGTCAGCCCGACAAGACGCTGACCACCAGCAGCAACGGCACGTTCTCGTCGGTGCTCCCGGCCGGCGACTACGACCTGACGGTCGCGTCCTTCGGGTACAAGACCGCCACAGCCACCGCGACCATCACGACCGGTCAGACCACCACCAAGAACTTCGCTCTGGAGAGCACTCCGCAGGTGAGCGTCGGTGGCACCGTCACGGACGGTTCCGGCCACGGCTGGCCGCTGTACGCGAAGGTGTCTGTCGAGGGTCCGGGTGGCGTGTTCGACTACACCACGCCGAGCAACGGCCGCTACAGCCTGAAGGTGCCGTCCGGTGCGGCGTACTCGCTCAAGGTCGAGTCGAAGTACCCGGGCTACACGACGGTCAGCCAGCCGATCACGGTCGGCAGCAGCAACCTGACCAAGAACATCGCCGTCCCGGCCGACGCGAACTCGTGCACCACCGCGCCCGGTTACAAGTGGGGTTCGGACGGCGTCTACGAGACCTTCGACTCCGGTGCCGCGCCGAGCGGCTGGACCGTGGTCGACGGTAAGGGCAACGGTCAGGTCTGGAAGTTCGACGACCCGGGCAACCGGGGCAACCTGTCCGGCGGCAGCGGCAAGTTCGCGATCGTGGACAGCGACAGGTACGGCGGCAGCGGGTCGCAGGACACGTCGCTGGTCAGCCCGGTCGTGGACCTGAGCTCGGTGACCGCTCCGGTGATCCGGTTCAACCAGGACCTGAACTACCTCAGCGGTGAGAAGGCCGACGTCGACCTGTCGATCGACGGTGGCGCCACCTGGAGCACCGTGGCCGCCCAGGCCGCCGACCTCCGGGGTGTCAAGGAGATCGCCATTCCGCAGGCGGCCGGTCAGTCCGCGGTCCAGGTGCGGTTCCACTACTACGACGCGTCGTACGAGTGGTGGTGGCAGGTCGACAACGTCCTGATCGGCAGCCAGGTCACCTGTGAGCCGACCGGCGGCGGCATCGTCGTCGGCAACGTCAAGGACGCCAACACGAACGGTTTCGTGAACGGTGCGGTCGTCACCCATGACGGCACCACCGAGAGCGCGACCACCGTGGCGACGCCCGAGGACACCGGTCTGAACGACGGCTTCTACTGGCTGTACTCGTCCACGGACGGCAACCAGGGCTTCACCGCCAAGGCCGGCAACTACGTCAGCTCGACCGCGACCGTCGGGGTCGAGGCGGACTGGACCACGACCGCCGACTACACCCTGAAGGCCGGTCAGCTGACCGTCACGCCGGGCAGCATCTCCGGCAGCCTGAAGCTCCCGTCGGGCAAGGTCACCAAGTCGTTCACCGTCAAGAACACCGGCGGCGCCGACGTCGACGTGAAGTTCGGTGAGAAGGACAGCGGTTTCGTCCTGGAGAACGCGAACGGCACCAAGACCACCAAGGCCGAGGTGGAGAACGGGGCCGGTGCCCCGCTGCAGCGGCTCGCGGTGAATACCTCGTTCGCCCGGATGCTGTCCGGCAAGACCGGCGCCGCGCCGGTCGCCGCGAAGCCGCAGGCGGCTCCGTGGACCGACATCGCCGACTACCCGGCCACCGTGATGGACAACCGGGTCGTCAGCCTCGAGGGCAAGACCTACTCGATTGCCGGTGGCAACGGTAGTGCGTCGACCGGGAACAGCTACGTGTACGACCCGGCCACGCTCGCCTGGACCGCGATCGCCCCGCTGCCCGGCGCCCGCAACGCGATCACCGTGGGTGTCGTCGGCGGCAAGATCATCGCCAGCTCCGGCTGGGGCGCCTCCGGCCCGGCGGCGGAGACCTGGGGCTACGACCCGGCCACCAACGCCTGGTCCGCATTGGCCGCCAACCCGGCCCCGCGGGCCGCGGCCGGCCAGGCCGTGCTCGACGGCAAGCTGTACGCCGTCGGCGGGTGCACCACCGCCAACTGCACGCCGATGAGCAACACGGTCGTCCGCTACGACCCGACGGCCAACGCGTGGGAGACGCTGGCGAACTACCCGAAGTCGGTCGCGTTCGCGTCCTGCGGTGCCATCGACGGCAAGCTGTACTGCGCCGGCGGTAACGACGGCACGAACTCGCTGAAGAACGCGTACGTCTACGACCCGGGAGCGGACTCCTGGACCGCGATCGCGGACGCTCCGGCCGACCACTGGGCGGCGTCGTACGCCGTCGCGGGTGGCAAGCTGCTGATCGTCGGCGGTGTCCAGGCCGGTGCGGTCACCAACGCCGGGTTCGCGTACGACCCGTCGGCGGAGACCTGGTCCGCGCTGCCGAACGCCAACCTGCCGCGGTACCGCGGTGGCGCGGCGTGTGGCTTCTACAAGATCGGTGGCTCGTCCGGCAGCTTCAACGCGACCGCGGACAGTGAGGCCCTGCCGGGTCTCGAGGACTGCACCGAGTCGTCGGCCGACGTGAGCTGGCTGTCGCTCGACCAGACCGAGGCCACCCTGGCCCCGGGACAGTCGACGACCGTCAAGGTGACGCTGAACGCCAGCGTCGACCAGCCGGGGACGTACACCGGTGCCGTGACGATCGGCGAGAACACGCCGTACTCCGTCCCGGCCGTCGGGGTGACGATGAACGTCACGCCGCCGACCACCTGGAGCAAGCTGATGGGCACCGTCACGGGCGTCAGCTCGGCCGGCGCCTCGGCCCCGCTCCCGGGCGCGATCGTCGAGGTGGACTCGTGGGCGCAGTCCTACACGTTCATCACCGACAAGGACGGCAAGTACGCGTACTGGCTCGACCGTCGCAACAACCCGCTCACCCTGATCGCCGCGAAGGACGGCTACAAGCCCCAGACCCGCACCACCAAGCTGGTCGCCGGTACCCCCGTCACCGAAGACTTCGCCCTGAAGTCGATCAAGTAACCAAGTAACGAAGCTCGGCCCCGGACCGCTCTCGGTCCGGGGCCGAGCCCTTTGTTCGGGGAGGTCTGTGCACCTGGAACGACATGCAGGACTCCCCGTTTGTCGCGGGGTTGTCCACAGGCGCGAAGTCGGCGTACGGCGGGGGCGCGGAACGGTGCATGTTCTTGGGTGTGGAAAGGAGCATGCATGAGCTGCTTGCGAGACAAGAGGGAGCGTTCAGCCGGGGACAGGCCCGGGCGTGGGGGATCTCGGATCGATCGCTAGCCGTGCGGTGCCGGGCCGGGCGGATCCAGCGGGTGTATCGAGGCGCGTACGCCGACTTCTCGGGCCCGGTGCCGTGGGAGACACGGGTGTGGGCCGCGTGGCTCGCCTACGGTCCCGATGCCGCACTCGCAGGCGAGACCGCACTCCGCCACCACGGGATCGCTCCCGCTTGGGGCGGTGTAACTCGGGGCGATGTGGCTCGGAGTGGCGGGGGTGGGGTGGGGCGGGGGGACGTAGTTTGGCTGGAGGTGCCGCATGGGCGGCGGGTGCGGGGTGAGAGTGGTGTTGTGATTACCCGGGCGCGGGGGTTCGCGCAGCGGGTGGTCGCGTCGCGGGAGCCGCCGATCGTGCGGGTCGAGGTTGCCGTGTTGACGGTTGCGAGCCGGCGGGCGACGCCAGATGGCGCGGCTGCGCTGGTGCTCGACGTCTGCCGACAGCGTCGTACGACCCCCCGCCCGGCTGCTGAGTGAACTGGACAGGCTGCATCGCCTGCCGCGGCGCGGTCTGCTGGCGGAGGTACTACGTGATGCCGCCGAGGGCACGGAGTCGTTCCTGGAGCTCGTGTACTTGCGGCGGGTCGAGCGGGCGCACGGGCTTCCGATCGCGCGCCGACAGGTTCGCGTGGCCGGCGAACGCGGCGTCGTTTACCGCGACACGGAGTACGACTACAACCTGATCGTCGAGCTGGACGGGCGCGCCGGGCACGAGGACGCCCGTTCCCGGTGGCGTGACATGACGAGGGACAACGCCGCGCTGCTGGCGGACAAGGCGACGCTCCGGTTCGGCTATCAGATCGTGAGCGACCCCTGCGCCGCCGCGATCCAGGTCGCGACGGTTCTCCGTTCCCGAGGCTGGCCCGCCTCCCCCACACCTTGCTCCCCCAGCTGCCCGGTTGGTTTGGGGAGTTCTGTGCACCTGAATCGACCAGCAGAATTCCCCGGTCCCGGTAGGCGGAAGGAGAGTTAGGCGGAAGGGGAGTTAGGCGGGGAGGAGGTGGAAACCTACGCCGCGGACGGCGTGGATGGTGACGGTGGCGCCGAGGTGGGTGAGTTTTTGGCGGAGGCGCTTGACGACCGAGTGGATGTGGGAACCGTGGCCGAGGTGTTCGTTGCCCCAGACGGCGTGGTGCAGGCGCTGATAGGTCCAGACCCGGCCAGGTTCCGCGACCAGGCAGTGCAGGAAGTCGTGCTCCAGCCTGGTGAGTGGCATCTCGCGGTCCTTCCAGCGGACGACGCGGCGGTCCACGTCCAGCTGCAACTCCCCCACCGGCTCCGGCGCAGCTCCCGAGGCCGCAGCTCCGGACACCGCAGTTTCCGGCGCTCCCGCACTCGACATCGCAGCTGTCGAGACAGCGGTTGTCGAGACCGTCGTTGTCGAGACTGCTGGGACTGCCTTGATCTTGGTAGCGCGGTCGGCGGTCTGCAGCATGCTGACGGACGGGCTGGGTGCCACGCTCACGCCGGTCAGCTCGAGAAACGCGCGTGCCTGGTCGGCGCTCGACACCAGCAACAGTGCGTCGGCCTCGCCGAGCAGGCGGGCCAGGTGCACCCGTTCGGCCGTGGACGCGGCCACGCCGATGATCAATGACGAATCGGACGACCTCTCCAGCGACATCACAGCAAGCCCCTCCCAGTCGAAACCGGCCCGCCACAAGTACGGTTCACGGCACGAACTAAGTCAAGGGATTCCACGCGCCCCCGGCTGGCACATATGCGTCCTGTCCGAGACAGGACAGGAAAACCCGGACGAAGATCGCGACGCTCCCGCGACAGGTGTGCGCTCAACCTGCGCGGCGGAGTAGTCTCCTCGCGCACGCCACTCTGACCGCATCCACGGAGGAACAGTGCCCGGTCTGGTTCGGCGGCCACTCGTCATCTGGTTGCTCGCCGCACTCGCAGTACCTGTGCTGCTGACCGCTGTGCTGGTTCCGGCGCGGGCCGGCACCACCGAGGACGACCTGCGCGACCGCACTCTGGCCGCCCTGCAGGCGCGCGGCATCGAGAGCCGTTCGGTCGACTTCGACGGCCGCGACGCCAGGGTCGCCCTCCCGCCGGGAGTGGATCCGGGCAAGGTCCGCGAGATCGTCGCCGGCGTGGACGGCGTGCGCTCGGTCCAGATCGTGAACGGCTTGTCCGGTGCGGCGACCGGCGGCACTCCGACGGCATCGGCATCCACCGCACCGACCGAGTCGACCCCGCCGATCACTCCGTCGACGGTGCCCGTCGAACAGTCCGACGTACCGCCGTTCGAGGTCGGGCGGACGAACCAGGCGATCCGGGTGCAGGCCCCGGTGCGGAGCCAGGCGGTCAAGGACGCGATCGCCGCCGAGGTCGACCAGGTGCGTGGCGAGGACCGTGAGTACGACGACCGTACGACGATCGACCCGGCCAACGGGATCGCCGACGCATCGGCCGTGTCCGCGCTGCTCCGGGCGCTCGCGATCGGCACCGGCGACGCCTCGGTCCGGTACGACGGCGACACCATCACGTTGTCCGGCCAGGTGCCCGACCAAGCGACGAAGGCGACGGTCGGACGGGCCGCGGCGAAGGCCGTCCCGGGCGCGGTGGTAGCGGACCAGCTCAAGCTGCCGACGCCGCCGAAGGCCGCGGTGAGCGAGCCGTGCCGCACGTTCCCGAGCCGTCTGGCCGAGTTCAGCCGGCAGTACAAGATCAACTTCCTGTCCGGTACGTCGATCGTCAACGACGCCTCGAAGCCGTCCGTGATCCGGGCGGCCGCACTCCTCAAGTCCTGTACGACGGCACGCGTCGAACTCGCCGGTCACACCGACGACCTGGGTTCGTCGGCCACCAGCCTGCCGCTGTCCGAGCGCCGGGCGGCCGCGGTGAAGACGCAACTCGTCAAGCTCGGTGTCAGCGCCGACCGCCTCCTCGCGAACGGGTACGGCGAATCCTTCCCGATCGCGTCCAACTCCACCGGCACCGGCCGGATCGCCAACCGCCGCGTCGAAATCCGCCCCCGCTGACACCGGCCACGAGACCGACCGAGGCGTTGATGCCTGTGCTGTATCGGATTCCGCCGGGTTGGAGTGCGGTGACGGTGCACAACGGAGTAGGGTCACGGACTGTCGAGATCGGTGGTCCACAGCTTTCGTAGGGGATTACATGAGTTGGCTGATCGCACAGGTCTGGATCCTGCTGCTGGTCGCGTTCGTCCTCGGCAGCGCGGCCGCCTGGCTGGTGCACCGGCTCCGGCCGTCGGGTGGCGTTCGCTGATGGGCTGGCTGCTGCGGGACAACTGGCTCGGGGCCCTGCTCGCGTTCCTCATCGGTGCGGCGATCACGTGGGTCCTGCTGGACCGGCGCCGGCCTGCAACTGCTCTCGTCCCTGCCGCGGTGGTGGAGGAGCAGGAGAAGGAGCCGGTCCCCGTCGGTGTGGCGACCGTCGAGGAGCGACGCGCCGAGCCGGTCTTCTCCCGGCCGATGGAGCCGATGGAGCCGCCGCAGGCGTCCGAACCCGTGCAGTTCGCCGAGCCGATGGAGCCGGCGCAGTCGATGGAGCCGACGCAGTCGATGGAGCCGGCGCAGTCGGTGCAGCCGATGGAGCCGACGTTGTTCGACGTCGAGCCGGATGCGACACCGCCGCGGAGCCGGCCCGGCATCCCGGCCGTGGCCGCCCCCGGACGCTACGGTGAGGGGTCGGCCGACGCGGTACCGCACCAGGGTCCGCCGGACGGGTTCACCATCAAGGGCAACGCCCAGTCGATGCTGTTCCACACCCCCGACTCGCCGTACTACGGCCGGACCAAACCCGAGGTCTGGTTCCGTAGCGAGGCCGACGCCGAACGCGCCGGCTTCACGAAGTACGTCCGCCGGCCCCGCAAGGCCGCCGATCCCCGCGACTGATCTCCAGGAGACGCCGTGCGCCATCAGCTTCACGTCCCGTACGTCGTCGAGCAGGACGACGACGGCATCTGGACCGCCGAGGCGGCCCTCACGCCGGACTCGTTCCTGCACGCCAACGGCCGGACCCGCGAGGCGGCCCTCGAGGATCTCCGGGAGGCGATCCTCGAAGCCGTGAACGACGCGGGGCTGCCCGAACAACTGGTCGTCGACGTGGAGATTCCGTAGCCGTTCTGACCCCGGCGCGGACCTACGATCGCGACGAGAGCGTGCAGTCCGCAAGGAGGCCGAACAGGTGGGCGTTCCCGAACAGGTCGTCGTGACCGTCGAGGTGGCGTGATGGCGGGCGAGGTGTCCGAACCCGCCGACCGGCCGGAACCGGTGGAGCCGACCAGGATCATCATGCCCGGCGAGGAACACACCGATCCGCGTGCGGGCGTCGCGGACGCGCGCGGCGCCGTACTGCGCCGTCCGCGGTCCTGGCGCGGTCGCGGCGGGGTGCGCAGACCGGGGTCGGCCGAGCGGCAGAACAACGGCCGCGAACCGCGCAACTGAGCGACCTGACCGGGTCCGAAGCTGCTCGGGAACGCGGGTGCGGATCCATCCGCGAGCCCCATTTGCTTGTACTGGCAAAGGGCCGTCAGACTGTGCGGAACGCCTTGCGGAACCGTCCACCGACGGCGTCACCACAGCACCGGAGTCGCTCCGGATTCGTGCACTGCCTCCCCTTTTAGGTACGCCGTAACGGGGTACGGGAACCAGTGCACGCCCGGGCGGGTCCACACACCGTCGTCACGTCGTGGCGGCAAGCCGTAGTACCGCTAGGTTTGGAGACACCCGATGGAGGTGAGCGTGACCGACATGCTGCCGGAGCAGCACCACGGACTGACGAAGAGTGACCCGCTGTGGTTCAAGCGGGCCGTCTTCTACGAGGTCCTCGTGCGGTCCTTCAAGGACTCGAACGCCGACGGCATCGGCGACCTGCAGGGCCTGACCGAGAAACTCGACTATCTCGAATGGCTCGGGGTCGACTGTCTCTGGTTGCCGCCGTTCTATCCGTCGCCGCTGCGCGACGGCGGCTACGACATCTCGCACTACACCGAGGTGATGCCGGAGATCGGCACGGTCGCGGACTTCGCCCAGTTCCTGGAGCAGGCGCACGCGCGCGGCATCCGGGTGATCGTCGACTTCGTGATGAACCACACCTCCGACCAGCACCCCTGGTTCCAGGCGTCGCGGGAGGACCCCGAGGGCCCGTACGGCGACTTCTACGTGTGGTCCGACACCGACGACAAGTACGCCGACGCGCGGATCATCTTCGTCGACACCGAGTCCTCGAACTGGACCTGGGACCCGGTCCGCGGCCAGTACTTCTGGCACCGGTTCTACTCGAACCAGCCCGACCTGAACTTCGAGAACCCGGCCGTCGGCGACGCGATGATCGAGGCGCTGAAGTTCTGGCTCGACCTCGGCGTCGACGGTTTCCGGCTGGACGCGGTGCCGTACCTGTTCGAGACCGACGGCACGAACTGCGAGAACCTGCCCCGGACCCACGAGTTCCTGAAGCGGGTCCGCAAGGAGGTGGACGCGAACTACGAGGACCGCGTCCTGCTCTGCGAGGCGAACCAGTGGCCGGCCGACGTGGTCGAGTACTTCGGCGACCGCGACTCGGGCGGCGACGAGTGCCAGATGGCGTTCCACTTCCCGGTGATGCCGCGCATCTTCATGGGGGTACGCCGGGAGTCGCGGTTCCCGATCTCGGAGATCCTGGCGCAGACGCCGGCGATCCCGGACACCTGCCAGTGGGGCATCTTCCTGCGCAACCACGACGAGCTGACGCTCGAGATGGTCAGCGACGAGGACCGCGACTACATGTGGGGCGAGTACGCGCAGGACCCGCGGATGAAGGCGAACATCGGCATCCGCCGCCGGCTCGCACCGCTGCTGGACAACGACGTCAACAAGATGGAGTTGTTCACCGCGATGCTGCTCAGCCTGCCCGGCTCCCCGATCCTGTACTACGGCGACGAGATCGGCATGGGCGACAACATCTGGCTGGGCGACCGGGACGGCGTCCGGACCCCGATGCAGTGGTCCCCGGACCGCAACGCCTCGTTCTCCACCGCGACTCCGGGCAAGCTCAGCCTGCCGGTGATCATGGACCCGGTCTACGGCTACCAGGCGGTGAACGTCGAGGCCGAGATGGAGAACGCCTCCTCGCTGCTGCACTGGACCCGGCGGATGATCCAGACCCGTAAGCAGCACCCCTGCTTCGGGATGGGTACCTTCACGGACCTGGGCGGCTCCAACCCGAGCGTGCTGTCCTACGTCCGGGAGTTCGGCGACGACGTCGTGCTGTGCGTCAACAACCTGTCCCGGTTCCCGCAGCCGATCGAGCTGGACCTGCGGCAGTGGCAGGGCGTCGAGCCGATCGAGTTGCTCGGCGGCGTGCACTTCCCGACCATCGGCGAGTTGCCTTACCTTCTGACCCTCGGTGCCCACGGTTTCTACTGGTTCCGGCTGCCGGTGGCGAAGCCGGAAGACCACGAGGAGAGCATTTAAGTGACTTCCCATCTGGACCAGGTCCAGTCCTTCTGTGCGAGCCAGAGGTGGTTCGGCGAGAAGGGACACGACGTCCACGTCGAAGCCATGGCCACCTCGGTCTGGCTGTCGGACGAGGACGCCTGGCCCGCGGTCCGGATCGGGTTCGTCTACTGTGCGGGTCCACCCGGGGCGGAGAACCCGATCCGGGTGTACCAGCTGCCGCTCAGCTACCACCCCGCACCGGTCGAGAACCTCGGCCACGCGCTGGTCGGTGAGTGGGTCGAGCCGGATCTCGGCGACACCGAGGTCTGGGTGTACGACGCTCTGCACGACAAGGAGGCGACGCCGCTCTGGCTGGACGGGATCACGCACGGACGGCAACTGGACGGGCTGGAGTTCCACCCGGTGCAGGCGCCGGACCGGACGATCACCGTGCCGGAGGACGCGCAGTCGCTGGTCCTGACCGTGGAGCAGAGCAACACGTCGCTGGTGTTCGGTGACGTGGCGCTGCTGAAGGTGTTCCGCCGGCTCGAGCCCGGGAGCAACCCCGGGGTCGAGATCGAGTCGGCGCTCACCGAGGCCGGCTCCGACCTGGTCCCGGCGGTGCTGGGGTCCGCACGCGGTCGGTGGCCGCGCGCGGGCGGCGGCACCGACTCGGGTGAGCTGGCGATGCTGACCGCGTTCCAGAAGAACGCCACCGACGGCTGGTCGTTCGCGACGTCGTCGGTGCGGGACCTGTACGCCGAGGCGGATCTGCACGCCGAGGAGGTCGGCGGTGACTTCGCCGCCGAGTCGCACCGGCTCGGAGCGAGCACCGCGCAGGTGCACTCGGAGCTGGCGAAGGCGCTCGGCACCGACGTCTGGGAGCCGGCCAAGCTGGTCGAGCACGCGAACGCGATGCGCCGCCGGCTGGACACCGCGGCCGCCGCGATCCCGGAGCTGCAGCCGTACGCCGGTGGTCTGGCGCGGGCGTTCGACGCGCTGGCGGCGTACGGGCAGCCGGTCACGGTGCAGCGGATCCACGGTGACTTCCACCTCGGCCAGGTGCTGCGCACGATCGACGGCTGGAAGCTGATCGACTTCGAGGGCGAGCCGGCCAAGTCGCTGATCGAGCGGCGCGCGCTGGACACCCCGGTGAAGGACATCGCCGGGATGCTGCGCTCGTTCGACTACGCGGCCCGGTCGTTGCTGCAGGACCACGAGGGCGACCAGCAGATCGCGTACCGCGCGGCCGAGTGGGCGACTCGCAACCAGCAGGCCTTCTGCGACGGGTACGCCGAGGTCGCGGGCAGCGATCCGCGGCAGCAGCAGGTGCTGATGAACGCGTTCCTGGCCGACAAGGTCATCTACGAGGTCCTCTACGAGGCCCGCAACCGCCCCACGTGGCTCCAGATCCCCCTCTCCGCAGCAGCCCACCTGGCCGAGCAGTAGTAGGAGGTTTTCCTGATGGGAGAGCGTGAAGCTTTCGAGGAGCCGCAGGTGTCGGCCGACAAGCCGGTGGTGACGGCGGTCCCGGTGGACCGGACCGTACTGGAACGACTGGTCGCCGGGACGTACCACGATCCTCATCAGGTGCTCGGCCCGCACCTCGGCGAGCACGGGGTCACGGTGCGCGCGCTGCGCCCGTTCGCGAACAGCGTCACCGTGCTACACGACGGCCAGCGCCTCGAACTCCGGCACGAGCACGACGGCGTCTGGGTCGGTGTCCTGGACACCGACAAGGTCCCGGACTACCGCCTCGAGGTGAGTTACACCGACGGGCCGGCCACCGAGATCGACGACCCGTACCGCTATCTGCCGTCGCTCGGCGAGGTCGACCTGCACCTGATCGGCGAGGGCCGGCACGAGCAGCTGTGGACCGTGCTCGGCGCACATGTCCGCCGTTACGACGGCCCCTCCGGTGTCGTCACCGGTACGTCGTTCGCGGTCTGGGCCCCGAACGCGCAGGGCATCCGGCTGACCGCCGACTTCAACTTCTGGGACGGCCGCGCGCACCCGCTGCGTTCGCTCGGCGGCTCCGGCGTCTGGGAACTGTTCGTCCCGGGTGTCGGTCCGGGCACGCGGTACAAGTTCGACATCTGCGGCCGCGACGGTGTCTGGCGGCAGAAGGCCGACCCGATGGCCAACCTCGCCGAGACTCCCCCGGCGAACGCGTCGGTCGTCCACGAGACGCAGTACGAGTGGGACGACGCCGCCTGGCTGGAGCGGCGGGCCGCGACCGCGGCGTACGCCGCGCCGATGAGCGTCTACGAGGTGCATCTCGGCTCCTGGCGGAAGGGCAGGTCCTACCGCGAGCTGGCCGACGAGCTCGTTGCCTATGTCAACGAGATGGGTTTCACGCACGTCGAGTTCATGCCGGTGATGGAGCACCCGTTCGGTGGCTCCTGGGGCTACCAGGTGACGTCGTACTTCGCTCCGACGTCGCGCTTCGGTGACCCGGACGACTTCCGTTTCCTGGTCGACAAGCTGCACCAGTCCGGTATCGGCGTGATCGTGGACTGGGTGCCGGCGCACTTCCCGAAGGACGCCTGGGCGCTGGCCCGCTTCGACGGTACGCCGCTCTACGAGCACCCGGACCCGCGCCGCGGCGAGCAGCCCGACTGGGGCACGCTGGTCTTCGACTTCGGCCGTCCCCAGGTGCGGAACTTCCTGGTCGCGAACGCGATCTACTGGGCCGAGGAGTTCCACATCGACGGCCTGCGGGTCGACGCGGTCGCCTCGATGCTGTACCTCGACTACTCGCGCGCCGAGGGCCAGTGGGTCCCGAACCAGTACGGCGGCCGCGAGAACCTGGAGGCGGTGTCGTTCCTCCAGGAGATGAACGCGACGCTCTACAAGCGGGTCCCGGGCGTGATCACGGTCGCCGAGGAGTCGACGTCCTGGCCGGGCGTCACCCGGGCCACGCACCTCGGCGGGCTCGGGTTCGGCTTCAAGTGGAACATGGGCTGGATGAACGACTCGCTCCACTATCTGGAGCACGAGCCGGTGCACCGGCAGTACCACCACCACGAGCTGACGTTCTCGATGATGTACGCGTACTCCGAGAACTTCGTCCTCCCGCTGTCGCACGACGAGGTCGTGCACGGCAAGGGCTCACTGCTGCGCAAGATGCCGGGCGACCGTTGGCAGCAGCTGGCGAACCTGCGCGCGTACCTGGCGATGATGTGGGCGCACCCGGGCAAGCAGCTGCTGTTCATGGGCTGTGAGTTCGGTCAGGAGTCGGAGTGGTCGGAGAAGGGCGAGCTGGACTGGTGGCTGCTGGACCACAGCGACCACCAGGGCCTGCAGGATCTCGTCCGCGACCTGAACCGGGTCTACAAGGACAACCCGGCGTTCTGGCGGACCGATCACGACGCCGAGAAGTTCAGCTGGATCGACGCCAACGACGCCGGCAACAACGTCTTCTCCTTCGTCCGGTACGGCGACGACGGCGAACCGACCGTCGCCTGTATCGCGAACTTCTCCGCGCTCCCGCACCACGGCTACCGCCTCGGCCTCCCGTACGCCGGGCGCTGGGAGGAGGTTGTCAACACCGATGCCAACTCCTACGGCGGCTCCGGTGTGGGCAACTACGGCGCGGTGGTCGCGGACGGACCGGAGTGGCACGGCATGTCCACCAGTGCGGAGCTGTCCGTACCACCCCTGGCAACCGTGTACCTGCGCTTCACCGGGTAGCGTTCACGGCGTGACCGCCGTAGATCCTCTGTCCGATGGTGACCTGACGCTGCGCCCCTCACCGCCGAACGGTGAGGTGACCAGCTTCGCTGTCGACCACGGCGAGGCACTGGGGACGGTCGAGCTGCGCCGGACCTCACCGGGTGTCGCTCTGGTCAGCTGGGCGCTCGAGGGCGGTCCTGGCGTGGCTCAGCAGGCGCTCCGGCTGGTGTCGGAGTACGCATTCGGCCAGCTCGGGCTGGAGCGGCTGCAGGTCGAGGTGGACCCGGAGCTGCATTCGTCGGCGCGGGTCGCGATCCGCTCCGGTTTCCGGCGTGAAGGGGTGCTGCGGGGCGCCGTGCTGATCGAGGGTGAGCGTCGGGACGTCGCGATCTACGGACGACGGGTCGATGATCCGCGTCCGGACACCGTGACGGGCTGGACCGCGTTGATGGACTCCGCGCTGCCGAAGAAGCGGGTGATCGCGCACGTCGTCGTACGGGACACCGGCGGGCGGGTGCTGCTGTGCCAGGTCAGCTACAAGAAGGACCTGGAGCTACCGGGTGGTGTCGTCGAGCCGGACGAGGACCCGGCGACCGGTGCCTCCCGCGAGATGGAAGAAGAACTCGGTACGGCGCTGCCGCTGCTCGGGGTCCTCGCCATCGACTGGCTGCCGCGCTGGGAGGGCTGGGGCGACGCCGTCGAGATCCTGTACGACGGTGGCGTCCACGACCCGTCGCTGATCGACAGCCTGCGGCCGGACGGGTTCGAGATCCGCGACATCCAGTGGCACGCCCCGGAGGAGCTCGCCGGACTGGTGTCGCCGCTGAACGCCCGGCGGCTGCCGATGGTCCTGGCCGCACCGGATCGGCTGTACAACCTGAGCAACGGCTCGCCGATCACCTGATGAGCTGGTTGACGCACCAGACGTAGTGCCCGTCGCCGGCGTTCTCGTCGTAGATCGTCGCGGTGACGATCGCGTACGCCTGCCGGTAGAGCCGCATCCGCTCGCGGTCGTGCCCGAGCTTCTCGAACCGGTCGACGAGCAGGTCGTCGAGCCGCCGGGCGTCAGGCCCGTACATGTCGAAGAACCCGGCCGCCAGCGAGGCCTCGAACGTGCTGTCGCCGGCCGTTGACAGGAAACCCCAGTCCAGTACCGCTGCGACCCGAGAACCGTCCATCAGCACATTGGGCGGACAAATGTCGCCGTGTACGACGCTCAGCTCGCCGATCTGCAGCTGGTCGAGCTGTGTGGTGATGTGGTCGAGCCTGTCGTCGAAGTCCGGCACGTCGCGCTCGAAGTGCTTGCGTGCGGCCGCCGCGCGTCGGCGTACCAGCGCGGCGAGGCTCCGTCCCCAGGTGTCCTGCCAGAAGGGCTGACTGATCACAGGGAGCGCATTGCTCGCCGGACCGGGGTGAACAGATCGGAGTGCTTCGACGACCGTGACGAACGCGTCCAGCGCGTGCTCCTCGGGCAGACCGGCCTCGTTCAGAGGTACGCCGGTCAGCTTGTCCTCGACGCTGATCGCCAGCCCGTTCGCACCCGTGGTGATCTCACGGATCCGCGGCGTCCGGAACGGCAGCTCCGGCAGCTCGTCGAGGAACGCCTTCAGCGGCCGGACGTCGTCCGGACGGCGGTCGAACCAGATCTTGCGGACCGTCCCGTCGCCGAGGTCGTAGACCGCGCCTTCCATACCCTGCCCGATGAGCTCCACCGGGTGAGGTTAGCGAACCAGCCGGAGCGTCAGCGGATACCGGTACTCGCGGCCGTTCGAGGCGGCGATCGTCGCCAGGATGATGAACACGACCGCCGCGATCGCACCGATCACGATCAGCGGCACGATGATCAGCACCCCGAGACCGAACGTGATCAGGATCAGCACCACGGCGATCGCGGTGTAGATCAGCAGCGAGATCTGGAAGTTCAGCGACTCCACCGAGTGCCGGCGGACGAACTCCGAGCGCCCGCGGAGCACCAGCCAGACGATCAGCGGGCAGAGGAACCCCATCGCGATCCACGCCGCGACGAACACCCCGACGTGCGCGACCATCGCCCACGTGCGCTCTTCCGAGGCCGACAACGGTGGCCCGGAGTTCGGCGTACTCATACTCCAGTCAAGCACGCCGATTCCTTTTGCGGGGTTCGCCGGTCAATACCGGTGACAGAACAGCCACGAAACAGCCACGAAAGGAATGACATGGCCAGCAACGAGTCAGCAGCGGTCCGGCGGCACTGGGCGGCGGCGAAGGCGTCGTACGGGCAGCTCGATCGGGAGCAGGCGGACCATCGCTGGGCCGAGCTGACGGCCGAGCCCGCGGACGTGGACTACTTGGCGGTGCCGGGACGTCCCGCGCTCTGGATCGTGCCGCACGAGGCCGCCACGGACCGGGTGCTGCTCTGCCTGCACGGTGGCGGGTACATCAGCGGATCGAGGTACTCGCATCGCAAGATGTTCGCCCACCTGGCCCGCGCGGCCGGCGTACGGGCGCTGGTGTTCGACTACCCGCTGGCGCCCGAGCAGATCCATCCGGCGCAGATCGACGACGCGGTGGACACCTACCGCTGGCTGCTCGACCAAGGCATCGCGCCCGAGCACATCGTGTTCACGGGCGACTCCGCAGGTGGCGGGATGGCGGTCACCACCCAGCTCCGCGCCGCCTCGGTCGGGCTACCGTTGCCGGCCGGCGCGATGCCGTTCTCACCATGGGTGGATTTCGAGGCGAACGGAGCGTCGTACGACGCCAATCGGGAGCGCGACGCCTTCTTCGACCGGGACGTGGTGCGTGGCCTCTCGTTCGTGTTCCTCGGCTCGGAGGGCTCACCGCGGGACCCGTTCGTGAATCCGTCGTACGGCGATCTGAGCGGGCTCGGTCCGCTGTACATCCAGGTCGGCGGGGACGAAGTACTGCTGGGCGATGCGCAGGATCTCGCGGCCGCCGCGGAGAAGGCCGGGGTCGAGGTGCGGCTGGACGTGTTCCCGGAGATGCAGCACACGTTCCAGATGGCGGCGGGTCGCGCGCCGGAGGCGGACGACGCGATCCAGCGGATGGCAGTCTGGGCCCGGAAGGTGCTGGGACTGTGACGATCGAGGGAGTAGTGGTGAGCGACTTCGCCCAGTCGAGCGAACCGTTCCGCAAGGAGCTGCTCGCGCACTGCTACCGGATGCTCGCGTCGGTGCACGAGGCCGAGGACGCCGTACAGGAGACGTATCTGCGGGCGTGGCGGGCGTGGCCGGAGTTCGAGGGCCGCTCGTCGGTGCGGGTCTGGCTGTACCGGATCGCGACCAACGTCTGCCTGACCGCGCTGGAGCAACGCGGCCGGCGCGCGTTGCCGTCCGGGATCGTCGCCCCGAGCGCGGAGCTGACCGCTGCTCCCCCGCCGGCGCCGGAGGGCATCGGCTGGGTCGAGCCGCTGATCACTTCCGATCCCGCATCGATCGTGGCGGGCCGGGAGAGTCTGCGACTGGCGCTGATCGCGGCGTTGCAGTACCTGCCGGCGAAGCAGCGCGCCGTACTGATCCTGCGGGAGGTGCTCGCGTTCCCGGCGGCCGAGGTCGCGACGATGCTCGACACGTCGGTCGCCGCGGTGAAGAGCACGCTGCAGCGGGCGCGTGCCCGCCTCGACGAGACGGCTCCCGCGCAGGACGAGCTGGTCGAACCGGACGATCCCCGGGCGCGGGCCCTGCTCGCGGAGTACATCACCGGCTTCGAGAACGCCGACACCGCCGCCCTCGAACGCGCCTTGCGCGCTGACGCCGCGATCGAGATGGTCGGTACGACGACCTGGTTCAACGGTCGCGTGCTGTGCCTGCAGTTGCTGGCGTCCGCGGTCGGCGATCCTGGCGACTGGAGGATGATCCCGGTCGTGGCCAACGGCCAGCCGGCGGTCGGCGCCTATCTCAAGGGCGAGCCGTACGGCGTCGCCGTACTGACGCCGACCGCGACCGGGATCACGCACATCCACGTGTTCAGCACGCCGAGCCTGGTCACGGACTTCGGTCTGCCGGTCACACCTCCCGGACGGTAAGGCGAGCCCACCGACTCGTACTCACCAGGGCAAGCGCCACGACTACGAGCCCCACCACGACCATCGGCCACCACACCGCGTGCTCGGCCCGGACGAATCGCTGGGGATCGGTCGTCGCGGTGGCGCCGACGACCGATCCGGCGACCGCGATACCGAGTGACGTACCGGTCTGGCGGCCTACCGAGGCAAGGGAGGCCGCCAGGCCGGCCATCGAACCGGGCATGCCGGAGACCGCCGAGTTCGCGATCGGCGGATTGATCGTGCCGAGGAACACGCCGAACAGCAGGAAGACCGCGAGTACGGCGGCAAGTGGCGTGGCTGCTCCGATGGTGAGCGAGGCTACTGCTCCGAGCGTGAGCGCAGTACCCGCGATCACGAGCGGTGTGCGCGGACCGCGCGAGCCGACGATACGGCCGGTCACCGGCGACAGCACGCAGATCAGCAGACCGATCGGGAGGAGACACAGGCCGGCGTGCAGCGCGGACAGGTTGCGGACGCTCTGCAGGTAGAGCGTGGTGACGAAGAGGAACGCGCCGAACCCGCTGTAGGCGACCATCGCGATCAGGACCGCCGAGCTGAACGGGACGCTGCGGAACAGCCGGAGTTCGAGCAACGGTTCGGTACGGCGGCGTTCGTAGGCGATCAGTGCGGCGGCTGACACGGCGGCGATCACCAGCGGCGTAGCGACCATAAGTTTCTCGTGCTTCCCGGACTCGATGATCGCCGAGACGACGCCACCGAGGACGAGGATCACCAAGAGCTGGCCGATCGGGTCGAAGCGACGGCCGTGGTCGGCGCGGGATTCGGGCACGTAGTGGCTGGTGAACAGCACGGCGAGGACGACGATCGGCAGGTTCACCCAGAAGATCGAGCGCCAGCCGAGGCCGTCGACGAGCGCGCCGCCGAGGATCGGGCCGAGCACCAGCGACAGGCCGGCGGTGGCGCCGAAGATGCCGATCGCCCGGGCGCGTTCGGCGCGGTCCGGGAACACCGTCACCACGATCGCCATCGCGACCGGGTTGAGCATCGTGCCGCCGACCGCCTGCACGGCGCGGGCGGCGATCAGCCAGCCGATGCCGGGCGCCAGACTGCACAGCAGCGAGCCGATCCCGAACACGATCAGGCCGAGCCGGAACATCTTCTTCCGGCCGAACCGGTCCGCGGTGGAGCCGGCGAGCAGCAGGAAACTCGCGAGCACCAGGGTGTAGGCGTCGACGGTCCATTGCAGGCCGGCCGTCGAGGCGCCGAGACCGTCCCGGATCGCGGGCAGGGCCATGGTGACGATCGAGATGTCCATCACCGAGACGAGGATGCTGGCGCAGCAGATCGCGAGCACGACGTACGGGCGGGTCCGGGCGGGGGCCTCGAGCGCTGGAAGGGTCATGGGTACGACGCTAGGATTTAGAGCGTGCTCGAAGTCAATGAACGCGGGATCAGTATCGCCGAAGCCGCCGAACGCACCGGCGTCAGTGTCCACACCCTGCGGTACTACGAGCGCGCCGGCCTGGTCGTCACCACCGTCGACCGGACCGCCGGCGGGCGCCGTCGCTACCGGCAGCGGGACCTGGACTGGATCAAGATCTGCACCAAGTTCCGCGCCACCGGGATGCCGATCCGCACGATCCGGCAGTACGCCGAACTCGTGCTGGCCGGGCGCGGCAACGAGAAGGACCGCCTGGAACTGCTCGAGACACACCGGGCGGAGATCCTCTCGAAACTCGCCGAACTCTCCGAGAGTCTGGAGCTGATCGACCACAAGATCGACGTGTACCGGGGCCGGCTCGAGGCCGGCGACGCCGATCAGCTGTGGGCGCCGCGGCCCTGAGCCAACCGGTTCGCCAGAAACCGCCGCTCGGTCTCGTTGGCGGTCTGCTCGATCGCCTGCTCATAGGCCTCGGCCGCCTGTCGCGTGCGGCCGAGCCGGGTGAGTACGTCGGCGCGCGTCGCCGGCAGGTAGGCGTACCCGGCCAGCGCGGATTCCTTGCCGAGGGCCTCGAGCTCGGCGAGGACCGCTTCCAGATCCGCACCCGGGACCAGGCTGTGCGCGGCCGCTCGGTTCAGCGCGACGATCGGAGTCGGCCAGCTCACCATCATCGCGTCGTACATCCGGACCACCTGGCGCCAGTCCGTCTGCTCCCACGACGGCGCGGTCACGTGCAGGCCCGCGACCGCTGCCTGTAAGGCGAAACGGCCGTGGCCCTGCTGCAGCGCGGCGGTCGCCCGCGACACCCCTTCCGCCAGCAACTGGACATCCCACCGCGACCGGTCCTGGTCGGCGAGCAGCACCAGCTCGCCGTCCGCGCTGACCCGCGCATCACCGCGCGCCTCGGTCATCAGCAGCAGGCCGAGCAGCGCCTGCGGTTCCGGCTCGTCGGGCATCAACCGCACCAGCATCCGCGACAGCTCGATCGCCCTCCCGGTCAGATCGGACCGGGTCAGCTCCGCCCCCGCCGCGACGTACCCGGCCGTGTAGACCAGGTGGACGACGGTCAGCACGACGTCCATCCGGGCGGGCAGCTCGTGATCCGCCGGGATCCGGTAGGGGATCCCCGCCGCGGCGATCTTCTTCTTCGCGCGGGTGATCCGCGCGGCCGCCGTCGGCTCGCTGATCAGCAGCACCGCCGCGACCTCACGCGTGGTCAGTCCGCAGATCAGCCGCAGCGTCAACGCCACCTGCGACTCCCGCGCCAGCGCGGGGTGACAGCAGGTGAAGACCAGCCGCAACGGATCCGTCGGCTGCTCGACCTCGCCAGGCTCCTCCACCAGCAGCGGCAGCTTCCGCCGCAGGTTGGTCTCGCGCCGCAGCCGATCCAGCGCCAGCCGCCGCGCGACCGTCGTCAGCCAGCCCCCGGGGTTGTCCGGGATCCCCTCCGGCCAGGTGCGCAGCGCCTGCACGAAAGCGTCCTGCGTGCAGTCCTCGGCGAGGTCCAGGTCGCGCGTCAGCCGGACCACCGACGCGAGCACCGTCGACCAGCTCTCCCGGTGCACCCGGGCCAGCTCCCGGGTCACCTGCACCGCTTCCACCTTCACCTCTCCCCCCAGATCCGTGCACGCCAGACCCGTGCACGCCAGGCCCATGGGTACGCCGGGAGCACCGGCGTACCCAGGCCGCGCCTCATGATCAGGCCGGCGCCGCTTCGGGTGACGTGTCCATCACCGGGCGCACCTCGACGTTGCCGGACGGGCAGATCTTCGCCAGCTCCAGCGCCTGGTCCAGGTCACGGGCCTCGATGACGTAGAACCCACCGAGCGCCTCCCGGGTCTCGATGAACGGCCCGTCGGTGACCAGCGGCTCCGCGCCCTCACGCTGCTTGACCGTGCTCGCCGTACTCGACCGCTCGAGCGCCTCGCCACCGAGGATCCGCGCCCCGGCCTTCTCCACCGCTGCCGCGAACTCACCGTGCAGCTTCATCGCCTGCTGCCACTCGTCCCGCGTCAGCTTGTCGTACCACTCCTCGCTGTCGAACAGCAGGAACATGTACTGCGCCATCTCAGGCTCCCCTCGCGTACTGCGTACGTCGTCGTTCTTCATGGACATCTTGCTGACGAATGCCGCGACACGGAATCGACAACGCCGGGTGAGAATCTTCCTTACTGTTGAGTACCGTGGCCGCTATGGAGCACTTCGACGTCCTGATCGTCGGCGCGGGCCTGTCCGGGATCGGGGCGGCGTACCGCCTGCAGACCCGCTGCCCGGACCGCACGTACGCCGTACTGGAGGCGCGTGACACGCTCGGCGGCACCTGGGACCTGTTCCGGTACCCAGGGGTGCGGTCGGACTCCGACATGTTCACGCTCGGCTTCCCGTTCCACCCGTGGAAGGCGGCGAAGGCGATCGCGGACGGACCGTCGATCCTCGACTACCTGCACGAGACGGCGGCGGCGTACGGGATCGACAAGCACATCCGCTACGGGCAGCGCGTCGTCCGCGCCTCGTGGTCGACCGCCGACGCACTGTGGACGGTGGAGACGGCGGAAGC
Source organism: Kribbella sp. NPDC004875 (assembly GCF_042873375.1). Classification (NCBI taxonomy): domain Bacteria; kingdom Bacillati; phylum Actinomycetota; class Actinomycetes; order Propionibacteriales; family Kribbellaceae; genus Kribbella; species Kribbella sp. NPDC004875. The sequence continues at coordinate 786,056 of NZ_JBIALI010000003.1, forward strand.
GACGTACACCTGCTCGTTCTTCTACGTGTGCAGCGGGTACTACGACTACGACTCGGGCCACGTGGTCGACTTCGACGACCAGAGCGAGTTCCAGGGGCGGGTCGTGCATCCGCAGCACTGGCCTGCCGACCTGGACTACGCAGGTCAGCGCGTGGTCGTGATCGGCAGCGGTGCGACCGCGGTGACGCTCGTCCCCGCCATGGCCGGTACGGCGGAACACGTGACGATGCTGCAGCGGTCCCCGAGCTACGTCGCCTCCCGCCCGGCCCATGACGCGATGTCCGACCGCATCCGCGCCGTACTGCCGGAGAAGCTCGCGCACCGGGTGATCCGCGGTAAGAACGTCGTGCTGAGCTCGGCGATCTACAGCGCGTTCCGGCGCTGGCCCGCGCATGCGGCCTGGCTGCTGAACGCCGGGGTGGCCAAGCAGCTGCCCGAGTCGATCCCGGTCGATCCGCACTTCACACCGAAGTACAAGCCGTGGGACCAGCGGCTCTGCCTAGTGCCGGACGCCGACCTGTTCAAGGCGCTGCGGAACGGGTCGGCCTCGGTGGTCACCGACGAGATCGAGCGATTCACGCCGACAGGTCTACGGCTGCGTTCCGGGCGGGAACTGGAGGCCGACCTGGTGGTCACCGCGACCGGCCTCCGCATGGTTGCGCTAGGCAACATCCAGCTCACCGTCGACGGGCGGCCGGTCGCGCCGCACGACACGTTCGTCTACCAGGGCATGATGCTCAGCGGCGTACCCAACCTGGCGTGGTGCATTGGTTACACCAACAACTCCTGGACACTGCGGTCCGACCTCACCTCGCAGTACGTCTGCCGGTTGCTGAACCACCTTTCCGCCACCGGCACCCGGATCTGCACTCCCCAGGTCGACCCGGCAGAGTACGACGCCCCGCCGCGGCCGGTCGTCGATCTGTCCTCGGGGTACATCCGCCGGGCCGCGGCCATCCTTCCCCGCCAAGGAACCCAGGGCCCTTGGCGGCTTCGGCAGAACTATCCCCGGGACCTGCTGCGCCTCCGTCTGACGCCAGTCACCGACGGCGTCATGCACTTCAGCGGTTGACCCGCGAGCTGAAGGGTTGCCCCCTCGGAATTTCGGAGGGCAACCCTCCAATGCAGGGGGCAACCCTCCAACTCAGGGGACAACCCTCCAACTCAGGGGACAACCCGCGAGACGGCGGGTGCGGCGGTGGGGATCAGGGGATGGGGGCCGGGGGCTGAGGGCCGACGTACGTCGCGATCGGGCGGATGATCTTCGGGTCGGTGGCCTGTTCGAGGACGTTGGCGGACCAGCCGATGATGCGGCTGACGGCGAAGGTCGGGGTGAACATCGCGCGCGGGATACCGCACAGCTCCATCACCACACCGGCGTAGAACTCGACGTTCGCGTACAGGTTGCGGCCCGGCTTCAGCTCCGCGAGGACGTCGACGATGCGCTGCTCTACCGTGGTGGCGAAGTCGACCAGGTCGCCGCCGATCCCGCGGGCGATGTCGCGGAGCATCAGCGAGCGCGGGTCCTCGGTGCGGTACACCGCGTGACCGAAGCCCATGATCCGATCGCCGGCCGAGACCTTCGCGCGGACCCAGTCGTCGATGCGGTCCGGCGTACCGATCTCGTCGAGGCTGGCGAGGGCGCGATCCGGGGCGCCGCCGTGCAGCGGGCCGGAGAACGCACCGATCGCGCCCGCGACGGCAGCGACCACGTCGGCTCCGGTGGAGGCGATGACGCGCGCGGTGAACGTGGACGCGTTGAAGCCGTGGTCGACCGTCGAGACCAGGTAGTGCTCGATCGCGGTCGCGTGCACGGCGGACGGCTCGGTGCCGGTGACGAGGTAGAGCCAGTTCTGGGCCGCCGTCAGGTCGGCGCGCGGCTCCAGTGGCTCTTGTCCTTCGCGGAGCCGGTAGAGCGCGGCGAGGATCGTCGGGGTGACCGCGCAGACCAGCATCGCGTCGGCCTTACGGCGGGCCGGGTCGGCGTCCCAGAGCGGCGGGAGACCGCGCACTGCGGCGAGCAGCGACAGAGCGGTGCGGAGACCGGCGAGCGGGTTGAACGTTTCTCCTGCGGTGGCGATCGCCGGCAGTACGGCACGGACCTCGTCCGGCAGCACGCGCAAAGGCGCCAGTTCGGCGACGAACCGATCGCGCTCGGCGGGGCTCGGGAGGTGACCCTCGAACATCAGGTACCAGACGTCTTCGAGTGTCCTGGACTTGGCGAGATCGATCGCCGAGTACTGCCGGTAGTGGTAGAACCCCTCGTCACCCCGGACGTCGCCGAGGGTTGTCTCGGTGACGACGACATTGCGCAGGCCCGGCGGAACATTGATCGTTGTTGACATATCTTCAGCGTTGACAGGCAATCAAGTATTGTCAATATTGATCCAGTCAACATGAAACGTGCGAGGAGCGGGGATGACGGCCGAAGGTGACGAGAATTACCTGACGACCGCCGAGGTGGCGCGCCGGCTCCAGGTGAAACCCGAGACGGTCTACGCGTACGTCAGCCGCGGCATGCTCACCAGCGTCCGCGCCCGCGGTCGCCGCGGCAGCCTGTTCGCCGCCGGCGAGGTCGAACGCCTGGCCAGCCGCTCAGTCGAACACTCCGGCGTCGTCGAACGCATCGAGTCCCAACTGACCCTCCTGCAAGACGACGAGCTCTACTACCGGGGCCACCCCGCCCGTTCCCTGGCCACCACCGCCACCGTCGAACAAGTAGCCCACTTCCTCTGGACCGGCCAGCCAATCCCATCCGGCCAGCCGGGGCAGCCCGAGGCGGTCGACGGGTTCGTGGTCGGGCGGGAGGGGGTGCTGTTGGCCCGGCGGGCTATGGAGGTGGTGCCGGACGGGGCTCGGTTGACGGATCGGTTGCGGGTGGCGGTCGCGGTGCTGGGGGCGGCCGATCCGTTGCGGTTCGACCTGTCGACACCGGCGGTGACCGCGGCGGCCGGCACCTTGATCGAAACCCTGGTCGCCGCACTCCCAGGGCCCACGGCCGCCCGTACCACCCTGGGCGGCCGGCTCTGGCCGAAGCTGTCCGACCACGAGCCCCGCCCGGAGCTCCTCGACGCCACCCTCATCCTCCTCGCCGACCACGGCCTCGCGGTGTCCACCGTCGCCGCCCGCGTCGCCGCGAGCGCCCGAGCCAACCTGTACGCCGTCATCTCCGCCGGGCTCGGCGCACTCGACGGGCAGTACCACGGGGCCGCACCGACTCTCGCGTACGAGTTCCTCGCCCGAGCGATGGACGACCCGCTCACAGCGCTCTCGGACCAACTACGTTCCGGCGAACCCGTCCCGGGTTTCGGCCACAAGATCTACCAGCAGCACGACCCGCGCGCCGACGTACTGCTGGAGCTCCTCGGCGACCACCCCGTCGTCGACACGATCGCGGCGCTCGCCGAGCGCACCCCGAAGCTCCCGAACAGCGACCTCGCGATCGCCGCGATCATGCACGCCTACGACTTCCGTCCGGACGCCGGCGACGCCCTGTTCGCCCTCGCCCGCATGATCGGCTGGACCGCCCACGCCCTCGAGGAGTACGCGGCCCCAGCCCTCCGCTTCCGCACCTTGGGCATCTACACCGGCCGAACCACCTGACCCGCACCAACCACCTGCCGTCGGCTTGGCTACCTGGTGGTCAGCTTCAGGAGGGTTGCCGCGCCCGGGGCCAGCGAGATCTGTACCGGGCCGACGCGCTGGGAGGTGTACTTCTGGCGCGCCGGCTGGAAGAGACCGACGGAACCTACGGTCGACTCGTTCAGAGAAACCACCGCGCGGGCTCGGTCGCTGTGGGAGCGGTTGGTGACCAGCAGCCAGCGGTCGCCCGATGCAGCGTCGCGTGAGCGGAACGTGCCGACGACGACCGGGCTGCCGGTGACACCCGAGACCAGGTTGGTCGGCGTGAACCCGACGGCCCCGTTCGGCAACGGTGATTCGTTGGCGTGTTCGACGGTTTCGGAGACGAGTGGCTTGAGTTCACGGCCGACCGGATGCAGCCAGGTGGTGTTGATCTGCTGCGCGGCGTAGTACCGCGAGGTGCGCAGGCCGTCGACCGTGATCAGCGCCGGGCCGAAGCCCTCGCCGCGCGCGGCCTCCGGGGTCCAGTACGTGAAGTACTGGATGCCCTTCGCGCCGTACGCGAGGCTGATGTTGATCTGCCACAGCAGCTCGGCCGGCGTCGGCTCCCGATGGTTGTTGTAGGCAAGCGTCTGGATGAACACCCAGGACGGGATGTCGCCGTGCAGCGCGGCGTCGCGGACGATCGCCCAGTTGTGGAAGTAGTTCGTGTCCTCGCGACCCTCGGACAGCAGCGGGTACCGGTCGAACGAGATCAGCGACGGTCGCACCACGTCGACGAAGTTGCGGTAGTACGACGCGTCGTCGGACGGAAGCAGGTTGATGTACGGCAACAGTTGCGGTGCCAGCTCCCGGGAGATCGCCAAGGCCTTCGCCAGCGTCGCGAACCAGCCGGCTCCCGGCTCGTCGTAGAAGTTGAAGCCGGCGAGGGAGGAGTACGGCCCGTAGGCGTTGCGCGCCCGGGTGTACAGCTCGCGGGCCTCCGCCGGGGTCACGCTGAGGAAATCCGTCGTGGTGTCGGAGATCGAGAACCAGCGGGACATGTTGCGGATCTGGATGTCGTCGGAGATCAGCATCTGCAGACCGGCGTCGCGGGCGAGGCCGAGCTGGTACTGGAAGATGTTGCCGTCACCGGCGTAGTTGCCGGAGATGACGAAGTCGAAGCCGGCGTCCTTGATCTCCGTGAATCGCTCGGCCGTACTCGCGAACGGGTGCGGCGGCCAGAACAGCCCGATCGGAAACTCCGTTCCGCCCGTCAGCGGCAATTGATCAGGCGACGGTACGGCGGCCTGCGCGACTGCTCCCGCGGTCGAACCGGTCAAGGCGGAGGCGGTCGTGGCGGAGGCGGTCGTGGCGGAGGCGGTCGTGGCGGAGGCTGCGGTGAGGGCGGTGGCGCCGGCGCCGAGCAGGAGGGCGCGACGGGACGGGCCGAGGGATTGGTGCGGACTCTGCATGATGCTCCTTCGGAAGGCGGTCGAACGGAGTGGCAGAAACGTGTGCGGAAACGTGTATGGAAACGTGTGACGGCAGGGCTTCAGGAGCGGCGGCGGTGGTCGGCGACCGCGTCGGCGGTGGCGTCGAAGGCTTGTTCGGCCAGCGGGTAGTCGCGTTGCGCGACGCCGAGGTAGAGCGCGTCCAGCACGATCATCTGGGCGTGCCGCCCGGACAGTCCCCCGGTCCGGAACGTGACGTCGCGAGCCGAGGTGACCAGCACGATGTCCGTCGCCTGCGCCAACGGCGACCGCGGATAGTTGGTGATGGCAACAGTCGTCGCACCTTGCCGCCCGGCTCGCGCCAGCGGCTCCAGGACCTCGATCGTCTCGCCGCTGTGCGAGATCCCGACCGCGACGTCCCCGGTCCCGAGCAGCGCCGAGCTGGCGAGCGCCGTGTGCACGTCGCTCCACGTACTGGCGCCGCGCCCGATCCGATGCAGCCGCAACCGTAGGTCCTCAGCCACCGCGGCCGATCCCGCCACGGCGTACAGGTCGATCCGGCGCGCGTCCGAGATGGCCGCCACCGCCCGGCCGAGCGCGTGCACGTCGAGCGCCGCGACAGTGTCCTCGAGCGCGCGGGTGTCGGCGCGCAAGAGGGTCCGCAGTACGTCGTCCAGCGAGTCGTCCGGACCGACCTCGGAGCCGGTCCCACGTTCCCAGCTCGGACTGGTCCGGCCGGCCTCCGCCGCGAGCGCGAGGCGAAGCTCGGCGTACCCGGACAGTCCGAGCGCGAGGCAGAACCGGGTGACGCTCGGCAGCGACGTCCCGCAGCGGGCCGCCAGCTGGCCGATGGTCGACGAGGCGACCGCCACCGGATCCCGGAGTACCTCGGCCGCGATCCGGGCCTGCGCCGGGCTGAGCGCCGGCAGCAGGCCGTTGATGCGCGCCTCGAGACTCGGCGGCGGTGACTCGACAACGCTCATGTAAAGAATTCTCAGAGTACTTCAGACACAATTGCAAGAATTCACACTGACCGATTCCGGCCAGCTCAGTGACTCGCCCGCCGGATCGTGAACTCGTCCGACTGCCCGCCGGCGAGCAGTACGTCGATCCGCCCGCTCAGCACGTAGGTGCCGTAGGGCGTGACCGCTGCCGTGGTCGGACCGGAGACCGGCCATGGTTCGACCGACTGGACCTGCGCGGTCCGGTAGTTGTCGCGGCTGGTCAGGAGGGTCATCTGCTCGACGCCTGCCGCGCCCAGCTTGTTGGTGATCGCGATCAGCCGACCGTCGCGGGCCACCGCCAAGCCATCTCCGCCCACCAGCGCACCGGCCAGACCAGTGACACTCAGTTCGCCGCGTGACGAGATCCGGAACAGCGTGCCGGTGTCGTAGCGGACCGTCAGCAGGTAGCCGGCCGGGTTCCAGACGATGCCGTTAGCCCCGATCGTGTCGCTGCGCAGGCGGTCGTCGCGGACGAAGACGGAGGCTGCGCCGGACGGGGTGACCTGGTAGATCGCGTCGGATGCGGGGTCGGTGACGTAGGCGTTGCCTGCGGCATCGATTGCCAGGTCGTTCACGCCGTGGCGGCCGCCGGCCGGGTTCAGGCGCGGGGTGTTCAGGTCGATCCGTCGCTGGAGACGGCCGGTCCGCAGGTTGTAGATCGCGATGCCGGACTGTTTGTAGGTGGTGGCGTCGGAGGATCGCTCGCCGTTGCCGATGTCGGCGTAGGTGACGAGCACCCGGTTGCGGGCGGCGTCGACATGCAACCCGAAGGTGGAGACGCCAGGCGCGACGCCGAACGGGTGCGGTACGCCGTCGCGGCCGACCACGGAGATCCGCCCGGTCGCCAACGAGCCGACGAGGAACGCACGCCGGGTCGGATCCCAGGCGATCCCCTCCGGATACCGATCGGCGGTCGAGCCGTCGATCCGCTCCGGAAGCGGCGCAACTGCCCGCGCCGCCGGCGCCTCGACGAGGACGGGCGCGGCGGTGGCGGTGATGGTGGTGGCGGTGGTAGCGGTGATGGTTGCCAGTGGAGCGGTCAGCGTCAGCAGCGCCGCACCGAGTGGACGGAACTTCATGGAGAACCTCTCTCTGATGGATACGAACACAGAGACTAATCAGAGGTCTGATGGTCGTCAATGCATATATTGCAAGCGCAGTTCGTACGATGGTTCCTATGCGGATGTCCTTCGACGAGCGGCTCGGTAGTCATCTCAAGCGGGTGGAGCAGGAACTTCAGGCGGCGAAGGCGGCCGCCGTGAAACCGGCCGGGCTGACCGTTCCGCAGTACGCCGCTCTGTTCGTGCTCGACGAACAGCCGGGGATCTCGGCCGCCGAACTGGCGCGCCGGTGCCTGGTCACGCCGCAGACGATGACGACGATTCTGCGCAACTTGGAGGCGGCCGGCCTGATCGAGCGCACACCACATCCACTGCACCGGCACGTGATCGAGACGCGTCCGACCGCGACCGGACGCAAGGCTCTCGATCAGGCGGACGAAAGAGCCGCCGCCGTCGAACGTCGACTGGCGGCGGCTTTCACAGAGACGGAGGCGGAAACCCTCCGCAACCTCCTGGCCCGGGTCTCCGAAACTCTGACCACTGACCCGATCTTGAACGGTTAGAACAGCGCGGACATCAGCCGGCGGCGGGCCTTCATCACCCGGTCGTCGTCCGCGCCGACGACGTCGAACAGCTCCAGCAGGTGCAGCCGGACCGCGTTCCGCTCGTCCCCGGAGGTCGCCTGGACCGTGCTGATCAGGCGCGCGAACGCGTCGTCCACGTGCCCGCCCATCAGGTCGACGTCGGCGACCAGCAACTGCGCCTCGACGTCGGTCGGGTCGTCGGCCGCGCGGGTCCGGATGTCGGCCGGGACGTCCTGCGTACGCTTCACCAGCTGCACCCGGGCCAGCCCGGACTTCGCCTCGGCGTCGCCCGGCGTCTCCTTCAGCAGCTCCTCGTACGCCGCGATCGCGCCGTCGAGATCGCCCGCGCCGACAGCGTTCTCGGCCTTCTCGTACCGCGGGTTCGGCGCGTCCTCCTCGACGGGCTCGGGCGCCGGACCGCCGACCGGGTCGGCCCGCCCGGTAATGCCGTTGGCAACCGCCACGGTGAGCAGCTGGTCAAGGTACTGCCGGACCTCGGGCTCGCCGAGGACGCCCTGGAACAGCGGGACCGGCTGACCCCGCAGGATGGCGATCACGACCGGCACCGACTGCACGCCGAACGCCTGGGCGACCTGCGGGCTGGCGTCGACGTCGATCCGGGCCAGCAGGAACTTCCCGGCGTACTCGGTCGACAGCTTGGCCAGCACCGCGCCGAGCTCGGTCGCGCCCGGCGCTCGCGGTGACCACAGCTCGACCACGACCGGGGCCTGGATGGACCGCTCGATCACATCGGCCTGGAAGTTCGCCTCGGTCACGTTCAGCACGTAAGCGCCCGCGGCGCCACCGCCCTGGCCACCGCCCGCGGGCGCGCCCGGACCGGCCGGCGCACCGGCCGGCTTGCGGAGGGACGACAGGTCGATCGCCCCGGGACGGGAGAAGTTGGACTGGCTCACCACTGTCCTCGCATTCCGTGCGCACTCCGTACGTTCACAGGTCCATCCTCTACGACGCTACCGAACCGCGCTGCCCCCGGGTCGCCATCAGTAGCCGCGCCAGCCCGCTCCGCGTGCCCGCGACCGCCACCCGGTCCCCTGCCTGCAGCTCCCTGTCGGGCTTCGGGCTCCAGTCCCAGGCGCCTCCGACATCCTGCCGGGCCAGCACCCGCAGGCCGCCCGCCTCGTCCAGTTCACCGAGCCGCAGCCCACCCGCGACCGACCCGGCCTCGACCGTCACCTCCGTCAGCAGCAGCACGCGGCGACCGGCCGGCACCGTCACCTGACTGCGCCGGTTCGCCACCGCGGCGGCGACCGCCGGCGCGACCAGCATCGACACCGACCGGCTGTGGCCGAGGCCCAGCCGCCGCTCGACCCGCTGCGCCAGGTCGTGGTCGAACATCCGCATCGTGATCCGGGCCTCGGGGTTCAGGTCCCGGACCACCATCGCCGATTCCAGGTTGGTGATGTCGCCGTCGGTGATCGCGAGCACCGACTGGCAGCGCTGGACGCCGGCCGACCGCAGCGTCTCCTCGTTGCTGCTGTCCCCGATCACGACCGGGATCCGCAACCGGTGCGCGACCTGGATGCCGGGCGCGTCCTCGTCCATGTCCACGCCGACCACCGCGACGCCGCGCTCGGTGAGGATCTCGAGCACCCGAGCACCGACCGTACCGAGGCCGCACACCACGACGTGGTTCCGCGGCCGGCCGCGCACCCCGCCGATGATCCGCGACAGCCGCGCCCCGATCAGGGAGTCGACCACGACCGCGGTCAGCAACGCCATCAGCACGATTCCGGTCAGCTGCACCATCACCGCGGACACCTTCACCCACGGCTGCGCATCGTTGAACTTGTCGTCGTCGATCCCGGCCGAGGTCACCACGCCGGCCGCGAGGTACAGCGCCCGCCACCACTCGATGTCGCCGAAGAAATGGATCACGCCGGTCCCGATCGCGATCAGCAACGCCATCAGCGCGGCGATCTTGCGGACCCGGCTGTCGAGGATGTCCCGCATCGCCATCAGCCAGCCGGCCGGCCGGACGTCGCGACTGCGCCACACCTCCCGCACTCCGGTACCGAGCACGATGTCACCCTCGGGATCGGAGCTCGACAGCGGCAGCAGGTCGGGTGTCGCGGACGACGTGGTGTCCGCGAGCACGGTCAGGTGCGGTTCCCGGATCAGGTCGGCCTGCCCCACCACGAGCCGCCGGCCGCCGAGCTCGAGCCAGGTCAGTTCGTCGTCCTCGAGCGCGTCCGAGACGAACGCGGGCGCGGCCAGCGACGGCCCGTTGATCACCACGCAGTCCCCGAGCAGGCTGTTCATCTGCTTGCCGAGCCGCGGGTTCACCATCTGTACGACGATCCGCAGCTCCGGATCCATGTCGCGGGCGGTCAGCGCGGTGTGCACGTTGTGGACGTCGTCGGTGTCCAGCAGGACCAGAGCCCGCGCGGTGGACGGCGTACCGTCGTCGGCCGCGTCGACGCCGGCTCGCCGGAGCAGTGACTCGCTGATCACCCGGGCGCCCATCACGGTCGCGCCGAGCTCGCCGATCCGGTCGTAGTGCCGCGACGCGGGGTTGACGATCGCGGTCACCCGCTCGCCCGAGCTCACCAGCTCGGTGACCACCCGCAGCATCGTGCGGTCCGAGCCGCAGACCACGACCCGGCGCCCGTCGGGCGGCCCGATCGCGCCGGCGACACCCGTGGACTTCCCGGGCGGTGGCGGCGGATCAGAACCGGGCGGGCTCTCGGTACTCTCCCCACTGTTCCCGAAGAACGTGACAGATTTCCCCCATCGTGGCCTCCGCACGCACCGCCTCCAGCATGGGCTCGATCAGGTTGCCAGTGCCGCTGGCCGCCTCCACCAGAGCCGACAGCGTACGACGTACCCGGTCCTCCTCGCGGTGGGACTTGCGTTCGGCCAGCACCCGGCACTGCTCGACCTCGACCTCGTGCGACACCCGGAGGATCTCCAGGTCCCCGGAGACGGTGTCGGTCAGCGTGTTCACGCCGACGATCTTCTTCTCGCCCTTCTCGAGTTTCTGCTGGTACTCGAACGCGGCGTCGGCGATCTCGGCCATGAACCAGCCGTCCTCGATGCCGCGCAGGATGCCGCCGGTCATCGACTCGTCCGGGCTCATCTCCTTGATCCGGGCGAAGATCTGCTCGGCCTCGGCCTCGATCCGGTCGGTCAGCGCCTCGACGTACCAGGAGCCGCCGAGCGGGTCGGCGACGTTCGTGACGCCGACCTCCTCCATCAGCACCGACTGGGTCCGCAGCGCGATCTCGGCCGACTCCTCCGACGGCAGCGCGAGCGTCTCGTCGAGCGCGTTGGTGTGCAGCGAGTTCGTGCCCCCGAGGACGGCGGCCAGCGCCTCGACAGCCGTCCGTACGACGTTGTTGTACGGCTGCTGCGCGGTCAGCGACACGCCCGCGGTCTGGGTGTGGAACCGCAGCCACTGCGCCTTGTCGGTCTTCGCGCCGTACTCGTCGCGCAGCCAGCGGGCCCAGATCCGGCGGGCGGCGCGGAACTTGGCGATCTCCTCGAAGAAGTCCAGGTGGCTGTCGAAGAAGAACGACAGGCCGGGCGCGAACACGTCGACGTCGAGCCCGCGGGACAGCCCGAGCTCGACGTACCCGAAGCCGTCGGCGAGCGTGTACGCCAGCTCCTGCCCGGCCGTCGAGCCGGCCTCGCGGATGTGGTACCCGGAGACGCTGAGCGGCTTGTACGCCGGGATCGTGGTGGCGCAGTACTCCATCAGGTCGCCGATCAGGCGCAGGTGTGGCTCGGGCGGGAACAGCCACTCCTTCTGCGCGATGTACTCCTTGAAGATGTCGGTCTGCAGGGTGCCGTTGAGCTTGGTGATGTCGGCGCCCTGGCGCTCGGCGGCGACCAGGTACATGCAGAAGGCGGGCACGGCCGGGCCGGAGATCGTCATGGAGGTGGTGACGTCGGTGAGCGGGATGTCCTTGAACAGCCGGTCCATGTCGGCGGCGGAGTCGATCGCGACGCCGCAGTGGCCGACCTCACCGAGCGACTTCGGGTCGTCGGAGTCGCGTCCCATCAGCGTCGGCATGTCGAACGCGACCGACAGGCCGCCGCCACCGCCGTTCAGGATCATCCGGTACCGCTCGTTGGTCTGCTCGGCGTTCCCGAATCCGGCGAACTGCCGGATCGTCCAGGTCCGGCCGCGGTAGCCGGTCGCGTACAGCCCGCGAGTGAACGGGAACTCCCCCGGCCAGCCGATCCGCTCCATCCGCGGGTCGGCGACGCCCTCGGGCGGCCCGTAGACCGGCTCGACCTCGGTGCCGGACAGCGTGGTGAAATCCGCCTCCCGCTTCCGCGCGGCGTCGTACCGCTGCTGCCACCGGTCACGCCCGGCCGCGATCTGCTCGGCATCCATCGTCGGACCTCCTAGAGAACTGGTCTCCCAAACTACTAGGACGTCCAACTATTTCCAACCGCACGGAGCCGTTTCAGCCCGCCAGACGCAGCTTCCGGCGGCGGGACTGCTCGGCCGGATCGGGAACGGGCGCGGCCTCCAGGAGACGGATCGTGTACGGGTCCTGCGGGTCGCGCAGCACGGACTCGCGCGGGCCGTGTTCGACGATCCGGCCTTGGCTCAGGACCGCCACCCGGTCGCAGAGCTGGTCGACCACGGCGAGGTCGTGGCTGATGAACAGGCAGGCGAAGTCGAGCCGCTCCTGGATCGACCGGAACAGTTCCAGCACCGTCGCCTGGACGGAGACGTCGAGGGCGGAGGTCGGTTCGTCGGCGATCAGCAGCGCCGGGTCCAGCGAGATCGCCCGCGCGATCGAGACCCGCTGACGCTGGCCGCCGGACAGTTCGTGCGGGTAGCGGCCGGCCCAGGCGCGCGGGAGCTCCACGCTGTCCAGCAGCTCCTCGACGCGACCCCGGAGCTGGGCGCCGCGGACACCACGGTGTACGGCGAGTGGTTCGCCGATCGACTGCCCGATCGTCGCCCGCGGGTTGAGCGACCCGGCCGGGTTCTGGAACACGACGCCGATCCCCGCCCGGACCTTGCGCAGCGCCGACGACGACGCGTCACCGAGCGAGACGCCGGCGACCTTGATCTCGCCCGAGGTCAGCGGAGCCAGCCCGAGGACGGCCTTGCCGATGGTCGACTTGCCGGAACCGGACTCACCCACCACGCCGGTGATCTGGCCAGGCGTCAGCGTCAGCGACACCCCGTCGACGGCGCGAATGATCCTGCCCCGCCGGGAGCGGTACTCGACGACCAGATCGTTCACCGCCAGCGCGGACGCCACATCGTCCGCGGCGTCCGGCGCAGCCTGGTCCCGCAGGCCACCGCGTGGCACCGCCGCCAGCAGCGCGCGGGTGTACTCCTCCTCCGGCCGGTCGAACAGCTCGTGAACGCCGGCCGTCTCGACGACCGCGCCCTTGCGCATCACCACCACCCGGTCCGCGACATCGGCGACGACGCCCATGTCGTGGGTGATGATCATGATCGCCCCGGAGATCTTCGACCGCATCGCCAGCAGTACGTCGAGAACCTCCTGCTGGACCGTCACGTCCAGCGCGGTGGTCGGCTCGTCCGCGATCAACAGCTCCGGATCGCACGCGACCGCGATCGCGATCATCACCCGCTGGCACTGACCGCCGGACAGCTGATGCGGGTAGTACTTGAACCGCGCCTCCGGGATCTCCACCATCCGCAGCAGCTCGAGCGCCCGCTCCCGCACCTGCCCCCGGGACAGCTCGGGCTGATGCGCCCGGACCATCTCCATCAGCTGCGTCCCGATCGTGAACACCGGGTCCAGCGCGCCGACGGGATCCTGGAAGATCATCGCGATCCGCCGCCCGCGCAACGCGGTCAGTTCGGCGCGCGACATCGGCAGCACGTCCGCGCCACCGAACACGATGCGCCCGCCGACGGTCGCGTTCGACGGCAGCAGCCCGAGCGCCGCGAGCGCGGTCACGCTTTTCCCGGACCCCGATTCGCCGACGACCGCGAGTACCTCACCCGGCCGCACGCCGAAGCTGACGCGGTCCACCGCGCGCTGCGTCGTACCGCCGACGGTGAAGTCGATCGTCAGGTCTTCGAAGGTCAGGACCTCGTCGCTCACGAGCCCTCCTCGGCGTCGAGTTTGTCCCGGTACTCTTCCCAGTCGGCGAGCATCTTGCGGTGGTAGCTCGCCAGCCACTCGAAGTAGTTCCGCGCGTTCCGCAACCGTTTCCGCGGGCCCGGCATCCCGTCCGGCAGCTCCTCGAGCATGTCGGCGAAGAGCTGCCGCTGCTTGTGCAGCGAGCGCCGCTCCCCGGCCAGGAAACTCCCCCAGATGTCGTCGTCGACCTTGAAGTAGTGGTTCCGGTCCCCCGGTACCGCGTGCCGCGCGACGAACCCCAGGTCGATCAACCGGCGCGTCGTGCTCGAGATCGAACCGGCGCTCGCCGACAGCGCCCGCGCCAGCTCCGCCGAGGACACGTACGGCTTGTTGCTCACGATCAGGTAGCCGAGCACCCGCCCCTCCATCCGGGGCGAGCCGGCCAGCTCGCGGATCAGCGCGAACTGCTCGACGAAGTCCGCGCGCCGGGAGTCGTCCTCCCACGCCTCGTCCTCGATCGGCTTCTCGTCCGTCATCACGACCTCCCCAGTACCGCTGCGGCAATCTGCTCCGACCGCCGGGCCCGGAACGCCTCGACCGGCCAGCGCGAGCTCCCGCCGTACCGCACCACCGACGGCTGTCCGTCGGCGTCCCAGGTGTACTCCACCTTCTCGCCGATCGACCCGAACCCCGCCGCGGGTACGACGGACAGCGTGTTCTCGTCGACGACCTGGAGCTCCTCGTAGCTCTCCACCGGGTCGGGTGCCGCCGGGAAGAACGCCACCAGCCGGCCTCCGAGCAGCGCGACGCTCATGACACCCATCAGGTTCGCGAAGTTCCCGCAGAACCGGCTCGCGTCGATGTCGCTCGGGACCTGCGTACCGGCCGGCGCGTTCGCCGCCAGGTCCAGCAGCTTCACCACTCCGGTCGCGAGACCGCCGGCCGGCCCACCGATGCAGTTCGTCAGCACCGACACGACGATCTGGTCGACCGGGTCGATGAAGGTCCGGGTGATGTGCCCCGGATACCCGCCGCTGTGCCCTACCAGCCGTCGCTCGCCGACCTTGACGATGTCCATCCCGAGCCCGTACCGCCCGATTTCCTTGCCGTGGGCATTCACCAGGCTCTCCTCGCGCTGCAGCACCCGCTTGCTCGCGTCGGTCAGCAACTCGGTGGCGCCGAAGTAGTGCGCGGCGCCGTACACAGTCAGGTCCTCGGCCGTCGAGTAGAACCCGGTCGCCGCCGCCATCGCCTGGGTGTCGACGTGCGGGATCACCTCGCGTACGTCGTGCCCGTCGAGCAGCCCGGTGTGTCCCCCGGCGTACTCGTCGGCCCGCCGCGGGTCCCACTCAGCGCCGGTGTTCTTCAGCCCGAGCCGCTGCACGATCTCGGTCGCGACGTACTCGCCGTACGTCGATCCGCTCGCCGACTCGATCACCAGGCCGAGCAGCGAGTAACCGATGTTCGTGTACTTGAAGAACTCGTTCGGTTCGAACACCCGGCCGTGCGAGCGGCACAGCTCGATCAGGGCGGCGCGGTCCGGGAACGGGTCCATCAGCTGCCAGTAGTCCTTGTCCACACCGTCGCGGATCACCCCGGCCTGGTGACCGAGCAGCTCCCGCACGCTGACCGCCGCGAGCTCGGTGCCCGCGAGCTCCGGGACGTAGGTCTCGATCCGGTCGTCGAGCCGGACCTTGCCCTGCTCGACCAGCTGCAAGATCGACGTCGCGGTGAACGTCTTGCTGTGCGAAGCGATCCGGAACAGGTGGTCCGTGCGCAGCGGCGTACCGGCGACGTCGTCGCTGTTCCCGAGCGCGGCCGACAGGACCAGTTCGTCCCCGACCCTGATCGCGGCCTGGACTCCCGGCGTCCGCAGGTAGCGGCGCTGGTACTCCAACCAGCTCTCGATCGCGGGGGCGGCTTCTCGGGCAGTGGCGAGATCAAAGGACAAGGCGGCGTCCGTTCTGTGAGTGGTGGTCATTCAGGAGCGTCCCTTCGGGTTCACCGCGTCGCGCAGTACGTCGCCGAGGGTGATCAGGCTCAGTACGGTGGCGGCGAGGAAGATCCCCGGGTAGATCAGTGTGTGCGGCGCCTGCTGGAAACGCGACTGTGCGGTCGCCAGTTGCAGGCCCCACGAGATCGACGGCGCCCGGAGTCCGAGGCCGAGGAACGTGAGCGTGGACTCGGCGACGATCACGCCGCCGACGGTGAGGGTCGCGACCGCGAGCACCGGGCCGATCGCGTTCGGCAGCACGTAGTGCGTGAGGATCCGCGCGGTCGGGAACCCCATCGCCTTCGCGGCCTGCACGTACTCCGCGTCCCGGGTCGCGCGGACCGTCGTACGCACCATCCGGGCCAGCGCCGGCCAGGAGAACAGCGCGAGGACGAGTGACACCGACAGCACCGACCGCTTGCCGAGGCTGTTCAGGACGACGATCGCGCCGAGCAGGAACGGGAAGCCGAGGAACACGTCGGTGAGCCGCGCGAGGACCGAGTCGGCCCAACCGCCGACGTACCCGGCGATCGTCCCGACGAGGACCGCGATCCCGAGCGCGACCAGCGTGCAGAACAGGCCGACCGAGAGCGACGCGCGGGCGCCGTGGACGACGCTCGCGTAGACGTCGCAGCCCTGGAGGTCCTGCCCGAACGGATGACCCGGCGACGACGGCCGCGCACTCGCCGAGATGTCGCACGCGCGGGGGTCGGCGCTGGTGAACAGCTGCGGGAGCACCGCCATCAACACCAGCACGGCGAGGACGACGAGTGGCAGCCAGAACAGCACCCGGCGGCGAACGGTCGCCCAGACTCCCCGCCGGGCCAGGACGTCCTCGTCCAGAGGCTGTGCGAGTACGGCATCAGTCATGACGGATCCTCGGGTCGAGGAGCGAGTTGAGCAGGTCGACGATCACGCTGGTGACCAGGAAGATCAGGATCAGCGCGGTCGCGATCCCGACCACCGTCGGCCCTTCGTGCACCCGGATCGACTGGAACAGCAGCTGGCCGACCCCAGGCAGGTTGAAGATCCCCTCGGTCACCACGGCACCGCCGAGCAGCGCGCCGAGGTCGACCGCGAGGTAGGTGAGCACGGGGATCGCCGAGTTCCGCAGTACGTGGATGCCGATCACCCGGCGGCGGGTCAGGCCCTTCGCCCAGAGCGCGCGGACGAAGTCCGAGCTCATCGTGTCGACCACACTCCCCCGGGTCAGCCGGGCGACCGCGGCCAGCCCGTAGATCGCCAGAGTCGTTGCCGGCAGCAAGTACGACGTCGGCCAGCCGTCGGTCACGCCCGCGATCGGGAAGATCGACAGCTTCACACCGAACACCAGCTGCGCGGTCACCGCCATCACGAAGATCGGTACCGACGCGATCAGGATGGTCAGGATCAGCACGCCGCGGTCGATCCAGGTGTTCTTCCGCAGCCCGGCGACCAGACCGAGACCGACCCCGATCACCACCTGGATCACCCAGGCGGTCAGCGCGAGCCGGATGGTCACCGGCCAACGCGCCGCCAGCCGCTCGGCCACCGGCCGGCCCCGGAAGTCGACTCCGAGATCACCGGTCACCAGGTGACCGAGATAGCGCAGGTACTGCGACCACAGCGGATCGTTGAGGTGGTACAGCTCGCGGATCCGCTCGACGACCGCCGGCGACAACGGCTGGTCGCCGCCGAGACTCGAGATCGGGTCGCCGGGCAGCGCGAACACGGCGGCGTAGATCGCGAACGTGACCCCGAAGAACACCAGGACGAGCTCGATCAGTCGCCGGATCGTGAAGCGCATCATCAGGGCGCCTCCCGCCGTACCGCGGCGAGCAGGGCCAGCGTGGCGGCGTACTGAACCCCGACCAGGTGCTTGATCGGGACGGTGTGCAGCTGCTCGTCGAGGCTCCGCGCCTCGGCCTGCCACTCGGCGTAGACCGCGCGCAGCCGCTTGGCCGGCGGGTACAGCGCGGCGGACGCGCTGCCGCGGGCGATCTCACCGTCGAGCGAGCGCAGCAGCATCCCGCCGTACCGCAGGCGGAAGGAGCGGTTGATGTCGCCGAGCCCGAAGACCTCGGCGACCGTCGCGCGGCGCTCCGGATCGATCTCGGCGGCGCGGCGCCGCTCGCGCTCCGGCCGCTTGAGCAGGTACGGCAGGAACGCCGCGACGCCGCGGACCAGCTGCGAATCGTCGGACAGGTACGGCCGCGCCGCCCGGAAGATCTCGTCGAGCGTCCGCAGGTTGCTCTCGAGCTCGTCCGCCGCCGCAGCGAGAACCTGCTGGTACGGCGATTCCGTCGGCGTCTGATCGTCGATCGACGGGTGCGTCCAGTACGGCAGCTCGGCGACCAGGCTGACCGTGCCGTGCCGGGCGGCGTACGCCGAGGACGAGCTGCCCGAGTCGTTCGGGGTCGGCATGCCGAGCGCCTCGACGTAGTCGTACACCGCCTTCGACGAGATCATCTCGTAGACGGCCGGACCGTACGGCTCCACGACCGGGGTCTCGGGCTCGCCGAGATCGAGCGGCAGGTCGAACGAGGCCGCGATCGCGTGCAGCTCGTCGACGAAGCCGGTGAGCTCTCGCGAGACGTAGTAGTAGACGCCGCCCAGCTCGGTGTTGTGCAACGAGACGGCGATCGTCGGCTTGACCTCGTCGATGACCTGCATCAGCGCGAGCGTCTCCGGCAGCACGCGGTCGAAGTACGCATCCTTGTACTGGAAGGGGAACGTCCACTCGACCTGCTCCTGCGGGGCCGGGCGGTAGAAGTTCGCCGTGTAGTGGACGCGGTTGAACGGGCCGTCGAACCAGCCCTCGTTCAGGCGGGTGCCGTCGGGGTCGATGTTGCCGATGATGTGCCACCGGCAGCCCGCGCGGAACGACGCGTCCGCGCACAGGTCCTCGGCGAGGCGGATCGCGGTCCAGAAGCCGATCGGTTCGTTCGGGTGCACACCGGCGTACACGAGGGCCTGCTCGGGGCCGTCGCCGATCGAGTACATCGTGATCGGGTCGCCGAGTCGCGACGTACCGATCCGGCGCCGGGTGACCAGGTCGGGATGCTGCTCGGTGAGGTCGTCGAGACGCTGGTTGATCTCGTCGACACCAGGGAAATGGGCCAGGTCGGGGACCCGGTGGGCCCGCTCCAGGATCTCCCGGAGCGGGCCGTTCGTCGCCGTCATGTTGTCCACCGTCATCAGTTGTCTGCCGCCATCAGTTGGCTGCCGTCGTCAGTTGTCCGCCGCCAGCGTGGTCTGCTCGAGGTTGATCGCGCCGGCGCCCTCGGCCAGGCCGGCGATCCGGTCCGAGGTCGCGTACGCGTACTTCTCGAAGAACATCGGCGGCGCCGGGAAGTCCTTCATGATCGCCTTCTGTACGTCGACGTACCCCTGGATCGCCTTCTCCGGGTCGACCTCGGCGTCGGCCTTCGCGAGCAGCTGCTCGACCTGCGGGGTGTAGTACGGGATGCAGTTCGTGCAGCCGCCGGACTTGGTGTAGAAGGAGCGCAACGTGTTCTGCTGGCTGGCGTAGAGAGCACCCCAGCGGGAGAAGTACGGGCCGCTCAGGTTCCCGCCCGTGCGCAGCTTCTGGAACTCCGGGAAGTCGGTGGTCGGCGTCGCGGTGACGTCCTTGATCCCGAGGTTCTGCCGGAGCTGGTTGGCGTAGGCGTTGTACAGGTCGTCGAGGCCCGCGCCGCCCGGGTAGCGGATCTCCATCGTGCCGCTGAAGCCGCCGGCCTCGGCGAGCAGCTGCTTGGCCTTCGCCGGGTCGAACTTGCACAGGTCACCACACAGGCCAACCGGCGTACCGGGTTCACCCGGCGGGGTCAGCGCGGTCGCGGGTTCCCAGATGCCGCCGTAGATGACGTTGCTGACGGCCTGGCGGTCGATGGCCATCGAGATCGCCTCGCGGACCCGGATGTCCTGGTAGCGCTTGTCCCACAGCGGCAGGCCGAGGTAGTTCATGCCGAGACCCTGGAAGACGTACGCGTGGTCGCCGAAGTCCTTCTTCACCTGCGCCATCCGGGCCGCCGGGACGAACAGGATGTCGGTGTTCCCCGCCTGGACGTCGGTGTAGGCGGTGGTCATGTCCGTGTACGGCTTGAACGTGATCTCGTCGACCGCCGGCTTCGGCCCCTGGTACCCGTCGTACTTCGTGACGGTCACCGGCTCGTTCTCCTGGTACGGATCCGTCATCTTGAACGGCCCGTTGCCGATCGGCTTCTTGCCGAACCCGTCGAGATCCTTGTACGCCGCCTCGGGCAGCGGGAAGAACCCGGTCTGCGCCTGCGACAGCTGGGTCGGGAACTGCCCGTCCGGAGCCTTCAGCGTGACGGTGAAGGTCAGGTCGTCGACGACCTTCAGACCGGACAGCTGCGTGGTCGCCGGCTTGCCCTTCGCCGGGTTCAGGGCGTCGTACCCGGCGATGTTCACCAACTGGCCGCTGTTCTCCCACGCATTCGGGCCGTAGGCAACGGTGTTCCAGGCCTTCACGTAGCTCTCGGCGGTGACCTTCTCGCCGTTGTGGAAGGTCCAGTTCGGGCGGAGCTTGATCGTCCAGTGCACGGCGTCGGCCGACGTCACCGACTCCGCGTTCAGGTAGCTGAGCTTGCCGTCCTTGTCGACGAACGTGAGCGACGAGAACAGCACCCGGTCCTGGGCGAAGGCGATCGTCTGCCGGCCCGGGTTCAGCGTCACCGGGTCGTCGACGGCGTACGAGATCGTCTTGATCCCGTCGGCGGCCGAGCCTCCCGACCCGCCTCCGGAACAGCCCACCAGCGCCACGGCGCCGACCAGGAGAACGGCAGCAGCACGCTTCATCAAGTCCTCCACCTGACTCGCGGCCCGCAGGGATGGGCCGGTTGCCCACCGATCCTGGACCTCGTCTGCATGCCGGTCAATAGGGAAACTTGGGAAGTTTCAGTAAGAAATGAACTTTTAGCACGGGCGTAACACGTCACACCCGGCTGCGAGAGGTCAGGAGAAGTCGCCGGCGTTGCGGCGGAGCGGCTCCAGGACGGACCAGAGCATGGCGAGCTGGTCCTCGGTCAGGCCACGGAGCGCGAAGTCGGCGGCGACCAGGTCCGCGGTGGCGCGTTCGACCAGGTCACGGCCCTCTGGGGTGATCTCGCAGAGCACTGCGCGGCCGTCGTCGGGATGCGGCGTCCTGGTCACCAGACCGGCTGCCTCCAGCCTGCGGACGATCGACGTCACCGATGTCGGGTGCACCTGCAGCCGCTCGCCCATCTTGCCGAGCGGCAGCGACCCGCGCCGGGAGAACGTGAGCAGCACCAGCGCCTCGAACCGGGCGAAGGTCAGACCGTGCTTACGGAGGATCTCGTCGAGCTCGTTGATCACGATCTGCTGGGCGCGCATCAGCGACGTGACGGCCCGCATCTGCTCGACCGCACCCCAGCGCCGGCCCCATTGCCGCGACGCCTCGTCGATCGGGTCGAACGGCAACGCCCTCTTCCTCGCCATGGCCGAACATTAGCCCGACACTGGTCTGACCATGTCGACACTCAGAGATTCCGACTTCCCCGCCCTCGGAACCGACAACCCCTCCGAGCAGCTGATCACCATCCGCTTCCGCTGGTATGCCCACCAGGCCAGGAACGCCCGTGTCGCCTACCGCGCGCTCGGAACCGTCCAGCTCGTCGCGGCGCTGGTGATCGCGATCTCGGTCGCGATCAACGCCCCGACCTGGCTCGCGCCGTCGCTCGGTGGCGTGATCGCGCTGGCCGAAGGAGTCCGGACGTTGTTCGGCTTCAAGGACTCCTATCCGACCTACACCCGCACCGCGCAGGACCTGCGCAACGAGGCCTGGCTGTACGCGCAACGCGCCGGCCGGTACGCGGATGCGCACGAGCCCGTGAAACTCCTCGCCGAGCGCGTCGTGGAGATCAGCCGCACCGAGACCACCGACTGGGAAGCAGCCCTCAAGGCCCGGAATGCCTGAAACTGTCCGAGGCCCCTGGCAGGGTTCGGCCATGGAGTATCTGGAGCATGTGCGGGCCGACGCCGCACGCCTGTCCGACGTGGCGCGGACCGGGTTGGACGCGCCCGTGCCGAGCTGTCCCGGATGGACGGTCGAGTCCGTGGTGCGGCACGTGGCACAGGTCTACGACCACAAGGTCGAGGTCCTGCGCCTGGGCGCGCGCCCCGACCCCTGGCCGCCGGACACCACGGGGCGCGACTCGCTGGAGTGGTACGACGCCGCGCGGGCCGCGATCGTCAACGCGTTGGAGAAGGCCGGCACCGGTCTGGAGACGTGGACCTTCAATCCTCAGGACACCACCTCCGCGTTCTGGCACCGGCGGATGGCGCACGAGACGGCCGTGCACCGGATCGACGTGGAGCTCGCGCAGGGCGCGGTGACACCGATCGACCCCGAGCTGGCGCTCGACGGGATCGACGAGGTGCTCTACCCGAGTCTCGGCGGCCCTTGGTGGGAGGAGGGCGACACCGCGTTTCCCGTCGACGCCGCCGTGCGGCTGACCGCGGACGGCCGGTCCTGGACCGTTCACGCCGACGCGACGAGTGTCGACGTACGGCAAGGGGCCGAGGGAGAGGTGGCGGCGGAGATCTTCGGTGCCGCCGGGGCGCTGTACCTGTGGCTCTGGGGGCGGGCCGGGGACGACGTGATCCGGACGGCTGGGGACGCGGATGTGGTCAAGGCGTTCCGGGGGCGGGTCTCGGAAGCCACGCAGTGATATGTCCTCTGGGATATGTCCTCTGGCGGCGTGACTGTTCGTTCTCTTGGTGAGGGACCACAGTGGTCTCAGGGAGAGGGAGGACTCTGATGTCGCAGTACCTTGCACTGACCTACACCGCGGATGTCGACTGGTGGGCGCCTGAGCAGGCCGAGGAACTGGCCGAGTACCGGAAGTTCGGGGTGGACTTCGCCGGGCAGATCAAGGCGAGCGCCGTCTTGCACCCGACCGCGACGGCGACCGTCGTCCGGGTCGAAGGCGCCCGCGGCGGACCGGTGATCACCACCGACGGTCCGTACGCGGAGACCAAGGAAGCACTGACCGGGTACTACCTGATCGAGGCGGACGACCTCGAGGAGGCGGTCAGGATCGCCGCCGAGATCCCGGCCGCGTGGGGCGGCGCGGTCGAGGTCCGCCCGGTCATCGTGGCCAAGTAAGCCGGGATCGATCCGGTGAACCAGCGGTACGACGCGGTCGCCGAGACGATCCGGATCGAGGGCACGCGGATTCTCGCGACCCTGGTCCGGACCGTCGGCGACGTCCAGCTCGCCGAGGACGCCGTCCAGGAAGCTGCCCTGGCGGCCCTCGGCGCCTGGCCGGTGACCGGCGTACCGCCGGAGCCGCGGGCCTGGCTCACGGTGACCGCGCGCCGGAAGGCGATCGACATCATCCGCCGCGAGCAGGCCCGGGCCGGCAAGGAACAGGCCGGTTCGGACCTGATCTCGCTGACCCACCGGGAGCCCGATCCGGCGGGCGCGCTGGAATCCGATGACGTGGTTCAGGACGATCTGCTCCGGCTGATCTTCACCTGCTGCCATCCCTCGCTGTCCCCGCCGACCCGGGTCGCGCTCGCGCTCCGGACGCTGTGCGGGCTCTCGCCCGGGCAGATCGCCGGCGTACTGCTCACCACCGAGGTCGCCGCGACGAAGCGGCTGGTCCGCGCCCGCCAGAAGATCAGCGCCGCCCGCATCCCGTACCGCGTTCCCGCCGAGGCCGAGCTCCCCGACCGGCTGCCGGCTGTCTGCGCGGTGATCCACAGCCTCTATACCGCGGGACATGCGCCGTCCGAGGGCGATGCGGCGTACGACGTCGATCTGTGTGCCGAGGCGATCCGCCTGGCCGAGCTGCTGCACACCCTGTTGCCCGACCAGCCGATGCCGACCGCGGTTCTGGCGTTGCTGCTGCTCACCGAGGCCCGCCGGCCGGCGCGTGTCGACGCGGCCGGAGACGTGGTGACGCTCGATCTGCAGGACCGTTCGCTGTGGGATCAGGACCTGATCGCGCGCGGCGTGGTACTGCTCAACGACTCGCTGGAACGGTCCGCTCGGAAGGCCGACGCGTACCAGCTGCAGGCAGCGATCGCGGCCGAGCATGCGCGCGTGCCGAGCTATGCGGCGACCGACTGGCGCGAGATCGTCCGGCTGTACGACCTGCTGGTCGAGGTCTCGCCCAGCCCAGCGGCCGAACTGGCCCGCGCTGTCGCGATCGCCGAGACCGGCGGGCTGACGGACGCGCTCACGCTTCTCGACGCGATTCCGCGCGACTCACGCTGGCACGCCATCCGCGCCGAACTCCTGGCCCGCCGCCACGACTACGCCGAAGCCGTCGCCGAACTGGACCGGGCGTTGGCCACCGCTCCCCCGAGCCACCCCGAGCGATCCCATCGCGAGAACCGCCGCGACCATTTCACCCGACAGGCCGCGGCGCACGCAGGGCCCTAGTGTCCCGCTTACGGGACGCTAGCTCTCGTCGGTCCAGTTGCCGCGTTCGCTGTTGAAGATGGACTTGGCGCCGGACGAGCCCGTCGGGCCGGGGCGGGACTGTTGCGCGGGTGCGGAGGCCGCGGCCGGAGCCGCCGTCGTGACCTCCTGCGCGGAGTCCATCCCGATCGGACCGGTGCCGTCGTCGTCGGAGTCCTCGTCCCCCTGCAGTACGTCGACACTCGCGGACGCCCGCAGGCCGGTCCGCTGGATGACGCGCTGGATGGTCAGGTCCCGGTCGTCGGGCCGGCTGACCCATTTGATCTCGCGGAAGCCCTGGTCCTGCGCGGCCGACTCGAAGACGAAGTGGCCGTAACCGAGCATCCGCCCGATGATCGGCTTCTGCAGGGTGATGTCGAGGACCCGGGCGATCGGGGTGGTCGCGACGGTCTGCGAGAAGACGCCGCGGATCCGCATCACCCGCATGTTCGTGACCACGAACCGGTCCCGATGCTGGGTGAGGAATTGCCAGAACGCATGCGCGAGCAGCACCAGCACGATCGCCAGCAGCACGGGCTGCCCACCGATCGACGTGGTGGCCATCGTGAGCAGCAGTGCCGCCGCGAGGACCACCTCGAGCATCGGCACCGTGAACACCACCCAGTGGTGCCGGACCTCGTCGATGACGACTTCGCCCTCGTCCGAGATCAGATGGCGCCGGACCTTCGGGTCGAAGATCCGGAACAGGCCTATTCCGGCCATCCGCTCACTCCCCTGTCACGCTGTTGTGTGACCCCGTATGCCAAGTGTCCCGCACGATCGCTCGCGACGGGACACAGAGGCAGCAGATCAGCTGAACAGCGCGGTCAGGAAGGTGATGACGCTTCCGAACGCGTCACCAACGGCCGAGAACGCGCCACCCACCGCGTTGGCGGCGTTGGCCGGCTGAGTGAACAGATAGAAGCCGGCAAAGGCGATGAGCGACCAGATCAACAGCTTCTTCGGCATGTCGCCACTCCTTGTTCCTAACCACTCGGTCGACTGTGTGGGAATTTGTATCACGGACGGTCACCAATTGTCACTGACTGAACACAGCCCACCGCACAATGCTCACCAGCTACAAGATCCATTCTGTAACGGATCCGGGGGCACGGCAGCCACCGGCGCGCCGCCCTGAGACGGAGAACGCCAGGCGCCGCGGAAATCCCGCGGTATTTGCCCGAAATCGGAACAACTTCCGATGAACGGAAAGCAAAGACACAATGTGACACTGCGTGGTCGATTGTTCCACGAGGAGACAATCGTCACAACGCGGCGATCAACTCGTCCGCCGCAGAATACGGGTCGGTCCCGCCGTCCGCGACCTTGGCCGCCAGCACGTCCAGCCGGGCGTCGCCGTGCAGGTGCGCGAACCGGGCCCGCAGCGCGGTCGTCGCGATCGCCTCGATCTCGTCCCGCGCGCGACTCCGCCGGCGATCGGTCAGTACGCCGTTCCCGCGCATCCACGCCAGCCGGTCCTCGATCGCCTGCACCACCTCGGCGACTCCCTCGTTGCGGGACGCGACCGTCTTCAGGATCGGCGGCGTCCAGGCGCCCTCGGAGCGATCGGCCAGCGCCAGCATCGCCCGGAGGTCCCGGGTGACCGACTGGACGCCGTCCCGGTCCGCCTTGTTCACCACGTAGATGTCGCCGACCTCCAGGATTCCGGCCTTGGCCGCCTGGATGCCGTCGCCCATCCCCGGCGCCAGCAGCACCAGGGTCGTGTCCGCCATCCCGGCGATCTCGACCTCGGACTGCCCGACGCCGACGGTCTCGACCAGCACCACGTCGAACCCGGCCGCGTCCAGCACCCGGAGAGCCTGCGGCGTGGACCAGGCCAGCCCACCAAGGTGCCCGCGGGACGCCATCGACCGGATGAACACGCCGCGGTCGGTCGCGTGATCCTGCATCCGCACCCGATCCCCCAGCAGCGCACCGCCGGAGAAGGGCGACGACGGGTCCACCGCGAGTACGCCGACCCGCTGACCGGTCTCGCGGTACGCCGAGACGAGCGCGGACGTCGACGTGGACTTGCCGACGCCGGGCGAGCCGGTGATGCCGACGATATGCGCGTTCCCGGCATGCGGCGCCAGCGCGGCCATCACCTCGCGCAGCAGTGGGGACTCGTCCTCGACCAGCGAGATCAGTCGCGCGACGGCCCGGGAGTCACCCTCCCGGGCCCGCGCGACCAGCTCACCGACCGGCGGTGTACGACGTGGCATCGGCTCTCGTGTCAGCTCTGTGTTCAGCTCTGCGTCGGCTCTGTGTTCAGCTCTTCGGAACTCGGACGATCAACGCGTCGCCCTGGCCACCGCCGCCGCACAGGGCGGCCGCGCCGACGCCACCGCCGCGCCGGCCGAGCTCGAGCGCCAGGTGCAGCACGAGCCGCGCGCCGGACATGCCGATCGGGTGGCCGAGCGCGATCGCGCCGCCGTTCACGTTGACCTTGTCGTCGCCGACCTGCAGCTCGCGCGCGGACGCGATCCCGACCGCGGCGAACGCCTCGTTGATCTCGATCAGGTCGAGTTCGCCGGGCGCGATGCCTTCCTTGGCGCAGGCCTTCGCGATCGCGTTCGCCGGCTGGCTCTGCAGCGTCGAGTCCGGGCCCGCGACCGAGCCGTGCGCGCCGATCTCGGCGATCCAGCTGAGCCCGAGTTCCTCGGCCTTCGCCTTGCTCATCACCACGACCGCGCAGCCGCCGTCGGAGATCTGCGACGCGGAGCCGGCGGTGATCGTTCCGTCCTTGCCGAACGCAGGACGCAGCTTCGCGAGCGCCTCGACCGAGGTGTCGCCACGGACGCCTTCGTCGGCGTCGACCACGAGCGGGTCGCCCTTACGCTGCGGAACCTCGACCGGCACGACCTCGTCGGCGAACAGCCCGTTCTTCCACGCCTCCGCGGCGCGCTGGTGCGAACGAGCGCTGAACTCGTCCTGCTCCTCGCGCGTCAGCTTCAGCCCGCCGGTGTTGGCCTGATCCGTCAGGGCGCCCATGGCCTGGTCGGTGAACGCGTCCCACAGGCCGTCGTAGGCCATCGAGTCGACGAGTGTGGTGTCGCCGTACTTGAAGCCCTCGCGGGACTTCGGCAGCAGGTGCGGCGCGTTCGTCATCGACTCCATGCCGCCGGCCACCACGACGTCGTACTCACCGGCGCGGATCAGCTGGTCGGCGAGCGCGATCGCGTTCAGCCCGGACAGGCAGACCTTGTTGATGGTGATCGCCGGGACGTCCATCCCGATACCGCCCTTGACCGCGGCCTGGCGGGCGGTGATCTGACCGCCGCCGGCCTGCAGTACCTGGCCCATGATCACGTACTCGACCTGGTCCGGCGTGACGCCGGCCTTCTCCAGCGCGCCCTTGATCGCGAACCCGCCGAGCTCGGCGCCGGTAAAGCCCTTGAGGCCACCCAGCAACCGCCCGATCGGGGTCCGTGCACCGGCGACGATGACGCTTCGGTTTCGCGTGTCAGACATGCTGTCACGATACCTGCGGAGGCACTGGTACGCCGCTGCTCGACCGCGTCAGACGGGTCACACGCAGACCCGCCCGGGCATGTCGCCTGGGCCACTTTCGATGGCCTGCCGGGCTGGTCTGCGCCAGGCTGGCGCCATGGATCAGCTGTTCGACGCGATCGACCATGTCGGAATCGCGGTCGCCGACTTCGACGAGGCCGTCCGGTACTACGCGGACGTGTTCGGCATGACCGTGGCGCACGAGGAGATCAACGAGGAACAGGGCGTGCGCGAGGCGATGCTCTCGGTCGGCGACTCGGGTTCGTCGATCCAGTTGCTGGCCCCGCTGTCTGACGCGTCGCCGATCGCGAAGTTCCTCGACCAGCGCGGCCCCGGCATCCAGCAGCTCGCGTACCGGGTCACCGACCTCGACGCGGTCTGCGCGACCCTGCGCGAACGCGGCGCCCGCCTCCTGTACGACGAACCGAAGCGCGGCACCGCCAACTCCCGCGTCAACTTCGTCCACCCGAAGTCGGCCGGCGGCGTCCTGGTCGAACTCGTTGAACCCGCCGCCTGATCCGCCGAGCGTCACGGCGTACCGACAGGGGGTGACGGCACGCGCTGATGCTGCCCTCTTGCCGCTTCGGCGGACTACCCTGTTCGGGTGCTGAAGGACAGCGCCACCGACTCCTTGCACGGTGCGCCGGCCGGGTTCCTGCACGAGGGGTTCGTCCATGCGACGGACGAGGACTTCGTGCGGCGCGCGGACGCGTTCGTTCGCGAGGGGCTGGCGGCTGGGGACGAGATCGTGGCCGTGCTGCCGCCCGAGCGGATCGCGGTGCTGCGCGACGCCCTCGCACCGGACCGCGACAGCGTCCTGTTCGCCGACATGACCGTTGCCGGTGGCAACCCGGCGCGGTTGATCCCGTTCTGGCGTGAGGTGCTCGAGAAACATTCCGGCCGTCGCGTCCGCGGGCTCGCCGAGGCGGCGTACCCGGGCCGCGACAGCGCGGCGTACGACGAGGTACTGCTGCACGAGGCGCTGTCCGACATCGCCTTCGCCCGGGACTCGTCGTTCCGGCTGCTCTGTGGGTACGACGCCGCCGTCGGGATCGATCCGACCGCCACGCATTCCGGCGCGGAAGCCCTTGCGGAGAAGGCGTTCCGGACCGCGCTGGCCGGCGTACCGGATCGGGCCGAGCGGTGGGAGTTCGGGCCGGCCGAGCTCGGGCAGGTGCGGCAGTGGGTGAGTGGGCACGCCGCGTCGCACGGCGTCTCGCGGGACCGGCTCGAGGACCTGTCGCTGGCGCTGCACGAGATCTGCACGAACAGCATCCGGTTCGGCGGCGGCCGCGGGACGCTCGCGGTGTGGATCGCCGACGGCACGCTGCTCTGCGACGTGACCGACCACGGACGGATCGACAACCTGCTGGTCGGGCGGGTCTTGCCGCCGCTGGACGGGCTCGGCGGGCGGGGCGTCTGGCTGGCGAACCAGCTCTGCGATCTGGTCCAGCTGCGATCGGGTGACGACTTCACCGAGGTACGGCTGCACACGCGCCTGAGATGAGTAAGACCACTGACAACGGTGGACTGCAAAAGTGACGGTCGTCTCACCTGCGCCGGGCTGTGTCACAAGGCACAGCCACGGGCGCATACTCAGCGGTAAGTTCCGCTCACTCGATTGACCGCCGCTGCAGGAGGTACTCCCGTGAAGCAGATCCTTGAGGCGATCCTCTCCGGCGACAGCGCCGCTGTCGGAGAACTCGACGTACCGGACCATTACCGCGGGATCACCGTGCACGCCGACGAGGCGACCATGTTCGAGGGACTGGACGCCAAGGAGAAGGACCCGCGCAAGAGTCTGCACCTCGACGACGTACCGACACCCGAGCTCGGGCCGGGTGAGGCGCTGGTCGCGGTGATGGCGAGCGCGATCAACTACAACACCGTCTGGACGTCGATCTTCGAGCCGGTCTCGACGTTCTCGTTCCTGAAGCGGTACGGGAAGCTGTCACCGCTGACCGCTCGCCACGACCTGCCGTACCACGTGGTCGGCTCCGACCTGGCCGGCGTCGTCCTGCGGACCGGGCCCGGCGTGAACGCCTGGAAGCCGGGTGACGAGGTGGTCGCGCACTGCCTGTCGGTCGAGCTGGAGTCGCCGGACGGGCACAACGACACGATGCTCGACTCCGAGCAGCGGATCTGGGGTTTCGAGACGAACTTCGGCGGTCTCGCCGAGCTCGCGCTGGTGAAGTCGAACCAGCTGATGCCGAAGCCGGACCACCTCACCTGGGAGGAGGCCGCGTCGCCGGGGCTGGTGAACAGTACGGCGTACCGGCAGCTGGTGTCGGCCAACGGCGCCAACATGAAGCAGGGCGACGTGGTGCTGGTCTGGGGGGCCTCCGGCGGCCTCGGGTCCTATGCGACCCAGTTCGCGCTGAACGGCGGGGCGATCCCGGTGTGCGTGGTGTCCTCGCCGGAGAAGGCGGAGATCTGCCGAGCGATGGGCGCGGAGCTGATCATCGACCGGTCCGCCGAGGGGTACAAGTTCTGGAAGGACGAGACCACCCAGGACCCGAAGGAGTGGAAGCGGTTCGGGGCCCGGATCCGCGAGCTGACCGGCGGGGACGATCCCGACATCGTCTTCGAGCACCCGGGGCGGGAGACGTTCGGCGCGTCCGTGTACGTCGCCCGGCGGGGCGGGACGATCGTGACGTGTGCGTCGACGTCGGGATTCATGCACGAGTACGACAACCGGTACCTGTGGATGAACCTGAAGCGGATCATCGGCTCTCACTTCGCGAACTACCGGGAGGCCTGGGAGGCCAACCGGCTGATCGCGAAGGGCATGGTGCACCCGACCGTCAGCAAGGTCTACCCGCTCGAGGAGACCGCGCAGGCGGCGTACGACGTGCACCGGAACCTGCACCAGGGCAAGGTCGGCGTACTCACGCTGGCCCCCTCCGAGGGCCTCGGTGTCCGGGACCCGGAGCTGCGCGAGCGGCACGTGGACGCGATCAATCGCTTCCGTAACAGGTAACAGATCATCCGTTTGGGCGTTTCAGCCCGATTCTGACAGGCTTAAGGTGGGGGATTCACGCTGAGCCGCCAGAAGGGAATCTCGGGAATGCCTGACGAGTCGAGCCTGCCGTTCTTCGACCGCACGGCCACCGCTGCCGGGGGCTTCCCGGTCAGCCGCCGTGGGTACGACAAGCAGGCCGTGGACGACTATGTCCGCGCGCTGGAGATGCAACTCGTCGAGGCACGCAACCGCGCCGACGAGCTGCAGCAGAGTGTCGCGCCGATGCAGCGCCAGCTCGAGGAGACCCGGCGCCAGCTCGAGGCCAGCGCGAACCCGTCGTACGCCGGACTCGGCGACCGGGCCGCCCAGATCCTCCGGCTGGCCCAGGACCAGGCCTCCGAGGCGCTCGAGGAGGCCAAGCGCGAGGCCGACGAGCTGCGCGCGAACGCCCGCAAGGAGGCCGCCGCCGCGCGGGCGACCGGCGAGCGGGAGGCCGAGGACATCCGCACGGTCGCGCTGAACGAGGCGGACAGCATGCGTCGCACCGCGGAGGGTGACGCGGCCGAGCTGCGGCGTACGGCGGAGACCGAGGCGGCCGAGGTCCTGGCCGCGGCGCAGCGCAAGGCCGACCAGCTGACGCTGACCGCCGAGTCGCAGGCGAGCACGCTGAAGAACGGTGCGCTGCACGAGGCCGAGAAGATCCGGACCGCGATCCAGCGCGAGTCGGCGGCGCTGCGCGCGCGACTGGCCGACGAGCGGGAACAGCAGGCCAAGGAGCTCGCCGACAAGCACCAGCAGATCGCGGCCGACACCGAGAGCCTGACCACCCAGATGAAGGAGGCCGCCGAGGCGTCCGAGCGCCGGGTGGCGGAGGCGACCGAGCAGGCGCGGAAGATCCGGGCCGAGGCCGAGGAGTCGGCGGAGCGGACGCTGACGCGGGCGCGGCGCGAAGCCGAGCAGCTGCTGAGCACTGCGCGCACGCGGGCCGAGTCCGAGCTCGCCAACTCTGCTGACGAGGCGGAGCGGTCACGGACGGTCGTCGCGCGCGAGACCGAGCGGCTGGCGAAGCGCCGGGACGGGATCCTGACCCAGATCGCCGGGCTGAACGAGATCGCCAGCAACATCGCGCGGCAGGCGGCGGAGCTCGACTCCGAGACGGCGGCGGGGCCGTACGTCAACCCTTTCGCCCGTCCCGCTGAGTCCGGCGGCGGCGCGGCGGAGGGTTCGGCCGGCGGTCGTTCGTTCGGCAGCACGCCGGGGTCGGGCGAGGGCAGCCCGTTCACCTCCGCAGCCAAGGCGGCCGACGACAGCCCTTTCGCACCAACGACGCCGGCTGACACGCCTTTCCCGGCGTCCAGCTCCCCTGCGGCTTCGCGCGACAACGGCTTCCCGACGGGGTCCAGCAGCAACGTTTCGCCGGCGGCTTCCGCCGACAGCCCGTTCGCGGCGGGTTCTGGCGACGGTGCGTACCCGGCGGCGACGCCGGCTGACAACCCGTTCGCTGGAGCGACGCCGGC
Source organism: Kribbella sp. NPDC004875 (assembly GCF_042873375.1). Taxonomy (NCBI): domain Bacteria; kingdom Bacillati; phylum Actinomycetota; class Actinomycetes; order Propionibacteriales; family Kribbellaceae; genus Kribbella; species Kribbella sp. NPDC004875. The sequence goes on from NZ_JBIALI010000003.1 coordinate 818,177, forward strand.
CGCTGCGCCGTTCGGTACGCCGGACTCGGGTGCGGGCTCGTCTCGCGCGGGTTCGGCGGACACGCCGAACGACGACGGCGGGCCGTTCACGGGCGCGAGCCCGTTCGTCGGCCTCGACGCCGGTGACGCCCGCGTCGACGAGACCAGGATCGACACCAACCTGCGCGTCGCCCCTCAGGACACCGACGACCTCGCCGACAAGACCACCAGCAAGTCCGCCGGCGGCCCCGCAGATTCCTCCACCACCTCCTCCACGACCGGAACGGGCTCGGCAGGTTCCAGCTCGCTCGGCTCCGGCGCAGGCAACTCCAGCGCAGGCAACTCCAGCGCAGGCAACTCCGGCGCAGCCGGATCGGGCGCTGCCGGATCCAGCGCGGGTGGCTCCGGTTCGACCGGCGCCGGCACGAGCGGCGGCGCCTCGGGCGCGAAGGGCTCCGGCTCGACCGGCGGTGATTCCGGCGCGAACGGTTCTACCGCGGCGAACGCGACGGCGGCGGGCTCCACGGGTTCGGCCGGCGCGGGTGCGTCCTCCGGCTCCGCAGCTTCGGGTGCGGCTGGTTCGGGTGTGGGATCGAACGCGTTCGACGACGAGGACGAGCCGAAGGACGCGACGAAGGTCGACGAGTTCCGTCTCGATGACCTCGCGAACGAGGAGACTCGGGTCCAGCGATCGGCCGCCGCGGCGAAGTCTGCCGGCCCGAAGCCGGCCGCCGACGACACGACCGATGCGGCCCCCTCGAGCGCGCGATCCCCGAAGGACAAGATGTGACGCCACCCGGCGACGACACCTCGACAGCCACCGACGCGGACCTCGCCGAAGCCACCCGCGAAGCGAAGACCGCCGCCGCCCAGGCCGAGTCCGCCGCCGACAAGAACCACCAAGCAGAAACCAGCACCACCTCCGCCGCCGAGGCAGACGGCGCCGCAACCCGCGCCGACGGTTCCGGCACGGAAGCCGCGACACAGGCGTCTGATGTGGCGGCGGATGCGGCGGCTCAGCAGGCCGAGGTTTCTGCGGAGCGTGCCGACTCGGCCGCCGAGCAGGCGGATGAGTCCGCGGGCAAGGCGGATCAGTCCGCGGACAAGGCGGATCAGTCCGCGGACAAGGCGAATGAGTCTGCGGGCAAGGCCGATGCGGCCGCGGATAAGGCGGAGGCTGCCGCGGAGGAAGCTGACGTGGCTGTCGCGCAGGCGGACGCTGCCGCGGCGCGAGCTGTAGAGGATGACGAGAGCATCGCCACCGAACTGTTGATGGATGAGCGGCACCCCTCCGAAGGCATGGGCCAGCCCGGTCCGCCGTTGCGGCGTTCGAACCCGTTCACGTTCGGGTTCTTCGCGGCACTCGGCGTACTCGTCGCCTGGGGTCTGTGGAACGCGCTCGGGCAGGCCCGCTCGGTGCTCATCCTGCTGCTGGTCTCGATGTTCATCGCAGTCGGTCTGAACCCGCTCGTCGAGTGGTTCATGCGCCGCGGCCTGAAGCGCGGCCTGTCGGTCGGCGTGGTGTTCCTGCTGATGATTCTCGCGGTCGTCGGCGTCGGGTTCGCGATCGTGCCGGTCGTCACCGACCAGATCGACAGCCTGATCAAGAACGCTCCGGGGTACCTCGACCTGCTCGAGAAGTCGAAGACGCTCAACAACCTGAACACGAAGTACCACTTCATCCAGAAGGCGCAGGAGTACATCCAGGACCCGGCGCTCGCGCAACGCGCGTTCGGCGGCATCCTCGGCGTCGGCAAGGTGGTCGCGAACGCGCTGTTCAACACGTTCACGATCCTGATCCTGACGCTGTACTTCCTCGCGTCGCTGCCGTCGGTGAAGCGGGCGGCGTACAGCCTGGTCCCGAAGACCCGTCGCCGGCGGGTCTCGATCCTCGGCGACGAGGTGCTGGGGCGGGTCGGCGGCTACGTCAGCGGTCAGTTCATGGTCGCGCTGTGCGCCGGCGTCTGCATGTTCATCTTCCTGGAGATCGTCGGCCTGCGGGACTACGCCGTGGCGTTGGCGATCGTGGTGATGTTCTGCGACTTCATCCCGATGGTCGGTGGCCTGATCGGCGTCGTCGTGGTCGCGTTGATCGGCTTCACCGGCGGTCTGTGGACCGGTATCGCCTGCCTGATCTACGGCGTCATCTACCAGCAGATCGAGAACTACGTCGTCGCCCCCCGCATCATGCGCCGCGCCGTCGACATCCCCGGCGCCGTCACCGTCATCGCTGCCCTCCTCGGCGGCGCCCTCCTCGGCGTCGTAGGCGCCCTCCTAGCCATCCCCTCCGCCGCCGCCATCCTCCTCATCATCCGAGAAGTCTGGGTCCGCAAAGCCGACGCCTCCTGACCCAGAGCCCGGCCCACCAGGGGTTTGTCGTCAGTGCATCCACTGGCTATGGATCAGACCATCGCGCGTTAGTCAGGTGGTGACGTCGAGGATGAAGTGTTGGGCGGGGGTCAGGCGTTTGTAGGTCTCCAGGCGGATGTACTTCTGCTGGTCCAGTTGTTGGGGGAGGTGGCGGCGGGCGAAGTAGGAGTGGAGGGCTCGGCGGGGTTTGCCGGTGTGGTTCTGGGTGCCGCCGTGCCAGAGGTGGCTGTTGAAGATGACTACGGTGCCGGCGGGGGCGGTGAGCTGGATCTGGTCGGGGTGGGCGGCGGCGGGGTCGGGCATCTCGTCGGCGGGCATGGTGCCGCGGCGGTGGGAGCCGGGGACGACGCGAGTGGCGCCGTTCTCGGGGGTGAAGTCGTCGAGGAGCCAGATCGAGTTGCAGACCTCGTACTCCCCCGGCTGGACGGGGTGACCGAAGTCCGCGTGCAGGCCTTGATGCCCCTCGCCGGGCAGGGCCGCCCGGCTGTTCAGTGACGACAGCCTGAACTCGCCGAGCACATGCCGCATCGCGGCCAGCACCCGCGGATGGCTGAAGCAGACCTCGAAGATCGGGTCCTTGTTCACCAGGTCCGCGAGCCGGTCCGTGCCCTTCTCCTGATGGACCTCCAGGCCGGCCCGGTCGCCCTCGGCGGCGGTCAGTTCGGCGAGGCGTTTGTTGAGTTCGGCCACCTCCTCCGGCGCCAGGATCCCTTCGAGCGGCAGGAACCCGTCGCGGTCGAGCTGGTCCTTCTCCTCCTGCGTGAGGACGTCGTCGGTCACGCCGAGGTCGCGTAGTGCGGTCGCCATATCCATTCCGAGCTCTCCTTCACAGATGCACGAATCGATGCCAGCATCGTTGCGACGTACCCGAGAAACAATGCAGAAGGCGACTCCGGTTATGCACACATCGCCACGGCTGCTCGGCGCCGGCATCCATGTCGCCCCGCCCGGCAAGGACTACCCGTCGCACGCGCACACGTCCTGGGAGCTCGTGTACTACGTCCGCGGCCGCATCACCTGCCCCGTCGGCGACACGTCGTACGACGCCACGCCCGGCACGGTGCTGCTCACGCCACCGCACACCTGGCACGCCGAACAGAGCCGTACCGGGTACGCGAATCGCTTCCTCCAGGTCGACGCGAACCCCACGCAGCCGTGGCCGCGACTCTGCTACGACGACGCCGACCACACGCTCGGCCGCGTCTTCGATGCGCTCGTCCGCGAAAGCACCCAGCCCGGCAACGACGAGCTCCGTGCACTGCTCCTCGCCGAGCTCGATCTTCGCCTCCGCCGCGCGGCGTCCCCGCCCCCGACTCCCACCGAGCAACTGGTCACGCAGGCGGAGCAACTGTTCGAGGAACGCTTCGCCACAGGTCTGCGGATCGCAGCCGTCGCCGCCGACCTCGGCATCTCGCCGTCTGGCCTCCGCGCCGCGTTCACCCGGCTCCGCGGCACCAGCCCGCAGGCGGCGCTGCAGGCCGTTCGTCTCCGCCACGCGCTCGCCCACATCCGCAACTCGACGCTGCCGCTGCAGGCCGTCGCCGAGCTGACCGGGTACCACTCGGTCAGCCACCTCTCCCGCCACATCAAAGCGGCGACCGGCCAACCACCAGGCGCGCACCGTGGCGCCTAACTCACCAGCGACCCGATCCACGCATCGACCCGCTGCCCGCGATGCACGAGCCGCTTCCGCAGTTGCCCCTCCATCAGGAATCCGGCCTTCTGCGCGACCCGCCGCGACGCGTGATTGCCGACCTCCGCCCGCCACTCGATCAGTTCCAGCCCGCGTACGTCGAACCCCCAGCGACACACCGCCCGCACCGCCTCGGGCGCGACGCCCCGCCCACGAGCCGCCGGCGCGGTCCAGTACCCGACTTCCGCCGTACCGTCGCCGCGCAACCCCAGCCCGACACGCGCGAGCCGCTCCCCCGTCGCCGCGTCCTCGACCACGAACTCGGCCCGCTCGCCGCTTTCCCGTTGCGCGATCGCGAGCTGCTCGACGAAGTACCGCGCATGCTCCATCAGGTACGGCGACGGCACCTGCACGAACTGCTGCACCGCAGGATCCTGCGACACCTCGAACACCCACTCGATGTCCTCGATCGTGAACGGCCGCACGACGAATCGATCGGTCGCGATGATGTCGTCCATGCGCCGATGATGCCAGCACGCGCCGACAGGTACCGTGAGCCGGCCAGCGATCGCCGTACACCGAGGAGCCCAGCGCAATGGCCTACTTCGAACGGGTGGACGAGTCCACGTACCGCGCGACGAGCCAGGTCGGTGGCGCCTGGGACACCGCGACGCAGCACATCGCGCCCGCGCTCGGACTGCTCGCGCACGTGGTCGAACGGGATCGCGACGCACGGCGCACGGACGGGCTGCTGATCGGGCGGCTCTCGTACGACATCCTCGGGACGCTGCCGGTCGACGTGGTGGAGGTGGCGGTCCGGGTCGTGCGGCCGGGGCGGACGGTCGAGCTGGTCGAGGCGACGCTGAGCCACAACGGGCGGGACGCCGTACTGCTGCGCGCCTGGCTGATGCAGCCCGGCGACACAGCTCGTCTGGCCGGGACCGCGTTTCCGGCCATCACACCGGTCGACGACATGCCGGAGTGGGACCCGACGACGGTGTGGCCGGGTGGGTTCATCGCCTCGGCCGAGGTACGGCGCGAGCAGACCGAACCGGGACGAGCCGCGTTCTGGGTGCGTACGCCGATCCGGTTGATCGCCGGCGAAGAGGTCAGCGGTCTCGCCCGCGCCGCCAGCCTGTTCGACATCGCGAACGGGATGACGGTGCGCGCCGAACCGAAAACCGTTGCCTTCCCCAACATCGATCTGACGGCGCACCTGTTCGACGTGCCCGAGGGTGATTGGCTCGGCTTCGACACCACCGTCTCGTTCGGCCCGGCCGGCATCGGCCTCACCAGCAGCACCCTCCACGACCACCGAGGCCCCGTCGGCACGCTCACCCAGATCCTCACCCTCCGCCCGAGCTGACCGACTCGCCGAGTCGTGGTGAATGGTTGGTGTGCCGAAGCCCGAGTCGTGGATCGCGGCGGTGTTTCGGCAGCCGTTTGTCACGACTCGACGGCCGCGGAGGCGTGGCCGTCGCTGAACTAGGGTGGGGCGATGAGCGATGGAGCGGGGCAGGAGGTCGCCGGCGGGACGCCGTACGCGCCGGTGCCGGTGATTGACGCGGTTGCGTTCGACTGTGCCGATCCCGATGGGCTGGGTGGATTCTGGCAGGCCTTGCTCGGGGGTGACCTGCGTCCTGATCAGCACGGAGTGACCGAGCTGCGCGGCGGGCGGGTGCGGCTGGACTTCGCACAGGTGCCCGAGGGCAAGCAGGTCCGCAAGAACCGCGTGCACCTCGACCTGTACGTGCCTCCGGAGACGAAGGACGCGGCCATCGCCAACGCCCTCCGCCTCGGCGCCACCCGGGCCGACGACATCTACGACGGCGGCCGCTGGCAATGCATGCGTGATCCCGAAGGCAACGAGTTCTGCTTCGTGTGGGGCGCCTCCCCCACGCACGACTGACAGCTCACCGCGGACGCGGTCGCCACCGCCGATCTCGGTCAGGCGGCGGCGAACGCCGTACCGACCGTCGTGAGCTCGATCCCGCGATCCTCGATCGCCTGCCGAATCTCCGGGTCGATGACGATCGCCTGATCCGACAACCGGTACTCCTCGGCCCACCGATAGGTGTCTGATCCTGGTCGGTGGATCGCACCGAGTTCCGGGTGGGCCGCGGCGCAGTGGGTCACGAGCAGGTGCACGCCGGGCGTCAGCTTGTCGAGGTACTCGAGGACCCACGGCTTCTTCTGCGCCGTGTCCCGGTCGCTCAAGGTCTCGATCGACGCGAACCGCCGCGATTCGACCGGCCCGTAGATGAACGGCTTCCCGAGCTGCTCCGACACGACCTCGTACGCCGCCGGCACGGACGACCCCATGTGAAGATCCAGGTACTCGACCTCCACGCCTTCCGCCGCGAACTTCCCCACCTGAGCTGTCAACTCCCGCACCGCGTCGTCCAGGGTGATGGCCGCCTCGGCCTCGGCCACAGTACGCCGGAACGTACCGTCCTCGCCCACCAGCGACACCCCGTCCGTCAACGGCCGCCAGCGCAGGAAGTCCCACTCGCACGTCAACGTCTGATGCACGCCGAGCGGAATGCCGAACTCCCGCGCCAGCGCCGCCGCCTCCGTGAACCACGGACAAGCCGCCATGGTCGACGCCTGCGTCACGATCCCGTGCCGGAACGCCTCGACCGTCCCCACGTTCACGGCATGACACATCCCGAAGTCGTCGCCCTGCACCACCAACCGAACCTCAGCCACGCCCACTCCACTCCTCCGGCAACAGACCGACTACGACCGTACGTCACCCGCGCGGCAGATCTACGGACCGGCGAGTTTGGTGACCTCCGGGGACTGGTTGGTGTGGAAGGCACAGGCCCGGGGGTAGGAGGCCAGGCAGCCTCGGGTGGTCATCAGCGCCGTGTAGTAGTCGATGTAGCGGAAGCCGTAGGTCTCGCCACGGGCGAAGGCCTGGTGGCGGATGGCGGAGACCCAGCGGTAGAACGCCTCGTCGGAGATCGGGACGTACAAGGTCGGCTTGAAGCCCTCCATGTCCTCCCAGTTCTCCGCGTGCATGATCGTGCGTACGCCGTGCCGCGGGAGCTCGGCGAGTTGCGCGGCCAGTTCGGCGTACGGCGTCATCGCGGCGAAGTCGTCCGTGGACTCGATCGGGAGGCCAGCCAGGAAACGAGCGCGCTCGGCCAGGACGGAGGTGTGCTCGTGGTCGCGGTGGATGGAGTGTTTCCAGTGGGTGATGATCGTGTCGGGCTGCTTCTCGCGGATGATCCGGGCCAGCTGCAGCGCGACGTCGTCGGTGTCGGGCAGGAAACCGTCGCTGTGGTCCAGGACCGCGAAGTCCGCACCGATCGCCTCCGCGAACGCCGTGCCCTCGGTGATCTTCTGCTTCTTGTACTCGGCGGGCGACAGCCGCGGGTGACCGCGCTCGCCCGGGGTCAGGGCGACGATCGTGGTGGCCGCGCCCTCCAGCGCGAGCTTGGCCAGCGTCGGCCCGGCGGTCAGGTCCATGTCGCCGATGTGGGCGCCGATGGCGAGCACTGTTCTGGTCACAAGGGTCTCCTCATTTCAGGCCACTGAGTACGACGCCACGCACGTAGTACTTCTGGAAGATCAGGAACACGACCAGCACGGGGAGCGTGCTGATCACCAGACCGGCCATCACGATCGGCATCGTGCGGTCCGGGTCGAGGAAGCTCTGCAGCAACTGGATGCCCACCGGCAAGGTCTGCAGATCGGGATCGGACGACGAGATCAGCAACGTCCAGATGTACTCGTTCCAGGTCCCGATGAAGGTGATCAGTCCGAGCGTGATCGCGACCGGTTTGGTCTGCGGCAGCACGATCAGCCGCCAGGTCTGCCACTGGTTGGCGCCGTCGATCTTGGCGGCCTCGAGCATCTCGTCCGGCAGCGACACCATGAACTGGCGCATCAGGAAAATCCCGAAACCGCTGACCGTGAACGGCAGGATCAGCGAGATCAGGCTGGTCGTCAGCCCGCCGTCGCCACCACGCCCGAGGATGTCGTTGCCGCCGGCCAACGGCCAGTTGAGCATGATCAGGAACGTCGGGATCAGCAGCAGGAACGGCGGCAGCATCATCGTCGCGAGGATGAAACGGAAAATCACCGCGCGGCCGCGGAACCGCAGTTTCGCCAGCGCGTACCCGGCCATCCCGGACGTGACCAGCACGGAAATCGTCACGCTGACCGTGACGATGACGCTGTTCCGGAACAACCGCGGCAGTTCGAGCTGGGAGAACGCCTCCCGGTAGTTCGAGAAGTCCCAGTGCGAGGGGAGCAGCCGGTACGGAATCACGCCGTACTCCCCCGGGCCCTTGAACGAGCTCATCACCATGTCCAGGAACGGCATCACCATCGCGACGGCGCCGAGGATCACCACCAGGTACGCGAACCACGGAAACTTTCCGCGCCGTTTCACGAGGTCTCCTCTCCGCGCCGCCGGGCGATCCACAGCTGCAGCAGGGTGATCGCGAGGATGATCACGAACAGCACCATCGCCATCGCGCTCGCCGTCCCCCAGGCGCCGTACTTGAAGGCCCGCTGGTACATCTCGAAGGCCGCCACGTTGGTCGCGTTCACCGGCCCGCCGTCACCCGTCATCACGATGATCAGCGCGAACGACTGCAAACCGCCGATGAACTGGGTGATCAGCACGAACAGCAGCGCCGGCCGCAGCAGCGGCAACGTGATCGACCAGAACATGTTCCAGGAGTTCGCCCCGTCGACCTCGGCCGCCTCGTAGTACATCTCCGGGATCGCCTTCAAACCGGCGGTCAGGATCAGGACAGCGCCCCCGATCGACGCCCAGGCGTGCACGACCGTCACCGAGGGCAGCGCGTACGACGAGTCGGACAGGAAACCGATGCTGTTCACGCCGAGCTTGTTCAGCACCCCGTTGATCAGTCCGGCCGGCTGGTACATCATCTTCCAGACGTTGCCGATCGCCACCACCGTGGCGACCACCGGCAGGAAGTAGAGCACCCGCCAGAACCCCTGGAACGACAGCCGGTCGATGCAGTAGGCAACCAGCACCGACCCGAACGTCGCCAGGAACACGGAACCGAACGCGAACAGCAGGGTGTTCACCAGGATCGGTTTCACGAACGTCCCGTCGAAGCTCAGGACGTCGCCGAAGTTCTTGAACCCGGCCCACTTCATCGTGCCGAGGTCGAACCCGCCCCAGTCCGAGAACGCCAGCACGATCGCGAAGATGAACGGCAGGATCAGGAAAATCGTGAAGAACACCAGCGCCGGCGACAGGAACAGGTACGCCGCACGCCCCTCGCGATGCAGCTTTCCGACCTGGCGGGCCGGTGCCGTGACGGCACCGACCCTCCCGACCGCGGTCGTCATTGCGGCTTGACCGCCTTCGCGGCCTGCGCCAGTGCGTCGTCAGGGTTCTTGCCGTCGGCAAGCACGCCCATGATCGCGTTGTGCAGCGCCGTCTTCGCCTCGTACGCCCCCGGCTGGTTCGGCTCCGGCATCGCGTACGTCGCCGCGTCGTAGATCGGCGCCAGGTTCGGGTCCGACAACGTCTTCTTGTACTCCGCCTGGTCCGCGGTGCGCGGCGGGATCAGGCCCTGGTCGGCCAGCCACTTCCCGGTTTCCGTGACGTTCCCGCTGTCGGCCTTGTGCTCGTTCATCCAGGTCAGGAACTTCCACGCCTCGTCGGCGTGCTTGCTGCGCTGGTTGACACCCATGAAGAACCCGTACGCCAGCGAGCCCTTGCTACCCGCGGTCGGCCCCGGGATCGCGGTCACGCCGACGTCGGAGTACTTGTCCTTCATCTGGGTCTTCAGGCTGCCGATCCACCAGCCGGCCTGGATCGCCATCGCGACGCCGCCGCTGCGGAACTGCTTGGTCGGCATGATCGACGGGTTGGTCGCCTTGGCCGCGGCCAGGTCGGCCTCGAACTTCAGCGCCGACTTCCCGGCGGCGTTGTCGAACTCCGGCGTACCGTCGGCGCCGAGGAACTTCCCGCCGGCCGAGTCGAGCAGCGACAGGAACGGATGCACGGACTTGTTGTCGCCGTCCTGGATCAGGCTCAGACCCTCGACCTGGATGTTGCCCTTGGCATCCCGCTTGACGGTCTTCTTGGCCGCGTCCGCGAGCTCGGCCCAGGTCGTCGGCGGCTTGGTCACGCCGGCCGCGGCGAGGATCTTCTTGTTGTAAAACAGCACGTAGGTGTTCAGCTCGGTCGGGTAGCCGAGCAGCGTGTCGCCGGTGGTCACCGCGCCGAGTGCCGCCGGGCTGTACTCCGCCTTGATCTTGCCGGCGATGTCGTCAGGCACCTTCGCGACGACGTTCGCCTTCATCAGCTGGCCGCCCCACAGGCCGTAGGCGCTGACGATGTCCGCGCCGCGGCCGCCGGTCTGGCGGACGGTGAGCGTGGTCAGCAGGTCGTCGAACTTGACCACCTGTGCCTTCACCTGGATCTTCGGGTTCTCCTTGTTCCACTGCTGGATCATCTTGTCCAGCCCGTCCTTGGACGGCCCGTCGCTGTAGTGGCTGAGCAGGGTCAGCTCGACCTTGTCGCCACCTCCGCCCGAACCGCTGCCGCCGCCACACGCGGCAGCGCCCGTGGCGAGCACGCCCAGCGCCACGGCCAGCCGCAAACCCTTGGCAATCCTCATGTCATTCCTTCCCGCCAGCCGGGAGCAACGGCGCCCGGAGGATGGTGAACGTGCGGGTGATCTCGAAACCCGTCTTCAGGTACAGCTGCCCGGCCGCGGACTTCTCCCCGGTCCACAGGAACCAGGCGCTGTGGGCGCCGGCGGCGACCATCCGCTCGAGCGTCAGGTGCAGCAGCACGTTGCCGAGGCCGGTTCCGCGGGATGCCGGCAGCACCCCGAACGGACCGAAGCGGTCGATCACGCCTTCATAGGTCCCGTGCATCGCCCAGCCGAGGATCGCCCCGCCAGACCGTGCTCGAGGTGCTCGATCGGGTTGGCGTGCCACCACGATCCGATCCAGTGGTAGACCGGCGACGACGCCCTCGCGAATGGCGCGGGCCCAGTCCGGATTGAACTCCGCGCCGGCGATCGCGATCAGTGCGGTCAGCTCGTCGTCGGACGGTGTACCAAAGCTGTAGCCCTCGGCCGTCAGCGCGTCGATGCGCTTGCGCACGTCGCCCGGAATGGCATACCCCACCAGTCCGCGGTCCATCGCGACGGCGTCGTACCGGCGCTCGAAGCCCATCGCGCCGAGCAGCCGGGCGGCTTCCGGGTAGCGGTCCGCGTCGAGGCCGGGAAGGAAGTAGTTCGGCGTGTACGACGAGAAGTAGACCTCCGACCGCCCCTCGGAGCGGAGCCAGTCCGTTGCCGCCGTCAACAGCGCGCGACCGACACCCTGCCGCCGGTGGTCCGGGTGCACGAAGAAGAACGGGATCCAGCCGGATTCCGGTTCGAGATCGTCGCCGTCGGCGGCGATCAGCCGGCGGACGGCGTACGCGGCGCCGACGATCTGATCATTGATCACGGCCACCTGCAGACCGGCCGCGTCGAAGTTGCGGTCGAGCAGGAACAGGTCGCGGAAGCGCTGGTAGCTGATCGGGTCGGCCGGCGCGGCGGCCGTCCAGGCCGCGGCCAGCGCCGGCCCGTCGCCGACCTGGAACGAACGGATCATCAGGCAGGGGTCCCTTCGTAGCGCAGTACGCCGGGTCGTACCCACCCGGCCGGTGTGGTTGCCGCAGGCAAGAGCTCGACGGGGTCCTCGCCCGCCTCGAGGGTCTTCCGCAGCGAGTCCGAGCCCCACAGCTTGTCGAGTGACGGCAGCAACCCGAAGTCGTCGGCGTACAACTCGTTCAGCACCCGGAGCATCACCAGCGCGGTCCGCACCGGCTCGAACGCGTCCCGGTCCACGACGTGCAGTTGTACGCCGGACACCGCCTGTCCGGCGTACTTGCTGAACACCGGCTCGAACCAGGTCCGCCGGAACATCACGCCCGGCAACCCGCAGTCCCGCAACGCCGGCGCCAGCCGATCGTCGACGTACGGCGCACCGATCGTCTCGAACGGCCGCGTGGTCCCGCGGCCCTCGCTGAGGTTCGTGCCCTCGAAGAGGCCGGTGCCGGGGTATACCAAAGCGGTGTCCGGGGTCGGCATGTTCGGCGACGGCGGCACCCACGGCTCGACGCCACGCGCGTCCCGCGTCCAGCCCTCGAGCTCGACCACCGTCGCCGGGCCCAGCTGCAGGGCCAGTTCGCCCGCCGTCAGCCCGTGCCGGAGCGGGATCGGCGCCCGGCCGACGAAACTCTCGAACCCGGGCTGCAGCACCGGCCCTTCGACCCGGACACCGCCGAGCGGGTTCGGCCGATCCAGGACGACGAACGGCTTGCCGAGCCGCGCGGCGGCCTGCTGACAGTCGTACATCGTCCAGACGTAGGTGTAGAACCGTGTCCCGATGTCCTGGATGTCGAAGAGCAGGACGTCGACACCGGAGAACAGGTCGTCGAGCTCACGACCTTGCCGCCGGTACGTGTCGAACACCGGGAGCCCGGTGTCGGGATCCACTCCCTCGCCCTCGCTCGCACCCGCTTGCGCCGTACCCCGGAGGCCGTGCTCGGGACCGAACAACGCCGTCACCGGCAGACCGGCCGCACGCAACGCGACCGAGGTCGGCGTGAGGTCCGGCAGCACGCCGGTGAAGTTCGTGATCAGTCCCAGGCGCCCGTCGGGCACCAACCCCGGGTCGTCGGCCAGCCGCTGTGCGCCGGTCCGGACCACCATCGCTACCACCAACCCAGATCGTGGATCCTGCAGGAACTGGGTTGAAAACTTACCGACGACTTCAGTCGGAGGTCAATGGATTACGAACAAACGTTTACCAACCTCACGGAAGGAACGGCACGAGCGCGTCCAGGAAGTCGTCGAGGCGCTCGGCGTGGACCCAATGGCCCGCCTCCGGAACCTCGGCGTACCGGACCTGCGGGAAGTACTCCGCGATCGTCGCACGGTGGTCCTGCTGGACGTAGTCCGACTTGCCGCCGTAGATGAACAGGGTCGGCCCGTCGTACACCAGGCCGGCCGTGTCGGCGGGCCAGCCGGAGATGGCCGGCAGCGCGGCCTCGATCACCGGCAGGTTCGGCCGCCAGCGCGCGCCCGCGTCGTCGAGGATCAGGTTCTGCAGCAGGAACGCCCGCGTCCCCGGCGTCGGTACGGCGTCCACGAGCTGCGCGTCGACGTCGGCGCGCCGGGTCACCGACGACAGATCCGCGTCCCGCATCGCCCGCGCGTACTCCACGAACGCCGGCGGGTACGCGACCGGCGCCGCGTCGACGACCACGAGCCGCTCCACCACCGCCGGGTGCCGCAGCGCCGTCAGCATCGCCGTCTTGCCGCCCATCGAGTGCCCGACCAGCGCGACCGGCCCGACCCCGAGCGACTCGATCGTCTCCCGGACGTCGTCGGCCATCTCCGGGTAGCTCATCGTGTCGACGTGCGGCGAGGTGCCGTGGTTGCGCAGGTCGAAGGCGAACACCCGGTGCCGGTCCGCGAGCCGCCGGGCCGCGGTCATCCAGTTCCGGCTCGAGCCGAACAGCCCGTGCATCACCACGACCGGCGTACCAGTTTCGCCGTACGACGTCACCGGGAGCTTCATGCAGACACCTTTCAACGGCTCCGTTGCCAGCACGCGGTGTGCCAGTGGCGCCGCTCGTCCAGCGACTGCGCACCGCCGATCGCACCGAGCAGGCTGGGGTTCTCCGGCCACACGACGACATGCGGCGTGGCCGGCGGGATCTGCTGGTCGCAGCCCGGGCAGCGGTAAGACTTCGCGGACGCGGACCCGGACACCCGCCGGACGATCCACTCACCGCCGGCCTTCACCTCACGGCTCTGGGTACCGCCGAGCAGCGGCCGGTCGCTGACCGGCCGCTGCCACTTGGAAGGCTTCCTGCGCGACATAGCCCCTCAAGGCTAGTCCTATGACCCAGGTCACCCTGCGTTGCTCGCCCCGGGCTCAGCCGCGCGCGACCTCGTACGTCGCGCAGCCGATCAGCTCCATCGACACCTGAAGACGCTCCAGGCTGACGTTCTTCGCGATGGTGTCCTCCGGCGAGTGGTACGGCGGCTCGAGGTACGACGGCGCCAGCTCGCCACGCCACGAGAAGTTGGCGGACGCGATCCCGACCTCCTGGAACGACTGGTGATCGGACGCCCCACGCTGCACGGGTCCGACGAGCTGAGCGTCGTACCCGAGCCGTTGCCCGGCGGCCCGTACGGCGTCGGTCGCGGTGTTGGCGAGTCCGGTGAACGACAACAGCCAGTAGGTGACGGCCGGGTCCCAACTCGTGGCGACCATGTCGTTCTGGAAGACGGCGGCGTAGCGGTCGCGCTGGTCCTGGGCGAGCTGCGCGACGTGGTACCGGGAGCCGATCAGGCCTTGCTCCTCCGAGCCCCAGAGGGCGAATCGCAAGGTCGCGTCGGTGGGGATCCGGCTGAAGACGCGCGCCAACTCCATCGTGAGCACGGTCCCGGAGCCGTCGTCGTTCGCGCCGGGTGCGCCCGGGACGGTGTCGTAGTGGCCGCTGACCATCACGATCGGCCCGTTCGCGCCGGACTTGCCGCGGCGCTCGCCGATCACGTTGTTCGAGATCAGTCCGCGATGTGCCGTCGTACTGATCTTCAACGGCAACGAGGTGACCACGGCGAGGGCCTCGCGGATCAGGCGCTTCTGGACCTGGGCGACGCCGATCACCGGGATCGGGGCGTCGGTGAGGCCGCTCGGGGAGAACGCCGACGCGCGGCGCGGGTACACCTGGTCGGCCGGCAGCAGGATCACGCCGACGGCACCACGCGCGGCGGCCTCCGCGACCAGGGCCGGCCGGGCCGCGGCCGTGTCGTCGGCGATCACGACGGAGCCGGCGACATCGGCCGGCCAGACCGGCGCGGTCGCCGGCCCGACGTCCCGCACCGGGCCTTGGACGGTGACGTCGAGCTTGCCGCCAGGCGCGGCGCCGGCCTGCCAGCACAGGTCGTCCGGCAGCAGGCCACGGACGTCGGTGATCTGGGCGAGGAACTTGTCCGCGACCGGGAACGGTTCGAGCCGGGTCCGGTAGCCGAACTTGTCGAGCTGACTGGCGATGTAGTCCGCGGCACGCTTCTCGCTCGCCGTACCGCCGATGCGTGGACCGATGTGCTCGGACAGCACCTGGAGGTGCTCGAGGGCACGATCGGAGGACAGGCCGGACACGATCTGCCGGTCGTACCTGTCCAGCTTCGGCCGGGTCACCGCACCCGGCCGAAGGTCGTCGGCGCCCCACGCGGGCGCGGCGGTCAGTGCGGAGGCAGCGGTCACGCCGGCGACAGCGCCTAACAAACCGCGGCGACTCAGACCGGATCTATCGGCCATGAAAGGTCTCCTCACAAAGAGTGGGCGGCCCCGAGAGGGGAGACCGTAACCGACGTGCGACTGAGTCGCCTAGGGGTCGCTAGCGGTTGTCAGGCATTGCTTCGAAGTTCCTCACCGACGGCGTGCATATGGCGCAACCCCATTCGGTACGAATCGATCAAACCCGTTGAAACGTAGGGCATTCCGACCTTCTCGCAGTACGCCCGGACGATCGGCTGGGCGAACCGCAGGTTGGCGCGCGGCATGCTCGGGAAGAGGTGGTGCTCGATCTGGTAGTTGAGCCCGCCCATCATCCAGTCGGTCACCAGACCGCCGTTCACGTTGCGCGACGTCAGCACCTGCTTTTCCAGGTGACCCCAGTTGCTGTCGGCATCGGGCATCTCCATGCCCTTGTGGTTCGGCGCGAACACGCTGCCGAGGTGCAGCCCGAAGATCATGTGGTGCACGAGCGCGAACACCAGCGCCTGGGCCGGCGACATGATCAGGAACAGCGCGGTGAGGTAGATGGCCAGGTGCGCGGCCATCAGCCCGAGCTCGACGCGCTGCTCGCGGCGCCGGGCGAGCAGGAACCGGATGCTCGAGACCTTCAGGTTGAAGCCCTCCAGGGTGAGCAGCGGGAAGAAGATCCGCGCCTGGTTGCGGGTCAGCCAGCCCTCGAGACCCTTGCGGCCCGACGCCTGTTCGAGGGTCCAGACCAGTACGCCCTCGCCGACGTCCGGGTCCTTGTCGGTGTGGTTCGGGTTCGCGTGGTGGCGGTTGTGCTTGTCGTTCCACCAGGCGTAGCTCATGCCGAGCAGGAGGTTGCCGTGCAGCATGCCGATCCAGTCGTGCAGCTTGCGCGAGCCGGCGATCTGCTGGTGACCGGCGTCGTGCCCGAAGAACGCCGCCCGCGTGGTCAGGATCCCGAGCGGCAGGGCGAGCAGCACCACCCACCACGACGCCCCGACGGTCGCGATCGCCGCCCAGGTCAGAGCCGTCAGGCCGATGTTGATGCCGATGGCCATCGCGTACGCCGCAGTACGGCGCTCCAGCAGGCCCGCGGCCTTGATCTCGCGTAAGAGCGGGGAGAAATCGGAGCGGCGGGTAGCAACAGGTGACACGATCGGCTGAGCCATCAGGTCCTCTTCTTCGGGTGCGGGGGGAGGCCTGGGCGTACAGCCGCGGCCAACGTACAGCATCAAGTCTCGATCGCATAACGGCTCCGCACACGAGTGCTACTACCCGGATCCGCCGGGGTCTCAGGGCCCCGGGACATTGGGGGGATAACTCCACTGCTCCGGGCCTCACGCTCGGTCATGATGGAGGCATGACCACCGTCGCCGTCACCGAGGCACCGCCGCCGATGCGGTACCCGAAGCTCGCCCAGCCCTGGGTCGCGTTGTTCCTCGCGATCCTGGCCGAGGTCGGGATCGCGTTCTTCGTGCTGTCCGTGGTGTCCGTGCCACTGATCGTGGTCTGGGTCGGCATCCCGATGCTGCTGGTGTTCGTCCCGGCGACCCGCTGGTTCGCGAACTGCCACCGCACGATGCTGTCCGGCTTCCTCGGCGAGCGCATTCCCCGGCCGTACAAGCAGCCCCCGATGCCCGGCACGCTGATGCGGATCCGGACCATCATGACCGACCCGCAGACCTGGCGGGACATCGTCTGGCTGCTGGTGAACGCCGTCTTCGGGTTCACGCTCTGCCTGCTGAGCGCCGTGCTGTTCTTCGCGATGGCGTTCTACCTGGTCTACCCGCTGCTCGTCGGCGTCACCCCGGAGGGCGTCTTCACCGAGCCGTTCGGTGGCCTCTTCACGGTCAACTTCTGGTCCAGCTTCCTGCTGATGCCGGTCGCGCTGATCGCGTTCCTGATCTGGCAGGCGGCCGGCGAGCGGCTGCTCAAGGCGAACGCGTTCCTGGCCCGGTCGCTGCTCGGCCCGACCGAGAGCGCCAAGCTGGCGATGCGGGTCCGCGAGCTGGCCGAGTCCCGCGCCGAGACCGTCGACACCCAGGCGGCCGAGCTGCGCCGGATCGAGCGTGACCTGCACGACGGCGCCCAGGCCCGCCTGGCCGCCCTCAGCATGAACCTCGGCATGGCCGAGGAGATGGTGGCCCGCGATCCGGCCCAGGCCGCGGCGCTGCTCACCGAGGCCCGGGAGTCCGCGAGTACGGCGCTGTCCGAGCTGCGTGACCTGGTCCGCGGGATCCACCCGCCGGTGCTCGCCGACCGCGGGCTCGAAGGCGCGGTCAAGGCGCTCGCGCTGACCTGCCCGTTCAAGGTCGACGTCACCTTCGACGTCCCGGGCCGGCCGCCGGCGCCGGTGGAGTCCGCGGCGTACTTCGCGGTCGCCGAATGCCTCGCCAACGCGGTCAAGTACTCGGCCGCCACGAACGCCTGGATCCAGATCACCCACGAGGACGAGAAGCTGCACATGATCGTCGGCGACGACGGCGTGGGTGGCGCGGTCGTCAAGCCCGGCGGCGGTCTGTACGGTATCGAGCGGCGGCTGGCCGCCTTCGACGGTACGTTGACCGTGGTGAGCCCGAACGCCGGGCCGACCACCGTGATCATGGAGCTGCCTTGCGAGTCCTCATCGCTGAAGACCACGCCCTCCTCCGGGACGGCCTGATCCGCCTGCTGGAGGCGCACGACTTCGAGGTGGTCGAGGCGGTCGACAACGGACCCCGGCTGGTGCCCGCGCTGGTGGAACACCGCCCGGACGTCGCGGTGGTCGACGTACGGCTGCCGCCGACGTTCACCGACGAGGGCCTGCGGGCCGCGATCGAGGCCCGCAGCCAGGTCCCGGGCCTGCCGATCCTGGTGCTGTCGCAGTACGTCGAGCAGCTCTACGCGCGCGAGCTCCTCACCGGTGGCGGCGGCGGCGTCGGGTACCTGCTGAAGGACCGGGTCTCGAATGTCGCCGAGTTCCTCGATGCCGTACGCCGGGTCGCGGCCGGCGGCACCGCGATGGACCCGGACGTGATCGGTCAGCTGCTGGCCCGCAACACCCGCGACGAACCGATCAGCCGGCTGACCCCGCGGGAGTCCGAGGTCCTCGGGCTGATGGCCGAAGGACGCTCGAACGCCGCGATCGCCGGCGCGCTCTTCGTCACCGAGAAGGCGGTCAGCAAGCACACCAACAACATCTTCGCCAAGCTCGACCTGCCGCCGTCCGAGGACGACAACCGCCGCGTGATGGCCGTCCTCACCTACCTGTCGTCGCGTTGACGCGTTAGGTCCGGATCCGGCTGAGGAACTCGCGGGTACGGGGCTCGCGCGGATCCTCCAGGACCTGCGCGGGCGGGCCGACTTCCAGTGGGCGGCCGTGGTGCAGGAAGCAGACCCGATCGGCGACCTCGCGGGCGAAGGCCATCTCGTGGGTGCAGACGAGCATCGTCATCCCCTCGGACTTCAGCTCGCGGAGCAGGTCGAGGACCTCGCCGACGAGTTCCGGGTCGAGCGCCGAGGTGACCTCGTCGAGCAGCATCAGCTGCGGCGAGTTCACCATCGCCCGGGCGATGGCGGCGCGTTGCTGCTGCCCGCCGGACAGCTCGTCGGGTTTCGCGCCCGCCTTGTCGGCGAGTCCGACCCGCGCGAGCATCTGGAGCGCGCGGGACCGGGCCACGTCCCGCGGTACCCGGTGCACCCGGATCGGGGCGAGCGTGATGTTGTCCAGCACGGTCAGGTGCGGGAACAGGTTGTACGACTGGAACACGATCCCGATCCCGGACCGCACCTTGTCCGCGTCGGCCCGCGGATCCGTGATGTCCACGCCGGCCAGCTCGACGACACCGTCGTCCACGGTCTCGAGCAGGTTCACACACCGCAGCAGCGTCGACTTCCCGGACCCCGAGGCGCCGATCAGCACGACGCACTCCCCCGCCTCGACGTCCAGGTCGAACCCGTCCAGTACGACGTTCTCGCCGTACGCCTTGCGCACTCCACGGAGATTGAGCAGGGTCACACCGGTCCACCTCCCCCGCCGTACCAGCCCTGGCGGCGCGCGACGTAATCGGTCAGCCGGGTCAGCGGGATGGTCAGCGCGACGAACAGCAGCCCGGCGACGACGTACGGCGTGAAGTTGAAGTCCTCGGCCGTCTCCAACTGGGCGGCGCGGATCGCGTCGATCACCCCGAGCACCGCGATCAGGCCGGAGTCCTTCTGCAGACTCACGAAGTCGTTCAGCAGCGGCGGCAGCACGCGCCGGACCGCTTGCGGGAGGACGACGAACCGCAGCGTCTGGCGGTGGGACAGACCGAGCGAGCGAGCGGCCGCCCGTTGCGACGGGTGCACCGACTCAATGCCGGCCCGGAACACCTCGGCGACGTACGACGAATAGGTCAGCACCAGCGCGGCGCCGCCCCAGATCACCGCCTGGTTCGGCAGGCCGCGCAACTGCAGCGCCGGTACGCCGAAGCCGAGCAGGAAGATCACCAACAGCAGCGGCAGCCCACGAAAGACGTCCGTGTACGCCGCCGCGAACACCCGCAACGGGAAGAAGATCGGGCCCCGCAGCGTCCGCAGGACCGCCAGCGTCAGACCGAAGACGACGATCAGGACCGCGCAGACCAGCATCACCCGGATGTTCAGCCAGAGGCCCTGGGCAACGACCGGGAGCGCCTCCCAGCCGCGGTGCACGTCGAAGAACGTCGCCCGGACCCGCGGCCAGCCGGGCGTCGAACCGATGCCGACGACAACCAGTGCGAGCAGCACCACCGAGCTGACCACGGCGATCAGGGTCGAGCGCCGGGCCTGCCCGCGGCGGTACGCGATCCGCTCCAACTGCAGCGCCGACGGCCGCCAGTCGACGCGGTGCTGAATAGTTCGCTCGCTGCGCTCGCTCACGCCTCCACCTCGCTCCGCTCGCCTCCGGCATGAGCGATGCTGCTGGGTTTTTTTGTTCGCTCGCTGCGCTCGGTCACGAGAGCTCGGGGGCGCCCGACTCGGTGAGGTACTGCTTCTGCAGGTTCGCCAGCGTGCCGTCGGCCTTCAGCGCGTCGACCGCCTGGGTCACGCAGCCGGTCAGCTTCGACCCCTTCGCGAGCACGAAGCCGAACTGCTCGGCCTGCCCGCTCGACGACGGCAGCTGACCGACGATCTTGCCGTCGTCGAGCTGCGCCCCGGTCATGTAGAACGCGGTCGGCAGATCCACCACGATGCCGTCGATCTGCTTGTTCTTCAGCGCCTGGACCGCCAGGTCGTTGGTGTCGAAGACGGCCGGCGTCTGCTGCGGTTTCACCTGGTCCCGCAGCGCCGTGTAGCTCGTCGTACCGACCTGGGCACCGAGTTTGGCGCCGGCGAGCTCGGCGACGGACTTGGCGTTCGCGATCTTGCTCCCTGCGGTGGTGATCACGGTCTGCCGCACGTCGTAGTACCCGGAGGAGAAGTCGACGGCCTTGCGGCGGTCCTCGGAGATCGACACCTGGTTCACGTCCAGGTCGAAGGCCTTCGGTCCGGGCGCGAAGGCGGTGTTGAACTGGACCGTCTGCCACTTCACGTCGGCCTGCTCGAACCCGAGCTTCTTCGCCACCGCGTAGGTGACGGCCGACTCGTACCCCTTGCCGTTGCTCGGGTCGTTGTCGCTGAACCACGGCTCGTACGCCGGCTTGTCGGTCCCGACCGTCAGTTTCCCGGCGGTGGTGACCGCCAGCTTGTCCTTGCCGCAGGCATCCGCTCCCGACGGCGTCGACGACGCGGACGAGTCGTCCTCCGGCGCGCACGCCCCCAGCCCCACGACGGCCAGTACCGCCAGCCCCACCACTGCACGCGTTCTCATGCGCAGAACTCTAAGACCTCCGGCGGTACTCCGTGGGGCTTGATCCAGTGTGTAGACGGAAGCGGGTGGCGAAATACAACGGGTCCGCGTAGCCGACCTGCGCGGCGACGGAGGCAACGGAGCGGCTGGTGAGTTCGAGGAGGCGGGCGGCCGCGTCCAGGCGGCGGCGTTCGACGAACTGCTGCGGGCTGACGCCGAGCTGGTCGCGGAACAGGTGCGCGAACCGGGACACCGACAGATTCACCGCGCGCGCCAGCCGGGGTACGTCGAGGTTCGCGGTCAGGTCCTGGTCGACGAGTTCGATCGCGCGGAGCAGCCGGTCGTCGATCTGGACCGCCTTCGGGTTCTGGGTGTCGCACCACAACAGCGCCGCTTCGAGCGAGTTGGCGCTGAGCTGCTCGGCCTGCGGCAACACGCTGTGCTGATGCCGTACGGCGTCGCGCAGGTGCTCGGCGATCCGCTCGAAGGTGGCGGTCGCGGGCCGCAGCTGAACGATGCCGGGAGCAACTTCCGGCCAGTCGAGCAGCGGCAGCCAGTCCGGTTTCGGGTTCAGGTGCGCGTACCGGAACCGCCACCGGTCCCCGACCGTGGCGTAGTCGTGCAGGGTCCCCGGCCGGACCAGTGTGACGGTGCCGGGCTCGGCCGCGACGTGACCGAATCGTCCCCGGCCGTCGAGCGTCTGCACCAGCAGCCAGTCCGTCGTACCGCGACGCCGAAACGTGGCGTACTCAGGGCCTTCGTCGAACTCGCCGGTCACAAGCCGGCGCACGGCCGGATGTGGCGACTCAGCAGGATATCGAAGGTTCACAGCTCGATAGACTATCGCTGGCCGGGCCCGGCCGCCGCATTCTGAAGACATGACAGTGACCGAGATCTACCAGCGGGACGGCATCGTCCAGGTTCCCCAGCTGCTCGAACCCGCTGAGGTCGAGCGCATCAAGCAGGTCTACATGGAGCAGGTCGAGGCGGACCTCTCGCTCGGCCACGACGACGGCGTCCCCGACGACGACCCGCTGAAGAAGTACCCCCGGTTCGTGCACCCGCACCGGCGGACCGACACCGAGGCCGGCCGGATCGCGCTCGAGCTGATGCTCGACGACCGGATCATCGATGTCGTCCAGGCGCTGATCGGCCCGGCGCTGGCCGCGCAGTCGATGTTCTACTTCAAGCCGCCGGGCGCTCGCGGCCAGGCGCTGCACCAGGACAACACGTTCCTGCGCGCCGAACCGGAGACCTGCCTCGCCGCCTGGATCGCGATCGACGATGTCGACTCGGCGAACGGCGGCCTGAAGGTCGTCCCCGGCTCGCACCGGACCGAGCTGGTCTGCCCCGAGCCGGCCGACCTGAGCGAGTCGTTCAGCACCGCACAGGTCCCGGTACCCGATGGCCTGAGCCACGTGCAGACCAAGATGACGGCCGGTGACGTGCTGTTCTTCCACGGCAGCGTCGTGCACGGCTCCAAGCCGAACAGCACCGCGGACCGCTTCCGCCGCTCACTGATCTTCCACTACGTCCCGGAGGACAGCGTCGAGATCGCAGCCTTCTACAACCCGCTCATCCGGCCGGACCGCCGGGAGACCGTCCTCGCGGAGGCCATCGGCGGCGGCCCCTGCGGCGACTACGCCGAGATGGAGCCGTAAGCGGCGAGCAATCCCAGGTAGGCGGCGGACTTGTACTCCGGAGCGCACCGCGAACCGACCACCTCGAGATCGGCGGCGGCTTCGACAGCGCCGACGATCTCGGGGTACGCGCGCAACAGGCCGCCACCCAGGACCACCCGGTCGATCGCGATCTCCTGACCGCGCAGCGCGTCAACCACGGACGTGCTGACCAACTCGGCCTCGTCCGCCCGCAGCGGTGTCGGCAATGCATGGCCGCCGATCTGCGCATCGAGGCAGCCGCGCCGGCCACACCCGCCACATACCTTGTCGCCGTACGACGTCCGGTGGCCGAACTCGACCGCGACAACCTCGCCGTCGCGGATCCCGACCGCGCCGACGCCCGTACCGATCCCGACGTACACCGTGGTCCCGGAGGGCTGCCCAAGCAGCAGCCACTCCCCCGTCCCAGCCGCCTCGGCATCGTTCATCGACAGCGCCGGCGGTGACGGCATGCCGAGTTCGCGGCTGATGCACACGTCCATCCACCCGAGGTGATGGGCACCCCGAACCCGATCGCCCTCCACCAGCCCGGGTGCCGCGACGAGCCAGGGCAGATCCCGGTGCTCCTCCAGCCGAACCTCGCGCGGCGGCTCGCCTTCGCTGACCAGCAGCGCCTGCACCGACGAGCCCCCCACCTCAACCGTCAACATCCCCGCCACCCTAGCCGCGACCGGGGAGCTCTATCCACCGGATATGAGCGGTAGGACTCCCCAGTTGGGGTCAGCTGTAGTCGCGGAAGCCGCGACCGGTTTTGCGGCCGAGGTAGCCGGCGGTGACCAGGTGTTCGAGGAGGGGGGCCGGGGCGAAGCCGGGCTCGCGGAACTCCAGGTACAGCGTGCGCTGGATGGCGAGCGAGACGTCCAGGCCGACCACGTCAAGCAGCGCGAACGGGCCCATCGGCAGGCGGCAGCCGAGCTTCATCGCGGCGTCGATGTCGTCGACCCCGGCGTAGTGCGCCTCGAGCATCCGGACCGCGTCGTTCAGGTACGGGAACAGCAGCGCGTTCACGATGAAGCCGGCCCGGTCACCGCAGCGCACCGGGTGCTTGCCGGCGGCAACAGCCACGCCGGCGACCGTGTCGGCGACCTCCGGCGACGTGCTGACCGTGCTGACCACCTCGACCAGCTGCATCACCGGCGCCGGGTTGAAGAAGTGCAGCCCGACCACGTCGGCCGGCCGCTTGGTCGCCATCGCCAGGTCGATCACCGGCAGCGAGGAGGTGGTGGTCGCGAGGATCGCGCCCGGCTTGCAGATCTCGTCGAACGTCTCGAACAGTGCCTGCTTGACGCTGAGCTCCTCGACCACGGCCTCGATCACCAGGTCGACACTCGCGAGGTCGTCGAGCTTCGCCGTACCGGTCACCCGGCGCAGCGCCGCGTCGCGCTCCTCCGACGAGAGCTTGCCGCGCTGCACGCCCTTCTCCAGCGAGCGCTCCAGCACGGCGCGAACCTTGTCGACCTTCTCGGTACCGCGGGCGACGTACCGGACGTCGTACCCGGCCTTGGCGAGGACCTCGACGATGCCGACCGCCATCGTGCCGGATCCGACCACGCCGACCTGCTTGATCGGCCGGGTCCTCGGCCCCTCGGCCGAGACCGACGGCGTGTGCTCGTCGTCCACGACGACCGGCGAGTCCGGCGCCTCGTAGGTGTAGAAGCCGCGGCCGGTCTTCCGCCCGAGCAGCCCGGCGGTGACCATCTGCTTGAGGATCGGCGCCGGCGCGTGCAGCCGGTTGCGACCCTGCTTGTACATCGTGTCGAGGATCTCGTACGCCGTGTCCAGGCCGATCAGGTCGAGCAGCGCCAGCGGGCCCATCGGGTAACCGCAGCCGAGCCGCATCGCCGCGTCGACGTCCTCCCGGGTCGCGTACTTCGACTCGACCATGGACACCGCGTGGTTCAGGTACCCGAAGAGCAGCGCGTTGGCGATGAAGCCGGCCCGGTCGGCCGCGACCACCGGCACCTTGTCGAGGCGGCGGGCCAGCGCCTGCACGTCGTCGACCACGTCCGGCTCGGTGACGACGGTCTTGATCACCTCGACGAACTCCTGCACGGGCGCCGGGTTGAAGAAGTGCATGCCGACGACGCGCCGCGGACGCTGGGTCGCGACCGAGATCTCGGTGACCGACAACGACGAGGTGTTGGTGGCGAGGATCGCGTCCTCGCGGACGATCTTGTCCAGCGCGCCGAAGATCTCGCGCTTCAGCTCGAGCCGCTCGACGACTGCCTCGATCACCAGGTCGCAGTCCGCGAGCGCCTCGAGCGAGGTGGCGAACGTGACCCGGTCGAACAGCGCCTGCTGGTCCTCGACGGACAGCTTGCCGCGCTTCACGGCCCGGTCGGTGGAGTGCTGGATGTGACCGCGGCCGCGGCTCGCGGCTTCCTCGTCACGCTCGACGCCGACCACGGTCAGCCCGTTGCGCGCGAACACCTCGGCGATCCCGGCGCCCATCGTGCCGAGGCCTACCACACCCACTGTCGTCAGTTCCCGAGCCATGCTGTGCACTATGCCAGTCCTGCTGGTGGTCCGCCCATGAGTTGCGTCACCGGGGAGGTCAAGCTCACACGCCCTCGTCGTACACGACCGGCGTCTCCATCCAGCCCTCCAGGAGCCAGAGCGGATCCGGCGCGGCCTCCAGCGCGGCCGCGACCGGGCGGGGTTTGAGGTGCCGCTCGGCGAGCCCGGTCAGCGGCAGCCACACCGCGCGGTAGCTGCCGCTCTCGGAGTCGGCAGGGCTGTCCATCTCCGGACCGTCACCGGTGCCGAACTCGCCGCCGATCCGCTCGGCGAGGAAGTAGTGCTGCGTGCTGTCGCCGAAGTGCACGACCGCGACCTCGCCACGGATCTTCACCAGCAGCCCGAGCTCCTCGTGCGTCTCGCGGCGCGCGGCCTCGGCCGGGCTCTCCCCGTCCTCCACCTGACCGCCGGGCAGCACGTGGTACGTCCGGCCGTCGCGCACCCGCTCGATCGCCGCGATCCCGTCCGCGGACAGCAGCACGACCCCGGCCCGGATCACGACCGCACCGCCAGGACCTGGAACCACGTGCCGATCCGGGAGTCGGTCCGCTCCAGGCGCTCGACGGTCCAGCCGGTCGAGGTCAGCAGCTCTCGCAACGGCTCCTCCTGCCACAGGACGAAGTGCCGCGGCAGGTCGAGGTGCCGGTTCGACCACTCCTCCCCCTTGCCCTCGCGAGTGGCGAAGGCGAGCACCTTCGCGGCCCGCGCCGACTTCCGCAGTACGCCGGCAAGTTGCGCCCGGTCGAAATGCAGGAACACCGCGCTGGAGTACACCGCGTCATAGGGACCGCCGTACTCGCCGGTGATGGCGTCCAGCCGATCGGCGCCGTACCCGTCCGCCCGCATCATCTCCACGAACGCCTGCGCCGCGTCGGTACGCCGGACGACGTAACCGCGTCGCTCCAGTTCCGCGGCGTCGCGGCCGGTCCCGCTACCGAGCTCCAGTACCCGCGCCCCCGGGCCGACCCGGGCGGCGAGCAGGTCGATCAGGTCGTGGTTGGGATCCTCCGGGATCGTGGCACGGAACTTGTCCGCGGCCCGCTCGTACGCCGCGAGCGTGACCTCGTTGTCCGAAGGAACCCGCGTCCAGCCGTCACCGGTGTGCTCGACGATCGCCGGGAGTTTGAAGCCGAGGTTCAGGCCGAGGACGACCACCGTCTCGCCGCGGTGCAGGTCCGCGATCGACTGCAGTTCCGCGTCCGGGTGCCGGGTGAGTTCCGGTACGACGGTCAGCTGGACACCGAGGCGCTCCGCCAGTCGCGAACCGGCGGCCGCCTCGAACGGACCGGCGTACACCTGGGCGACACGTTCCGCGACGGCCGCGTCCTGGGTGTCTCCGGGCAGCAGCAGGATCCGGGCCGGGCACATGAGGTTCATCGGCCGACGTACTCCAGGGCGTCGGCGGCGTAGTCGGGCCAGACCACCGACTGGTCGAGCGGGATCTTCACCCACTCCTTCATCGGGCGGCCCATGCCGGGATCGAACTGCTCGACGCCCGGCAGCGCGAGCGCCTGCGCACGCTTCGCGGGCGGGAGTTTGAAGGTCATCGCGTCGCCGAACATCCCGGCGAGCACCTTCTTGCCAACCTTGAGACAGGGCATACCGAACATGCTTCCCCGGAGCACGCCGGCCGACTCCAGTCCCGCCGCGACCGCGTCGTACTCGGCGATCGCCCGCTCGCTCACCTTCGGCATCATGCTCACCACCCTCCCACCCGAAGCGGTCCGTGCACTACGGTGCTTTCTCGTGCGCTTGGTGATTGCTACGTGTTCTGTCGACTACTCGGGGCGGCTGACGGCTCATTTGCCGATGGCGCCGCGGCTACTGATGGTGAAGGCGGACGGATCGGTGCTGATCCACGCCGACGGCGGGTCGTACAAGCCGCTGAACTGGATGTCGCCGCCGTGCAAGCTGGTCGAGGAGGACAACGTCTGGAGCGTCACCAACAAGGCTGGTGAGGAGCTCCGGATCACCATCGAGGAGGTGCACAGCGACACCGCCTACGAGCTCGGCACCGATCCGGGGCTGATCAAGGACGGTGTCGAGGCGCACCTGCAGGAACTGCTCGCCGAACACGTCACCACCTTCGGCGAGGGCTGGACGCTGGTACGCCGGGAGTACCCGACCGCGATCGGCCCGGTCGACCTGCTGCTCCGGGACGCCGACGGCAAGCACGTCGCGGTCGAGATCAAGCGCCGCGGCGAGATCGACGGCGTCGAGCAGCTGACCCGGTACGTCGAGCTGCTCAACCGCGACCCGCTGCTCGCCCCGGTCCGCGGGATCTTCGCCGCGCAGCTGATCAAGCCCCAGGCCCAGTTCCTGGCCACCGACCGCGGCCTGGAGTGCCTGACGGTCGACTACGACGTCCTCCGCGGCATGGAGTCCGACGTACTGCGCCTGTTCTGACCACCGGACCTCTTCTGAACTACCGGGCTTGTTCTAACTACTGACAAAGCAGTGAATTTGCCCGATTTCGGGCAGAAGCTTTGCGCTGACCCGGGAAACACTGCATGGTTGACGGGTGATCAGTGAGGCGGCGGCCGTGGAGCCGGTCGACGAGCTGGCCGACCAGGTCAGCCGGACGACGGGTCTGTCGGCGGATGTCGCGCGGCGCGTGGTCGCCGACGTACTGGCCTACTTCACCGAGACGACCGAGGAGTACGTCCGGCGCCGGCACCGTGAGCTGCAGACCTACGGCGCCCGCAACGACGAGATCTTCGCGCGCCTCGGCACCGAGCTCCGGCAGTGGCCGGTTCGCTCACCCGAACTCTCCGCCCGGCAGCTGCGACGGATCGTCTACGGCTGACGGGCCTCTCCCGCAAAACCTACGAAGGGGCACCATTACATGTGCGGAATCGTCGGGTACGTCGGCACCAAGCCGGCCGCGCCCATCCTGGTGGACGGACTGGCTCGGCTCGAGTACCGCGGCTACGACTCCGCCGGGGTCGCCGTCCTCGGATCGAGTGAGCTGAAGGTGCACAAGGACGCCGGCCGGGTCCGCGAGCTGGAGGCGTCACTGCCCAAGCGGTTCGGCGGCAAGCTCGGCATCGGCCACACCCGGTGGGCCACCCACGGCGGTCCGAGCAAGGACAACGCGCACCCGCACGCGAGCGGCAACGAGCGGATCGCGGTGGTGCACAACGGCATCTTCGACAACGCCGGCGCGCTCCGCACCCAGCTCGAGGACGCCGGCGTCAAGCTGCGCTCGGAGACCGACACCGAGGTGCTCGCGCACCTGATCGAGCAGTCCGACGGCGCCACCCTCGAGGAGAAGGTGCTCGCCGCGCTGCGCCGGATCGAGGGCACCTACGGCATCGCCGTCGTCGACCTCGACTTCCCGGACCGGATCGTCGTCGCCCGCAACGGCAGCCCGCTGATCCTCGGCATCGGCGACGGCGAGATGCACGTCGCCTCCGACGCGGCCGCGCTGATCCGCTACACCCGCCAGGTCGTCTACCTGGACGACGGCGAGCTGGCCACCGTCCGCGCCGACGGCTACCGCACCTTCACCCAGGACGCCTCGCCCACCAACAAGACCGCGAAGACGGTCGAGTGGGAGGCCGAGGAGTTCGAGCGCGGCCTGCACGAGCACTTCATGATGAAGGAGATCCACGAGCAGCCGGACGCCGTCGGCCGGGTCATCCGCGGCCGCCTGGACGAGCGCTTCCACACCGTGCACCTCGGCGGCCTGAACATGGATGCCCGCGAGGCGCGCGAGATCAAGCGGGTCAAGATCCTCGGCTGCGGCTCGGCGTACTACGCCGGTCAGATGGGCGCGCAGTTCATCGAGGAGGTCGCCCGGATCCCCGCCGACGCCGAGCCGGCGTCGGAGTTCCGCTACCGCAACCCGGTCGTCGAGCGGGACACGTTGTACGTCGCGGTCTCGCAGTCCGGTGAGACCCTGGACACCCTGGTCGCGGTGCAGGAGCTGAAGCGCAAGGGCGGTCGCGTGATCGGCCTGGTGAACGCGGTCGGTTCCAGCATCGCCCGCGAGGTCGACGGCGGCGTGTACCTGCACGCCGGCCCGGAGGTCTCGGTCGCGTCCACGAAGGCGCTGACCAACATGGCCGTCGGGTTCGCGATGCTCGGCATCCACCTCGGCCGGATCCGGGACGTCTCCCCGGCCGACGGCCGGCGGCTGATCGACGGCCTGAAGAAGCTCCCCGAGGACATCGCCGCGATCGTCGCGCAGGAGGAGGAGCTGGCCAAGATCGCCGGCCGGCTCGCCCAGCACGAATCGCTCTTCTTCGTCGGCCGGACGCGTGGGTACCCGGTCGCCCGCGAGGGTGCGCAGAAGCTGAAGGAGATCTCGTACCGGCACGCCGAGGCGTACCAGACCTCCGAGCTGAAGCACGGCCCGCTCGCGCTGATCTCGCCGGACGTTCCGAGCGTCGCGATCGTCCCCGACGACGAGCTGCTCGACCGCAACATCGGCGCGCTGCACGAGATCGGCGCGCGGAGCGGCCCGCTGTACGTCGTCACGCACCCGGGCGTCGACGTACCGGACGGGGTCGCGGCGAAGATCGTCGTACCGAAGAACGAGGCGGAGCTGGACCCGATCCTGCTGACGATCCCGCTGCAGATCATCGCGTACTACGCGGCGGTCGCCCTCGGCCACGACGTCGACAAGCCCCGCAACCTGGCCAAGTCGGTCACGGTCGAGTAAGTACCGCCAGGCCATCACAATCAGCACCCAGCGGCCCCCGCCACGCTCGTCGTGGTGGGGGCCGCTGGATTGTGATGGCCTGGGGATCCGCAGACCTCAAGGAACGCTCAGCCAGTTCTCCAATGCTGCGCCGAGATCCCGTCCGCGATGATGGCCGCGCTGGGCGATCAAAGCCATGAGGTGACGTGCCTCCTCCAGATCCTCAGCGTTGGCATGCCGGAGCAGCGTGCGGAGGTCTCGGTCCCTTTTCTCACCGGACCGCCAGAGCAACTTGACCGCGATCAGGTGCCCGACGCGAGCGACCGGGATGCTCAGGCCCGGTGGAACTTGCAGGGGTTCCGCTGCTCCCACAACCTCGGCTTCGACGCCGCAACTCGCGAAGAACAAGTCGAGGCCCACGTCCTCGTGAACGGCAGGGCAATCCAGCCGCACGGTCGCAAGCCGTCCGGTCTGGTCGTGCACGATCTCCTCGCTCAACCGGTAGCCGGCGGCGAGCAAGTCATCGACACACGCCTTCGCCGTCGCGTCGTCGGGCACGGCGACGGCGATGTCGATATCCGCCGTGGGTCGCGGCTCCGCCCGAACGCAAAGAGCAAGACCACCGACCAGCGCCCAAGGCGTCCCCAGGTCCTGAAGATCGCCAACGACGCGCGGGAGAGCCTCTTCGATCATGGCCCCTAAGGATTCACCCAGGGGTCGGACACAGCAAGAGCCTCATGGTGTAGCGGACGGAGTCGCAACGAAGATCGCCCCGGAGAACGCGGCCGAGCTGATCCTGCTCAGATCTGGCGACCGGTTGGGGCGTTGCGCTTGGCCGCCGGTGTGGTGGTGCGGTCGGCGGAGGAGCCGTCTGCGGTGGCCTCGGTGGTGGTTCGGGTGCCGGGTCTGGTCATGCCGCTCAGTGCGTGGTGCGCGGCGCCTACTACTTCGGCCCGGCGGTCGGCGGTGTTCAGGCCGCCGGCGAGTTGACGATCCGCGCCAAGGCCGCGGTACGGGTGGAGGCCGAAGTCGTTGGCCAGCCGTTTGCAGACCTCGACGCCGCGGACCGAGTTGCCGGCCCCGTCCAGGCGCGGCGAGAAGGTGACCACGGCCAGCCGCTTCGACGGCACCACCATCATCACGTTGCCAGACACGCCGCTCTTGGCCGGCAGTCCGACCTGGTCGGAGAACGTCCCGGAGTCGTTGTACATCCCGCTGTGGCCCATCACCGACAGCACCCGCCCGGCGGTCTCGCGAGAGAACACCCGCTCACCGGAGTACGGTGCGACGCCGCCGTTCGCGAGCGTGGCGCCGGCGGCGGCCAGCCGTTGCGCGTCCACCTCCAGCGAACAGATCTGGAAGTAGAAGTCGGCCGTCCGGGCGGCGCCGTCCTCCCCCGGCTCCGCCTTCAGCATGTCCGCGGCCTTCATCAGGCTCGCCAGCCCACGGTTTCCGTCACCGGTGGCCTTCTCGGCCAGGTACGTCTCCTGATCGAAGCCCGGCGCCTGCCCCATCATCTTGGTCCAGGTGTCGCGCACCGTGCGGAACCGGTCGCTGGTCTGCTTGCCGTGGTCAACGAGTGCGAGCGTTGCCATCGCGCCGGCGTTGATCATCGGGTTGTGCGGCCTGCGTCCCTCGCCGAGGGACAGCCGGTAGTCGTTGAACGTCCCGCCGCTCTGCTCCTGGCCGACCCACTGGTGGACCTCGGTCGGACCGAGCTGCTCGAGCGCCATCGCGTAGCTGAACGGTTTCGACGTCGACTGCACGCTGAACCCCTGGTCGGCATCGCCGATCGTGAACACCTGGCCGTCGGCCGTGCAGATCGCGATCCCGAACTTCTCCGGATCGGCGTCCCGCAGCGTCGGGATGTAGTCGGCGACGTTGCCGTCGCGGTTCGGCAGCAGGTCGGCGTACACCGCCTCGACGCCGCGGGCGAACTCCTGGAACTCCTCTGGTGAGACGGCCAGGTCGCCGGTCAGCGCCCGGCCGATCATCCCGTCGCCGTGCTGCGCGATCTCGGCGAACTGGTCGAGGTCGATCTGCACCGGCTGGATGCCGAGCCCGGCCAGGCGGTCGCCGGTGTCGACGACATCGGCCAGCGCGGCCCGGACGCGCGGATCACTCGGCTGGATCCCGCTCTGCCCGAGCCGGCTGAGCAGCTCCCAGGTCCAGATGCGGGAGTCGGCGTCCGTGTCGATCGACGCGAACGCCCGGAGCTGTTGCTCCGACAGGTCCATGGCTGCTTCCTTCCCCAGATGACGGCGCCCAGATGACTAGTCCAGTGGCGGCAGGTCGCGCACGACCACGCTGTCGGCGGGCAGCAGCTTCCCGGCTGGGTGTTTCCGGGACGGTCACCTGGTGTTACGGCGGTGTCAACCCTCATCGTTGTCAGACAAGCTGGGCACTTGTACGATCACTCGCCATGGACCGCATCCGCCACGTGCAGCTCTCCTCCGTCGTCCTCCCGCTCGACCAGCCGATCAGTGACGCCAAGGTGCTGACCGGTCGCCAGCGCCCGATGACCGAGATCGTCTTCCTGTTCGCGGAGATCGCGACCGAGCAGGACCAGCACGGCATCGGCTTCAGCTACTCCAAACGGGCCGGCGGACCGGCGCAGTACGCGCATGCGAAGGAGGTCGCGGCGAACCTGATCGGCGAGGACCCGTCGGACATCGCGAAGGTGTACGACAAGCTGCTCTGGGCCGGTGCCTCGGTCGGCCGGTCCGGCGTCGCGACGCAGGCGATCGCGGCGATCGACATCGCACTGTGGGATCTGAAGGCCAAGCGCGCCGGTCTCCCGCTGGCGAAGCTGCTCGGCGCGCACCGGGACTCGGTCCGCGCCTACAACACCTCCGGTGGTTTCCTGCACGCACCGATCGAGGAGGTCAAGGAGCGTGCCTCCAAGTCACTGGCCGACGGCATCGGCGGTATCAAGATCAAGGTCGGCCAGCCCGACCCGCGGATCGATCTGGACCGGGTCGACGCGGTGCGGGAACACCTCGGGGACGGCGTACCGCTGATGGTGGATGCGAACCAGCAGTGGGACCGGCCGACAGCGTTGCGGCTCGGGCGGGTGCTGGAGCAGTTCGACCTGGTGTGGATCGAGGAGCCGCTGGACGCGTACGACGCGGCGGGACACGCGCAGCTCGCGGCCGCGCTCGACACCCCGATCGCCACCGGCGAGATGCTGTCGAGTGTCGGCGAGCACGTGCGGCTGATCGAGACACGGGCCGCCGACGTCATCCAGCCCGACGCACCGCGGATCGGTGGCATCACGCCGTTCCTCCGGCTCGCGACGCTTGCCGATCACCACGGTCTTCAGTTGGCGCCGCACTTCGCGATGGAGATCCACCTGCACCTCGCGGCGGCGTACCCGCGGGAGCCGTGGGTCGAGCACTTCGAATGGCTGAACCCGTTGTTCAATGAGCGCCTGGAGACCGTCGACGGGCGGATGCTGGTGCCGGACCGGCCGGGTCTCGGGTTCACCACCAGCGAGCAGTGCGCGCGCTGGACCGTCGACAAGTGCGAGTTCCGGTGAGCGGTCTGGCCCAGCAGGTCGTCGAGGACCTGAAGCAGCGGATCCTCGGCGGCCAGATCGTGCCGGGCGAGAAGCTCCCGGGTGAGAACAGCCTGGTCGAGGAGTTCGGCGTCAGCCGGACCGTCGTCCGCGAAGCCGTCTCGCGACTGCAGGCGGCCGGTCTGGTGGAGACCTTCCAGGGGCGCGGTTCGTTCGTCCTCGAGGTCCCGGACCGTACGCCGGGACTGCGCGAGGTGCGCTCGCACCGGGACGTGCTCGACCTGATGGACTTCCGGATCGGCGTCGAGAGCGAGGCGGCCGGGCTGGCCGCGAGCCGGCGTACCGCTCATCAGCTGAAGGCGATCGAGCGGGCGCTCGACGGCTTCCGGCGGGTCGGTGCCGACCCGAGCCGTTCGGTGGCGGCCGACTTCGCGTTCCACCTCAAGGTTGCCGTTGCCTCCGGCAACCGGTTCTACAGCGACCTGATCGGCGAACTCGGGCCGATGATGATCATGCTGCCGCGTACTCAGCTGGACCCGGCGTACGAGATGTCCGATCCCGGCCACCTCACCCGGGTGATCCACGAGCACGAGAACATCCACGCCGCGATCGAGCGCGCCGATCCCGAGGCGGCCCGGGCGGCGGCGCGGGTGCATCTGGCCAACACCCGCCACCGCCTCACCAGCGGGCGCTATTCGGGCTGAACCCGCATCGACCGTCCGCCGGTACGCCGTGTCGTCGCGCGTGCGCAGCCCACACGCGAGGTACTGCTCGGTCGCCTGAGAGTGGGATTGCGTGAGCGCAGGACACCGCGATCATGCGTGTCCAAGGCCGATAAGGCCTCGAGTGATACCTTTCGGGAATCATGTTTTCGCTCGACCAACTGAGCGCGTTCGTCGCCGTCGCCGAGGAGCTGCACTTCGGCCGCGCCGCCGAGCGGCTGAACATGACCCAGCCGCCGCTCAGCCGCCAGGTGCAGAAACTCGAACGCGCCGTCGGCGCCCGGCTACTCGAACGCGACAACCGCAAGGTCGAGCTGACCGAGGCCGGGCAGGCGTTCCTCACCGAGGCCCGGCGGTTGCTCGCCCTCGTCGAGACCGCGGGCGATCTCGCCCGCCGGGTCGACCAGGGCGCAGCCGGGACGCTCCGGCTCGGGTTCACCGCCACCTCCGCGATCCGCACGCTCGGTCCGCTGCTGCGGCGGATGTCCGAGGAACTGCCGGACGTCGACGTGATCCTGCACGAGCGGGTCACGCCGGGGCAGATCGACGGCCTGCTGCGCGGCGAGCTCGATCTCGGACTCGGGCGGCCGCCGTTCGACTCCGAGATCCTGGACTCCCGGATCGTGTTCCGGGAGCCGTTGTGTTCCGTTGTCCCTGGCAACCATCGGCTCGCGATGCTCGGCCGCCCGTTGCGGGCGGCCGATTTCGCGGGCGAGCAGGTGATCAGCTACTCACCGACCCAGGCCCGGTACTTCCATGAGCTGACCGTCCGGTTCCTCGCCGAGTCGCATCCGCGGATCGAGCAGCGGGTCCAGCAGATACTCACCGTGATCCTGCTGGTCGCGGCGGGCCGCGGCGTCGCGCTGGTCCCGGCCGCCGCCCGCGGGCTGGGCGTCGAGGGTGTCACGTACTGCGACCTGGACGGCGCCGGCGAACCGGTCGAGCTGCACGCGATCTGGAGGCGGGACGCGACCAGCCCAGTACTGCAGCGCGTCCTCACGATGCTCCCAGAGCATCACTAGATCCAAAAACGATCTTGGACAGGTATTCACGAGTGTTCCTACGCTGACTGGCGTGACCCATTACTCCCCCACCGAACTGGCCGCGCAGCTGAAGACCGGGCTGCTCTCGTTCCCCGTGACGCACTTCCACCCGGACCTGAGCTTCCACGAGGCCGGGTACCGGGAGCACCTGTCCTGGCTGAGTCAGTACGACGTCGCCGGGCTCTTCGCCGCGGGCGGGACCGGCGAGGGCTTCTCGCTGACGCTTGCCGAGATCGACACGGTCGTCCGCGTCGCCGTCTCGGAGGTGAACGGGCGGGTCCCGGTGATCGCGCCGGCGACCGGCGGGACAGCCTCGGCGATCGCGGGGGCGCAGGCGGCCGAGGCGGCCGGCGCGGACGGGATCCTGCTGCTGCCGCCGTACCTGACCGAGGCGGGGCAGCGTGGTCTGATCGAGCACGTGTCGGCGGTATGCCGCAGTACGAGCCTCGGCGTGACGGTCTACAGCCGGGCGAACGCGATCCTCGACGACGTGTCGGTCGCCGAGCTCGCGGACCGGAACCCGAACCTGGTCTGCCTGAAGGACGGCGTCGGCAACGTCGAGATGATGACGCGGACCTACGCCCGGGTCGGCGAGCGGCTCACGTACATCGGCGGGTTGCCCACGGCCGAGACGTTCGCGCTGCCACTGCTGCAGCTCGGCTACAGCACCTATTCGTCGGCGATCTTCAACTTCGTCCCCGAGTTCGCGCTCGGCTTCCACGCCGACGTCCTCGCGCAGGACCGGACGGCGGTATACCAAAAGCTCAACGAGTTCGTGCTCCCTTATCTCGACATCCGCGACAAGACCAAGGGGTACGCCGTCTCGATCGTCAAGGCCGGCGTCACCGTGATCGGACGCTCCGCCGGGCCGGTCCGCCCGCCGCTGCAGGACCTGACCGCGGACGAGGTCGCGCAACTCACCGAGCTGATCGGCAAGGTCAAATGACAGCGCCGGCCAAGACACCGGCCGTCACCGCCGTCGAGGTCGTGCCGGTCGCCGGGTACGACAGCATGCTGCTCAACCTGAGTGGCGCACACGGGCCGTTCTTCACCCGCAACGTCGTGATCGTCACCGACAGCTCGGGCAACACCGGGCTCGGCGAGGTCCCGGGCGGCGAGAAGATCGCGACGACGCTCCGCGAAGCCGGCGCTTCCCTGATCGGCGAGCCGCTGTCGCGGTACCGCCAACTGCTCCGCGCGATCGCGTCCACGTTCGCGGACCGCGACGCGGGCGGCCGTGGGCTGCAGACCTTCGACCTGCGGACGACGGTGCACGCGGTGACCGGACTCGAGTCGGCGTTGCTCGACCTGCTCGGTCAGTACCTCGGGGTTCCCGTCGCGGAGTTGCTCGGCGAGGGGCAGCAGCGTGCCGCCGTACCCGTGCTCGGTTATCTGTTCTCTGTCGGCGACACCACGCGCACCGATCTCCCGTACGCGATGGACACCGGTGACGACCGGTGGACGCAGCTGCGGCGGCAACCGGCACTGACCGCCGAGGCCGTGGTGGCGCTGGCCGAGGCGGCGCAGGAGCGGTACGGGTTCGCGGACTTCAAGCTCAAGGGCGGTGTCTTCGATCCGCACGTCGAGATCGACGCGGTACGGGCGTTGCACCAGCGCTTCCCGTCCGCACGGATCACCGTGGACCCGAACGGCGCGTGGCTGCTCCGCGAAGCCGTTGCGGTCTGCGAAGGTCTGGACGACGTCCTCGCGTACGTCGAGGACCCGTGCGGCGCCGAGGCCGGGTTCTCCGGGCGGGAGACGATGGCGGAGTTCAAGCGGCAGACGGGCCTCCGGACGGCGACCAACATGATCGCGACCGACTGGCGTGAGCTGGCGCATGCCGTGCGGACCGACGCGGTCGACATCCCGCTCGCGGACCCGCACTTCTGGACGATGGCCGGATCGGTCCGGGTCGCCCAGCTGTGCCACGACTTCGGGCTGACCTGGGGCTCGCACTCGAACAACCACTTCGACATCTCGCTGGCGATGTTCACCCACGTCGGCGCGGCGGCGCCCGGCGAGATCACCGCGCTCGACACGCACTGGATCTGGCAGGACGGACAGGCCCTGACCAAGGACCCGTTGCGGATCACCGGCGGCGAGATCGCCGTACCGACGTCTCCGGGACTCGGGATCGAGCTCGACCGCGAGGCACTGGCCGCCGCGCACGAGCTCTACCTGAAGCACGGACTCGGCGCACGGAACGACGCGATCGCGATGCAATACCTGATCGAGGACTGGGCCTTCGACCCGAAACGGCCTTGTATGGTGCGGTGATGAAGGTCTACTTGTCCACGGACATGGAGGGTACGGCGGGCGTCGTCGACTGGGGTCAGGTACGCGGGCCTGCCACGGAGTACGAGTACTACCGCGGTCAGTTGCAGGCCGAGGTGAACGCCGCGATCGACGGTGCGCTGGCCGCGGGTGGGACCGAGTTCCTGGTCAACGACTCGCACTCGACGATGCAGAACCTGCGCCCGGACGCGCTCACCGGTCACGCGAGTTACCTGTCCGGCAAGCACAAGCCGCTGTACATGATGCAGGGCCTGGACGACTCTTTCGACGCGGTCTTCTTCGTCTCGTACCACGGCTCCGCCGGGTCGACCGGATCCGTGCTGCACCACACGTACAACCCGCGCGCGATCGCCGAAGTGCGGCTGAACGGCGTGATCACCGGCGAGGCCGGGATCAACGCCCTGGTGGCGCTCGCGCACGGCGTCCCCGTCGTCCTGATCTCGGGCGACCGGGTGACGATCGAGGAGGCGCAGCCGTTCTGCCCGGAGATCGAGTCGGTCGTCGTCAAGGACCCGGTCTCGCACAACGCGGCGCTGTCGGTGCATCCGGAGCGGGCCCGCGAACTGATCCACGACGGCGCCCGGCGGGCACTCGCCCGGCTGAGCGACATCCGGGTCCCGAGCATCACGTTGCCGGCCGAGCTGACGGTCCGGTTCCACAGTCGCGCGTACGCGGAACTGGCCGCCGAGCTGCGCGGCGCCGACCGGCGCGAGGAGAAACTCGTTGCCCTGCGCAATGACGATCCGCTGCAGCTGTACCGGACCTTCATCGCGATGGTCTTCCTGACCCGCGGAGTCCTCGAGTAACCGGCCGTCCAGCTGCTGTCGCGCAGGATAGGTTTGGATCCCAGCTGTCGTCTCTCTCGTAGGAGCCTGGGTATGCGTTGGCAGAAGCCGCTGGCCGCAGCAGTTGTCCTGACCGCCCTCACCACCTCACTGACCGCATCGGCAACCAGTAGTGGCGGCGGTGTCTGCTCACCGGACGCGACGTTCCTCGGATTCAGTGACGCGCTGGACAAGACCACGTTCGACGGGCAGCCGGTGGCCGGCCTGTCCGCGATGAACCTCACCGGGCCGCACAGTGCGATCGCGCTGGTCGACAACGTCGGGACCACGCCGGCCCGGGTGTTCGACCTGACGGTGCACAGCAAGCCCACCACGGTCGGCGTCGACGGGATGACGATCCTCAAGCGGCCCGACGGTACGCCGTACACCGGTGGTGACTTCGACGGCGAGGGACTCGTCGTCGAGCGTGGCAACCACACCATCCTGGCCACGTCGGAGCGGGAGCCTTCGATCCGGCGCTTCCGGCTCTCGGACGGTCTGCAGATCGGCGAACTGCCGGTCCCGGCCCGGTTCCAGGTCGCGCCGGCCGGCGAGGCGACGAACAACGCGACCTTCGAGTCGCTGGCGGCCAGCCGCGACGGCCTCTCTCTGTACGCCGGTATGGAAGGCCCGCTCGCCTCCGACGGGACCGACGCGAACAACCGCACCCGGAACCGCATCATCCGGTACTTCGGTCTTCCCGGTCACGGATATCGGCCGGTCGCGCAGTACGCGTACAGGCCCGATCCGGGGCTCGCGCTCGACGACCTCGGCTGGGTGAGCCCGACGGAGCTCGTCTCGATGGAGCGGACGTTCACCCCGGGAGTCGGGAACACGATCCGGGTGTTCACGGTCTCGCTGCGCCGTGCGACCGACGTGACCAAGGTGGCGTCGCTGGCAGCTGCGCCGGAATCGGTGTTCCTGCAGAAGAAGCTGCTGTTCGACCTGGTGAACTGCCCGCCGTCGGGCGCGGTCGCGAAACAGCCGCAGCCGAACCCGTTGCTGGACAACGTCGAGGCGCTCGCGGTCGGTGGCTACCTGCCGGATGGACGGCGCCAGCTGTACCTGCTCTCGGACGACAACAACAACGCCACGCAGATCACCCGTTTCTACTCGCTCGCGGTCGACCTGCAGTGAGTTGGTGACGAACCGCCAGGCCATAGCAATCCGCCCCCCAGCCACCCGTCAAGCGCGAGTCCGGCCCTGCCCGCCGATTGTGATGGCCTGGGTGTCCGGACCCCCACCACTCATCAAGTGGCGCGGGGCCGGCATCGGCACGGTCGGCTGCGCTCGGCAAGCGGTTGTTCGGCGCGCTTGGTGAGTGGTACAGGTCCGGTGGAACGGGCCTCGGCGGGCGGGCGGCGGTGGCGGGATCGGCGTTGACGCGTAACAATCTGTGAATGCGCGTGATCGTGGTGGGTGCGGGCGTGATCGGGCTGAGCTGTGCCATCCGGCTCGCCGAGAGCGGGTACGACGTGGCCGTGTTCGCCCGCGACCTGCCGCTGGAGACGACGTCGTCGGTGGCCGCCGCGATCTGGTACCCGTACCTGTCGGCCCCCGAGGACCGGGTGGCCGGCTGGTCGCGGACGACGTACGAGGAGCTCGCGAAGCTGGCGGAGGTCGAGCCTTCGGTGCAGATGCGCCGCGGCCGGGAGTTCCTGGTGGAGCCGACGCCGGATCCGCGGTGGGCCGACGTACTGCCGGATCTCACCCGGGTGGGCTCGCAGCCGGAAGGTTTCGTCGACGGGTGGTCGTTCACGGCGCCGGTGATCGACATGCCGGCGTACCTGCCGGCGTTGGTGAAACGGCTCGAGGCGGCCGGTGGGACGCTGACGCGGGCCGCGCTGTCCGCGCTGCCGACCGAGGCCGACCTGGTCGTGAACTGCGCGGGGCTGGGCGCGCGGCTGACGGCGGGCGACCCGACCGTGACGCCGGTCCGTGGCCAGGTGCTGACCGTCGAGCCGTGCGGGCTGACCGAATGGCTGCTCGCGGATCGGTCGCCGGACGAGTTGACCTACGTGATCCCCCGGCGCAACGACGTGGTCGTTGGCGGCACCAGCCAACCGGGTGACTGGAACCTGACCGTCGACCCGAAGACCACCGAGGAGATCCTGGAGCGGGCGGCGGAGCTGGTTCCGCAGCTGCGCAAGGCGAAGATCATCCGGCAGCGCGTCGGTCTCCGCCCGGCGCGGCCGGCGATCCGTTGCGAGCTCGTCCGGACCCGGACCGGCGAGCCAGTCATCCATTGCTACGGCCACGGCGGCTCGGGCGTCACCCTGTCCTGGGGTTGCGCGGACGAGGTCCTCGAACTTGTCCGCAGCGTCTGACCAGCTGGTCATCCTGGACGGCGGCCTGTCGAACGCCCTCGAGGACCGCGGCCACGACCTGTCCGATGCGCTGTGGTCTGCTCGCCTGCTACGCGACGATCCGGCCGAGATCGCGGCGGTGCATCGGGCGTACTACGAGGCCGGCGCGATGGTCGCGACCACTGCCAGCTACCAGGCGAGTGCCGACGGCTTCGAACGGGCCGGCGTCGAGCGGGCCGAGGCGGAGCGCCTGATCGCGAGCAGCGTGCGGATCGCGCGCGGCGTCCGCGACTTGGAGTTCCCCGGCCGGCTGGTCGCCGCCTCGGTCGGCCCGTACGGCGCGATGCTTGCCGACGGCTCCGAATACCGCGGGAACTACGGCGTACCGGCCTCGGTCCTCCGCGACTTCCACGGCCCGCGGCTCGAGCTGCTGGCGGCCGCCGGTCCCGACCTGCTCGCTGTCGAGACGATCCCGGACGCCGTCGAGGCCGAGGTGCTGGTGAACCTCCTCGCCGAACTCGACGTCCGCGCGTGGTTCTCTTACTCCGTCGAAGGTCTGCACACCCGCGCCGGTCAACCTCTTGCCGACGCGTTCGCCATCCCGAGCATCGACCAGGTGATTGCCGTCGGCGTCAACTGTTGCGCGCCGGCTGACGTGCAGGCCGCGGTGGAGACGGCGGTGGCGGTCACCGGGAAGCCGGCGATCGCTTATCCCAACCGTGGCGAGTCGTGGGACGCGGTGCAGCGGGAGTGGGTCGGAGACGGTGCCGGGCCGGTGCGGTTCGCGCGCGACTGGCATGCAGCCGGGGCGGCGTACATCGGCGGCTGCTGCCGGGTCGGGCCCGACGACATTCGCCGGCTACACGCCCAGCACCTGGCAGAGCAGATCTAGCGCACCCGGGTAGGCGTGATCCGGCGGCGTGCCGTACCCGACGATGACGGCTTGGCGGGTCGCCGGCGTCGGGTTGAAGTGGTACGTCGTCAGCGTGGCCAGGCCGAGGCCTTGCCGGGCGGCCCGGGCAACGATGTCCTCAGCGTCACCGGGAACATCGAGCAGAACGTGCAGGCCGGCGGAGATGCCCGCCACCTCGACGGTCGGTGCCCGAACCGCGAGGAGTTCGACCAGGCGGTCCCGGCGGCGGCGGTAATGCAGACGGGAACGCCGGACATGCCGGTCGTAGTGGCCGGAGGCAATGAATTCGGCGAGGACGAGTTGTTCCAGGGTGGCGGTCTGGAAGTCGGCCGTGCGCTTCGCGGCGACGACCGGCTCGATCAGGCGCTGCGGCAGCACCATCCACGCGAGTCGCAGGCCGGGCGCGAGGCTCTTGCTCGCCGTACCGGTGTAGACGACACGCTCCGGATCGAGCGCCTGCAACGCACCGACCGCCTGCCGGTCGTACCGAAACTCGCCGTCGTAGTCGTCCTCGATCAGCACCGCCCCCGACTCCCGCGCCCACTCGACAGCAGCCGTACGCCGCTCCGGCGCCAACGGCACGCCCGTCGGCATCTGGTGTGCCGGTGTCAGCAGCACACCCTGCCCGGTCAGCCGCGAGGTCTGTGCGCCCAGTTCGTCCACCGGTACGGCTACCGCCTCCAGGCCGCGCGCCCGGATCACGTCGCGGTGCAGCCCGTACCCGAACTCCTCGACCGCCATCGTCGTACCGCCGAGGTTCTTGACCACCTCGCCGAGCAGACTCAGCGCCTGCACGTACCCGGAGCAGATCAGGATCCGCTCCGGATCCGCCCGCACGCCACGTGCCCGGGCCAGATAGTCAGCGAGCATCCGGCGCAGCTCGATCCGGCCCCGCGGATCGCCCAGCCCGAACGCCTCGTTCGGCGCCGCGGTCAACGCCTTCCGCGCCGCCGCCAGCCACTCGGTCCGCGGGAACGTCGCGACATCCGGCGTCCCCGGCGTCAGGTCGTACCGGAAACTGCGGGCCTCCGGCAACGACACGGCCGGCGCCGGCGGTACGGCGGCCCGGTTCGCCACCACCGTCCCGGAACCCTGCCGTGCCGTCAGCCATCCCTCGGCGACCAGCTGGCCGTAGGCGTCCGCGACCGTGTTCCGGGCGA
The DNA here is from genome assembly GCF_042873375.1 of Kribbella sp. NPDC004875. Lineage (NCBI taxonomy): Bacteria > Bacillati > Actinomycetota > Actinomycetes > Propionibacteriales > Kribbellaceae > Kribbella > Kribbella sp. NPDC004875. Next base: position 860,851 of record NZ_JBIALI010000003.1, read on the forward strand.
TCCCGAGATCCTTCGCCAGCGACCGCGACGACGGCAACCGGGTCCCGGCCGGCAACCGTCCGGTCCGGATCGACGCGTGCAGCGCCTGCACCAGGTCGCTGCGCCCGCGGGTCGCGCCGAGCTCCAGGTGCAGGTCCGCGCCCGTGGAATTGGCCCCTCGATCCTCCATGGAAGTGGACCATACACCTGGGCCGATTCCCGCCTAAGTTGGACACATGAGCACATCGACGACGCGACGAGTGAAGCTGGCCAACCTGGCCCCGGACTTCTACCAGGCGATGATCGAGCTGGACCGGGTGTCCGACACCGGGCTGGACCCGAAGCTCGCGCACCTGGTCCGGATCCGCGCCTCGCAGATCAACGGCTGCGCGTACTGCACCGACATGCACTCCCTCGACCTGGCCGAGTTCGGCGAGGACCAGCGGCAGCGGATCGCCCTGCTGCCGGTCTGGCGGGAGGCGAAGAACTTCTACACCGACCAGGAGCGGGCCGCCCTGCAACTGGCCGAGGCGATCACGCTGGTGAGCGTCGACCACGTCCCGGACGACGTGTACGAGGTCGCGGCGCAGGCCTTCGACGAGAAGGACCTGGCCCGGCTGATCGCGCTGATCATCACGATCAACATGTGGACCCGCGTCGGCGTCACCGGGAAGATGGAGCCCGGCCACTACAAGCCATGACGGCCGCGGAGTTCAGGGCCCTGCATCATCTTCAGCATGGCGGCACTCCGCTGATCCTGCCCAACGCGTGGGATCCGGTGAGTGCACGGCTGGTCGCCGACGCCGGCTACCCCGCTGTCGCGACGAGCAGCGGGGCGGTCGCCCGCGTCCTCGGGTACGACGACGGGCAGCTCACCCCACCCGCGGAGATGTTCACCGCCGTGACGCGGATCGCCCGCGCGGTCGACGTACCGGTGACGGCTGACATGGAAGCCGGGTACGGGTTGCCGGCCAAGGAGTTCGCGGAGCGGTTGCTGGAGACCGGTGCGGTCGGCTGCAACCTGGAGGACTCGGTCGGCGGGGCGCTCGTCGACGTGGCGCGGCAGGCGGACTACCTGGCCGAAGTCCGCGCGGCCGCAGGTGCGGAGCTGGTGATCAACGCTCGCGTCGACACCTTCATCCGGCCCGTCGAGGATCCGGTCGCCGAGGCGGTACGCCGCGGGCGCGAGTACCGCCGCGCCGGGGCCGACTGCGTCTACCCCATCCTGGCGCCGCTCGCGCAGCTGGCCGAGGTGGTCGAAGGCGTCGGCGGACCGATCAACGGGCACGCGAAGACCGCCGGGCCGACGCCGGCCGAGCTGGCGGCGGCCGGCGCGACCCGGATCTCCTACGGGACCGACGTGCACCAGTACGTGATGGACCGGCTTCAGGAGTTGCTGCCGAGGCTGACCATGGAGCTGCGTAGCGCATAGACGAGGGCCCAGTCCTGGTCATTGGCGAGCGGGTCGGCGACATGTGCGGGTTGCCCGTTGACACAGCTCGGGTAGACGAACGCGCAGGTCGCCGATCCGTCCGCGGCGAAGCTGACCAGGTTCGAGCGGAGGATCGCGTCCTCCGCCCGATCCAGCCAGGCGGCCTGCTCGGGCGTCACGAGTTCGCGCGGCCAAGCGGCGTACACGACTGCGCTGAGCGCGGACCAGTAGTGCGGGAAGACGTCGCCCCACAATCTGAGCCGGCCGAACCAGTAGCCGTCCCAGTGCCGGATCGGCACATGCCGCAGCCGTACGTCGGGCTGGTCGGCGGCGAAGGCGGTCAGCCAGGGCAGGCGGCGGGTCAGCTCGGCGCCGTCGATCTCGTCGGGCGCCATCTGGTATGCCGAAACGAGCAGCTCGAGGAGTGGGGCGACCATCGACTGCTCGTAGTTGACCTCGTGCGGCGGCAGCTCGTCGCCGTACGAGATGAAGGTCTTCGCGTGCCGGACGAGGTGCTCGCGCAGGCCGAGCTCGGTCAGCAGCGGGCCGAGGTCGAAGGCGAGGAAGTGGTCGCCGCCGAGTTCGTAGTACCGATCGAGGACGCGGGTCGCGCCGTCGCGGTCGCCCTGACCGAGCAGGAAGCGCGCGAACCACGGGAAGTTGTAGAGGCGTACGGCGTTCTGGTGGATGCTGTCGTCCTGGATCGTGCCGGAGTCGTCCATCAGGTGCTCGCGGACGAACTGCTCGTACCCGGCCAGGGCCTCGTCGAGTTCGGCGCGATCGCCCCAGCCGCGGTTGCGGACCTCCTGCAGGAGGATGGCCATGCCGATCCGTTCCCTGGCGTCGGACCAGTCCCGCCACGCGCTGGAGAGGACGGTCAGGCCGCTGTCGTTGTCGTACGGCACGAACGCGTACTTGCGGCTGTCGGGGAGCTCGGGGCGGCGCTGGTGATCGAGGACGAAGCGGGCGCGGCGCTCCGCGATCACCCGGAGCGGCTCGTGGAACAGCAGCGAGATCCGGGCGGTCCGCGTGCCGTCGGTCGCCTCGGCGTACCGGACGCCGGGCTCGTCACTGGTCAGCTCACGTGGGTCGATCCCGGTCAGCTCGAGGGTTTCGCCTACCTCGGCGGCGAGGCGCGGGGCGTCGATCAGGGGTTGCCGGTCGGCGTGGAAGGCCGGCAGGTCGTCGTACCAGGCCAGCTGCCAGGTCCAGCGGTACGACGCTCCGGGCGCGAGCGTGATGGCCGGCTGACCGCCCATCGCGTGCGGTGCACGGGCGCGATCGGTGACGTGCAGATAGAGGTGTCCGCGGATGTTGCTGCTGGTGCCGGGTTCGCGGGACTCGACGGAGTACGCCCAGAGCTCACCCTCCTCGAGCTGCAGACCGAGGCCCGGGCCGCGGCCGTCCATCGGGACCGCCCAGACCCAGGCATCCGCGCCGCCCGTCCAGACGTGGGCATGCACGGAGCCGGTGAGACTCTCCCGACTCGACGTGTAGACATCGCGGTACGGCGTACTGATCGCGAGCGAACCGATCTCGACGGGACCGGGGCCGATGTTGCGAAGCTCGTAGGTCTCGGTCCACTGCGCACCGAAGCGGCGGCCGGCCCGCAGTTCGAGGTCGCCGAACCGGTACATCAGATCGATGCCACTGCTCCGCCACCGGGAGAACGCCGGGCTGTCGAACCGGTACGCGCCCTGGTCGGTGATCACGAACCCCTTGCCCCAGGCATGCAGGCTGTCATGCACGACGCCCTCGTCAAGCAGCAACCGGCGGCCGTCGGGGTGCAGCACCTGCGCGACCGCGCCGTCGTCGGCGACCTGGACCTGTCCGCGACCGAGCTCAAAACTTTCCACGATCGGTCAACCTATCGATGTCGAGAACCGCCGACGGGCTCCGTCCCCCATCTGAGAACACCTCCGGGCACGACTTCCGGGCACCACTTCGACAGACGGGAACCGAGATGAACCAGCAGCAGATCGCCGAGATCCTCGCCAAGCCCTACGCCCAGCAGCTCCTGAACGGTCCCGAGCCGGCCCGGTTCGCCTACGACGGCCTCGACGGCGACCCGCGGGTGATCCCGATCGGGTTCTGGATGGAGTGCGAGAAGCTCGTGATGGCCACCGTCCCGAAGGCCGCCAAGGTGGCCGCGCTCCGCAAGAACCCGAAGGTCGCGCTGACCATCGACACCGGCGCCTTCCCGCCGAAGGTCCTGCTGCTGCGCGGCACCGCCGAGGTCGCTCTCTTCGACGGCATCCCCGAGGGCTACCTGACGGCCGGCCGCAAGGTGATGGCCGACGAGGAGCAGTACGCCGGTTGGCTGGCCGGCGTCCGGGGCCTGTACGACGAGATGGTCGTCATCACTGTCACACTGACCTGGGCGAAGCTCCTCGACTTCGAGACCACGATCCCGAAGGCCGTCGACGACCTGATCCAGGCGAAGGCGGCGGGCTGAGCGGATCCCCGGCCGATCAGCGCCTGTGGACGAACGGCTGGACTCCAGCGGACGGCATGCTTGAATTGGTATACCAAACGCTGGAGAGGTCGATGCACGAGAGTCGAGAATCCGAGACCGAGCGGGTCACGCGCCGGCTGCGGGGCGAGATCCTGGACGGTGTCCGGCCGCCCGGCGAGCGGCTGGTCGAGCGGGAGCTCGCGGCCGCGCTCGACGTCAGCCGGGTGCCGATCCGCGAGGCGCTGAAGGCCCTGGTGAGCGAAGGGCTGGTGACGTTGCGACCGCGTTCGTGGGCGGTGGTGCGGAAGTTCACCGACTCCGACATCGCGGACCTCACCGAGGTACGGTCCGCCTTCGAGCCGCTGACGTTCCGGCTGGCGGCGGATCGGCGTACCCGGGAAGGGCTGGACCGCTTGCGAGCGATCCTGGACGAACAGCTCGCCGCTGCTCGGGCGAACGACGCGGTGGTCGCCCGGCGGAAGGCCGCCGACTTCCACGAGGTCGTCACCGAGCTCGCCTCCAACGAACTGCTGATCGAGATCGAGCGGCCGCTGCGCAGCCGGATGCGCTGGCTGCTGACCCAGCACGACGACCTGCTCGCCGTGGCCGGCCAGCACCTCGAACTGTTCACCGCGATCGCCAACCGGGACATCGAGCAGGCGGGGCGGCTCGCGGGCGAACACCTGGCCCAGTCACAGGCCCTGTTCCGGGGCAGCCGCGGGATGGACTGAGGCGCTTCCACCCTCCAGTCGGCCGGCTTCGTGACCGGTATACCAGCGCTGTTCGCGCCGGTCGGGGCGCCTGAAATTTGGTATACCATTATGCTCATGACCTCCTTCCTCCTTGCTGACGTGCGCCCGTGGGGAGGTGCCGCGGTCGACATCAGGGTCGTCGACGGCGCCATCTCCGACATCACCCCGACCGGCCCGGCGGGCGGTTCCGGGGTCGCGGCGGACCAGCAGCGGATCGACGGTCGCGGTCTGCTCGCCCTCCCCGGCTTCGTCAACGCGCACGCGCACGTGGACAAGAGCTGGTGGGGCCAGCCCTGGGTCTCGTACGGCGGTGAGGCGACGACGCAGGGCCGGATCGCCCACGAGCGCGCCGAGCGGGACAAGTACGGCATCCCCAGCGTCGCCGGTACACAGGCGGTGCTCCGCGAGTTCCTCCGGCACGGCACCACGGCCACCCGGACGCACGTCGACGTCGACCTCGGCGTCGGTCTGCGCGGGATCGCCAACGTGCACGAGGCCGCCGCCGCTCTCGACGGCGCGGTCGACATCGAGATCGTGGCGTTCCCGCAGGACGGCGTACTGCGGCGGCCCGGCGTCCTCGAACTGCTGGACCAGGCCGCGGCCGAAGGTGCGACCAGCATCGGCGGTCTCGACCCGGCCTCGATCGACCGCGACCCGGTCGGTCAGCTGGACGCGCTGTTCGAGATCGCGGCCCGGCGCGGGGTCGGGATCGACATCCACCTGCACGACCGCGGCGACCTCGGCGCGTTCCAGTACGAGCTGATCGCCGAGCGCACGGTGCAGGCCGGCCTGCACGGCAAGGTGAACGTGTCGCACGGTTTCGCCCTCGGTGAGCTGCCGCCGGCCCGGCGGGCCGAAATGGTAGACCAGCTCGGCGCGGCCGGGATCTCGTGGACGACGGTCGCTCCGGTCAACTCCGCTCCCCTGCCGTGGCGTGAGATGCGGACGGCCGGTGTCGCGATCGGTCTTGGCACCGACGGCATCCGGGACCTCTGGTCGCCGTACGGCGACGGCGACCTCCTGCAGGTCGCGCGTCAGTTCGCCCGGCTGCACGGGCTGCGCGCCGACGAGGACCTCACGTACGCGATCGAGCTCGCGACCACCCACGCCGCGCCGTTCGTGCACCGGGAGAACCACGGCCTGACGCCGGGGGCCCGCGCGGACATCGTGCTGCTCGACGCCGAGAACGTGCCGGACGTGCTGGTGCGCGCGCCGCGCCGCGAACTGGTGATCGCCGGCGGGCAGGTCGTCGTGCGCGACGGCGAACTCCAGGCGTGAGTACGCCGGCTGCCATCTTCGTCGGCCGGACGCTGGGCGCACTGCGGGTCAACCGGGCTTTCCGGCTGTTCTGGTTCTCGAACCTGTTCTTCTTCGGCGGAGTGTGGACGCAGACCCTCGTCCTCGGGTGGCTCGCCTACGAGACCACGCACTCGGAGTTCCTGGTCGCCGTGTACACCGCGGTCCGGCTGGCGCCGCTGCTGCTCGGGCCGTTCGCGGGCGCCGTCGCGGACCGCCACAACCGGGTGCGGCTGCTGATCATCGCGGCCTCGTGGGCACTGGTGGCCGTGACCACCGTCGCCACGCTGACGTCGCTCGGCAAGGCGTCGTACTGGGTGCTGGTCGTCGGCGGGCTGGCGATCGGGCTGGCACAGTCGCCGTCGCAACCCGCCCGCGCGTCGCTGGTGCTCGACCTGGTCGGGCGGCGGAACCTCAGCAACGCCAACGCCCTGAACTCGATGGCGCTGAACATGACGCAGGTGGTCGGGCCGGCGATCGGCGGGCTGATGATCAACGGGCTCGGCGCACCGGCCGCGTTGTGGGTGTCGACGTTCTGGTATGCCATTTCGCTCGTCATGCTGCTGCCGCTGCGCGAATACGGCCGCGTCGTCGGCGCGCACACCGGGTCAGCGGTCCGGATGGTCACCAGCGGACTCCGCGAGATCGCGGCGAACCGGCTGGCGTCCACAGTCCTGCTGGTGACGCTGGCCGCCAACACCCTGCTCTGGCCGGTCGCCCAGTCGTTCATGCCGGTGTTCGCGCAGGAGTCCCTCGGACTCGACGCGGCCGGCCTCGGCTGGTTGCTGACCTGTGCCGGAGTCGGCGGCCTGGCCGGTTCCCTGGTGATCGCGTGGCTCGGCGACTTCCGCTTCAAGGGCGGCATGTTCGTCGTCGGTACGGCGATCTGGGGCGCACTGTGGTCACTGTTCGCACTGTCGCACACGGTGCTGGTGTCGTTCGTCGTGATGACCGCGATCGGCGTGATGAGCGCGGCGTTCGGCGTACTCCAGACCACGCTGCTGCTGATGACGACGCACGAGTCCCTGCACGGGCGCGCGCTCGGCGTCCAGGAGCTTGCCATCGGCATCATGCCGGTGGCGTCCCTGGTCCTGGGCGCGTTCGCGCAGCACTACGGCGTCGACATCACCACGTTCGTCAGCGCGCTGCTCCTGGTCACTCTCGTCGTGGCACTGGGGATCTGGACACCACCGCTGCTCCGCTACGGCGGCGACCGCTGATCAGGAGATCCCCCAGAACCGGGTGATCTGCACGGCCGCGCAGACGTTGACGTCGAGGTCCCCGAACTGTCGGCGCAGGGATGTGGTGCGCGGAAAATGGGAACCTTGGTCCGGGGCCGGACACGAGAGGAGTGCAAGGCGGATCGAGATCGGAGCGTGGATGCGCGACACCAACCCGGGAACCAGTTCGTGAGCGGCCCCGCGGCCGTGGACCAGGGCCCGACCGTAGCGGCAGCAGTGCCCGACCGGAACCTCTGGGACCGTGCCACCGAGGGCGACTCCGAGGCATTCGGCCAGCTGCACGACCGGCACGCCCAGGCGATCTATGCGTTCCTGTACCGGCGCACAGGATCCTGGAGCGACGCCGAGGACCTCACCTCGACGGTGTTCCTGCACGCCTGGCGACGGCGCGCGGAGGTCGTCCTCGACCGGGACTCGGCGCTCCCGTGGCTGTTGCGGACCGCCGACTACACCGTCCGGAACGAGTGGCGGGCAAAGCTCCGCTACCGCCGGGCGGTCGCGGCCGCGCACGTCCTCGTCGACACCGTCCGCGATCACGCCGACGAAGTCGCGGGACGGCTCGACGACGACCGCCGGATCCAGCAGGCCCGGGCGTCGCTGAAGCAGCTGCCGAAGCAGGAACGCCAGATCGTCGAGCTGTGTATCTGGGCCGGCCTGGATCAGCAGGCGGCCGCCGTCGCGCTCGACGTACCGCTCGGCACCGTCAAGTCCCGGCTGTCCCGGGCCCGCAAGCATCTGCGCGAACTGAACCTTCTGACCAGTGTGGAGTCGCCCGCATGATCACCTCTCCCCCTGAGCTCCGGGCCGAGGCCCGCGCCCGGCAGCGCGCCGAGCTCACCGCGATCGTCGCCCACGAGTCCGCCTCCACACCGCGACACCGGCTCGTCCCACTGCTCGCCGCAGCGGCTGTGCTGGCCGTCGCGGCCGGCCTCGCGATCGGCGTACCCGCTCTGCGGCACCAGACCGAGCCGCCGGCGGCGAGCGCCGACACCACAGCCCAGCAGACGGCCGTCACACCCCTCAGCGAGGCGGACAAGAACCGGCTGGCCAGGCTCTGCTTCGATCGCGCCGGGCTGCCACTCCCGAGGCAGGCATCGCAGCGCTACCAGGTGCTCGACGGGTTCCGGATCACCAACGGCCCCGCGGACGCCTACTCGCCGACCTGGGTGGTGATCAAGGCGCTCGGCCTGTGGACGACCTGTGGCTTCGACGCCCACGACGCCGTACGGCAAATGCTACGGCAGGGCGCGAATCAGGACCTGTACCGCGCGGTCGAGACCCGGATGATCGGCGCCGGCGCTTACGCTGCCCACATCAAGCGCATCACCGTGACCGTCGGCGACCAGCAGCCGGTCGAGGCCGTACTGCGCAACGGCTACTTCTACACCGCCACGCCGTACATCCGGACCCGTGGTCCGCAGACCGATGCGGTACGCCGGGTGTACGTCGTCCGCGGGTACGACGCCGCGGGCAAGCTCGTGTACACGAGCCCGAAGACCAACGGCGAGGCCCGCGCGCTCAGCGAGTCGTGCTACCTCAACCCCGACGGCAAGCTGGTCGTCTGGCAGAGCGACAACCCGCATCCCGACCTCAAGACCTGCCGCCAGGGCTACTTCTGGAACTACGGACCGAACTGAGCTCAGGCGTGCAGGACGACGCTCGACTCCGAGGTGAGCGCGAGGAACGTGAGCGACTCCTGGAGGTACAGCTCGACGTTCTCGGCGTCGTGGGACAGGTACCCGATCGAGAGGTCCTGACCGAGGTGCAGCTCGTAGTCCCCGCCCCGCGTGGACACGAGCAGCGCCCCCTCGAGCGCCGGCGCCCAGATGATCTCGCCGTCACCGATCAGCCGGGCGAGGTGGTCCCGGATCGGGTAGCCGTGGTCCGTGGTCTCGGCGACCGCCGTGTACGCGTCGGCCGAGAGCAACAGGCTGTACGGTCCGGAAACGCCTGCCAGTCGCAGCGCGCGCAACGCCTGCGCGACGGTGTCCGGGAACTCCCGGGCCTCGGACGGCAGCCCGAGCACAGGATTCGAGGTGCTCGGCGCGAGGCCGAGGATCCCTGCCGGGCCGGAGCCGTGGAAGACCAGGTGGTCCTCCGCGCGCGCGATCTGCTTCGCGGCGTCCTTGACCGGCTGCCAGTCCGAGTCCTTGGCGCCCCGCTCGACGTCGTCGACGGCCTGCCGGGTCACCGTGAACGGCACCCGCAGCTCGATGATCGGCTGCGACAACCGCCGGAGCGCGGTCACGCCGTCGCCCGGCGCCTCGACCGGCTCGACGTGCCCGGTGCCGACCGAGGACAGCCCCGGTCCGGCCGGGCCGACCAGGTCGACCACCCGCCGTCCGGCGATGTCCCGGGTGAAGGTACGCCGGGCCTCCTCCTCGATCTCGCCCCACGCGGCATCCGAGACCGGGGCCAGCTCGCGGTGCAGGTTGTTGGTCATGTCGGACTCCTTCTCAGGCTCCTTCTCAGGCTGCCGATGCCGAGCGATCCGTCCGTGCCGTCCGGCCCGGGCGTCGCAGGTGTGGTCGCGGGTGTGGTTACGGAGGTTGTGGGTGCCGGCTTCTCGAGGAACGCCGCGGTCGGGACGAAGAACAGGCTGCCGGTGACCGCGGTCGAGAAGTCGAGGATCCGGTCGTGGTTCCCGGGCGGTTCGCCGACGAACATCCGCTGCAGCATCCTTTCGATCACGCCGGGCGTCGCGGCGTACCCGATGAAGTAGGTGCCGAACTCGGCGGCGCTGGGCGAGCCGAAGACCATGTTCTCGCGGACGATCTGCCGTTCGGTGCCGTCCGGGTCGACGATCGTGTTCACCGCGACGTGCGAGTTCGCCGGTTTCTCCGCGTCCGGCAGTTCGATGTCGCTGATCTTCGAGCGGCCGATCACGCGTTCCTGCTCGGCGACCGGCAGTGCCTGCCAGGCGTCGAGGTCGTGCAGGTACTTCTGGACGATCACATAACTACCCCCGGCGTACGCCGGATCCTCGGCGCCGACCGTGATGGCGGCGACCGCCTCCGGGCCGGTCGGGTTCTCGGTGCCGTCGACGAAACCGAGCAGGTCGCGCTCGTCGAAGTACTTGAAGCCCTGGACCTCGTCGAGGACCGTGACGTGGCCGGCGAGCCGGGACATCACCTGCCGGGCGAGCTCGAAGCACAGATCGAGCCGGCGGGCCCGCAGGTGGAACAGCAGATCGCCGTGCGTCGCCGGGGCCGTGTGTCTGGCACCGGAGACCGACCGGAAAGGGTGCAGCTCACGCGGGACCGGGAGCCGGTAGAGCCGGCGCCACATCGCCGCACCGATCCCGACGATGCCGGTGAGGTCGTCGTCCGGCGCGCGGAACCCGACCGAGCGGGTCAGCCCGGCGAAGTCGGCGAGCAGGTCACGGGCGGTGTCCTCGGATCCGGGACGGACGTCGACCACCAGGAAGATCGCGGCTTTCGCCGGTTGCCGCAGTACCTCCTGGACCATCCCCGCCCCCTTCGCGTGTCACCGGCTGTTGTCAGGACCACCATTTGCCACTGCGGGACAGCGCCTCCGCGGTCTGGTTCGTCGTGTCCAGGGCATCGAGAGCGGCCACCGCGGCGTCGTCGAGCTCGAAGCCGAAGACGTCGAAGTTCTCCTTGATCCGGTTCTGGTGGGTCGACTTCGGGATCACCGACAGGCCCTTCTGGATCGCCCACCGGATCAGGACCTGCGCGGGGGTGCGTCCGACCGACTCGGCCACGCGGGCGACGGCCGGGTCGCCGAGGTGCCGGCCGGTGCCGAGCGGGCTGTAGGCCTGGAGGACGATGTTCGCCGCCTCGCTGGCCTCGAGCAGCGCCCGGCGGTAGTCGAACGGGCTGAACAGGACCTGGTTCACCACCGGCTGGATCCGGGCGACCTTCCCCAGCTCCGCGATCTCGGCCGCGCTGAAGTTGGAGACGCCGATGCCCTTGGTGAGCCCGGCTTCCACCGCGGCCTCCATCCCCGGCCAGGCCCAGGTCGGGCCGCCTTGCGGCCAGTGGATCAGGTAGAGGTCGAGGTAGTCGGTCCCGAGCCGCTGGAGGCTCTTCTCGGCCTCTACCCGCGCGTCCTTGCCGCCCGGGTAGAACTTCGTGGTCAGGAAGATCTCCTCCCGCGGCACCCCGCTCTCGCGGATCGCCTTCCCGACGCTGGCCTCGTTGCCGTAGGCCTGAGCCGTGTCGATCAGCCGGTACCCGGTCTCCAGCGCCCACGCGACGGCGCGCTCACACTCCTGCCCGTCGTCGACCTGCCAGACCCCGAGCCCGAGCACGGGGATGGCCGTTCCGTTGGAGAGCGTGCGAGTCGGCTGGGACGAGTTCGCTGTCATGTACTCCTTCTACCACGCGGTGATGGGTGACTACAGCTTGTTGGCCTGCCGGATCACGTCGACCACGTCGGCCATCATGCCGGTCAGGTCGTAGTCCTTCGGGGTGTAGACGGCGGCTACACCTGCTGCCAGCAGCGATCGGGCGTCGGCGTCCGGGACGATGCCGCCGACCACCACGGGCACGTCTTCGAGACCGGCCTCGCGCAGTCCTTCGACCACCTGCGGGACGAGCTCCATGTGTGAACCGGACAGGATCGAGAGGCCGACGCAGTGCACGTCCTCGGCGACTGCTGCCGCGACGATCTGCTCCGGAGTCAGCCGGATGCCCTGGTAGATGACCTCGAAGCCGACGTCGCGGGCGCGGACCGCGACCTGTTCCGCACCGTTGGAGTGACCGTCGAGTCCGGGTTTCCCGACCAGCAGCCGCAAGCGGCCGCCCAGTTCGTCCGAGGTGGCGGTGACCTTGTCGCGGACGGCGGCGATCTCCGCGCCGGCGGCCGAGACCCCGACCGAGCCCGAGACGCCGGTGGGTGCGCGGTACTCGCCGTACATCTCCCGCAGTACGCCGGCCCACTCCCCCGTGGTCACGCCCGCCCGCGCGCACTCGAGGGTGACCGGCATCAGGTTGCCGGTCGTCTTGGCGGCGGCACGCAGCTTGGACAGCGCCGCCTCGACCGCGTCGGCGTCGCGCCCGGCGCGCCACTTCGTCAACGATTCCAGGGCCGCCGCCTCCGCCGCGGGGTCCACGGTCTGGATCGCGGTGTCGAGGTCGGCGGTCAGGGGCGACGGCTCGGTGTTCTCGAAGCGGTTGACCCCGACGACGACCTGCTCGCCGGACTCGATCCGCTGCCGGCGCTCGGCATGCGACGCGACCAGCGCCTGCTTGAGGTACCCGCTCTCGACGGCGGCGACCGCACCACCCATCGCCTGCACCCGGTCGATCTCCTCGCGAGCGCCCTCGACCAACTCGGACACCTTCGCCTCGATCACGTGCGATCCGTCGAAGATGTCGTCGTACTCGAGCAGGTCGGACTCGTAGGCCAGCACCTGCTGCATGCGCAGCGACCATTGCTGGTCCCACGGTCGCGGCAGACCGAGCGCCTCGTTCCAGGCCGGCAGCTGCACCGCCCGCGCCCGGGCGTTCTTCGACAGCGTGACGCCGAGCATCTCGAGCACGATGCGCTGCACGTTGTTCTCCGGCTGCGCCTCGGTCAACCCGAGCGAGTTCACCTGTACGCCGTACCGCAGCCGGCGCGCCTTCGGATCGGTCACGCCGTACCGCTGCAGCGTCAGCTCGTCCCAGAGCCGCACGAACGCGCGCATCTTGCACGTTTCCTCGATGAATCGCACACCGGCGTTCACGAAGAACGAGATCCGCTGGACGACGTCCCCGAACCGCTCCGGCGGCACCTGCCCACCGTCACGGACCCGATCGAGCACCGCGATCGCGGTCGAGAGCGCGAACGCGAGCTCCTGCACCGGTGTCGCACCCGCCTCCTGCAGGTGGTAACTGCAGATGTTGATCGGATTCCACTTCGGCACGTTCGCGACCGTGTAGGCGATCACGTCCGTCGTGAGCCGCAGCGACGCGTCCGGCGGGAACGCGTACGTCCCGCGGGACAAGTACTCCTTGACGATGTCGTTCTGCGTCGTCCCCGTGAGCTCGTCGGGCAGCGCGCCCTGCTCCTGCGCCGCGACCTGGTACAGCGCCAGCAACCACATCGCGGTCGCGTTGATCGTCATCGACGTGTTCATCTGCGCCAGCGGGATCTGGTCGAACAACGCCCGGACGTCGCCGAGATGCGCGACCGGTACGCCGACCTTCCCGACCTCCCCCTTCGCCAGCGGGTGATCCGCGTCGTACCCGGTCTGGGTGGGCAGGTCGAACGCGACCGACAGACCGGTCTGGCCCTTGGCCAGGTTCCGGCGGAACAACGTGTTGGACTCCGCCGCGGACGAGTGGCCCGCGTACGTTCGCATCACCCACGGCCGGTCCTTCTCGGGGGTCGCCATGTACCCGAGAGTAGGACTCTGTGCCCTTGTGAGTCCGCACCTCGTGACCGGTGTCACCAGGGGTGTGGATCACACGCAGCCCGGCCCTCCAGCCCATCACGATCGGCCCGGCTGCGGGGACGCAGCCGGGAGCCGCCGGCGGACCGGCGATTGTGATGGGCTGGAGAGCCGGGCCTACGCGCTGATCGGCAGTGGGGTGCGCTCGACGTGCAGGACCCGATGCAGCCGGGTGACCGCGAGGATCCGGACGACCGCCGGCATCGGGTGCCAGAGCACCAGCTGACGGCCGAGCAACTGGGTCCGCCGATGGGTCGCGACCAGCAGGCCGAGACCGGTCGCGTCGACCGCGTCCAGCTCCTCGAGGTCGACGATCACGTCACCGTCGGAGGTATCGATCAGCTGGTTGAGCGTTTGGCGGACGTCCCCCACGGTGCGCACGTCCAGGATGCCGGTCAGGTGTACCACGTTGTCGGGCTTGCTGTGGGTCGGTGCCAACATGTCCGTGCCCTCCGCTCTTCCGGCGGCCCCCGAGACTTCGGCCGCGTGACAGCGTTCTGTGCTGGTAAAGACTCCCTGGAGACACGGAAGGTTGCCAAGACCCTACGAACTTTTTGTTTCGCGAGACAATGGATCTTGTGTACGCCGAGCAGTACTTCCTGTTCCCGGTGGTGGCCATCGCCCTCGCCGGTGTGATGGTGCTGCTGTGCCGCTGGGCGTTCTCGAAGGCGAAGGGCGGCTCGCTGGTCCGCCGCGTCGACACCCGACCGGCCGACCGGGACGCGTTCGGCCTGCTCACCGACATCCGCACGGTGCCGAACTACAACGAGGCCCGGGTGCTGGTGTCGAAGCTGAAGACCTTCGGGATCAAGGCGACCGCGGCGCGCACCAAGGATGGCTGGACGATCTACGTCTGGCCGCGGGACGAGGCCGCGGCGCGCGGCCTGCTCGACCACTCCTGACCTGAATTCGTCGCGTCGCCGCGTCCACCGGAAAGCGCTCTCGCGCGTCCTGTCAGTGGTCAACCGGGCATCAACGGGGGGCGTCGGGAGCGCGAGAAGGGGTCTGGGGACATCGGACAAGAACAGGGTGACATGACGCCTGATCTGGCCCTCGCCGCCGTCCCGCTGCCCGGTGGGGTACGCCGTTCCGCCGTACCCGGAGCCGACGAGGACGGGCGGCTGCTGGAGGCGTCGGTGCGCGAGCCGGAGCGGTTCGCGGTGATCTTCGACCGGTACTTCGGCCAGGTGCACTCGTACGTCGCCCGCCGGTTGGGCCGTGATGTCGCGGACGATCTGGCGGCCGAGACGTTCCTGATCGCGTTCCGGCAGCGGGACCGGTTCGACCGGCACAGCGGCGTCGTACGGGCGTGGTTGTACGGGATCGCGACGAACCTGATCCGGCGGCACCGGCGGGACGAGCTGCGCGCGTGGCGGGCGGCGGCGAAACTGCCCCTGCCGGAGCCGGCGGACGCACACGAGGACCGGGTCGCAGCGCAGGTGACCGCGCAGGGCGCGTCCGGCGAACTGGCGGCCGCGCTGGCGAAGCTGAACGCGAAGGACCGCGAGGTGCTGCTCCTGGTGGCGCTCGGCCAGCTCACGTACGACGAGGTCGCGGCGGCGCTCGGGATCGCGTACGGGACGGTCTGCTCGCGGCTGTCGCGCGCTCGCCGGATGATCCGGGCCGCGGTCCAGAATCCCTCGTCCGCGGAGTCGGAGGAGGATCCGTCGTGAACGAGTTCGATCACCTTCGGAAGGCGTTCCCGGAGACCGACGCGCCGACGCCTGCGGCGACGGACGCCGCTCGCCGGCGGGTGGAGCTGGCCATCCAGGAGGCCCGGGCGCCGAAGCGGAGTTTCGTCCGCACCGGGTGGCTGGGCACTGCTGTCACGGCAGCTACGGCGCTGGTGGCCGTGGTGGGACTGGGCGGGGCTCTCGTGGCGGGGCGTGGCGGGAGTGACGCGGCAGGGCCGAGTGGACCGGCGACTACTACTGCGCCGCGACTGACCTCGGCGGCGGAGGCGTTGCTTGCGACCGCGGTGCGGCAGGAGAAGGACGAGAAGGTGTCCGGGAAGTACTTCCGGGTCCGGAGTCTCCAGCTGACTGCGCATACGCGGGTGGGCAGTCCGAAGTACACACTCGAACGGCGGTCGATCACGGAGAGCTGGATGCCGATGAAGCCCGGTGTGCAGTCCTGGTTCGGCTGGGTGGAGCTCGGGTACCGGCCGGCCACCGCGGCCGATGCGGCGAAGTGGCGGGCGCAAGGGTCGCCGACCTCGTGGCAGCTCTCCTACGAGCGCACCCCGATCAGCACCGAGGACGGGGAACCGGTGGTCAACAAGATGTCGTTCCGCGACGTGCCGCCGGGGTACTACCTGACCGGTGACAAACCACTGAGCGCCCAGCAGATCGCGGAGCTGCCCACTGACCCGCAGATGCTCCGCAAAGTACTGACGAGCGCGGTTGGCGCAGGGCAGACCGCTGCGGACCGGGACTACACCGTGTTCGCTGCGGCCGGACGGCTGCTCTTCGAGATGCCGTCGCCTCCCAAGCTCCGTGGTGCGGCACTCCGCGTCCTCGCTGCCCTCCCTGGCACGCACATCCGCACGGGCGCCAGGGACCCGCTCGGCCGCACCGGCACGGAGGTCAGCATCACCGCACCGCTGACCAAACCCGGCGGTTCCCGGACCAGCCTGTTCTGGAGCGGAGCGACGTACATCATCGACCCCGCCACCGGGCGTCTGCTCAGCTCCAGCATCAATGGCCCGAAACCTGGCTCCACCGTCGTTCTCGAGTCCGGCTGGACCGACGAGCACCCGACACCACCGTCGGCAGCCGTCCGATAACTGGGGAGTTGGCTTGCCGGCACGGTCTAGGGTCGGGGTATGGGGACACTGCTCGAGCTCGATCTGACCCGTGGCGTACTCGAGACGCCGCCTGCCTCCCCGGTGGCCGCGTTCCGCGCGCGGCACCTGCCGACGTTGCGCGAGCTGGTGGGCGCGCTCCGGAAGGGAGCGCGTGACGACGCGGTGGTCGGCGTGGTCGCCCACCTCGGCGGACACCGGTTGTCACTCGCACAGGTGCAGGAGCTGCGCGAGGCGGTGACCGACTTCCGCACGTCGGGCAAACCGGCCGTCGCCTGGACGGAGTCGTTCGGGGAGACCGGTCAGGGCACCGTGCCCTACTACCTGGCCACGGCGTTCGACGAGATCTGGGTGCAGCCCTCCGGTGACCTGGCCATCACCGGTGTGTCCGTGCAGGCTGTTTTCGTCCGCGGTGCGCTCGACAAGGCCGGTGTGATCCCGCAGTTCGGCAAGCGGCGTGAGTACAAGACCGCGGCCGACACGTTCACCGAGAAGGAGATGACCGGGCCGGCGCGCGAGATGGCGTCCCGGCTCGCGGAGTCGGCGTACGAGCAGATCGTCGAGGGCATCGCCGTACGGCGGCGTCTGGACACCGCACGGGTCCGGGAGCTCGTCGACACCGCCCCCCTGCCCGCGCAGGACGGTCTGGATGCCGGACTGGTCGATCGACTCGGCTACCGGTCAGATGTGTACGACGAACTCGAGAAGCAACTGCAGTACGACGACAGGCTGCTCGCCGAGCGCTACATCCGGCGTGGCCCGCGAACCCTCGACGAACTTCGCAAGACCCTCCCGTGGCCGCAGAAGCCGCTGGTGGCGGTCGTGAGAGTGACCGGCGGTATTTCGGTCGGCCGCAACTCCAACAGCCCGATGGGTGGCCCTGGCTCCGGTTCGGACACTGTCGGCGCGGCACTCCGCGCCGTCGCCGCCAACGATCGCGTCAAAGCCGTCGTACTGCGAGTCGACAGCCCAGGCGGCTCGTACGTCGCCTCGGACGCGATCCGCAACGAAGTACTGCGCCTCCGCTCGACCGGCCGGCCGGTGGTCGCGTCGATGGGCGGCGTGGCAGCGTCCGGCGGGTACTTCGTGGCGATGCCGGCCGACGTGATCGTCGCGCAGCCCGGCACCATCACCGGCTCCATCGGCGTGCTGACCGGTAAGGGCGTCGTACGCGACGCTCTGGGCCGGATCGGGATCTCGCGGGAGACGGTGTCCGAGGGAACGAACGCGCAGATGTACTCGGCGCAGGAGGAGTTCACCGACGAGCAGTGGGCACGGCTGGAGGAGACCCTCGACCGCATCTACAAGGACTTCGTCGCGAAGGCCGCGCAGGACCGCGGACTCGCCGAGGACCGCCTGGAGTCACTGGCCCGTGGACGAGTCTGGACCGGTGCCGACGCGCACAGCCACAAACTCGTCGACGAACTCGGCGGCTTCCAGCACGCATTGACGCTCGCCTGCGCCCGAGCCGGTCTGGACCGCGAGGAGATCGGTGTGACCTCCGTCCCACACCGGAACCTGCTCAGTCAGCTGCGGGCGCCCACGACGACCGATGATCTGGCGGTCACCGTGGCACCGTTGACACTCGACGGCCTGACCACCGGTCTCTACAGCGCACTGGGGCTGCCGCCGGCCGGCGTACTGCGGATGCCCTTCAGCTGGGAAATCGGCTAGTAGCTGGGGAATCGGCTAGTAGCTGGGGAATCGGCTAGTAGCTGGGAGATCGGCTAGTCGCGCTCGCCGCCCGGGACCCAGAGGACGTCTCCGCCGGAGGACAGGTTCGCGACGCGGCCGAGGATGAAGAGCAGGTCGGACAGGCGGTTCAGGTACGTGATCGCGAGCAGGTTGACGGACGGGCCGTGCGTCTCGACAGCGGCCCAGCCGGCCCGCTCGGCGCGCCGGACCACCGCGCGGGCGACGTTCAGGTACGCCGCGCCCTCGGTGCCGCCCGGCAGGATGAACGACCGGAGCTTGGTCAACCGCCCGTTGTAGTCGTCGCACCAGCCCTCGAGCCGGTCGATGTAGTCCTGCGTGATCCGCAGCGGCACGTATTTGGGTTGCTCAGTCTCCGGGTTCTGGGAGATCGGGTTGCACAGGTCGGCGCCGACGTCGAACAGGTCGTTCTGGATCCGGGTCAGCAACACCACGATCGCGCTGTTCAGGTGCCCGGCCGCGATGGCCACCCCGATCGCGGAGTTCGCCTCGTCGACCTCGCCGTACGCCGCCAGGCGCGGATCGGTCTTCGAGGTCGTCGAGTTGTCGCCGAGGCGGGTCTCGCCGGCGTCACCGGTGCGGGTGTAGATCCGCGTCAAGTTCACAGCCATGCCAGGACTCTACGCAAAGCTCAGTCCCGGCATGGCCTACAGTCGACCGGTGGAACGGTTTCGGATCGCGGGTGAGGCACGGCTCGACGGCACTGTCGAGGTGGCCGGGGCGAAGAACAGTGTGCTCAAGCTGATGGCGGCTGCGCTGCTGGCGGAAGGCACGACGACGCTGCGGCAGGTGCCGGGCATTCTGGACGTCACGTTCATGGCGCAACTGCTCGACACCCTCGGGTGCTCGGTGAAGGTGGACGCGGACCACCAGCTCGCGACGATCGCCGTACCGGGGACGGTCAAGCACCAGTGCGACTACGACCTGGTGCGCAAGCTGCGGGCGTCGATCTCGGTGCTCGGGCCGCTGCTGGCCCGCTGCGGGCAGGCAGAGGTCGCGCTGCCGGGCGGCGACAACATCGGCTCCCGCGGGCTGAACATGCACGTCGCCGGTCTGGAGGCGATGGGTGCGAAGGTGCACATCGAGCACGGCTTCGTGATCGCCGAGGCCCCACAGGGCCTGCACGGCGCCGAGGTCTGGCTGGACTTCCCGAGCGTCGGCGCGACCGAGACGCTGATGATGGCCGCGGTGCTCGCGAAGGGTACGACGATCATCGAGAACGCCGCCCGTGAACCGGAGATCCAGGACATCGCGGTGATGCTGGTCGAGATGGGCGCCCAGATCGACGGCGCCGGCTCGCCCCGGATCGAGATCACCGGCGTGGACGGGCTGCTGAACCCGGTGGACCACGTCGTGGTTCCCGACCGGATCGTCTCCGGCAGCTGGGCGTTCGCGGCCGCGATCACCAAGGGTGACATCACCGTGGTGAACGGGCACGCCGAGCACCTGGAACTGCCGCTCGACAAGCTGCACAAGGCCGGCGCCGAGATCACCGTGCTGAACCCGGGCTTCCGGGTCCGGATGCACGACCGGCCGAAGCCGGTGGACGTGGTCACGTTGCCGTACCCCGGGTTCGCCACCGACCTGCAGGCGTTCGTGATCGCGCTGAACGCGCTGAGTGACGGCGCGGCGATGGTCACCGAGAACCTGTTCGAGGGCCGGTTCACGTTCGCGCAGGAGCTGACCCGGCTGGGTGCGCAGATCCAGACCGACGGGCATCACGCGGTCGTGCGCGGCGTACCGCGGCTGTCCGGTGCGCCCGTGGTCGCCTCCGACATCCGCGCGGGCGCCGCGCTGGTACTGGCCGGGCTCGCCGCCGAAGGTGAGACCCGGGTGTCCGCGGCACACCATGTGCACCGCGGCTACACCGACTTCGCCGGGAACCTGCGGCGCCTCGGTGCCGATGTCGTCGTCGAGGCCGACGACCCCGAGATGTACTGGAACTGACGGCCCGCCGGCGGTTTGTTTGCCCGCTGGCGCGCTGAAGCGCGGTAGCGATCACATAACCCGCCAGTGGGGCGGCAGGTTAGGGTCTGACGCATGAGTGAGCGCGTGGTGCGGCCGGTTGGACGGGGCTTTCTGTTTCTCGACTCGCATCCGGCGGGGTGTGCCGCGGTGGTCCGGAGGATGGCGGCGGAAGTCGAGCCGCGTACGCCGGAGCGCCGGACCGCACTCGTGGTCGGGTCCAGCTCGGGCTACGGGCTCGCCGCGACGATCGCCGGCCTCGCCCGGTACGGCGTCGACGGCATCGGTGTCTCGTTCGAGAAGGCCGCGACGGCCCGCCGTACGGCGACCGCCGGGTGGTACCGCACCGCGGAGACCGCCGCGCTCGCCACCGAACTCGGGCGGTCGTGGACGTTCGTGAACGCCGACGCGTACGCGGACACCACGAAGGACGACGTACTCGACCTGATCGCCGGGAAGCTCGGCAAGATCGACCACCTGATCTACAGCGTCGCCGCGCCACGCCGGGTCGACCCGCGCAACGGCGAGACGTACCAGTCGGCGTTGAAGGCGATCGGTGCCCCGCACACCACGAAGAGCCTGGCGTTCGACGACGGTGTGCCGGTGCTGCAGGAGGTCGGGATCGACGTCGCGACCGACGACGAGATCGCGCAGACCGTGAAGGTGATGGGCGGCGAGGACTGGGCCCGGTGGATCACCGCGCTGCAGGACCGCGACCTGCTCGAGCCCGGCTTCAGCACGGTGGCGCTGACCTACATCGGCTCGGAGCTGACCGGTCCGCTGTACCGCCAGGGCTCGATCGGTGCCGCCAAGGCTGACCTCGAGCAGACCGCGCTGAACCTCGCCAAGGACGGCGTGACCGCGATGACCTCGGTCAACGGCGCCGCGGTCACCCAGGCGTCGTCCGCGATCCCCGGCATCGGGCTCTACGTCAGCCTGCTGCACAAGGTGACCGCCCTGCAGACCCCCGTCGAGCAGTCGATCGCGCTGTGGGACCAACTCACCGGCGAGACCCCTCTCGACCTCGATGACGAGGGCCGGATCCGCCTGGACCGCTGGGAACTGACGGACGACGTCCAGTCCGCCGTACGCGCCCAGTGGGAGTCGGCGACACAGGACAACATCGCCGAGGTCGCGGACGCGGCTTGGTTCCTCGCCGAGGTACGCCGGCTCTACGGCTTCGACGTACCGGGCGTGGACTACACCGCCGAGACCGAGGTCGACGTGGAGTGGCCTACAACGGCTTGAACGACACCAGCTCCAGGACCAGCTCGGCGGCTTCGTCGGAGGCGGCCAGGTCCACGGTGGCGGTGATGCGCCAGTCGTGGTTGCCTTCGGGGTCGTCGATGATCTGCTGGACCTCCCAGAAGCCCGGGTGTTCCTCGACCAGGAACAGGGCGGGGCCGCGGGCGGCCGGGCCGGTGCCGACGACGTCGTGCTCGGCGTAGTACGCCGTACCGGCCTCGGCCCAGCGGGCGGCGTCCCAGCCGGATTCGCCGTCGAGCTGACCGAGCTCGGCCCAGCGGTGTAGTGCGAGCAACTCGACGCGGCGGAACATCGCGTTCCGGACCAGGACGCGGAACGCCCTGGTGTTCACCGTGATCCGGCGCGGGCCCGCCGGCACCACCTCGACGGTCTCCTCGGTGGCCGGGTTGGTGAGCTCCTCCCACTCGTCGAGCAGGCTGGAGTCCGTCTGCCGCACGACCTCGCCGAGCCACTCGATCAGGTCCTCGAGATCCTCGTTCGCCTTGTCCGGCGGGACCGTCTGCCGCAGCGCCTTGTACGCGTCGCTGAGGTACCGCAGGACGATGCCTTCGGACCGCGCGAGCCCGTAGTACCCGATGAACTCGCCGAACGTCATCGCCCGCTCGAACATGTCCCGGACCACGGACTTCGGCGACAGCCCGGTGTCCGCGATCCACGGATGCGTCTGCCGGTACATCTCGAACGTTGCCTCGAGCAACTCCTCGAGCGGCTTCGGCCAGCTGACGTCCTCGAGCAGCTCCATCCGCTCCTCGTACTCGATGCCCTCGGCCTTCATCGCGTTCACGGCCTCGCCCTTGGCGTGGTGCTCCTGCGCCCAGAGCACCGCCCGCGGGTCCTCCAGCGTCGCCTCGATGATCGAGACCACGTCGAGCGCGTACGCCGGGTCGTCCGGGTCGAGCAGGTCGAGCGCGGCCAGCGCGAACGTCGACAGCGGCTGGTTCAGGCTGAAGTCCTTCTGCAGGTCGACCGTCAGGCGGAGGATCCGGCCGTTCTCGTCCGGTTCGTCCAGACGCTCGACGACGCCGGCGGTGACGAGCGTGCGGTAGATCTGGATCGCGCGGCGGATCAGCCGGACCTGTGCGCGGGAGTCCTCGTGGTTGTCGCGGAGCAGCTGCCGCATGCTCTCGAAGGCGTTGCCGTCCCGCGCGATGACGTTCAGCAGCATCGCGTGGCTGACCCGCATCCGGGACTGCAGCGCCTCGGGCTCGGCCGCGACCAGCCGGTCGAAGGTCTCCTCGCCCCAGGTGACGAACCCCTCGGGCGGCTTCTTCCGCTGCACCTTGCGTTGCTTCTTCGGGTCGTCACCGGCCTTGGCCAGGGCCTTCACGTTCTCGACCACGTGGTCCGGTGCCTGGACGACGACGGTGCCCGAGGTGTCGTACCCGGCGCGGCCCGCGCGACCGGCGATCTGGTGGAACTCCCGAGCCTTCAGGATCCGCTGCCGGCGTCCGTCGTACTTGCTCAGCGCGGTCAGGACGACGGTGCGGATCGGGACGTTGATGCCGACGCCGAGGGTGTCGGTGCCGCAGATGACCTTCAGCAGACCGGCCTGCGCGAGCTGCTCGACGAGCCGCCGGTACTTCGGGAGCATGCCGGCGTGGTGGACACCGATCCCGTGCTGCACCAACCGCTGCAGCGTCCGCCCGAACCCCTTGCTGAACCGGAAATGTCCGATCAGCTCTTTGATCTTCTCCTTCTCCTCCTTCGAGGAGACGTTGATACTCATCAGCGCCTGGGCGCGTTCGAGCGCGGCGGCCTGGGTGAAGTGCACGACGTACACCGGAGCCTGGTGGGTGGTGAGGAGTTCCTCGAGGGTCTCGTGCAGCGCGGTCGTGACGTACTTGTAGATCAGCGGGACCGGGCGTTCGCCGGACGCGACGATCGCGGTCGGGCGGCCGGTCCTTCTCGACAGGTCGATCTTGAAGCGCTCGACGTCGCCGAGGGTCGCGGACATCAGGACGAACTGCGCCTTCGGGAGCTCCAGCAGCGGCACCTGCCAGGCCCAGCCGCGGTCCGGCTCGGAGTAGAAGTGGAACTCGTCCATCACCACCTGACCGACGTCGGCGGCGTCCCCTTCGCGCAGGGCGACGTTGGCGAGGACTTCCGCCGTACAGCAGATGATCGGGGCGCCGGCGTTGACGGAGGCGTCGCCGGTCAGCATGCCGACCTTGTCGGCCCCGAACACGTCACACAGCGCGAAGAACTTCTCCGAGACCAGGGCCTTGATCGGCGCGGTGTAGAACGTCCGCTGCCCGTTCGCCAGCGCGGCGAAGTGCGCGCCGGTCGCCACCAGGCTCTTGCCCGACCCGGTCGGCGTCGACAGGATCACGTTCGACCCCGTCATCACCTCGATCAACGCCTCTTCCTGAGCCGGGTACAGCGAGATCCCCTGCTCCCCCACCCACCGTTGGAAGGCGTCGAACAGGTCGTCGGGCTCAGTGGTCCCGGGAAGTTCCTCAGTCAGCGTCATCGCTGTCCATTGTCCCCGAACAGGCAATCCACCAACTCTGCCGGGTGCCGTCCGGCAGCGCGACCGTTCGGCTCGGCAAACCCACCGTTCGTCGCTCGACTCTCTGCAAACGATTGCATGCATATCCTTTCAGCGGTGATTTGATGGGCATGACTTCCTTCGCGTGGCGCCGATTGGGCGCGAGTGTGCTGGTGACGGCGATGGGTGCGGCGGGCCTGGTGGGCGCTGCGACCCCGGACGAGGCCCCGTCGGGAGGTGGCATGCGGCAGGTGACGACGTGGGGCGCGGCCGACGACATCGCCGGCGGGACGCTGAGCGACGTGACCGTGCGGAACGTCGTACGGACCTCCGTCGGCGGCCAGGATCTGCGGATCCGGATCTCCAACGCCAACGGCGACCAGCCGCTGGTGTCCGACTCGATCTATGTCGGCAAGCAGGACACCGGTGCGAGCGTCGTCCCGGGGTCGAGCCGCCGCCTCACCTTCAGCGGGAGTACGACGGTGACCATCCCGCCCGGCGCGATGGCGATCAGCGACGCGCTCCCGGGGACCGTCCCGGCGACGACGAACCTGACCGTGAGCCTGCACGTGGTCGGCACCACCGGCATCATCACCGCCCACAACCGCTCCATGCAGCACAGCTACAAGTCCACTTCCGGCGATCATGCCGCCGACGAGGCGAGTACGGCGTACCAGACCGAGTCCTCAGCCTGGTACTTCCTCAACGCCGCGATCGTCGACGCGCAACAGCAGGTGGAGACGGTCGCCACCCTCGGCGACTCGATCACGTCCTCGGTCGGGACCACGATCGACACCAACCGCCGCTGGCCGGACGTCCTCGCCGACCGGTACGCGCAACTGCCCGAGCCGCGCCGCCTGGCGATCTCCAACGAGGGCATCTCGGGCAACCGCGTGCTCGGCGGCGTCGCGAAGGCCGGGAGCGCCGGCGCGAGCGCGCTGGCCCGGCTGGACAAGGACGTGCTGACGAAGCCCGGCGTACGGACGGTGCTGGTGCTGGAAGGCATCAACGACATCTACGCCGGCGCCACCACTGAGCAGCTGCTCGCGGGGTACCGCCAGCTGATCGAGCGGGTGCACGCGTCCGGGCGGTGCATCGTCGGCGGGACGCTGACACCGATGGGCAGCTCGTTCGTCTACACGCCCGAGAAGGAGGCGATCCGCCAGGCGGTCAACACCTTCATCCGCAGCAGTCCTGACTTCGACGGCGTGGTCGATTTCGACGCGGCGACCCGCGATCCCGCCGACCCGTCGCGCCTCGCCGCGGCGTACGACGGTGGAGACGGTCTGCACCCCAACGACGCCGGCAACGCGGCGATGGGTGCCGCGGCGAACCTCGACACCCTCCGCTGCAAGTAGTACTGGCCGTGTGCACCGCCCCGAGAGGCGGTGCACACGGTCACGTCATTTCCGCCCTTGGACCGACAGGGCCTGCTCCAGCTCGCCCCGGATGGCGTCGCCACCGGACTTGCGCCAGTCGGCCACCGCCTCGTCCCAGGAGTTGATGTCCTTGCGACCGAGCTGGATGTCCTTGGTCAGGGCATCCATCCGGGTGTCGAGGATCTTGCCCTTGGTGGACTGCGTCGACGAGTAGAGACCGTACGTCGGCGGCAGGATCGCGGTCGGGAGCACCTCCTGCAGGTGTTTGTGGGCCATGTCCACTGCCTCGGGGTGACCGGGGAAGTAGAGCGGGTACGGACCGTCGGCGAGGTACTGGATCGGGAACTCACCCAGGCACACCTCGCTCCCGCCGTCCTTGGTCAGCTGCGGATCGGTCCCGTTCAGCGTGTAGTGCCGGCCGGGCAGACCGAACTTGCGGAACAGGTACTCCTCGGTCCCGAACGGCGCCGCGAACCAGTTCAGCACCCCGAGCAGCGTCTTGATCCGCTCCGGCGAGCTCGGCCGGATCGCCGCGATCGAGTTGTTCGGGGACCCGAGCAGCACCCGCCCGACCTTGCCGTCCTGACTGCGCGGCACCGGGATCGAGATGCTGAACTCCTTGTTCGTCGCCCGCCGGTAGAAGCTCTGGATCGACGAGTAGGTGTCCTGCGTCAGCACCGCGGAGCCCTGGGTGAACCAGACCTTCTGGTTGGCCTTCGCGATGCCGTCCGGATGGATCAGTCCCTGAGCCTGCATCTGCTTGGTGATCGAGAGCATCTGCTTGTGCTCGGGCACCTCCCGGCTGTGCACCAGCCGCCCGTCGCGGACCTCCCAGCCGTTCGGCAGCCCGAGCATCGCGCTCAGCGCCGCGGTCGGCGGGACGGCGAAGGCCCACCGGTTCTTCTTCCCGTCGGTGACCGCCGCGGCCACCTTCATCAGCTCGTCGACCGTCGCCGTCTCGAGTTCGACGCCGAGCTGGTCGAGCAGGTCCTGGCGGGCGAGCAGCGTGTTCGACGACATCACGCCACGCTGGATCGGCACCGCCCGGATACCGCCGGAGAACACGCAGCCCCGCCACGAGTCCGCCGGCGCGTTCGCCAGGAACGGGTACTCGAGGATCGCGTCGCCGGACAGGTACTCCGTTAGGTCCTGCGCCCGGGCCTCGAGGAACTGCGGCAGGTACGCGAACCCACCGTCGACGTTGAACAGGTCGCCCAGCGTGTCACCCGCGACCGCGGTGGCGAACTTGTTCGAGTAGTCGGCCGCCGAGGTGATGTTCAGGTCCAGCGGCGCTCCGAGCCGCTTGTTCAGCTCCTGCCAGTAGGGGTTGCGGTCCGCGGTCGGCGGGATCGGGTTCGACGTCGGCGCCGATCCGCTGACGGCGACGCCGTTGCCCGGTGGCCCGTCGGTCACCTTCGCCGGATCCGCCGGGAACCTGTAGAAGCAGTCCGGCATCAACGGATGGCTCCGCGGCAGGTCCGGCTTCGGTCCCTCGAACCTCTTGTACGTCGGCAACGCGACCGGCTTGTTCAGCGCCGCGATGTCGGTCGACCGGGTCACCGTCGAGCATCCGGTCACACTGACGGCGGCAGCCGCCAGCGATCCGCCGAGGAACGTCCTTCTGCTGAACGTCATCCCTTCACCGCCCCGGTCATCATGCCCTTCGCGAAGTGCCGCTGCAGGAACGGGTAGACGATCAGGATCGGTACCAGCGACACGACCAGGATCGCCATCTGGATCGACTCCTGCGGCGGCAGCTGGTCCGCCCCGGCGCCACCGAGGTCACCACTGCTCAGCTCGGTGTTGTTGATGACGTAGGTCCGCAGTACCAGCTGCAACGGCCACTTCGCCGTGTCGTTGATGTAGAGCATCGCGTTGAAGAACGCGTTCCAGTAGCCGACCGCGTAGAACAGGCCGACGACCGCGAGCACGGCCTTGGACAGCGGCAGCACGACCGACCAGAAGATCCGGAAGTCGCCGGCCCCGTCGATCCGGGCGGAGTCCAGCACCGAGTCCGGGATGCTCATGAAGAAGGAGCGCAGCACGATCACGTTGAAGCCGCTGATCGCCGTCGGCAGGATCAGCGCCAGCAGCGAGTCGAGCAGCCCGAACTCCTTCACCACCAGGTAGTTCGGGATCAGGCCCGGGCTGAACAACAGGCTGAACAGCACGATCAGCAGGATCGGCCGCTGCCCGAACGAGCCGGACCGGCTGAGCGCGTACGCCAGCATCGTGGACCCGGCGAGGCTGATCAGCGTGCCGCCGGCCGCGATCACGACACTGACCACCAGGGCCCGCTGCACCACGCCACCGTTGAAGATGGACTTGTACGCGTCCAGGTTGAACGCGTCCGGCCAGAGCACGAACCCACCGGAGTTCGTGACGTGCTCCTGGCTCGCGATGCTGGTCGAGATCACCCCGATGAACGGGATGATCACCACCGCACAACACACCAGCAGTACGACGGCCTTGAGCACCCGCGACGACATCGCGGGAGCGTCGTCGATGCCCTTCGGTTCAGTTCCGCGCAAGACATTCGTCGACGTGGTCATCGGGCCTCCCGACCTGGACTGAGGAGCGTAGGGAGCGAAGCGACTGGAGCGACGAGGGAAGGTCGGGAGTCACAGCCCGATGACCCTGCCGGCGCCGAAGGCCCGGCCAAAAGTACAGCACTCATTTCTGGTACACCCCAGACTCACCGAAGATGTGTGCGACCTTGTTGGCGCCGATCACCAGGACGACGGCAACAAGCCCCTTGACCAACCCGACTGCTGCTGAGACTCCCCATTGACCTGCTAGGACACCGTTGTTGTAGACGTAGGTGTCGAGAACCTCACTGGCAGGTCTGCCGACCAGGTTCTGCTGCAGGATGATCTGCTCGAACCCGACGGTCAGCGAGTCGCCGAGCCGCAGGATCAGCAGCAGGATGATCAGGCTGCGGATACCCGGCACCGTGACGTGCCACAGCTGGCGCCACCGCGACGCACCATCGACGCGAGCAGCTTCGTACAGCCCCGGATCGATCTGCGTCAGCGCGGCCAGGAACAGGATCGTCCCCCACCCGGTGTCCTTCCAGATCACCTGACTCGTGAGCAGCGCGATGAACCCGTCCGGGTTCCCGAGGAAGTCGATCGTGTTCATCCCGTGCGAGCGCAGGAAGTTGTTGATCAGTCCGCTGCCGCCGAGGATCTGCTGGAAGATCGCGATCACGATCACCCAGGAGAGGAAGTGCGGCAGGTACAGCACCGACTGCACGACGCGCTTGATCCGCTCCGACAGCAAGCTGTTCAGCAGCAGCGCGAGCGCGATCGGCGCCGGGAACACGAAGATCACCTGGACGATGGTGATCAGCAGCGTGTTCTTCAGCGCGTTGAGGAACTCGGGGTCCCCGTTGAAGATGACCGAGAAGTTGTCCAGCCCGACCCACGCGCTGCGGCCGAGCGGCACGAACGGCAGGTACTCCTGGAACGCGATCAGGTTCCCGAGCAGCGGCAGGTAGTGGAACACCAGCAGCAGCACCAGCCCGGGCAGGGCCATCAGCAGCAACACCTTGTCCCGGCGGGCACGCGCCCACCAGGACAGCGGCTTCCCGCCCGAACGGCTGCCGGACCTACTGTCCGTAGCCGAACCCGGTGGACCGGACCCCGGCCGGGCGGCGTCTTCCGTCGATGTGGACCGGCCGGTCCGGAGACCGGAAATTGCATCTGTTCGAGCCACGTGAGACTCCCTCGAATGGTTGCCGACGCCCTCCAATGGAGAGCGCTTTCCGTTCCCCTTTGTTCGATATTGTCGCGTCTTGGGGGGTCGCGCAGCTCCAAGCGGTGCGTCTCGCGGGAATCGGTAGTGTCCTCCGGAAGTTCGCCTGATTCGGCCCGGTTCGACAGGAAATCGATAGGTTCGGCAGAGCTGGTCGAGAGGCGTCGGGATCAGCCGCGGTGATGCCAGCGGGGCTCGGCAGCACCCCGCTGGGCGAGGTGTTCGAGGTGCGCCCGGGCCATCCGGACGGTCTGCAGATTGACGCCGCCGTACGCCCCGAGGTCGGTGCCGATGGCACCGGCCAGGTCACGGACAGTCAGCGAACCTCTCGCGCGGAGCAGGTCCGCGGTCAGGGTGTTCACGTCGTCGACCCAGGCCAGGCTGTCCTCGATCTGCTGGCGCCCGGCGGTCGCGTCCAGCGCGTCGCCGTGCGACGGCACGAGCGCGTCGAAGTCCAGGTCGAGCAGCCTGCGCAGTCCGTTGGTATACCGAACGACATCGGTGTACAGCGGCGCGAGCCACACCGAGCTGTCGAGGTACGGGCGTCCACGCCCCTGCACGTCGTCGAAAGTGAAAAGTGTTCGCGAAGGTTCGTCCAGTACGGCGATGTGCCCCGGGCTGTGGCCGCTCGTCGTGATCACCTGCAGCGGCCGATCACCCGGCAGCCGGTCCCCGTCCCGCAGCATCACGTCGATGCGGACCCGGTCGTCGAGCATCTCGAGCAACTCCGACCGCTCGGCCTCGGTCAGCTCCAGCGCGTCCGGGTCCGAGCCCCACAGCTCGGCCAGCAACCGATCGTTGTCCTCGAGCCACCCGGCCTCCAACGCCGGCGCCGCGAACCGCGCCCCGCTGTGCTTCTGCAGTACGGCGTTCCCGCCCATGTGATCGGGATGCGCGTGACTGTTCACCACCAACGTCAGATCCGGCAGCCCGAGTCCGAGGGCCGCCAACTCCGGCGCGGTCGTGGACTCCGGGGTCGACGCGATGCCCGCGTCCAGCAGCACCAGTTCGGATCCCGCGTCGATCACGTGCAGCCAGAGCGGCAGTCCGCACACGTGCGGATAGTCCGTCGCGAGCTGGTGGATCCCGGGTGCGATCTCGACCGGCACGTCCTCACCGTCCTTCGAAGTTTCCGGTACGCCGTTCCGCGAAGGCCGCTCGTCCCTCGGCGGCGTCACGGGTGCCCAGGGCAACGGCCTGCAGCTCGCGCTCGTACTGGATGGCCGCCTCCAGCCCCATCGACCAGGCCGCTCGCAGGTTCGCCTTGGCCGCGGCGGCCGCGACCGGCGGGCGGGCGGCGATCCGGTGTGCGATCTCGGTTGCGGCGGGCAACAACTCGCCGGCGCCCACGATCTTGCTGACCAACCCGATCCGCAACGCCTCGACGGCATCGATCGGGTCCCCGGTCAGCAGCATCGTCGCCGCGTCACTCGCCGGTACCGAGGCCGCGAGCAGCGCCGTCACTCCCCCGCCGCCGATCCAGCCGAGCTTGATCTCCGCGGCCGCGAAACTCGCCGTCGACGAGGCCAGCCGGATGTCACACGACAACGCCAACTCCAGCCCGCCGCCGTACGCGTAACCGTTGACCGCGGCGATCACGGGAGTGCGTAGCGAGCGCAGGGCGTCGCAGTAGTCGCGCCGGTTCCGGAAGTGCCACGGGCCGTCGTACCGGTCGAGTTCGCCGATGTCGCTGCCGACCGAGAACGCGCGCTCGCCGGCGCCGGTCACCACGACCGCGCGGATCGACGGGTCCTCGTCGATACGGGGAATCAGCTCGAGCAGTTCGGTACTCATCGACCGGGTGGCCGCGTTCAGTTTCGCGGGACGGTCGAGGATCAGCAGGCCGACGTACCCGTCCTGCTCGAAGCGGATCCGCCCCTCCCCAGCGTCGTCAGCCATCGCGCACCTTCCGGTAGTCGTCCTCGATCCGGTCCACCGCGGCGGCCGGATCTTCGTCGTCGTCCAGCAACTCCCGCACCCGCTCGGACAGCTCGTCCTGGAACCCGATCCACCCGTCGAACCGCGGCCGGACGTACGACGCCCGCACGGTCCCGAGCGTCGCGGAGTAGTGCCCGTTCCACGCGTCGTCGACCGCCGGCGACTCCCAGACCGCCGTGGTCGCGGACTGCCCACCGACCGCGGACACCAACTCCAGCTGCGTCCGTACATCGAGCAGACCGCGCGTGTACTTCGTCACCGCCAGGACCTTCGAGTAGGCCCGCGGCGTCACCGCCAGACCGGTCCCACCGAGGGTGCCGTTGCCGACGGAGTCTCGAGCGAGCAGCCGAGGCGCAGCGGACCACGCCAGCGCGGCCCGGTCATCGGCCGGCCGGCCGTAGTAGGCGTAGCTGTAGACCAGCGGGCAGCACTTGAGTTCCCCCGTACCCAACAGCTCGTGGATGCCGATCGGGTCAAGCTCTGCGAACGACTGCTCACTGGAAGACCAGACCGCACGCAGCACCTCCAGTGCGGCGACAGCACGCTCCCGGTCGAGGAGTCGCGTACCGGTGCGGTCTCCCGCCATGCCCAGCAGCATCAGACCGGCGTGCGGTCCGGCGACGCACAGCACCACCCCGGGCAGCTCCAACACGTCGGACCAGGACGCCGGCGGCGTAGCCAACCGGTCCGGCCGGTAGATGCACGTCTGCGTCGCAGCGTCGAGTGGGAGCGCCCACCCGTGCCCCTCCAGCTGATAGCTCTCCCACGTCGGCGGCACCGCCCGCGCCCGCCAGGTCGCCAGGTCGTCCGCAGAGAACACATCCTCGACCGGGAGCAACGCCCCGGCCTCGATCGCCGCGCCCAGCCCCGGGTGGTCGATGACGAGCAGGTCGTAGCGGCCGGCCAGCTCCTCGAGCGGTGTGGACTCAAAGCCTGACAACGGCTGCCGGTCCCACTCCACCTCGACATCCGGGTGCGAGAACTCCTGCAGCGGCCGATAACCCCGCGGGTGATCCCACGTCAGGCCCCGTAAGAGCACGGTCACGGCGCTACCACCGCGCCCCGGTCGAACAGGGCCTGTCGTTTCGCCGGCGACAGTCCGAGCTCGGCCAGCAGCTCATCGGTGTGCTCACCGATCAGCGGCGCCGGTCGGTCCACCTCGGCCGGCGTCCGGCTGAAGCGGTACGGGAACCCGGGCGTTGTCACTGTACCTTCGGTCGGGTGCTCGTACGTCACGAAAGACTCGTTGTGCACCACCTGCGGGTCCGTGCGCAGATCGTCGTACGAGAGCACCGGGCCGCACCAGACACCACGTTCGCGCAGCTTGAGCAGCCAGTGCTCGGTCGTCTCCCGCAGCAGCGCCGTGGACACCGCTGCGGCAATCTCGTCGCGCCGTGCGAACCCGTCCCGCTCAGCGTCCAGTCCGGCGAGCTGCGGAGCGTCCAGCACCTCGGCCAGCACCGGCAGGTTTGCGAACGCCAGCGAGATGTACCCGTCGGACGTCGTGAAGATCCCGTACGGCGCTCTGATGTAGCTGTGCGCGTGGACCTCCTCGGACCGCGTCTGCGGCACACCACCAACAGTGTGTACCGATAGCTCCTGCATCTGCAGGGCGATCACCGCATCCAGCATGTTCACCTGGACCAGCTGTCCTTCACCGGTCCGCTCACGGTGCAGCAGAGCTGCTAACACCCCTTCGAACGCGCTGTACGCCGTAACCGCGTCGGCCAGGAAGTACGGCGCAGCGACCGGCGGCTCGTCCGGTCGACCGGAGCTGAACAGCGCACCGCTCATGGCCTGGACCAACAGGTCCTGTCCGGGCCAGTCGGAGTACGGACCACTCTCGCCGTACCCGGAGATCGAGACATAGACCAGCGACGGCTTCAGTGCGCGCAGGGTCTCGTAGTCGACGCCCAGCCGGGCAGCCACGCCAGGACGGTAGTTCTGCAAGAACACATCCGCTGTGCGCACCAGCTCGTACAGGAGCTCACGGCCCTCGTCGGACTTGAGGTCCACGGCCAGACTGCGCTTGTTGCGGTTCAGCGACAGGAACGACGCGTTGACCTCGTTGCCGACAGCACCACCCGCGGACGTGTGTCGCTGCCACTCGCCCGACACCGGCTCGACCTTGACCACGTCCGCGCCGAGGTCGCCGAGTCGCATCGCCGCCAGCGGCCCGGCCATCGCCACGGACAGGTCCAGCACCCGGTAACCGCCGAGGATCCTCATTGCGCCGTCCATCCCGCGTCGACCGGCAGCACCGCGCCGGTGATGAACGACGCATCGTCACTGGCCAGGAACGCGATCGCGGCCGCGACCTCCTCCGGCTGCCCGATCCGGCCGAGCGCGTGGTGCCGGTCGACCATCGCCTGCATCGCGCCCGGATCGTCCGCGCCGCCGACCTTGCCGTTGCGGATCAGCGGCGTGTCGATGAGGCCCGGTGCCACACAGTTCGCCCGGACGCCGGCCCGGCCGTGGTCGAGCGCCATCGCCCGGGTCAGGTTCTCCACGCCGGCCTTCGCCGCGCAGTACGCCGATCTGTTCCGCTCCCCGACCGTGCCGATCGCGGACGAGATCGTCACGATCGCGCCGCCGCCCTGCGCGAGGAACCGCGGCAGGACGGCTCGGCACGAGTGGTAGACGCCGGTCAGGTCGACGTCGAGGATCGTCCGCCACTCGTCCGGCGACGTGTTCGGCACGGTGTCACAGACGTCCACGCCGGCCGCACTGACCAGGACGTCGACACGCTCCAGCTCGTTGACGACCTCGAGCGTCCGGTCCAGGTCGGTGACGTCCAGTTCGTAGGCCTGGCCACCGACCTCCGCCGCGACCTGCTCGGCCGCGGCGAAGGAACGGTCACAGACGATCACACTGCCGCCCTCGGCGGCGATCCTGCGGGCGCCGGCCGCGCCGATCCCGGAGGCAGCTCCGGTGATCAGCGCGACCTTGCCCTTGAACCTTTCGGTATCCATGAACTCTCTAGGGCTTCTCGTAGGGGAACGAAGGCAGCACGCCGATCTGGTCGTACTGCATCTTGGAGTCGTCGAACCCGGCTTCCCAGCTGACGTTCGCGAAGGTGTCGCACGGTCCGGCGGACGGCCCGTGGTACGGATCGCTCTCGGTGTTCGTCACCTTGATATTCGAGAACGCGAAGCCACAGCCACCGAAGTCCATGTGCACCCCGTATGGCTTCGCGTCCGGCATCGACGGGTCGGCGTTCGCGTCGTCGATGATCAGCTGCGACACCTGCGCGTCCGGCGTGTACGGCGGCTCGTTGCGGACGCCGTACGCGTAGAACGGACCCGTGTCACCGCTGTCCTGCGCCAGGTGCGACAGCCGCACATGGTGCACGGTGTTGCCGCCGGTGTAGTTGTCCGCGTTCGGGATCTCCGGGCGGGACTCGATGCTGATGCCGTACCGCGCGCCGTGTTCGACCACGGTGTGACTGACCTCGTTGCCGCCGCTGTTCATGATCTCGACGCCTGCGGAGTCACCCGGCACCAACTCGCCGATGTGGTGGATGTAGTTGTTCGTGAACGTGTTGCCATGGGCAACGTCACCCTCACCCGGATACCCGCCCTCGACCTTGATGCCGTCGTTGCCGATGTGCTCGAGCAGGCTGTCCGAGACCTTGGTCTGCTCGTTCGCGAACAGCAGCTCGATCGCGGTGAACCCGGTCTGCTGCAGGTGCAGTCCGGTCAGCTTCACCCCGCGGGTGTTGGTCAGGGTGATCGCACCCCACTGGTTGCGCGGCATCTCGATCTGGGTGTCGTACTTCGGGTACTTGTGCTTGACACCCGAGTCACCGGTCCCGTTCCAGCCGTACCGGTACCAGTCCATGAAGTCGGTGTGCTGGATGGTCAAGCCGTCGAGGGTCAGGTTCTCCACGCGCCGGTTCACCGATGCGCCCTCGATCGAGAACACCTGCGTCTGTGTCGGCCGGTAGACCTTCACACCGTCCATCGTGCCGCCGGCCGGCTTGTAGTACAGCGTCTTCGCCGGGTAGTCGAGGTAGTACTCACCGGCCTGGTCGAGCAGGCTCAGCGAGTTCTGTACGTAGTACCGCGAGCCGCCACCGGAGTTGATGAAGCCGTACCGCGCCGGGTAGACCAGCGTGGTCCGCTTCTTGGTGAAGTTGATGTCGAGCATCGGGATCGTGTCGGTGAACCAGGACCACGAGCCGCCTGACCAGACGGTCACCTGCGCCGGCCACGCCGTACCCAGGCGGAGGTCCCAGGACGGGTCGATGTCGCCGGTGTTGAACCCGAGCTGGTCGTGCACCGCCTCCTTGGTCGAGTCGAACAGGACCGACTTCAGGTACGGCGCCCACTTCTCGTCGGACGCCCGGTTCGGGTACCGGGCGGTGGTGGCGCGCTTGCCTTCGGCGTACAGGCTGTAGAAGGGCCGGCTGACGTCGACCGGCGTCTTGAAGATGCCGTCCTTGTACGGCGTCCAGCCGGTCACCTCCCGCCCCGCCTCGAACACGGCCTTGCCTGGCCCGTCCACGCTCCGGTAGGTCACGTCGGAGTCGCGGTCGTCGAAGGTGATCGTCTGGTCGACCTGATAGGTGCCGGCCTTCAGGTTCACCACCGCGGTGCACCCGGCGTGGCCGCGCACCCGCAGTGTGTCGCGGGCGTGCTCGACCGTCTTCCAGGGCTTCTTCTCCGTACCCGGACTCTGGTCGCTGCCGTCCGGTGCGACCCACAACGCGTCACACCGGGTGGCATCGTTCTTCGGTCCCGCGCCGAGGGCGGTGCCCGCACCTACTACTGCCAGCGCGACTCCGATGACCACTCCGCCGAGGAGCTTCATCCGCGTCACCGGCCCGTCACGTCGTACGGGAAGGTGGGCAGGACGCCGATCTTGTCGTACTCCATCTTCGAGCTGTCGAAGCCGGTCTCCCAGTCGACGTTGCTGACCGCGTTGCACTTGTAGGACTGGTACTTCTGGTCGGTCACCTGGCCGACCTGCACGTTGCTGAACGCGAACCCGCAGCCACCCGAGTCCATGTGCACGCCCCGCGTACCGCCGGCGTCCGGCATCGACGGGTCCGGGATGACGTCACCGATCACCAACTGGTCGACGGTGTTCGTGACCGGGTGCGGCTCCTGGTTGTCGACGCCGTAGGTGTAGAACGCACCCATGTCGCCGCTGTCCAGGCCCATCTGCTCGAGCTTGATGTACTTGAACGTGTTGCCGCTCGCGTACTGGTCGCCGTCCTTGACCTCCGGCCGCGACTCCAGGCTGATGCCGTAGCGGGCGCTGTGCTTGACCTCGACGTTGGTGACCGTGTTGTTGCCGGTGTCCATCAGCTCGACGCCGGACGCGTCACCCGGGACCAGCTCACCGATGTGGTCGATGAACACGTTCGAGATCGTGTGGTGGTTGCTCAGGTCGCCTTCACCCGGCCACCCGCCCTCGACCTTGATGCCGTCGGCACCGATGTTCTCCAGCAGGCTGTCGGTGATCTTGGTGTGGTCGTTCGCGAACAGCAGGTAGACGCCGGTGAAGCCGGTGTCCGACAGGTGCAGCCGGCTCAGGTCGATGTTGCTCGTGTTGGTCAGCGTGATCGCACCGAACCGGTTCCGCGGCATCTCGATCTGCCGGTCGTACTCCGGGTACTTGTGCTCGTCACCCGCGTCGCCACCGGCCACCCAGCCGTTGCGGTACCAGCTGACGAAGTCGGAGTACTGGACACCGATGCCGTCGAACGTCACGTCCTTCAGCCGGTCCTCAGGCGACTTGCCGGCCAGGTTGAGCACGGTCTTCACCGTGGGGCGCAGTACCTTGATGCCGTCCATCGTGCCGGCCAGCGGCTTGTAGTAGACCTCACCGGCCTTGTAGTCGAGGTAGTACTCCCCCGGCTGGTCCAGGAAGCTCAGTGAGTTCTGGAAGTAGTAGCGCGAGCCGCCACGGCTGTTGACCATCGCATAGCGGGTCCAGTACTTCAGCGTGGTCTGGGTCTTCTTGAAGTTGGTGTCGAGCAGCGGAATGGTGTCGGTGAACCACG
Source organism: Kribbella sp. NPDC004875 (assembly GCF_042873375.1). Classification (NCBI taxonomy): domain Bacteria; kingdom Bacillati; phylum Actinomycetota; class Actinomycetes; order Propionibacteriales; family Kribbellaceae; genus Kribbella; species Kribbella sp. NPDC004875. The sequence goes on from NZ_JBIALI010000003.1 coordinate 897,724, forward strand.
ACCAGGAGCCACCAGACCAGATCGTCACCGACGCCTGGCTCATGTCCCAGCTGGGATCCCAGTCACCAGGCTTGCCCCACAGCCAGTTGTGGACGTCCATCTTGTCCTCTTCGTAGAGGATCGACGTCAGGTACGGCGACCACGTGTCGGCGGCCGCCCGATTCGGGTAGCGGGCGTTGGTGGCGCGCTTGCCGTCCTCGAACAGCGTGTAGAACGGCTTCGACGCGTCCACCTTGGCCTTGTAGATACCGTCCTTGTACGGCTCCCAGTCGGTGATCTCCTCGGCACCCTGGAGGTTCGCCTTGCCGGGGCCGTCGACACTGCGGTAGATGACCCGGTGGCCGTTCTTCCCGGAGTCGCGCTGGTCGAGGTCGATGGTCGACGAGACCGGGTAGTCGCCGGCCTTCAGGTTGACGGTGATGTCACAGTTCATCCGGTCGTTGAGGTGCTTGTCCCGGATCTCGTCGCGGGCCCGGGTGACGGTCTTCCACGGGTCCTTCTCGGTGCCCTTGGCGGCGTCGTCACCGCTCGTCGCGACCCAGAAGGTCTGGCAGTCGACGGCACCTGCGGGCTGGGCGTTGAGCTGGACGGCCGCGACGGTCACCAGGGCAGCCGCGACCACCCCGGCGCCGACGCTGAACGCCGTACGCCTGGTTCTGTTGGACATTTCGGGCGGGGTCCTCTCTCGGGGAGGTCAGTCGCCGGCGTTGCCGTTCTGGCTGCGCCAGCGCTCGTACTCGAGACGGGTCTTCTCGGTCAGGGGGTAGTAGTCACGCAGCGGGGCGCCCTCGTCGATCCGCCGCCGGCTGAACTTCTCCCAGGCGTCGTGCTCGGCCGCCGCGTCGACGACGGACTGCGCACGCTGCCTGGGGACGACGACGGCGCCGTCGTCGTCGGCGAGCACCAGGTCACCGGGCAGCGTCAGGACGCCGCCCACCGCCACCGGGACGTTGTACGCCCACGGGAACAGCTCGGACTGGGACGCGTAGTGCGGGGTGGCGCCGGTCGACCAGATCGGTACGTCGAGCTCGGACACCCGGGGTACGTCGCGGATCCGGCCGTCGACCACGATGCCCGCGCCGCCGCGGAGCTTGAAGTAGCGGACCAGCATGTCCCCGAAGCAGCCGGTGGTGTGGCTGCCGTAGGCCTGGACCACCAGGACGTCGCCGGGCTGGATCTCGTCGAGCACGGCCCACAGCGCCGTACTGCGCTCGATGTACTCCTGGGTCTGCCCGTCGGCGATGTCCTCACGTTGCGGCATGAACTGCAGGGTCAGCGCACGGCCGACCACCTTCTTGCCGGGGAACATGCTGGTCGGACCGTCGACGAAGGTCCGGCGGATGCCCTGGTTGTGCAACCGGGCGCAGGCGGTGGCCGACCCGATCGCGGACAGCCGCTCGACCAGACCGGGATCCGATGCGGGCGGGTTCTCGCCACGCACCGGGAGATCCCAGACCGGCGTCACCGGGGCTTGTTCCGTGCTGCTCATATGTCTCCTCAGTAACTGTTGTGGCCAAGCGCCAGATGGGCGGCGCGATAGGTGTTTCTGGTCAGTCGCAGGTCCAGTCGGATGGTCCGGCCGGGCGGCATCGTCACTTCGAGTCTGTTGCTGTCGACAACCACCGTCCGGCTCCCCGGCGTGGTCGGCGCCGATGTGTACGCCGGTGACGGTCCGGGGTACTCGCCGCTCGCGGTGGTCACGGTGGCCTCGTCGATGCGGTCCGTGCCGAAGCTGCCGGCCTGGACGATCACGCGGCGGGTCTGCGTCGCGGACAGGTTGACCAGCTGCAGTCCGGTCCGGTCCGGCTCCACGGTGTCGACCAGTGCGGCGACGTCAGGTGGCAGACCGGGACGGCCGCGGTCCGCGTCGAGGTACAGGACGCGCATCGGCAGCAGACCGCCGTTGTACAGCAGCTGCGGCGTGCCCGTGGTCAGCTGGAGCAGGGCCTCGGTGGCGACCGGGTTGTGCCGTTGCCAGTGGTGGATGTTCATCTCGGCCGGGTCGACGGTGTCGACGGCCATCAGGTCCATCCGTCGCTGTACCTGCGACAGTGCGACGCCCAGCATCTCCTCCGGGTAGCTGGGGTTGTCCCCGGCCAGGTAGGCGAGCCACGGGGCCTCGTGGCCGGCGTCCTCTTTGTTGCGGAAGTCGCGGACCGTACGCCAGTCGTAGCCACTGCGCTCCCGCAGCTTGGTCAAGCGGTCGCGGTCCGCGGAGTCGAAGGCTGCCTGCCACAACCACATCGGCAGTCCGAGCTGCGGTGGCTGGTAGTCGAACCAGCCCTCGTCGTTGTGCCGGTTCGGGATCAGCAGAGTCGGGTTGGCGCAGTCCTCGCCGAGCTCAGCCTCCCAACGGTCCCGGATGCTCAGCTCTGTCTCGTCGACGGCACCACTGATGCCGCGCTCGTACAGGTGGTCCAGCAATCGCCGTGCGAAGTCCAGCCGCTTCGAGTCACCGGTCAGTACGACGCCGTTCAGCGCCGCGACGCACGCGGCCGAACCGACGCTGTACACACCGTGCGGCCAGTTCCAGCCGTAGTTGCCGCCGTACCAGCGTCCGTCATGCAGCTCGCCGACGATGCCGTTCGGGCCGACGTTGTCCGGCAGCAGACCGCCGTTCGCCTCGGCCCGCTCCTGCCACGCGTCCAGGTACTCCAGCGTCCAGGCGGCGAACCGGTCGCTGTGGTCGTAGAGCCAGGCGTTCGCGGTCAGACTGGTCGCCGCGAGGTTGACTGCGGTGTCACCAGCACCGAGTCGGCGGATCATCTCCGCGCCCATCAGGTCGGCGTTCGCGGGATCCTTCAGATCGTCCCAGCTGTTGATGCCGGGCACGCCGGACAGCGGCAGCCCGAAGATCGACATCTTCGCCTGGTTGGCGCCGAACGTGCGCCACTCGTCGTTGATCCCCCAACGCGGACCGCCCGCGCCGTTGTGCGGTGCGCGGATCGTCCGGGTCGCCGGATCGTAGTTGCCGGCCGGTGAACCCGGCAGGTAGAGCTCGGCGAACCGGTAGGCGCGGTCGCGGAACACCTCGTCGGCCGGGTCGGCCGCGCACAGCGAGTAGAAGAAGATCATCGACTCGCCGATGTGGAACCAGTCGTACCCACGCTCGAACTCGTCGACCAGGAAGCCCATCTCGGTGAGCTGCCGTGTGACGCCTTCCCAGTGCCACTTCGACACGTCGATCAGGTCGTCCGCGCCGCCGAGCTGGTACAGCACCGGCCAGTTCACGAAGGCCTCGTAGAAGTCGTCCGCGCCGTCGCGGCTCTGCATCGGACCGGCGTACCGCAGGCTGCCGTCCGGGAGGCAGTAGCGCTCGCGGAACAGCCACCAGCCCTCGTCCATCACGTCGAACAGGCGGCGCTGCATGATCGCCCAGGCGGGCGGCTTGCCGACCGGAGTTTCCGCAATGATCGGTTGGTTCATCCCTTGGTCGCTCCTGCGGTCAGGCCGCTGATCACGTGCTTCTGGAGCAGCACGAAGAGCACCAGCAACGGAGCCACCGCGAGCAGCAGCGTCGGGAAGACCACCGTGTAGTCGGTGGAGTACTGGCTCACCGCGGCGTACACGCCGGTGGTGACCGTGTAGAGACCGCTGCCCGGGCCGAGGATGATCTGCGGGTTCACGAAGTCGTTCCAGACCGAGAACGTGTTCAGGATGACCATCGTCACCACGGCCGGCTTCATCAGCGGGAACACGATCGACCAGAACACCCGGTGCTTCCCGGCTCCGTCGACCGCCGCCGCCTCGTCCAGGCTGGCCGGGACCGTCATGATGTACCCGGCGTACAGGAAGATCGAGAACGGCAGCGTCAGCGTGGTCTCGAACAGCACGAACCCGGGGATCGTGCCCATCAGGCCGAGGAACTTCAGCGTGTAGACCACCGGGATCACCAGCACCTGGCTGGGGATGAACGTCCCGGCCACGAACAACAGCAGGAGCATCCGGTACCGGCGTTCGCTGCGCCGCGCGATCACGTACGACACCGGGCCGGCGAGCGCCACGGACAGTACGTTCACCGAGACCACGAACAGGATCGTGACGGCGTACCCCTTTCCGATGTTGAAGTCGGGGTTGGTCGCGGCCTTCTTCAGGTACTCCGTGGTCAGCTGGTCCGGCGAGAGCGAGAACGGGTGCGCCAGGATGTCCTGCTGCGACTTGAACGCGCTGACGACCAGCAGGTACATCGGCACCAGCATCAGCACGCTGACGACGACCATGAACGCGATGCGTCCCCAGCCCTTGCTCTTCAGCGGTTTCAACTGCAGAGTCGCCACTCTGGGCATCCGGAGCGCGCTCATACCTGCACTCCTTGGTCAGCGCGCGCTCGCAGCCGCGCGACGGTCAGGGCGAGTCCGGCCGTGATGACCATCAGTACGACGCTCTGCGCCGAGCCGAACCCGAGTGCGTTGTTGTGGAACGAATCCCACAGGATCAGGTACGCCGCCGTCTGCGTGGACCCGGCCGGTCCACCACCTGTCAGCGACACCACCAGGTCGTACGTCTTCAGCAGCGTCACCAGCGACAGCACCAGATTCACCGTCACCACCGGCGCCAGCGCCGGCAACGTCACGTTGAAGAACGTCTGCCGCTTGGAGGCGCCGTCGATCCGCGCCGCCTCGAGCAGGTCCTTCGACACCGTCTGCAGCCCCGCCAGGTACAGCACCACGTTCACACCGAACCCGGCCCACACCAGTACGGCGATCAGACTCGCCAGCGCCCACTTCGGATCAGACAGGAACGGCAGTACGTCGGCACCCTTTGACGTCAGCCAGCCGTTGACGACTCCCGACGTACCCAGGACGGCGCTCCACAGGAAGCCGACGACCAGTGCGCTGAGCACGTGCGGGTAGAAGAGCACGATGCGGAACAGTGCATTCAGCCGGGACGCACCGTTCACCAGCAGGGCAAACCCGAGTCCCAGCACGCTGAGCAGGACGGTGCCGACCGCGGCGATCAGAAGCGTCACCCAGCCCGCCCTGATCGCCTCGGCGCTGTGCGTCAGGTTCACGTAGTTCTTGAGCCCCACGAACGCCGGATTCGCGCTGTAGCCGTCCCAGTCGGTCAGGCTGAGGTAGAGCGACAGACAGACCGGGACGACCAGCATGACGACGAACAGCACCAGGGCCGGGCCGACCATACTGAGGGTCGTCAGACGGGCTCTCACGATTTCGAGCCCATCCAGCTGTCGATGCGAGTGGCGACGTCCTTCGCGCTCTTCCCCGTGTAGAGGCTCTGGACCGCCTTGTTCCACTCACCGTTGAAGCCCTGCGGCAGCGTGTTCGCGCCGTACCCCTCGCCCTGGGCGACCTGCTTCGGCGCCTGGTCGAGGATGTCCTGCACCTGCTTGCCGAGCGGCGACAGCTTGTCGGTGTAGCCCTTGCGGAAGTTGCCGTCCTGGGCGAGCTGACTCTGCACCGCACCCTTGTCGGTGACCAGCCACTGCACCAGCTTCACCGAGAGGTCCCGCTGCTTGGTCGACTTCAGCACCATGTACGGCGCGGCCATCGTGACGCCCTGCGGACCGGGTGACGGCTGACCGGCGGCCGGCGGCGCCGCGAACACCCCGAGGTCGAACTTCGGCTTCGCGTCGTCGGCGGTCCGGACGAACCAGCTGCCCATGATGTACAGGCCGGCCTTGCCGGACAGGAAGTTGGTCTGCGCGCCGACATCCTTCAGACCCAGCGCGTTCTTGTCTACGTACCCGTTCTTGATCCAGGACTCGTAGCGCTCCAGCAGCGGCAGCATGGTGTCGCCGATCTTCAGCTGCTTGGCGTTGACCTTCTGGTACCAGTCCGGGTGCTCGGTCGCGATCGACGGGTCGCTGAGCTCCAGCAACTGCAGGCCGGTCACGTAGTCGCCGGCGGTCTGCAGCGGCAGGTAGCCGGCGGCCTTCAGCTTGCCCATGGCGGCGGTCAGCTCGTCCAGGTCCTTCGGCGGCGCGGTGATACCGGCCTTGGCGAACGCGTCCTTGTTGTAGAACACCAGCGACTGCGCCTGCTGGCCGACGCCGACGGTGTAGACCTTGCCGTCGACTGCGGCCTGCTCGGCCAGCGGCGTGTCCTTGGTCCACGCCTGGTCGGTCAGGTCCAGCATCTGCGGCGCCAGCACCTTGTCGGCCATCAGCGTCTCGACGACATCCGGCGCGTTGCCGGCCGCGAGCAGCTGCGGCAACGTGTCCTTCACGCCGGAACCGGTCGGCGCCTCGATCTTCACGTCGACGCCCGGGTTGGCATCCTCGAAGGGCTTGACCAGGCCCTCCCAATAGCTCTTCGTGAGGTTGGGGGTGATGTTGACGAGCATCCGTACTTCGCCGGTGCTGTCACCGGCAGCACCCTTGGTGTCGCTGAAGCCACCACCACAACCCGCCGCGCCCACCAGGATCACAACGGATGTCAGCAGGCCGAGCTTGCGGCGTACCGAACGAGCCATTTCGGGGTCCTCCTCAGATCGTCCCGGCGTCGGGGGCGGCCGGGCGTCGTTATCGAGTGACGATGCAGAGCGCGGCGCCCAAGTGTCAACGAATACGCGGCAAAGTGGACGTTCCGAGTCAGAAGTCCCTGCCATATAGGGTTGGCAGAACGCTGTGAACGGGGTCACCATGCAGCCATGCCCGATGCCGGAAGACCCAAGTCACCGCTGACCCTGTCGGTGGCCGAGCGGACCGCGCTCAGCCAGCTCGCGGCCGCCGCGCGGACCACCGACGCGATGCGGCTGCGGGCCCGGATCGTGCTGGCCAGCGCGGAAGGACGCTCGAACAAGGCGGTCGCGGACCTGCTCGAGGTCACCCCGGGCACAGTCGGCAAGTGGCGCCGGCGGTTCCTCCGGATGGGGATGGCCGGCCTCGACGACGGGATGCGCAGCGGACGCCCGCGGATGGTGGACCGGGTCCAGCTCGGCGGAACGGCGACAACATCGATGGCCGATACCGGACATCGCCTGTCGACGCGGGAGCTGGCGGCGGCGTACGGCGTCTCGCAGTCGACCGTCTCGCGGCGGCGCCGGGAGGAGGCGCAGCACTATCGCTCCGCCGGAGCGAGCGTCGGCGCCGGTCATCCACCGCCACCGCCGGCCGGTGATCCCGAGTTGCTGTCCGACCGGGTCTACGAAGCGATCCGGGGCTGGATACTGTCCGGCGAGCTCGCCCCTGGGATGCGGGTGGTCGAGTCCGAGATCGCCCGGGTCCTCGGCACCAGCCAGACTCCGGCCCGCGAGGCGGTACGCCGCCTGGCGCACGAGGGACTCGTCACCTACCGGCCCCGGCTCGGGAACTTCGTCACCGAGATCTCGCAGGTCGAGGCCCGCGAGGCGCGGGAGGTCCGGGTGCTGCTCGAGGCCGCGGCGGCGCGCCGGGCGACCGGGCACGTGCCTCCCGAGGAGCTGGATCTGCTGCGGATCGAGGTCCAGCGGATGTCCGAGGCGGCCGAGCATCACGACATCGGTGCGTTCCGGGAGTCCGACCTGCGGTTCCATCGGCAGGTGCTCGCGACCAGCGGCAACTCGATGCTGCTGCGTGTGTGGCGGACGCTGGAGCCGGCGCTGTGGAGCCTGCAGGTGGTGTCGAACGCGATGTACGCCGGTGACTGGGGCCTGATGGCGCGCCGGCACGTGGACCTGATCGAGGTCCTGACCGGCACCGACCCCGAGGACTCCGCCCGCCTCTTCGCCGCCCACGCCCGCGGCGAAAGCTCCATCACCAGACCAGCCGGCCACCATGACTGACCCCCACATGCCCCACCCCGCCCCCAGCCCGCTACCCGGCCCCGACACCCACACCCCGCTGCCCGACACCCGCGCCCCGCTGCCCGACACCCGCGCCCCGCTGCCCGACGCCCGCGTCCGGCTGCTCGACGCTCACGTTCACGTCTGGGACCTGGCCCGTCGGGCGCTCCCGTGGCTCCGCCCGGGCCACCCCCTCCGCCGCACCTTCCGCCTCACCGACCTGCCCCCCATGCCATTTGAGGGGTTACCCCCTGGGATGACCCCTTCTACCCCCCGCATGCGAGAGGCTAACGGGCTAGCTCAGGGGGCAACCCCCGAACCGGTGCGGGCGCAGGCCGGTGCTGGGCCGGGGGGCGTGGGCGAGCGGTTAGTGCTGGTGCAGGCCGACGCGGACCCGACCGAGGTCGACGACCTACTCGCGCTGGCTCGAGAGGCGCCGTCCGTGGTCGGCGTGGTCGGGTGGTTCGACCTGCTCGACTTCCCGGACCGCTTGCCCGACGACCCGCGACTGGTCGGCGTCCGCAGCCCACCCGCGGACCAGACCGACCCCGACGCCCTGACCACCCCCGCGCACATCCGCGGCGTGCGGGCCGCCACCGAAGCCGGCCTCGCGATCGACCTCCTCCTCCGCCCCTCCGCCCTGATCGGTGCCGCCCGGCTCGCGTCCGCCGTACCCGACGCGCGCCTGGTCCTCGACCACCTCGGCAACCCCGCTGCTGTCACCCCCGACTGGCTCGCCGGACTGCGGGCGCTCGCCGAGTGCCCGAACGTCTCGGTCAAGCTCTCCGGCACCGCCCACCTCGCGACCGACGACCTCCGCGCGATGGTCGACGCCGCCCTCGAACTCTTCGGCAGTGAACGGTTGCTGTTCGGCTCGGACTGGCCCGTGTGCACGCCGGCCGCGACCCGCGCCGAGGTACTCCGCCGTACCACCGCACTGCTGCCTCCTGCCGCCCACAACGACGTGTTCCGCGGCACCGCCCAGCGCATCTACCGCCCCAGGGAGACCGCCCATGAACGAGTACACCCGCCGCCAGGTCCTTAGGACCGCAGGCGCCGCGGCCGGCACCGCAGCCGTCGCCGGCTCGCTCGCTCTCAATCCTTCCGCTGCCACCACCGCCGCTGCCGTCCCGCCCCCGGGCAGCGACACCAACCCCCTGAAACTCTGGTACACCCAGCCCGCCACCGAGTGGCTGCAGGCGCTTGCCATCGGCAACGGCCGGCTCGGCGCCATGGTGTACGGCGGGACCGCCACCGAGCAACTGCAACTCAACGAGGACTCGATCTGGGCCGGTGGCCCACACCAGTACGACGACCCGGTCGGCAAGGACGTACTACCCGAGATCCGCCGGCTGATCGCCGAGGAGAAGTACCTCGACGCGCAGAACCTCGCGGACGAGCACTTCATGGGCCGTCCGACCGAGCAGATGCAGTACCAGCCGGTCGGGTACCTCTCGCTGGCCTTTCCCGGCATCGACGCGGCCGCAGTCACGGCGTACCGGCGGGAGCTGGACCTGACCACGGCGATCACGTCGGTCAGCTACGAGCACGCCGGCGTGCGGTACACCCGGGAGGTGTTCGTCAGCCACCCTGCGCAGGTGCTGGTGATGCGGCTGACCGCTAGCCGGCGTGGGGCGCTGACCTTCGACGCGACGTACAGCACTGAGCAGGCCGCGACGCCCGCCCGCTTCGACGACAAGACGCTGGCGCTGAACGGCATCAGCGGCGACGCGGAGGGGCTTAACGGTTCGGTCAAGTTCACCGCGCTGCTCCGCGCCTTTGCCGAGGGTGGCACCACTACGGTTGCTGACGGCAAGCTGTCGGTCGCCGGTGCGGACGAGGTCACCCTGGTCTACTCGGTCGGCACGAGCTACCGCAACTACCTCGATGTCAGCGCTGACCAGGTCGCTCGGGCCGTCGCGCCGCTGACCGCGGTCGGTCGCCCGGCGTACGGCAAGCTGCGGCACGAGCATGTCGAGGATTACCAGCGCCTGTTCGGCCGCGTGGACCTGGACCTCGGTACGTCGGACTCCATCGCGCTCCCGACAGACCAGCGCATCACAGCGTTCCGCAACGGCGGCGACCCGCAGCTGGCCGCGCTGTACTACCAGTTCGGCCGCTACCTGCTGATCTCCAGCTCCCGCACGCCGGGCCAGCCTGCGAACCTGCAAGGCATCTGGAGCTACAAGATGCTGCCGGAGTGGCAGTCCAAGTTCACACTGAACATCAACTGCGAAATGAACTACTGGCCGGCCGGTCCGGCCAACCTGGCCGAGTGCTGGGACCCGCTGTTCCAGATGATCGGTGAACTGTCGGAGTCCGGTGCCCGCACTGCAGCCACCATGTACGACGCACCTGGCTGGGTAGCGCACCACAACACCGACGGCTGGCGCGGCAGCGCACCGGTGGACTTCGCGTACTACGGTGTCTGGCCGACTGGTGGCGCGTGGCTCTCGCTGCTGTTCTGGGAGCGGTACGACTACACCGGCGACGTCGCGATGCTGCGCAAGTACTACCCGGTGCTGCGCGGTTCGGTGGAGTTCTTCCTCGACCAGCTGCAGACCGACGCCAAGACGGGCTGGCTGGTGACCAGCCCTTCGCACTCCCCCGAGGTCAAGCACCACGACTACGACAACGTCGGTGTGAGCATGTGTGCCGGGCCGACGATGGACACCGAGATCCTGCACGACCTGTTCAAGGTATTCGGACAGGCGGCCGCGCTGCTGGGCGAGGACTCCGCGATGGCAGCCCAGGCGGCCGAGGCACGGTCCAAGCTGGCGCCGATCCAGATCGGATACCTCGGTCAGATCCAGGAGTGGCTGATCGACTGGGAGGAGGCCGCTCTGGAGACGAGTCGACATGTCTCGCACCTGTGGGCCGTCTTCCCGAGCGACCAGGTGACACCGCGCAGTACGCCGGACCTCGCGGACGCGGCGCGGAAGTCGCTGGAGCTGCGTGGTCCGGCCGTGACCGCCGGCTGGTCACTGGCCTGGAAGCTGAACCTGCGGGCCCGTCTGCTCGAGCCGGACAACGCGTACAAGCACCTGACGCAGCTGCTCGGCCCGGGCCGGACGGCGCCCAACCTGTTCGACCTGCACCCGCCGTTCCAGATCGACGGCAACTTCGGCGGCATCTCCGGGATCACCGAGATGATCATGCAGAGCCACTCCGGCGAGGTCGCACTGCTGCCGTGTCTGCCTTCGGCCTTCCCGACCGGAAGTGTGCGTGGTCTGCGGGCGCGGGGTGGCTTCGACCTGGAGTTCTCCTGGTCGGACGGGAAGCTGTCGAAGGCGCGGATCAAATCGCTCCTGGGCAACCGGCTGCGGTTGCGGACCGGTACCGCGGTCGACGTGAACTCGTCTGCCGGTCCGGTGGCGTTCGGCAGGCCGGAGGACGGCGTCGTCGAGTTCCGCACCCGTCCCGGCGTCGACTACTTCATCGAGCCGCGCGCGTGATTCCGAAAGGTTCATCGAATGCTTCGACTTGCCTTACCTCTACTAGTAACGCTGATGACTGTCGGCGCGTCTGCGTTGCCTGCTGTCGGCGCTGACGTTGGCGATTCTGGAACTACTGCGTGGCACGACGGCGCGTTACAAGCTGACACGGCCGGACTGGTGTCGCGGTCGGACCTGGTCCAGGAAGGGCCGGCGTGGCAGACCTATCAGGCGATGCCGTTGGGGAACGGCGTGCTTGGTGCCGCAGTCTGGGCTGAGAAGGGTTACAGCGCCCAGCTGAACCGCGTTGACACCTTTCCCGATCTCAAGTCCGCCGGGCGGCTCGTCGTACCCGGTCTGGACTCGATGATGCGTGCTGACGACTACAGCGGGCGGTTGGCGCTGTACGACGGTCAGCTCGTGCAGAGTGGCGGTGGGATGACCGCACGCTCTTATGTGCGAGCTGATGCTGACCAGTTCGTGCTCGAGGTGACGGGCGCGGATCCTTCGAAGACTCAGACAGCTGACCTCGAGTTGTGGGCCGGCCGCACGCCGGCTGCCAATGCGGCAGATGGCATCGCTGCGTTGGCGGAGACGTTCCACGACCAGGCGTCCGGCAGTATCACCGGTGCGGTCGCCGCGTTGACCGCACAGGCCGCTGGCGTGACTGCGTCTGTCGTGGACCCGCTGACGGTCCGGTTGTCGTTCCGGCCTCGGGCTGACGGGAGTTTCCGGTTGGTGGTCGGCGTACCGTCGTACCGCGGCGGCGAGCTCCGTACTGCGGCTCGCAAGGCCGTGGCTGAGACGCCGAGTCACCATCTGCAGTGGTGGCACTCGTACTGGGCCAAGGCGGCCCCGATGCGGATCACGTCGGCAGACGGCTCGGGTGAGTACGTGGAGAACCTGCGGACGCTGCAGCTCTACACGATGGCCGCGTCGATGCGTGGCGACGTACCTAGTACCCATGGCGCGGTGGTCCGGATGTTCTCCTCGTCCGGGGACCAGGCGGACTGGGCGCAGGACTCGTACTGGCACTTCAACCTGCGCATGCTGGTGTCCGCGAACCTCGGTGCGGGCGTCGGCGAGCTGAATGCGCCGTACTTCAAGTTCTACCTCGACAGAGCCGAGCTGATGCGCGAGTGGACGCGGACACACTGGACCGGCGGCGAGGGACTCTGCCTGCCAGAGTTCATGCGGTACGACGGGACTGGTGACGGCTGTGACAACATCAACGAGCCCAGCTGGACCAGACGCATTCTGACTAGCGGTCCGGAGTTGGTGAACAACATCTGGCAGCAGTACCGCTACACCGGCGACACGGCGCTGCTGAACCGCAGCTATCCGCTGATGCGGGACGTCGCTCGGTTCTACCTGTCGGCGATGACCCTTGGGACCGACGGCTACCTGCATCTCGAGCACGTCAACGCGCTGGAGGTGCAGTGGGACACCAGCGACCCAGTGCCGGACATGGCAGCCATCCGGGTCATCTTCCCGCTCGTTGCCGACCTGGCGACGTCGCACGGCGACACTGTGCTCGCCAAGCAACTGCACGAGGCCGTCACCAAGCTGCCACCGTTCCGGACCGTGCAGCGTGGCGGCGAGGAGGTGCTGGCGTGGTCCGGTACCGACGAGGCGTCACACAACACACAGAACCCGGAGATGGAGGCGCTCTGGCCCTGGGGCGTCTTCGACAAGACCTCCGAGCTGATGCAGGCGACGTACCGGCAGCGCGTGTACCCGCAGGACAAGGACTGGGGTATGGACACCACCTGGGCCGCGCGGCTCGGGCTGTCCGACGAGGTGAAACGCCTGCTGCTCAAGGGGATCGCCGACTTCCAGATCTACCCCAACGGGTTCACCGTGCACCGCACCGGCCAGGAGGCGGTCCGCAACCACAGCTTCTACAACGAGTGGGGCGGAGTACTGACAACCGGGCTGCAGGAGGCGCTGGTGCAGTCGTACGACGGGGTCGTGCGCGTCGCGCCGGCGTGGCCGAAGAACTGGGACGTCTCTGGATCGGTGCAGATCGAGGGTGGTCATCGGGTCAGCACTGAGGTTCACAACGGCGTACCAAGTGTTGTCGGGATCCAGGCCGGGAGCCGAGAGACGTTGAAGGTCGCCAACCCGTGGCCTGGTCAGCAGGTGCGAGTGGTGGACTCTCACGGTCGCGTGGTCGTCCCACCGACCTCCAGCGATGTCGTCTCGGTTGCGGTGACGCCGAATACGTCGTACACGCTCGAGCGGGTCGCCGTACCGCTGTCGTCGTTCGACTTCGCACCGCTGACCGGGCAGCCGGCGTCTGCGGTCAAGACGGTCGGCAACCGAGTGCTGGGGATCACCCGGAGCGAGCCGCCGCTGGTGAGCGATCTGGTGTCGGTGCAGTCGCCGGACAAGCTGTCCAACCTGGCGAAGGCGCAGACCGGCGCACAAACGTACGTGGACCGCAGCTACAAGATCACGGACCTGCCTGACCAGTTGAACGGACAGGCCCTGGTCCAGGGCGCGAACGACGACTCCAAGGCAACCACTCCAGCCGACTACCTGACGCTGAACCTCACCCGCCCGGCAACCGTCTACGTAGCCTTCGACCCCCGCGGCGAGAACGTCTGGTGGCCCAACTGGCTGTCCACCTTCACCCGAACCGGCGAAACCGTAGGCACCACAGACCAGCGCCTACTCCTCTTCAAACGCGACGTCCCCCCAGGCCAACTACCCCTCGGCCCCAACTCCGGCGTCCCAGGCAAGGGCAACTCCACCTACATCACCTTCGTGATACCACGCTAAGCATGTTCAACCACGCACCCCAGGACTACGACTGCCCCTTCTGCCGGCTCGCCGCCGGCGGAGAGGACCACCTGACGAGGCAACGCGACGTCGTACGCCGCACCGACGGCGCCCTCGCGTTCGTTGCCTCGCGGTGGTGGCCCAACAACCAGGGTCACGTCCTGGTCGTGCCAACCGCCCACCACGAGAATCTGTACGACCTGACCGCCGAATCCGGTCACGCCGTACAGGACCTGGTCCGCGAGATCGCCATAGCCATCCGCACCACCTATGACGGTTGCACCGGTACCTCCACCCGCCAACACAACGAACCCGCCGGCTACCAAGACGCGTGGCACTACCACGTCCACGTCTTCCCCCGCTACGAGTCCGACAACCTCTACAACAACCTCCCCCTCCCAACCCCCGCCACCCCCGAGTCCCGAACCCCCTACATCCACCAACTACTCAACTACTTCACCACCCCCAAACCCCAATAACAGCCACCCACCAATCCACCGCACAACCACCACCCCGCACCACCACCCCGCACCACCACCCCGCACCACCACCCCGCACCACCGCCCCGTCCCGCCCCACGTCAGCCGCAACCGCTCCACCCGAGCACCCCGCCAACACGCCGCAACCAGCCAGCCCACCCCACGCACACACAACCGCCTGGCAGGCCTCGCGGAACGTAGACCCAGACACGCGGCAGGAAGCCCAGCGGCAGAAACCCCAAGTCAGCCCCAACCGCTCCACCCGAGCACCCCGCCAACACGCCGCAACCGGCCAGCCCACCCTCGCACACACGACCGCCTGGCAGGCGTCGCGGGAACGTAGACCCAGACACGCGGCGGGAAGCCCAGTGGCAGCACCCCAATACCACTGGCCGCCCCCAACCCCGCGCCACAAGAACCCAGCGCCGCACAACAGGTGGCACCCCACCTCGCACAGCAGGCCGCACAGCACATCGCACAGCCGGTGGCACAGCAGGTGGCACAGCCTGTGGTGCATGGCGAATGGCACAGCCGATCGCGCGCGGCAGATAGCCCGCCGTTCGGGCGCAAGAACCCGGGAACTCACGGTCGATCGAGCTGCGTGTCTCCTGATCCGGGCACCTGACCGCTGACGTGGCATTCACCGCATGCCGCCGTACGCGCGCCTGTGGAGGCGCGAGTACGGCGGCGCTTGGCGGATCGTGGATGTGCTGGCCGCCCGGTCCCGCATCAGGCGCACGGCGACGGATCAGATTGTTGCGAAGGGCGGTGGATCTGCGGCAGACCGTGCTAGGTCGGCATTCAGTGCACCCGACGCACGTTGGGTGGGACCCCACAAGGCAAACCGTGCTGCTTCCGCGCGGGTCGCATCGTCGGCACACCATCGGCCGGTCCGCACAACCTGTTCGTTCGTGCGACCCGAGGTCGTCGCTTCGTTCTGCCTGGCAGGAGACGCGCCGAGAGCTGGCTCGACGCACGGCCCGGCGCACGGCTCGGCGCTTGGATCGGTGGGTGCGTTGGCGCACGAGTCCGCCCATGGCTCGGTCCACGGGTTGGCGCGTGGGTCGGTGCCTGAGTCGGCGGCTGAGTCGGCGGCTGAGTCGGCGGCTGAGTCGGCGGCTGAGTCGGCGGCTGGGTTGGCGCACAAGTCCGCGCACAGACCGGTCCGTGTGTTGGCGCGTGACTCGTTGCCTGGGTTGGCGCGTGACTCGGCGGCCGGATTGGGGCGTGGGTCGGTGCCTGAGTCGGCGTGCGACTCGGCGGCTAGACCGGTAGGTGGGTTCGCGCACAGACCCGTCCGTGCGTTGGCGCGTGACTCGTTGCCTGGATTGGCGCGTGACTCGTTGCCTGGGTAGGCGCGTGACTCGTTGCCTGGGTTGGCGCGTGACTCGGTGGCTGGGTTGGCGGGTGGGGCGGGGGCTGGGTTGGCGAGTGGGTCGGTAGCGGGTGAGGGGGTGGGGCGTGTTGGGGGTGGGGTGGTTCGGGTGGCGGGGTGGATGGGTGGTGGGGTGGCCCAGGGTGGGCGGGTGACGGTTACTTGGCCGTTGGTGATGGTGATGGTCCAGCGGCCGGCGTGGAGGTCTGTGTGGTGGCGACGGCAGAGGAGGGCCAGGTTCGAGATGCTGGTTTCGCCGCCGTCGATCCACGAGAGCAGGTGGTGTGCGTCGCACTGGATCGGCGGGGAGCCGCAGACTACGCAGCCTTTGTCGCGGGCGTTCAGGGCTTTGCGCATGGATCGGGTGACCAGGCGTTCCGAGCGGCCGACGTCCAGGGGTTCGGAGTTCGATCCGAGGACCAGGGGAATGATGTTGGCGTCGCAGGCCAGGCGCCGAATCGTGGCGGCCGACAGCCCGTCGCCGTACACGAGATCACCAACGGCGCCCGCGGTGGCGGCCTTCAGGTCCTCGAGGTCGATCGTCACGGTGATGTTGGCTTTTGCGCCGTACCCCGGCACTCGGCGGCCCGGCCCACCGGTACTGCACGATACCTGGGCCACATCACCACGCGACGACGCACCGGACGCTGCGTTGGACGGCAGATTGGACATCGCGTCCGACGATGCACCGAGCGCTGCGGTCGACGGCACATCGGTGTCGTACGGCAAGGTGTTGGTCGTGGGTCGGATCTGTGAAGTGCTGGTGCGGTTGAGTGCAGCGCCGGTTCCGGCGGGTGGTGCGGTGCGGGGCGGTGGGGTTCCGGTGTCCCAGGTTGTGGCGGCGGTGGTTAGGGCTGTGGTCAGGGCGTCGGCTTGGCGCTTTTCGCGGGGGCGAGGGTCTTGTTCGCCGTCGGTGGTTTTGTGAGGGCGGGCGCCGGCGTGGATGATCGCGCGGAGGAGTTCGGCGTTCTCGTTGGCCAGGTAGCCGCGGAACTTCACTCCGTTGTCGGCGGTGGAGAGGCTGAGGGACTCGCGCGCGTAGGCCCTGTGTTCTTCGGGTTCGGGGCCGTCTGAGTCCAGGAGGTCGCAGATCTTTCGGGCTGCGGTGCGAAGTTCGCGGGCTGAGAGGTGGCCGGCCAGGGATACCAGTTGCTGCTCGGCTACGTCCAGGTCCTCGACGGGCACTCGCGATCGCACTCGCTCCAGTGCGGAGACTATCGCGGCCGCCTGCGCCGGACGCATTAGTCGAACACCGTGCCCGGCACCTGCGTCGGAGTCGGCGGATGTGTCGGGGACAGCGGAAGTGTCCGCAGCTCCGTCGGTGTCGGTGGTGTTGTTGTCCGGTGCGGCAGGGGTTGGGATGCCGCCTTGTAGAGCGTTGGTGAGGGTGGGGTACTTCGGGAGAGCTCGGGAGAGGTGGACGTCTCGCCAGGCTTCGGTGCGGTCCAGGCGGTAGCGGAAGGCTAGGAGGTCCACGGCGTCGCGGGCGCCTAGTTCCTCGGCGTAGCCGGTGTCTTCTATGCGGGCTATTACTTGTAGACGGTAGGTCTGGAGCTGGGTGATCTGGGTGTCGAGCGCATCGAGGGTCGACAGGAGGTCGCTGCCTCCCATCGACCATGTCGGCCGCACACCCAGATCATCCATACCCACAACAGTAGACGTCACCACCGACAGTTTTCACGGACGGGAAACCCTTATAGCCAAAGGGATTACTTCGCCTGCTGGAAGGTCAGACCAAAGGTGTAGGGCGCGACTTCCAGCGTGTGCGCTGCGGTGGCGGCGGGGCCGCAGGAGGCGGACCCCAGGCCATTCTGGGCAAGATCGAGGTTGAGATAGATATGGTTGCGGGGGGTGAGGTCCGAGCGGTGGCGGGCATGTTCGAGGTCCTCGGTGCTCCAGCGGCGGGCGGTGAGCTGGAAGTACGGCGTACCTGTCACGCGTAGGCCGTTGCCTTCAGCATCGGTCAGCTCGGCCCAGCGGACGTCAGCGCGGGAGCCGTTCTCCTGCGGGACCACGTACGGCGTCTGCAGTTCGTCGACGGTGCGTTCGTAGCGGCCGACCCGGGCAGCTTCCCGACTGTCGGAGTACGCCTCGCCCGGACCGCCGCCGTACCACTGCACGTTCTCCAGCGCCTTCGGCAGAACCATCCGTACGCCGACTCGCGGCCAGCTGCCGCATCGCGGAGTGACTGCCGTACCGCCCCATTCCCCCTCTGGCACTACGTCGACCGTCAAGCGCAGGCCGGCGTCGACAGCAGTCCAGCGGTACGTCGTGCGCACGCTGACGCCCAGGCCTTCAGGAGCGACCCGCGTGTGCACCACCACCGAGCTGTCGGTGAGCTCCACGCCGTCAACACGTTCCAGCAAGCGGTCCAGCCCGGCAGCGCGCCACTCCTGGGTGACTCCGTTGCGGCCGCCCTGTCCGTTGTCATTGTCTGTGGGCGCGCGCCAGAGGTCCAGCCGTAGACCGTCCACTGGTTGTCCGAACAGTTGAGTCAGCCGGCCGGTACGTCGCTCGAACTCAGCGCCACCTAGTCGCACCGCATCCCCGTTCTCAACCACAACGTCCACTGGGCCGTCTGCACAGTCAGCGGGCGACGACAGCACAAACTGGCCCCACGCCACCTCATGTCCCGCGACTGCCCAGGCGGTGTCCTTCGCCAGCACCGCGCGCACAGTCAACAGCCGCTCAAAGGTGGAAACAGTCTCGTCTGTTGGTGACGGCAGCTCGACAGACTGCTCCGGGGCCAGCGCAGGGACCTCCAACCGCCCGGACTCCACCTCGACACCGTCGGCCGTGACCGACCAGAGGAACTCCAGGTCGTCCAGGCCGGCGAAGGTTCTGCGGTTCTGAATGGTGAGCGGGCTGGGTCCGGTGATGCGGACAGGTTCCAGGACCTTCTTGTACTCGAGCAGACCGGGCGACGGAGTGCGATCGGGGAAGAGGAGGCCGTCGATGCAGAAGTTGGTCCCGTGCAGGCGCTCCCCGAAGTCGCCGCCGTACACGTGATCCGTTGCGCCGGGCAACAGCAGGCCGTGGTCGATCCACTCCCAGAGGAAACCGCCCTGCAGCCGCGGATAGTGCTCCAGCACACGCTGGTACTCCGCCAGCCCGCCGGGACCGTTGCCCATGGCATGCGCGTACTCGGCGAGGATGAACGGCAAGGCCCGCCGGCGCGCCTCCAGCTCGGGGTGCTCGGCGGTCTCCTCCGGCACGTCCTCGGTGCGGGTCCCGATCGCCTCCAGGTCCTCGAGCGGCGGATACATCAGGCTGTAGAAGTCGGAGAACTCGTACGTCCGGTCGCGCTCGTAGAACACCGCCCGCTCCGGATCGCGCTGCCGCGTCCAGGCTGCCAGCGGGCCGAAGTTCTGCCCGCGGTGGCTCTCGTTGGCCAGCGACCAGATGACCACACTCGGATGGTTCTTGTCGCGTTCGACCATCCGCTGCATCCGGTCCAGCATCATCGGCGCCCAGTCCGGGTCGTCGGCCGGGTTGCCGCGCCAGTCGGTGTAGATGAAGCCGTGGGTCTCGATGTCGCACTCGTCGATGACCCACAGCCCGAACTCGTCGCAGAGATCCAGGAACGCCGGATGCGGTGGATAGTGGGCTGTGCGTACGGCGTTGATGTTGTACTGCTTCATCAGTACGACGTCCTGCCGCATCGCCTCGACCGTCATCGCGCGGCCGCGGCGCTCGTCGTGCTCGTGACGGTTCACCCCGCGGAAGAACAGCGGTTGCCCGTTCGCGGTGAACACTCCGTCCACGAGCTCGACGGTCCGGAACCCGATCCGCAGCTCGACCGTCTCCCCCGGCACCTCGACCGTCGCGTCGTACAGGCGAGGTACCTCGGCCGACCACGGCTCGACCGCGGCGATCGGAACGGTCACCTCGGGCTCCGCGACGATCCCGAGCTCGGGCACGCGGATCACGGCGTCCGGCACCGTCTCGACCCGCAGTGTGCCGGATCCGGTGCGGTGGTCGTACGACGCGTGCACGTACACGTCGTCGATCAGCGGTCGGGCAAGTAGCGTCACGTCGCGGAAGATGCCCGGGAGCCACCACATGTCCTGGTCCTCGAGGTACGAACCGGAAGACCACTGATGTACGCGCACGGCCAGCGAATTGCGTCCTGGGCGGAGCAGGTCACCGATCACGAACTCGCTCGGCAGTCGGCTGCCCTTCGCAGTCCCCGCCTCGACCCCGTTCACCCATACCTTGAAACACGAGTCGACACCCTCGAACCGCAGTACGGCGCCGTCCCGCGGCCAGTCCTCCGGTACGTCGAACCAGCGCACGTGATCGCCCGTCGGATTCGCGTCCGGGGTGTGCGGCGGATCGATCGGGAACGGGAACGCGGTGTTGGTATACCGGGGCCGCTCGTGGCTCTGCAGGACCCAGTGCCCGGGAACCTGTAGGTCGACCCAATCATCGCCGGCCTCCGGTATACCATCCGGCGCGCTGTCCCAGAGCTTGAAGTTCCAGCGACCATTCAGGCTGATCCGCGGCCGCGACGACCGCAACCAGGCCCGTGGCTCCCGCGCCCCGGTGCTCGGCGTCAGATCCTCGAAATACCTCACTGCGCCTCCTTGAACACCCGAACATCCCACGGCCCCAGCTCGACCTCGCCCACCTCACCCACCTCGCCCACCGCACCAACCGCACCCACCTCGCCCACTGCACCCACTGCACCCACTGCACCCACTGCACCAATCGCACCCACTGCACCAAGCGCACCGGCCGCCGCCTCCTGCGGTGGCTCGAGAGGTATCGGCGGAGTGAACGAGACCGGAATGGCGGACCAGTTATGGAGGAACCAGAGGCGTTCGCCCGCCGGGTTGACCGCTGAGAGGGCGGTGACCGACGGAGACCAAGGGCGGGATTCTCCGTACAGAGCTCCGGCGAGCTCCGCGTCTGGGACAGTGCCGACGTACGTGACCCGGCCGGCGCCGCAGGGCTTGGTGGTGACGATCGGGCGTTGTTCGCCGCCGGGATGGTCGTAGTTGGCGAGGACCTCGGCGTCGTCGACCAGGAGCGTCTCGGCCCATCGGGTCGCTCGGCCGGCCAAACCGCTCACCGGCAGATCCGCGCCCAGGTTCTCGAATTCCTGGTATACCAATCCAGCCGCCTCCCGCAGGCGCGGCGGCCCGTCCTCGACGCGCGGCCGCGCCTCCAAGTCGGCGTATCCCGTCCGCGGCCCGACGATCAGGTGCCCACCTGCCCGCGCGTACTCGACCAGCCGATCCAGCACCGCATCCGAGGCGACGTACAGCCCAGCGGCAACAACGACCGGAGCATCCAACGCCGCCTCGAGCCGCTCGACCGGCACCACCGCAGGTCGTAACCCGGCGTCCAGAATCCCCGCGTAGAAAGCACCAACGATCGTCCGGTACGACGCCTTGTCCGGTATACCACCCGCGGTCGCCAGCGGCGGCTGGAACTGCATCGCCCAGTCGCTCTCGTTCGACCACAGCACCGCGACGTCGACATCAGGCGTCAACCCGGCAATCGAGTCCCCCGCCGCGGCCAGCTCAGCCCCGAGACCGGCGATCTCTTGGTATACCCGCCCCGGCTGCAGACCGTGCCCGAGGATGCCGCCCCAGAACGTCTCCGCCCCGTGGTGAATCGAATGCCAGTGCCAGTACTCGACCATCCGCGCGCCCCGCGAGACCATCGCCCACGCGAGCTGCCGGAGCTGACCGTCGTACGGCGGCCGGTTCTCGTGGGATCCGCCGATCGACGTGGCATTCGTCTCGGTCACCAGGAACGGCTCGCCCCGCGACCCGTACATCCGATCCGCCGCGAGGAACAGCTCGGCCACCGACCGCCCGATCCACCCGTGCGTCAACCGCGACGGTGCCGCCGGCCGCGCCAGTCCGTCCTGCACGTCCACATAAATGTTGCCAGCCGCAACGTCCAACCCGGATGTCAGCGGTACGTCGGTCACCGCGGGCCGGTCGTACGCGAGACAGGTTGTCACGAACTGCCCCGGCCGCTGCAACGTCCGCACCAGTTCCGCCTGCCACCCGATGAACTCGGTGGTCCGCGAGGCCTGGAAGCGTCGCCAGGCCAGGTCGTACGACGGCGTACTGTTCCCGTCCGGCCGCCACAACTCCGACCAGTCGCTCAACCGATGCGACCAGTACGTCAGCCCCCACGCTTCGTTCAGCGCCTCGACATCGCCGTACTCACGTCGCAGACCGGCAACGAAAGACCCGAAGGCAGCGGCGTTGTGCGCGAGCAGCACACCCGGCTCGTTGTCGACCTGGTACCCGATGACGGCCGGATGGTCGCGGTACCGCTCCACGATCCGCCGCACCACCCGCTCCGCGTGGAACCGGAAGGCGGGCTGACCGTAGTCGATCTCCTGACGGATCCCCCACGGCACTGGTATACCGGTCCGTCGCTCGGCGGCGATCTCGGGATGTGCCCGTTGCAGCCACGGCGGTACGGCGTACGTCGGGGTCCCGAGGAGCACGCCGATCCCGCGGTCCTTCGCACCATCGAGTACCGGGCGGATCCACTCGAGGTCGAAGACACCGTCCCGCGGTTCCCAGGTCGACCAGACCGATTCACCGACACGGATCGCGGTGATCCCTGCCGCGACCATCAGATCCAGGTCGGTCTTGGTCCGGTCACCGAGCGGGCGCGGCAGGTACTCCGGGTAGTAGGCCGTCCCCAGCACGACATGTGGCGGCAGCATGCGCCAACGCTAACCGACACCACATCACTCGTGCAATCGTTTGCACGCAGAGACTTCTCACCGCGAGTCAGCTCCGTTGGTGGTGGAGAGGTGCACGCCCGCTCGTGGTGGAGAGGTGGACGCCCGCTCGCGGTGGAGACAGGCACACACCCGCTCGTGGTGGAGACAGGTGCACGGCCGTTGGTGGTGGAGACACGCGCACACCCGCTCGCGGTCGAGACCCGCGCACACCCGCTCGTGGTCGAGACAGATGCACGGCCTCTCGTGGTAGAGGCGCACGCCCGCTCGTGGTCGAGACACGCGCACACCCGCTCATGGCGGAGACAAGCGGACACCTGCTCGTGGTGGAGTCGGGGCGCGGGGTGGCCGGCGTGGGTTCTTTGGTGTGCGGCTTCAGCTGGCGCGGATGCGTGCGCGTCGTCGGACCGGCCCGGTGCTCGCCCGCAGCACCAGCTCCGGTGTGAGCAGATCGGGCGCCGGCCACTCCGCACCACCGAGCCGCGCGGTGAGCTGCTCCCACGCCAGCTCGCCCAGCCTCGCGCGCTCGTTCCGCAAGGAGGTCAACGGCGGCCGCGAGTACGCCGCGATCGGGATGTCGTCGTACGACGCGACCGACAGCTCGGCCGGCACCTCGACGCCGTTGTCGTACATCCAGCTCAGCAGTCCGATCCCCACCAGGTCGTTGAACGTGATGACGGCGGTCGCCCGGCTGCGCAGCACGGTCGGCCCGGCATCGTACCCGTGGTTCCCGGACCAGCCGCCGTCGATCTCGTCGAGCGTGACATCGAGCGAGCGCGCGGTACGCCGCAAGGTCCGGCGCCGCTCGCCGTCGGACCAGGAGGTCGCGGGACCACCGACGTACAACACCCGTCGGTGGCCTAGACCGGTGAGGTGTTCCAGCAGCAGGCGGCTCGCGGCGCGGTAGTCGATCGCGACCACACCCGCGTTCTTCACGGTGCGGTTGATGCACACCACCGGCACCGGCTGCGCGAGCGCCTTCTCCAGACCGGCGCGGGTGAGCCGCGAACTGCAGAGCACCAGCGCGCCTGAGTAGTCGACGAGCTCGTCGACGAGCCGCAGCTCCTCCGCCGGATCCTCGCTGCTCTCACCGATCAGCAGCCGGTAACCACCCGCCCGCGCCGCCGCGTTCAGCCCCTTCAGCACCTCGGAGAAGAACGGGTTCGTGAGGTCGGGCACCGTGACGCCGACCGTCAGCGGACGGCCGAGTTTGAACTCCTGCGCGCGCTTGTCCGCCCGGTACCCGAGCTGGCCGGCCACGGCCCGCACATGCGCGACCACCTCGGGCGAGATCAGGTCGGACCCGTTCAGCGCTCGCGACACCGTGGAGACCGAGGTGCCGGCCTGCTTCGCCACGTCGATCAACCGAACGCGTTCCGCCACTGTCGTCCCCTAAGCCCGATTTTCTCTAGGTCTGGCCGATCCGCACGTTCCGGACCGTGACGTCGTCGGCGTACTGTACGACAGCTTCCGCCGCCACCTCGTCGAACCGGCTGTTGGTGATCGCCACGGCCCGAATATGCTGCGTCTCCGCCCCCACGACGCGGTACGCCCGCTCGGCCCGGGCCACCCGGACCCGGTCGAAACGGATGTCGCGCACATCGGGGAACAACGTCTGGTCGCCACCACCCTGGTAGCTGAAGGTGATTTCCAAAGGACGATACATCCAGGCGCCCGAATCCACGTCGCGGACATCGACATTGTGCACATAGCCACCGCGTGTCGACGTGGACTTCACACACAGCAGCCACTGCAGGTACGCCTCCTCCGCCACCGGGTCGGCCGGCGCGCGCAACCGGCGGACGAACACGTCCTCGACACCGCCGCTCAACTCGCTGCCGACCGCGACCGCAGCACCGCCGCTGACGAACGTGCAGTCCTCGACGATGATCCCCTTCGACGGCAGTCCGAGCCGGCGGCCGTCGGCGTCCCGGCCGGACTTGATCGCGATGCAGTCGTCGTGCGTCGCGAAGGTGCAGTCCCGGATCAGCACGTCGGTGCAGGACTCCGGGTCGCAGCCGTCACCGTTCGGGCCGAGGTTGTGCACGGTCACGCCCTGCACGGTGACGTTGCGGCACTCGAGCGGGTGGATCGTCCACATCGGCGAGTCCTTGACGGTCACACCCTCGATCAGCACGTTCGTGCAGCGGAACGGCTGGATGAAGCTCGGGCGCAGGTAGTGCCCCTCGCCGAACACCCGCTGCTCGACCGGGACCTGCTCGTTGTTCAGACGTTCGAGTTCGGCCCAGTCGGCGCGCTGGTTCGGCAGACCGGAGTGCCAGCCGTACTGACCGCTGCCGATGAGGTACCACCAGTGCTCGTTGTCGCCGGCACCGTCGAGCACGCCCTTGCCGGTGATGCCGATGTCGGTCTGGCCCTCGGCGCGGATCAGCGAGGAGTAGTTGTACACCTCCACGCTCTGCCAGCGCGTTCGCACCACCGGCAGGTACGCCGCGGGGTCGGTGCTGAACCGCAGCGTCGCCCCCTCCTCCAGGTGCAGATCGACGTGACTCAGCAGGTTGATCGCACCGGTCTGCCACAGCCCGGCCGGTACGACGACATGCCCGCCGCCGGCGTCGTGGCAGGCAGCGACCGCAGCCGCGATCCCAGCGGTCGCGTCGTCGGGCGTGGCGCCGTACGCGGTGATCGGGAACCAGGCGTCGCGGAACCGCGGCGGCCGGATCCGGGACCGCACCAAACCTTCAGCACCCGGATCGGCGGCCGCCGGCAGGCCGATGCCTGCAGCAACCACTCCACCGAGGCCGGCACCGAGCAGGAGACGACGGCTGGGACGCATGGGCGGGGCCCCTTCCTGAGGACGATTGGGTAAACCTTTGCCCGCAAGTATCCAAGAGATTCCGGGCCGGTCAAGAGTTCGCCCGCATCAGCCGTTGACACACCGGCGCACGGCGGGCACGATCGGTTGCAATCGTTTGCACGCTAGGAGGTCGCGGATGACCGCCCCTGTTCGTCGCCGTACTGTCCTGTTCGCCGGCGGAGCGCTCGCCCTGATCGGCGGCGGCACCGCCCCGGCCGCCGCCGGCCCTGCGCCGGGCGCTGAACCGGACCCTGCGACAGGCCCCGCTCCGAGCGCCGCCCCGGATGCGCAAGTGGCAGCGATCCTCCGCCGGATCACACCGCCACGGTTCCCGGACCGCTGGTTCGACATCACCGACTTCGGTGCCGTCGGCGACGACGCGACGGACTGTACGGCGGCCATCCGCGCAGCGATCGAGACCTGTCACCGGCGTGGCGGCGGGCATGTCGTCGTACCGGCGGGTGACTACCGGACTGGCGCGGTACACCTGCTGAGCCAGGTCGACCTGCATCTCGAGGACGGTGCGCGGCTGGCGTTCAGTCAGGAGCCGTCGGCGTACCTGCCGGTCGTGCCGACGCGGTACGAGGGGACGGAGTGCTACAACTACTCCGCTTTCGTGTACGCGTACGGTCAGCGCGACATCGCGGTCACAGGCGCCGGAGTGCTCGACGGCAGGGCCGATGCGACGCACTGGTGGGACTGGACCGGCGGACCGCCGCCGAACGAAGGCCCCGACAAGACGCTGCTGATCCAGATGGCCGCGTCGGGTGTGCCGGTCGAGGAGCGGGTGTTCGGTGACGGACACTACCTGCGGCCGAACCTGCTCCAGTTCAACCGCTGCGAGAACGTGCTGCTCGACGGTGTGACCGTGAAGGACTCGCCGATGTGGAACATCCACCCGGTGCTGTGCCGAAACGTCACGATCCGCGGTGTCACCGTCGACAGCCCGGACGGGCCGAACAACGACGGCATCGACCCGGAGTCGTGCACCGACGTGCTGATCGAGAACTGCACGATCTCGACCGGTGACGACTGCATCGCGTTCAAGTCCGGCAAGGATGCGGACGGCCGCCGGGTGAACGTTCCCGCGCGGTACGCCGTCGTGCGGAACTGCGAGATGGCCGACGGGAACGGCGGCGTGACGGCCGGCAGCGAGACCAGCGGCGGTGTGACGGACATCTTCGTCCGGGACTGCACGATGAGCAGTCCGCACCTCGAGCGGGCGATCCGGATCAAGTCCAACCCGGACCGCGGCGGCACGATCGCGAACATCGACGTACGCCGGGTCACGGTCGGGCAGGCCGCGGACTCGGCGATCGAGATCGTGCTCAACTACGCCAACGTCACGACCGGCCCGTACCCGCCGGACGTGCACGGCATCACGATCAGCCAGCTCACCGTGGCGTCCGCGCCACGCGCCCTGAACCTGCTCGGCCTCGCCGACGACCCGCTGCGCGACATCCAGCTGCACCAGTGCCGCTTCGACGCGATCACCGACGACAACGTGATCCAGAACGTCGAGGGTCTGCGCCTGGACCAGGTCTGGATCAACGGCGCGCGCGTCGACAACTGAAGGAGCCTGTCATGGACCACCTGAGCCGCAAGAACTTCCTGCGCCTCGGCGCCGGCGCCGCCCTCGCCCCGACCGCCGCGTCCCTGCTCCCCGAAACCGCCTCGGCGGTCACCTCGGCCGAAACCGCCTGGGCCGAGGCCGCGCCAGGCGATCCGGGTCCGGGCTGGGGCAAGGTCGGTGACATCCTCGCGAACACCCGCCCACCGCAGTTCCGCCCGCGCGACTTCTCCATCACCAGCTTCGGCGCGGTCGCCGACGGCAAGACCCTGGCGACCGACGCGATCGCGAAGGCCATCGACGCGTGTCACCGCGCCGGCGGCGGGCGGGTCGTCGTACCGGCGGGAACCTTCCTGACCGGCGCGATCCACCTCGAGTCGAACGTCAACCTGTTCGTCTCGGCCGGCGCGACGCTGCTGTTCAGCACGAATCCCGACGACTTCCTCCCGGTCGTGCTGACCCGGTTCGAAGGCGCCGAGTGCATGAACTACTCGCCGCTCATCTACGCCCGCGACTGCGAGAACATCGCCGTCACCGGCTCCGGGACCCTCGACGGCGGCGCGACCTGGGACAACTGGTGGTCCTGGGTCACCCCGTCCGGCCCGGACGCGCAGGCGCTGCAGCAGATGGCGGCCGACGGCGTACCGGTGACCGAGCGAGTATTCGGCGCCGGGCACCACCTGCGTGCGGCGTTCATCGAGACCCAGTCCTGCCGCAACGTGCTGATCGAGGACGTCACGATCCTGCGGTCGCCGTTCTGGGAGATCCACCCGGTGCTGTCCCGCAACATCACCGTCCGCGGGATCCACATCGACAGCCGCGGGCCGAACAACGACGGCATCGATCCCGAGAGCTCGCAGTACGTGCACATCCAGGACTGCACGCTGGACTGCGGCGACGACTGCATCGCGATCAAGTCCGGGCGCGGCGCCGACGGCCTGCGGATCAACGTGCCGTCGGAGAACATCCTGATCGAGAACTGCACGCTGAACATCCGGTACGGCGCGATCACCATCGGCAGCGAGATGACCGGCGGTGTCCGGAACGTGTTCGTCCGCAACTGCACGATCGGCAGCCCGAACCTGTACTTCGGCCTGTACATCAAGACGAACTCGGTGCGCGGCGGGTTCGCGGAGAACATCTACCTCCGTGACCTGGAGATCTCGAACCTCACGAAGGAAGTCGTGTCCTGCAACTTCTACCGCAGCGAGGGTGACGTCGGGCCGCTGACGCCGCGGGTGCGGAACGTCGAGCTCCGGAACGTCAACGTCGGGCACGCCCGGAACGCGTTCTCGATCTTCGGGTACCCGCGCTCACCGATCCAGGACTTCCGGCTGATCGACTGCACGTACACCAGCATCGACGCGGCCAGCTCGATCCAGGACACCGACCTGACGTTCCGGAACTTCACCGTCAACGGCAAGGTCATCACCGACGCGAGCCAGCTCACGTGACGGATACGCCCGGCTGGCCGGACGCCGACCGTATCCGGGCCGACGTCCGGCCACCTGTCTTCCCCGCCGTCGACTTCCCGATCACGTCGTACGGCGCGACCTCGGCCGACGCCGGTCCAGGGATCGCGGCCGCCGTCGAAGCGTGCAACGCGTCCGGTGGTGGCCGTGTCGTCGTGCCTCCGGGTTCTTGGCATACCGGCGCGATCCGCCTGCGATCGTCTGTCGAACTCCATGTCTCCGAGGGTGCGACGCTCCTCTTCAGTACCGATCCGGCGGACTACCTCCCGGTGGTCGAGACCCGCTACGAGGGGCTCGAAGTCCTCAACCACTCCCCGATGATCTACGCGGACGGCTGCACCGACATCGCGATCACCGGGACCGGCACGCTCGACGGGCAGGGCTCGTGGGACAGCTGGTGGCAGTGGTTCCACGAGTGCGACGAGGAGTTCAAGGTCCTGCGGGAGCAGAGCTTCTTCGGCGTACCACTCGCGGACCGCATCGCCGGCCGGCGGCTGCGCTCGAGCTTCGTCCAGCCGTTCAACTGCACGAACGTGCTGATCGAGGGCGTCACCGTCGTCCGCTCGCCGTTCTGGCAGATCCATCCGGTGCTGTGCCGCAACGTCACCATCCGCGACGTCGTGATCGACTCCCAGGGCCCGAACAACGACGGCATCGACCTCGAGTCGTGCCGTTCGGTCGTGGTCAGCGGGTGCGTGATCGACGCCGGCGACGACTGCATCGCGCTCAAGTCCGGGCGCGAGGCCGACGGTCTGCGGGTCGACGTACCCACGGAGGACGTGCTGATCGAGGACTGCGAGCTGCGGGTCAAGTACGGCGCGATCACGCTCGGCTCGGACCTGACCGGCGGGATCCGGAACGTCTACGTGCGCAACTGCCGGATCGGCGGTCCGTACTTCGCCCTGTACATCAAGACGAACTCGGTGCGCGGCGGATTCGTGGAGAACGTGTATCTCCGCGACGTCACCGTCACGAACGTGCTGAAGGAAGTTGTCCAGTGCAACTTCCATCGCGGCGAGGGCGACACCGGCCCGCTCACCCCGCGGGTCCGCAACGTCGAACTGCGCGACGTCAAGGTCGAGCAGGCCCGGAACGCGCTGCTGCTCCGCGGTTACCGTCGCTCACGGATCGAGGACTTCCGTCTGGTGGACTGTGACTTCACGGTCGCCCAGCCCAGCACCGTGCAGCACACGGCGCTGAGCTTCGACGGCGTCACGGTCAACGGGCATCCGGTGAAGGACGTCCACCAGATCCGCTGATCGTCACGGCAGGTGCGCGCAGTGTACGTCGAGGTCCCACAGGATCACCGACAGCGCGTACGGGCTGATCGTGTGCTCCTGATGGGTGGCGTCCTCGAGCAGCTCCCAGTGCCCGTTCGACTCGTTGCTGACCGCATCCGTCCCGATCACCGCGATCCGCTGCCGTACCACCGCCTCGTACGACCGATGCCCGACGCCGTTGAAACAGCAGTCGTCGAACCGGTTGAGGATCTGCATCTGCCGGCGGTTCTTCCCGACCGACGCCAGCGCGTAGAAGTCCGGGAAATCCGCCGGCCCGTAGAACCCGGGCTGCATGTCCAGTCGCTGCTCCCAGTCACCGCGCGTCGGGCTCGGCTTCGGCGACCCCGGCCGCACGAAGAACGGCAGCGACCCGGCCGTCGGGTACGAGCGCGTGATCCGCGTGTCCAGGGCGGGGTACACCGTCGTCGCCCAGCCGCCGCCGGACAGCCCGACCATCTGCACCGACGACGGCCGGTACGTCGCCTGCACGTAGTTCATCGCCACGGACAGCGGCTCCAGGAACAGCGCGAGCGGCGAGTACGTGTCCGAGGCCCACTGTGGCAGGTCGTTGTGCGACGGCTGCAGCTGCTTGCTCGGGTCGGCCGGGTCCTGCAGCGTCTTCGGGTTCCAGTGGTAGAACGGCATCGCGAACAGCAGCACCGTGTATCCGTGGTCGAGCAATCCCTGCGCGACCCGCTGCATCGTGTCCAGACCCTCACCATGACCGTTGTGGTAGAACGCGACCCGCCGGTGCGTGCTCTGGGTCGGCTCCAGCACGAAGACGGTCGAGACGTACCCGAACCGCATCGCCACCTCGAGCTTGTCGTACCGCCGTACGCCGGTGAACGCGGGCAGCTCAACCGGCACCCCGACATCCCGCCGTACCGTCGGCAGGCCGGTCGGCAGCACGCCGGTGTCCTTGAACACCTGCGCGACGAGCTGCGGCCGCAGCGCGTCGGCGTCGGCCGCCGTGTGGATCTTCATCAGATCCTCGACGTCGACCCCGACGACAACCTGCGGCAGGGTCTTGTACGTCGCGGCGTGGGCGGCCGCGATCTCGGCGTTCACCGGTGCGACGGGGCGCGGTGCCGGATGTGGCTGCACTCCGCCGGCCGGCGTGTCAGTGGCGGACGCTGTCAGGGGCCATCCGGTCGCGCTCACGGCGAGGGCACCTCCGAGGACGGTCCGACGGTTGACGTTCTTCATCTTGGATCACCTTTCGGGGCGGGGAACAACCGGGTGCCATCCGCCGAACACCGACGCCGGGTCGCGCAGCCGCGCGGCCTCCTCGTCGCCGAGCTGCCGGGAGCACGCCAGTCGTGCGGTGGTGTCGAGCCGGCGGCCGGCCAGGTCGGTGCTGTGGTACTCCCAGAACCGGAGCTGACCGGCGGCCGCGCAGTCGTTGGGGCTGGTGATCTGCCAGCCGGTCGTCTTCACCTGCGGGCCCATCGCGGAGTCGATGAAGACCACCTGGCTGGTCGGGAACCGGCTGAGCTCGGCCCGCGCGAGGAACACGCTGTCGTCAGGCACCTCGGGACCGCCGGTCAGCCGGACGCGGACGAAGATGTTGCCGGGGCCGTCGTCGATGTTCCGGACCTGGTTGTAGTAGCCCTCGTGCAGCGCCTTCAGCTCGGAGTCCTGCAGGAAGACGCCGCCGGTCCCCCAGACGAAGTCGACGTCACCTTCGACGTAGCTGTTCGTCACGAAGGCCTGGCCCTGCAACCGCAGGCTGTCCTGGTACCCGAGGATGCGCACCCGCGCCAGCACCATCCGGCTCCCGTTCCCGAAGAACGCCTCGGCCTGCGACCCGCGGTACGGCGTGAGGTTCTGCACCGTCACGTCCGTCATCGTGAAGTCGTCGGCGAAGACGGCCATCGCGGAGCGCCAGCAGTTGAACCGGTCCGACTGCGGGATCACGCGGCGCTGACAGTACGACTGCTCCTGCGGGACGCTGCCCATCGCGGAGTCACCGTTCAGCAGGTTGTTGTTCGGGTAACCGATGACGGTCTTGCCGGCGCCGGCGCCACTGATCGTGAGGCCGGGCTTGGTCGGCGGCACCCAGACGAGCTCCCGGTACCGACCGGGGGCGACGTCAATTGTCGATTTGTGGCCCTCAGCAACGAAGTCGATCGCGCTCTGCACGGTGCAGAAGTCCTTGCCGCGCCCGACCGTCAGGTTGCCGTCGCTCTCCGGGTCCTGCCGCGTCCGGAACCGCCAGTTGCCGACACCGGGGTCGCCGACCACGAATCCTGGATCGACCGTCACGAAATACACCTGCCCGGCCGCCAGTCGCTGGTGCGGGTAGACGGTGACCGTGCGCCCGTCGACCACGACGGCCTGGTACGCCCAGGTGTGGACCTGATCGAAGTCCGTCCGCGCGCCACCGACGGTCCGCTGGTACGACGCGAGGCTCGCGAGGTCGATCGTGTCGACGACGTCACCGTTCGCCTTGTGGATCTGGAGCTTGCCGGTGACACCGAGTCGCACGGGTCCCTGGAACGTGAGGCTGAGGGGTGTGTCGGAACAGGTCGCGTCCTCGGGGCCTTGCGGCGCGAGTTTCGGCGTACCGATCGGGCCGGTGGACCAGCCGGTGAGGTGCTTGAGAACCGAGGTGAGTTTGGTGGCAGCGACCTGGTGGCCTTGGACGTTCGGGTGGGTGCTTCCGTTGAAGTCGTCCGGGCCGAGCCAGCCGGTCGTGTCGACGTACACGATCTTGCGGTCCTTCGCCGCGGCGACGGCTGCCTTGATGTCCTCGGCGTGGGTGCCGTTGAACGGGCGGAGAGCAACGATCAGCGCGTTCGGGTCGGTCGCGCGGATCTTGCCGAGGTAGGCGCGGTACGCCGGGGTGAACTGCGCGCTGTCGTAGGCGGCGTCGTTGGTGCCGAAGTTGACGACGATCACGCCGGGGTCGGACGGTGTGGCCGGGAAGCCGGCGAGGTTCCAGCCGAAGGAGTCGATCGCCGTACCGACGTTGCCGTGGCCGGGCTGCAGAATGCCCTGCTTGCCGAACCCGACCTGGTTGGTGTCCGCGCCGAACGCTTCACCGACGAGGTGCGGGTACGCTTTCGTGCCGTCCGCGCAATCGGTGCCGAGCTGCGGGCAGAGCGCCATCACGCCCTGGGTGATCGAGTCACCGTAGAACTCGATGCGGTGCTCCGCGGTCGTCGGCAGCGGGATCAGCTTGGCGTCCGGAGCGAGCTCGATCTTCTTCAGCACGACGCCGGTCTGCAGCGGGACGTTCCAGCGGTTCTCGTACTCGTCGACGTCCTTGACACCGATCTCCGCGGTGTGCGCGACCGTCGGGTCGAGATCGTCGGCGAAGACCTTGTGGTCCGCGTCGACCTTCTGCACGGCGGGCGTACCGCCGTCGATCGCGACGTACAACTGGGCCGGGACGGTGATCGACGCGGTGTCGAACAGGGCGCCGAGGTGCGAGCCGGTGAACCGGAAGCGCACCGAGGAGCCTGAGTTCACCGTGATCGCGACGTCGTCGTCACGCCCCCAGTGCCCGTCGAGCTCGATCCGCGGGTCGAACGGGCCGTACGTCGCGGGGTTCGCAGCGGTCGCCGTGCCCGCCGACACGGTCAGCAAGCCGGCTCCTGCCAGCACGACCAGACACAGACTGATCAGACGATTTCGCACGGCGTCTCCTGGCGCGGACCGCCGCACAGAAGCCCGGGGCGGTGGGCGGGTAATCCTTTTCCTGGCTACCGTCGCAGCGTGCCGCGGTCGCGTCAAGAGCTCGCGGCGAGAAAGCGGGAAAAGCTTTACATACCTGTGGATCCGGCCGGATCGGCAGCGATTTCCGGTCTGGTCGTGGTCCAATGGCCCGGTGAGACCGCGCAAATCAGCAGAGCCGGCCGGGGACCGCGCCGGGACCGCCGCCCGCGCCACGATCCATGACGTCGCCCGCCTTGCCGAGGTGTCGACCGCGACCGTGTCCCGGGTGCTGAGCGGCGGCAAGGCCGTGTCGCCCGAGGTCTCCGACCGGGTCCGCGCCGCCGCCCGCGACGTCGGCTACCGGCCGAACCCGGCGGCCCAAACCCTTCTGCGCGGCAGCAGTCGCACGGTCGGCGTCGTCGTACCGGACCTCGGCAACCCGTACTTCGCCGAGATCCTCAAGGGCGTCGCCGCCGAAGCCGCCGCAGACGAGCACCACACGCTGGTGGCCGGCACCGAAGAAGACCCGGAACAGGAGTACCGCTCCGCGCTCGAGCTCGCTCGCTGGGTCGACGGCCTGCTGCTGTGCGCGCCACGCATGAGTACACCCCGCCTCCGCGAAGTCGCCGAAGCCGCCCGCCGGCTGGTCCTGATCAACCGGGTACTGCGTCATCCCGCGGTCGGCTCCGTGGTGGTCGACTACCACCTCGGCGTCCGCGCTCTGTGCGAACACCTGGCGTCGCTCGGGCACAAGCGGATCGTGTATCTGCAGGGCCCGACCGCGGCGTGGTCCGACCAGCAACGGCAACGCGGCTTCCGCTCCCCCGAAGCCTCCGGGCTCACCATCATCCGCGTCCCCTGCGGCTCGACGCTCGTCGACGGGCGCGAGGCGGTTGACGAGGCGCTCACCTACAAGCCGACCGCGATCATCTGCTTCAACGACCACGTAGCCGTCGGCGTCCTCAGCCGCCTCCGCGAACTCGGCCTCTCCGTCCCCGCCGACATCTCGGTCGCCGGCATCGATGACGCCCCCATGAGTGCCCACACCGACCCCGGCCTGACGACGTACGCCGTCTCCACGGTCGAGCTAGGCCGCCAAGCCTGGCAACGCTTCGCTCCCACCCCCACCACCGCCACCACCCACATCCAAGGCACGCTCACGATCCGCGCCTCCACAGCTCGCCCACCCCGCTAGTCCCCGTGGCCGCAACCCGCCAGCAGCCGCCCGCGGACGGTTATCCCCTGGCGTGAGGGGTTCTCTGCTCGCATACCAACGCACAACCCCCAACACGCGGGGTCATCCGTTCCCGCAAGACCAGCCGCGCGGTGCCGGCCACCCCGCTCACGGTTATCCCCTCGCGTGAGGGGTTCTCTGCTCGCATACCAACGCACAACCCCCAACACGCGGGGTCATCCGTTCCTGTGAGGTCGGCGCGCGGGCGGACGGGCGGCGTGTGGGCGGGTGAATGCCGGGCGGCTGGATCGCGGGAGCCGGGTGGTGGGTGGTGGGTTGTGCCTGGGCGCGCGGGTTAGGCGCGGGCGGTGAAGCGGTAGGTGCCGGAAGGGGTTCTGCAGCGGGCGGCTTCGGCGGTGGGGGTCAGCGGGGTTACGGCCTGCGCCTCCGCCAGGGGGTGGCCGGATTCTTGGACTGTGTCAGGGTCGGCGGTGGGGATGTGGATTGTTGCCTCGGCGCCCGGGGGCACCGTGACGGTGAGTTCGAGTTCGCCGTCGGTCAGCTGCCAGCGGGTGGAGACCCGGCCCGTCGGGGTGTCGTACGACGCTTCGGCCCAGGTCAGCCGCCCACCCGGCCGCGGGTGGATGATCAGGTCGCGGAAGCCGATCGAGTCCGGTGCCTGGCTGATGCCGGCCACGTCGGCGTACAGCCACTCGCCGACCGAGCCGAGCGAGTAGTGGTTGAAGGAGTTCATCGCGACCGGGCCGAAGCCGTTTTCCTCGGTCCAGCCGTCCCAGCGCTCCCAGATCGTCGTGGCGCCGTGCTTGATCGAGTACCCCCAGGACGGGTAGCGATCGTCGTGCAGCAGTTCGTACGCCAACTCGGCGTACCCGTACTTGGTCAGGATCGGGCAGAGCAGCGCGACCCCGGCGAACCCGGTGGTCAGCGATCGCCCGCGCCGCTCGAGGTCCGCGACGAGATGCTTCACCGCCGCCTGTTCGGCCTGCTCCGGCAGCAACCCGAACGCCAGCGGCAACAGGTACCCGGTCTGGGTCTCCCCACGGACCTTGCCCTCGGCATCGACGAACTCCGCGACGAACGCCGCCGCGATCCGGTCCCGCAGCTCGCCGTACGCCGCTGCCTCGTCCGCCAGCCCAAGCACCCGAGCGGTCGCGGCCGTGAACTCCACACTGCGCGCGAAGTACGCCGTCGCGAGCACGTCGCGGTCGGTCTGGACGCCGACCTGCAGCCAGTCGCCGTAGTGACCGCTCGTGCGATTCCGCCAGATGAGGTCCGGGTTGGCGCGGTGCACGTAGTCGACCCAGCGCCGCATCACCGGCCAGGCCGTCCGCAGCACCCGCTCGTCACCGTAGATCCGGTAGAGCGTCCACGGCACGATCGTCGCCGCGTCCGCCCAGGCCGGCGTCCCGTGCCGACCGGTGATGACGTGCGGGATCACATCCGGGATCGCGCCCTCGTCCGTCTGCGCGACGGCGAGGTCGGCGAACCAGTTCTCGAAGAACGTCAGGACGTCGGCCTGGTACGCGGCCGTCGGCAGGAAGATCTGCGCATCGGCCGTCCACCCGAGTCGCTCGTCACGCTGCGGACAGTCGGTCGGGACGCTGACGAAGTTGCCGCGCTGACCCCACCTGATGTTGCTGAGCAGCTGATTGACTCCAGAGTCGGAGCAGTCGAACCGCCCCGCGACCGGCGTGTCCGAGTGCAGCACCCGGCCCGTCACGTCCGCGGCCGTCAACTCACCCGGGTACCCGTCGACCTCGACGTACCGGAAGCCGTGCACGGTGAAGATCGGCTCGAAGAACTCCTCCGCGGCGCCGGCGCTGACGAAGTAGTCCGTCGCGTCGGCCGTCCGCAGGTTCGCGGTGTACAGCTCGCCGTCCGCCTGGAGCATCTCGCCGTGGCGCAGGCGGATCCGATCGCCGGCCTGGGCGCCACGCACCCGGAGCCGAACCCGGCCGGCGAGGTTCTGCCCGAGGTCGACGATGAACCGCCCGGGTTCCCGCGCCGTGACGGCGATCGCCGCGACGTCCTCGGTCACGCGCACCGGATCGGTCGTCGTCGCGATCACCGTCGACACGTCACCACCGAGGTCACCGGCCGGTGCCCATCCGTCGGCGTCGTACCCCGGGCTCGACCAGTCACCCAGCTCGTGCCGGGCGTCGTGCGACTCCCCCATCAGCAGATCGGCGAACCGGATCGAGCCGACGCGCTCCACCCATCGACCGTCCGTCGCCACCACGGTGCGCGAGCCGTCCGGGTGGTCGACGACCAGTTGCGCGAGCAGTTGCGGCTTCTTGCCGTAGTGGTGCGCGTGACTGCGCGTGTCCCACCCGACGTACCCGGACCACCAGCCCTCACCGAGCACCGCGCCGATCACGTTCTCGCCCTCGTGGAGGAGGTCCGTGACGTCGTACGTCTGGTAGGCGACGCGCTCGCGGTAGTCCGTCCAGCCCGGGGTCAGCTCGTCGTTTCCGACGCGTTGCCCGTTCGCACTGAGTTGGTAGAGACCGTGAGCCGTCGCGTAGACGCGCGCCCGCCTCACGGGTTGCGTGAGCTCGAAGGACCGGCGGTAGTACCGCGGTGGGGCGATGGTTGCCTGCCGAACGGTCCGCGGCTCCGCGCGGTCCACCGGCGGCTCGAAGTATGGGTCGGTCTCGTAGTCGTGCTCGATCCAGTGCGCCGCCCACTCGTCGTCGTGGAACAGGCCGGTGGCGAACGTCGCCTCTGCCGTCGACACGTCACCGGCCGCGTCGCGGACCTCGAGCTGCCACACGTAGTCGGTCTGTGAGGTCAGCGGAGCGCCACCGTGGTCGACGTACGTCGTCCGCTCGCTCCGCCACCCGCTGTCCCACACCGGTACGCCGCTGCGCAACACCTGCACCCGGAACGCGTCCTGGCGGTCGCCACGGGTCGCTGAGGCCAGCCGCCAGCTCAGTCGCGGCCGCGCCGTACCGATCCCGAGCGGGTCGACGCGGTGCTCACATCGCAGGTCGTACGCCGTCAGCGCGGTCACGGTCTGTGCTTCGGACAGCACCCAGCCAGTTGTCACCAGGACCACTCCGTCTCGGGTCGGTGGAGCTCGAACTCACGCAGGCCGCCGGCGTGCTCCGGGCGGTCGCCGTACATCGGGCGGGACGTGCCCGGCGGGTCGATCGCGACCACGTCGTCGCCGCGCCAGGTGGTCCGGAATTCGTTGCCGGCCGCAAGCTCCGTGGTGGTCCGCTCGACCATCGGGAACGTCACCACGACGCGCTCGCCCGGCTGGGCCTTCGGAATCGACAGGTAGCCGTCCGGCGCCCAGATGCGCTCGGCGCCGGTCCACTCGTCGTCGCCGCGCTGCAGCCGAAGCCGTGCGTACCCGGCCCACTCGGGGATGCGCACGCGGAGATCGTCGATCGGCTCGTTGACGTGCAGCTCGACCTTGCCCTCGACCGGCAGGTGGCTGACGACGTCGACCGTGTGGTGGCCGCGGTTCAGCAGGAGGTTCACGCGGGTCAGTCGGCTGTCACCGGTGACGATGCTGTTCCACGCCCAGAAGAGTCCGCGGACGCCTGACCCGACACAGCAGGCCTGGACGTCGTTCGTGTGTCCACGACCCAGTGGTACGTCGGACACGTAGTCGTTCGGAGCGCCGTACCCACAGAAGGCGCCGAGCACCCGCTCGCCGACGTTCACGTACGTCCGCCACCCCGGCTCGTCCTGCGACCGGTCCGGCGCGGACTCCACCCAGCTGACGTCCTGCAGCTGCGAGGCGGCCAGGTGGTTACGGACGAACCGCTCCACGACCGCCCAGTACGACGTGAGTCCGCTGCCCGCCAGCGTCGTACCCAGGCCGATCAGGTCGACGAGTGAACAGGTCTCGTGCTCGTACTGCTGGTCGGCGAGGTCACCTGGAGTCCACCCGAAGCC
The DNA here is from genome assembly GCF_042873375.1 of Kribbella sp. NPDC004875. Taxonomy (NCBI): domain Bacteria; kingdom Bacillati; phylum Actinomycetota; class Actinomycetes; order Propionibacteriales; family Kribbellaceae; genus Kribbella; species Kribbella sp. NPDC004875. The sequence goes on from NZ_JBIALI010000003.1 coordinate 936,140, forward strand.
GGTCGCCTCGCCCAGCACCCAGTCGTAACTACGCCGCACGAACTCGGTCAGCCCGTGGTCGCCGGTGTGCCTGGCCAACCGCGCCAGCCCTTCCAGCGTGCCCACGCGGGTGTGGAAGTGACCACTGCGGTACGCACGGGCCGGGTTGAAGCTGCCGTCCGCGTTGAAGACACCGCTCTTCTCGACGATCAGCCGGGCGAACCACTCGCACAACTCGAGCGCGTCGGCATTCCCTGTCGCCTGGTGGTAGCGCAGCAGCGGCATGATCAGCCGGCCGGAGAAGGACGCCGGGTCCGGCGCCAGGTGGAGGTCGATCGCGTTCGACGACGGCCAGCCGTCCGCCGTGTACTCCGAGGCCGGGTAGAACCAGACGTCCCGCTCCTTGATCGCGATGCGCTTCAGCGCGGCGACCTGCCGGTCCGCGGCCCGCTGGGCCTGTGGATCGTCGGCTGCGACCACTGCGGTGGTCATGGCGAGCAGCGTGGCTCGCTGGTCGATCAGATTGGCGTTGGGCAACCAGTGGCCCTTCGGATGGGCCTGCCGGTACGTCAGACCGTCCTCGGCGAGCAGTGCGAACAGCCGCTGCCGGTACTGGTCGGCGATGGTGTCCCACCGCGGCTCCCAGTCCTTGCCGCCGGTCATCTGGCGGGTCAGGAGGATCGCATCGGTGAGCCGGCCGTGGCTGGAGCCGTAGTCCCAGTCGCCGTGGTCCATGCGGGCAGGGCGAGCCAACAGGTTCGCGCTGAAGAACGGGATGCCGTCCCGGTCGTCGTCGGCCAGGCCGGTCACCGCGTTCATCGCCAGCGCGGCCCGTTCCTCGAGGAGCAGGGTCGCTGGGATCATCACCATGGGAAAACCTTTGCCTCCTGGAGCCTCAAAGTCAACCGGCTATCCACAGGCTGGCGGATCGGCCTTGTTTTCTTGAGGTTTGCCGACGGAGACTGGCTCGACCCCGAACGAAGGAGTGCCCCGATGAAAGCAGCGGTTCTGGAGGCGCCGCGGCGCGTCTCGGTCACCGACGTGCCGGACCCGGACGCGGGTGCCGACGTACTGCTCAGGATGCGCGCGGTCGGGTTGTGCGGCTCCGACCTGCACACCTGGAGCGGTCATCATCCGTTCCGCAAACCTCCCGTCGTGCTCGGCCATGAGGGTGCGGGCGAGGTCGTCTCCTCAGGTGATCCACGCTTCCGGCCAGGCGATCGGGTCGCGGTCATGCCCGCGTTGTCGTGCTGGGAGTGCACGCGGTGCGAGGCGGGCAACCCCCATCTCTGTGTCCACAAACGTGTCCCTGGTCTCGGCTGGGCGGGAATGCTGAGCGAGTACTTCGTCGCCCCGGCGCGCGTCCTGGTGCCACTCGGCGACCAGATCGGGTACGACGAGGGCGCGATGATCGAGCCGGTCGCGGTGGGATGGCGAGCGACGTCAGCCGTGCGGGGCGGGGACGCGGTCGCGGTGCTCGGTGGTGGCGCGATAGGGAGCCTGGCCGCCGCGATCAGCCGGTACCGCGGGGCGCGAACAGTGATGGTGAGCGACGTCAAGGAACACAATCGCGCCTTCCTGACGGCGCAAGGCGCGGAGGTCGTGGTGGATCCACTGGCCTCGGATCTGGTGTCCCTCGGGGTGGAAGCGAGTGGTGGTGACGGCTTCGACGTGGTCGTGGTGGCGTCGGGGCATCCGAGTTGTCTGGCGGAGGCGCTGGCGTTGAGCAGGCCGCGTGGGCAGGTGGTGCTGTTGCCGATGTTCGGTGGCGCGTTGACGGTTGATCTGAATCCGGTGGTTCTCAAGGAGGTCACAGTGCAGGGCTCGACGATCTACACCCCGGCCGATTTCGCGGCGGCCGCGCGGCTGGTCAACACGCGGGCGCTGGACGTCCGCCCGTACATCTCGGACGTCGTGCCGCTGGGACATGTGCCCGACGTGTTGTTGGCGATCGATGGTGGGGCCGACCACCTCAAGACGCAGATCGATCCGGCTCGATGAGCGCCGCCGAGGTCGTGGCGACGTACCTTGTCGAGACCTATCTGCCGCTCGGCCAGGCCGCCGAGGTCATCGCCGGCGAACAGTCCACCGGGACGTTCGTCCGCGTCGCGCGCGAAACCTCCGACCTGCGCGAACGCTTCGCCGCCAGGGTGCTGTCGATCGAAGAACTCCCGCCCACCGGCACTGCCGATCTCCCCGGCACGACGCGCCCGGCAGACGCTGTCAAGCGGAGTGCGCGGGTGCGGATCTCCTTCGGGCTGGACAACTTCGGGCCGTCCTTGCCCAACCTGCTCGCCGCCGTCGCGGGCAACCTGTTCGAGATCCGGCAGGTCGCGGGCATCAGGCTGCTCGACCTCGAGCTCCCCTCCGAGTTCGCCGAGCGCTACCCGGGACCGCAGTACGGCGTGCGCGGGACCCGCGAGCTGCTCGACCGGCCGGACGGCGTACTGCTCGGCACGATCGTGAAGCCCAGCATCGGCCTGCCGCCCGAGGAGCTCCGCCTCGTCGTCCGCGAACTCGCCGAGGCCGGCATCGACTTCATCAAGGACGACGAGCTGATGGGCAACCCGCCCCACTCGCCGCTCGCCGAGCGGGTCGCCGTTGTCACGGAGGAGCTCGACAAGGTTGCCGCGCGCACCGGTCGGCGTCCGATGTACGCGTTCAACATCACCGACGACCTGGACCGGATGGCGGCCAATCACGACCTGGTGAAGGCTGCGGGCGGCACCTGCGTGATGGTCTGCGTGAACCTGGTCGGTTTCGCCGGGCTCGCCTGGCTCCGCGAACGCTGCGCCCTCCCCATCCACGGCCACCGCGCCATGACCGGCGTCTACACCCGGGCTCCACAGCTCGGGATCGACTACGTCGCGTGGTCCAAACTCGCGCGGCTGTCCGGCGCCGACCAGCTGCACACCAACGGCCTGTCCAACAAGTTCTACGAGACCGACGAGGAGGTACTGCGCTCGATCGCCGCCGTCCGCACGCCTCTCCTGGGAGGCTACGAAACTCTCCCGGTGCTGTCCTCGGGCCAGACGCCGGGGCTTGCGCCGGAGACGTACCGCCAGACCAAGACCACCGACCTGCTCGTCCTGGCCGGCGGTGGCATCCACGGCCATCCCGGCGGCCCCGGCGCCGGCGTCGCCGCGATGCGCGCCGCCTGGTCAGCTGCGGTGTCCGGCACACCCATCGAAGCAGCTGCTCGCGAAACGCCTGCCCTTCAGCAGGCCCTCGAGGCGTTCCCCGCTAGGGCCGGGCGTGGTTGAGGCGGCGTTCTACGGGGACGACTTCACCGGGTCGACGGATGCGTTGGCGCAGTACGCGCGGGTCGGGTTCCGGGCGGTGCTGCTGGTGACGTTGCCGTCGGCATCTGAGTTGGCGGAGCTCGCGACGCAGTACGACGTGATCGGGGTGGCGGGTGTCGGGCGGTCGCTGGAGCCGGACGAGCAGGAGGCCGAGGTCCGGCCGGCGTTGGAGGCACTTCGTGAGCTTGGGCCGCGGGTGGTGCAGTACAAGGTCTGCTCGACGGCGGACTCCTCCCCCACCTGCGGGAGCATCGGCCGAGCCCTGGAGATCGGGCGCGACGTGTTCGGGCCGGCGCTGGTGCCGATCCTCGTCGCACAACCGGAGCTGGGTCGCTACACCGTCTTCAGCCACCACTTCGCCGCCGAAGCCGGCATCATCCACCGCCTCGACCGCCAGCCGACCATGTCCACCCACCCCACCACCCCAATGCACGAATCCGACCTCCGCCGTCACCTCGCCGCCCAAACCAACCTCTCCATCGCCGCCCTCCACGTCATGACCTACGAGACCCTCCCCCACCACTACGCCACCCTCTCCGCCGACGCAGTAGTCCTGGACGCCCTCACCGACGACCACCTACGCGCCATCGGCTCGACCCTCCTCCAGCACAGCACCACCAACCCAAGCTTCACCATCGGCTCCGGCGGCCTCTCCCGAGCCCTAGCCCTCGCCCTCCCGCAACCCCCAACACCCGCCCCGAACCCCACACCCTCGCCCACTGCGGATGGCGTGGTGTTGGTGGTTTCTGGGAGTCAATCTCAGCGGACGAGGGAGCAGATCGAGCACGCCCGCGACGCCGGCTGGACGGTCATCGGGCTCTCAGGGGACGACGGTGCGCGAGCCGTGGAGGTAGCGGACCAGGTGGTTGGCGCGTGCCGCAACGGCGCTGACGGAGCAGTCGTCCACACCAACGACCTGCGGCCCGCCGACGTGGCGGATGCACCTGCTGAGTTGGCACAGATTGTGCGGCAGGTGATTGCGCGGACCGACGTACGGCGCATGGTGGTCGCCGGCGGGGACACATCGGGGCAGGTGCTACGCGAGCTCGGGGTGTCTGCGCTGGAGCTGATTGGCGTTGGCGAACCGATCGCCGCCGGGGTACACCGCTGCCGGGTCGTGGCGGGAGAGCTCGACGGCATCGAGGTGCTGCTGAAGCCGGGACAGCTGGGCGGCGCGGACCTGTTCACCAGTGCTTGGTGGTGAGGGTGAAGTTCTCGATGGAGGACTGGGGGGTGTCGGCGAGCTCGATGGTTCGGGGAGCCGAGTGGACCTTCAGGTTGGTGAGGTTGATGTCGCGGACGACAGGAGCGTGGCCGGCGAACTCGGCGGGTTCCGCGTGGCGGGTGGTGATGAGGACGGCGGAGGTGGTGACGGCGTCGACGACAGCGTTCTCGATGGTGATGTGTTCGATGCGGCCGCCGCGTTGGGAGTTCGTTTTGATGCGAAAGGCGTGGTCCACGGCGGGGCCGGTGATGTGGAGGTCGCGGGCGTGTACGTCGCGGACGTCGCCGGAGGCTTCGCTGCCGATGGTGAGGGCGCCGTGGCCGGCGGTGAAGCGGCACGACTCGATGCGGATGTTCTCCGACGGGCGGGCGACGCGGCGGCCGTCGGCGTCGCGGCCGGACTTGATCGCGATGCAGTCGTCGCCGGTGGTGAACGAGCAGCCGGTGATGAGTACGTCGGAGCACGAGTCCGGGTTGCAGCCGTCGTTGTTCGGGCCGAGCGAGTCGACGGTGATGCCGCGGATCAGCACGTCATCGCAGAAGACCGGGTGGACGACCCACATCGGTGCGTTGACGATCCGGACGTCCTCGATCCGGACGCGGCGGCACGAGTACGGCTGGATGAAGCTGGGGCGGAACCCGTGGCCGGGTGCGAAGACGCGTTCGGCGACCGGTACGTCGTCCTCGACCATCTGCAGGAGACGTTGCCAGTCGATGCGCGGGCGGGTGTCGCGCCACCAGTTGTCCGGGTTGGCGCCACCGTCGAGCGTGCCGGTGCCGGTGACCGCGACGTTCACCTCGCCGTACGCGTAGATCAGCGGCGAGTGGCTGAAGCACTCGATCCCTTGCCAGCGCGTCCGAACGATCGGGTACGCCGCTGGGTCGGTGCGGAACCGCAGCGTCGCGCCGGCCGCCAGATGCAACTCGACATCACCGCGCAACCGAATCGGCCCCGTGTGAAAGACCCCCGCCGGCACAACAACCCGCCCACCCGTCAGCGCACAAGCCTCGACAGCCGCCGTAATCGCCCCCGACCAGTCCTCACCGGGGCCGGCCTCCGAGCCCGTGCGAGCGTCCCGGTTCAGATGCGTGCCGTACTCGGTGATCAGGTAGTCGGTCATTCGGTGCTCAACTGCTGGATGCGGAGGGCGTTGGCCAGCGGGACGGCGATCACCCACGAGGGGTTCCAGGTATTGGTGTCGCCTCGGCGTTGCCAGTGGGTTTGGAAGACGGCTTCGCCTTGTTCGCCGGGGAGGCGGAAGTTCCAGTCGCCGGGGTCGGCCGCGATGCCTTGGGTGAGGGCGTGCAGGGTGGTTCGAGCCGCGGCGACATACTCCGGGCGGTCGGCTGCCAGACCGAAGGCGAGGAGTTCATAGGTCGGGAAGAACACGTCGAGGTGGTGGTTCTGGACGCTCACGCTCGGCCAACCGACCGCGTTGAAGCCGGCGGCCCGCAGCGGCGCATCGTCGTCCTGTTCCGGCGACCACACGTACACCCACGTGAGGAGCCAATCGGCGGCGATCTCGCACCACGTGGCGTACAACGGATCCCCGGTACGCCGGAAGAGTTCGTACGCCGCCATGAAGTAGTACATGCCGGCTTCTTTGTCCTCGCACGCCGCGTCCAGCGTCGAGCGCGCGAACGGGCGATCGAACGTCCGCGCATGCTGGTCGTGGTACCGCGTCATCCAGACAGTCGCCTCGGCCAACAGCCGCGGATCGTCAAACACCTCGGAAGCCTTGAGCACAGCGAGCACGCACGGAATGCCGGCCGCCGAAACCGTCGCCGCAGCGGGGGAACCGTCCATCCGCCACCCAACCGGAAACGTCCCGTCCGGCAACTGTGCACCCCGAAGAAACGCGACGGCTTCAAGGAGCGCGTCCAGCCAGGACTGCGGCACCGGCTCCTCGAACCGGCGGAACAGCGTGATGATGTCCACCAGGTCGGCGACCGTCTCGCCGTACGCCCGGCTGGAGATCATCGGGCGGCTGCCGGCGCGGAAGCTGGTCCAGCGACGAGTGCTGACGTGATAAGAGTTGTGGCGCAGCCCAGGCGTCTGGGTCGAGCTCCCGGCGAGGTAGAACTCGACTGCGGCGCGACAGCGGTCGATGCGCAGGCGATCCCGCCGGTCGAAGCCGACGTGGGCGTCGCACCAGGCCAGCTTGAGCGCCTGGCCGGTCCATCCGTACAGGAAATGCACCGGCTTGTCCGGCCCGTTGCCGGGGATCTCGCTGAACTTGGTGTACCCGGCCACCGCGCCGGACCGGTGCCATCTGTTGTCCAGGGCAACCGTCTTGCGGGTGACCAGCTCCTCGAGCGTCAGCCCAGGAGCCCCCGGACTTGTGAAGAGCGACCGGCCCGTGTGCACCAGCTGACGGAAGGCGTGGCCGCGGAGGTCCTGCGGCCCCCAGTCGAGAACCAGCTCCTGGGTGTACGCCTCGCCGGGACGCACCGTGAGGTAGCCGTCCTCGGTCACCTCGGTCTCGGCCTTGCTGACGTAGCGGATGTCCTGCTTGCCGTCGAACATCAGGACGCCGCTCAGCGCCGCGAGCACCGGTCCTTCCTGCCGAAGAACCCCGAGCGACCCGTACCGAACCTGACCATCGGGCGAGCGCCGCGCCCGTGGCCGGGAGAAGACGGACAGCCAGCGGCGTTCGCGGCCCTCGCGCCACTCCAGGTTGACGCCCGGAATCGGCAGCCGGTCCTCCTCCGCGACGAAACCGCCGCCCGGCGCGGGACCGACCCGCGGTACGGCGCGCGCCGGGTCGGCGGACGGGTTGTCGTTGTAGATCAGACCGGGAAGCGTGACCTGGCTGTCCTTCACCCGCCCGAGGTCCAGCAGCAGCCCGACGGCCAGATCGGCGAGCCGTCGCTGGCTGGCGTTGCGCCAGCGGACCTCGAGGTTCAGCCGGCCCGCGGCGTCGAACGACAGCCGCAGCTCGACGGCCACCGGTCCCGTCCGGCAGCCGGCGCGGTGCTCCCCCGCCCGCCGCGAGATCCACCAGCCGTTGGTCGGCTGCAGGTGGCTCGGTTGCCACGGGCGACCGGTCGAGAAGCTGAGCAGGCTCACCACCGGCCGCTCGAGATAGGTCGTCCCGTTCGTCAGACCGAGCTGCAGTACGACGCCATCGGGCGTACGCCGCAACTCGGCCTGACGTGGACCGGACGTCAACGCAGGCATCAGGACGCTCGCCGGATCTGGATCGCCTGGTACTGCGTTCCCGGCAGCCGCACCGTCAGCGTGTCCGCGACCGTCTCCCGCGTACGCCGGACCGAGTGGTTCCAGACGTCCAGCACGTCGACGTCGTACTCCCCGGCAGGCAATGAGAAGGTCCGGTCCGGGAACTGGTGCTCGCCGAGGTACTGCAGGTAGTACGAGCCAGGCACCGCGAGAGTCGGCGCATCACGGTAGTCGTCGATCGGCTCCACACCGTCCGGAAGCTCGTCCAGCACCTCGCGCAGCAGCCGCAGCCGCTGCGCCACCACTCCACCCGGCCGCGCCCCGCCCGCCGACCACGGTCCGGTCTCCGCGTCGACGTACCACTCGCCGTGGGTGACGTAGGCGCCGCGGACCGTCCCTTCCCAGATCCGGGTCAGCATCTCCTCGGGGCGCAAGCTGGTGTCCGGCGTGGTCCCGTTGCCCTCGTGACCGCAGGCGTCGACGAAGACCGGCTTGGCGAAGTCACGTCGCAGCGCCGAAACACCACGCAGGTTCTCCAGCCGAACGCTGAGGTGCGTCAGCCACGGCGTCCCCGGATCGGTTGCCTCATGCATCGAGATCAGGTGCCGCCCGGAGTCGAGCTCCCCGATCAGCTCGGCGACCGCGCGGGAATTCGGTCCGGCCTTCAGGCACCAGGTGACGTTGCGGTACGCCGCGAGCCGGTTCACCACGTCGCGGACGGCGACCGTGTCCGCCGGCAGCACGATGTCGGCGAAGATGTCCGCGGCCAGCAGGTCCCGGACCTGCTCCTCGATCACCTCGGTCAACTGGAGCCGGACGCGGTTGAACGGCGACGCCGCGAGCGCGGGGCGTGCCGCGGGCCACTGATGAACCAGACCGAACCAGGCAGTGGTCAGCGGACGGTACGGCGTTCCGTCGGCCAAGCGCAGCGTGGTGCCGCAGCGGCGGACCGGCCCGTGCGAAGTCGCAGGCGTGCACTCGAACGTCCCACCGTCGTACGACCAGATGCCTTCCAGGCCGGGACTGAAGCGGACCTTCCACCCGCCTGCGGACTGGAACGACTCTGCGTAGGCCAGTGCGCCGTCGGCATGGCGAAACGTCACGGCGGTCGGTCCGGCCACGGGCAGTTCGAGCACGTCCCAGCGTGCTACTGACGTCATCGGGTCCCTCTCAGGGCGAGGTACGGGGTGGCGGGCAGTGGGATGCGGCTCGGGCCGGAGTAGTCGGCCAGCGGGGTGATGGTCATCGCCCGGGTGTCGATCAGGTCGAAGTGGAAGGGTGAACCGGCCGGCAGGTCGAGCTCGACCGCGGACGGCTGCCGGTCGCCGAGGTAGTGCAGCACGCAGCGTTCACCGTCGAGTTCACCGTCCGACTGCCGCGGCAGTCCGGCGAACACACCACGCAGGAAGTCGATCCGCTCCGGACTCTCGCCGTACAGGCGGCCGCCGACCGAGATCCACGCTCGGGTCTCGCGGTCGACGAACGACTCGCCGTGGCCGACGTACCCGCCGAGCGACATGCCCTGCCAGAAGCGGTGCACCATCTCGTCAGCGGTCAGGTTGCCCCAGCGGCGGCCGGCGTTGCCCTCGTAGCCGATCTCGTCGATCACCACCGGCTTCGGGCAGTCCCGCCAGACCTCGACCTCGGCACCGTCCCAGTGCTGCACGCTCTGGTGCGTGATCCACGGCTTCGAGAAGTCGTACGGCGAGAAGATCTCGTACATCTTGGTTCCGTTGTGGATCGACCGGAGCCGCTGGTACGGGTCGTACCGCTGCACCAGCTGCAGCAGCCGGTCCCAGTCCGCGATCGTCTTCTCGTGGTTGAAGTCGTACTCGTTCGACAGCGACCACCAGACGTTCCGGTACGCCGCCAGCCGCGCGACGACGTACCGCAGGTACGCCGCGTCCTGCGCCGGCGTCATCCGGTCGAAACCCCAGACGCCCCGGTCGTACGGGTGGAACAGGATCAGATCGGCCTGCACCCCGAGCGTCAGCAGATCCGCGATCCGGGCCTCGAACTCCCGGAAGAACGCCGGGTCGTAGCGGTCCACGTCCACCTCACCGGGCGTGGTGCCGACGAACGGCAGGCGCTCGGGCCGCATCCCCTCGGTCGGGAGCAGGCACATCCGCACCTTGTCGAACGGTGCCGACCGCAACGACTCGAGCGTGAGCTCCTGGAGTTCCTTGGTCTCGTAGGTCCAGTGGTAGCAAGTGGTCCCGATGCAGTCGTACCGCGTGCCATCGGCGTACGCGAAGTGGTGCCTGCCGGCTACCTCGACCGGACCGTGGTTGCCGGGGCCGGGCGGCGTGCACTCGAACCGGCCCCGGTGCCCGTCCAGCTCGGGTGCGGAGCTGCTGGTGATGTACTCCCAGCTGCCCTCGCGGTCGGGCGAGAACCGGGCCCGGTAGGTCCCGTCGCCGTCGTAGAAGCCGTCGACGGTCACCATCCGGTTCCGGAACTGGTAGGTGACCTGGAACTCCACGTCGGCGAACGGGTTGCCGCCCGCCAGTTCCGACGGTCCGGACAAGGTGAGCTCGTGCAGGCCCCACTTCGCGATTGTCATGGCTGTCGATCTCCCGCCTGGATCCACTCGGGCGCCAGGATCACGTGCTTGATGGTCTTGCGCAGGTACGAGTACGCCACGTGCAACCGGCCGTCCCGGGTCTGCAGCAGCGTCGGGTACGAGTAGCCCAACTCGTTCTCGTGGTACTCCTCGTCCTGCACCTGGAGGTTCCGCCAGTACGGCCAGGTGGCGCCGTCGTCCTCGGACAACGCCAGCGTCAGCGGGGTCCGCAGGGTCTTGCGGCGTACGCCGCCCTTGCCGTCGTCGACCCAGCGGAACTGGTCGCGCTCGGCCGACGAGTCGTTGAACACCATGACGAGCCTGCTGTCGGTGAGCCGCAGGACCTGGATCGCCGAATTGTTGTTCGGCAGCGCGGTCTTCTCCGGCGAGGTCCAGGTGCGGCCGTTGTCCTTCGACGCCGACCGGTGGATGCGGTCGGCGGCTCGGCTGCGGAAGTACCCGACCAGCTCACCCGGCGACAGTTCGGCGATGCTCATCTGCACCTGCCCGATCGCGTCCGGTACCTCGACCGTCGACCACGTCTCGCCCTGGTCGGTGCTGAGTTTCAGCACCGTCCGCTCGGCGGTCTTGTCGCAGTCGTACGCCGGCAGCAACCAGTCACCGTTGCTCAATACAACGATCGGGTTGCGGATGAAGCTGCCGAGGTGGTCGAACAACACCTCACTCTGGTCCCAGGTCAGCCCACCGTCGTGCGACACCCGCCGGATGACGCGCGAGGTGGACTGGTCATGCGGCTCGTTGGAGGTGTGCAGAAGCCACACGTCCGACCCGGCACAGAACAGCAGCGGGTTCTGTTCGGAGCGGCGCTTGTCGGAGGACAGCTGCACCGGCTCCAGCCAGGTGTCCGCCCCGGCCGGCAGCCGGGACAGGACGATGTTCGTGTCCGGGTCCCCTTCGCGAGGCCCGTTGAACCAGGCACAGAGCAGGTCGCCGGACGCGGTCTCGACCAGCGTCGCGGCGTGGCTGTCGCCGGGATGGATGGTGGGCAGGAGGGCCGCACCCTCCCGGATGCGGCCGTCGAACCTGGGGTCGATCACCATCCCCGTCACCAGGTGAGCCCGCGCGCGACCTGCGCCTTGATGTAATCGGGGATGTCGACCTGCTCGGCGACCTGCAGCGACGACGCGACGTCCATGCCGTCCTTGAGCACGTGCTGCCGGAACACCTTGTACAGCGGGATGTCCCAGTACTCGGTGTTCTGGTAGTTCTTGATCACCGCGTTGTCGCCCCAGTACACGGCCGAGGTGTCGATGGCCGCGAGCTCGGGGATCGACGTGCCGAAGGCGTTCACCGTGGCGTCGGTCTTCAGCACCGCCTTCATGCCGTACGACGAGATCCGGCTCTGCATCTCCTCCGACACCAGGTACTTGACCACGTCGAGCGCCTGGTCCTGGTGCTTAGACTGCGGCGGGATGAACGCGGCCCGGGTGTCCGGCTGGTAGATCGTCGTCGAACCGCGGGACAGCACCGGCATCGAGGTGACGCCGATCTTGACGCTCTTGGCCCACTCGGCGTACTGCGCGGCGTCGTCCTCCTCGATGTAGTACGAGCTGAGGGCGTACGCGTTCAGCTTCGAGAGGTTGTTCACCGCCATCGCCAGGTGGCCGGGGAAGCTCATGTCACCCTTGAAGAAGTCGTCCACCGTGGTGAAGTTGTTCCGCGGGATCATCAGGAATCGGTACAGGTTGTTCGCGACGGTCTTCCAGTCCGCGCTGGTCAGGTTGACCTTCACGTCCTCCGGCGCGGGCTGCTCGCTGTCGCCGGGCACGAACGGGTAGAGCCCGAGCTGGTTCATCGCGAGGTAGTTGTCCGGGTGCTGCATGTAGCCCTTGTAGTGGTCGATCCCGTCCTGCCGGGTCAGCTTCTGGGCGATCTTGTAGACGTCGTCGTACGTCGACCCGACGGTCGGGTACTTGACCCCGAACTTGTCGAAGATCAGCTTGTTGTAGAACAGCAGGCTCTCGTCGATCCACAACGGGACGCCGTACAGGCCGCCGTCGGAGCGGGACTTGATCTGCTCGACCGAAGCGAGGTTCAGCGTCGACAGGTCGATGCCGGCGCCCTGGACGGCGGCGGTGATGTCCTGGGTCCAGCCGAGCGGTTCGAGGTCCCGGTCGATCCGCAGCCGCGGGTCTTCCAGGATCAGGTCGGGCACCCGGCCGGCCTTGGCCAGGTCCTCGTAGCGGACCGGGTAGTCCCAGGTGGCGTACTTGACCTTGATGTTCGGGAACTTCGCCCGGATCGCGTCGCCGAAGACCGAGTCGAAGTACCGGTGGGCCTCGCGGCCGCTGTCGTTGCCGCCGAGCTCGAACGGCTTGAAGTTGGCGGCGAAGACGAACAGCTCGTCGTCGTCGACCGAGAACGGCACGTTGTACTTGTTCGGGATGTCGACGGTCCCGGCCGCGGACTGCGCGGTCGCCCGCGGTACGGCGCTGGCGGAGCTGGTCGCGGCATTGGCCGGAGCGGCCTGCAGCGCGCCGCCGAACGCGGCCAGGCCGCCGATCAGGGCGCCGTTGCGTAACAGACCACGACGGGACATGTTTCCTTCGGACGAATCAGACATGGTGGACCTTTCCTACGGGGCGGTGGTGGCCGTGAGGACACCCTTCAGGTCGAGCTGCTCGGCGAGGTGGCACGCGACTTTGCGGCCCCCGAGCTCGCGCAGCCGCGGGACTTCGGACGCACACCGGGCCTCGGCGTACCCGCACCGGGGATGGAACGGGCAGCCCGCCGGCACCTTGGACGGGTCCGCGATCTCGCCGCGGAGCTTGATCCGCTCGCGGTGCCCGCGAGTGGCGGGGTCAGGATCCGGTACGGCGCTCAGCAGCGCCTCGGTGTACGGGTGCAGGGGCTTGGAGTAGAGCTCTTCGGTCGAGGCGCTCTCGACGAGTTTGCCGACGTACATCACCGCGACGTCGTCGGCGACGTGCTCGACGATGCCGAGGTCGTGGGAAACGAACAGGTAGGTGAGGCCGGACTCTTCCTGCAGATCGCGCAGCAGGTTCAGGATCTGGGCCCGGACCGAGACGTCGAGCGCGCTGACCGCCTCGTCGGCGACCACCAGGCGCGGCTCGGTGGCGAGCGCCCGGGCGATCACGACGCGCTGCCGCTCACCGCCGCTGAACGCGTGCGGGTAGCGGTGCGCATACTCCGCCCGGAGCCCGACCCGCCGCAACAGCGCGGCGACCTTGTCGTCGATCTCGTCGCGCGAGCCGGCCTCCTGGACCCGCAGCGGCTCGGCGATGATGTCGCGCAGGGTCTTGCGCGGGTCGAGCGAGGAGTGCGGGTCCTGGAAGATCAGCCGGACCTGCGCGCGGTACGGCTTCAGCTGCTTCTCGGACAGCGACGCCAGGTCGACGCCGTCGAACATGATGCTGCCCGACGTCGGCTCGTAGGCACGCACGATGCACCGGCCGAGGGTCGTCTTGCCGCAGCCCGACTCACCGACCAGGCCGAGCGTGCGGCCGGCGCGAATCGACAGGTCGACCCCGTCGACCGCCTTCACGAAGCCGCGGTTCCGCCCGAGCAGCCCGCCCTCGATCGGGAAGTGCATGGTCAGGCCCTTGGTTTCCAGCAGGCTCATCGCCCCTCCTCGCCGTACAGCAGACAGGCCACGTCGATCTCGTCGCTGCGGACCCGGGCCGGCACGATCTGGTCGCACTTCCCGGCCATGAACGCGTCGCAGCGCGGATGGAACCGGCACCCCGAAGGCCGCTCGTACGGCGGCGGCACGGTCCCTCGTACGGCGACCAGCCGGTCCTGCCCCTGTTGCCCGAGTCGCGGCACCGACCGCACCAGCGCCTGCGTGTACGGATGCTTTGGCGCACTGAGTACGGCGGACGCGGGTCCCTGCTCGACGACCTCGCCGAGGTACATCACCGCGACCTCGTCCGCGACCTGCGCCGCCACCCCGAGGTCGTGGGTGATCAGCATGATCGCCATCCCCAGCTCCTCCTGGAGATCCTGCAGCAGGTCGAGGATCTGTGCCTGCGTGGTCACGTCCAGCGCGGTGGTCGGCTCGTCCGCGATCAGCAGCCGCGGCCGGCACGACAGCGCCATCGCGATCATCGCGCGCTGCCGCATGCCGCCGCTGAGCTGGAACGGATACGAGTCGACCCGGCGCTGCGGGTCCGGGATCCCGACCCGGCCGAGCATCTCGATCGCCCGCTCCCGGGCGGCCTGCTTGCTCAGGTTCTCGTGCAGCCGGACCGCCTCGACGATCTGGTCGCCGATCGTGTGCACCAGGCTCAGCGACGCCATCGGCTCCTGGAACACCATCGCGATGTCGGCCCACCGGACCTTGCGCAGCCGCTTGTCCTTCGCGGCCAGCAGGTCGAGCGGGTCCTTGCCCGGCTCGTCGTCGTGCAGCAGGATCTCGCCGCCGACGATCCGGGCCGGCTTCTCGACCAACCGCAGGATCGACCGCGCGGTGACGCTCTTCCCGCACCCGGACTCGCCGACCACGGCCAGCGTCCGGCCACGCCGGACCGTCAGGCTGACGCCGTCGACCGCCTTGACCACACCGTCGCCGAGCTCGAAATGAGTGCGGAGCTCGCGCACTTCCAGCAGAGGCCGCATAACAGGCTCCTCACTTGTAGGGATCGGCGGCGTCCCGGAGACCGTCACCGACGAAGTTCATCGCGAGTACGACGACCACGACCGCGAGACCGGGAGTCAGCAGCCACGGGGCGGTGGCGACCGCGCGGACGTTCTGTGCACCCTCGAGCAGCACACCCCAGCTGACCGCCGGCGGCTGCAGACCGAGACCGAGGAACGACAGGCTGGTCTCGCCGAGGATCATCCGCGGCACCGCCATCGACACCGACGCGATGATGTGGCTGGCGAACGACGGCACCATGTGGCCGAAGATGATCCCGGTCCGGCCGACCCCGTCGAGGCGGGCGGCCATCACGAAGTCCTCCTCGCGCAGGCTGAGGAAGCGGCCGCGGACGTCCCGCGCCAGACCGGTCCAGCCGATCAGCGACAGGATCACCGTGATCGCGAAGTACCTGGTCAACGGTCCCCAGCTGCCCGGCAGGGCCGCCGACAACGCCATCCACAGCGGCAGCGTCGGGATCGACATGATGAACTCGATGATCCGCTGGATGATGTTGTCGACCGTGCCGCCCAGGTAGCCGGAGATACCGCCGATCAGCATGCCGAGCAGGAAGCTCGCGAACACCCCGACCAGGCCGATCGACAGCGACACCCGCGCACCGTGAATCAGCCGCGACAGCAGGTCCCGGCCGGACTGGTCGGCACCGACCAGGAAGAACGGCTCGCCGGCCGTCGTCGGTCCGATCAGGTGGAGGTTCGACCTGATCGGCCCGAGGACCGAGTACTCGTCACCGCGCACGAACCAGCCGATGTCGACGATCTTCGACTTGTCGACGGTGAAGGTCTGCTCGAACGTCTCCTTGTCGCGCGTCGAGGAGTACCCGTACACGAACATCCCGTGCTCGCTGTCGACGTGGATCCGTTGCGGCGGGGCGTATGGCAGCGCGGTGTGCGCGGTGTCCGGGTTCGACGGTGCGAAGAACCCCGCGAACAGCGCGACGAAGTAGATCGGGATCAGCACGATCAATCCGATCAGCGCCAGCCGGTGCCGGCGGAACTGCCGCCACATCAACCGCCACTGCGGCAGCGCGCCGTGGTCACGAAGGCTCTTCACCACCTCCCCCGGCGGCGCCGCGTGCCCAGAATCGTGCACGGGATCGGGGGCGATCGCCTCGGTCTGCTGGACCATCTAGATCTATCCCTTCTGGAACCGGGTGCGGATCCGCGGATCCCACCAGGCCAGTGCGAGGTCGCTGAGCATCGTGCCGATCACCGTCAGCGTGCTGAGGATCAGGACGAAGCTGCCGACCAGGTACATGTCCTGGCTCTTCACCGCCCCGAGCAGCAGCGGGCCGCTGGTCGGCAGGCTCATCACGACCGACACGATCGTCTCGCCGCTGATCAGGCCGGGCAGCAACCAGCCGACGGTGCTGAAGAACGGGCTGAGCGACATCCGGACCGGGTACTTGAGCAGCAGCTTCCACTCCGGCAGTCCCTTGGCCCGGGCGGTCGCGACGTACGGCTTGTGCAGCTCGTCGAGCAGGTTCGCCCGGGTGATCCGGATCAGACCCGCCGTACCGGCGACTCCGACCACGACGATCGGGATCCACAGGTGCGAGATCAGGTCGATGAGCTTGCCCAGGTTCCAGGCCGCGTCGGCGTACTGCGGTGAGAACAGTCCGCCGACGCTCTGACCGAAGTACCGGAAGCCGACGTACATCATCACCAGCGCGAGCATGAACTCCGGGACGGCCATCCCGATGAAGCCGAGGAACGAGGCCAGGTAGTCGCCGGTGGAGTACTGCCGCAGCGCGCTGTAGATACCTATCGGGAACGCGATCGCCCAGACGAACAACAGACTGGCGATCGACAGCACCATCGAGAGCAGCACCCGGCTCCCGATCAAGCTGGACACCGATTGGTTCCACGCGAAGGACTGCCCGAGGTCGCCGTGCAGGACGACGCCCCCGATCCAGGTCAGGTACTGGACCATGAACGGCTTGTCGAGACCGTAGTGCCGCTTCAGCTCGGCGATCTGCGAGTCCGGGATGTCCTGACCGCGGGCCTCGGCGTTCGCGATCACCGTGGTGGTGTAGTCGCCCGGCGGCAGCTTGATGACCACGAAGGTGACGAACGAGATCGCCGCCAGCGTGAGGAACATCCAGACCAGCCGCCGGGCCACGAAGCGCAGCATCGGCTACTGCTCCATCGAGAACTGCTCGGGGTGCACGATGCCCGGCGCCACCGACTCGTTCATCTCCGCCGGCACGTTGTGGAAGTCGTTCTTCACCACACCGTAGGTGTTCGGCACCGAGCTGATCCCGATGTAGTAGAACTGGTCGGCCGCGATCTGCAGCACCTGCTTGCCGAGGTCGAGGGTCTTGTCCGGGTCCGGCTCCTGCCGCGCCTTGGTGAACAGCTCGAGCTGCTTCTGTACCTCGGCCGGCGGCTTGATCCCTTTCTCGCCCTTCGACTGGTACCACTGCGCCCAGCCGATCCCGTACCGGGCACTGCCGTCGTTGGTCGGGACCCAGTAGTGGTCACCGCCGGTGCCGGTCGGCAGCACGAACGTGCCGCAGGTCCAGGTGCCGGCGTCGTGGTCGTTGCCCTTGACCCGTTCCTTGTAGAGGTCTTCGCTGACCGGCTGGGCGCGCAACTCGATCCCGACCGCGGCCCAGCGCTTCTTGATGAACTCGATCGCCTCGACGTGGTCCGGGAACGACTCGCTGACCAGCACCGCGATCGACACCGGCTTGCCGTCGGCGCCGAGCCGCTTGCCGTCGGACGACTTCTTCGTCAGCCCGGCCGCGTCCAGGTGCTGGTTCGCCTTCGCGGCGTCGAACTCCAGGAACTGGGTGGCCAGCTGCTCGTTGTAGTACGGCGAGTCCTTCGGCGGCGCGCCCTGCCAGGGTTCACCCTGGCCGGCATAGACCGCGTCGATGACCTCCTTGCGGTTGATCGCGACCGACAGGCCGGCCCGGAACTCCTTGTTCGAGAACAGCGCCCGCTTGACGGCGTCCTTGTGCGTCAGGTTGAGCCCGAGGACCATCGTGTTGGTGAGCTGCGTCGGCACCTCGATGATCTTGTAGTTGCCCTTCTGCCGGTTCTGCGCGACGACCGGCTTGTTCTGCGGCGTACCGAAGTTCCGGTACTGCATGCCGAACTCGCCGTTCATCACCTTCAGCAGCTCGACCTGGGCGTCCTGGACGACCTCGACGCGGCAGTTGTCGATGTAGGGCAACTGGCGGCCGGCGTCGTCGACCTTCCAGTAGTACGGGTTCCGGGTCAGGGTGACCGCGGAGCCCTTGCCGAGCGCGGTGGTCACCTTCCACGGCGCCAGCGTCGGCTGGTCCGGGTTGGTCCACGGGTTCTGCTTCTGGGTGAACAGGTCGGTCCAGCTGCCGACGCCGGCCTTCTTCGCCAGAGCTTGAGCGCTCTTGTTGTACTTCAGGTGGAACTGCTGGAAGTAGTGCTTCGGCAGCAGCATCCCGTAGGCGCCCTCGCGGAGGAAGATGCCGTCGGCGATCTGGCCGAGCAGCGACGGCTGCGGCGCGGTGTAGGTGATCGTCACCGTGCGCTCGTCGGTCTTCTCGACCTTCGCGAGCTTCTGCGTGTCCGGTGACAGGAACGCGTCGTAGATGCCGTCCGGGTGCAGCTGCTCGTCACACTGCACCTCGAGGATCGTGAACAGCATGTCGTCCGCGGTGCACGGCTTGCCGTCGGACCACTTCAGGCCGTCGCGGAGCTTGAAGGTGAACACCTTGCTCTCGGCATCGACCGTGAATTCGGCGGCGTTCGCCTCCATCTCGTCGTACCCGGGCTTGCCGGTCTTGTCCGGCTTCCAGCGGACCAGCGGCTCGTAGTTCATCGCGTACCACAGCCACTGGGTGTCTTCCTGGGTCAGCATCGCCGAGCGCCAGGTGCCGCCGTACTGCGCCTTGCCCTCCAGGGGCTTGATCACCGGCGGGTTCTTCGGCAACCGCTCGGCGAGCGCGGGCAGGGAGCCCTTGTCCACCAGGGCCTTCAGCATCGGCGACTCCTTCTCGCCGGCCGTCGCGGCCTGCGCGCCGGACCCGGCCGGCTTGGTGTCGAAGAAGCCGCAGCCCGGGATGGTGGCGACCGCCAGCAGGCCGAGACCGCCCTGCAGCAGACGCCTACGGTTCAAGGTACTTTCAGACCCAGATCTCATGGTTGACCTCACTGCTGCTCGAGCGTGATGTTGCTGAACTGCGCCGTCCCGTAGTCGACGAGACCGTTGTCGATCTGGCCGCCGTCGACGGCGAAACCGATGGAGAAGGTCCGGCTCGGCATCACGAGCTTCTCGTAGCCGAAGCGGTCCCACTTGACCTGATCCGTGGAGATGCCATCTGCTATTGCGATGTAGGCCTCGAACTCGACGTCCCCGAACTCCGGGCGTTCACGCCGAAGCAGCCGCAGCCAGTAGACCTTCGTGTGGTCCAGGTAGGTCCCGTCCCACGGCCACGGCCCGACGCTCGGCACAGTGCCGTCGGTCTGGATCCGGATCGCCTGCGCCTTCATGCCGCCGTCGTCGGTGGCGGTCGGCGCGGCGCTCGCGTTGTCGTTGACGGTGCCGTACCCACCGGCGACGCCGTACCCGATGCCTCCGTACATGTACGGCGCGGCCGGGTCGAGGCTGTCGCGGATCATCAGGCCCGCGGTCAGGCCGTTCGCGATCTTGCTGATCTTGTCCAGCCGCGCGGTGATCTGCGAGACCGCGCCGGCACCGCCGACCTGGAGCTTGCGGTACACGTAGTGGAAGTTGCTGTTCCGCCCGTAGATCCGGCCCGAGCCCTTGATCGTCAGGACGCCGTTCTCCAGGTTGCCGGAGCCCGGCACCGGGGGCCTGCCGACCGAGGTCGAGGTCCAGGCCGCCGTACCGGTCTGCCGGTTGACGTGGACCTGGACGGCGGTCGACTGGGTCGACGTACCGTTCTGGTCGGTCGCCCGGGCGGTCAGCCAGTAGGAGCCGTCGGCAACGTTCTTCCACTGCACCTGGTACGGCGCGCTCGTCGCGCTGCCGATCAGCTGGTCCGCGACGTAGAACTCGACCTTCGCGAGCCGGCCGCCCTTCGCGGCGGCGGCATCCGCCTGCACCGTGACAGTCGGCGGCGTACGGCCGGGGATCGTCTGGTTCTGCGCGGGGCTGGTGATCGCGACCGTCGGGTTGCCGACCGGGTCCGGGACCAGTGAGTTCAGGTAGTTCTCGAGGTTCGTGTAGCCGTTCGGGGCGATCTTCTGCGCGTCGGACGGGTCGTTGGGGTCGAGACCGTTCGCCTTCTCCCACCAGTCCGGGATGCCGTCGTGGTCGGAGTCGACCGGCGCTGGCGTCTGGACGAGATCCGGGTAACCGCCGACGTCCTTCTGCGAGTTGATCAGCCGGCCGGTGCCGTTGCGCACCTCGGCGATCACCCGGGCGTCGGCCGCGTCCCGCTTCGGCAGGATCGCACCCGCGCCCGCGAGCACCGCGTCGTACGCCTTGTTCGGCGCCTGGACATCGCCGCGGCCCGGGATCGGGTGCGGCTGGGTCAGTTCGACGATGCCGCCGATCGGGTAACGGATGCCCTTACGGTTGTGGGCGGTGACGTCCGGGTAGCCCTCGACCTGGTTGCCGGCGACGTACCACTGGCCGCCGCGGTTCGCGCTCAGCACCACCGGCGCGACCTCGTCCTGGGTGGTCGGGCCCGGCTTGTAGAAGTTGTTCATGATGTTGATTCCGTTGGCCCACTCGCCGCCGTACAACGACGTGTACCCGTAGTCGTAGATCACGTTGTTGTAGTGGTCGACCTCGAGCGTGATGGCTTCGGTGTAGCCGAACCGCGGGTTCCGGCCGCCCTCGTGGGCGATCAGGTTGTGGTGGTAGGTGTTGCGCTCACCACCCCAGATCCCGCCGTACCCGTGCCGGTTCTTCGGGTGCGCGGACAGCGCCAGGCCCTCCGACACGATGCACCACTGCACGGTGACGTCGAAGTTCCCGTACGGCGACAGGCACTCGTCGACCGCCCAGCTGAACGAGCAGTGGTCGATGATCAGGTTGCGGATCTGCGGGCTGACCGATCCGGGGACGTTGGTGTTGAACGAGTCGTCGGCGATCTCGTTCTCGTCGCCGAGCCGGAACCGCAGGTAGCGGATCACGATGTCGTGCGCGCTGCCCTTGATGTTCGTGCTGTGGCCCGCCACGCAGATCCCGCCACCAGGCGCGGTCTGTCCGGCGATGGTCAGGTTGCTGCCGGCGATCAGCAGGCCGGTCTCCAGCTGGATCGTGCCGGAGACCCGGAACACGATCGTCCGGTCCGAACCCGAGACGGCGTCCCGCAGCGACCCGGGTCCGGAATCGGCCAGCGTGGTCACCTCGTACACGGATCCGCCGCGGCCGCCCTTGGCCCACTTGCCGGCGCCCTCGGCACCGGGGAAGGCCGGCAGCCGGTCGTCGTTCGCGGTCCGGACGGCGGCGGTCTTCGCACTCGCGGTCGGCGTGACACCCAGCGACGCGACCCCGATGGCGGCGGCGGTGGTTCCGACGAAGCCGCGCCGGGACCAGCCGGGCGGTGTCGTCGAGGTGAGGGGCGGCTCCGCGGCGGACGCGGTGTCCGGGGAGATTTCGGTCATCGTCCATGCCTCGCTTTCGGCAGGGGGCGGCTGCTGAGGTGCGCAGTCTGAATATCTAGTCAACTCCGAATGGAACGACGGCCCTCATGGTCACGGAGGTTACGAGCCGATGTCAAGGGCGTGACGCCGAGAGATTGCAATCGTTTGCACACACAGGATTCCGAACTCGCAATCGTTTGCACCGAACTCTTGCCCCGACCTCGCGAGCGGTGGTTACCTTGCCCCCATGCCTGTGCGCCCACTTCCCCTCGGCGGTTCGAAGCTCAGCGGCGGGTTCTGGTCGAACCGCCAGCGGATCAACCGGGAGACCACCATCCCGGCGGCCGCGCGGCGGCTCGAGGAGGTCGGCACGCTGCGGAACTTCCGGCAGGCGTCCGGGCAGGAGCCGGTCACCGGGTTCGAGGGCAAGCTCTTCGCCGACACCGACGTGTACAAGTGGCTCGAGGCCGTCGCCTGGGAACAGGCCCGCGGCCGTTCGGACCAGCTCGCTGCCTGGCAGTCCGGCGGCAGCGCCCTGGTCGCGGCGGCACAGGAGGCCGACGGCTACCTGAACACCTACACCCGGCTCGTCCTCGACGGCCGGCGGTACGGCGACCTGGAGAAGGGCCACGAGCTCTACTGCGCGGGCCATCTGCTGCAGGCGGCGGTCGCGCAGGTGCGGACCACCGGGGATCGCCTTCTGCTCGACGTCGCGTGCCGCCTCGCCGATCATCTCTGCAAGACATTCGGGCCCGGCCGGCTGGAAGGTATCGACGGGCACCCGCTGATCGAGATGGCGCTCGTCGATCTCTATCGCGAGACCGGAACCGCGGCGTACCTCGAGCTGGCCAGGTACTTCGTCGAGGCCCGCGGGCACGGGATGCTCACGGTCCCGGGTCACCACGGACCGGCGTACTTCCAGGATCACCTGCCGGTGCGTGCGGTGCGGACGATCGCCGGTCACGCGGTCCGGGCGCTCTATCTCGCGGCCGGCGCGACCGATGTGGCGGTCGAGACCGGCGACGACGAGCTGCTCGGCGCGTTGCGGGCGACGTGGGCGACGATGGTCGAGAGTCAGACCTACTTGACCGGTGGCGTCGGCGCGCGCTGGTACGGCGAGGCGTTCGGCGACCCGTTCGAGTTGCCGCCGGATGCGGCGTACTGCGAGACCTGCGCGGCGATCGCCAGCGTGCAGTGGAGTTGGCGGCTGCTGCTCGCGACGGGGGAGAGCAAGTACGCGGACCTGATCGAGCGGACGCTGTACAACGCGGTGATCTCCGGCGTCTCGCTCGCCGGCGACCGGTTCTTCTACGTGAACACGTTGAAGGTGCGGAACAACGCCTTCGCCGACGATCAGCGATCCGCGGTCGGTGGCCGGCAGCCCTGGTTCGGGACCGCGTGCTGCCCGCCGAACGTGATGCGCACCTTGTCGTCACTGGATCAGCTGATCGCGACCTCGGACGACGACGGCGTGCAGATCCAGTTGTACGCACCGGCCTCGGTGAGTGCCGAGCTGCCGGCGGGACAGGTCGGGTTCGAGGTGGAGACCGAGTACCCGTGGCACGGGACCGTACGGGTGCGGATCACGGCGGCGCCGGACGCGCCGTGGACGCTGGGGCTGCGGATTCCCGCCTGGGCCGAGAGTCATCGGCTGACCGTCAACGGACACGAGGGACCACTGCGGCGAGTGTGGGCGGTCGGCGACGAGGTCGTGCTGGAGTTGCCGGTCGCGGCCCGTCGTACGAGGCCCGACGATCGGATCGACTCGGTCCGCGGCTGCGTCGCGATCGAACGCGGACCGTTGGTGTACTGCTTCGAGCAGCAGGACACCGACGTCGTCCTCGACGAGACAGCTGTCGTCGCGGGCGACCTCGTCGAGCGCGAGCAGCCCGATCTGCTCGGCGGCGTGACGACTGTCGAGGTGCCGGGACGGGACGGCCCGCTGACCGCGATTCCCTACTACGCGTGGGCGAACCGGACGGTCGGCCCGATGACGGTGTGGATCCGGGAGGACGCGTGACTCTGTACATGCCGCGACTCCGTCGCGGCGGGTCATCGGGCTGTGACTCCCGTCCTTCCCTCGTCGCTCCAGTCGCTACGCTCCCTCCGCTCCTCAGTCCAGGCCGGGAGGCCCGATGACCTACTGGGAAGATCCCGGACCCGGGTACGGCGTGCTGCCGGCGCGGGCCGCCGTACGGTCGGATGCGCCGCGGCTGAGCCTGAACGGCCAGTGGCGGTTCCGGTGGGCGCCGACCGTGGCGGACGCCGCGGACGGGTTCCAGGCGATCGACTTCGACGACTCCGACTGGGACTGGCTGCCGGTGCCGTCGAGCTGGCCGATGCACGGTCACGGGAGTCCGGCGTACACGAACCAGAAGTACCCGTTCCCGGTGGACCCGCCGTACGTGCCGGACGAGAACCCGACCGGCGACCACCGGCTGGCGTTCGAGCTCCCGGCCTCGTGGACCGGCTCGTCAGTACTGCGGTTCGACGGCGTGGACTCGTGCGCGCGCGTCTGGCTGAACGGGGTCGAGCTCGGGGTGACGCGCGGTTCGCGGCTGCCGGCCGAGTTCGCGGTCGGCGAGGTACTGCGGCCCGGGCGGAACGTGCTCGCGGTCCGCGTGCACCAGTGGTCGTCCGGTTCGTACCTCGAGGACCAGGACATGTGGTGGCTGCCCGGGATCTTCCGCGACGTCACGCTGATCGCGCGGCCCGTCGACGCGGATGTGTTCGTGCACGCGGACTACGTCGACGGTGCCGGGGTACTGCGGGTGGAGTCGATCCCGGGTGCCGTCGTACGGATCCCGGAACTCGGCGTCGAGGCGCCGTGCGGTGAGCCGCTGACGATTCCGGCCGTCGAGCCGTGGTCCGCCGAGGAGCCCCGGTTGTACGACGCGGTCGTGGAACTGCCGGGTGAGCAGGTGTCACTGCGGATCGGCTTCCGCACGGTGCGGATCGTCGACGGGGTACTGCGGGTCAACGGGCGCCGCATCGTCTTCCACGGGGTGAACCGGCACGAGCACGATCCGGTGTTCGGTCGCGCCGTACCGGACGAGCGGTTGCGAGCCGAGTTGCTGGTGATGAAACGGCACAACATCAACGCGATCCGGACCAGCCACTACCCGCCGGACTCGAAGCTGCTGGAGTTGTGCGACGAGCTCGGGTTCTGGGTGATGGACGAGTGCGACTACGAGACGCACGGCTTCTTCCTGCTCGGGTGGAAGGGAAACCCGGCCGACGACCCGCGGTTCCTGGACACGTCGATCGACCGGATGCGGCGGACGGTCGAGCGGGACAAGAACCACCCGTCGGTGATCATGTGGTCGCTCGGCAACGAAGCCGGCGTCGGGTCGAACCTGACCGCGATGGCGCAGTGGACCCGCGACCGGGATCCGTCGCGGCCGTTGCACTACGAGGGTGATCTGTCATGCGCGGACGTGGACGTGTACA
Source organism: Kribbella sp. NPDC004875 (assembly GCF_042873375.1). Classification (NCBI taxonomy): domain Bacteria; kingdom Bacillati; phylum Actinomycetota; class Actinomycetes; order Propionibacteriales; family Kribbellaceae; genus Kribbella; species Kribbella sp. NPDC004875. The sequence continues at coordinate 961,023 of NZ_JBIALI010000003.1, forward strand.
GCCGGATGTACGCGTCGCATGCGGAGGTCGAGGCGATCGGGAAACGGGCCGAGAAGCCGTTGGACGATCCGGCCCTCGACGCGCGCCGGCGGGCGATGCCGTTCGTGCTGTGCGAGTACTCGCATGCCGGAGGCAACGGTCCCGGCGGACTCCCGGAGTACGAGGACCTGTTCGACCGGTACGAACGCTGCCAGGGCGGCTTCCTGTGGGAATGGATGGAACACGGCATCCTGCGGCCCGACGGCTCCTACGGGTACGGCGGAGACTTCGGTGAGGAACTGCACGACGGGACATACGTCCTCGACGGCCTCGTCTTCCCCGACCTCACACCACAGCCGGTCCTCGCCGAGGTCCACAAGGTCTACGAACCGGTCCGCCTCACCGTCACCGACGACGTCCTCACCATCCTCAACCGGTACGACGTCTCGGACACCTCGCACCTCAGTCTGCAATGGGACGTCGCCGACGAGGGCACAGTCGTGGCCCGTGGCACCCTCGACCTCCCGGTCGTCTCCGCGGGTGACTCCACCACGGTCAAGCTCCCCGACCTCCCGGACCTCCGGAACCGCGAACGCTGGCTGACGATCCGAGCCGTCCTCACCAGCGACACCCCCTGGGCCCGCGCGGGCCACGAAGTCGCCTTCACGCAGCACCAACTCCAACTCCACCCCTCTCCCCCACCCACCGGCCATTTCAGGGGTGAACCCATCAGGCCGACGGTTTCCACCCCGCATACGGGTGGGGAAACGGGCCGGGGGAAGGGTGAACCCTCGGCGGTGCAGCTGAGGGCGGGGCAGCTGAGGGCGGGGCAGCTGGGGGCGGGGCAGTTGGGGGCGGGGCGGTTTTGCCGGCGGACGGGACGGTTGATCGGGCTCAGCGGCTGGGAGGTGGAGCACGTACCGCTGGAACTGTGGCGGGCGCCGACTCAGCACGATGCGCGCACCTGGGATGCGACGACGTTGGACCGGAAGTCCCGGTGGGCCAACGCGGGGCTCGACCGGTTGCGGTACCGGACCGTCGCCGTGGAGCGGTCCGACGACGAACTGACGGTGGTGACGATGGTGGGGGCCGCGGCGACGGACGCGCGCGTGCTCACGACGTACCACTGGACCACCGACGGCGACAGCCTGACGGCCGATGTCGACGTGGAGCCGTTGGGTGAGTGGTTGGTGCCGTGGGCGCGGCTCGGCGTGACCTTCGGGGTGCCGGCCGGCTTCAGGGAGCTGACGTGGTTCGGCCGAGGACCGGGCCAGGCCTATCCCGACTCGCGGTCGGCGGCCCGGATCGGCCGCTACACAAGCACCATCGACGACCTGCAGATCCCGTACCTGTATCCCCAGGAGAACGGTGCCCGCGGCGACGTCCGCTGGGCCGAGCTGTCCGGCACCGCGGGCAAGCTCCGCCTCACCGGCGACCCGAGCTTCGCGCTGACCGTCCGACGCTGGACCATCGCGGACCTGGCCGCCGCCGAGCACCCAGCGGACCTCGTCGCAAGCGATCGCGTGTGGATCACCCTGGACGCCTTACAACACGGGCTCGGCAGCCCGACCAGCGGCGCACCGATCCTCCCGCCGCACGACCTCCAACCCCGGAAACATCGCTTCAGGTTCAGTTTGGGTAGCTGAGCCAGGTGCCGGCGAGGGGCTGTTGATCGACGCCGGGCTTCGACCAGTCGCAGACGCCGTCCGGGAAGATCGCTTGGAGCTGGTCCCACTGATCATCGGTGAAGCCTGGGTACTCCGAACGGTTCGGCGTGCGCAGCTCGCATTTGATGATGTCCGAGGCGACGCCGGCGCCTGCTACCTCGCGTGGGAACGACGCGGACGGGAAGAGTTTCTCGCAGCGGGACGACGGGTTGCGGTCCAGCGGCTGTGCGATGAAGCCGTCCGGTCCGCGGCACCCTTCGACCAGACCGGACGGTTTCGCGGCGACGATCTTGTCGATCCGCGGCCGGTTGGTCCCGTCGGCGGTCAGCTGGGTCAGCCAGCTGTCCATCTCGTCGACCGCGTGCCGCAGCAGCGGGCTCGCCGTACTGAACAGTCCGTACTTCGTGTCCTCGAGCAGGCTCACCTGATTGACCGCGGTCCCGTTCGCCTTCTGCAACCGGGCGCGCATCGAGAGCGTGTGGTAGCGGGTGTGGATGTCGCCGTACGAGAGGTTGTCGGAGTACGCGCGGTAGTCGATGATCGGCACGTCCTTCAGCCCTCCCCCGCCATTGGTCAGCCGCCCGGTCCGGTACGCCGCCCGCACCGCCTCCGGGTCGGCAACGGTCCGCGCCGGGACCAGGTTCGCGTCCGCGTCGAACCCGCCGATCCGCTCGTTCAGATCGAGGAACTGCGCCGGCGTGATCACGCCGGACCGCAGCACCTTCAGCCCGTACTGCACGCCGACGTTGTCGAGCGGCCGCCGCGCGAAGCCGGTTGCAGGGTCCGTGCCGTACACGGTGATCGTGTGGTCGAAGACGTCGCAGCGCGTACCGCGGGCGTTCGTGACCGGGTTGTAGCGCAGCACCACGGGGACGGCGGCGCAGTTCCGCCGCGGGTCGATCCGGCCGGCGCTGACCGCCATACTCGGCAGCGTCGCGTACTTCGCGAAACCGGCCACCCGGCGCTTCTGGTCCTTCGTCCACGGCACCTTGGCGCGGCTCGCGAAGTACGAGTCGAGCAGCCGCGCGTCGGTGATGAACGGCACGGTGCCGAAGCCGACGTCCGGGAACGAGCAGCCGACGATGATCCCGTCGAAGATCCCCGGGTAGTTGTCGGTGATCTGGTGCGCCTGGTAGGAACCGCCGGAGCAGCCGAACCCGATGGTGAACTCGGGCCGCCCGTAGTGCTCGACGAACAGCTCCTTGGTCATCATCGCGGACTCGGCCGCGGTCACGTCGTTGCAGTTCTGCCCGAAGACGTTCAGCGACGACGACATCAACGCGTACCCGCGGCCGAGCAGGAACGGGTCCGTGACGCCGCCGGTCGTGGCACCGGAGCGGTACCACCCACCGGCGCAGCCGCCGCCGAGCGTGAAGATCGCGCGGCCGTTCCAGCCCGACGACCGCTCGGTCGGAGTCGGCGCGCCCTCGCGCAGCGGGTCGTGCAGCATGGTCGTCTGCACGACCGCCCGGTTCGCGCTCCCGGTCTCCATCCGGACGATGAACGGATCACCGGAGTCCGTCTCCGCGAGATCGGCCGGGTACCTCGACGTACCGGCCGGCCACTTCGCCCAGCGGCGCGCGGTGGTCCGGTAGAAGTAGTCGACCCGCGGCGCGATCGTGCAGTCGGCGTCCTGCGGCGCGCCGAGCGTGCCGCCGATCACCGGGATCTTGAACTTCGCCGTCTCACACGCGAACGGCTGCTCGTGCGGACCCGAGAACACCGGGCCCTCCCGAGGGTAGTTGCGCACGTCCAGCGTCGTACGCCGTCCGCCCGCCTCGGCCCGGAGCACGTTGGCTCCGGGCCGGAGGTTGTCGACCAGTCCGGTCCGGCCGGTGTCGTCAGGGACGAACGCCCCCGACACGTCCTGACCGTTGAGCGTCACCCGGACCTGACCGTCCGGATCGGGGACGTCGACGTGCACCAGCGCGTCGCCGCCCGTCACCGTGTCGGCGCGGCTGGAGAGGACCTGCAGCTTCACCGGCCGTGCGGCGACCGCCGGCACCAGCGGGAACACGAGGGCACCCGCGAGGAACGCAGCGACGAATCGTCTCGGTCGGGACGCTGACAACGGCCTCCTCCAAGTGAGCCGGCCGGCCACTGGGGTTCAGTGAGCGGCCACCTCGTAGACGCGGGCAATGTCCGGTGTCGTGTTCGACGGGTCGGTCACGGTCAGGCGCAACTGGTCAATTGTCGCGGATGGCCCGGGCACCGAGACCAGCGACCGGGTGTTACCGGTGACACTACCGAGCTGGACCCACCCGGCAGCGGTGTGCCCTTCCACCCTGAACGCCGTCAGCGTGGTCCCGGTGGCGACGTTCGGGTAGCCGTAGCCGCTGTACACATCCACCTGGTTGACGTCCTTGTACCCACCGAAGTTCAGAGTCAGCACCGGCGTCGTGTCACCGACCGCGGACATCCACCGCCCGCTGTCCGTACACGACCCGTCGACCGCCTTCACCGCACCCGAGTTCGCGTCGTACGTCGACGACGCCGTCGCGCTCGCCCCGCGCGCGAGATGACTGGAGCACGGTGACGTCGCCGGAGCACCGGCCAGCCAGTCGCGGATGAAAGCGCCTTCGTACTCGCCGGACAGCAGGTTCCAGAACTTGTCGAACATCACCGGCGCCCAGAAGTTGTCGAACACCCAACCGAGCCACCCGATCTGCGGACGCGCGTCCAGGTACTGCCGCAACGGCAGCCCCCAGCCGGACGTCGTACCGGCGGTGACCGCGTTGGCCGACGGCGACGGGTCCCAGCCGAACTCCGTCAGGACGACGGGCAGTGTCGCGGCCGCCGTACCGAACTTGGGATCCAGGTTCGCGGCGGTCGCCGGCCCCTGGTTCGGATACAGGTGGTAGACGTAGGCGATGTTGCCGCCGGTGATCGGATCGGTGAGCGCCCCGTTCAGCCGGGTGCTCCAGGACGGGCTGCCCATCAGGATGACGTTGGACGCGACCGACCGGATCGAGTCCACGACGGGCTGGATGTAGGACTTCCAGGTCGCCCAGTTGTCCGGCGCGATCGGCTCGTTGAACACCTCGAACAGCACGTTCGGGTTGTTCGCGTACCGCGGCGCGATGACGTCCCAGAAGCCCTTGACATCGGCCTGCGGTACGGCGCCCGCGGCGTCACCGTAGTTGCGGACCAGGTGCAGGTCGATGATCACGTAGAGACCCTTGGCCACCGCGTGGTCGACGTACGGCTTGATGTAGGTGGCGTCGTAGGCGTTCAGGTCCTTGCCGATCGCCTCGGTGACGAGCAGCCGCAGCACCTTGGACTGCCAGCCGTTCGCGACCGTCATGTCGATCAGGTCGTTGAGCGGCTTGGAGTTGCAGTCGGTGCAGACGTCGTTCTGTTCGGGGGCGATGACGGAGACACCTTTGAGGGTGACATCGGTACCTGCGGAGTTCTTGATGCGGTTGCCTTCGGTGTGCAGAGCCGGAAGGGCGGTGATGGACGCGGACGCGCTCACCACAGCTGTGGAGAGGAGCAGGGCACTGCACAGGGCGGCCAAAGACTTTCGGAGCACAGCATCATCCCTTCAATCGCGATGGGTGCGGATCTCTTCGGGCCATGCCAGCGGGGTCTTCAGGCGGTCCGCCAGCAGGCGCTGGTAGTCGGCCAGATGGGTGGGATCGTTGCGGACCTTGCGCGGAGACAGGCCTTCGGTCAGGCAGAAGCCGACCAGTGCGCCGACCGCCTCGCCGATGCTCCACTCGACCGGGTGAAGGCGGTAACAACCGTTGGTGATGTGTGTGGTCCCGATGTTCTTGTTCGCCGGCAGCAGGTTGTCGACACGTACCGGGATCAGCGCGCCGAGCGGGATCTGGAACGGGTACGCCTCGATGTCGACGTAGCTGCGGCCCGCCGTACTCGGGTGCAGGTCGATCCGGTAGCGCCCGAGCCCGACGGTGTCCGCGAACACCTCGCTGCCCGCTCCGTCCGGTCGTGCCTCGACGCCGACATGCTGCTCCAGCACGGTGAACTCGGCCTGGATCCGCCGCGCCTCGCGGATGTACGGCGTCTTCGCGAGGCCGTCCGGCGTACCGGTGACGTCCGGACGCAACCGCAGGCCCGGGTAGCCGCCCTCGGTCTGCATCCAGTACAGGAACGACAGCGAGAGGTCCCGGCTCGCGGCCAGCGCCTTCGCCGGGTCGGGCGCGCCCAGCAGCGGCTGCTCCCAGTAGTCGAGCTGCGGCCAGTTGACCACCGTGACCGCGGGGATCGCCTTGTCGACAAAGTTGCTCTCAGCAAGGATCTGCCGGTACCGCCAGAGCGAGAACGGCGCCCGCTGCTCCGGGTTCGCGTCGAGCAGCTTCCACTCCCGCTGCTCCAGCGTCGACGGTACGACGTCCGTCCAGGACAACTGCGGTCCCGGCCAGAACGGCGCGACCGCGGTCTGCCAGTGCTCGTACCCGGCCGGCCGCTCGATCGTGTGGTCCTCCCCCGCCCGGTGCTCGAGGGCGAAGCACCACGAGAACGCCTGCTGATCCAGCGGATCCGCGACCTCGGGCGCGTGCAACTCACCCGTCCGGTCGCGGCCTTCGGCGCCGATCACGTGCTCGACGTTCGCGAGCTCCAGCAGATCACCGAGCTCGGTCGCGTCCACGACGTACGTCGCTGAGACGGTCACTTCGCCGCCCGCGCGAAGGTCCCGCAGGGTCACTGCCTCGATCTCGTCGCCGGACGTGGAGGCCGCGATCGGCTCGTGCTCCATCAGCACCGTCAGGCGTCCGGAGGCGCGCCACGGGGCGAGCATCTCCTCGAGAACGGCTGCGGCGACCCGCGGTTCGTGGCAGAAGCGGCTGACGACGCCGAGGCCGGGATCGAGCAGCGGGTCGGCGGCCGCCTCCGGAGTCAGCGGGTAGTTCCGCCGGTAGTAGTCGCGGATCCGCCGGCGAAGTTCGGCGTACCCGCCGGCGGCGTACTGCTCGATCCAGGGGTGCTCGTCCGGCGGGACGAGCTGGCTGGTGAGCTGTCCACCCAGCCAGTCCGTCGGCTCGGTCAGTACGGCGCGATGCCCGAGGCGGACCGCGGTCATCGCGGCGGCGACTCCACCGAGGCCACCGCCGACGACGAGCACATCAGTTTCCAGTTCCACCGTTACTCCTTAAGTCTGGGCGCGGCGACGGTTTCGCCCGCCACCAGATCGCAGGCCACCAGTTGGCTGACCGGCTCCGCATCCGGGTTCTCGACCCGCGCCACCAGGGCGTCGATCGCGATCCGGCCGATCTCCTGACGCGGGATCACCAGGCAGTCCCAGCGGTGACCGGGCTCGTCGCCGGAGCCTTCCAGCACGGCGACGGACAGGTCCTCGGGGATGCTCAGCCCGCGCGCGGCGAGCCGGGTCCGCAGGTCCTCCGCGAGGCCGACGCTCTCCGCGACGACCGCGGTCTCAGGTCCGCTCACGAGCTCGTCCAGCCACTCCTCGGACAGATCCGGCACGCCGTGGAACCCGGGCGACCTGTCCTGCAGGCCAAGGCGCTCCACGGCGTCGCGGTACCCGGCGCGGCGATCGGCGTACGCCTCCTGCTCGATGCCGGAGCGTAGGTAGGCGAGGTTCCGGTGGCCGCGGTCCGCCAGCGACTCGACCAGCCGGCCGGCGGCGCTGTGGTAATCCGGCACGATGCAGGGCACCTCGGCGCCGGGCACCTCGCGGCGGCCGATGTGGACGAACAGGTACCCGTCGTGCCACAACCGGGCCAGCTCCTCGCGATCGGTCGCGGCACCGAGCAGCACGGTCCCGTCGGCGAGGTTCAGCCGGTTGGTGCCGTCGCGGTAGATCCGCCGCCGGCCATCACTGGTCCCTGTCGACGTGAACAGGACCAGGTCGTACCCGATCTCCTCGGCCCGCTCCTCGATCCCGAGCAGGAACTCGAAGTAGAAGTCCTCGCGGGCATGCGGGAACACGGCCTCGAAGGTATGGACGCCGAGCAGCCGGTTGCGCTTGTTGCGCAGGTTCCGCGCGGCCGCGTTCGGGACGTACCCGAGCTCCTTCACCGCCGCCAGGATGCGGTCCCGGGTCTCGACCGGGATCCGGTCCACGTCCCCGCTCACCACCCGGGAGACCGCGGACTGGGAGACGCCCGCGAGCCGGGCGACGTCGGACTGTCGTGGTGCTTTCATTTCTTCTCCTGCAACCAGCAATGGGTCCAGCGCCCGTTGGGTAGTTCGGTCCGGGGCGGTGCGTCGGTGCGGCAGACGTCCATCGCGAACGGGCACCGCGGATGGAACCGGCAGCCCGCCGGCGGGTCGATCAGGCTCGGCGGCTCGCCGAGATCCTCCGCGTCGAAGAGGCCGTCGCGGTCGCGGCGCTCGGGATCCGGTGACGAGTCGATGAGCAGCTGCGTGTACGGGTGCAACGGGTCGGCGATCACGTCCTCCTTGGGACCGCCTTCGACCATCTGACCGGCGTACATCACGACGATGTCGTCGCACAGGTAGCGCGCGCTCGCGATGTCGTGCGTGATGTACAGCAGCGCCAGACCGTCCTCGGTCCGCAGCCGGTCCAGCAGGTTCAGCATCTCCAGCCGGATCGACACGTCCAGCATCGAGATCGGCTCGTCCCCGAGCAGCACCTTCGGCTCGACCGCCAGCGCCCGCGCGATCACCACCCGCTGCCGTTGCCCGCCGGACAACTCGTGCGGGAACTTATCGATGAACTGCTCGGTCGGCGTCAGACTCACCCGCTCCAGCAGCTCGACCACCCGCCGCTCCAGCTCGTCCTTGGACCGTACGGCGTGATGCAGCCTGACCGCCCGCTCCAGGTTGTACCGCACCCGGTGCAACGGGTTCAGCGACCCGAACGGGTCCTGGAAGATCAGCTGAACGTCGCTGTAGTACGCCCGCGGCTTGCCCTTCACGACGTCGCCGTGCAACCGGATCTCCCCCGACGTCGGCGGATAGAACCGCGCGAGCAGCCGCGCCAGCGTGGTCTTCCCACTGCCGCTCTCGCCCACCAGCGCCACGATCCGCCCCGGCTGCAACGCCAGCGTCGCGTCCTCGACCGCGCGCACCGTCGACCGCCCGGCCGTGAAATGCTTCGAGACCGCCCGGGCCTCGAGAACGGGTTGGCTCATGCTCGATCATCTCCCGACGGGTACAGCCGGCATGCGACGGCATGATCCTCTATGGTCAAGAGCTCCGGTCGTTGCTCGTCACAACCGTCGAAGCGGTCCGCGCAGCGCGGGTGGAACGGGCAGCCGGGCGGCGGGTTGCGGAGGTCCGGCGGGCTGCCGGGGATCCCGGTGAGTTTCCGCAGTGGGGAGCGCAGCGGTGGGAACGAGTCGCGCAAGCCGCGGGTGTAGGGGTGGCGGGGCTTGGTGTAGAGCGACTCCGCGGTGCCGATCTCGACGATGCGGCCGCCGTACATGATCGCGATCCGGTCGGCGACTTCGAGGAGCAGCGAGAGGTCGTGCGTGACGAACACGACCGCGAAACCGAGCTCACGGCGCAGGCGCAGTACCTGGGCGAGGATCTGGCGTTGCATCACCACGTCGACCGCGGTCGTCGGCTCGTCCATCACCACGAGCTCGGGCCCGCAGGCCAGCGCGAGCGCGATGCCGGCGCGCTGACGCATACCGCCGGAGAGTTCGTGCGGGTACGCGCGGACGCGGTCGGCCGAGATACCGACCATGCCGAGCAGCTCGGCCGCCCGGGTCCACGCGTCGGCTCTGCCCAGCTTCCTGTCGTGCTCGCGGAGAACGTCCACGAACTGCGCTCCGAGCCGCATCACCGGGTTGAGCGCATCCATCGCGCTCTGCAGGACGATCGCCAGCGACGTCCAGCGGAGTTTGCGGAGGTCGTCCGGGCCGAGCGCCACGAGGTCGGTGCCGTGGAACTCGATCCGGCCGGCGGTGGTGACCGCCGGCGGCCGCTGCAGCCGGGTGAGCGCGGTGATCAGCGTCGACTTCCCCGACCCCGACTCCCCCGCCACGCCGAGGATCTCGCCGCGGCGCAGCTCGAACGTCACGTCGTCACAGGCCCGCACCGGCCGATCCCCGGTCACATAGTCGACCGTCAACCCGTCCACCACCAGTACGTCGCTCATGCCTCGACCACCTTCCGGGCCTTGACCACGACGGAACGCCGCGCCATCCGCAGCTTCGGGTTCGACAACTCGTCGACGCCGAAGTTGACCAGCGTCGCCGCCGTACCGATCAGCGCGATACACAGCCCCGGCGGCACGAACCACCACCACAGGCCACGCAGTACGGCGCTCTGCTGCTGCGCCGCCTGGATCATCGTGCCCCAACTGATCGACGCGGAGTCGGTGATACCGAGGAAGGCCAGCCCGGCCTCCGCCATCACGCCGCCGATCATGCCGTGCAGGAACATCGCCGAGATCCAGCCGGTGAGGTGCGGCAGCACCTCACAGAAGATCAGCCGGCGGTGCGGCTCGCCGACCATCCGCATCGCGAGCACGAAGTCCCGGCTGCTCAGGCTGAGCGACTGGGCCCGGAGCGTGCGTGCCCCGCCCGACCAGCCGAACAGGCCGATGATCAGCGCGATCACGAGCGGACCGGTGCCCTGCACGTAGCCCGCGACGATCAGGATCAGCGGGAGGACCGGCATCACCAGGAACAGGTTGGTGAGGAAGTTCAGGCCGTTGTCGACCGCGCCACCGAAGTACCCGGCCGGGACGCCGACCAGGATCGCGATCAGCGTGCCGATCGCGGCGGCCAGCAGGCCGACCAGCATCGAACCGCGGGCACCGGCGATGGTCTGCGCGAGCACGTCCTGCCCGAACTGGGTCGTGCCGAACAGGTGGTGCGCGCTCGGCGGTTGTGAGATCGCGCTGATGTCGTTCGCGCGCGGGTCGCCGCCGATCATCGGGCCGAAGCCGGCGAGCAGCACGAAGAACGTCAGGATCGAGAGGCCGATGCGGACTTTCCAGCTCCTGAGCATGATCATCCCCTCGCCCGGATCCGCGGATCGAGCAGCACGTACGCGAGGTCCGCGACCAGATTCGCCAGCAGGACCGCGAGCGTGATCAGCAGGAAGACGCCCTGCATCATCGGGTAGTCGCGTTTCTGCAGGGACTCGTACAGCAGGTACCCGATGCCGGGGTAGCTGAAGACGATCTCGGTGAGCAGCGCGCCACCGACGACACCACCGAGTGCCATCGCGAACCCGGTGAAACTCGGCAGCATCGCGTTTCGCGCGGCGTACCGGAACATCACCCGCCGCGGCGAGAGGCCCTTGGCCTGCGCGAGCAGCACGTAGTCCTCGCGGACGGTGGTGACGGTCATGTTCCGCATCCCGAGCAGCCAGCCGCCGAAGGCCGAGAACACGATGGTTGCTGCGGGCAACACACCGTGGTGCAGCACGCTGACGGCGTACGCGAGACTGAAGCCCTGCGGGAGGTCGGCGTCGTACCCGCCGGACAACGGGGTCCAGCCGAGGACGAAGCCGAACACCCAGAGCGCGAGGAGCGCGACCCAGAAGTACGGGACGCTGCTCAGGAACGTGGTGAACGGGGTCAGGATCGCATCCAGGCGACTGCCCGCCCGCCAGCCGGCGACCACGCCGAGCAGGGTGCCGATCGCGAAGGCGGTGACGGTTGTCGTACCGACCAGCAGGAGGGTCCACGGCAAGGCCTGCCAGACCAGGTCGGCGACCGGGACCGGGAAGTTGACCACCGAGACCCCGAGGTCGCCGTGGGACAACTGCCGGAGATAGTCGGCGAACTGCTGGGCCAGGTTGGCGTGCGGGTTGCCGAAGATCGCGCGGATCGACATCAGTGTCTCGGCCGGCACCTGCTGGCCGCTGACCCGCTCCAGCTCCTCGACGATCGCGGACGACGGGTCGCCGGGCATCAGCCGCGGCAGCAGGAAGTTCAGCCCGATCGCGGCGGCCGCGGCAGCCAGGTAGAACCCCAGCCGCCGGGCCAGGAACGCCCACCGCATCGTCAGTTCCCCCGGCGCTGAAGCTTCAGCAGCGTCAGGATCGTGTCCGGTCCCATGCCGACGAACGGGATGTGCTCGAAGTTGTCCGGCGCCGGCCAGCCGGTCCAGCGGGTCGCGTTGATGTCGACGAAGTAGAAGTTGTTGTAAATCGGGCTGAACGGGACCTTGTCCACGACGATCTTCTGCAGTTGCCGGCCGAGCGTCTTCAACTGCTCGACGTCGTCGGTGCGCTGCATCGCGGCGATGATCGCGTCGGTCTGCGGGTCGTTCCAGCGGCCCTGGTTCAGGGTGGCCGACTTGCCGATCGGCGTCAGGTACTGGCTGCTCAGGAAGCGATAGACGCCGTACACCCCGGAGCCGCCGGTGGACGCGGCGACCAGGTCGAACTGGCCGAGGTTCTGCTTGTCGTAGTACCCGGCGCTCGGCTGGCCGGCGCTCTTCACCTGCAGGCCGAGATTCTGCTTCCAGGTGTTGATCAGGATGTCGGCGTAGTTGCCCCAGCCCCAGTCGGAGTTGAACAGGATGCTCGGCTGGTACCGCTTGCCGTCCTTCACCAGGGCGCCGTTGTCGACCGCCCAGCCACCCTTGGCGAGCTCCGCCTTCGCCGCGTCCGCGTCGACCTTCTGGACCTTGCCCTTGTACGCCGGGTCGAGCCAGTCGGCGAACAGTTGCTCGGAGAGTCCGGTCGGTCCCGCCTCGGTACCCGGCCGCTGCAGCGTGGTGACGACCGCTGTGCGATCGATGGTGAGGGCGAGCGCACGCCGTACGTGCTCGTCATTGAAGGGGGCCTTGCCGGTGTTGAAGAGCACCGACATCGCGCCGCCGTTGGAGTAGAGCTGGTACAGGTGCTTGTCCGGGTCCTTGGCGACGTACTCCTTCTCGCCGTTCGGCCAGCTCGCGGAGGCCCAGTCGATATCGCCCTTCAGCAACTGGGCTTTCAGCGCGTCCGCGCTGGTCGGGATGATCTTGTACGTGCTCATCGGGAGCTTGCCGCCCCAGTAGTCGGTGCGCGCCTGCAGCGTGATCTGCTGCGGCTTGAACTCCTTCAGCGTGAACGGCCCGGTGCCGACCGGGTCCGGGTTGGTCCAGGTGTTCAGGTTCTGGCCGGCCCAGATGTGCTTCGGGACCATCGGCAGCAGGATGTTCGCGAACTGGTTGAGGGTCGCGTACGACGGCTCCGCGAACCGCACCTGGATCGTGTGCTCGCCGGTCTTCGCCACCGACTTGTAGGTGATCCCGGCGATGCTGAAGTCCGGCTTCTCGATCGGGAGACCGAGCGAGTACGCGACATCGTCCGCGGTGAACTTCTGACCGTCCGACCAGGTGACGTCGCTGCGGAGCTTGATCGTCAGCAGCTTGCCCTGCTCGCCGAACACCCAGCTCTCCGCGAGCCACGGCTTCACCACGCCGCCGTCGCTGTAGTCGACACGCATCAGGGGTTCGTAGACGAGCTCCATGTTCGGCGCCTTGTCCGTCGCCGGGCCCATCACGTTGTAGTTGCGGACGAACGTCGTACCGCCGTCGGTCTTGGCGTAGACGATCGACGCGCCTGCTGCTGCACCACCACCGGCCGGCTGCGCCGCGGGACCCGAACAGCCCGCCACGAGGATCGCACCGACCACCATCAACACCCGCCACCGACTGCGCATATCTCTCACCCCAGGACTAGAGCGGCTGCACGTTCATACGTATGAGCACTCGAATATGAGCTATTCAAGCGATGCTCTTACGTATGCGCAGGAACCTACGAACGTTACGCACACATGTCAAGACCGAGACGGCCCCGCAACGACAATGGCTGGATGCTGCCCGGCGACCGCGATCTCGTGACGGGCATGGACCTGCCAGCCACGGGCCAGTTGGCCGACCTGGTGGGCAGCGAGAATCGCGACCAGCAGGCCGCCGGGGCGAAGGCTCCGGTGCCAGCGGCGGATGTACGGGCGCAGGTCGCCGATGTGCACGCGGCGGTCCCAGGGCGGGTTGGTCACGATGCGATCGGCGGGCGTCGTCAGGTATGCCGCATCGCCGCGTCGCCAGGTGATGGTGGACCCGTTCTCCTGAGCTGCTTCGATCGCCGCCGGGTCACGATCCAGGCCGACGTACCGTGCTCGCGACTCGAGTGCGTGCGCTTCCAGGAGCAGTGTCCCGGCACCACAGAACGGATCGACGACGTCGTACCCAGGGGCAAGTCTTGCGAGCCGCGCCATCGCGGCAGCGACCGGCGGGTGCAGACTTCCCTGCACTGTCCGTCGGCGCCACGTCCGCCGATGCAGCGGTACGGCGTACGGGCGCAGCGCGATCCACAACGTCTTGCCGTCCAGGACGACCCGCCACTCGGACCGCTCGTCCGGTGGCGCGACACCGTGCCGGCGCGAGTGGTACCGCCCGCCCGTCAGCCGCGCGATCCGCTCCCCCACCCGATCCTCGACATCGAACCGATTGAAGGTCCGCGCCCCCACGAACGACGCGCTCACAGCGAACGCGCCACGGTCAGCCGGGGCCGCCTGCAACGCCAGGCGGACAGCATCGACCAGCCCGGCCTTCGACCGCCCGGGATCCGGCGCCAGGCCGTGCACCTCGAACAGGTCGTCGGCGACCCGCGGCGGCTGCTCGATCAGCACCTCCGAGGTCGGCTCGACGATCAACTGCCGCTTGGACATCTCGACCACCCGATGCCCAGCCGCCACAACCTCCTCAGCGGCAAGCCATTCCAACCCCGACACGGTTCGCACGAGAACGAGCGCAGGCATGACGAATCTCCCGGTGAGCGCCCGGGAGCAACCAAGGGGCTACTCCCGCGTCGCCGACCACGGGCAGAACGCCACGCGACGGGCCGACGGAAGTCAGCCGCGTCGGAAGAAACTCGTCATGCGGGCGATCGTGGCACACGAGCCGCCGGGAGCCCACCGGTTTTCGACCGCTCGCCGCACATCCCGCACCACCGGTCGACAGCACCAGCTACGGTCTTGAGTAATTAACACGCAGGGTTTTAACTTCAGGTCGTCGTCAGGCAACACGTTGTGAGCACAGTCCCCCGCCCGGAGGTTGCTCGTGAACGCACACTTGTCCCGATTCGGCCGCCGAGCTGTGCTCGTCGCCGCTGTCTTCCTCGGCCTCTCCCCCATAGCTCCCGCGCAGGCGGCTCAGCCGCCCGCGGTCGTCCAGGCCGCACCACGCGGCGCTGAAGTCGTCGCGGTCAAGCAGGTAGCGAACCGGTTGACCGACCTGACCGTGCGCTCCCAGGCCCTCGGCGGCCGCACCGTCAACGTCCGTCTGCTGACACCGGACGGCTGGAACCCCGCGGACCGCAGTCAGCACTGGCCGACGTTCTGGCTCCTGCACGGCTGCTGCGGCGACTACACGTCCTGGTCCGGCACCGACATCGCGACGATCCCGAGCCTCCGCAAGGTACTCGTCGTCATGCCGGAGGCCGGCTGGAACGGCTGGTACAGCGACTGGTGGAACTACGGCGCCGGCGGCGACCCGGCCTGGGAGACCTTCCACACCGTCGAACTGGCGCACCTGCTGGAACACGACTGGGGCGCGAGCTCGAACCGCGTCGTCGCCGGGCTCTCGATGGGCGGCCAAGGAGCGCTCCTGTACGCCGCCCGCCATCCCGGTATGTTCCGCGCGGTCGCGGCGTACTCCGGCTCGGCGCATCCGCTGCTCAACGACGAGTCGATCAACCGGATCAAGGGCTTCTTCGCCGGTCAGGGCAACGACCCGCTCCGGGTCTGGGGCGATCCGGTCGCCCAACGCGGGATCTGGGAAGCCCACGACCCGTATTACCTGGCCCATCGGCTCAAGTCGCTACCCGTCTACCTCTCGTGTGGCGACGGCACCGCCGGCCCCTTCGACCCGCCCGGGAAGACGGACGCGCTGGAAGCCGACTTCAACCGGCAGAACCACGCGCTCGCGGCCGAGCTGGAACAGGCCGGCGCGAAGCACCTGACGACGAACTTCTACGGGCCGGGCACGCACGGGTGGGCCTACTGGCAGCGCGAGCTGCACGCCTCCCTGCCGATGCTGCTCACCGCACTCGAGAGGTAGGGCGCCTCAGAGGTAGGTCTGTGTGCTGGGTGGAGCTGACTCCATCCAGGCGAGGACGCCGGTGAGCGCCTCTTCGGTCATCGCGAAATGGACCGTGCGGTCACGCAGCTTCGCGTCGACGATGACGTGACCGGCGTACGTGACCAGGGGTTCGTTGCCCATCGGGCGGCGGGTGGTGACGCCCTCGAGCTGGCGGCGGTTCACCGTCAGCTTCGGCCACCAGGCGAGACTGAAGACCCGGAACCACTGCAGGTCGTCGCCGACGTACCGGGCCAGGCCGAGGGCCCAGCCGCGCCCGTGCTCCTTCTCGGCGAGCTGCAGGCTGCAATCAAAAGTTCCGCCGTCCCTGGACAACCAGCGACGGCGGAACGCGACGAGCACGATGAACAGTACGGCGGCAGCCAGACAGACCCCGACGACATCGAGGACTGTCCTCATACCTTGCCGACCCCATTTCCGGTGCCAATTCGGGTGCTACTCCGGGCACCTCCGGAGAACCGTACTGTCAGTGACGATATTCGATTATGGCAGGTCGGGTCAGGACGTCTGCTCGGCGGCCCGTACCCGGGCCTCGGCGAGTCGTACCTCGTCGGCGTCGGCGTCGGCCAGGCCGGCCGCCATCGCCTGCTCGAGCTCGCGCCGAGCCTCCTCGAGGTCGATGTCGTGACCCATCTCGGCGTTCTCGGCCAGGATCGAGACCCGGTCGTTGGCCACCGAGACGAACCCGTCCGGCGCGGCCGCGACGAAGTACTCGTCGTCGACGGTCCGCACCTGGACGGTGCCGCCCTGCAACAGGCCCAGCAGCGGCGCGTGGCCGGGCAGGATACCGACGTCACCGTCCGTGGTCCGGGCGATCACGATCTTGGCCTGCCCCTGCCACACGGTCCGCTCGGCCGCGACCAGCGCGACCTCGAGGTGCTTGGCAGACTCGTCGGCCATCTCAGTTGTCCTTCTGCAGCTCGGCCCACTTGCGCTCGACGTCGTCCAGCGATCCGACGTTGAAGAACGCCTGCTCGGCGATGTGGTCGCACTCGCCCTCGGTGATCTTCTTGAAGGACTCGATGGTGTCCTTCAGCGGCACCGTGGAACCGGCGATGTTGGTGAACTTCTCCGCCATGTAGGTGTTCTGCGAGAGGAACTGCTCGATCCGGCGCGCCCGCGCGACGGTGATCTTGTCCTCTTCGGAGAGCTCGTCGACACCGAGGATGGCGATGATGTCCTGCAGTTCCTTGTTCTTCTGCAGGATCTGCTTCACCCGGACGGCCACGTCGTAGTGCTCCTGGCCGATGTACTGCGGGTCGAGGATCCGCGACGTGGAGGTCAGCGGGTCGACGGCCGGGTACAGACCACGCGACGCGATGTCACGCGAGAGCTCCGTGGTGGCGTCGAGGTGGGCGAACGTGGTCGCCGGCGCCGGGTCGGTGTAGTCGTCGGCGGGCACGTAGATCGCCTGCATCGAGGTGATCGAGTGACCGCGGGTCGACGTGATCCGCTCCTGCAGCACGCCCATCTCGTCGGCGAGGTTCGGCTGGTAACCAACGGCCGACGGCATCCGGCCGAGCAGCGTGGAGACCTCGGAACCGGCCTGCGTGAACCGGAAGATGTTGTCGATGAACAGCAGTACGTCCTGCTCCTTGACGTCGCGGAAGTACTCCGCCATCGTCAGCGCCGACAGCGCGACGCGAAGCCGCGTGCCCGGCGGCTCGTCCATCTGACCGAACACCAGTGCGGTGTCCTTGAAGACGCCGGCCTCTTCCATCTCGTTGATGAGGTCGTTGCCCTCACGGGTCCGCTCACCGACGCCGGCGAACACCGACGTACCACCGAAGTTGTGGGCGATCCGGTAGATCATTTCCTGGATCATGACGGTCTTGCCGACGCCCGCACCGCCGAACAGGCCGATCTTCCCACCCTGCACGTACGGGGTGAGCAGGTCGAGGACCTTGATGCCGGTCTCCAGCATCTCGGTCTTGGACTCGAGCTGGTCGAAGGCCGGCGCCTTGCGGTGGATCGGCCAGCGCTCGGTGATCTCGAACTCGGACTCGTCCTGGTTCAGGCACTTACCGGTCACGGACCAGACCCGGCCCTTGGTGACGTCACCGACCGGGACGGAGATCGCGGCGCCGGTGTCGCGCACCTCGGCGCCCCGGACCAGACCGTCGGTCGGCTTCATCGAGATCGCCCGGACGATGTTGTCGCCGACGTGCAGCGCCACCTCGAGGGTGATCGTCTGGGTGAGCTCGCCGATGGTCAGGTCGACCTCGAGCGCGTTGTAGATGTCGGGCATCGCGTCGGCCGCGAACTCGACGTCGACGACCGGGCCGATCACCCGGGCGACGCGACCGACGCCCGCGGCGCCGGCCTCGTTGTTCTTCTCGGTAACCGTGGCAGTCATCTCTCTCACTCGCTCCCGGCGTTCGCGTCGGCCAGCGCGCTGGCGCCACCGACGATCTCGCTGATTTCCTGGGTAATTTGCGCCTGGCGGGCCTGGTTCAGGTCCCGGGTCAGGCTCTCGATCAGGTCCTGCGCGTTGTCGGTCGCGGACTTCATCGCGCGCTGCCGGTTGGCCAGCTCGGAGGCTGCCGCCTGCAGCATGCAGTAGTGGATCCGGCTGGCGACGTACTTCGGCAGCAGCCCGTCCAGCACGTCCTCGGCGGACGGCTCGAACTCGTACAGCGGCAGGACGTCGTCCGGCGCCGGTGCCTCCTCGCCCTCGACGACCTCCAGCGGCAGCAGCCGGATGACGTCCGCGCGCTGGGTGAGCATCGACACGAACCGGGTGAAGACGATGTGGATCTCGTCCACGCCGCCCTCCTCGGTCGGGGTCAGGAAGGCCTCGATCAGCGCGTCGGCGATCTCCCGGGCCCGGGCGAAGCTCGGGTTGTCG
This sequence comes from Kribbella sp. NPDC004875, assembly GCF_042873375.1. Classification (NCBI taxonomy): domain Bacteria; kingdom Bacillati; phylum Actinomycetota; class Actinomycetes; order Propionibacteriales; family Kribbellaceae; genus Kribbella; species Kribbella sp. NPDC004875. The sequence goes on from NZ_JBIALI010000003.1 coordinate 979,517, forward strand.
GAGTCACCGGTCCACGACTGCGCGACCTCGCGCTGGCGGAAGGTGTAGTACGCCACGCCCTTGCGACCGCTCAGGAACGGGACGATCTCCTTCTCGTCCTCGCGGAGCAGCTGGTTCAGCCGCTCGCCCTCACGGATCACGTTGGACGAGTACGCGCCGGCCTGGCCGCGGTCGGAGGTGATCAGCAGCACCGCCGCCCGCCTCGGGTTCGGCTTCTCGGTGGTCAGCGGGTGGTCGACGTTCGAGAACGTCGCCACCGCCGACACCGCACGGGTGAGCTCACGCGCGTACGGACCGGCCGCCTGGGCGCGTTGCTGCGCCTTGACGATCCGGGACGCCGCGATCAGCTCCATCGCGCGGGTGAGCTTCTTGATCGTCGTGACCGAGGCCTTCCGATCGCGAAGCTCCCGCAGGTTGGCTGGCACGGTGGATCAGCCCCGCTTCTGCTTGACGATCTGCTCCTGGTCGACGTCCGACTCGTCCATCGCCTCGGCCGGAGCCTCGGTGCCGAGCAGGTTGCCGTCGGAGGTCTGGAAGGTCGGCTTGAACTTGTCCAGCGCCTCGGTCACGGCCGCCGCCTCGTCGTCGCCGAACTGGCCGGACTCCCGGATCGCGTCGAGCACCTTGCTCTCGCGCTTCAGGAAGTCCAGGAAGTCACGCTCGAACCGGAGCACGTCGATCACCGGGACGTCGTCGAACTTGCCGTTCGTACCCGCCCAGATCGAGACCGTCTGGTCCTCGACCGGGTACGGCGAGTACTGCGGCTGACGGAGCAGCTCGACCAGACGCTGACCGCGGTCCAGCTGCCGGCGGGACGTGGCGTCCAGGTCGGAGGCGAACATCGCGAACGCCTCCATTGCGCGGAACTGGGCCAGGTCCAGCTTCAGTGAGCCGGAGACCTTCTTCATGCCCTTGACCTGCGCGGCACCACCGACGCGGGACACCGAGATACCGACGTCGATGGCCGGGCGGATGTTGGCGTTGAACAGGTCCGACTGCAGGAAGATCTGGCCGTCGGTGATCGAGATGACGTTGGTCGGGATGAACGCCGAGACGTCGTTCGCCTTGGTCTCGATGACCGGCAGACCCGTCATCGAGCCGGCGCCGAGCTCGTCGGACAGCTTCGCGCAACGCTCGAGCAGGCGGCTGTGCAGGTAGAAGACGTCACCCGGGTAGGCCTCACGGCCCGGCGGGCGGCGCAGCAGCAGCGACATGGCGCGGTACGCCTCGGCCTGCTTGCTCAGGTCGTCGAAGACGATCAGGACATGCTTGCCCTGGTACATCCAGTGCTGGCCGATCGCCGAGCCGGTGTACGGCGCGACGTACTTGAAGCCGGCCGGGTCGGACGCCGGGGAGGCGACGATGGTGGTGTACTCCATCGCGCCGGCCTCCTCCAGCGCGCCGCGGACGGACGCGATGGTGGAACCCTTCTGGCCGATCGCCACGTAGATGCAGCGGACCTGCTTCTTCGGGTCGCCGGACTCCCAGTTGGCCTTCTGGTTGATGATCGTGTCGATCGCGATCGCGGTCTTGCCGGTCTTGCGGTCGCCGATGATCAGCTGCCGCTGGCCACGGCCGACCGGGATCATCCCGTCGATGGCCTTGATACCGGTCTGCAGCGGCTCGCGGACCTCCTGGCGGTCCATCACGCCGGCCGCCTGGAGCTCCAGCGGGCGGTCGCCCTCGAGGTCGGTGATCTCGCCGAGACCGTCGATCGGCTTGCCCATCGGGTCGATGACGCGACCCAGGTAGCCCTCGCCGACCGGCACCGACAGGACCTGTCCGGTCCGGCGGACCTGCTGGCCCTCCTCGATCCCGTCGAACTCACCGAGGACGACGACACCGATGTCGCGGACGTCGAGGTTCAGCGCGATACCGCGGGTGCCGTCCTCGAACTCGAGCAGCTCGTTGGTCATCGCCGAGGGCAGGCCCTCGACGTGCGCGATCCCGTCACCCGCGTCGACCACGGTGCCGACCTCTTCGGCGGTGGTGTCGGCCGGTTGGTACTCGGTGACGAACCGATCCAGGGCGTCCCGGATCTCCTCCGGCCTGATCGTGAGCTCAGCCATTGTGTTTCCTGCTTCCTTGACCTTGCTGGCCTGTTGTGGCTCTAAAGGCTTCCCGACCCTTAGCGCCGCTTATGTCGTTAAGGGGCGCTCAGCCCGCGATGCGCCGTTGCGCGTCGTCGAGCCTGGCCGCGATGGTTCCGTCGATCACTTCGTCGCCGATGTCCACCCGGACGCCGCCGACAACGCTTGCGTCGACGATCACGTTCAGCTGGATCTCCCGGCCGTACTGCCGCCCGAGCGCCGTCGCGAGGCGGGTGCGCTCCGCCTCGGTCAGGTCGGTGGCCACCCGCACCGTCGCGATGCTGGCGTTCCGCCGGTTCGCCGTGGCGACCTGGAAGGCCCGCATCGACGCCGCGAACGCGCGGCCCCGGCCGTCCACGGCCTGCTCGGCGAGCCGCACCGTGCTGATGTCGGCCTTGCCCTGCAGCAGTCCGCGGATCAGTTCCTGCCGGTGCTCGACCGGGATGCTCCGGTCACCGAGCTTGTCGGCCAGCGTCCGCTCGACGGCGACCACCCGGTCGAGCCGGAACAGCTCGTCCTCGACCTCGTCCAGCTTGCGCCGGCTGTCGGCGTAGGCCACCTCGGCCTCGACGCTCAACTGGTCCAGCGCGTCGCCCAGGTCCCGGCCGCTGACCCAGCGACCGGCCACCGCGGCGGACAGGATCTCCAGCGCCTGGGGGGAGATCTTGCCGCCGAACAACTGCTGGGCCAGTGCGGTCTTGGACGCCGCCGGCCGGGCCGGGTCGGTCAGGGCGCGCCGGAGCGCGCCGCTGCCGTCCAGCAACTTGGCGATCGAGAACAGCTCGCCGCCCAGCGTCTCGGCCGGGCTGACACTCGCCAGGACCTGCTCGGCCCGGGCGAACGACTCGTTCGACGCGCCGCGCATCAGCCGTCCGTTCCGACAGCCTGACGAGCGGACTCCGAGGCCTCCAGATCGGCCAGGAAGCGCTCGACGGTCCGGCGCTGCCGGGCCTCGTCCTCGAGCGACTCACCGACGATCCGGCCGGCCAGCGTGGTCGCCATCGTGCCGACCTCGCCCCGCAGCGAAGCGACCGCCTGGGCGCGCTCCGCGTCGATCTGGGTCCGCGCGTGGGTGACGATCCGCTCGGCCTCGACGTTCGCCCGCTCACGCATCTCCGCGATGATCGCCGCACCCTGCTCGCGGGCGTCCTCGCGGATCTTCGCAGCTTCCTGCCGGGCCTCGGCCAGCTGCGCGTTGTACTTCTCCAAAGCCGCCTTCGCCTCGGCCTGGGCCTGCTTGGCCTCGTTCATCCCGCCTTCGATCGCCGCGGTCCGATCGGCGTACGCCTTCTCGAACTTCGGTACGACGACCTTGGCGAAGGCGATGGCCAGCAGGACCAGGAAGACGAAGCCGAAGATGATCTCGGCGGTGTGCGGGATCAGCGGGTTGACGTCCTCGCCGGCCGCCTCAGCCAGAGGGAGCACCATCGTCATCATGTCCGTGTCCTGTCAGTCAGTCTGGAAAAGGGGGATCAGGCGCCGGCCTTGAACACGAACGCCAGCGCGATACCGATGATGGCCAGAACCTCGGTGACACCGAAGCCGATCCACGCGATCGACTGCAGCTTGCTCTGGGCCTCCGGCTGCCGCGCGGTGCCGTTGATGACCGCCGCGAAGATCAGACCAACGCCGACGCCCGGGCCGATCGCGGCGAGGCCGTAGCCCAGGACGGCGATGTTGCCGGTGATTGCGAGAGCGATGTTGCTCATTTGCGGTGTTTCCTTTCGGTACGGATAGGGGCTATCCGGGTTTCCGTTGCTACGGGTCTGTTGGGGGGTACTGCGAATCAGTGGTCGTCGGCGATGGCGCTGCCGATGTACTGCGCGGTCAGCACCACGAAGATGTAGGCCTGGATGCACTGGACGAACAGCTCCAGTCCGGCGATCGCGAGGCCCATCAGGAAGGTGAGGACGCCGACGCCGCCGAGCGCGATGCTGCCGGACTCGAACACCATGTACTCGGCGCCGAGGACGAACACCAGCAGCAGGATGTGGCCGGCGAACATGTTGGCGAACAGCCGCAGGCTCAGCGAGACCGGGCGCACCAGGATGTTCGAGATGAACTCGATCGGGATCATCAGCGGCATCAGCCAGACCGGCACGCCGGCCGGCATCGTCTGGTGCTTGAAGTAGCCCCAGGCGCCGTGCTTGCGGATACCGACCGCGTTGTAGATGACCCAGCTCATGATCGCGGCCACGTAGGCCCAGCCGATGTGGCTGAAGGTCGGGAACTGCAGCAGCGGAACGGTCGCGGCGACGTTGTTCAGCAGGATGAAGTAGAAGAGGCCGCACAGGTACGGCACGTACTTCATGTACTCCTGGCTGCCGATCGCGTCGCGCGCGATCGAGTTGCGCACGAAGTTGTACCCGAGCTCGCCGGCGAACTGCAGCTTGGTCGGGACGATCGCGGCCTTGCGGGACGCACCCCAGTAGAACCAGACGATGACGACGACGGTCAGCGCGCTGATCAGGACGGGCTTGGTGAACCAGTCCACTCCGTCGATGATCGGCGGAGTGTTGAAGCTCTGTGGACCGGGTGCGATGAACTCGGTCGGAACGCCGGCGGTCACCGGGTCTCCTCTCGCGTCGTGCTCAAGTCGGACGCCTTGTAGCTAAGGGCAGGGCGGCTCAGGGCATGGCGGTCAACAACGTCAGACCCGGTAGGGATCAGACCTGTGGTCAGGACCGCGACCCGTACCGGAAGTGCAACAGCAAGATGGTGAGGCCGGCACCGAGCACGATGCCCACCAGAACCAGGAACTGGGTGCCGAAGAGGCGATCCAACAAGAACCCGATGCCGCCGTACACCACGACACCGCCGATCAAGTAGGACAGGACCCGCCAGCCGTCGCCCCCTCCGGGTGATGGCTTCGGATCCTGATGCTCGCTCATTGGCAATCGAAACGTACCAGTTGACGACATCGGCGGTCACATCGACCCCCGTAATCTCCACCACAGCAGGCGAATCGTTACCGATGGTGCTCACGCCGTCACCTCCTTGTCGAGGTCGTAGATCGGCACCCGGAGCCGGGACCACGCCCAGATCTCGCCGGCCATCCAGCCCATCACGACAACCAGCGCGACCAGGCCGAGCACGGTCAGATTCACGTGCCTGGCCAGGCTGTCCGAGCTCAGCGCGACCGCGAGCAGACCGCCGAAGACGGCGATCCGGCCCGTGTAGCTGGCCATCGCGACGGCGAGCTGCATGGTCGGACTGGTCTTGCGGGACAGGTGCAGCGCGAGCAGACCCACGCCGGAGAAGACGATCACGATCAGCAGGCCGAGCAACGCGCCCCACAGACCGGGCACACCGGCGGCGACCGTGGACACCGCGGTCGCGTTCACCCCGACCACCAGCGCGGCGACCAGAGCGCCGCGCAACATCGCCAGCGCCGGGTGCTTGGTCGCTTGTCCGGCGGGTTTCGGGCTGTTGGCCGAAGGAGCCATCTGGTGGTTCCGTCCTGCAGGCGAGCTGGTCTCGCGGCCAGATCGTCGGGTGGGCGGGGTCAGGGGTGTCGCTGTTCTTTGCTGGTGCTTGTGAAAACTAGCACAAAGTCTGCACCGTCAGCAAAACGAGAGTCCCCTCCCGCTGTACAGGCACACCCTATCGGTAGGCCACGCGGGCGGGTGGTCTGGTCCCTCCCAGCGGGGATCAGACTTTGGCGAGCGGTTTCCGGGAACGTCGCGGCAGACCGGTCGTGAGCACCACCGCGGTCACCGCGACGGCGAGCACGATGAGGGCGGTCCACCAGTACAGCCACAGGCCGAGGATCACGACGCCGTACGCGATCAGGCCGGTCCACAGGTACATCAGCAGCACTGCGCGGCGGTGCGAGTGGCCGCGTTGCATGAGGCGGTGGTGCAGGTGCTGCTTGTCGGCCGCGAACGGCGACCGGCCGGCCTTGGTACGCCGGATGTACGCCATCGTCAGGTCCAGCGCGGGGATCGCGAGGATGGCGATCGGGAGCACCAGCGGCAGCAGTGCGGGCAGCAGGCTGGAGCCGCCGACCTCGTACGGCACCGCGTTCGGGTCCATCTGGCCGGTCAGGCTGATCGTCGACGCGGCCAGCATCAGACCGATCAGCAGCGCACCCGAGTCACCCATGAAAACCCTGGCAGGGAAGAAGTTGTGCGGCAGGAAGCCGAGGCACGCGCCGGCCAGCGCGACCGTGATCAGCGTCGACGTGGTCGCGCGGTCGAGATTCTCGTGCACGTTCAGCAGGTAGCAGTAGATGAAGAACGCGGTCGCGCCGATCGCGGTCACGCCGGCCGCCAGACCGTCCAGGCCGTCGACGAAGTTCACGGCGTTGCAGGACACCAGCATGATGCCCGCGGTCAGCACCGCGAGCTGCGCAGGCGACGGCGAGATCACGCCGCCTGGCAGCGGCAACCAGTACAACTGGATGCCTTGGACAACGAGTACGCCGACCGCGAGGACTTCGCCGGCCAGCTTGGTGATCGCGTCCAGCTCGTACAGGTCGTCGACGACACCGACGGCGCAGATCACCACACCGCCGACCAGGATCGCCCGGGCGTCGTGCGCGACCTGCAGGCTGTTGCCGAGGAACGGCAGGCTGGAGGCGACCGCGTACCCGGCGATCAGGCCGCCGAGGATCGACAGGCCGCCGAAGTACGGGATCGGTACCTTGTGCACGTCCCGGGCCCGGACCTTGGCGACGGCGCCGTACCGCAACGCGATCTGCCGGGCCACGCCGGTCAGCAGGAAGGTCGTGGCCATCGCCACGAACAGGACCAGCAGGTACTCGCGCACTAGTCCGCAGGCCTCACATCGGAGTCGGTTTTGTCCTCGTCCTTCTTGGACGCTTGGACCGGCTCGTCAGTTGGCTTCTCGTCCGGCTTCTCCTCGACCGGCTTGGCTTCGTCCGCGGGCTCGGCTTCTTCGACCGGCCTGGCTTCGTCCGCGGGCTTGGCTTCGTCGACCGGCTTCGTCTCGTCCGCCGCCTTCTCTTCGTCCGCGGGCTGGGCTTCGGCGGCCGGCTGGGTGTCCGTGGGCTTGTCGTCCTCGGTGGCTACCTCGGGGACGACGGCGCGGAGTTGTTCGACGGAGAGTGCGCCGACGCGCACCACGCGTGGGGTGTCGCCGGTGATGTCGACGATCGTCGACGGCTCTCCCCCGGTCACCGCGCCGCCGTCCAGGTACACGGCGACCGATTCGGCCAGCTGATCCTCGGCGTCGTACACGTCCAGCGCCGCCGGCCGGCCGGACTTGTTCGCGGAGCTGACCGCGAGCGGCCCGGTGCGGGACAGCAGTTCGCGGGTGTTCTCGTGGTCCGGCACCCGGAGCGCGACGGTGCCCTGGGTCTCGCCCAGGTCCCACATCAGCGACGACTGCGCGTGGCAGATCACCGTGAGCGGCCCCGGCCAGAACTCCTGGCAGAGCTTGCGGCCGTTGTCCGGTACGTCGGTGGCGAGCGCGTCGAGCGACTCCACCACCGAGATCAGCACCGGCGGCGGCATGTCGCGGCCGCGGCCCTTGGCGTCCAGCAGCCGCTGCACGGCGTCGGCCTTGAAGGCGTCGGCGGCGATCCCGTAGACGGTGTCGGTCGGCAGCACGACCAGGTCTCCGGCCTCGATGGCGTCCACCGCTGCGCGGTACGCCGGTGCCAGTTCGTCCCCGGTGAAGTCGAAGCGCTCACTCACGGAGTGAATCGTGCCACTCACGCGGTCCCGGACTCCAACCGGGATGAACTCTGACACCCAATTGTCAATTTCCGAGCCACCGACCGGCCGCTCTCTTTAGGATCCCGACCATGACTGTGTCGCGTGAGTTCCTCGCCGGGTTGCCGAAGGCCGAGTTGCATGTCCACCACGTCGGGTCCGCGTCGCCGCGGATCGTCGCCGAGCTCGCCGCCCGGCACCCGGGTTCACCGGTGCCGTCCGACCCGGCCGCGCTGACCGAGTACTTCAAGTTCAGCGACTTCGCCCACTTCATCGACATCTACCTGTCCGTCGTCGAGCTGATCAAGACGCCCGAGGACGTCCGGCTGCTGACCTACGAGATCGCCCGCGAGATGTCCGAGCAGCAGAACCTGCGGTACGCCGAGCTGACCGTCACGCCGTACACCTCGGTCGTGCGCGGGATCGCGGCGGAGGCGTTCTGCGAGGCGATCGAGGACGCGCGGGTCGCGGCCGAGAAGGAGTTCGGCCTGGTGCTGCGCTGGATCTTCGACATCTCCGGCGAGGCGGGTCTCCCGGCCGCCGACGAGACCTTGCGGATCGCCACCAAGATCCGTCCCGAAGGGCTGATCGGGTTCGGCCTCGGCGGCCCGGAGATCGGCGTACCGCGACCGCAGTTCCAGCCGCACTTCGAGGCCGCGATCGCGGAAGGACTGCACAGCCTGCCGCACGCGGGTGAGACGACCGGCCCGCAGACGATCTGGGACGCGGTGCGGGTGCTGAAGGCCGAGCGGATCGGCCACGGTACGTCGACGATGCAGGACCCCGCCCTGGTCGACTACCTGGGTGAACACCGGATCCCGCTCGAGGTCAGCCCGACCTCGAACATCGCCACCCGCGCGGTCGAGTCGTACGACGTCCACCCGCTGCGCGCGATGGTCGACGCCGGCCTGGTGGTCACGATCAACTCCGACGACCCGCCGATGTTCGGCACCGACCTCACCAACGAGTACGCCGTCGCGGCGCGACTGCTGGACCTGGACGCGGCCGGTGCCGGTGAGCTGGCGAAGACCGCGGTCCGCGAGTCGTTCGCGGAGGACTCGGTGAAGGAGTCGCTGGTGTCGCAGATCGACACCTACGTCCAGGCAAACGCGGGGTAGCTGGCTGGGTGTGCTTCCCTGGACCGATGCGGAAAGTCTGTGGGGTGCTGGCCGTAGTACTGCTGACTGTGACGGCCTGCAGCGACGAACCCGCATCGGTCAGCTCGTCACCGACGACTACCCACTCGAGCCCCAGCCCCACTCCCCCACCACCACCGGCCGACGGAGAACTGCCCCGCGGCGGCCGCACGATCTTCCCCAAGCATCAACTGGTTGGGTACGTCGGCCTGCCCGGCTCACCCGCACTCGGGCCGCTGGACAAGGACCTCGACGCGAAGGCCGCGAAGCTGGAGACGCTGTCCCGTGCCTACGCGGGCGGCCGGACGCCGCTGCCGGTGATGGAGCTGATCACGGTCGTCGCGAAGGGCTCGCGCGGCAAGGACGGGCTGTATCGCGGGCGGCTGCCGGACTCGGCGATCGAGGAGTACCTGGCGGTCGCCCGGAAGCACAAGATGCTGTTGCTGCTCGACATCCAGCCGGGGCGCGCGAAGATCCTCCCCGAGGTGAAACGGCTCGAGCGGTGGCTGAAGGAACCCGACGTCGGGCTGGCGTTCGACCCCGAGTGGGCCGTCGGGCCGACGCAGGTGCCGGGCCGGGTCTTCGGGCACACGACAGGCGGTGAACTCGACAGCATCGCGGCGTACCTGTCGGGGCTGGTGACGGCGAACGCCCTGCCGGAGAAGGCGTTCGTGTTCCACCAGCTGTCCACGCGGATCGTCAGCGACGAGAAGGCGCTCAAGCCTCACCCGGGCGTGGCGGTGATCAAGTCCGTCGACGGGATCGGCGCACGCACCGACAAGCTCAAGACCTGGGCCAAACTGACCGCGAAGCTGCCACCGGGTGTCCACGCCGGCTTCAAGCTCTTCTACACCGAGGACACCCGCCACGGCGACCTGATGACCCCACCACAGGTGCTCGCCCTGAAACCGCGGCCCGAGCTGGTGATCTACGAATGATCTCGATCGCCTTCGCCAACGTCGCAGGCGGCCGGTTCGTCGACGACGACGGCGCTTACGTCGATGCCGACCGTACGGCGGACTTCGCGCGGGCGCTGGCCGGTCTGCAACCCGACGTGCTGATCGTCACCGAGTTGGACCCCACAGGCGACCAGCTCGAACGGCTCGCCGCGGCCGCGATGCCGGGACGCACGACGCAGTACCTGCGGCACGAATTCTCGGACGCGCACATTCCCGGGGTCCGAAAGCTGGGCGTGGGGATCGCGTCGGCGTACCCGATGACCGAGTTGCCGCGGATCGACCTGCCGAATCCGTCGATCGACTTCCTGCATTGGCGGACCGGTCAGCCGCTTCCCCCGCATCCGAAGGGGTTCCTGGTCGCGCGCGGCGAGTTCGGCGCCTTGGGCGCGGTGGACATCGTCGGCGGGCAGGCCTGCCCGATCCACATGTTCCGCAGCGCCGAGGGGGTCGAGTACAGCTATCGCGAGGGCGCGGGCCGGGCGGCCGGTGCTGAGCTGACGGCGTACCTGCGTCAGGAGCTGGCGGCCCGGGGCGTGCGGCGGGCGGTCCTCGCCGGGGATCTGAACATGCCCGATCCACGGGAGTTCTTCGGCGAGGGCCTGGGACTGGTCGACGCGTTCGGCGACCCGCCACCCCGGACGACACCGGACGGACGGTCGATCGACCGGCTGTTCTCGACCCGGGACCTCGTCGCCCGCGAGGTCGAGGTTCTCCCGTTACCCGGAGCCGACCACTACCCGGTCGTCTGCCGCCTCAGCCGCCGGGAGCAGCCGGTGCCAGGAACCGGCCGGATCCGGGAGCAGGACCTTGCCCGGCCGCCCTCCGCGCGACCGCCGGCCGGGGGCCGGGGATTCGGCCGGACCTGATCCCGTCATCGGATGTTTCAAGCGGGTGTGGACGGGATATCTCTGTCTGCGGGCACAGAAAACCGCCCGTTGGTGCTCGCAGGAAAGTTGTGTCGTGATGACGAGTGGTTGGTATGCCGCGATGGATCGGATCCGGGCCTACTGGATGGTGAACGGCGGCCGTGCGGATCTAGTTGCCGCAGGCATCTTGCTGGTGCTGGCCGCGGCGGCGTTCGCCGCGGATCTCGTCCTGCGGTAGGGACGGTCAGACTCTCCGGCCGGTCGCGAACCGGTTGCGGCCGGCCAAGTCCAAGTTGTCGCGGACCTCGGTGAACAGCCCGGTGGCCGCGAAGACGGCAGGCGCCGACTCGCCCTGGACATCCGCGTGCTCACAGGCGAACCAGCCGCCCGGCTCGAGCAACCGGCCGGCGGTGGCGGCAACCACTTTGATCTCGTCGAGCCCGTCGTCACCGGACCACAGTGCCAGCGCCGGGTCGTGATCGCGGACCTCCGCCGTCACCGACTCCCAGGCCGTCAACGGGATGTACGGCGGGTTGGAGATCACCGCGTCGACCTGCCCGTCGAGCTCCCGCAGGCAACCGTCGATGTCGCCTTCGTGCAGGATCGCACCGGTGCCGGCCAGGTTCCGGCGGGCCCACCCGACCGCGTCCGCCGACAACTCGACCGCGTGCACGGTGCTGTCCGGCCGCTCGGTCGCGATCGCCCCGGCGATGGCGCCGGACCCGGTGCACAGGTCGACCACCAGCGGATCCTTCACGCCGGCGATCCGGTCCAGGATCCAGCCGACCATCACCTCGGTTTCCGGCCGCGGCACGAACACCCCCGGCCCCACCGCGAGCTCCCGGTACCGGAAGGCCGCCGTACCCGTGAGGTGCTGCAACGGCTCGCGGCCTGCCCGCCGTTCGACCAGGTGCTGAAAGCGGGCTTCCTGGTCGGCGGACGGTTCGCGCAGGTGCAGGCGGCTGGAGCCGGTGACGAAGGCGAGCAGCTCGGCGGCGTCGAAGTCCGGCGAGGCAACGCCCGCCTCCCGTAGCCGGGCAGCGGCCTCGGCGACGAGCGTCTTCGTGCTCACTGGGACTCGACGGCCTCGAGGCGGGCGGTCAGGTCCGCCTCGGTGAGGGCCTGGATGACCGGCTCGAGCTCGCCGCCGAGGACCTGGTCCAGGTTGTGCGCCTTGTAGCCCACGCGGTGGTCCGAGAACCGGTTCTCCGGGAAGTTGTACGTGCGGACGCGCTCCGAGCGGTCGACGGTACGGATCTGCGACCGCCGGGCGTCCGACGCCTCCTGGTCGGCCGCCTCCTGCGCCGCCGCGAGCAGCCGCGCCCGCAGGACCCGCATCGCCTGTTCACGGTTCTGCAGCTGGGACTTCTCGTTCTGCATCGAGACCACGATGCCGGTCGGGAGGTGGGTGATCCGGACCGCTGAGTCGGTCGTGTTCACGCTCTGCCCACCCGGACCGGAGGAGCGGAACACGTCGATCCGCAGGTCGTTCTGGTCGATCTCGACGTCGACGTCCTCGGCCTCCGGCAGCACCAGGACGCCCGCCGCGGACGTGTGGATCCGGCCCTGCGACTCGGTCACCGGTACCCGCTGCACCCGGTGCACGCCGCCCTCGAACTTCAGCTTCGCGTACGGCGCCTCGCCCGGCTCCGGCGTGCCTTTCGCCTTCACCGCGACCGTGATCGACTTGTACCCGCCGAGGTCCGACTCGGCCGAGTCGAGCACCTCGGTCTTCCAGTTCTGCGACTCGGCGTACTTCAGGTACATCTTCAGCAGGTCGCCGGCGAACAGCGCGGACTCGTCGCCGCCCTCGCCCGCCTTGATCTCGAGGATCGCGTCCTTGTCGTCGTTCGGGTCCCGCGGCACCAGCAGCGTCTGCAGCCGCTCGGCCAGCTCCTCACGCCGGGCAGTCAGCCTGGTGGCCTCCTCGGCGAACGCCGGGTCCTCGGCGGCGAGCTCACGCGCGGCTTCGATGTCGTCACCGGTCTGCAGCCACTCGTCGTAGGTACGGACCACCGGCGCCAGTGCGGCGTACCGCTTACCGACGCGGCGGGCGTTGGCCTGGTCGGAGTGCAGCTCCGGCTCCGCCATCTGCCGCTCCAGCTCGGCGTACTCCGCCTTCAGCGTCTCAACAGCCTCGAACATGCCGCACCTCTGCTTTCGGCCGGGCCTTCGGCACCGGCGTGGTCATGGGGCGCGGCTCCCGGTCTTCCCTCGTCGCTCCAGTCGCTTCGCTCCCTGCGCTCCTCAGTCCAGACCGGGAGGCCCCATGACCTGTTCTCGGGACCACTGAACTGAAACCGCGCGCCGGTCCCGCCCATGACGGGCGGAACCGGCGCGCGGCAGGAAAGCTACTTCTTGGCGTACCGCTTCTCGAAGCGGGCGACCCGGCCACCGGTGTCCAGAATCTTCTGCTTACCGGTGTAGAACGGGTGGCACTGCGAGCACACGTCGGCGTGGATCACGCCGTTCTCCGCCGTCGAGCGGGTGGTGAACGTCGCGCCGCAGGTGCAGGTCACCTGGGTCTCCACGTACGTCGGGTGGATGTCGCTCTTCAAGACAGTCTCCTAGGTTTCAGGTGCCCCGGGTCGTCCGCACGGTGCGAACGTGAACCGGAACCAGCCATCAAGTGTGCCACGACCCGTCGATCCGGCGGAAATCCGGCCCCTCAGCGGCCCCCTTCCTCGGCCGCCCACTCCCAGCCACCGGCGCCGGTCCTTGGTGACCAGAATCGTTTGAGGGGTTCACCTGTGAGATGGCCCGTTCCTGCCCTGGATGCAAGGCAGGAACGGGCCGTTTCACGGGTGAACCCCTCAAACGGATCAGGCCGGCGGGCCGCCGCGCTGGGGCCGGGCGGCGGTGCGCGGCCCCGGCGCGGCGGGTGAGTCAGTCGCCGTTCGTGGTGTTGTGGCCGGCGCTGGTCGACGGGGTGGTCTTGTTGACCTGCAGCAGGAACTCGATGTTCGACTTGCTCTCCTTGAGCTTGCCGATCAGGAGCTCCAGGGCGGCCTGGCCGTCGAGCGCGGACAGCACCCGGCGGAGCTTCCAGACGACCTGCGTCTCGTCCTTGGACATCAGCAGCTCCTCGCGGCGGGTGCCGGAGGCGACCACGTCGATGGCCGGGAAGATCCGCCGGTCGGCGAACTCGCGGCGCAGCCGGAGCTCCATGTTGCCGGTGCCCTTGAACTCCTCGAAGATCACCTCGTCCATCTTCGAGCCGGTCTCGATCAGCGCGGTCGCGAGGATGGTCAGCGAACCGCCGTCCTCGATGTTCCGGGCCGCACCGAAGAACCGCTTCGGCGGGTACAGCGCCGACGAGTCCACGCCACCGGACAGGATCCGGCCGCTGGCCGGGGCCGCGATGTTGTACGCGCGGCCGAGCCGGGTGATCGAGTCGAGCAGTACGACGACGTCGTGGCCGAGCTCCACCAGCCGCTTGGCCCGCTCGATCGCCAGCTCCGCGACCGTGGTGTGGTCGTCGGCCGGCCGGTCGAACGTCGAGGCGATGACCTCGCCCTTGACCGTCCGCTGCATGTCGGTGACCTCTTCGGGCCGCTCGTCCACCAGCACGACCATCAGGTGTACTTCGGGGTTGTTCGTGGTGATCGCGTTCGCGAGCGCCTGCAGCACCATCGTCTTACCGGCCTTCGGCGGCGAGACGATCAGACCGCGCTGGCCCTTGCCGATCGGGCTGACGATGTCGACGATCCGGGTGGTCAGGATGCCCGGCTCGGTCTCCAGGCGGAGCCGCTCGGTCGCGTACAGCGGCGTGAGTTTGTTGAAGTCCTGCCGCTGCTTGGCGATCTCCGGGTCCGCACCGTTCACGGTGTCGATCCGGACCAGCGGGTTGAACTTCTCCTTGCGCTCGCCTTCCTGCGGCTGCTTGACCGCGCCGGTGATCGCGTCACCCTTGCGGAGGCCGTAGCGCTTCACCATCGAGAGCGCGACGTACACGTCGTTCGGGCCGGGCAGGTAGCCGCTGGTCCGGACGAAGGCGTAGTTGTCGAGCACGTCGAGGATGCCGGCCGCGGGGACCAGGACGTCGTCCTCGCTGATCGTCGGCTCGGCGTCGTACCGCTCGCCGCGGCCGCGGTTGCGGGTGCCGGTGTCGCGGGTGCTGCTCTGGCTGCCGTCGCGGTTGCGGTCCCGATCGCGGCCCCGGCGACGCCGGCGACGGCCCTCGCCTTCCTCGCCCCGGTCGGCGTTCCGGTCGTTCTGGTCCTGGCGGTTCCGCTGGTTGTCGCCGCGGTTGTCGCGGTCGCCGCGGTTGTCCCGGTTGCCGTCGCGCTGACCGTCCCGGTTGTTGTCCCGGTTCTGGTTGTCACGGCCCTGGCTCTCGCGACCCTGGTTGTCGCGACCTTGGTTGTCGCGGTTCCGGTCGCGGTTCTGCTCGCGGTTGGCGTCCCGGGTGTTGTCCCGGTTCCGGTCGCGATTGCGGCCCTGGTTCTCGCCACGGTCGTCGGCGCGCTCGTCGCCGCGGACCTCGACCCGCTCGGTGGTGCCGTTCTGAGTGCCGTTCTGGGTGCCGTTCTGGGCGACGGTGTCCGCCTGCGTCTCCCTCGCCGCGGGCGCCTCGACGGCTGCCTCGGCGGCGACGCCGTTGCGGCCCGGGTTCTGCGGGGCCTCGTCGACGGAGTCCTTCTGCGCGTCCTTCGGCGCGTCTTTCTGGGCCGCGGCGCGGGTCCGGCGGCTGCCACCCTCGCGCTTGGCCGGCGTCTCGGCGCCCTTCGGCGCGGACGCCTCGGCGGCCTCGTCGAGCGTCGGCTGCGTCGCCTTCGCCCGGGAACCGCCGGTCGAGCCGCCCGCCGAACCGGCGGACCCGCCGGTCTGAGCAGCCTTGATCGCCTCGATCAGCTGGCCCTTGCGCAGTGCGCCGGTGCCCTTGATGCCGAGCGTCCCGGCGAGCTGCTTGAGCTCGGGGAGCAGCATGCCCTCGAGGCCGCCTCCGGCTTTCCGGCGACGCGTCGTGGTGGTGGCCACGGCGTCGGTACCCGGGGCCGACGTACCGGCTCCGCTGGAGGCTTCAACAGTTTCTGTCACGTGAGGTCCTTCCCACACGGATCGTCGATGTCCGACAGGCTCATCGACCACATTTCATTCCACCCACGACCGCACAACGGGCACGTGGGGTACAAGAGACTCTCGCTCGATCTGAGCCCCCCGGACATCTCCGACGCAGGCGGCGCCAGGTCACATCCACAGGAGGGTCGCCACACAACACAGGGTGCCGGGAGCACAGCCCGGATCGTGGCGAGAGCACACCGATCACCTGGAGGGGATCGGGTGAGTCGAGACTAGCACCACTGCGGGTCCTCTGCCTGTCTCACCCGCTACAACGCGTGTCAGCGCCGGACCATTCCCCGAGCTAGCCGGCTTCCATCGACCAGACCTGTACGCCGACTGGATCGATCGCCAGTTCGTACTTCGCCCAGCCGTCCGGCGCATCCGGCGTACCACGGAAAAACTGGCCGTGACCTGCACCCTTCTCGCCGTGACCACCCAGTACGGCGACCGTCGGGCCGGCCCCGCTGACGATCGCGGCCAGGCCACTCCCGCGCAGTTTGTGCACCAGCGCGAGACTCTCCGGCATCGCCGGCTCGCGGTACTCCTGATGCAGCCGGTCCTCGGTCGCGGTCAGCAACAACTCGGGCCGCCCGGTCAGCGCGGCGACGAGCAACGCGGCCTTTCCGGCATTCGCCGCGGCGTCGGTGTGGGAAACAACGCCTGGCAACAACCCGCGCGCCTGCTTGGTGAGCACGCGATTGTCAGGTACGTAAGCGACCGCGGCGATTCCGTCCGCCGGTTCCAACCGGACCGCGCGGCCCGCCTCGCCTTCCGTCCAAGCAATCGTGAACCCACCGAGAGCGGCCGCTGCAACGTTGTCCGGATGCCCTTCGATCGCATTCGCCAGTACGACGAGACGCTCGCGATCGAGCGGTTCGCCGGCCAACGCGAACGCCGCGGCCAGCCCACCGACGATCGCGGCCGACGACGAGCCGAGTCCGCGCCCGTGCGGGATCCGGTTCTCGCAGCGCAACGTGAACCCCGGCACCGGGGCACCCAGCGCCTCGAGCCCGGCGTGGATCGACCGCACCACCAGATGCGTCTCGTCGAGCGGTACGTCGGATTCGCCCTCGCCGCTCACCGTGACGGTGACCCCGGAACCGCCCGGGGTGACGACGAGGTCGTCGTACAGGGTCAGGGCGAGGCCGAAGGCGTCGAAGCCGGGGCCGAGGTTCGCGCTCGTGGCGGGCACCCGGACCCGCACCTGGTCGCAGGGCCGCCGATTGCCGCCGGACTCCGGCTCCGGCCTTGGGTCGGCCATCTCAGTTCAGGCCGGCGACGCGGGCGACGGCATCGGTGTCGGCCGCGGTGACCGGCGGCTCCTCGACGGCGGCGTGGTCGAGCGCGGTGTCGATGTCCTTCAGACCGTGGCCGGTGACCGTGATCACCACGGTCGAGCCACCCGGCAGCCAGCCTTCGGCCTTCGCGTGCAGCAGACCCGCGACACCGGCCGCCGAGGCCGGCTCGACGAAGACGCCTTCGCGCGCCGCGAGCTCACGCTGCGCGGTCAGGATCTGCTCGTCGGTGATCATCTCGATCCGGCCGCCGGACTCGTCCCGGGCCGCCTCGGCGAGCACCCAGGACGCCGGGTTGCCGACCCGGATCGCGGTGGCCGCGGTGTCCGGCTTCTCGACGATCGCGCCGCGCACGATCGGCGCCGCGCCGGCCGCCTGGAAACCCCACATCCGCGGGGTCCGGGTGGCGAGCTTGTCCTTGGCGTACTCCTGGTAACCCTTCCAGTAGGCCGCGATGTTGCCCGCGTTGCCGACCGGCAGCAGGTGCAGGTCCGGCGCGTCGCCGAGCGCGTCGCAGACCTCGAAGGCCGCGGTCTTCTGGCCCTCCAGGCGGACCGGGTTGACCGAGTTCACCAGGGCCACCGGGTAGTTCTTGCCGAGCTCGCGAACGATCCGCAGGCAGTCGTCGAACCCGCCGTCGATCTGCACCAGCTTGGCGCCGTGCACGATCGCCTGGGCCAGCTTGCCCTTCGCGATCCGGCCCGCCGGGATCACCACCAGCGGCAGCATCCCGGCCCGGACGGCGTACGCCGCCGCCGAGGCCGAGGTGTTGCCGGTCGAGGCGCAGACCACCGCCTTGTCACCGGCCTGCGCGGCCAGCGAGATCGCGACCGTCATCCCGCGGTCCTTGAACGAGCCGGTCGGGTTGTTGCCCTCGACCTTCAGCCAGACCTCGCACCCGCTCTGCTCGCTCAGCCACTGCGCGGCCACCAGCGGCGTCCCGCCCTCGCCGAGCGTGACCACCGGCGTGTCCGCCGAAACGGGAAGCCGGTCCCGGTACTCCTCGATCACGCCTAGCCATTGATGACGACGCTGGTGAACCATTGAATTACTCGCCTTCTACCCGCATCACACTGCTGACTTCACGGACGATGTCCATGTCCCGCAAGGACTCCACGGTCGCGGACAACGCGGCGTCGGTCGCGGTGTGGGTGACCACCACCAGCTGCGCGTCACTGCCCCGGCCTTCCTGGCGGACGGTCTGGATGGACACGTCGTGCTCGGAGAAGGCATGGGCCACCGCCGCCAGCACACCGGCCTTGTCGGCCACGTCCAGCGACACGTGGTAGCGGGTCACCGCGTCGCCCATCGGCCGCACGGCCCGCTGGGTGTACGACGACTCGCCGACCCCCGGCACACCCTTGAGCCGGTTGCGCGCGGCGGACACCAGATCCCCGAGGACGGCACTGGCCGTCGGGGCGCCGCCGGCACCACGACCATAGAACATCAGCCGCCCGGCTGCCTTGCTTTCCACGAAAACCGCGTTGTACGCGTCCCGGACACTGGCCAGCGGGTGGGTGACCGGGATCATCGCCGGGTACACCCGGGCGCTCACCGAGTCGGTCGCCTCGTCCAGCTCGCAGATCGCCAGCGACTTCACCACGCAGCCCATCTCGCGGGCCGAGGCGATGTCGGTCGCGGACACCTCGGTGATGCCCTCGCGGTGCACGTCGGCGATCGAGACCCGGGTGTGGAACGCGAGGCTGGCCAGCAGCGCCGCCTTCGCCGCCGCGTCGAACCCCTCGATGTCAGCGGTCGGGTCCGCCTCGGCGTACCCGAGGGCCTGGGCCTCCTCGAGCGCCTCGTCGAAACCGGCGCCGGTGGTGTCCATCTTGTCGAGGATGTAGTTCGTGGTGCCGTTGACGATGCCCATCACCCGGATCACGTCGTCACCGGCGAGCGACTCGCGCAGCGGCCGCAGGATCGGGATCGCGCCGGCCACGGCGGCCTCGAAGTACAGGTCGCGCTGGTATTTCTCCGCGGCCGCGAACAGCGTCGGGCCGTCCTCGGCGAGCAGCGCCTTGTTCGCCGTGACGACCGAGGCGCCGTGCTCGAGCGCGGTCAGGATCAGGCCGCGGGCGGGCTCGAGACCGCCGATCACCTCGATCACCAGGTCCAGGTCGCCGCGGGAGACCAGCGCCTGCGCGTCGGTGGTGATCAGGGCGGGGTCGACCGCGATGTCACGCTCGCGCCCGGCCCGGCGTACCGCGATGCCGGCGATCTCCAGGCGGGCGCCGACGCGGGCGGCCAGGTGGTCTGCCTGCTCGGTCAGGATCCGCACCACCTCGGTGCCGACCACACCACAACCGAGCAGGCCCACCTTGAGAGGCTTGTCGTCCTTCACAGCGTTCATTCGGCGGCCCCCATGTCGAGGAGAAGCAGGTCGTCTTCGGTCTCACGGCGGACGACGACACGCGTTCGGCCGTCCTTGACCGCGATCACCGGTGGCCGCGGCACGTGGTTGTAGTTGCTGGCCATCGACCGGCAGTACGCACCGGTCCCGGGGACGGCGATCAGGTCGCCCGGTCGCACGTCCGACGGCAGGAACTCGTCCTTCACGACGATGTCACCGGCCTCGCAGTGCTTGCCGACGACGCGGGCGAGCGTGGGCTCGGCCTCGGAGTACCGGTTGACGAGCGTGCAGGAGTAGTCGGCGTCGTACAGGGCGGTGCGGATGTTGTCGCTCATGCCGCCGTCGACCGACACGTAGGTCCGGGAGGCGCCGGCGTCCAGCTCGACCTCCTTGACGGTGCCGACCGAGTAGACCGTGCACACCGCCGGACCGACGATCGCGCGCCCCGGCTCGATCGAGACCTTCGGCACCTCGACGCCGAACGCCCGGCACTCGTGCTCGACGATCTTGCCCATCTCGGTGGCCAGCTGCGCCGGGTCGGACGGGTCGTCCTGGGTGGTGTACGCGATCCCGAAACCGCCGCCCAGGTCGAGCTCCGGCATGTCGACGCCGAGCTCGTCGGAAACCCTTGCGTGCAAGGCGATCACGCGCTTCGCGGCCACCTCGAACCCGGACGAGTCGAAGATCTGCGAGCCGATGTGCGAGTGCAGGCCGAGAAGCTCCAGCTCCGGCGCTTCGTTGACCCGGGCAACGGCTTCGAAGGCCGCGCCGGAGGTGATCGAGAAGCCGAACTTCTGGTCCTCGTGCGCGGTCGCGATGTACTCGTGGGTGTGCGCCTCGACGCCGGCCGTCACCCGGATCATCACCGGCGCGGTGGTACGGCGCTCGCGGGCCAGCTCGATCAGCCGGGAGATCTCGTACTGCGAGTCGACGATGATCCGGCCGACCCCGGCGTCCAGCGCCCGGGCCAGCTCGGACTCCGACTTGTTGTTGCCGTGGAAACCCAGCCGCTTCGGGTCCGCGCCCGCGCGCAGCGCGACGGCCAGCTCGCCGCCGCTGCAGATGTCGAGATTCAGGCCCTCTTCCAGCACCCAGCGGACGATGGTCGTGCAGAGGAAGGCCTTGCCGGCGTAGTAGACGTCGAAGTCCTTGAAGGCGTGCTTGAACGCCCGCGCCCGGGCCCGGAAGTCGTCCTCGTCCAGCACGTACGCCGGGCTGCCGTGCTCGGCGACCAGGTCACGCAGGTCGACACCGCCGACGGTCAGCGACCCCTCGGCGGACTTCTTCGCGGTCGACGACCACAGCTGCGGGACCAGGTCGTTGACGTCGTGCGGGGTCAGCAGCCAGGCCGGGACGCGGTTGCCGTTCTGGGCGTGCAGGGCGCCCGCCTCGTGCGCCCTCACATCCGCTCCGGTGCGGAGACGCCGAGCAGGTCGAGCCCGTTGGCGAGCACGGTCCGGGTCGCGGAGACCAGGGTCAGGCGAGCCTTGTGCACCGGCTCCACCTCCTCGTCGCCGCGCGGCAGCACGCGGCAGCTGTCGTAGAACTTGTGGAACGCCGACGCGGTGTCCTCGAGGTACCGCGCGATCCGGTGCGGCTCGCGCAGCTCGGCGGCGGTGGCAACCACCCGCGGGAACTCGGCGAGTGCGCGGAGCAGGTCGCCCTCGCGCTCGTGGCTGAGCAGGCCCGGGTCGAACTCGTCCAGCTTGATGCCGAGCTCGTCGGCGTTCCGCAGGATCGAGGCCAGCCGGGCGTGCGCGTACTGCACGTAGAACACCGGGTTCTCGCTGGCCTGGCGGGTCATCTCCTCGATGTCCAGGGTCAGCGGCGAGTCGGCCGGGTAGCGGCAGAGCGTGTAGCGCAGCGCGTCGACGCCGCCCTCCTCGACCAGCTCGGCGAGCGTGACGATGGTGCCGGCCCGCTTGGACAGGCGCATCTCCTCGCCACCCTTGAGGATCTTCACCAGCTGGCCGATCAGGATCTCGATGTTGTGCTCGGGGTCGTCACCGGCGCAGGCGGCGATCGCCTTCAGCCGGTTCACGTACCCGTGGTGGTCGGCGCCGAGCAGGTAGATACAGGTCTCGAACCCGCGCTCGCGCTTGTTCACGTAGTACGCCGCGTCGGAGGCGAAGTACGTCGGCTCGCCGTTGGACCGGATCAGCACCCGGTCCTTGTCGTCGGTGAAGTCCGTCGTCCGCATCCAGAGCGCGTCGTCGGACTCGTACAGGTGGCCCTGGTCGCGGAGCTTCTGGATCGCGTGCGGTACGCCGTCCTGCTCGTGCAGGCTGCGCTCGGAGAACCAGACGTCGAACTTGGTCCGGAAGTGCTCGAGCTGCTCCTGCTGCTCCTTGAGCTGCCGCTCGTACCCCGCCTCGCGGAAGGCGATCACCTGCTCGTCGGCGGGCAGCTCGGTGATCCCGGGCACCTCGGCGACGATCCGCTTGGCCAGGTCGAGGATGTACTCCCCGTGGTACCCGTCCCCGGGGATCGGCTCGCCGTGCGCGGCCGCCCGCAGGCTGGCGCCGAACTTGTCCATCTGGTTGCCGCGGTCGTTGATGTAGAACTCACGGCTCACGCTCGCGCCGGCCGCGGTCAGCACCCGGGCCAGCGCGTCGCCGACGGCGGCCCAGCGGGTGTGGCCGAGGTGCAGCGGTCCGGTCGGGTTCGCCGAGATGAACTCGAGGTTGATCGTCCGGCCGTGCAGGCTGTCGCTGGTGCCGTACGCCGGGCCCGCGTCCAGGATCGCCTGCGCGACCTTGCCCTGGGCATCCGCCGCGACCCGCAGGTTGATGAAACCCGGCCCGGCGATCTCCACCGCGGTGATCGCCTCGTCGTCGCGGAGCCGGGCGGCCAGCAGCTCGGCGAACTGCCGCGGATTCAGCCCGGCGCGCTTGCCGAGCTGCATCGCGACGTTGGTGGCGTAGTCCCCGTGCTCGGGGTTCTTGGGGCGCTCGACCTTCAGCTCGCGCGGCAGCCCGCCCTCGACGGTGATGGTGCCGTCGTCGGCGAGCGCGGCCAGGGCCTGGAGGATCTTCGCAGCGAGCTGTTCCGGAGTCACCGGCTCAGCCTAATGGGCCTGCACCCAAACCCTTGACTCACCATCCACAGCCCGGTACGGCGGCACTCCCCCGGAACTGCCACTGGTCGAGCAGTTCGTGGTTCCCGGCCGGGCTCAGTGACGGGCCGTGACGGTGATGTGGGTGTTGCGGGTGAGCGGGGTGTTCCAGGGGGCCGGCTTGCCGTCGACGGTGACTTTCAGGGTCTGGCAGGCGTCGGCGAGGCAGTTGGCGTCGTACCGGATGCCCCAGAGGGTGAAGAACTGGGCGAGCGTGGGTTGCTCGGCGGCGGTCTTGGACTCGACCCAGACCACGCCGTCGGTGGTGTGGGTGTGGACCGCGGCCTGCTGGGCGCGCAGGCGGTCGACGCCGATCCCGGCCGCCACCTGCACCGGCTTGCCGTCGACGGTGACCGCGATGTTCAGCGTGTACGGGGACGGGCCGGAGAAGTCCAGCGGGAGCCGCTCGAATCCGGCCTTGTCGATGTAGGAGACCGCGTCCCGGGGCGCGTCCCACGGTGGCGCACCGGTCCGCAGATCAGCGGCCGCGGGCGGCGCCGGGCCGACCTGGCAGCCGCCGACCGCACCACTGGCGAGGAGCAGAGCGGCCGTCAGGGCCGCCCGGCGCCACGTACCTGCTCTCATGGAGAGCCAGGTTGCCACGTGGCGCCCGGACGGCCGACCGCCGGGGTCAGCGCTCCGACGGCATGATGATCCAGAGCGCGATGTAGATCAGGAACTGCGGGCCGGGCAGCAGGCAGCTGACCACGAAGATCAGCCGCATCGTGTTGGGCGAGATACCGAACCGGCGAGCGAGTCCGGAGCAGACACCGCCGATCCAGCGATCGTGAGACGGGCGGACCAGAGAGCTAGCCATGAGGAGTACCTGTTTCCTTTCCGCTGTTGGGCTTACGTCCACTATGACGGCGCCTACCGCGGAACTGCTCCCGCCGCACCGGGGTTCCAGGGTTCACTCAGGGTGATCCTGGAACCGGTCCTCACCGTTGGAGGCGGTACGTCTTGCTGTCGATCCCCACGCAGGCACCCGGCGACATCACGACCACCCGGAGCGTCCCGTCGTACTCGTAGTAGTCGAGCCCCTCGACCTCGAACTGCCCCGAGCAGGCACTCCGCAGCGGGAGCTGCCCGAGTGACGTGACGTGGCCGGTGACGTCGCTGGAGCCGACCGGCGCGGACAGGTCCACCTGGAGCAGCGGCTTCGTCGTACCGAACAGGCTGCCGTCCGGGTCGTCGGACGAGCACAGGAGCTGCGTGGCAGTCACGAAGTCACAGCCCTGGACGTCGCGCACCGGGTGATCCAGGCGGACCGCCGCGGCGTACGGGAGGTTCTTGCCCGGGTCCGTGGCGGCCACACCGGGCATCGGCAGGACGAGCAGGCGGTCCATCGTGCCCCACTCCCCCGTCACCATCCACCGCACGTCCGGCGAGACGGCAGCGAAGCTGTTGTTGTTCGCCTCCCACGACTCGAGCGCGTGCACGTAGTTCGCCCACGCGCCGCTCGGCGACTGGACCCGGTACAGCTTCCCGTTGCGGTCGTCCCGCTGGTACGGCTCGACGTACCAGCCCTGCGACGACCCCGGGTCGCCGACGTGGTTCCAGCCACGCACCAAGAGGTCGGCCGGAATCGTCCCGACCCCGGTGTAGCGGTACTGCGTGGAGCCGTCACGGGTGACCGTGGCGAGGCCCTGACTCTCGTCGAGCGGACGGGCGTTGTCGGAGCCCACCACGTGCCATCCGGCGACGGCGTGGGCCTGGGTGGGCAGGAGGAGGGCGGCTAGCACGAGAACGAGAGAGATCCCCAGTTTGCGCATCTCAGGTTTCTAGCACGCCGACGGTCACCCCAATTCGGGATTTGGATGAACTTCCTGCTACTGTTCACCACGTTCCTGAGCCCCCGTAGCTCAGGGGATAGAGCACCGCCCTCCGGAGGCGGGTGCGCAGGTTCGAATCCTGCCGGGGGCGCGGACGATCTGGGCGATCTGTGTCGACGGAAAGCGTCGACCTGGATCGCCCGTCGTGTTTTCTGGGGGTGCAACCCCCAGACCCCGCCCGGCGGGGCTTCGCCCCCCGGACCCCCCGGCGACGCCCGTGCCGATCTCGTGGTCAGTCCGGGATGCCCGCTGCTGTGCGGCAGTGGCGCCAGAGGGAATCGCGTTGTTCTGGGGACTCTTGGGTTAGGTTGAAGTAGTGGGTTGGGCGGGAGCGGCGGTCGTGCCAGAACTTGCCGGTTGGGGGGCGGGGGTTTGTGGCTGACAGCCAGATGGTGGTGTCGGCGCCTTCCTCAGGGGTGCGGAGGAGGCGCCGGGTCAGTTGGGTGAACCCGGGGAGTGAGTCCGTCAGGCCGGGGGTTTCTGACCAGCCGGGGTGCATGCAGGCTACGAAGGTGGGGGTGAGGTCTGCGGCCAGGAGTGGGGTCAGTGCTACCTGGATGCGTTTGGTGCGGGCGTAGGCGGTGGCGGGCTTGTAGGGGGCGTCTTGGTACTCGGGGTCTTTGGGGAGGGGCTGGGTGTACATGCCACCCGAGGCCACGAGGATTACCCGGCCGGTCGTCAGGCGGTCCCGCAGGAGGTCTGTCAGTAGTAGGGGGCCCAGGACGTGGGTGGCGAGGGTCAATTCGTGGCCCTGGGCTGACTCGGTGCGTTTGGGGGGCATGACGCCGGCGTTGTGAATCAGGGCGTGGACGGGGCTCGTGATCGTGGCGGCGTACGCGCGGACGGAGTCCAGGTCGGAGATGTCGCATTCGTCGAGGACGAAGGTGGCGTCGGGGACTTCGCGTTGCAGGTCGGCCAGGGCGGGCGCGGCCTTCTCGGCGTTGCGGACAGCCAGGTGGACGGTGGCGCCGATGCGCGCCAAGCCCGCCGCGGTGGCTTTACCCAGGCCGGTGCGGGCTCCGGTGACGACGGCGGTCTTGCCGGTCAGTGAGTCTGGGGCCGGGTCGTTCTTCGGCCAGGTGCGGCTGCGGATTGCGTAGCCGAGTTTTGTGTAGCCGGGGACGACCGCACGGTCCAGCAAGGTGTCCAGGGTCATGCGGCCAGCTTCCCCAGGGCGTTGCGCAGGCCCTCCTCGGCTTCTTCGCCCAAGTGCTCGAACGGCTTGCGCAGGAACGACTCCGCGAAGCGCGCCAGGCCCTTCAGCTGGAACTCGGCCCGGTAGGTGACCCGGGTGATGTGGGAGTCGGAGCGGAACGTCATGGTGTCGCGCGCGACGATGCTGCGGTTCTCGCCGCGCAGGACCACACGGTCCGGCCGGGTGAAGTCCTCGACCACATACGTCAGTTCGGTCTCCCGGCCGTTGAAGCGGGAGGTGTTGCGGTACGTCGTACCGACCCCGCCGTCGCCACTGACCAGCGTGGTGCGGACCGTGCCGGGATCCCACTCCTCCGTGGTGCGGAAATCGGCGAGGTAGTCGAACACCCGCTCAGGGGTGGCCGCTATCGCTACTTCGCGTTCGATGACGATCATCGGGACTCCTTCGTTCGTTCGGCGGCCTGGGCGATGTTGCGCTGCATACCGCCGAAGACGACGTCGTGGAACGGGCGGATCGCCGCCCAGTACAGCTCCCCCGGCAGTCCCCGTGGATGGAACAGGGCGCGCTGCCGGAACAGCGTGCGGCCCTGTCCGTCGGTCCTGGCGTGCAGTTCGAGCCACGCCTCGCCGGGCAGGCGCATCTCGGCGCGGAGCCGGAGCAGGCGGCCGCGTTCGATCGTCTCGACGCGCCACCAGTCGAGCGGGTCGCCGACCGACAGCGTGTCCGGGTGCAACCGGCCGCGGCGGAGTCCGGGGCCGCCGACGATCCGGTCGAGCAGTCCGCGGGTCCACCAGCCGAGCGGCCACGAGTACCAGCCGCGTTGGCCGCCGATGCCCTCGATGACCTTCCAGAGCCGCTCGGGCTCCGCATCGACGAGGCAGTCGCGTTCGTCGACGTACAGCGAGCCACCGGCCCAGTCCGGGTCGCTGGGGAGCGGATCGCTCGGTGCGCCCGGTGTCGAGGCGGAGGCCCACGACGTACTCACGTCGAGGTCGTGCACCTTCTTCAGGGCCAACTCGACCGCGCGGTCGAAGCCGATCCCGCCTGCGGTCTGCGGAACGACGTACTGGTCGATGTCGTGGTCCTTGCAGACCACCTCGTGCACCAGGCTGTCGACGAGCGGCCGTGCGATGCCGCTGGGGACCGGGGTGACCAGTCCGACCCAGTGACTCGACAGGCCGGGGCTCAGCAGCGGCAGCGTCACGATGCGCCGCGGGCGGAGGCCGGAGACGGCGGCGTACCGCTGCATCATCGCGCGGTACGTCAGCACGTCCGGACCGCCGATATCGAAGCCACGGTTCACCTCGGCCGGCATCCGGGCCGACCCGACCAGGTAGTGCAGTACGTCGCGCACGGCGATCGGCTGGATCCGCGTGTCCAGCCAGCGTGGCGTCACCATCACGGGCAACCGCTCGGTCAGGTAACGCAGCATCTCGAACGACGCCGAGCCGGACCCGATGATCACCGCAGCGCGCAGCACGGTCGTCGGTACGCCGCTCGCGAGCAGGATCTCCCCCACCTCGCGCCGGGACCCTAGGTGCGGCGACAGCTCCTCGCCCTCGGGGTACAGCCCCCCGAGGTAGACGATCCGGCCGACATCGGACTCGCGGCACGCCGTACCGAAGGCCAGTGCGGTACGCCGGTCGCGCTCCTCGAAGCGACGCCCGGTCCCGAGTGAGTGGATCAGGTAATACGCGACGTCGACGGCTTCCAGCGCCTTCGTCAACGCTGTCGGGTCGGAGGCATCACCTTCGACGACCTCGACCGCCGGCCGCCACGAACGTGTCTCCAGCCGCTGCGGGCGCCGGGCGAGGACGCGGACGTCGTACCCGGCCGCGAGCAGCTCAGGGACGAGCCGTCCGCCGATGTAGCCGGTCGCTCCAGTCACCAAGACTCTGGTCATCGTTCAGCCAATCGCTCCGCGGCGGTGACCGGGTCGGTCTCGACGTACTGCGCTCCGACGGCGGTTGCGAGCTCGGTGGAGGCCCCAGGTCCGGCCAGCGCGAGGGAACGTTTTCGCGCCAGCCGGACCAGTTCGGGACGGATGGAGTCGAAGCGGGTGGCATCGGAGGCGGCCAGCATGACCAGATCGGGCGCCAGCGCCTCGGTGGTGCGTTCGACATCGTTCATCGGCGAGTCGGCGCCGAGGAAAACCACCCGCCAGCCCGAGCGCCGGAGTACCAGGCCGAACGACAACAGGGCGATGTCGTGCAGCTCTCCGGGTGGACAGGCGAGCAAGGCGCGCGGGCCGTGGCCACCGCCCCACCCTGGCGACAGCGCGGCCAACCGGGAGCGGATCACGTTGCTGGCGAAGTGCTCCTGCCCGACCGTGACCTCACCGCGGGCCCAGCGGTCGCCCAGGTCGTGCAGGTACGGGATCAGGACGTCGCGGATCACCGCCTCGATCGTCAGCGCACCGAACAGCTGGTCGAGGACGACGTGCGCCGCACGCTCGTCCAGCTCGTCCAACGCGGCCCGCAGCCCGGCGACACCGCCAGGCTCCGCCCTCAGCGCTCCCACTGCCGGTGCAGACGGAGTCATCGCCGGCTCGGCCAGGACCGCGCGGGCGGCCTCGGCCGCGGACAGTCCGTCGGCGAGATAGGCCCGCATCCGCTGCACCCGGTGTACGTCGACCTCGGAGTACAGCCGGAAGCCGCCGGACGAGCGCGTCGGGGCCAGCAGGCCGTAGCGCGTCTCCCACGCACGCAGGACGTGCTCGCTGACACCGGCGCGTTTGCTCAACGCACCGATCCGCAGGCCACCTCGCACCGAAGTCTCCACGAGGACACTATACAAACTCTAGACAGACCTTTGACTAGTGCAGGTAAGCGTGGCTAATCTCTAGACAAACCTTAGACAGCCTGGAGGCCCTGCTCATGACCGAGTCCGTGGCTGTGATCGGAGCCGGAGTGTCCGGCCTGACCGCCGCCTATCTACTCGCGCGGCGCTACGACGTCACCCTGTTCGAGGCCGACGCGCGGCTCGGCGGACACGCCCATACCCACGACATCACCGACCCGGCCGGGCAGCGGCTGGCGATCGACACCGGCTTCATCGTGCACAACGACCGCACCTATCCCCTGCTCCGCCGGCTGTTCGGCGAGCTGGGTGTGCCGACGCAGCCGACCGAGATGAGCATGAGCATCAGCGACCCGGCCAGCGGCCTGGAGTTCGCGGGCGGCCGCGGAGCGACCGGCATCTTCGCGCAGCGTCGCCGGCTCGCCGACCCGCGATTCCTGCAGCTCCTGACCGAGGTACGCCGCTTCCACCGCCGCGCCGCCGCCTACCTGGCGCGGACCGACGACCACGACCTCGTGACGCTCGGCGAGTTCCTCGAGGACGAGAAGTTCAGCCCGGCCTTCATCCGCCTGTACGCCGTCCCGGTGGTGTCCTGCGTCTGGTCGTGCGGTGGTAACTCGGCCCTCACGTACCCGGCCCGCTACCTGTTCAGGTTCCTCGACCACCACGGCATGCTCTCGGTCAGCGGCTCACCGCAATGGCTGACCGTCACCGGCGGCTCCCGACAGTACGTCACTGCCGTGGCGGACCGTCTCGAAGCGGTCCGCGCCGGGCAGCCTGTGCAGTCGGTCCAGCGGCATCCGGACGGCGTCGGCGTGACCGTTGCTGACGGCAACACGCTCGACTTCGACCGGGTGGTGCTGGCGACCCACGCCGACCAGGCGCTCGACCTGCTGGCCGACGCCACGCCCGAGGAGAAGGCGGTGCTCGGGCCGTTCGAGTACAGCCGCAACGAGACCGTCCTGCACACCGACTCGTCGTTGCTGCCCGCAACGAAGAACGCGCGCGCCTCCTGGAACTACGTGGTGCGTCCCGGCACCCCGCTGACGACGTACTGGATGAACCGGTTGCAGGGGCTGGACACCGACGAGACGTACCTCGTCACGCTGAACGGCGCGGAGACGGTCGATCCGGCGACGGTGATCGCCCGGATGGACTACGAGCACCCCATCTACACCCCGGAGGCCGTCGCGGCGCAGAGCCGGCTGGCGAGCCTCAACACCGGCCTGGTCGCGTTCGCGGGGGCGTACCACGGCTGGGGCTTCCATGAGGACGGCTGCCGCTCCGGCGTCGCGGCGGCGGAGTCCTTGGGAGTCCGCTGGTGACGATCGCCGGACAGCACCCCTCCCTCCCGGCGATCGTCACCGGCACGGTCCGGCACGGGCGGTCCGGCCCGGTCCGGCACGCGTTCCGGCATCGGGTGTACCAGTGGCTGATCGATCTGGACGACGTACCACGGCTGCCGTGGTACCTGCGTCCGTTGGCGCGGTTCGAGACCCGCGATCACCTCGGTGGCCACGGTCCGACCCTCAAGGCCGATCTGCTGCGCTACCTGTCCAGTCACGGGATCGAGTACGACGGGCGGGTCGTGATGCTGGCCAACGCCCGCGTCCTCGGTCACGTCTTCGATCCACTCACTGTCTTCTGGTGCGTCGACAGCCCGTACGTCGTCGCAGAGGTGCACAACACGTACGGCGAGCGGCACGTCTACCTGCTGCGCCCGGATGCGGACGGCAGCGCGGACACCGCGAAGGAGTTCTACGTCTCGCCGTTCAACGACGTGTCCGGCACGTACCGTCTCAGCTTCGAGCTCGGCCGCGATCAGGTCCGCGTGCAGGTCAGCCTGTCCCGTGGCGACCGGACGGTCTTCGGCGCGAGCTTCGACGGCGTACCGCGTCCTGCGACGCGTCGAGCCGTGTTGTCCACCGCAGTACGCATGCCGCTGATGCCACAACGGGTGTCGGCGCTGATCCGGTTGCACGGCCTGTGGTTGTGGGCCCGCCGGCTCCCCGTGGTCAAGCGGCCGGTGCACCCGCTCCAGGAAGGACTCCGATGAGCACTCTGACCGTTGCCCAACCGCTCTGCCTCCGGCACCCCGCCCTGCGTCCGCTGTGCGTGCGCGCGTGGTTCACCCGGCTGATCGTCGACCGGATGCTCGACCAGGTGCCGGTACGGGCGCTCTACCCCGACGGCACAGTGCGCGGTGGCGGCGGCCCGGACGCACCGGTACTACGGATCGTCCGGCCGCAGTCGATGTTCGAGCGGCTCGCGCACAACCCGAAGATCGGTCTGGGCGAGGCGTACATGGCCGGCGACTGGACCGCGGCCGACGGGACCGATCTGGGCGACCTGCTGACGCCGTTCGCCGCCCGAGTCGCCCAGTTGGTGCCGCGGTGGCTGCTGCGCTTCCGGCGGGTCGTCGACCAGCGCATCCCGAGCCGGCAACGCAACACGCTGACTGGTGCGCGGGACAACATCAGCGCGCACTACGACCTCAGCAACGCGCTGTTCGGCGCGTTCCTGGACCCGGGGATGACTTACAGCTCCGCACTGTTCGACCACGACGTACCGCTGTCCGCCCAGGACCTCGAGGACGCGCAGACGCGAAAGGTCGAGCGCATCCTCGACCAGGCCGGCGTAGGACCCGGGAGGCAGGTGCTGGAGATCGGGATCGGCTGGGGCACGCTGGCGATCGCAGCGGCCCGTCGTGGCGCACAGGTCACCGGCGTGACGTTGTCGACCGAACAGCTGCAGTTGGCCCAGAAGCGCGTCGCCGACGCCGGACTGACCGACCGCGTCGACCTGCGACTGCAGGACTACCGGGCGGTGACCGGTTCGTACGACGCGATCGTCAGCGTGGAGATGATCGAGGCGGTCGGCGAGGAGTACTGGCCGCAGTACTTCCGCGCGCTCGACCAACTGCTCGCACCGGGCGGATCGGTCGCCCTGCAAGCGATTCTGATGGAGCACGACCGGATGCTCGCCACCCGGCACTCGTACGGCTGGATCCAGAAGTACATCTTCCCCGGGGGCCTGATCCCGTCCCGGACCGCGATCGACGAGACGCTGGCGCAGCACACCACGCTGGTGGTCGACGACGACCACAGGTTCGGTGCGGACTACGCCGAGACACTCCGCCGGTGGCGGCACCGGTTCACCGCCAACTGGCACGAGGTCAAGGCGGAGGGGTTCGACGAGACGTTCAGGCGCGCTTGGGAGTACTACCTGGGCTACTGCGAGGCCGGCTTCGCCTCCGGGTATCTCGACGTCGGTCAGTTGCGGCTCACTCGCCGCTAGCTGTCCGGCAGCGAGAAGATCGACAGGACGACGCGGTCCTTGCCGGGTGACTCCGCCAGGTAGGGCTCGATCAATTCGGCGAAGCGGTCCCGGAAGGTGGCCATGTCCTCGGAGCTGAGGTAGAGCGCGAGCTGCGAGTAGCCCAGCTGGTTCATCCGCGGGTACAGGTCGCCGCTGTCGACCACGCGGTCGAAGTCCGCCGCGAGCCGGGTGAGCATCAGCAGGAACGCCTGACGGTGCTGCTCCGGCGTCATCGCCCGCGCCTCGCGCTCGTCGATCCGGCCGACCCTGGTCTGGTCCAGGCTGAGCGTGCGTTCGGTCGTACCGCGGATCTTGCGCTCGCGGACGACGGTCAGGTAGCCGGCGTCGATCAGCGCGGCGACGTGCCGGTAGAGCGTCGTCGTGGGGATGTCGGGCAGGTCGCGCTTCAGGTCGGTGGTGGTCACCTCGCGACCGAGCACGCGCTGCACGATGCGCCAGCGGATCGGGTGCAGCAGGACGTCCAGCACCGGGGTCGGCGACTCCTCCATCGGCTCTCCATCAGGGTTCTTTCAGGGTATCCATTGATACCATCGATGGTAATAATAGCGGCATCGGAAGCATTCCCCATCGCCCGAGGAGACGTTGACGTGTCGCTCACCCGTCGTACCGTGCTCAAGTCCCTGGCCGCCGGCGTACCGCTCGCCGCCGGGTCTGCTCTCTCCACTCTGCCGGTCGCGGCCGGCGGTGTCCGGGAACCCGCCGCGATCGGCCGGCTCGCCGAGAAGATCGAGGCCGCGATGGCGAAGTACGCGATCCCCGGCGCCGGCCTCGGGGTCTGGTACCGCGGCCGCGAGTACGTCCGCGGATTCGGCGTGACGAGCGTGGACACCAACGAGCCGGTGTCGGCCGACACCGTGTTCCGGATCGGCTCGACCAGCAAGACGTTCACCGCGACCGCGATCATGCGGCTCGTCGAGAGCGGCCGCATCAGCCTGGACCGGCCGGTGCGCGCCTACCTGCCGGACTTCGCGACCCAGGACGAGTCGGTGGCCGCCCGGGTCACCGTCCGGCAGTTACTGAACCACTCGGCCGGCTGGCAGGGCGACTACTTCGAGGACACCGGCCAGGACACCGGCGCGCTGGCGAAGTACGTCGCGGACATGACGAAGATCCCGCAGCTCACTCCGCTCGGGAAGGTGTTCTCGTACAACAACGCCGCGATCGGCGTGGCCGGGCGGATCATCGAGGTGGTGACCGGGAAGCCCTACGAGACCGCCGCCCGCGAACTGGTCGTCGACCCGCTGGGGCTCGCGCACAGCCGGTTCTTCCACAGCGAGCTCGGTGGGTTCAGCGTCGCCGCGTCGCACAACGTGGTCGACGGCAAGGCGGTCGTCGAGCCCTCGTTCGACGCGATGCCGCGGGCGCTGCACTCGATCGGCGGGCTGATCTCGAGCCCCCGCGACCAGCTGCGGTACGCGCGGTTCCACATGGGTCACCCCGGATTCCCGCGCCTGCTCAGCGATCGAGCGCGGTTGGCCATGCAGTCGCACCCGGGGCCCGGCGGCACGCTGTTCGTCGAGCTGAACGGCGTCGGCGTCACCTGGATGCTGCGGCCGACGCTCCAGGGCCCGACGGTCGTGCAGCACGGCGGCGACTGGAACGGGCAGCACTCCGGCTTCCTGTTCGTGCCGCAGCGGGACTTCGCCATCACGCTGCTGACGAACTCGGAGACTGGTCCGTTGCTGGTGGCGGAATTGTTCGCCGACGACTGGGCGCTGCGGGAGTTCGCCGGCGTGAACAACCTGCCCGCCGTACCGCGGGAGCTGCCGGCGCGTCAGCTGGCGGAGTTCGAGGGCACGTACGTGTCACAGCAGATCGGCTTCGACGGGAAGCCGGAGGAGCTCGGACTCGACGTCACCGCGGACAAGGGCGAGCTGGCCGCGAGCGCGAGTGGACAAGCCCTGTTCCGCTTCGCCTTCTACCGCAAGGACTACGCGCTCGCCCAGAACCCGGACGGTACGCCGACCCACGTGCGCGTCAACTTCGTCCGCGGCGACGACGGTCAGGTCGAGTGGCTCCGCTACGGCGGCCGCCTCTTCCGCCACCACGCCGCGGGCGCCCGCAGCACCACGACCTTCCGGCACCGCGTGCTCTAACCGGTGGTGACCATCCACAGGTGTCCGTCGGGGTCAGTGAAGGTGGCCAGGTACGCCCACGGCTTTCTGGTCGGCGCCGTCACCTGCACTGCCCCGGCGGCGACCGCCTGAGCATGCAGCGCGTCGACAGCATCCGCACTGTCGGCGCGCACGCTCAGAATGCACTCACTCTGCCCACGCGGCGCGGCAGGCTGGTCCCCGAGCACCCAGCCGAAGCCACCGGTCGGGATCAGCATCATGGTCACGTCGTCCGCGAGCGCGAACCGCAGCGGTTCGGGAATCCCGTCCTCGTCCGGTTCACCGACGGGCTTCAGGCCGAGCGCTTCCTGGTAGAACGCGTACGAGCGCGGGCGGTCCTCGATCGGGAGGCAGATGATCATCGGGTGACTCCCGTCGTCCGGCCGCACAGGTGCAGGAGCAGTTCCTGCGCGGGGCGTTGCAGCGGGGTGCCGGTGCCGTAGGACCAGTCCAGGTCGGTGGCTTGCAGTTGCACGCCGTTCAGGTCGACGCCGAAGTACTTGAGCTGGCGGGGTTTCACGGCGTCGAAGACGAGTTGCAGCCGCTCCAGTGGCACGCGGCGGTCGATGCCTAGCGCAACGGTCACGTCGAGGCCGTGGATCACGTCGTGTGAAAGTGCGCCGGCGTACCCGCCGCCCGGTGGCTTCCACGGGTGGCTCACGTTCCGCCGCAGGCAGTCGAGCAGCTCCGCCGACGACAACTCCGCCGCGTCGCGGTGCGCCTGCCGATCGGCGTACCGGTCGAACTTCCCGCCGGCGCGCACCATCCCGGCGATGAACTGCGGCGTCGAGGTCCGGAACGGCATGGTCAGGTGCGCCACCAACTCCCGGACCCGCCATCCGGCACAGAGCGTCGGCTGGTCCCACTGGTCCGCTGTCAGCCCCGCGAGCACGTCCGCGAACTCGGACCGCTCGGCGGTCACCACACTTCTGATATCCGTCATGACCCACCGACGAACGGGTCAGGCCGATGCAGACACCTCGCGCAGTCTTTTCTGGAGATACCGCCGTTCGGACTCGGTGGCGGCCAGCGCCAGCGCCTCGCGGTAGGCGGTTGCTGCGTCGGAGTGACGGTCGAGTCGGCGCAGGAAGTCGGCTCGCGTGGCTGGGAGGAGGTGGTAGTCGGCCAGTGGTCCGGTGGACAGGTCGTCGAGGACGCGAAGGCCGATGGCCGGTCCGTCGGACATACCGATCGCTACGGCTCGGTTGAGCGCGACGACAGGGGTCTGCGGGAGCTGGGCGTACAGAGCGGCGATCTGCGGCCAGTCGGTGTCGGCCGCGGTGCGGGCGGTGGCGTGGCAGGCGGCGATGGCGGCCTGGACCTGGTAAAGGCCGGGCTCACCGCGCCGGAGCGCCGAGTCGAGGAGGTCCACGCCTTCGGTGATCTGGGCGTGGTCCCAGCGCGTGCGGTCCTGGTCCTCGAGCGTGATCAGCGCACCGTCGGGCGCCAGGCGCGTCTCGCGGCGGGCGTCGTGCAGCAGCATGAGCGCGAGCAGTCCGCCGGCTTCTGGTTCGTCTGGCATCAGATGGACCAGCAGGCGCGCGAGTCTGATCGCTTCACCGCTGAGGTTGCTACGGACAACATCGGAGTACCCCTCGTTGAAGAGGAGGTAGAGGACCGCCAGTACGGCGGGTGTCCGTTCCGGCAACAGATGCGCGGGCGGGACGCGGTACGGGATGCCGGCGTGCTGGATCTTCTGCTTGGCGCGGGTAAGGCGCTTCGACATCGTGGACTCCGGCACCAGGAACGCCCGCGCGATCTCCGTCGTACTCAGGCCCGCCAGCGTCCGCAGCGTCAGCGCCACTCGCGCCTCCATCGCCAGCGCCGGATGGCAGCACGTGAACATCAACCGCAGCCGATCGTCCGGTACGTCGTACGGCGGTTCCGGCTCCTCCTGCATCGCGGCCACCTCCTTGAGCTTCGCGGCGCCCACGGCCTCACGGCGCAGCCAGTCGATCGCCCGGTTGCGTGCGGTCGTGGTCAGCCACGCACCAGGCCGGTCCGGTACGCCGTCCCGCGGCCACCGCTCCAGGGCCGCGGCGAACGCCTCCTGTGCGCACTCCTCGGCCAGCTCCCAGTCACCGGTCATCCCGATCAGAGTGGCGACCACCTGGCCCCACTCCTGCCGGTAGACGTCCTCGAACGTCACACCACTCCTGGTGGCGGCTCCAGGACCGG
Organism: Kribbella sp. NPDC004875; assembly: GCF_042873375.1. Classification (NCBI taxonomy): domain Bacteria; kingdom Bacillati; phylum Actinomycetota; class Actinomycetes; order Propionibacteriales; family Kribbellaceae; genus Kribbella; species Kribbella sp. NPDC004875. Next base: position 1,015,491 of record NZ_JBIALI010000003.1, read on the forward strand.
CCGGATCTCGATCGTGCCGTAGCCGGCCGCGGGGTGCTTCGCCGCGATCTCGATCGCCTCGTCCAGGTCGGCGCAGTCGATCAGCACGAAGCCGCCGATCTGCTCCTTCGTCTCGGCGAACGGCCCATCGGTGAGCAGCACCTCGTCGTGGCGCACGCGGACCGTCGTCGCCTCGTTCGGCGGCCGCAGCCCCGCGCCACCGGCCACCACGCCCCGCGCCGTCATCTCCTCGCTCCAGCCGCCGCACCCGTCGTTGGCGTGCGACTCGTCACCACAGATCATCAGCAAGTACTTCATCTGGCCCGTCCTCTCTGTCATCCCACCGACGAACGGGTACGCCGGAGACAGACACCCAAACGGTAATCGGTTCAGGGGTGGCCGCACCGACGTACCGGGTCTAGCGTCGGCCGTAGTGGCGTTACCAGTGGGAGGGGGCTGCGATGACAGGCCGGATCGTGCACTTCGAGGTGCCGTACGACGACGCGGAGCGAGCGCGGGCGTTCTACCGCGAGGCGTTCGGGTGGAAACTGATGGAGATGCCCGAAATGAACTACACGATGGTCTCGACCGGTCCGGTGGACGAGCAGTCGATGCCGTCCGAGCCCGGGTTCATCAACGGCGGCATGTTCCAGCGCACCGCCGAGCTCACCCGGCCGATCCTGACCGTCGACGTCCCGGACATCGACGCGGCCTGGAAGACGATCGAGAGTCTCGGCGGCGAGCCGATCGGCGAGAAGCTACCGGTCGGCGACATGGGTTTCGCGGCCTACTTCAAGGACCCGGAGGGCAACATCCTCGGCCTCTGGCAGACCGCGTAGCGGTCGCGTCCCACGGTTGCCGGCGGCAACCGGAGAACCGGCAACCCGCTCGCGCGCCACCCGGCCGCGGCGGGCTGCCGGCCGACGTACACCGCCAGTTCACTCCCGAGTGCCTAGACTGCGAGGTGTGTTGGCTCCGGTGGCGTCCTCGGGAGGACTGAATGCCTGACCGTACTCAGACCATTGCGTATCCGTCCCCCGGATCGCGGCCGTCGCGACGGGATCCGGAGCCGCTGGCGCCGCATGTGATCGTGCTGTTCGGCGCCACCGGCGACCTGGCCAAGCGGAAGCTGCTGCCGGGGCTGGCCTACCTGCAGCAGTCCCGGTTCGCGCCGGACGTCCGGATCATCGGCACCGCGACCGAGGAGCTCAGCTGCGACGAGTTCCGGGAGCGCGCCAAGCAGGCGGTCGAGAAGTTCGGCACGCACAAGATGACCGACGAGCAGTGGGCGCAGTTCGCCGAGCGGCTCGAGTACGTGCCGGTCACCGCCGGGCCGGAGGCGCTCGCGTCCGCGGTGAAGAAGGCCGAGGAGTTGCTCGGCCCGGACGCCTGCCGGTTGCACTACCTGTCGGTGCCCCCGAAGGCAGCGCAGGCGGTGATCGCGATGCTCCGCGACGCGGGCCTGGTCGACCGGGCACGGGTCGTGATGGAGAAGCCGTTCGGTGACGACCTGGCCAGCGCGATCAAGCTCAACGACTTCGTCCACCAGACCTTCGACGAGGCGCAGATCTTCCGGATCGACCACTTCCTCGGCAAGGAAGCGGCGCTGAACATCCTCGCGTTCCGGTTCGCCAACGGCCTGTTCGAGCCGATCTGGAACCGGAACTTCATCGACCACGTGCAGATCGACATCCCGGAGTCGCTCGGTCTGGACCAGCGGGCCACGTTCTACGAGCCGACCGGCGCGTTCAAGGACATGGTGGTCACGCACCTGATGCAGGTGATGTCGTTCGTCGCGATGGAGCCGCCGACCGCCCTGGAGCCGCGGGCGATCTCGGAGGAGAAGAACAAGGTCTTCCGGTCGATGCTGCCGATCCACCCCACCGACGTGGTCCGCGGGCAGTACTCCGGGTACCGCAACGAGGAGGGCGTCGCGCCGGACTCCGACACCGAGACGTTCATCGCGCTGAAGGTCGAGATCGACAACTGGCGCTGGGCCGGCGTGCCGTTCTACCTGCGCACCGGCAAGAAGATGGCCGAGGGCCAGCGGATCATCTCGATCGCCTTCAAGGAGGCGCCGAAGACGATGTTCCCGTCCGGCTCCGGCGTCGGCTCCGAGGGCCCGGACCACCTGACCTTCGACCTGGCCGACTCGTCGCGGGTGTCGCTGTCGTTCTACGGCAAGCGGCCCGGACCCGGGATGCGGCTGGAGAAGCTGTCGATGCAGTTCTCCACCCAGGAGACCGAGAACGCGGCCGACGTGCTGGAGGCCTACGAGCGGTTGATCCTGGACGCGATGCGCGGTGATCACACGCTGTTCACGACGGCCGAGGGCATCGAGTCGCTGTGGGACCGCTCCACGCCGCTGCTCGACGACCCGCCGCCGGCGAAGACCTACCAGCCCGGCACCTGGGGCCCGAACGCGATCCACCAGCTGATCGCCCCGCGCGCCTGGCGGCTGCCGTTCGAGCGGGAGTGGCGGGAGGCCAAGCAATAGGCAGGCAATAGGCAGGCAATAGGCAGGCAATAGGCAGGCAGTAAGCGGGCAGTAAGGTCTGCCGCATGCGCGAGATCGTGGTCGTCGGAGTCGGTGCTGGCGATCCGGAGCAGGTGACGATGCAGGCCGTGTCGGCGCTGAACCGGGTCGACGTGTTCTTCGTGCTCGACAAGGGCGAGGTCAAGCAGGAACTGGTCGACCTCCGGTCGGAGATCCTCCGCCGGTACGCGACGAGCAAGGAGTACCGCGTCGTCGTCGGCCAGGACCCGGAGCGGGACCGCACCACCTCGGCGTACGTCGAGGCCGTCGACGACTGGCGACGGCGCCGTGCCGACGTGATCGCCGAGCTGATCGCGTCGGAGCTGGGCGAGGACCAGGTGGGCGCGTTCCTGGTCTGGGGCGACCCGTCGCTGTACGACAGCACGCTGGCGATCCTGGACGACATCCTGTGCCGCGGCGAGCTCACGTTCGAGGTCGAGGTGATCCCCGGGATCAGCAGCGTGTCGACGCTCGCGGCCCGGCACCGGGTGGGGCTGAACCAGGTCGGCCGCCCGATCCAGATCACCACCGGGCGACGGCTCGCGAAGCAGTGGCCGGAGGACGTGGACGATGTGGTGGTGATGCTGGACGCGCAGACCGCGTTCACCGAGCATCTCGACACCGGCGCCGACATCTATTGGGGTGCGTACCTCGGCACTCCCGACGAGCTGCTGATCTCCGGCCCGCTCCGCGAGGTCGCGGGCGAGATCGAGAAGGTCCGCGCCGAGGCCCGCGACCGCAAGGGCTGGATCATGGACACCTACCTGCTCAGACGTAGACCAAAGTCTTAGGCACCCTGGCCGCCGGGACGAAGCGGCCGAAGCGTCATCTGGCCGAGGCTGCCAGTATGACGAACCGCATGACGAACAGACTCTTGGCAACGATGGCGGCCGCCGTGGTGCCGCTCGGACTGTTGGTGGCCTTCGCCGGTCCCGGTGAAGCGGCCCAACCGGATGTACGAACCGACAAAGGGCTCGTCGCGAGCAGGACGGTCGGCGACGCCCTGGTGTACGACGGGATTCCGTACGCCGCTCCCCCGGTCGGCGCGCTGCGCTGGAAGGCGCCGCAGCCGGCCGCGGCGTGGACCGGCGTACGGCAGTCGAAGGTCCAGAACGTGTGTCCGCAGCAGGCGAACTCCGAGGCCCCGAAGGGGTCGTCCACCGAGGACTGCCTGTACCTGAACGTGACCACGCCCGCGAAGCCCACGACCAAGTCGCGCGCGGTCGTGGTGTGGCTGCCCGGCGGCGGGTTCTTCTCCGGCGCGGGGAGCAGCTACGAGGCGTCGAAGTTCGCCGCCCGCGGTGACGTGGTCGTTGTCACGGTCAACTATCGGCTCGGCATCTTCGGCTTCTTCGGATACCCGGGCCTGGCGGGATCCGGCACCTACGGTCTGCAGGACCAGCAGGCCGCCCTGCGCTGGGTGCAGCGCAACGCCCGGGCCTTCGGCGGCGACCCGAGCAACGTCACGGTCGCCGGTGAGTCGGCCGGTGGCATGAGTGTCTGCGCCCAGCTCACCTCTCCGACCTCGACGGGCCTGTTCGCGAAGGCGATCATGCAGAGCGGCTCGTGCGCGTTCAACTGGGCCGACAACAGCCAGTACCCGGGCCAGGCCGCGGACTCTCCGTGGATCCCGGCCGGCCAGGTGCAGGCGAACGGCAAGGAGTGGGCGGCCGGCAAGAAGTCCGAGCTGGCCTGCAAGCCCGGTCAGTCCATGCTCGACTGCCTTCGCGCCGCGAAGTCCGACGTACTCGTGGACGACACGCTCCAGTTCACACAGATCGGGTACGGCGGGACTGCCGTCGTACCGCTCAGCCCGGCGAGGGCGATGAAGGCCGGACTGTTCCACCGGGTGCCGATCGTCTCGGGGAACAACCACGACGAGGCGAACGCCTGGCTGGCCGCGTTCGGCGACATCAAGGACTACCCGAAGCTCGTCGAGAACATGGTCGGCCCGAAGCAGGCACCAGTGGTACTGCGGCACTACCCGCAGTCCCGCTACGGGACGCCGGCCGCGGCGTGGGGTGCTGTCACGACAGATCGGATCTGGTCGTGCACTCAGGTGGCGAATGACCAGCAGGCGGCGCGCAAGGTACCGGTGTACGCCTATGAGTTCGCTGACAAGCACTCGCCGATCGCACCGGCCGGACTGGGCGCCGTCCACGCGTCGGAGCTGCCGTACCTGTTCCGGCTCGGTGGGAACGACCTGCCGCTGACCGCGACGCAGCAGAAGCTGTCGGACCAGATGATCGACTACTGGACCGCGTTCGCCCGGACCGGCGACCCGAACGGACCGGACCGGCCGCACTGGTCACCGACCGGCGTCCGCGCGGTCAACGGGCTGTCGCTCGCGCCGACCGACCAGAACGGGATTCAGCCGGTGAACCTCACTGCTGAGCACCAGTGTGGGTTGTGGACTGCTCTTGGCGCGTGAAGCGCTTGCTCCACACCGGCATCAGCAACGGGGACAGCAGTAGCAGCAGCATCGCGTAGAAGTTCACTCCCGGCACCAGGGCCGCCAGGAGGAACGCGACGACGGTCAGCCCGGTCAGCAGCAGCGTGCCAACGAGTTGGCGCTTGCTGACCGGGTTGTCCGGGTCCTCCAGCTCCTTGTGCCCGTGCACCAGCCAGGTGATCGCGGACTGCAGGATGCTGAGGACCAGGATCGTCCCCACGTAGATGCCGGCGGTGAAGCGGTCGCTGTCGAACGTACCGATAATCTCGGTCGGGAACGGCAGCACGACGATGGCGAGCAGCCAGAGCAGGTTCAGTCGCATCAGCAGCGGGTTGTAGGCGCGGACGTGCTCGAACACCCGGTGGTGCCCCAGCCAGAAGTTGGCGATCACCACGAAGCTCAGCAGGAACGTGAACAGCTCCTGCCGATGGTCGGTGATCACCGAGACCGCGTCGCCGCCGTCCGACCTGACCTCCGGGACCAGGTCGACCAGCGGCAGCACGAGCAACGTGATCGCGATCGCCACGACTGCGTCGGTGAACAGGACCAGGCGATCGGGATCTCTCGGCGTACTCACGGCCGAAAGACTACTGGTCGGTTGGGGCCGCCCTCAGTAGACCGATCGACAGCAGTACCGCCGCGAGAACGAATCCGGCCGCGGCGAGCCACGCAGCGCCGTACCCGTCTCTCAGGGCGAGCAGGTCGCCGGCGTGCTGGCCCAGGCGGCGGGTGGTGGTCGAGGCGGCCAGCGTCGCGAGTACGGCGGTGCCGATGGCCGCACCGGCTTGTTGTGCGGTGTTGTTGAGTCCGGAGGCCAGCCCGGCGTCGGTGGGGTCCGCACCGGACATGGCGAGCATGATCGACGCCGGGATGGCCACTCCGATGCCGGCACCCATCACTGCGAGCACGGGGCCGACGTTGACGACGTACGAGCCGTCGACCGGTGCGCGGCTGATCCAGAGCAGGGCCAGCAGGAAGACGATCAGTCCGGCGACCAGCATCTTGCGAGGGCCGAAGCGGACGGTCAGCCGCGGTGCGATGGACAGTGACATCAGTGCGTTCATGAGCGGCGCCGGCAGGAAGGCGAGGCCGGTGGTGAGCGAGTCGTAGCCGAGAACCCGCTGGACATACAGCGCGGTGGTGAACTGGAAGCCGAAGCCGGCCGCGAAGAGCAGTACGACGACTAGGTTCGCGACGCTGAGCTGCCGGCGCCGGAAGATGCGCAGGGCAAGCAATGGGTTCTTGATGCGGGCTTGGCGCACGACGAACACCGCCAGCAGCACGAGCGCGGCAGCAGCCTGCAGGAGAGTTCGGGTCAGCGTCGCCTGCGGCTCAGCGGTCTGGACGATCGTGTAGACGCCGAGTGACAGGCCGGCGGTCACGAGCACGGCGCCGACGACGTCCGCGCCCTTCGAAAGACCGAGCCCGGGCTGGTGACCGAGCACCCGTACGGCGAACACCAACGAGAGCACGCCGATCGGGACGTTGATCAGGAACGCCCAGTGCCAGCCGATGGTCTGGGTGATCACGCCGCCGAGAATGAGCCCGATGGACGCGCCGCTGGCCGCCGTGAAGCTGTAGACCCCCATGGCCCGCGCCTGCTCGCCCGGTGCCGGGTAGAGGTTGACGATCATCCCGAGAATCACCGCTGACGCGAGCGCGCCGCCGACCCCCTGCAGGAACCGGCCGGCGATCAGCACCTCCGCGTTCGCCGCCAGGCCACACAGCAGCGAGGCCGCGGTGAACAGGCCGAGGCCCGCGACGAACACGCGTTTGCTGCCGATCAGATCCCCGATCCGGCCGGCCAGCAGGAGCAGCCCGGCGAAGGCGATCAGGTACGAGTTCAGTACCCAGGCGAGCCCCGCCTGCGAGAACCCGAGGTCTTGCTGGATCGTCGGCAGCGCCACGGTCACGACGGTCCCGTCGAGGATGATCATCAGCTGCATCACGCACAGCACGACCAGGGCCCGCCCGCGCCCCACGGCCGCTTCCACCACGTCCACACTCACAGGTCTCTCCTTGTCCTCGAATCCGACAAGAAGGACCCTAACAGATAGTCCCGTAATAGACGATCTCTTATCGGACTAATGCCGTGGAGTGGCTGGTGCGGGTGGTCAGCTTGCGCGCTGGCGGGAGCGGCGTACCGGCTGGGCGGAGACCGGGGTGGCCAGCGGGCCGTCGACCAGGGTGGTGACAGCGTCGACGAACGTCTGGCGCTGGGGGGCGGTGAGGGTCGCGAGGGCTTCGGCGTGCACGCGGTCGACGATCTTCTGTCCCTCGGCGGCGATCTTCGCGCCGGCCTCGGTGACCGCGATGATCCGGGCCCGGCGGTCGGTGGCGGACGGCTTCCGCTCGGCGTACCCGGCCTTCTCCAGTGCATCCACGGTGACCACCATCGTGGTCTTGTCCAGGTACGACAGCTCGGCGATCTGGATCTGCGTACGCTCCGCCTCCAGCGCGTGCCGCAGTACACACTGCATGCGCAGCGTCAGACCGACCTCCGCGAGCGCCGCCGAGAGTTGCGTCTCGAGGACATGACCGGCATGCGTGAGGTAGCCGGTGAGGTCGGGGACGGTACGTTCCGGGAGCTGCGCCATACCTTCGAGGGTAACGCGGGATCATCTACCGGCAGATGATCCCGAGCCGGATCATTCCCCGCGACCGCCGGTAACCCCGCACCGGCAGTCGCGGGAAAGCGACGGCTATCTCGCGCGGGACCGCGGTGTCGCGAAACCGCGAGCCGCCGCGTATCGCGGGCGGTTGCCTGGAACCCATGACAACCCTGACCGCAACCCGGCCGGCGACCGTCCGATGGCTCGGCGTCGGTGCGGTGACGCTCGGGATCTTCGCGATCGTCACCACCGAGATCCTCCCGATCGGACTGCTGACCCCGATCGGCGCCGACTTCGCCCTCACTCCGGGACGGACCGGCTGGCTGATGACCATCCCCGGACTGGTCGCAGCGATCGCCGCACCGGTCGTCACCCTCGTCACAGCACGACTGGACCGGCGGCTCATGCTCTGCACACTGATGCTGCTGCTGGCCGCTGCGGGCTTCCTCGCGGCGACCGCGCCGGTCTTCGGTCTCGAGCTGGTCGCCAGAATCCTCGTCGGACTGACTATCGGAGGCTTCTGGTCGATCGGAGCCGGTCTGGCCGGCCGGCTGGTCCCGGAGCGGTGGGCAACGCGAGCGACGGCAGTCATCTTCTCGGCAGTCCCACTGGGCTCGGTGCTCGGTGTACCAGCGGGTACGTTCGTCGGAGAGCTCGCTGGCTGGCGTACGTCGTTCTTCGCCCTCGGAGTCCTCGCTCTGCTCGCATTGGTAGCGCTACGCGCCACAGTGCCGCCGCTCCCTCCCCTGCAGGTCACGCGGGCCGCCGTACTGCGCAAAGCCCTCCTTCGCAGTCGAAGTGCGCTCCTGGTCACCTGCCTGATCGTGACGGCGCATTTTGCGACCTATACCTACGTCACACCGTTCCTCCGCGACGTGGTGCGCCCAGAACTCATCGGCCTCTTCCTGCTCGTCTACGGCGCGGCCGGCCTGGTCGGTAACGTCATCGCCGGCCTGTCCGTCGCACGCAGCCTCAACAGCACCTTCATCACCTGCGCTGCCTTGATCGCCGTCGCGACGCTTCTGATGCCAGTCGTCGGCCGGAGTACGCCGGGAGCCCTGCTACTGCTGGTGATCTGGGGCCTCGGGTACGGCGGCATACCTGTCTGCTCGATGACCATGTTCGCGCAGGCGACACCCGAGTCTCGGGAGGCAGCGACCGTGTGGTTCACGTCCTCGTTCCAGGCGGTGTTGTCGATCGGAGCGCTGCTCGGAGGACTCGTGGTGGACGCGTGGTCGGTGTCGGTCGCGATGGTCGCGGGTGGCGCGTGCGCGGTGCTGACGGTCGGGGTGCTGCTGTGGTCCAGAACACAGCAAGTTTCGGGCACGTAGCATCACGGCTGTGGCGAGGACTGAAGGCGATCGATGCCCTGGTGTGCTGGCGGTGCACCAGGCGGCCGACGGTGGTCTCGCGCGCGTCCGCGTGCCCGGCGGTTTGCTGACCGCCGTACAGCTCGACGTACTGCGAACTGCGGCCGCCGACCTCGGCGACGGCCGGTTGGAGCTCACGTCGCGCGGGAACATCCAGATCCGCGGGCTGAACACCGACGGGCCGCGGGAGCTCTCCGACCGGCTCTTCGCAGCCGGCCTGCTCCCGTCGATAGCCCACGAGCGCGTCCGCAACGTCCTCGCCTCACCACTCTCCGGTCTGGACCAACACACGCGGTACGACGTACTTCCGATGGCAGCCGCGCTGGATCAGGCGCTGTGTGCTCGCCCTGCGCTGGCAGATCTGCCTGGGCGGTTTCTTTTCGCGCTCGACGACGGGCGCGGCGATCTCGCGGACGTGAAGGCGGATGTCGCGGTGCGGGCGGTTGACGAGCGGACCGGCGTACTGAGCCTCGGGACTCGCGGAGCGCGAGTCGAGTGGAGTCAGATGCCCGAGCTGATGCTGGCTGCGGCGGAGGCCTTTCTCGCGATGCGTGATCAGGAGTGGCGGATCGCTGAGCTCGTTGAGGGCGCTGAGCGCATTCTCGACCGACTGCGACTGCCCTCAGAGGAGGTCGCTGCGAGTCACGCGACGCGCGTGACTGCCGGCGTACAGGGGACCGCGCTGGTCGTGACCGTGCCGCTGGGCAGTCTGACGCAGCAGCAGGCCGTTGCGCTCACTCAGGTGGCAGGCGAGATCCGAGTGACGCCTTGGCGTTCCGTCGTGGTCCCGGCGGACAGCGCCGGACTGGAGGACGCCGGACTGGAGGACGTTGGGCTGGTGACGACGCCGGACTCGGTCTGGGAGGGTGTCACGGCCTGCGCGGGTCGACCGCGGTGTGCGAAGGCGCTGGCTGACGTCCGGGCGGATGCGACGCAGCTGATGCCAGGTATGCGAAGGGATGGGCGGCGGGTGCATTGGTCCGGGTGCGAGCGGCGGTGCGGGAAACCGGCTGCGGCGTTCGTGGATGTTCTTGCGGTGAGTGACGGGTATCTGGTGGACGGGGTGCGGTTGTGAGTTACGAGTACGTGCGCGACGGCGCGGAGATCTACCGGCGGTCGTTCGCGACGATCCGCGGCGAGGCGGCGCTGGACGGACTGCCGGCGGACGTCGCGCAGGTCGCCGTCCGGATGATTCACGCCTGCGGCATGACCGACCTGGTCGCGGATCTCGCCTGGTCGCCCACCGTGGTGAAGAACGCGCGAGCCGCGCTCCAGGGCGGTGCACCGATCCTGTGCGACGCGCAGATGGTCGCGGCCGGGATCACCCGGCGACGGCTGCCCGCCGGCAACGAGGTGATCTGCACGCTGCAGGACGCCCGGACGGTCGAGCTGGCGCAGGAGCTGGAAACCACCCGCAGCGCCGCGGCCGTCGACCTGTGGCTGGACCGGTTGCCGGGCGCGGTGGTTGCTATCGGCAACGCACCGACCACGCTGTTCCGGCTGCTCGAGGTGATCGCCGCGGGTGGGCCGCGTCCGGCCGCGGTGCTGGGGCTCCCGGTCGGGTTCATCGGCGCCGCCGAGTCGAAGGACGCGCTGGCCGCGAACGACCTCGGCCTGGAGTACCTGGTGGTCCGGGGCCGCCGCGGCGGGAGCGCGATCACCGCGGCCGCCGTCAACGCGATCGCGAGTGAGGCCGAATGAGTGGGCGGCTGTGGGGAGTCGGGCTCGGGCCCGGCGACTCGGAACTGGTGACGGTCAAGGCGGCGCGGCTGATCGGGGCCGCCGACGTGATCGCGTTCCACAGTGCACGGCACGGGCGGAGCATCGCGCGATCGGTCGCCGCGCCGTACCTGACCGACGGCCAGATCGAGGAGCACCTGGTCTATCCGCTGACCACCGAGACGACCGGCCACCCCGGCGGCTACCAGGGCGCGATGGACGACTTCTACGCCGACTGCGCCGCCCGGCTGGCCGCGCATCTCGACGCCGGCCGGGACGTCGTCGTGCTGGCCGAAGGCGATCCGTTGTTCTACGGCTCCTACATGCACATGCACAAGCGGCTGGCCGATCGCTACCCGTGCGAGGTCGTTCCCGGCGTGACGTCGGTCAGCGCCGCAGCCGCCGTGCTCGGGCGCCCACTGTGTGAGCGCGACGAGATCCTCACTGTCCTGCCCGGCACGCTCCCGCCGGATGTCCTCGCCGAGCGGCTCCGTTCGACCGACGCGGCCGCCGTCCTGAAGCTCGGCCGTACGTTCGCGGGGGTCCGCGAGGCCTTCGAGCTGGCCGGCCGCGCCGACGAGGCCTGGTACGTCGAACGCGCGACCACCGATGCCCAGCGGACCGCCCCGCTCACCGCGGTCGACCCGGAAGACGTCCCGTACTTCTCCCTCGCGCTCCTGCCCAGCCCGATCAACAACACCTTCGCTCCCCCGGCGACCAGGACCGCCACCGAAGGCTCCGTCACGGTGGTCGGCCTCGGACCGGCCGGGCCCGAGTGGATGACCCCGGAGGTCCGCGCCGCGATCGCCGGTGCCGACGACGTGATCGGCTACACGACGTACGTCGACCGCCTGCCCGACCGCGCGCGGCAGCGCAAGCACGGCTCGGACAACCGCGTCGAGTCCGAACGCGCCGCCTTCGCGCTGGACCTGGCCCGGAAGGGCTCCACCGTCGTCGTGGTCTCGTCCGGTGACCCCGGCGTGTTCGCCATGGCCAGCGCGGTCACCGAGGTCGCCGCCGAGCCGGAGTACGCCGATATCGCCGTTCACGTGCTGCCCGGGATGACCGCCGCGCAGGCCGTCGCCAGCCGCGTCGGAGCGCCGCTCGGCCACGACTACTGCGTGCTGTCGCTGTCGGATCGGCTCAAGCCGTGGGACGTGATCGCCCGGCGGCTGAGCGCCGCCGCGGCCGCGGACCTCGCGATCGCGATCTACAACCCGGCGTCGAAGTCCCGCACCTGGCAGGTGGCGGCGACCCGGGACCTGCTGCTCGAGCACCGCGCCCCCGGTACGCCGGTGGTCGTCGGCCGCGACGTGGGCGGTCCGGAGGAGATGATCACCGTGACAACGCTGGCCGAACTCGTACCGGAAACCGTTGACATGCGGTGTCTGCTCCTGGTCGGCTCGTCACAGACCCGTACTGTGCCCCGCCCGGCCGGACCGCTGGTCATCACTCCGCGCCGATACCCGGCGACGGTCAGTGAGACCACGCCAGGAGTCGGTTAAATCCGGGCACCGCCCGTGTCAGCTGCGGTGCGGACGGGTAGGGACCGCCCCGAAGCCCCACCAGTGAGGAGCCAGCGGACATGAGTCAGCAGTACCCCGGCGACACCGCGACGATCACCCCGCCCGCGGGCGATACGACCAGCACACAGCGCTACGAGGAGGCTCGCGCGGCCGCCAACCGGGCGATGACCACGATCTCGGTCACCCCGGACCGGCAGGGCTCCGCGGGTGCCGTCGGCGCGGACCCGGACGTCGATCCGGACCTGCTGTCGTACCGCGGGTTCAAGTTCGGCGCCGCGTTCTTCGGCTGGCTGATCGCGATCGCGATGTCGGTCCTGCTGATGGCAGCGGTGTCCGCCGCCGCGCTCGGGACCGCCGAGATCCTCGACTACAGCACCAGCGACGCCAAGGCGCAGCCCGGCGCTGCCGCGATCACCGCTGCCGCGGTCAGCATCTTCATGCTCACCCTGGCCTTCTACACCGGTGGTTACGTCGCCGGCCGGCTCGCGCGGTTCGACGGCGGCCGGCAGGGCTTCGGCGTCTGGATGATCGCGCTGCTCGTCGGCGCCGTCGCGGGCGGCGGCAGCTGGTTCCTGGACCACCAGTACGGCGTGATCAGCGACCTGAACCGCCCGGACGTCGCCCTGTCGAACAGCACCCTCGCCCTCGGTGGGATCGCCGCCGCGGCCGCGTTGCTGCTGCTCACGCTGCTGGCCGCGATCATCGGCGGCAAGGCGGGCCGCCGCTACCACGACCGGATCGACCAGCTGCTCTGACCGGCAGTCTGAATCTGTCGGTTTCACACCGGGGTACCGGGTGGTCACACGGGGCTTGTCCGGTGAGGAGAAGCTGACAATGATTCAGGAACACCAGGAAGACACGCGGGTCGAGCGACTGGACCCGTCCGCGACGTACGAGGACCACCGGGACGCTGGGGACGCTGGGGACGCCGGGGACGCCGGGGACGCTGGGTACAGCCGGCACCGGGCGGACGTCACCACGTCGCCGGCTGCCGAGGTGGATCCGGCGTACCGCGGGTACAAGGCCGGCGCGGCGTTCTTCGGCTGGCTGGTCGCGATCGGACTGACCACACTGCTGACCGGGATCGCCGGGGCGATCGCGGCGGCGATCGACTACGCCATCCCGAACTCGTGGAACAGCCCGATCGCGTGGAACAGCGCCAACGCCGGCACGATCGGAATCGCGTCCGGCGTGGTGCTGGTGCTGATCCTGGCGATCGGGTACTACAACGGCGGGTACGTCGCCGGGCGGCTGGCGCGTTTCGACGGTGCCCGGCAAGGCTTCGGCGTCTGGATGATCGGTGTCGTGGTGACCGCGGTCGTCGCGGGTGTCGCGGCACTGGCGGGCTCGCAGTACGACGTACTGGACCGGGTCGACCTGCCGTCGGTTCCGATCGCCACCGACACGCTGACGTCCGGCGGGGTGGTGGCGCTGATCGCGGGCGTGGTGATCACGCTGCTCGCGGCGCTGATCGGCGGCAAGGCCGGCCAGCGGTACCACCGGCGGATCGACGTGAGCGCCGGCTGATCCACCGCCCGGTGCCGACTCTCGATCGGCACGGGGCGGGGAGGCAGCCGGGTACCGGAGGGCGGATCGCATCGATCCGCCCTCCGGGTTTTCCTTGCCGCGACCCGCGGCGCCCGAGACCATGACGGGCATGACAGTCCGCTCAGCGTTGGTCGTCGGCGGCACCAGTGGCATCGGCGCGGCCGCGGTACGGCGGCTCGCCGCGGACGGACTGCACGTCGTCGCGGCCGGGCTCGAAGCGGGCCCCTCCGAGGTCGAGCTCGATCTACGGGCCGACGGCGCACTCGAGGAGCTGATCGGGTCGCTGAGGAGTCTCGACGTCCTGGTGAACGCGGCCGGCGTCATCCGGCGCGGGGACGAGCACCGGCCGGAGGTCTTCCGGGAGGTCGTGGAGATCAACCTGACCGGGGCGATGCGCGCGGCCGAGGCGGCGTACGGGCTGCTCGCCGCGAGTCGCGGCTGTGTCGTCAACGTGGCGTCGATGCTGAGCTACTTCGGCGGGCCGCTGGTTCCCGCGTACAGCGCCTCCAAGGGCGGGATCGTCCAGCTGACCAGGTCGCTGGCGGTCGCCTGGGCCGCGGACGGCATCCGGGTGAACGCGGTCGCGCCCGGCTGGATCGCCACCGACCTGACCGCCGCACTGCAGTCCGACGCGGTCGCCTCGGACCGGATCCTCTCCCGTACGCCGATGGCTCGGTGGGGTACCCCCGACGAGGTCGCGGGCGTGATCGCGTTCCTCGCCGGACCGGATGCGGGCTTCGTCACCGGCGCCGTCGTCCCCGTCGACGGCGGCTACCTGAGCATGTGAGGAGAACCAGATGATCCCGGTCGCTACCGGTGTCCCCGCGGAGATCGCCGTCCAGGCGGTCCCCGACGACGACCGGCTCTGGGTGCCGCAGGCCCCGGACGTATGGTTCCGGCCGCTGATGCTGAACACGATCACCGGTCAGTGGTGCAACCTGCTCAAGGTCACCCGGGCCGGCGTCGTCTCCCGGCACCGGCACCCGAGCGCCGTGTTCGGTTACGTGATCAAGGGCAAGTGGCAGTACGACGAACACGACTGGGTCGCGGACACCGGGTCCTTCGTGTACGAGCCGCCAGGCGAGATCCACACGCTGCGCGTCCCCGAGGACTGCACGGAGATGATCACGTTCTTCAACATCTCGGGCGCGATGATCTACGTCGACGAGGCCGGGAACCAGACCGGCTACGAGGACACCTTCACCAAGATCCAGCTGTGCCGGGACCACTACGGCGCGAACGGTTTGGGCGCGGGCTACGTCGACCAGTTCATCCGCTGAACCACCTCGACTACCTTCAGCAACGCCGGCGACGACGGGTGGTCCCGACGCGTGAACAGGGCGACCTGACGCGCCACCCCGGCGTCGTGGATGGGTACCAGGCGCACACCGGTCAGGTTGGCCGTGGTAACTGCCAACTGGTTGGTGACGCCAACACCGAGCCCGTGCCGCACCAAGGACAGCAGGGTCTGCGGCTGGTTGGTGCGGAACGCGAACTCCGGCGTGAGTCCCTTCGACGCGAAGGCCAGGTGCGACTCGAACTGCCGCGGGTCGTCACTCTCGCCGATCGAGATCAGCGGGAGCTCGCTGAGTTGCCCGAGGGTGACGGACTCGGCGGCGGCCAGCGGGTGGCGCTCGGGGAACACGGCGGTCAGCGGTTCCGTCCAGAGGACTTCGTGGATCAACGACTCGTCGGCGACGAGCGGATGCACCGGCCGGATCGCGAGATCGATGTCGCCGCGGACGAGCGCGGCCTCCAGGTCGATGCTCGGGCCTTCGACGAGTAGCAGCCGGATGCCGTCCGGGAGCCGCCGTACGACCTGGGGGAAGAGCCAGGCCGCGGCGCTCGGGTAGGCACCGAAGCGCACCTCTCCCCCGGCAGCCAGGGTCTGCACGCCGCGCAGAATCTCCTCGGCCCGCGGCAGCAGCGCGCGGCCCTCGGGCGTCAGGCGTGGCGGGTGCGAGCCGCGGTCGAAGAGCTGTACGGCGAGGGCACGCTCGAGATCCGCCACATGCTCGCTGATCCGCGATTGCCCCCGGTGCACCGCCTTCCCTGCCGCCGAGAACCCGCCGTACCGGGTGACGGCGACGAAGCTGACGAGCCAGTCCATCCGGAAGCCGTACGCCGCGCTGAGGTCCATGGTCGTCACGGTAGCCGGGAAGACACCAGCCGCACCGGGCGTTGGTGATGATGTGCTCGAGGTAGCGGTGATCGGTGCGGGACAGGCGGGACTGTCGGCCGCGTACCATCTCGTGCGGCTGGGATTCACGCCGTACGACGAGGTGGTCGTGCTGGACCGGAACCAGCGGCCCGGTGGCGCGTGGCAGCACCGGTGGGACTCGTTGACGATGCACGACGTGCACGGGATCGCGAACCTGCCGGGTGTTCCGGTGCCGCCGAGCGCGGGTGCGGAGCAGGCGAACGAGTTCGTACCGGAGTACTTCGCGGACTACGAGAAGACCTTCGATCTCCCGGTACTGCGGCCGATGGCAGTCGAGAGCGTGCGGCCCGCGGACGAAGGTTTCGTGGTCGAGACGTCCAACGGGACCTACGAGACCGCTGCACTGGTGAATGCGACCGGGACGTGGGACCGGCCGTTCATTCCGTGGTACCCCGGCATCGAGACGTTCCAGGGCAGGCAGTTGCACACCGCCGACTACCGCGGGGCCGCCGAGCTGGCCGGGCAACTCGTGCTCGTGGTCGGTGGCGGGGCCTCTGCCGTCCAACTGCTCGCCGAGATCTCCGAGGTCGCCACCACGACCTGGGTGACGCGCCGACCACCGGAGTGGCGCACGAACGACGACTTCTCCCCCGAGTACGGGCGCCAGGTCGTGGCCCGGGTCGAGGAACGGGTCCGGGCCGGCCTCCCGCCCCGGAGCGTGGTCAGCGTGACCGGCCTGCACATCCGCCAGCAGGAGCAGGCCGCCTGGGACCGTGGCGTGTACACGCGGCTGCCGATGTTCGCCCGCATCACGCCTGACGGTGTCGAGTGGCCCGACGGCCGCCGCGAGTCCGTCGACACGATCGTCTGGGCGACCGGCTTCCGCGCCGACCTGGCCCATCTCGCGCCGCTGCACCTCCGCGAGCCGTCCGGTGGCATCCGGATGAACGGCACAGCCACGGTCGCCGACCCACGCATCCACCTCGTCGGCTACGGGCCGTCCGCCAGCACCATCGGCGCCAACCGGGCCGGCTTCAGCGCCGCCCGAGACCTCCGCGACCTCCTCAAGCCCGTGGCCGCCTGACCATCAGCGCAGGATCAGGGTCAGGAGATCGGTGCCCAGGGTCGTCAGCGCGGTGTTGTCCAAGCGGTAGGCGACGAAACGCCCTTGGCGTTCGGCCGTGACGAGGCCGGCCCGGGTCAGGGCCCGCAGGTGACGGGTCACCTGGGTCGGGTGCAGGCCCCACAGCGCGGCGATCTCACCGGCGGTACGGGCTTCGCTGGCGACGGCCCGGCAGACCTGGAGCCGATCGGGAGAGGCGAGCGCATCGAGGCGAGCGCGGATCTGCTGAGCCGTCGGTACGACGGCCGCGCGCCCGTCGGCCGGGTAGATCACCGTCACCGGCTCACCTGGGATCTCGCCGAGGAACAGGTGCGGCGCGATGTAGTTGCTCGGCACAAGCAACAGCGACCGCGTACTGACGTCGATCCGCTTGCTCTGCACCTTCTGTACGACGACGCTGTCGCCGTCCCGCACCACGATCGAGCCGTCGAGCGAACACAGCATCGCCCCGGCACCGTCCCGGATCGCCAGGTCGCGATCGTGCCGGCCGCGGGCCGCCAGCGTGTCCCGCGACGACTCCCAGACGTCACGGAACCACTCTTGCCAGCAGGCGTCCAGCAGGTCGACAAACCGCCGTACCGGCTCTGCGGGATCGGTCAGCAGCGCTTCGACCAGCGCGGCGACGGACCGGCCGCGACTGCGCGCCCAGTGGAGTACGGCGTCCGAGTCGACGTGCCGGCTGCTCAATGGGCGCCCGCGCAACGGCCGGACCAGTTCGGCCGCCACCTCCTCCGGTGGACGCGAGCGGAGCGCGGCCAGCTCGTCGGACCAGGACGGCAGGCCGGTAGCGGACGTGGTGGCGAAGAACCGCGCCCGGACCGCACGTACGGTCCACGCCCACTGCGTCAGCTCAGCGCGTAGGTCCGCGGACAGTGGTGCCGACGCTGCCCACTCGACCCGCTCATGGTGCGAGGGCTCGGCCAGCACGTGCAGGGCACAGCCGAGCTCGATCAGCGGCGACGCCACATGCCGGATCCGCTCTCCGTCGAGCCGACCGACCCCAGCGAGGACAGTCGGCACGCCGTCAGTCCTTCAGCTTGAACTGCAGGTCTGTGTCCCAGTCGTTCATGTCCGGGACCTCACGCGGGTTGGAGCGGTAGATCTCCAGCCGCGCGGTCCACCGGTCGCCGTTGGCGTCCCACTCCAGGCCCTGCTCCTCGCCCCACGCCAGCAGGTCGCCCGTAGCGCCCCGCAGCCCGTCGGGGTGGCCGTGGTACCTGACCTGTGCGTACCGACCGGCCGGGAGTACGCCGGTGACGATCTCGCCTTCACCCGAGTGCAGGTCGTCCACCGGGAACCCGATCTCGAGCACCAGGCCGGCGTCCATGTCGACCACGTCGTACTTGAAGAACGGTGCGTCGTTCGGAGCGATCTCCTTGGCCGCCAGCCAGTCGATCACCTCGCGCAACCGGTCCGCGAACGCCGCGATCCCGTCCATCGCGACCTTGCCGCGCAGGGCGACGTACGGGCGTTCTCCGACTTCTACGATCTCCGGCATCGATCCTCCCAACTCGGTCCTGGGCACAACTTAGCGCGATCCACGCCGGACTACTGGCGCGGGCGGGCTGCTCGGCATGTAATGAGTTCGGGGGGTGACCGCCGTGTTCAAGGTCAAGGTTGTGGTGGCTGCACTCGCGGTTCTGCTGGCCGGGCCCTCGGCCCCTGCGTTCGCCGAGCCGACGACGCCGATCACGTACAACGCCGGCACCACCGCGACCCGATTCGCCGGCCTGGCGTTCGACACCTGTACGGCGCCCACGCTCGCCCAGATGACCGCCTGGCGCACCTCGCCGTACAAGGCGATCGGTATCTACATCGGCGGGGTCAACCGCACCTGTGCGCAGCCGCAGCTCACCGCGTCCTGGGTGACGTCGGTGACCGCGATGGGCTGGCGGCTGGTGCCCATCTATCTGGGCCTCCAGGCTCCTTGCGGCACCAGGAAGTACAAGATGTCGACAGCCGCGTCGAACCGCGACGCGGTCCGCAACGCGGATGACGCGGTCGCGCAGGCGAAGGCACTGGGCATTCTGCCGGGCAGTGCGATCTACAACGACATGGAGAACTACGACAAGACCAACGCGGTCTGCCGCAACGCCGTACTGCACTACCTGTCCGCGTGGACGAAGCAGCTGCACGTCCAGCGTTACCTTTCCGGCGTCTACGCCAACCTGGCCTCCGGTGCACCCGACCTGGCCGCGGTGTACAACTCCACCTTGTACGCGCGGCCCGACGCGCTGTGGATCGCCCGCTGGGACGGCAACAGTGCGCTGACCGGCTGGGCCGGTATCCCCGACACCTTCTGGGCGGTCGGGCAGCGCGGCAAGCAGTACCGCGGCGACCACACCGAGACGTACGGCGGCGTGACCCTCAACATCGACAACGACCGCTTCGACGCGCCGGTCGCCAGCGTCGTCTACCACTACAGCGTCCGTACGACGGTCCACTCGTACAGCGGCCCGTCGACGGCGTACCCGGTCCGCTCCACGATCGCGGCGAACGCAGGGGTCCGCGTCGTGTGTCAGACCTTCGGCCAGAAGATCGGCACCACCACCGTCTGGAACAAGCTCATCGACGGTACCTACATCACCGACTACTACACGCGCACTCCGAGCAAGCCCGGGTACAGCGCACCGATCCCCGGCTGCAGCTTCCCGTTCCAGACCACCGTCAACGGTCTGTCGCGCCGGCACGGCCCGGGTACGGCGTACGCGACGTACCCGGGCGCGCTGCCCGGCGGGGCGCTGGCGTGGATCACCTGCCAGCAGGCCGGTTCGCGAGTCGGTACTACGGCAGTCTGGGACCGCCTCACTGACGGGAGCTGGGTCACCGACTACTACGTCGCCACTGCGAGCAACACGACGTACACGGCACCGATCCGGCGCTGCTGACGGCTGCTGGGCTTTTTACTGGGCTTCTTACTGGGCTTTCTACTGGGCTTTCTACTGGGCCCAGGGCGGCTGGACCGCCGTACCGTCGGCCAGGTAGCCGGTGAATCCTGCGGTGATGGCGACGTACAGCTCCGCCTTGTCCTCGCCGAGGTTGGTCAGCGAGATCGGCTCCCCCGCCGGTACGACGACTGCGTCGCCCGGACCGAGCTTGTCGCCGTCCGGAGCGAGCTGGACGGTACCGCTGATCACCATGAACACCTCGTCGCGGTCGAGCGTGTGCGGCGCGTCGCCGCCGTGCCCGGCCTCGACCGTGAGCCGCCAGGTGCACAGCCCTGCCGACCCGCGGCTCGGCGCGGCGAGCCCGGCGAACTCGACTCCCGGCAGCTGGAAGCGCGGCGCGTCGGCCGCATGCGTCACGTGCATCGTTCCCCCATCCATATAGTCAAGCTGACTTGACCAAGCCAGCTTGACTATCATGACCCGTATGACACACACGGGCAAGCCTGATCTGGGGATCCTGTTACTGCTGGCGGACCAGGAGTTCGTCCGCGAACTCCGTGGACACGTGGCCGGCCTCGGGTACGAGGACCAAGGCCGGTCGGACGGTTTCGTCTTCCGGACGCTGGCCGCCGGCCCGACCACGATCAGTGGCCTGGCCGAGCGGCTCGAGATCACCAAGCAGGGCGCCGGCCAGATCGTCGACGACATGGAGCGCCGCGGGTACGTCGAGCGCCGCCCGGATCCCGCCGACGCGCGGGCGCGCCTCCTGCACCTCACCGACCGGGGCCGGGCCGCCCTGTCAGCGGCCCGGAAGTTCCACCAGTCCTACGAACGCCGGCTCCGCAAGCGCCTCGGCGACGCGGCGATCGACACCCTGCGCGAGGTGCTGACCGAGATGGCCGGCGAGGCCCAGATCAGCAGCCCGCACTTCCGGGCGTTGATGTTCTAGGGCGTGTCTCCCAATCCCGCGCAGTAGGCGGGGGATTGGGAGGCACGCCCTAGCTGAAGTACTGCGGGAACAGGTCGTTCGTCGGCCACGACTTCACGCCGTTGGCCGCGGTCCACAGCGCGGCGTCGATGTCGCCGTACGACTTGCCGCTGGGGTCGTCGCGCCGGTTGAACACGGCGGCCCAGCTCATCCCGTTGTACGTGCGGACGAGGATCGAGTACGTGCCCGGCATGCTGCCGGTGTGCCACGTGTTCCGCCCGGTGCCGCCGCTGACCGGGCGGATCTGCCAGCCGAGACCGTAGTACCAGCCGTCGGCGTTCACGCCGATCGACGGCTTCGCCCAGACCCGGCCGAGGGACGTGCTGTTCAGGACGCTCGACGGCGCGTCGAACATCTTCGCCCAGCGGACCAGGTCCGGCGCGCTCGCGATCCAGCCACCGTTCGCGTCCTGGATCCGCATGCTGAACGACCCGTACGGCGCCGGCACCGTCTTCCCGGACATGTCCAGCACGGTCGGTCCGGAGTACTGCGACTCGTACGACGTCTCACCGCTGTGCTTCGCGATCGAGTACCCGAGCGCCATCCGCTTGATCTTCAGCGGCGCGAGCAGCTTCTGCTGCACGTACTGCTCGTAGCTCAGTCCGCTGACCTTCTCGATCACCCGTCCGGCGAGCGTGTAGCCGAAGTTCGAGTACGCGTACTTCGTGCCCGGGTCGAAGTCGAGCTTCTGGCCGGCGACGTACTTGATCACGTCGGCGGTGTGCAGCTC
Organism: Kribbella sp. NPDC004875; assembly: GCF_042873375.1. Taxonomy (NCBI): domain Bacteria; kingdom Bacillati; phylum Actinomycetota; class Actinomycetes; order Propionibacteriales; family Kribbellaceae; genus Kribbella; species Kribbella sp. NPDC004875. The sequence continues at coordinate 1,037,123 of NZ_JBIALI010000003.1, forward strand.
CATCGGTACGCCGAGCGTCCGGGAGATCGTGGCGTCCTTCCACTCCGGGTCGCCGGACACGTCCCGATCCCAGCCGCCCAGGTGCTGCAGCACCTTCCACAGCGTGATCTGCGACCAGCGCGGGTCGCGCGTCAGCCCGGTCGCCGGCGTGATGTCGATGATGTTCGCGACCGGCGTCGACAGGCTCAGCTTCCCGTCCTGCGCGAGCTTCACGATCGCCGCCGCGGTGAGCGACTTCGACAGGCTCGCGATCCGGAACAGCGAGGTCGGCTGCACGGTCAGCGCGGTCGACGTACTGTAGCCGCGGGCAAGCACCAGCCGCCCCTTGTACGTCACCGCAACCTGCCCCGCGGTGATCCCCCGCGCCTGCATGAACGCCTTCATCTGATTGTCGAACCCGGCCAGCGCCGAGACCGCGGTCCCGGTCGTCTTCCAGGTCGCGGCCGCATCGGCGGGCCGCCCGATCAGGTACCCGGCCCCAGTACCTACCGCAGCGGTAGCACCAGTAGCAACAGCCAACTTCCCGAAACTCCGCCGCGACAACTCCACGAACGCCTTCTCCTTCAACTTCAACACAGGGGCAGCAGCTAACCCGGAAAGTCTTTCACCCAAGAGGTCTACTCCGCCGCACAGAACCAACCCGTCTCAGCTCAACCGACTCACAGCGCACGGTCGGGCGCGATCGGGCGCGATCGGGCGTGGTCGGGTTCGCGGGTGGGCGCGGTCGGGTTCGCGGGTGGGCGCGGTCGGGTTCGCGGGTGGGCGCGGTCGGGTTCGCGGGTGGGCGCGGTCGGGTTCGCGGGTGGGCATGGTCGGGTTCGCGGGTGGGCGCGGTCGGGCGCAGGCGGGTTCGCGGGTGGGCGCGGTCGGGCGCAGGCGGGTTCGCGGGTGGGCGCGGTCGGGCGCAGGCGGGTTCGCGGGTGGGCGTGGTCTGGCGTGGTCGGGTTCGCGGGTGGGCGGCGACCGTGTGTTGGTATCTCTCGTCCAACCCGAGCCAATGGACTCAGATGGTTGCGAAGCACGGTGGCCCGGTGTCGGACTCCGTGCCGCTGCGCTCACCCCAAACAGCGAACCGAGCCGCGGCACTGAGGGTCGCTCCGTCAGCCTTCCAACGGCCGTCCCGCGGAGCGGCCAGATCTGCGTCGCCCCAAGGACCGCCTGTCGACCCGAGAGACTCGAACGGCGTGGTGCACTTGCCGACCGGCGAATCGCAGCCGGCGGCCAGCACACCAGCAGCACGGGCTGCACCAGCAGCACGGGCAGCACGGGCAGCACGGGCAGCACGGGCAGCACGGGCAGCACGGGCAGCACCGGCAGGATCTGCATCTCCAGGTTGGGTGGGACCCGCGCCAGGAGGTCGGGCGACGCACACACCAGCAGGGCGAGTGGGGTCTGGGCCTGCAGGTTGGGCAGGGACTGCGGGTGATCGGGTCGCCCAGGTCGGGCGGGCTACGTGGGCTTGGCCGTTGGTGATGGTGATGGTCCAGCGGCCGGCGTGGAGGTCGACGTGGTGGCGGCGGCAGAGCAGGGCGAGGTTGGTGAGGGCGGTGCCGCCGCCGTCGAGCCAGGAGATCAGGTGGTGGGCATCGCACATCACCGGCGGTGCAGCACACACTACGCAGCCGCGGTCGCGGGTGTTCAGCGCGTGCCGCATCGCCTTGGTGACCAGGCGTTCGCGGCGACCGACGTCCAGGGGCTCGGAGTTCGAACCCAGGACCATCGGGATGACGTTCGCATCGCAGGCCAAGCGACGGATGACCGCGGCGGACAGGGCATCGCCGTACACCGTCTGACCGGTGGCATGAGCCGTGGCGGTCGCGCCGGTGGCCGTGGCGGTGGGGGTGGCTGTGGGGGTACCGGTGGCGGTGGCTGTGGGGGTGGCTGTGGCGGTGGCTGTGGCTGTGGCGGTGGCTGTGCGGGTGGCGGTGGCGGTGGCGGTGGCGGACTTGAGGTCGTCGAGGTCGATGGTGACGTGATGTTCGCCTTGGCGCCGTGCCCGGGCACCTGTCCGGAGGCCGCCGTGTTGGTGTCCCAGGCGTTGGCGGCGATCGTGAGCGCCGTGGTGAGGGCGTCGGCCTGGCGTTTGTCGCGCGAGCGAGGGTCGTATTCGCCGTCGACGGTCTTGTGAGGGCGGGCACCGGCATGGACGACGGCACGCAGGAGTTCCGCATTCTCGTTGGCCAGGTAGCCCCTGAAGTTCACGCCGTTCTCGGCCGCGGCCAGAGTCAGCGACTCGCGGGCATACGCCTTCTGCTCTGCAGGCTCCGGACCATCCGCGTCGAGCAGGTCGCAGAGCTGCTTCGCTGCGGACCGCACCTCCTTCGGCGCAAGATGAGCGGCCAGCGACACCAGCTGAGCCTCGGCGACGTCCAGGTCCTCCACCCGCACCCGCGAACGGACCCGCTCGAGCTCGAACACGATTGCCGCCGCCTGCGCGGTCTGCAGCGGCTGCACCAGACCGTCGGACTCGATCCCCGCGGTGAGCGCGGCATCGACAGCCGCGTACTTCGGCAGTGCGCGAGCCAGCCGCACGTCCCGCCACGCCTCCGACCGGTCCCGCCGATGCCGGAACGCCAGCAACTCGACCGTGTCCCGCGCACCGAGCTCCTGCGCGTAACCGCTCTCCTCCACCCGCGCGACGACCTGCAACCGAAGTCCCTGCAACCGGATGATCTCCGCGTCCAGCTCATCGAGCGCAGACAGCAGCTCATGGTTGCCCAACGCAACCACCGACCGCCCACCGAGAACATCCATACCGAAAACCCTACCCACCACCACCGACAGTTTCCCGAAGAATCCCTTGTTTTCCAGGCGATCTCGAAGAATCATCCCCGGCGAGGGCGGAACGCGGAACTGATGTGCCGACTGGCGGACCGAACCCGACGGTGCGGTCTTGCCTACGGTAGACACATGCCGCATCACGGTGGTATCCCGCCGCCGGAGGCCACCGAAAGGCTGACGGCGCGATTGGGGTGGTGGCCCTTTTCCGGGCGGTGGCGTGGGGGTGGTGTGTCAGTCGACGACGGTCGCGTAGGAGATCACGCCTCGGCGGATCTGGTCGACGACGGCGCGTGCCGTCCGCCGCAGCTCGCTGTCGCCGGCGGCGTCCGCGATCTGCTCGGTCAGGTCGATCAGCTGCTTCACCCAGCGGACGAAGTCACCCGCGGCCAGGTCCGACTCGTACAGCACCTCGGCCAGGGACGCACCCGACGCCCACCGGAACGCCGGCCAGCAGAAGTTCAGGTCCATCGAGCGCAGGAAGTCCACCCGCATGTCCCGCTCCAGCGCCGACAGGTCTCGCCAGATCGACCCCATCCGCTCCAGCGCCAGCCGTACGTCGCCGCGCGGCAACCGCGGTGACGTCGGCTCGTCCTTCGACCTCGACTCGTAGACCAATGCGGCCAGGCACGCGGCCAGCTCGGGCACGGTGAGGTCGTCGAACACTCCTTGCCGCAGGCACTCGGCCGCGACCAGGTCGAGCTCGGTGTAGATCCGCGCCAGCCGGTCGCCGGCCTCCGTCGTCTTGTCGCCGTCCAGGTAGTGCAGCGCGTCCAGCACCTGGCAGACCCGGTCGAACTGGCGGGCGATCGTGTTCGTCCGCTGCTCGATCTTCCGCTGCACCTCCCGGTTCTCCCGGTCGAGCCGGAAGTACCGCTCCGCCCAGCGGGCGTGGTCCTCACGGTCCGAGCACCCGTGGCACGGGTGTGCGCGCAACTGCGCCCGCATCTCCTGCAGCTCCGGGTCGTCCGCGTGGCTGACGACGTCCCGGCCACGGGTCCGCGACGGCGGTCCGTCCTCACCGAGGAGATCGGTCCGGGTCCGCAGGACCTGTGCCAGTTCGCGGCGCTGCTGCGGGTTGCGCGGGTTGAACTTCCGCGGGATCCGCAGGACCCCGATCGCCTCGACCGGGGTCGGGAAGTCGACCATCGACAGCTTGCGGACCTGCCGGTCCAGCGTCAGGACGGTCGGCCGCGGTCCTTCGCGCTCGGACCGCATCCCCGGGTCGAGCACCAGCGCCCAGCCCGCGCTGCGGCCGGCCGGGATCCGGATGATGTCGCCGGTCTTCAGCTTCTCGATCGACTCCTGCGCCTCGATCCGGCGGTCGAGCTTGCGCCGCTTCGAACCGGACGCCTCCCGCTCACCGATCCGGCGGCGCAGATCGGCGTACTCGAGGAAGTCGCCGAGGTGGCAGTCGATCGACTCCTTGTACCCCTCCAGCGCCTCGGTGTTGCGCTGCACCTGCCGCGCCAGCCCGACCACGGCCTGGTCGGACTGGAACTGCGCGAACGACAGCTCGAGCATGTCGCGCGCCCTGGTCCGCCCGACCTGGCGGACCAGGTTGACGGCCATGTTGTACGACGGGGAGAACGACGACCGCAGCGGATACGTCCGGGTGCTCGCCAGGCCGGCGACCTCCCGCGGGTCGAACCCGGGCTGCCAGAGCACGACCGCATGCCCCTCGACGTCGATCCCGCGCCGCCCGGCGCGCCCGGTGAGCTGGGTGTACTCCCCCGGCGTGATGTCGACGTGCGCCTCGCCGTTCCACTTCGAGAGCTTCTCGAGGACGACCGTACGGGCCGGCATGTTGATGCCCAGGGCAAGCGTCTCGGTGGCGAACACGACCTTGATCAGGCCGCGCGCGAACAGCTCCTCGACGACCTCCTTGAACGCCGCCAGCATGCCCGCGTGATGCGCCGCGATACCGCGGCTGAGCGCCTCGGCGAAGTCGTGGTACCCGAGCACGCCGAGGTCCTCGTCCGGGAGATCCGCCGTCCGCTCGGCGACCACGCGCTTGATCTCGTCGCGTTCCGACGGCTTGGTCAGCCGCAGCCCGGACCGCAGGCACTGCACGACCGCGTCCTCACAGCCCTTGCGGGAGAAGATGAAGTAGATCGCCGGCAGCAGCGCCCCGGCGTCCAGCTCCTCCACCACATCCGAGCGGTACGGCGTGAAGTGGCTCTTCGACGGCCGCCCCTTCGGGAGGTCGCGCCGGCGCCGCGGCTTGCGCGAGTCGTCCCGGAAGATCCGGTTGTCGTCCCGCGCGATCCGGACCAGCTGCGGGTTCACCAGGTCCTTGAGGTCGCCCTTCGCGGCCGCCTTCGCCGGGTTCCCCGACTTGGCCGGTTTCGCGGGAGCGCCGACCCGAGCGGTCGGCGCCTCACCCGCGAACAGATCGTGCAGCCGCTTCCCGACCATCACGTGCTGGAACAGCGGCACCGGCCGCTTCTCCTCCAGGACGACCACGGTGTTACCGCGGACCGTCTCCAGCCAGTCGCCGAACTCCTCGGCGTTGCTGACCGTCGCCGACAGCGAGACCACGCTCACCGAGTCCGGCAGGTGGATCAGCACCTCTTCCCAGACCGCGCCGCGGGACCGGTCGGCCAGGTAGTGCACCTCGTCCATCACGACGTACGACAGGCCGAGCAGGGTGCTCGATCCGGCGTACAGCATGTTCCGGAGGACCTCGGTGGTCATGACCACGATCGGGGCCTCGGAGTTGACCGAGTTATCACCGGTGAGCAGGCCGACCTTGTCCGCGCCGTACCGGCTCACGAGATCGGAGTACTTCTGGTTGCTGAGCGCCTTGATCGGGGTCGTGTAGAAGCACTTCTGGCCGCGCTGCAGGGCCAGATGGACGGCGAACTCGCCGACCAGCGTCTTCCCGGAGCCGGTGGGCGCCGCGACCAGCACCTGGTGACCGTCCTCGAGGGCGGCACAGGCGCGGAGCTGGAACTCGTCCAGCTCGAAGTCGTAGAGCCCCCGGAACTCCTTCACAGCGGGATGCTCCTGGTCCGAGCGGAAGGTCGCATATTTCTCGGACGGGGTGCTCACAAACGTCCTCGCTTCGCTGCGGGCGCCCGTGAGCACAGCTCGCTCTGTTGAATGATGGCCTCGCTCCGCTCGCCCATGGCACCAATCTATGCGACGGCACCTACAGATTTGTCGCGGAGGCGGTTCGCGATGAACGTCGCGGCGTGGTCGAGCGCCTCGTCGGCCTCCGGCATCAGCCCGGCGAAGTACTGGAACACGTGCGGCGCCCCGGCCACCACGTCGAGGCTGACGTCGACCTCCTGCTCCGCGGCGCGGGCCACCAGGCGGAGCGAGTCGTCGAGCAGCACTTCCGCAGTACCGACCTGGACGAGCAGGGGCGGCAGGCCCTCGAGGTCCGCGAGTACCGGGCTGGCCAGCTCGTTCCGCGGATCCGCGCCACCGAGGTACAGCTCGGCGGACTCCGCCATGTTGGGGCGGCTGAACAAGGGATCGAAGGCGCCGCGCGAGTCGATGCTCGGACCGGTCAGCGCGACGTCGGTCCACGGCGAGAACAGCACCACGCCCGCAGGCTGCGGCAGCCCCTCGGCCCGGGCCGCGAGCAGTGTCCCCAGCGCCAGCCCACCACCGGCCGAATCGCCCGCGATCACCACTGTCTGGCCACTCTCGACCAACTCCCGGTACGCCGCCAGCGCGTCATGGATCCCCGCCGGGAACGGATGCTCAGGCGCTAGCCGGTACTCCAGCGAGACCGCCGGAACGCCGCTGCGCCGGGACAGCGGCGCCGCCAGGTTGGCCCCCGTCCGCGCCGAGCCGATCACGTAACCACCGCCGTGCAGATACAGGATCACGCCCGCCTTGTCCGCACCCTCGACCCGCACATCAAGCGCCGGTACGCCGCCCAGCGTCCGCTCGGCCAGCGTCACGTCGTCACCCAGCGGGAGGTCGGCGAACAGTTTGTCGAAGTCGGCGCGCTGCTCCTGCGGCGATCGCCCGACCGCACCCTTCCGCATCATGCCGCGTGCTGCTTCACGTTCTTCAGCGCCCATGGGTCCATCTCCTGATGATAGATTCCGAGGAATATAGTTCTCACCAACTACATTCCGAGGAATCTAATTCCGTGACTGATCTCACAGCATTGTTCACGGATCTGGTCCGCCTGGAAACGCGCCTCTACAACGTTCTCGACGTCCGGCTGAAGGCGGAGCACGAGCTCCCGCTCGGGCAGTTCGAGTTCCTGCGGTTCATCGAGGCGCACGGGACGACCCGGGTCTTCGACATCGCCCGCGAGATGGCCATCACGGTCGGCGCCACCAGCAAGGCCGTGGACCGGCTCGAGTCCGCCGGGCGCGTCCGGCGTACCGCCAACCCCGACGACCGGCGATCCTCGCTGGTCGCCCTCACCGACGAAGGGGAACGAGTGCTGAACGCCGCGAAACCCACCGTCGAGGAGGAACTGCGAACATGGGTCGGCTCGGTGCTGCCCGCGCCGGTTCTCGACCAGCTCGCCACGTCACTGTCGATGCTGCGACAGCGCGCGGAAGCCGATCACCGGACGGACCGCACCGAGCCGAAGGCGAAGCCCTAGCCTCAGCCGATGTGGTAGGGGTCGCCGTAGACCTTCCAGTCCAGCGGGGTGTCCAGGTTGAAGTTGCCGTTGCGGAGGAAGACCCGCTGCGCGGTGTCGACCCGGCTGGTGTCGCTGTGCGCCTCTTCCTGCTTCATCGCCCAGACCCGGGCATCCAAGAACGCGTTCAGCCAGGTCGTCTCGTTGCCGCCCTGCGACGGCGGCTTGGCCTTGCCGAGCGCACGCTTGCGGATCCCGCCGAAGCTGGTGCCGTCGTCGCCGTCACCGTGCATGACGATCGCGTCGTAGTAGCAGAACTGCCCGAGGGTGCGGATCCCGTCGGACTTGCCCTGCTTGACGGCCGGGTTGAAGTACACCCGGTCGCGCTCGTCGTTCTGGCAGCCCTGGAAGACGGTGTCCTTGGCCGCGGTCTTCCAGTCCCTGGTGTAGTTCGGGTCCAGACCCGAGTGCGAGTCGCTGCCGTCGACCTTCCGCAGCGCCGGCAGGTACTTCTCCAGCACGTTGCCCGGCTTGCGGTCCGAGTACAGCTCGACCAGGTCGAGCATGTCACCGGTCCCGGAGCAGAACCCGATGATGCCCGCGGTGTAGCCGCGGCCGTCGTCGATGTCCTCGATGTACTTGTACTGCGCCTTCCAGTCCAGCGAGGAGTTCTCCGCGCTGCAGACGATCTGCATCGCGATCTCCTTCTTCGCGGGATCGTCGAGCCCGGTCGCCTGGACCGTTCCTGACAACTCGGCCGCGTCGGCCTGCGGTGCGTAGCGCGCGACGGCGAGGCCGGTGACCGGGACGGCGGCGAGCGACAGACCGAGCAGCAGCGCGGACCGGCGGGTGGGGCGGTTCTCCATGTGGATCCTCCGAGGGGCGTCCGAGGAATGAACTGTTAGGAAGCTTTCCTATCAGACGGAGCCCGGAGATGAGAACAGCTCGGACTGTTACGGTTTCCGCTCAGCCGAAGACGGTCAAGGCCGCGGGGGCGATCGACACGTCCACCGGCAGCGCGCCCAGCACCTCGCCGTCGGCGTACGCCGTGATCCCCGGCGACTCGAGCCGTACCGAGCGGCCGCGCAACGCCCGGACCGCCGGATGGCCGACGTGCGTGCCCTTGGACAGCTTCGGGAACAGCTGCAGCAGCGTCAGCCGGGACACCGGCTCGATGATCGTCACGTCCAGCAGGCCGTCGTCGATCGCGGCGCCGGCGCAGATCTGCAGTCCCCCGCCGTACGTCGGCCCGGTGCCGACCGCGACCAGCATGGCCCTGGTCTCGATCACCTGGCTGTCGACGCTCACGACGTACTCGAGCGGGGTGAACGTGCGCAGCTCGGCGAGAGTCGCGACCGTGTAGCGGGAGCTGCCCTTGGGCCAGCTCATCGCGTTCGCGCGCTTGTTCACCAGCGAGTCGAAGCCGCCCGCCACCACGGTGGTGATGAACCGGTCCTTCGCGACCGCGAGGTCGACCACACGGGTCTTACCGGCCACGATCAGGTCCGCCGCCGCGACCGGGTCCTTCAGCGGTACGCCGATCCCGCGCGCGAAGTCGTTACCGGTGCCGGCCGGGATGACGCCGAACGGCATCCCGGAGTTCGCCAGCACCTGGGCGCCGAGATGGATCGTGCCGTCGCCACCGATCAGCGCGACCGCGTCCGCACCGGACGCGACCACCTCGGCCGCGATCGTCCCGACATCCTCGGCACAGGTCGTCTCGTACCGGTCGACGGCGAGCCCGGCGTTCACGAGCCGTGCGTGCACGGCCGGCGCGATCCGGGCACCATGCCCCCGGCCGGCGGCGGGATTCACCACCAGCGCGATCTTTCGGCTCACGTCAGTCCGCCAGCAGTTCCTCGGAGCGGGAGGCGCGGCGCTTGTCGTTGATCCGCGAGATGATCTCGGCCGCGAAGAACAGCAGACACATCGGGATCGCCAGCAGACACATCGTGAACGGGTCACCCGACGGGGTCGCGACGGCCGCGAACACGAAGATGACCAGGATGATGTACGGCCGGAACTTCCCGAGCGCGGCCGCCGGCACCACGCCGACCATGTTCAGCAGCACGACGACCAGCGGTATCAGGAACGCGACACCGAACACCAGCATCGTCCGGATCACGAAGTCCAGGTACGTCGGCAGCTCGATCAGGTTCTGGATGTCGAGCGGCGTGAAGCTGATCAGGATCGCGATGCCCTTCGGCAGCGTCCAGTACGCGACCGCCATACCGGTCGCGAACAGCGGTGCCGCGATCCCGGAGAAGATGTAGGCCCACTTGCGCTCGTTGCGGTGCAGACCGGGCGCGACGAACGCCCAGAGCTGGTACAGCCACACCGGACTGGCCAGCACCAGACCGAACAACGCGGAGATCTTGATCCGGAACGTCAGCGCGTCACCGACACCGGGGAACGTCAGGATCGGCTCCTTGCCCTGTTCCCGGGCGATGTCACCGACGCTGGTGTGGAACGGCTGGGTCAGGAACTTGAACGCGTCGTTGTAGAAGATCCAGCCGATCACCGTGCACACCACGATCGCGAGCACACCGATGAGCAGCCGGTTCCGGAGCTCGACGATGTGCTCGCGCAGGGTCATCCGACCCTCTGGGTCCTTCGGGTGGCGGTCCTTCTTCTCCTTCCGCCGCCCGAACTTCACCATTGACACGAGTGCGGCGTTCGGCTCAGTTGGCCGTGTGCGTCGGCGGCAGGCCGTCGCCCGGCGCCTGGCCGTTCACCTGGTTCGCCTGCGGCTGGGCCTGCTGGGCCTGCGGGGCCGCCTGCTGCGCCGGGGGCTGCGAGGCGTTCTCGGTCAGCTCACCGTCCTTCTTGCGCGGGCCGACCTCCTCTTCCCAGATCTTCTTCGACTTGCCGAGCTGCTTCACCAGCGCCGGCAGCTTGGCCGAACCGAACAGCAGCACGACGATCGCGAGAATGACGAGCCACTCTGCGCCTTGGGGCATACCGAGGAGCGGTGCTGCCATGTCGATCTCCCTTTCCCATCAAACACTGCCAACATCAAACTCGGGGCTCGAGCCTGAGTTCGTGGCCGAATACTACGCCGGGTTCCAGCCGTCCCCGCGGGTCTGTCCGGACCCGGCCGAGGACTGCGCTGCCTCCAGCTTGGACTGGGCGGCGACCAACTCACGCGTCAGTGCCTTGCCCTGGCCCCACAGCTTCAGCCCGAGCAGGGCGAGGACCAGGAGCCACACCGCCACCACCGCGAGGAAGAGCAGGAACCAGTACATACCCAGGAGCCTAACCCGATCCGGCCCGGGACCCACGTCCCGCGGTGGGTCTCGGTGGACAACGGTGTCGGAACGTGATGGTAAAACCGAGTGTCCCGCAGGGGTGAACCCACGCGTGATGAGCTGTTCCGAGCGTGGTCCGGGTGCTTTTCCGAGCGAGACGAGGGTCGTTGATGGTGCGGATCGGGATCGAGGAGCGGCGTACGCGGCTCGGGCGGCGGCACCGGCTCGCAGCGGGCTGCCAGGCGGCGGACCCGGTCGAGGCGGCCGCGGCGATGGTCGCGTTGCACGCCACCGATCCGGCCACCGTGCATCTCAGCGTTGCCGCCCGCGTTCCGGGGAGTGACGTCGCGGGCACGGAGCGTGCACTGTACGACGATCGGTCGCTGATCCGGATGCTGGGCATGCGGCGGACCGTGTTCGTCGTACCGACGCCGTTCGCGCCGGTCGTGCAGGCGGCGTGCACGGACGACATCGCGGTGAAGCAGCGGAAGTTGCTGGTCAAGCATCTCGGCGAGGCAGGGGTGGCCGAGGACGCGGACGGCTGCGGGCGCTGGCTCGCCGCGGTCGAGGAGTCGACAGCGACCGCGCTGGCGCTGCGTGGGTCGGCGACGGCGCAGGAGCTGTCCGCCGACGAGCCCCGGCTGCGGACACGGTTGAACATGGCGACCGGCAAGTCGTACGCCGCTCAGCCGTACGTGACGAGTCGCGTGTTGTTCCAGCTGTCCGCCGAGGGCCGCATCGTGCGCGGAAGGCCGCTCGGGACGTGGCTGAGCGGTCAGCACCAGTGGTCGCCCGCGGCGGACTGGTTGCCTGACGGCCCCGCCGACAAGCCCGCCGCCGAGGAGGCTCGGGAGCTGCTGGCGCGGGCCTGGCTGACGTCGTTCGGGCCGGGCACTGCGGCCGATCTGCAGTGGTGGGCCGGTTGGACGCTCGGGCAGACGAAGAAGGCGCTGGCAGCGGTGGAGGCCGTCGCCGTGGACCTGGACGGCCAGATCGGCTACGTGCTGCCCGGGGACGAGGCGCCCGAGGTCCCGGTGGATCCGTGGGTGGCGTTCCTCCCCGGCCTGGACCCGACTCCGATGGGCTGGAAGGACCGTGATTGGTACCTCGGCCCGCACAAGTCGAAGCTGTTCGACACCACCGGCAACGTCGGCCCCACCATCTGGTCCAACGGCCAGATCATCGGCGGCTGGGGCCAGCCCGAGTCCGGTGAGGTCCGATTTCAGCTGCTGGAAGACGTCGGCTCCGACATCACCGCGATGATCGAGGCCGAAGCCGAGCGCTGGACCGCTTGGCTGGCGGGCGTCCGCGTCACGCCCCGCTTCCGCTCCCCGCTCGAGAAGCTGCTCAGCCAGGGCTGAGCTGGTCGTCGTACGCCGAGAGCGCCTCGCGGGCCGTGGCGGCGATCTGAGTGCTGAGGTCGGGCGGATCCAGGACCGTCGCGGTGCCACCCAGGCGGAGGACGAGCCGTTGCAGCCAGGCGGTGTCGGCCACCCGGAGCTTGACGATGAGCGAGTTGTCGGGGCCTTCCTCGACGGACTCGTTCGGGTAGTACTCGGCGACCCAGCGGGCCGGAGGCGCCAGCTGGAGGGTGGCCAGGAGGTCCTGCTCGGACGGCTGGAACATGCCGTTCGACAGGTCGCGGGGCGTTGCCTCGGGTGGCGGCTCGCTGGGCAGGTCCAGCAGCTTGACGGCCGCGATGCGGTCCAGGCGGAACAGCCGCACGTCCTCGGCCAGCCGGCACCACGCCTCGAGGTACGTGCGGCCCTCGGAGACGACCAGGCGCATCGGGTCAACGTCCCGCTCGGTGGTCTCGTCCCGCGAGGGTACGTCGTACGTCAGGTGCAACCGCTGCTTCGCCGCCAGTCCGCGGTTGACGATCGCCGCGATCTCCGGCGCCGCGGGCTCGACGTGGACGTGCGCCGCCGCACCCTCACTGGCCGCGGCCGCCTCACCGGCCGCACACTCCAGCTTGGCGATCGCCCGGTCGACCGCGTCGCGGTCCGGGCCGGCGGTCACCTCGCGCAGCGTCCGCAGCGCGGTCAGCAGCGCGAGCGCCTCCGCGGCGGCCAGCCGCAGCGGGCGGGCCAGGTAGTCCGCGTTGTTGATGTGGATGACGCCGTCGCCCTCGGCCGCCTCGATGTCGATCTCGATCAGATCGCCCATCTGCGCGCCGGGCAGGCCGCAGAACCACAGCACCTTCAGGTCCGCGATGATCTGCCGCGGCCGGACGCCGAACTCCTTCGCGACATCGTCGACCCGGGCACCGTCGTTCTCCCGCAGATACGGCACCAGCGCCAGCAGCCGCTGCACCTGATCACGCGCGTTACTCATGCGCGTCCTCGCTTCGCTCCTTCATCCCGCCACCGTCCGCAACCGCCACAGAACGCCGTCCAGCACGTCCCCAGGCCCTTCGACCACCGCATCCGGTCCGTACGACGCGATCTCCTCGGCCAGCACCGAGGAATCGGCGTACGGGACGTGCAGCAGGTCCCAGCCGTCCTCGTACGGCTCGATGGCGTTCGCGCGCCGGCGCAGGCTCACACACGAGCCGGTCCGCGCCCGCACCTTCGCCTCGGACGTCGGACGCGGCGGTGCGAGCTCGGTCACCAGCGACCGCAGGTCGGTCCCCTCCGGCACGGTGAACGCGCCAGGCTCCCCCACCGTTTTCACGGCGCCGCCGATCCGCGACAGCCGGAACATGCGGGTCGCCTGACGGTCCCTGTCCCGACCGACGACATACCAGCGGCCGTGCCAGGAGACGATGCCCCAGGGCTCCAGAGTCCGCGTGGTGGGCTCTGACGCACCACTCCGCAGGTGCTGGAAGCGCACTGCCTGTCGCGCGACCACAGCGGCCCAGAGCGGGTCGAAGGACGGCTCCGAGGCGCCGACGTGCGGCTCGATGGCGCTCAGGGCGGACTGGTCCGTCTGGATGCCGGCCGCCTTCAGCTTCAGCACCGCCGACGTGGTCGCCTCGGACAGCCCGGCGTGCTGCCAGACCCGCGCGGCCACACCGAGCACGGCGGCCTCGTCGGGCTCCAGGTGGACCTCGGGGAGCTCGAAGACGTCGCGACGAATCCGGTAGCCGACCTCGTCGGAGAAGAACTTGTCGATGGTGCCCATCTCGATGGGGATGCCGAGGTCGCGCAGCTCGTCCTTGTCCCGCTCGAACATCTTCTCGAAGGCGTCGTCGGTCTGGCCCGCGTACCCCTCGACGACCTCGCGGATCCGCTCCTTGGTCACGTAGGTGCGCGCGACCAGGAGGCAGATGACCACATTGAGCAGTCGCTCACTCTTCCGCGCCGACACCCGACCACCTTACGGCCTCGAGGCGGCCAAAACCCGCCTTTCCACACCGAAACTTCGAACACCGGTTCGACCCGTGGGCATGACCCCCAACCCCACGCCGTAGCGAGCACGTGCTCGGCGCAGTAGGCGTGGGGTTGGGGGTCATGCCCTAATCTCTGGCTGTGATTCGGTGGCGTGATGGTGTGGTGACTGGGGTCGGGCGCAGCTGGGCCGGGGCTGTCGAACTGACAGTCACGGTCGGGGAACAGTCTGTACGGGCGTTGGCGTACCCGGACCTCGTCGGGACGCCGGTGGCGGGTGACCGGGTGCTGCTGAACGTCGGCGCGCTGGACCGCGGTCTCGGGACCGGCGGGTACGCGCTCGTGGTCGCCGTACCCGATCGGCTGCCGGAGGACCCGCCGGAGCACGGGCACCTGGTGAAGGCGCGGTACACGCCGCTGCAGGCGATGGTGATGGGTGCCGACGAACAGGACTCCCCCGACCACGACGTACTCCGTGACGCGGACGACCTCTTCGGTACGCCGGTAGTCGTCGCGGATCTGCACTCTGCCCTCCCGGCGGTGCTGGCGGGCGTATACGAGGCCCGGCCGACCACGCGGGTCGTTTACGTGATGACGGACGGCGGGGCGCTCCCGCTGGCGTTCTCGCGCAACGTGGCAACGCTGCGGGACGCCGGCTGGCTCAGCGGCACGGTGACTGTTGGACAGGCGTACGGCGGCGACAAGGAGGCGGTGACCGTCCACACCGGTCTGCTGACCGCTGTGCAGGTCCAGTCCGCCGAGTTGGTCGTCATCACGCAAGGTCCGGGCAATCTGGGCACTGGAACGCGCTGGGGCTTCTCCGGCGTGCAGTCCGGCGAGGCCGTCAACGCAATCGGCACACTGGGCGGCCGAGCCGTCGCGTCGCTCCGGATCTCCGAGGCCGACCCGCGACCGCGCCACCGCGGTATCTCGCACCACAGCCTGACCGCGTACGGGCGAGTGGCGCTGCAGCCGGCGGATGTCGTCGTACCGGATCTGCCTGGTGATTTCGGTGACGCCGTACGCGACGCGGCCGAGCCGTTGAAGGCACGTCACCGGGTGGTGCGGGTCGGCGTCGACGGGCTGTACGACGCGATGCGGGACGCCCCCGTCAAGCTCTCCACGATGGGCCGCGGACTCGACGAGGACCGCGCGTACTTCGAGGCCGCCGCGGCTGCCGGGCGGCACGCCGCAGGGCTGGTGGACGTGCCGCCACGCGCCTGAACGGTGGATCCAGGCCCACCTGCGTCGGGGTCGCAGCACTCCTGATCGAACACGGCCGCGCCGCCACAGTGGGTGGTATGAACAGCACCAAGCACCGCGAGCTCACGATTCACGACGTCGCCCGGCCGCAGCCCCCACTGGCCGTCCGCGGCGCGACCACCCTGTGGTTCACAGCGGTCGGTGCCGGTGTCGCCGAGTCCGTCCTCGGCGTCCTCGGAGCGCTCGGCGACGGTCCGTCGGTCGTCGGCCTGCTCGTCCAGCTCGCCTTCCGCGCGATCGTGTACGGCGGTCTGTTCGTCGTCATCGACCGGTACTTCCGCCCCGGTGTGCGCTGGTCCCGCTGGCTGCTCACCGGCCTGCTCGGCACGGTCGGCATCGCGTCCCTGCTGATCGGCCCGATCGGCTGGCTCTGGCACAACGGCGACTTCGGCACCCTGGACTGGTCCGCCTCGTTCATCGCCTTCGCCGCGATCCGCTGCGCCCACGTCACCGCTGTCGTCAGCGCCATCGCGCTCAGCTTCCACCCGGACGCGAACCGCTGGTTCAGCCGCCGCCCGGTCCGCCGCACCCACTGAAACGCCGAAGGACCGGCCTCCCGGGCTGGGAGAACCGGTCCTTCGGGACGAACGGTCTTACTGAACTGTACTGTCTTACTGGCCGGTCTGCTTCGGGGCCGGGAAGGCGTTCAGGATGTCGATGACGGCGAAGGCGTTGACCGTCTTGCCGGCCTGGTCCTTGGAGGCCGGAAGCTCGACCAGGACGCGGCTGCCGACCGGGATGCCGGCGAGGCCGTCCAGCGCACCGGTCTGGCCGGTGGGGCCGGGGCCGACCTGGAGCTGGTCGGTCGGGGCCGCGGGCTGCGCGGGGCTCTGCTGGGTGGCGGGCTGCGCGTCCCAGGTGCTCGCCTGCTTCTTGCCGGTGTAGTCGTAGACGACGTAGCGGCCGATCAGCTGGCTGCCCTTCTCGATCGGCTTGCCCTTGCCGAGCGCGAACACGATCGGCTTGCCGGGCTTCGCCGGCGGTTTGGTGCCGGCCGCGACCGTCACCTTCGGCTCCGCGTTCAGGGCGCCGGTGACGGAGATCTTGGTCGGCGTCGACGGGGTCACCGGGTTCGCGTCCAGCGGGGTGTCGTTGCCGGCCTCGCCGACCAGGTCGACGACGAAGATCAGCGTGTCGTCACCCTTGATGCCGGCCTGCTCGTTGCCGGTCTCCTTGTAGCCCTTGTCGGCCGGGACCGACAGCAGCACGCGGCTGCCGATCTTCTTGCCGACCAGGCCCTCGTCCCAGCCGCCAATGACGCTGCCGACACCGATCGGGAACGACGACGGCGCGCCGCGGTCGTAGGAGTTGTCGAAGACCTTGCCGTCGCGCCAGATCTGGCCGAGGTAGTTCGCGGTGAGCAGCTCGCCCTTCTTCACCTCGGGACCGTCGCCCTCCTTGAGGACCTCGGTCACCAGCTGCTTCTCGGGATCACCTTCGCGGTGCGTGACGGTCGGCTTCTGCCCGAAGTCCGAGGTCACCTTGATCCCGCCGGCCCCGAACTCGTCCTTTCCGGAGCCACAGGCCACGAGTGACGCCCCCAGCGTCGCAACGACGACCAGACTCAACAACTTGCGCACGAAACCAGCACCTCGAACCATCTCGGCGCCAGTCAGCGCCGCTCGCCTCGGTCAACGACGCGCCCACCCTAGCCTGCGGGATCAACCACCGAGCCGGCCGCCCGCATCACTGTTCCGTCACGCCACACACCGTCGACGGCCGCGGTCCGGCCGACCTGCCGGCGTCACCATCAGCGACCGGGATGGCAGTTGCTCGAACAAACGTGTCCGTTTCGCGAACAACTTCGTTTCCCCATCCTCTTTACTAAACCGCTCAATCTCGACAAGATCAGGACCCGACGCCCGCCCCCGTCGAGAGGATCGACAATGATTTTGCCGCCCGTGATCCGTCGTACTGGAAAGCGCTTGCTCGTTCTGGTGTCGGCCTTCCTGATGGTCACCTTGGTGGCCTGCACCGCCGGCACGGCGGGTGGCGGAAGCCCCGCCGGGAACTCCGGCAAGGATGCCGGCGGCACCGCCGCGGCAGGCGACTCCAGCAAGTTCCTCACGTTCTTCCCCTGCTGCAGCTGGGGTACGACGTGGTCCTACAACCCGTACAACGTGAACCAGCTCGGCATCCAGAACGACTTCATCTCGATGCGCCTGGCGATCGTGAAGTCGCCGAGCCTGACCGAGTTCATTCCGCAGCTGGCCGACAAGTGGGCCGTCGAGAACGGCAAGCTCAACGTCCACCTGCGCGACGACGCGAAGTGGCAGGACGGCACCCCGCTGACGAGCAAGGACCTGCACGACACCGCCATCCTGGACGGGCTGCGCGGTGACGGGTTCTGGAGCGACATCACCGGCGTCGACGTCGTGGACGAGAAGACGGTCGCTTTCACCCTCAAACCAGGCCAGCCGGAGTCCCTGGCGAAGCTGGACATCCTGAACTCGATCCGTCCGTACCCGTCCAGCGTGTACGGCAAGCTCGTCACCGACGGACTGAAGCAGGACGTGGTCAAGTACTTCCGCACGCTGCAGCAGAATCCGGAGCAGGCCGCGAAGCTGCCGGAGTTCAAGCGGATGGGCGACGCGTTCAAGAACCTGGCCCAGCTGAAGGTCGACAAGTTGATCGGCAACGGGCCGTTCCGGCTGGAGAACATCACCACCAAAGAAGCCAAGCTGGTCAAGTGGACCGACTTCTGGGACGCGGACAAGATCAAGTTCGCCGGTATCCAGTACCTGAACGGGGCCACGCAGACCGTCTACCCGCAGTTGTTCAGCGGCAACGTGCACCTGTCCAACGTCTACATGCCGCCGCCGATCCTGAACCGCTGGAAGACAACCCCCGAGTCCAACACGGCTCTTCCGCTCGGCTTCGGCTTCACCATCGTCTTCAACAGCAACCAGAAGCCGCTCGACTCCAAGGCGGTCCGCCAGGCGCTCGCGTACGTGATCCCGCGACAGCAGATCAGCGAGGCGGCGTACGGCACCGACGAGGCGGCCGGTGGTACCTGGAAGGAAATCAACACGGGCATCTCGCCGACGCTCGAGAAGATCTACCTCAAGCCCGAGCAGCTCGAGAAGCTGAACAAGTACCCGGTCGACCTGGCCAAGGCGACCACCCTGCTGCAGGGCGAGGGCTTCACCAAGAAGGGCGATCAGTGGATCAAGCCGGACGGCAAGCCGTTCACGCTCACCTTCACCGCCAACGCCGAGACCACCGACATCGTCACCTCGTTCAACTCCGCGGCCAAGGCACTGACCGCGTTCGGGATCAAGTCCGAGGTGAACGCGACCTCGGGGGCGCAGCAGGACGCCGACCAGCACAACGGTGACTTCCAGGCCGGCATGGCGTTCGTCGGTGGCAGCAACCCGATCGCGATGTACAACTCGCTGCTCGGCCCCGGCTACAACTTCACCCGGCTGGGCAACTACGCCGGCAAGCGCGGGATCGGATTCGGTCCGAAGAAGAACGTTCCCGGTCTCGGTGAGGTCGACGTGGTCAGCACCATCGACCAGCAGGCGCGCACCGTCGAACCGGGCGAGGAGATGAACAAGCAGGTCTGGAACTGGGCGCAAATGGTCAACGAAGAGGTGCCCTACATCTGGTACGCGACCAAGGTCTACCAGTTCCCGTTCTCCACCAAGGAGTTCACGAACTGGCCGCCGCTGGGCGACAACAAGTCCAGTGAACTCTGGGACATCATCAGCGCGGACATGAACGGCGGCCTCTCGCTGGCGATGCAGCAGGGCTACATCACTCCCAAGTAGTCCTTCACGGTCCGATCGGCACCCCGCCCGCGGGTGCCGATCGGCACTGCCCCGACCCCCGGAAGGCGCTGATGGTTTCCTACGTCCTGAAACGTCTGGCGATGTCGCTGCTGATCATCTACATCGTCATCTCCTTGTCGTTCTTCATGATCCGGCTGATGCCGGGCAACCCGATGGCGGCGCTGGAATCCCAGTTGCGGATGCAGGGCGGCCTGAGCGAGGTCGAGATCCAGCAACGGATCAACGCCATCTACAGCGTGACGCCGAACGCTCCGGTCTGGGAGCAGTACCTCCGGTACGTGTGGGGCGCGGTCCGCGGCGACCTCGGCCGCCCGATCACCAATCCGGGGACCACGGTGGTGGCGGTGATCGCCGAGGCTCTGCCCTGGACGATCATGGTGGTGGCGGTGTCGCTGATCATCAGCTTCCTGATCGGCATCGCGGTCGGGGCGGTGATGGCCGCCTTCCAGAACAGCCGGTTCTCCCAGGCGATGACCTTCGTCGTCTCGTTCCTGAGCGCCGTCCCGAGCTATCTGGTCGCGATCGCGCTGCTCTACGTCCTGACCAGCGTCTATCAGGTGTTCCCGTCCGGTGGCGCGTACAGCGTCGACGTCACGCCAGGGTTCAACGGCCCGTACATCATCAGCGTGCTTTACCACGCCATCCTGCCGATCGCGGCGTCGGTGATCACATCGTTCGGCGGCTGGGCTCTGGGCATGAAGGGCAGCGCGGTCTCGGTGCTCGGCGCGGAGTACGTCCGGGCGGCCGAGTCCCGCGGACTGAGCGATCGCCGGATCACCCAGTCCTACGTCGGACGCAACTCGATGCTGCCGATGGTGACCCAGCTGGCCCTGTCCGTGGGCTTCATGTTCGGCGGTTCGGTGTTCATCGAGACCTACTTCCAGTACCCGGGCATCGGGTTCTACATGATCCAGTCGGTCGGCCAGCGCGACTACTCGCTGATGATGGGCTGCTTCGTGCTGATCACCGTGTCGGTGATCATCACCAATCTCCTCGTCGACCTGCTCTACCCCCTGGTCGACCCGCGGATCGCGAATCCGGCCGCGCGTGCCCGCGCCACCGACCAGCCCGCCGACGCCGATCAGGAAGTGCTGCCGGCAGGAGGTTCGATGGCATGAGATTTCTCAGCGACCTGTGGCGGATCCTGCGCCACGACAAGGGTGCCCTGATCGGCGGCGCGATCGTGCTGATCTACTGCCTGGCGGCGATCTTCGGCCCGATCTTCGTCGAGGTGGGCAACGAGCAGGACGCGAGCCAGGCGTACCTGGCGCCGTCGTGGGAGCACCCGCTCGGCACCGACTCGCTCGGTCAGGGGGTGCTGTCCCAGATCATCGTGGGCACCCGGCCGATCATGATCGTCGGCGTGCTGTCCGCGGTGATCACGGTCTTCATCGGCGTGGCGATCGGCCTGCTGACCGGCTACGTCGGCGGAGTGGCCGACACGGTCATCATGCGTATCACCGACATCTTCCTGACCATCCCCGGCCTGCCGCTGATCATCGTGCTCGCCAGCGTGATCAACACGACCAACCCGGTCGTGCTGGCCTTCATCCTGTCGATCACCGCCTGGGCCGGGCTGGCCCGGGCGATCCGGTCCCAGGCGATGAGTCTGCGCAGCAGGGAGTTCGTCGAAGCCGCCAAGCTGCAAGGCGTCTCGCTCGCCAATATGGTCGGGCGGCAACTGCTGCCGAACGTCGGGCCGTACGTCGCGATCCACTTCCTGCTGGCCATCACCGGGGCCATCTACGCATCGGTGGGTCTGTTCCTGCTCGGCATCGCTCCGATCAGCGGCAACAACTGGGGCATCATGATCAACCTGGCGATGGCCCAAGGGGCGTTGTACACCACCGACAGCGCGTTCTACCTGTTCTCCCCGATGGCCGCGATCGTCATCTTGCAGGTTGCCTTCGTGTTCTTCTCCCGAGCGCTTGACAGCGTGTTCAACCCGAGGCTGCGTGTCCAGTGAACAGCATGCACACCGATGACCAGACCCTGCTCGAGATCGACGACCTGACGGTCGCCTTCGGCGACGGCGCCGGCTCGGTGCGCGCCGTCGAGAACGTCAGCCTCTCGGTCGCCGCCGGCGAGATCTACGCCTTGGTCGGTGAGTCCGGCTGCGGCAAGTCCACCCTGGCGTACTCGATGATGCAGATCGTGCCGCAGCCCGGCCGGGTGATCGGCGGCGACATCAGGTTCCGCGGCCGTGGCATGGTCGCGATGTCGAAGCGCGAGCTCAACGCCCTGCGCGGTGCCGAACTCGCGATGGTCTTCCAGGGCGCGATGAACGCGTTCAACCCGGTCGTGACCATCGGCGCGCAGGTGGACCACATCCTGCAGGCACATCCCGAGGTGTTCCCCGACCTCAAGGCGGGCCGCGAACACTTCGAGCACCTGCTCGAGCTCGTCCAGCTGCCTCCGAAGCGGATCTGGAAGGCGTTCGAGAGCCAGCTGTCCGGCGGGATGAAGCAACGCGTGGCGATCGCCGTCGCCTTGCTGCTGAAGCCGTCCGTGGTGATCCTCGACGAGCCGACCACAGCCCTGGACGTGCTCAACCAGCGCCTGGTGATCGACATCCTCAAGGATCTCCATCGTGACCTCGGGGTGACGATCGTCTTCGTCACGCACGATCTCGCGGTCGTCGCCGAGGTGGCCACCCGGGTCGCGGTGATGTACGCGGGGCGTCTGGTCGAGACCGGAACGGTCGAGGAGATCTTCAAGGCCGAACGCCGCCATCCGTACGTCGAGGCGCTGATCAACGCGATCCCGAGCGTGCTGGACGCCGGCCTCACGGTGCGGCCGATCGGCGGCGCGGTGCCGAATCTCGCCGACCTGCCGGCCGGGTGCCGGTTCGCTCCGAGATGCAGGTCGGTGGAGGACCTCTGCCGGCAGACCGAGCCCCCACTGCTCGGCGACGGAGGCGGCCACCTCGTGGCCTGCCACGTCGCGAACCGCGAGATCGTACCGATGGAGGTGTCGAAGGCATGAGCCTGCTCGACGTGCGGAACGTGACGCACACCTACGACACCGGCACCGGCAAGCCGGTGCTGCACAATGTCGATCTGTCCACCGGCGAAGGCGAGATCGTGGCCCTGGTGGGCGAGTCCGGCTGCGGCAAGACCACGCTGGGCCGGCTGATCGCCGGACTGCACGAACCCAGCAGCGGCAGCATCTCCTTCGAAGGCAGCGACATCGCGGGCCTGAAGGGCAAGCAGCGCACGGACTGGCGGCGTCGCGTGCAGATGGTGCACCAGGATCCGTACGGTTCGCTGAACCCGGGACTGACCATCGGCAGTACGTTGGCGCCCGGCCTTCTGCGGCACAAGCTGGCGAACCGCCGTACCGTCCAGGCCGAGATGATCGAGCTGTTGCAGCAGGTCGGACTGGACGCCACGCCGGCGTTCCTGCAGCGCTACCCGCACCAGCTGTCGGGTGGCCAGCGACAGCGGGTGTCGATCGCCCGGGCCATCAGTCTGCAGCCGAAGCTGATCGTCGCCGACGAGGTGACCAGCATGCTGGACGTGTCGATGCGCGTCGCGATCCTCGACCTGCTGCTCTCGTTCCAGCGCGAGCGTGGCATCGGCTTCGTGTTCATCAGCCACGACTTCGGGGTCGTCCGGTACTTCGCGCAGGGCGGGCGCATCGCGGTCATGTTCTACGGCCACATCGTCGAAGAAGGCCCGGTCGAGGAGCTGATCAAGGCCCCCAGCCACCCGTACACGCACATGCTGCTCCAGGCGATCCCCGTCCCGGACCCGGTCCTGGTCCGCAAGCGCGACGCCGAGGGCGGCGGCTCCGAGCGTCTGACCGGCGAGCCGGCGACGAAGGGCTGCGTGTTCTCCAACCGGTGTCCGCTGGCCCAGGACGTCTGCCGCACGGAGACTCCGCCGCTCGAGGACATCGGGGCGGGGCACCGGACCGCCTGCTTCTTCCACGAGGAAATCCCACCGCTGAAGCACCTCGCCGACGACGAGGCGAGCCCGCAACCGGCGCGGTCGTAGGGTTCGACCATGACGAGAACGGCAGCCAGGGTCCTGCTGCGGATCGGCATCGGTCTGCTGATCATGTCGTTGCTGATCCGGCCGGCGATTCAGACCCCGCAGGCGATGATGGGTGACAACTTCGCCATCATCGCCTGCCTGGCGCTGATCCTCACCGCCGCGCTCGGGATCAAGTTCGCGCCCGACGAACAGCCCGGCCGGAAGCGCGACGGCGACGAGTGACGTCCTGCCCGTCGCCGTCGGCGGGAGCGCCCGGCCGGCTGTTCGCCGTACCGGGCGCTCGGCTCACATGCTCGCGATCAGTTTCTCGACGCGTTCGTCGTGGGCGCCCCCGCACCCCGTCTTTCCCTTCACATGCTCGCGATGAGCTTTTCGACTCTTTCGTCGTGGGACTTGAAGGGGTCTTTGCAGAGGACCGTGCGCTGGGCCTGGTCGTTCAGCTTCAGGTGCACCCAGTCCACGGTGAAGTCGCGGCGGCGCTCCTGAGCGCGCTTGATGAACTCACCGCGCAGCCGCGCCCGCGTGGTCTGCGGCGGCACCGACTTGGCCTCGAAGACCCGCAGGTCGTCGACGACTCGGGTGACCGCGCCCTTGCGCTCGAGCAGGTAGTACAACCCGCGAGGCCGGTGGATGTCGTGGTACGCCAGGTCGAGCTGCGCGACCCGCGGGCTCGCGAGCCCGAGGTTGTTCTGCGACCGGTAGCGCTCGATCAGCCGGTACTTGATCACCCAGTCGATCTCGCGCTCGATCCCGGACAGGTCGCCGGACTCGATCGCCTTCAGTGTCCGCTCCCACAGCGACAGCGCCCGCTCGACGGCCGGCGTCCCCAGCTCGCGGCGGTCGACGAAGTCGCGGGCCTTGGTCAGGTACTCCGTCTGGATGTCCAGCGCCGACGCCTCGCGGCCGTTCGCCAGCCGGACCTCGCGGCGGCCGGTCATGTCGTGGCTGATCTCGCGGATCGCCCGGATCGGGTTGTCCAGGGTCAGGTCGCGCATCACGATGCCGGCCTCGATCATCCGCAGCACCAGGTCGGTGCTGGCCACCTTGAGCAGCATGGTGGTCTCGGACATGTTCGAGTCGCCGACGATCACGTGCAGGCGGCGGAACCGCTCGGCGTCCGCGTGCGGCTCGTCGCGGGTGTTGATGATCGGCCGGGACCGGGTGGTCGCGGACGACACGCCTTCCCAGATGTGCTCGGCGCGCTGGCTGACCGAGTAGACCGCGCCGCGCGGCGTCTGCAGCACCTTGCCGGCGCCGCAGATCAGCTGCCGGGTGACCAGGAACGGGATCAGCACGTCGGCGAGCTTGGCGAAGTCGCCGTGCCGTGAGACCAGGTAGTTCTCGTGGCAGCCGTAGCTGTTGCCGGCCGAGTCGGTGTTGTTCTTGAACAGGTAGACGTCGCCGAAGATGCCCTCGTCGTGCAGCCGCTTCTGCGCGTCGACCAGAAGTCCCTCGAGGATCCGCTCACCGGCCTTGTCGTGCGCGATCAGGTCGGTGACCGAGTCGCACTCGCCGGTCGCGTACTCCGGGTGGGAGCCCACGTCGAGGTAGAGCCGGGCCCCGTTGCGGAGGAACACGTTGCTGCTCCGCCCCCAGGACACGACTCGCCGAAAGAGGTACCGGGCCACCTCGTCCGGGGTCAGTCGCCGCTGCCCGCGGAACGTACAGGTGACGCCGTACTCGTTCTCCAGACCGAAGATTCGCCGGTTCACACCACCCACAGTACGGCGCACTTCCGACAAGCGGGCCATATCTCAGGCGCGCCGCATCCCGGCGTTACCCCTTTGATGCACCTGCGAGCCGCAACAATCGGGTGTCCGCCCGCATCGATTCCTCGGAGGCACGCGCCTCCGAACCCGCGACGAAGGGCGAAATCCAGATGACGAAGTACCGGCGCGCACTCGGCGCGATCGCGATCGGAGCGCTCACCACGAGTGCCCTGGTCACGGCATCCGCCGACGCCACTCCGGCCAGTCCGCAGGCCCAGACCGCGGCGTGCGCACTGCGCCTCGGCTCGGTCACTCCGAGCGGCGACCACACCAGTCAGACGATCACCGCGACACCGTCCGCCGGTGCTCGCCAGGTCGGCCCGAAGGACCTGTACCCGGACGGTCAGGCACACCTACCGACCGCAGTCCGCACCGAACTCGTCGTACCGGCCGGTGAGGAGCGCACCGGGCTGGTCGCGATCGGTACCCGGATGTACGGCACCAGCTACATCACCGACGGCACGGGTACGGAGGCCGTGCCGGGCACGGTCACGCAGACCCTGATCGGCGGCGGCTGGGACGAGTTGCACAAGTACGTCGAGCTGAGCCGGTACTCCGCCTCGGGGGTGAACCGCTCCAACGTCTACTCGTTGATCAACCAGTTCACCGACGGACTGATCGCTCGCTGGACGGTCACGGCGAGCGGCTGGAAGTACTACACGACGTTCGGTGGCTTCGGCGCCGTCAAGACGATGACGCTGATCGGTCAGGGACGCGCGTACGACACCTTCCTGGCCACCACGAACGGTGGCGCTCTGTACACCGTCCAGGTGCCGACCGGCTCCGGGAAGCCGGTGGTGACGAAGATCCGCACCTCGACCTGGCAGAGCTTCGACACGCTGATCGCCGAGAAGTGCGGCAACTACGGCACGCTGCTGCTCGGCATCGACAAGGGCACCGGCACGGGCTACCTGTACGCCGTCGGTCACGCCAACGGCGCCGCCACGGTGATCAAGGGCCTCGGCAAGGTCCCGACCACCTTCCCGGCCGCTGACTCGTACTTCCGCTTCTACAACGCGGGCACCGTCCTCACCGGCGCCTGACGTCCACTGGATCTCCACCCGGGGCCGTAACTCCGGGTGGAGATCCGCACCTGTCAGCTGACCCGCCGCAGGTCACCTGACAGCGTCGGCGACATGAGACGACGAACGTTCCTCACCGCCACCGCCGCCTCCACCTTGGCCGGCGCCATCCCGCTCCAGACCGCCTCCGCGGTAACCACCGAGCTGACGCTCCGCCTTCCGCGCCCGACCGGCCCCTGGCCTGTCGGTACGACGACCCATTCGCTGACCGACCCGAGTCGCACCGACCCCTGGAACGGCGCGGCGACCCGGGAGCTCGCACTGACGGTCTTCTACCCCGCAACCGTCGTACGCGGCTATCAGCGCGCTCCCCAACTCGCACCGCCCGCTGCTGAGATCTTCAAGGGCCTGGACGCCGGACTGCTCCACCCGGAGCTCCCGACCAGCGGAGTGAACTGGGCAGCCACCCAGACCCACGCGTACGTCGATGCGCCGGCCCTCCCCGGACGGCGCCCCACGCTGCTCTACAGCCCGGGCGGCGCCGACCCTCGCACCATTGGCACCTCGATCGCCGAGGACCTGGCCAGCCACGGGTACGTCGTCATCACGGTCGACCACCCCGGTGAGGCAAGCGAGGTCGTGTTCCCGGACGGCCGGCTGCGCGTCATCGAGATCACGCCGGACGTGCAAACCGACCCAGTGCAGTCGAAGGTCATGATGAACACGCGTTTCGCCGACCTGCACTTCGTCCTCGACCACCTGTCGGCGCTGGACGCTCCGATCGACCTGCGACGGGTCGGCGTCTACGGCCACTCAGCCGGTGGTGCAACTGCTGCAGTATCTCTGCAGCACCCACGTGTGCGGGCCGCGCTCAATCTGGAGGGCTACTTGGACTCGCTGGACGGGGAGCTCTATCCGATCGCTCGCAAACCGTTGCTGCTGGCAGGAACCGACGGGTTCCGGGACGCCCGTTTCGACCGCACCTGGTCGGCTGTGATGTCACAGGGTGGACCAGTGCGGCGCGTGCAGCTCTCGAACGCGAACCACTGGATCTGGACCGATTACGCGGCCTTCGCGGCGCAGCTGCAGGCCGCGGGTCTGATGACTGCGGCACAGCGCGCCAAGCTGGTCGGCAGCAGGTCCTGCGCGGCCGACGCGGTACGGAAGCTCGTCCGGTCGTTCTTCCAAACCTTTTGGGCGTAGTCGGCATCGAGCTGGATGACGACAACCCCCTGGAGGGTGCATGAACATCAAGCGGACCGCGGCGGCTGTGCTCGGCGCGGGTTTGCTGGCTGGCACGGTGGTACCGGTTCAGGCCCAAGCGGCCGCCGGCTCCACTACGGCAGTCTGTGGGACGACGCTCGGGTCCTTCGTGGCCGGCCCGGGTGACCACAAGTTCCAACGCATTACTGCCACGTCGCCGGTGACAGCCGCGACGCCGACCGTCGGGCCGACCGGTCTGTTCCCGGGCGACCGAGTGAAGCTGGCCAGCTCGCTCCGGTTCGAGCCGGATCCTCCGTCCGGCGTGAAGCGCGGCGGATACGTGACACTCGGCAGCGATCTCTACGGCTACGAGTACGACGTAGACCAGAGCACCGGCGCCTTCGACCGCGACTCGTTCAAGCAGTGGAAACTCGGCGGCGGCTGGGGGCTCGCCTACACGTACCTCGAGGAGTCGCGGTACTCCGACACCGCCGGTCGCACGCGCACCAACACCTACGCGTTGCACGACGGCGTCATCAACCGCTGGACCGTCGACGGGAGGCTCTGGCGCAACAAGGCGACGTACGCCGGGTTCTCGTCGGTGAAGACGATGACTCTGATCAGCCAGACGCCGACGTACGACAGCTTCCTCGCCAACACGCGCGGTGGGGCGCTCTACACGATCCGGATCCCGGTGAGTGGCACTCCGGTGGTGAAGAGGGTCCGCACGTCGACCTGGCAGTCGTTCGACGTACTGATCGCCGACCGCTGCGGCAGCCAGAGCACTCTGTTGATCGGCATCGACAAAGACGTCCGCACCGCCTACCTGTACGCCGTCGGCCACGCCAACGGCACCGCAACAGTCATCAAGGGCCTCGGCCAGGTCGGCCAGACCTTCGCCGCCTTCCCCGACGACAACTACTTCCGCTATTACGGCAGCACCCCAACAGCACCGAAGCTGTACGGCGAGTGACTTCGATTGCCTGGTGAATCTCCGGTGACACACTGGAGTCACCAGGCGATCAAGGGGTGGACGTGAGCCGGACGCGGGTTGCGATTGCGGACGATGACGTGCTGCTGCGGGAGGGGCTTGCCAGTCTGCTCGAGCGGTCGGGATTCGCCGTGCTCGGTACGGCGGGGGACGGCGCCGAGCTCCTGGAGTTGGTCGAGGGGCAGGGGCCCGACCTGGTGATCGTCGACATCCGGATGCCACCAGAGCACGCGACCGAAGGACTGGACGCGGCCGACGTCATTCGGCGGGAGCATCCCGAGACGGCCGTCGTACTGCTGTCCGCGCATGTGGAGGTCGAGCATGCCCTGCAGTTGATGGCGGCCGGGCACGGCGTGGGCTATCTGTTGAAGAGCCGGGTCACGGACGTCGACGAGTTCCTGGAGAGCCTGCGCCGGGTTGCCCGCGGCGGTTCGGTGGTCGATCCGGCAGTGGTGCAGGAGCTGGTCGACTCAAGGCACCGCAACGATCCGCTGGCCGTGCTGAGCGAGCGGGAGCGCGAGGTTCTCGAACTGGTCGCGCAGGGGCGCTCGAATGCCGGCGTGGCCCGTCGGCTCTGGGTCACCGAGGGAACGGTCGAGAAGCACGTCCGCAGCATTCTGACCAAGCTCGACCTGCCGGAAGCCGACGACGACCACCGCCGCGTCCTGGCCGTCCTGAGGTATCTGGGCGACCGATGATGTCCGGTCTGATCGGCGGAGTCGCTCGGCGGGTGGTGATCGCGAGCGGGTTGCTGATGGTGCTGGTCGCCTCCGGTTTCGTGGTGCTGCTGATCTCCGTCCAGGGACTGCGGGCATCAGAGCAGCAGGCGCGGCACACCTCCGCCGTACTGACCGGTGCGCATCAGGTGGAGCGTCTGGTGACCGATCTGGCGACTGGGCAACGAGACTTCGTCATCACCGGTCAGCAGCGGTTCTTGCAGCCGTGGGAACAGGCAGCGGCAGCTCTGCCCTCGCAAACCGCGGCGCTGGAGCAACTGGTGTCCACCAGCTCTGCCGAGGCTGCCCGGGTGCGACAGGTCGACCGGAGCATCAGGTCGTACCTGCAGGACTACTCGTTGCCGCAGATCGAGACCGCGCAGCAGGATCCGGACTCGGCGCGGACCGAGGCGGCCACGGTGGAAGGCACGCGGCGGATGACCGCGATCCGCTCGGTGCTCGACACGCTGATCAGCTCGGAGCAGCAGTTGTCCGCGACCGAGCAGCAGCGCTCCGACGCGAGCGCCGACCGGGCCGCCGTCGCCGCGATCACCGGGCTCGCGGGGTCGATCGTCCTGATCCTCGGATTCGCGGTGTACCTGACCCGGGCGATCGTGCGGCCGGTCCGGGTGACCGCGGAGATGGCGAACCGGCTCGCGGCCGGCGACCTCGCGGTGCGGGTGCCCGAGACCGGCGTCGGCGAGATCCACACGCTGGAACGGACCTTCAACACGATGGCGACGTCGCTCGGCGCGGCGAACGCCGACCTGGCCGCCTCCCGGGCTCGCATCGTCCGCTCCTCGGACGAGACCCGGCGGCGGATCGAGCGGGATCTGCACGACGGCATCCAGCAACGCCTGGTCTCGCTGAGCCTCGACGTCCGGGCGATCCAGGCCGACAGCCCGAACGGGCAGGCCGCGGAACTCGACGAGGTCGCCAAAGGCCTGTCGACGGCCCTCGACGAACTGCGGGAGATTGCCCGCGGCATCCATCCGGCGATCCTGAGCCAGGGCGGGATCGGCCCCGCGGTCCGGATGCTCGCGCGCCGCTCGACGATCCCCGTCGAGGTCACGGTCGAGGTCGGCACCCGGCTCCCGGCGCCGATCGAGGCGGCCGCGTACTACGTCGTGTCCGAAGCGCTCACGAACGCGGCCAAGCACGCTGACGCGTCCGTCGTGGTGGTGCACGTCCGGCTCGTGGACAACCAGTTGCTGCTGTCGGTTCGCGACGACGGCACGGGCGGCGCCGTGTTGTCCAAGGGGTCGGGACTCGTCGGTCTGGACGACCGGATCGCCGCGCTCGGCGGAAGGCTGACCGTCGAAAGCCCTTACGGACAAGGGACTACGCTGTCCGCCACGTTGCCGATCACGGCGTAGTACAGGCAGCAGGAATGCCACCGTAGGTCGGCGCTGCGATGCTTGTTCCATGCGGTGCGTGATCGTCGACGACAGCCGGCCCTTCCTGAACGCGGCGCGTGGACTGCTGGTGCGCGAGGGCGTCACAGTGGTGGGTACGGCGAGCACCACGGCCGAGGCCACCGTCCTGATCGCCCAGTCGCGGCCGGACGTCGTCCTGGTCGACATCGACCTCGGCGGCGAGAGCGGGTTCGAACTCATCACCCGGTTGCACGCGGCCGGCGCGACGGCGCCGATGATCCTGATCTCAGGGCACGCCGAGCAGGACTACGCGGACCTGATCGCGGCCAGCCCGGCGATCGGGTTCGTCGCGAAGACGAGCCTGTCCGCCGGGGCGATCCGCCGATTACTCGACGCCCACTGATCCGGACGCTGGTCAGGCCGTCCGGCCGTGCCGGACCACCGCGTCGAAGCCGGCCGCCAGCAACAGCACGGCACCGGTGACGACGTACTCGTAGCCTGAGGAGTTCGAACCCTGGATCAGGTCGCTCATCCCGTTGATGATCACCGCGACCACGAGTCCGCCGAGGACGGCGTCGATCATCCGGCCGCGCCCGCCGAACAACGACGTACCGCCGATCACCGCGGCGCCGACGGCCAGCAGCAGAGTGTTGCCGGCGCCCGCGTTCGACTGCACCGACTGCAGCAGCGAGGCCGCGACCAGACCCGAGACGGCGGCCATCCCCGAGCAGATCACGAACACCGAGATCCGGATCCGGGACACCGCGACACCGCCCCGTCGCGAGGCTTCTTCGTTCCCGCCGACGGCGTACACGTGCCGCCCGTACCGCGTCCGGCTGAGGACGAAGTGCCAGACCACGAACAGCAGCGCGAGCAGTACGACGACCCACGGCATCCCCTGCGCCTTGCTACTGAAGAACGCGTTGCTGATCAGGTTCCGGTTGATCCCCATCTCGTAGGTGAACGCGGCCCCGAGCAGCGCCACCGCGACCACCTTCGCCACGATCACCGCGACCGGCGTCGCGGGCAGCCCGGTCCGCCGGCGTCCGCGCGCATCGGTCAGTTTGAGGACGGCGTACCCGGCCACGAACACGGCGAGCAGCACCCAGCCCAGCCACAACGGGACGAAGTTGTTCTCCAGTCCGATCAACGGCGTCCCGGCCGGCAGGATCACCGACCCCTGACCGCCGACCAGGATCAACGTCGCGCCCTGGAAGGCGAGGAACGT
Organism: Kribbella sp. NPDC004875; assembly: GCF_042873375.1. Taxonomy (NCBI): domain Bacteria; kingdom Bacillati; phylum Actinomycetota; class Actinomycetes; order Propionibacteriales; family Kribbellaceae; genus Kribbella; species Kribbella sp. NPDC004875. The sequence goes on from NZ_JBIALI010000003.1 coordinate 1,068,396, forward strand.
CGCCAGCGTGATGACGAACGACGGGATCCCCACCTTGGCCCGCAGCCACCCCATCCCGAACCCGATCACCAGCCCGGTCGCGAGCCCGGCCAGGATCGCCGCCCACCACAGCCAATGGTGCCGCAGCAACAGCACGGCCATGATCGCCGAGCACAGACCGCCGGTGGTCCCGGCAGACAGGTCGATCTCGCCGAGCAGCAGGACGAAGATCAGCCCCATCGCCATCACGATGATCGGCGCCGCCTGGATCACCAGCGCCTCGAGGTTGTACGCGCTCAGGAAACCCTGGTGGACGATCGAGAAGAACGCGGTGATCACCACCAGGCCGACCACCGCCGGCGCGGACCCGAGTTCGCCGCCGCGGAGCCGGGCCAGGTAGTCGCGGACGTACTCGGCCAGCGCGCTCGTGGCGGGCTGGTGCTGCGGCGCCTTCTCGGCGAGGACCGCGTTCATGCCGGTGCTCCGATCGACTCGGCCCCCGGCAGACCGAGATCACCCGACCGGCCGGAGGTGATCAGTTCGACGACCTGCGTCTGGGTCACCGAGGTACGCCGTACCTGGGTCGCCATCCGCCCCAGGAACAGGACGGCGATCGAGTCGGCCACCTGCATCACGTCGTTCATGTTGTGCGACACCAGGACCACGGCAACACCGTGGTCCGCGAGTCGCCGCACCAGCTCCAGTACCTGCTCGGTCTGCGCGACACCGAGGGCCGCCGTCGGCTCGTCCAGGATGACGATCTTCGAACTCCACAAGACGGATTTCGCGATCGCGACCGTCTGCCGCTGGCCACCGGACAGGCTGGCCACCTTCTGCCGGACCGAGCGGACCGTACGGACCGACAGCGAGGCGAGCGTCTCCCCGGCCAGGTGCTCCATCGTGTTCTCGTCGAGGGTGTGGAACCGGCCGAGCCGTTCGCGACCGAGGAACATGTTGCCGACGACATCGAGGTTGTCGCACAACGCGAGGTCCTGGTGGACGATCTCGATCCCCAGCTGGGCCGCGTCCCGCGGTTCGTGCAGGTGCTGCGCCGTACCGTCGATGCGGATCTCGCCCGCGTCGATGCGGTGGATGCCGCCGATGCTCTTGACCAGCGTCGACTTGCCCGCGCCGTTGTCGCCGACGAGCGCGGTCACCTCGCCGGCCGCGGCGCTGAAGTCCACCGACGACAGCGCCACGACCGGGCCGAACGACTTGCCGACGCCGTGCAGCTCCAGGACGTCGTGCGACACCACGGTCGTCACGGTGTGTGGATACCGTTCTCGGCGCAGAGCTTCACCAGTGCCGGGGTCGGGCAGACCGACTGCGCGGTCTCGTAGCCGTCGGTCACCGGCTGCGCCACGTTCTTCTTGGTGATCACGGTCGGCGAAGCCAGGTACGACGGGACCTCGCGCCCGCTGGCCGGATCCTTGATCGTCGTGGGAGCGGCCGGCTTCTGGCCGGACAGGATCTGCCCCGCCAGCTTGACCGCCACGTCCGCCTCACCGGCGACCGGCTTGTAGATCGTGAAGCACTGGGTGCCGAGCATCACGTTGTCGAGACCGCCGGCGGTCGCGTCCTGTCCGGACACGGCGACCTTGCCGGCGAGGTTCTGCGACTTCAGCACGTTGATCACCGACTGCGCCATGGTGTCGTTGGCAACCATCACCGCGTTGATGTTCGGGTTCTTGCCCAGCATCGTGGTGAACACGGCCTGCGCGGTGGCCGGGTCCCAGTTACCGGTCTGGTCGCCGACCTTGGTCCAGCCGGCCTGCTTCGACAGCACCGAGTTGTAGCCCTGGGCGAACAGGGTCGCGTTGTTGTCGGTGGGGGCGCCGTCGATGTCCACGTAGTTGACCGCGGTCTTGCCGGCCACCTGCGGGCACGCGGTCAGCGACCTGCCCTGGTCCTCGCCGACCTTCACGTTGTCGAACGACACGTAGTACGCGGCGGTCCCGCCGGTGGTCAGCCGGTCGTAGTCGATCGTCACCACGTTGTGCTGCTTGGCCAGTGACTCGATCGCCTTGCCGGAGCCCGAGTCGAGGTTCGTCACCAGGAGGACGCCGACTCCCTGGTTGATCAGCGCCTGTGCCTGCGACTCCATCGTGGTCGCGCTGCCGTTGGCGTTGTCGATGTAGCAGGTGAGCTTGTTCGCGCTGCACTGGCTACGGAGTCTGTTCGGATCGGCCGAGACCCAGCGCGGCGAGGACGCCGTGTCCGGGAGCAGGATTCCGACCTTGGTGTTCGCCGGTGGCGCGCTGGAGCTGCCCGACGACGCCTTGTTGTTGTTGCTACAGGCAACCAGGCTCGCGAGCAGCGCGACGGTGGTACCGGTCAGCGCCACGACTCTGTGTGGATTTCGCATCGTGCGTCCTTCATGATCGCCGCAGGAGTTTCCTCCCGCCAGCATGCGATCCGGTGCACCGCGCCGTCGTCGCAGTTGGCCGCAATCCGCAGTACCTGCTAGCAGGGGTACCGGTCTGCAGCCAGCGTTACTTCAGCGCCCACGCAGTTGCCTTGCCGGGCGGCCGGATCCACACGACGGTGAACCAGGGCGTCGTACCGGAGGAGGCCGATCTGAAGTAGCGGTCACAGATCCACGAGGTCGAGGAGCTGGCCCAGTTCCTTGGGGTCGAGTTCGCGGAGCTCGCCGGTGTGCAGGTTGCCGCGGCGGACCGGACCGATCGCGGTACGGGTCAGGCGCTTCACGGGGTGCCCGACGGCGTCGAACATGCGCCGGACGATCCGGTTGCGGCCCTCGTGCAGGCTCATCTCCACGAGGGTCCGGCCAGGCACCGTCGACACGATCTTCACCGTGTCGGCGCGGGCCGGTCCGTCCTCGAGATCGACGCCGTCGAGGAGAGCGCGGAGTACCGCTGGTTTCACGTTGCCCTCGACCTCGGCGACGTACGTCTTGGACACCTCGTACGACGGATGCGCGAGCCGGTGGGCGAACTCACCGTGGTTGGTGAGCAGCAACAGCCCTTCGGTGTCGGTGTCGAGCCGGCCGATGTGGAACAGCCGCTCCGGGCGATCCTGCACGTAGTCGGTGATGCACGGCCGCCCCTCCGGGTCGGACATCGTCGTCACCACGCCACGGGGCTTGTTCAGCACCAGGTACGCGTTCGCGCTGACCGGCGGGATCCGCTCCCCGTCGACCCGGATGACGGCCGTCTCCGGATCCACCCGGACGCCGAACTCGGTCACCACCCGCCCGTCGACCTCGACCCGCCCCTCCTCGATCAACAACTCCGCATTCCGCCGCGAAGCCACCCCTGCCCGGGCCAAGACCTTCTGCAACCGGACCCCACCGTCATCCGCCATCCCGAGCACCCCCCTCGAACCCGCCGGCGTCCGACGTCAATTCGTCCTCCACGTCCCCGACCGCCGGCTCGCCCCCATCAGCCTGGTCGCCGGACTCCGGGTCTTCCGCGTCTGCCAACTCCTCGGCGGAGGCGTCCGGCTCCTCAACCTCGTCTTCGACGCCCTCATCCTGCGTCAGGTCGTCAACACCCACAGTCTCATCGCCGGCGTCCTCCACCACCCCCGACGTACCCACCTCGGCATCCTCGGCGTCCTCCGCAGCCGACGTACCCGCCTGTTCGTCGGCGCTCGGCTCGTCGGCGCTCGGCTCGGCATCGGCGCTCGGCTCGGCGTCGGCGTCGGTGCTCGTGGGGGCCGGCGGGAGGGACTGGGCGGCGAGCTCTTCCTCGATGTCGTCCATCTCGGGGAGGTACGGCGCCAGCTCGGGGAGGTCGTCCAACGACTGCATCCCCATGCGCTCCAGGAAGTACGTCGACGTGCGGTACAGCGTCGCCTGCGACTCGGTGTCCGCGCCGGCCTCCTCGACGAGCCCGCGCGCCACGAGCGTGCGCATGACACCATCCACGTTGACACCACGGATCGCGGAGACACGCGCGCGGCTGACCGGCTGCTTGTACGCGACAACCGCCAGCGTCTCGAGCGCCGCCTGCGTCAGTCTCGCCTGCTGTCCGTCGAGCACGAAACGTTCGACGTACGTCGCTGCCTCGGCGCGCGTGTAGTAGCGCCAGCCCCCACCCACCTCACGCAGGTCGAACCCCCGCCCCTGCTCGGTGTACTCGGCCGCCAGCTCCGCCAGCGCATTGCCCACATCCCCCGTCGGCCGCCCCACCGCCCGAGCCAACGTCAACACCGGCAACGGCTCATCCGTCACCATCAAAATAGCCTCGAGCGCCCGCCGCATAGTCGCATCATCAACAACAACCTCATCCCCCACCGGAACCGAAGTCTGCCCCGGCGCAAGATGCGCCTCATCACCCTCCGCGTCCACGACAGCACGCGCGGACCCCGCGTCGGTGCTCCCGTCAGCACCCGCGTCATCGTTGGCGTCGCCACCATCACCCGCCTCCACCTCGGCGCCCGCATCAGCGTCAGCACCCCCCTCGGCGTCAGCGTCAGCGTCAGCGTCATGGCGCGGCTCGGCGTCATCAACTGCGGCGGCTGCCTCGGGATGTGCGTCGGCGGCAGGTTGGGGAGGATTGCCGGCCGATTCGGGAAGGTTTTCCTCCCCAGTCGCGTCGGGCGCCGGGGCGGCGGGAGAGGGGGTGGTGGGGTTGGTCACTGGTTTGCCGTCTCGGGGTTGTCTGGGTCGGACTGGTACTCGTCGTGGGTGGTGTGGGAGGCGCCGGGTTCGAGGAAGTCGGTGTCGTCGGAGACGACCGGCGCCTCACCGTCCTCGGAGGCGGGTTTGGCTTCCTCGTCGAACTCGTCGCTGACGTCGATGTCGCCCTCGTCGGTGCCTGTCCACCGGATCGTGAGCTCCCCCAGCGGCGTCACCTGGTCGAACGACACGGCCGCCTCCCGGAACAGCTCCAGCAACGCCAGGAACCGGCACACGGTGGTCACCGTGTCCGGGGAGTCCGCGACCAGCGAACGGAACGTCGCACTCCGCTGCCGCCGCAACCGGTCCACGATCACGACCGCCTGCTCCCGAACCGTCACCGCCGGCGCGTGCAGGTGGGCGAGCGAAACCCCAGCAGGTACGTCGTTCTTCGGCGCCATCGCCTTCGCCGCGAGCGCCGCCAGCCCGGCCGGGTCGATCCCCAGCAGTACCTCGGGCAGCAACTCGGCGAACCGCGGCTCGACCCCGACGGCCCGCGGGAACCGCTTGGCCTCCAGCGCCATCCGTTCCTGCACCAACGCGGCGATCTGCTTGAACGCCCGGTACTGCAGCAGCCGCGCGAACAGCAGGTCCCGGGCCTCCAGCAGCGCGAGGTCCTCGTCGTCCTCGACCTCGCCCTTCGGCAGCAACCGGGCCGCCTTGAGGTCGAGCAGCGTGGCCGCGATCAGCAGGAACTCCGACGTCTGGTCGAGGTCCCATTCGGGCCCGAGCGCCTTGATGTGCGCGATGAAGTCGTCGGTGACCTGCGAGAGCGCGATCTCGGTGATGTCGAGCTTGTGCTTCGAGATCAGCTGCAGCAGCAGGTCGAACGGGCCCTCGAAGTTCACCAGGTGAACACTGAACCCCTTGCCCTCGGCAACAGCCGGCGCGTCCTCGGAATCCAGGTCCGTCGGCAGCGCCGGATCCTGTTCCGCCCCGGTCGGCGCGTCCGAGGACACCGTCACTCCGACGCCTTCAACCGCCGGACCAGGACCGAGTCCGGTCCGTGGTCGACGAAGTCGGCGAGCAGGACATCGATCGCCTCGCGGACGATCCGGCCCCGATCGGCCGTCAGGCCGTGCTCCGCACGGAGCGCGAGTCTGGTCTGTTCCAAGCCGAGCAGCTCCTCTTCCGTCACGTACACGGTGATCTTCGTGTCGTGGCGGATCCGACCACTCGACTTCCGGTCGTCGACGACCGTCGTCCGGGACCGTACCGAGGACGGTCCGTCGGTGGTGCGCTTCTCGGGTTGGGTCTGCTTGGGTGCCGCACCCCCGAAGAGTTCGCTGGCACCTGGCAGGCTCACCCGGCGGGACAACGCGCGAGCACCTCCTTGGCGAGATCGCGGTACTGCGTGGCCGCGCTCGAGGACGGGGCGTACGTCGTGATCGGCTCGCCGACGACCGTGGTCTCGGGGAACTTGACGGTACGCCGGATGACGGTGTGGAAGACGCGTTCGTCGAAAGCCTGGACCACTCGGTCGAGGACCTCCCGGGCGTGCGTCGTACGCCCGTCGAACATGGTGCCGAGGATCCCGACGATCTCCAGCTTCGGGTTCAGCCGGTCCTGCACCTTGCCGATCGTGTCGGTCAGCATGGCCAGGCCGCGGAGCGCGAAGAACTCGCACTCCAGCGGTACGACGATGCCGTGCGAAGCGGTCAGCGCGTTCACGGTGAGCAGACCGAGCGACGGGGCGCAGTCGATCAGGATCACGTCGTAGTTCGGGATGATCGGGTCGAGGACGCGCTGCAGCGTGTACTCGCGGGCGACCTCCTGGACCAGCTGGACCTCGGCCGCGGACAGGTCGATGTTGGCCGGCAGCAGGTCGAGGTTCTCCACCCGGGTCGGCTGGATCACCTCGTCCGGGGTGATGTCGCGCTGCATCAGCAGGTTGTAGACCGACAGCTCGAGGTCGTGCGGCTGGACGCCGAGGCCGATGGACGCGGACCCCTGCGGGTCGAAGTCGATCAGCAGCACCTTGCGACCGGTCTCGGCGATCGCCGCACCGAGGTTGATCGTGGTGGTGGTCTTGCCGACGCCGCCCTTCTGGTTGCACATCGCGATCACCTGCGCCGGGCCGGTCTTGGTCGGGGGCTGCGGCTCCGGCAGGTCCGGCATCGGCCGGCCGGTCGGCCCCAGGGTGTGACGCGGGCCGTTCGGGTCGTTCACGGGTGCAAGGTCCTCCGCGGTGAGCTTGGCCGTCGGCTTCGGCATCTCCGCATAGTTGTCGGGCAGCGCCCGGGCCGGCGGCGTGGCCGGACGGATCGGGCTGCTGGGCTGGCTGGGTTCGCCACTGGGTTCGGTACTGGGTTCGGTAGTGCGCTCAACGCTGAATTCACCACGGGTTTCACCATGGTGCTCGACGCTGGGCGTGCTGATCTGCTGGACCGGCTCCGGGACCGAAAGATGCTCCGGTAGGTGGCCCATCTCGTGTTCGGTGCCCGGGAATGTCGACTCGTTCATGACTCGTCAAACCTTTCAACCGATACGGGCGATCCCAGCGACTGTAAGCGTGCATTCAAGCACTCTCAACCAGCCACTCCGCACCGGGGTGGGGCTGTTTGTCGACAAAGCTCCGAACCCGGCCGATCACCCGGCCCGGATGACCAACCGTGACCAGATGATCGCACACCGTCCTGGACCCCAAGCGCCGGGGGTCCAGGTCTTCACGGGCTGGGCTGCCCCTAGCGACCGGGGAGCTGCGGACCGCGTCGCTGCCCTGGACGCGTAGTCCCTGAACGCGTCGCCCGGCCACCCGCCGCCGAGTCTTCAGCAACCTCCGAGGCCTGACCATCCGCCGGCGTCTTACCGGGTCCGGGCTGTTTGCCGGCTCCCGACGTCCGGCCGGCGGGCGGTACGAAGGCGGCGTTCACCGCCGCATCCAGAGCAGGGTCACGCCGCGCAGGCGCAGGCCCGGGTACCGTGGCGCCGAACCGCTCCGCGGATGCCACGCCCGCTTCGGCGATGGCGGCGCCGGCCTCCTCGGGAGTCAGGTCCGGCGTCCAGTCGGAGTCGCCGTAGTGCCGTTTGAACTCGTCCTCCATCGCGTACACGGACCGCCAGCCGGCCAGGTGCCGGTCAGCCTCGTTCACCGACTGCAGTGCCTCCTCCGGCACCAGCAACTGACGCGCCGTCGACCACTGGTCCGCACCACGTTGCGCGGCACGGTCGCCCGCCTCGCACAGCCGATCCAGCACCTCGTCGGTGGACTTCCCGGACCGTGCGCTGATCGCCTGCACGAGGCCGTCCGCGATGCCGCCCGGGTTGCCGTACCGCAGCTGATCGAGGTCCTCTGGCTCCAGCGGATGCCCGACCGCGGCGGCGATCTCGGGCAGCCGATGCCGTACCCAGGCCCGCGCGACCCCGTCCCGCAGCGTCTCGTTCCCGCTGCGCATGCTCGTCCGCGGCTCGTAGTTCGTGTCACCGGCTGCCCGCAACAGGTCCGTGCCCGCGTAGCGGACGAACGCCTGGGTGTCGTTCCCGGCGTCGGCCAGCCACTCGCCGATCCGTTCCGCCGTCGGCGTCTGTCCCTCCGGCAGGCCGTGGATAAGCCCTCGCGCCACGGTGATCCTGGCCGCACGCTGTGCCTCCAGCGCACGCGGCGCCTCCACAGCCACCCCGACCGGATCGGCCACGTCGACCGCCAGCGCGAACACCCGGTCCGCGTCCGCGCGGGCCTGCTGGAGTCGCTGTACCTCGGTACCGACGCCGGGCGACACCGTCCGGAGCTCCGGCCCGACAGACTCGACGAACCGGTCCCTGGCGCTCAGGTACTCCGGATGCTCGTCCCCCACATGGCGGCGAACGTCCTCCAGCATCGCGTCGGCCATCCGGCCCGCGAGCGCGTCACCGGCGTACCGGACGGTTGCTCTGAGCGTCCGTAGGTCCTGGCCGGTGTACTCGGCCAGGCGGTTGGCGAGGACCTCAACGAAGTGCGGTGGCAGGTTCGTCACCGCATGAAGTATGGCGTCGCCGTGGGGTCAGAGTGCCCGCGGATGCGATGTGGCGTAGACCTCTCGGAGCTTGTCCACTGTGACGAGCGTGTAGACCTGCGTCGTCGTCACGGATGCATGCCCCAACAGTTCCTGTACGACGCGTACATCGGCGCCACCGTCGAGCAGATGGGTCGCGTACGAGTGACGCAAGGTGTGCGGCGAGATCTCCTTCGTGATCCCGGCCCGCTGCGCCGCCCGCCTCAGCACAGTCCAGGCACTCTGCCGCGACAGCCGGCCCCCACGAGCGTTCAGGAAGAGCGCGGGGGTCCCGCGACCGCGAGCCACCAGATCGGGCCGTCCGCGGACCTGATAGGCGGACAGCGCACGGCGGGCGTACGACCCGACGGGTACTACCCGCTCCTTGCTGCCCTTCCCGCGCAGTAGCACCTCACCGGCGTCCAGGTCGATGTCGTCGACGTCCAGCCCGACCGCTTCGGAGATCCGCGCACCGGTCCCGTACAGGAACTCCAGGAGCGCGGCGTCCCGCGTAGCCAGCACCGCAGGCTCGGCCTCCGCCCCAGCGGCCGCGGAGAGGATCGACTGCACTTCGTCGATCGCCAGCGCCTTCGGGAGCCGCTGCGGCGGCACAGGTGGCTTCACGGCCGCCGCAGGGTCCGTTGCGGTCAGCCCCTCCCGCACACAGAACTTGTGGAACCCGCGGACGGCGACAACGGTCCGGCCGGCGCTGGACGCGGTCAGCGGCGGATGGTCGGCGTCGCCCTCACGCAAACGCATGAGGAAGTCGCTGACCACGGCCTCCGTGATCCGGCCGAGGTCGTCGATCCCGGTGGCCGCGAGATAGCCGCCGTACCGGCGCAGGTCGCGCCGGTACGACGACAGGGTGTTGGCGGCCAGGCCGCGCTCCACCGTCAGGTGGTCAAGATAAGCACCGACCGCCCTGGTGATGCTCAGACCAGCACCTCGTCCAGCTTCAGCTGCGGCAGGTCGTGAGCCTCGGCGACCGGACCGTAGGTGACGTGACCGTCGAACGTGTTCAGGCCGAGCGCGAGGCTGTGGTCCTGCTTCAGCGCCTCCCGCCAGCCCAGGTTCGCCAGCTCGATCGCGTACGGCAGCGTCACGTTGGTGAGCGCGTACGTCGAGGTGTTCGGCACCGCGCCGGGCATGTTCGCGACGCAGTAGAACAGCGAGTCGTGCACCTTGTACACCGGGTCGGCATGCGTGGTCGGACGCGAGTCCTCGAAGCAGCCGCCCTGGTCGATCGCGATGTCGACGAGCACGCTGCCCGGCTTCATCCGGCTGACCATGTCGTTGGTGACCAGCTTCGGCGCCTTCGCCCCGACCACCAGCACCGCGCCGATGACCAGGTCGGCCTCGAGCACCGCGCGCTCGATCTCGTACGCGTTCGACGCGATCGTCAGGAGGTGGCCCTGGTAGATCTGGTCGGCCTGCCGGAGCCGGGCGATGTTGCGGTCGAACAGCTGCACCTGCGCCTGCATGCCGAGCGCGATCGCCGCCGCGTTCATCCCGGAGACACCGGCGCCGAGGATGACCACGCGCGCCGGGTGTACGCCGGACACGCCGCCGAGCAGCACGCCACGTCCGCCGCCCTGCGCCATCAGGTGGTACGCACCGGACTGCGGTGCCAGCCGGCCGGCCACCTCGCTCATCGGCGCCAGCAGCGGCAGCGTCCCGTCCGGGAGCTGAACCGTTTCGTAGGCGATGCCGGTGATGCCCGACGTCAGCAGCGCGTCGGTGCACTCCTGGCTGGCGGCCAGGTGCAGGTAGGTGAACAGGACCTGGTCCTTGCGCATCCGGTGGTACTCCTCGGCCACCGGCTCCTTCACCTTCAGCACCAGCTCCGCGTCCGCCCAGACGTCGTCCGCGGCCGGCACGATCCGTGCTCCGGCGGCGACGAACTCCGCGTCCGGGATCAGCGAGCCGTCGCCGGCCCCCTGCTCGATCAGAACCTCGTGTCCGCTGCGCACGAACTCGTGCACCCCGGACGGGGTGATCGCCACCCGATACTCGTGGTTCTTGACTTCCTTCGGTACTCCGACCTTCACAACGTGCCCTTCTTTCACGATCCAGGTGTGCGGCCCACGTCGTTGTGTCCGCGCGGCCCGGCGTCGAGGGGTAGTTGCCAGGTCCTGCCGAGTGTAAGCCCGCCGGGTTCATACCACTCGACTGGATGGTCTCATCGTGACGCGACCTACCGGAGAAGGTGAAGGAAGTGATACCTACCGGCAGCGACTTCGGCGACACTTTCCGTAGTGGCACGGCTGCGCACCTCTGACGCGGCAACGATCATTGACGGGTATTCGTAGCCGTCAGGAATGCTTGGAATGCGCGCCCGACCGCCCCGGGTTGCACTGTGCGAGGGTCGACGAGAGGAGCACGCGGTGGCGATGGAACTGGGACGCTACGGGGTCTGGCACGGAGGCCAGCACTACGGCCCGGAGCTCGCGGCGGGTCTGGAGCAGGCGGGGTACGGCGCCCTGTGGCTGGGCGGCTCGCCGGACGCCGGCCTGCGCGACGCCGAGGTGTTGCTGGCCGCAACGACTTCGATTGCCGTCGGCACCAGCATCGTCAACATGTGGAAGTCGCCGGCGGCCGACGTCGCGGCGTCGTACCACCGGCTGGAGGACGAGCACCCGGGACGGTTCCTGCTCGGCGTCGGGATCGGTCACCGCGAGGCGACCGGCGAGTACCAGTCGCCGTACCAGAAGATCGTCGGCTACCTGGACGAGCTCGACGACGCCAAGGTGCCCACCGACCGGCGGGCGCTGGCCGCGCTCGGCCCGAAGGTGCTGCAGCTGTCCGGAGCCCGGACGGCCGGCGCCCTGCCGTACCTGACCACACCGGAACACACCCGCGAGGCACGCCGGATCCTCGGCGGCGGAGTACTGCTCGCGCCGGAGCAGATGGTGGTTCTGGAGACCGATCCGGAGATCGCCCGCGCGACGGCCCGCGACCGGCTCGCGCCGTACCTGCAGCTGAGCAACTACACGACGAACTTCCGGCGGCTCGGGTTCACCGACGACGACCTGGCCGACGGCGGCAGCGACCGGCTGGTCGACGCGATGGTGCTGCACGGCTCCGCGGTCGAGGTCGCGGCCGGTCTGAAGGCCCATCTGGACGCCGGTGCCGACCACGTCGCGATCCAGCAACTGGGGCACGAGGGGATCGATCTGCTGCCCGGGTACGAGGCGCTGGCGACCGTGCTGACATAGGTCTTGATTCCGGCCCGGAACGGGGGAACATCGGCAGTAGACGCACCACATCGGCGCGGTGCACGTTGGAGGTGTTCCCCATGACCGAGCGACACGAGTTGCGATGGGGCGGCTTCGCCGGACTGGCCTTTGTCGTCCTGGCACTGCTGGGCAGGTTCCTGCCCGGTAATCCTCCGACGGTCGGCGATTCGGACAGCTCGATCGCGAGCTGGCTCGCCGACCACCGGACCACGATGCTGTTCAGCGCACTGCTGTGGGCCGCCGCGGCCGGGCTGGTGATCTGGTTCGCCGCCGCGTTCGCCGAGGCGATCCGGGAGCGGGCCGAGCGCAGCGACGTCCACCTGGCGCTGCTGGCGGGCGCGGTGCTGGTCGGCGGCGCGATCTTCCTGAACGCCGTCCTGATCGCCGGCAGCGCGTTCGGCATCACCGGCCGGGACCAGGCGATCACCCGGCTGATGTATGACCTGAGCGCTGTCACCACCACGATGATCGGCTTCGCGGCCGCGCTGCCGCTGGCCGCCGCCGGCCTCGGCGTACTGCGGACGCACCTGATGCCGAACTGGCTCGGGTACCTCGCCCTGGTGGCGGCCGCGGTGTCGTTCGCCGGCGCGTTCGGGGTGTTCGCCACCAGCGGCACGTTCGTTGCCGGCGGCATCCTGATGACCACGGTCCCGCTGCTGCTGTCGGCGGTCTGGATCGTCTGCGCGGGCGGGTACATGGTCCGCGAGCACCTGCCGGAACTCGGTACCGGGGAGGCCGCCGTACCGCTGACGTAGGCCGTACTGCTGACGGAGGAGGGACGGCCCGGCCGGAGCGAGGCGGCCTAGCGCAGGGTGAAGTCGGCGAAGTCGAAGCCGGGCGACACCACGCACGACACCAGCACCGCCTCGTCCCCGGCCGGACGGGCCGATTGCCACGCCCCCGCCGGAATCACCACCTGCGGCTGCTGACCCGCGCGCACGTCCGGTCCGAGCGTGACCGTCTCCGCGTCGTACTCCAGCGTCAACGGACCGCCCGAGTGCCACAACCAGATCTCGGCCGACCGCACCTGGTGCGATCGCGACTCCTCCCCCGGTGACAACAGGAAGTAGATCGCGGTCGCGCTGGCCCGCGTCCCGTCGTACCCCTCGGGCTCGAACTCCACGCCCGAGCGCCACGTCTCCCGATACCACCCACCCTCCGGGTGCGGCTCCATCCCCAACAAGGTTGCCAACTCCGGCTTCTCCATGCCCCGATTGTCGGGCAGAGTGCCGTCCATGCTGCCTTCCATGCTGCCTTCCGAGTACCACCGACGCCTCCCGTACGGCGACCGCATGTCAGCGGACCCGTTGCTCGGCGGGCCGTTCTTCCCGTTCGAGGGCGACCTGCAGGTGGTGCCCCTGGACGAGCCGGTGCTGCCCGAACCCCCGCGCGGCGGGGCCGGCGGCGAGGACTGCTGGTCGTGCAAGGAACCGGATCGGGATGTGATCTGGCGGGACGAGCACTGGAAGCTGAAAGCGCGCAAACCGAGCGGTCTGCCGTTCGTCGCGATTCTCGAGCCGCGGGAGCACTACCGGCTCGACACGTTGCCGCCGGAGCTGACCGGGACGCTCGGTTCGGTGATCCAGCGGGTGGCGAAGGCGGTTCAGGATCTCGACAGCGTCGGACGGACGCACTTCAACCGCTGGGGTGACGGCAGCGAGCACTTCCACCTGTGGTTCCTCGCGCGACCGCTTGGGATGATGCAGCTGCGCGGCGCGATGATCGCCGTCTGGGACGACCTGCTCCCGAGCATCCCCGCCGACGAGTTCGCGGCGAACGCCCGTCAGGTCGCTGCCGCCCTCGCGGAGACGGGCGGCAGCGCTACCTGAACAGGGTCAGCCCGCTGCGACGGTGAACAGCCGGAGGTCGCGGTTCGTGGGCAGCGTGATGCTCACCGGCGTCTGGGCGAGCGTCACCGGTGCGGTGGCGAAGATGTGAGTGGTGACGTTGTCCTTGCCGCCGCCGGACTCGTTTCGGTACGGCGTCGTTGCGACGATCACGTTGCCGTAGTGGAGCGTGTCGCCGCCACCGCCCAGCGTCCAGTCGCTGAACGACAGATCGATCTGCGATGTGGACCCGTCGGCGTACGTGAGCGTCGCGGTCGTCTGCTGGTTGCCGTTCACCGCACTGCCGATGAAGGACAGCTTCGTACTACCCGCCGGCAGGTTCAGGTTGAGCAGCTGCCCGTCTGCAGGCACGTTGTCGGGCTCACCGTTCGGTACGTCGGGCCACGTGAAGCTGAGGCCTTGCACAGTGCCGGCGCCACCAGGTGTCAGGCCCGCCGCGGCCAGGGCCTGGCGTGAGTAGCTGACGCCTCCACCGTCGTAGTCCGCCTCGGTGTGATCTCCGTTGTCGTCCGAGATGCCCACGCCTTCGCGCAGTACGAAGAACGAGTTCGGCTGACCGACAACGACGGTGAAACCGACCTGTGGCAGCACAGTCCCGTCAGCGGCCTTCATCGTCACCGTGACGGGGTAGCGACCATCCGGCGTACCAGCGGCCGCAGTGATCGTCACCGCGGCGCTACCGGTCTTGTCGACGTGGAACGCGCCAGTAGTAGGGGTCGCCGTAAGTCCGGCAGGTGTCTTGAGTGTGTAGGTGACGTCCTGCGCGGTCCCACTCAACCTGTGCGCCTGCAGCGCGACCGGTGCGCTGGTCGTGCCTGGTGCGACGACCAGGCGGCTGGTGTCCGTCGACGTCTGGAACGGGATCTCACCGGTCCGCCACGACGGCGGTGCGTCGGCAGCGTCGGCTCCCCACGCCTTGTTGGGCGTCCCCGCGAGTGTGAAGTCCAGAGTGCCGCCACGCTGCACGAACGACTCCGGCAACCATGCCTTCGCCGCCGGCTTCCCGTTGACCTTCAAGGACTGGACGTAGGTAGCGTCCGCGCCCGGAGCGTTGATCCGGATGGTCTTCCCACTGTCCCGATGGATGACCGCCCGCGGGAACAGTGGCGCCGCCACCTGGAGCTCCGCGCGACTGGGCACATCCGGGTAGAGCCCCAGCGCGGTCCACACGCACCAGGACGACATGGCGCCCAGGTCGTCGTTCCCCGGAATCCCACCGGTGGTGGTGTTCCAGAGCTGGTTCATTGCCTGGCGCAACGTCTCCTGCGTCCGGTACGGCTTGCCCGTGTAGTTGTAGATCCACGGCGTGTTGATCGACGGCTCGTTGTCCATCTCCGCGTGCAGTTCGCCCGCACCGGTCAGGGCCCAGGTCCCGTCCGGGTTCTTGAAGAACGCGTCCAGCCGCTGGTTCGCCGCGTCCACGCCACCCATCGCGTCGACCAGACCGGCCCGGTTGTGCGGCACCATCCAGGTGTACTGCGCACTACTGCCCTCGGCGAACCCGTCGTACGTCGACGGCGTGAACGCCGGCCAGGCGCCGTTGTCGTCACGGTTCTGGACATAGCCGCCGTTGCCCGGGTTGAACACGTTCTGCCAGTACTGCGACCTGGCGAGGAACTTCTGGTACGTCGCCTGGTCACCGGTCCGCTGCGCCAACTGTGCCAAGGCGAAGTCGTCAGTGGCGTCCTCGAGCGTCTCGACCGCACCGCCCCACGCGTTGGACTTGGTCGGGATGTAGTGCAGCGCGAGGTACTTGTCGAGCGACGGCCGCTGCCCGATCGACATGACCGGTTTGCCCGCCGAACTGAGGTCCTTGGCGGTCGGCACGGTCGCCGCCTGCACCAGGGACTTCAGAGCCTGTCGCGCGTCGAAGTTGGTCCCGCCGAAGGCATAGATGCCCGCGACCGCCGGCGCGGAGGGGTCGCCGGTCATCACGGCAGTGCTACCCGAGGCGTGTGTCCACCGGTCCCAGACGCCGTCGTTCTGCGTGGCCTGGTTGAACAACGACTGAGCGATGTCCCCAGCGCGTTCAGGTTCGAGCAAGGTAACTAGTTGCAGTTGCGACCGGTAGACATCCCACCCCGAGAAGGTCGCGTACTGCGCTTGCTGTCCACGGGTCAACGCGTGCGGCTTCTGGTCGAAACCCCAGTACTGCTTGTTGACGTCGCTGAACACGTTCGGGTGCAGAAGGGCGTGGTACAACGCGGTGTAGAACGTGGTGCGCTGGTCCGTCGTACCGCCGGTGATCTCGATGCGGTCGAGCTGCTTTCGCCACGCCTGCTTGGCTTTCGCGGTCGTCATCGCGACCGACGTACCGCGTGGGTTCTCGGCGTGCAGGTTCGCCAACGCGTTGGCTCCGCTGACGTAGGAGATGCCGATCCGCATCGTCACCCTGTCGCTGTCGAACCCGACATACCCGCCGGAGCCCTTGTTCGCCGGCATCCACCCGTCGGTCCCGTACGTCGTCCCGCCACGGGCGCTCGTGCTGCCCGGCGTCACGGTGGTGTCGGTCCAGGTGCCTTGGTTCTTGAAGGGCTGGTCGAACTCCGCGACGAAGTGCAGCGTGTAGTAGCTGCGCTGCGCGACGCCGGCGAGATACCCGCAGAAGTTGCCGCTCGTCACCGAACCGCTGACCGTGCGATGCGCGGGGTCGATGGTGAGGTGCGCGTCGCTGGATCCGACCTCGGAGTTCGACGTCCGGAACATCACCGTCTTGGCCTGGTCGGCCGGGAACGTGAAGGCCGCCGAGCCGGTCCGCGTGGTCGCGCTCAGCTCCGCCGTCACGCCCGAGTCGAGGCCGACCTTGTAGTACCCCGGTTTCGCGACCTCGTTGGCGTGGCTGAACGTGGACGCGTACACCGCGTCCTTCGCGTCGCTCTGCGGCGAGGTCGTCACGTCACCGGCGAGCGGGAAGATCGGGATGTCCCCGGAACCGCCCGCGCATCCGGTCCCACTCATGTGCGTCAGGCTGAACCCACGGATCTTCGGCGCGGAGTACAGATACCCACCGGGCGCCGCCGTACGGTAGGCGTTCCCGCGGCTCGTCTCCGGACTGAACGAGAACATCCCGAACGGCAGCACCGCCCCGGGAAAGGTGTCCCCGGCGTTCGACGTGCCGACCAGCGGATCCACGTGCTCGGTCGGATCAGCCGAGCTCGCGCTGATCCTCCCGGCGCCCACCGCTTCCGGGCCCTTCAACCGCGCAGCCACCGGATCGTCCGGCGGCGCCGTCGTCGGGTGCGCGACAGAACCACCACCCGGACCACCACCCGGCGAAGGACTGGGTACGGCGTGCGCGACCGGCGCCAGCGCCGCGATGACAACCCCGGCAAGCACGAACCGGGCAGGACGGAACACAACAGAACGACGCATGGGCGGACCAACCTTCACGGATGGGTGACATCGTTGTCAGAGGTGTACCCCGTTCCACACCCACCGGTCAAGGGATCAGCCGCCGGACACGAGCACCGGCCGCGCCGACTTTGGTCCTGTCGCGGTCGAGACCAACGACCCTGTCCGGGCGGATCGGCCGCGCCGACGGTGAGAGAAAGTCCAGCCTGCGGAGGTGACGTGATGGCCGGCAGCTATCTGCACTGGGGAGTCGTACAGATCTCGGTCACGAATCTGGTGATCATCGCGGTCATGCTCGTGGTGTTCGCCCTGGCGATCGTCGTTCCGTTCCCCTCCGGAGACGACGACGAGGAACGGGATCGATCATGACGTCGATCGTCAGCCGTACGGCCGCGAAGGACCGCGACCGGCCGGCCAAGGGCAACTGGACGACCCGCCTGCGGACCCGGCTCGGCCGCACTGTGCCGCCGGGGCAACTGCTTCCGGACCGGCAGCCCGTCTACGTGCGCTCATGGATCTACGTCTTCGGCGTGCTCACCTTGGCGGCACTGTTGATCGTGCTCGCCTCGGGAGCCGTCCTGGCGCTCGGCGGCCCGGCCTGGTGGCATTCGTCGTCGACCGGCCACTTCGTGAACTCGCTGCACCTGTGGAGCGTGGAGCTGTTCTTCGCGTTCATGGTGATTCACCTGTGGGGCAAGTTCTTCATGGCGGCCTGGCGGGGCCGGCGGGCCCTCACCTGGATGACCGGCGTGGTGGCGTTCGTGGGATCGATCGGGACGGCCTTCACCGGGTACCTCGTGCAGTCCAACTTCGACTCGCAGTGGATCAGCACCCAGGCGAAGGACGGCCTCAACTCGGTCGGCATCGGTGCGTGGTTCAACGTGCTCGACCCCGGCCAGATGCTGATGTGGCACATCGCCCTGTTGCCCGCCGCCATCGGACTGCTGGTGGTGCTGCACGTGATCCTGGTCCGCCGGCACGGCGTCGTGCCACCGATCGGTGCCGACACAACGCCCACGACCCTGCAGACAAACACGGAGCCTGACACGGAGACCGATGACGTGGAGGCCTCGTCATGACCACAGTCACCGCAACACGCCGGCGCCGTACGCCGGACACCCACGACTTCCCGACCCGCTCCTACGACCTGGTCAAGGAGTTCGTCATCGCGCTGGTCGTCGTCGCGGTGCTGACAACGGTCCTCGCCGCGGTGTTCTCGTCACCCGACGAGAAGTCGATCACGCTGTCCGACTGGGCCCAGAAGGCACCGAACGACGTCGTGGCGACCGCGACCGGTGAGCTCGCCGGTACGACCACGAGCGCGCAGTACGGGCCGCCGTACAACCATGCCTCGACGGGGCAGGTCCTCGGCCCGCTCCAGCTGCAGAACTGGGCCGGTGTGCGGATACCGGTCGACTCGGCGAACGATCTGGTCATCACACCGCTGCGTGGTGTCAGCGGAGACCCGGTCCTGTCCGCGGCGCTGGCCGTGTGGAGCGCGGCGCCTGCGGCGCGGCAGCAGGCCTGGGCGGCGGCGTACGCCGACGCGTTGTCCTCGGCGCCGGACGGCAACCCCGCGGCGGTGAAGCCGTCCATCGGCTTCGGACCGGTCCCGGTGCTGGCCGGCAAGTTCCTGCGGCTGGCCGGCTCCGGCGGGCTCGAGGGCACGTTGGACTCCCGCGGCAACTTCTACAAGGGGGACGCGACCCGCGGGCTGCTGTTGCTGTCGGACGGCGCCTACCTGGAGGACCAGGCGCGCGCCCGGAACCTGGGCGGTGACCAGTGGGGCATGATGAACGAGACCGGCAACTACCCAGGTCAGCCCTGGATGTGGCTGTACACCTTCTGGTACCAGGTGAAGCCGTTCTCGACGTCGGACAACGCCGACGCACAGGTCTGGGCCCTGATGATGGTGCTGACACTCGTCCTCGTCCTGGTCCCGTTCATCCCAGGTGTCCGCTCGATCCCCCGCTGGATCCCGCTGCACCGCCTGATCTGGCGCGACTACTACCGCCGTACCGGTTGATCCGGCTGGGCCGCTGAGCCGGGGCGGCGGTTCAGCGGCCGAAGGCTGTCCATCGGTGCTTCGACGGGGCTCCCGCCTGCCGGTCGGCCGCCGCGGTTGCCGCCCCGCGGTCGGTCTGCTGCGCGGAGAGGGCGTTGAAGGTCTCCTTGACGGTGCGGGCCGTTTCGTCGACGGGCTTCATCAGCTCGGCGACGCGGAGGTTGACCTCGGAGCGGTCGAGGTGGGTTTCCTCGGCGAGGTTCTCGAAGCCGGTGCGGAGGCCGCGAGCCAGTCCGCCGCGCAGCTCGCCCAACGCCTCCCGCGCCGCGGGGGTGTAGGCCTGGCGGAGCTGGGACGCCAGCTTCGCGTCGACGACGGTTTCGAAGACCTTGTTCCGGGGCGCCTGGAGCAGATTCTTCACGCCCTCGTCCGGCCATTCGTTGCGCGTCCGGGCATAGGTGTCCGCGAGCGCCAGGGCGGCGTCCCGGGCGACCGGCCGGTCGCACGGGTCCGATGCCGCCAACAGGTCGGCGCCGAGCTCCGGGCTGAGCCGGAGGCAGATCCGATCACCGTTGGCGGCCCAATAGGCTTCCCGCAGTCCGTCGTTCACGAAGTAATCCGCCGGCAAGCCCGGATCGAGCCGCAGATCCTCCACCGCGAACTCGCCGGCCTCGTCATAGGTCCCGGTGGCGCGCTTGTCCAGCGCGGTGACGGTGACGGCGTGCACGGCTTGCCGGTATTCCGCGACCTTCCGCGGCTCCTCGAACGCACGACCGACCGACTCCGGGAACACCAGCTCTCCGGTCGACTGCACCTGTCCCCCGGGCGGCGCCGACGCATCGAACGTCACAGCGGCCATGTTCCTGTGCAGGTTCATCTGCTCCCCCCAGTCGATGACCTGCAGCAGGAGCTTGTCGAGGGTTCTCTGCGCCGCGGGCGACGGCTGCCACGTGTTCACGCACCGATCTCCTTCTGCTCACCACCTGGTATCGATCGGACCCTAGTGAGCAGGCAGGCCACCGTTCACACGACGCAGGTAACGATCAGGTGTGGTCCTTGGCGGGCCATGGGGAGTCGGCGGGGCGCAAGGTGTCGAAGCCGGGGCCGTTGAGGGCGGTCCAGGCGGCGAGCGAGCCCATGACGAGGATCGGGTTCTGGAGGTGGCCTGCCAGGACGGCGCCGACGACGTCGATCAGAGGTGCCCAGACGGTTTCCATGTCGGCCTCCTCGTGGAGGCGTTCGAAGGACTCGTCGGCCGGTGACAGGTCGCGGGCCAGGAAGATCCGGACCGCCTCGTCGGTCAGGCCGGGTGAGGTGAACGCGTCCACCAGGATCCGCCAGTCGGCGGCCTTGGTCGCGGTCTCCTCCCACAGTTCGCGCTCGGCGCCCAGGCGGTACTGCTCGCCCTGGACGTCGAGCAACCCGGCCGGCGCCTCGAGCAACTTGTAGCCGACCGGGTGCCGGTACTGCCGGACCAGCAGCATCCGGTTGTCCTCGTCCAGCGCCACCACACCGACGGCGCCGGGGTGTACGACGACGTCGCGGACGAACGACTCCCCGCCCGGCGGTTCGATGGTGTCCCGGCGTACCGAGATCACCCGTCCGGTCTCGTGGACGGTCTCGGACGCGGACACCGGCCAGCGCTCCGGCTTGTCCTCGAGACCGGCGCCGAACCGCAGCTCGGGATGGTCGGTCATCGGGCCTTGACCGCTTCGGCCTTGGCGGGCTTCTCAGTGGCAGCCTTCTTGGCCGCCGGCTTCGGGTCCTCGACCGGGAGCCGCGACTCGCGCTGCCGGTCCAGGGCGGCCGAGACCAGGCCGGAGAACAGCGGGTGCGGCTTGGTCGGCCGGGACCGCAGCTCCGGGTGCGCCTGGGTGGCCACGAAGTACGGGTGCAGGGAGCGGTCCAGCTCGATGAACTCGACCAGCTCGTGGTCCGGCGACAGACCGCTGAACACCAGGCCGGCGTTCTCCAGCTTGTCCCGGTAGGCGTTGTTCACCTCGTAGCGGTGCCGGTGCCGCTCCTGGATCGACGGGGCGCCGTACAGGCCGCGGACGATCGAGCCGTCGGCCAGGTTCGCCGGGTACAGCCCGAGCCGCATCGTGCCGCCCATGTCGCCGGTGCCGGAGACGATGTGCTTCTGCTCCTCCATCGTCGCGATCACCGGCTGCTCGGCGTCGGCGTCGAACTCGCTGGAGTTCGCCTGGTCCAGGCCGGCCAGGTCCCGCGCGACCTCGATCACCATGCACTGCAGGCCGAGGCACAGCCCGAGGATCGGGATGCGCTGCTCGCGGGCGTACCGGATCGCGCCGATCTTGCCCTCGATGCCACGGACCCCGAAGCCACCGGGGATGCAGATCGCGTCCACGTCGCCGAGCAGCCGGGCCGCCGCCTCGGGGGTGGCGCACTCGTCGGAGGCGATCCAGCGCAGGTTCACCCGGGCGTCGTTGTCGAACCCGCCCGCGCGCAGCGCCTCGGCGACCGACAGGTATGCGTCCGGCAGGTCGATGTACTTGCCGACCAGCGCGACCGTGACCTCGTCCTTCGGGTGGTGCACGACCCGCAGCAGCTCGTCCCAGCGGGTCCAGTCGACGTCCCGGAACTGCAGGTTCAGCCGGCGGACGACGTAGGCGTCCAGGCCCTCGGCGTGCACCACCTTCGGGATGTCGTAGATGCTCGGCGCGTCCACCGCGGCGACCACGGCCTCCACGTCGACGTCGCACATCAGCGAGATCTTGCGCTTCACGCTGTCCGGGATCGGCCGGTCCGCGCGGCAGACGATGGCGTCCGGCTGGATACCGATCGACCGCAGCGCCGCCACCGAGTGCTGCGTCGGCTTGGTCTTGAGTTCACCGCTGGGCGCCATGTAGGGCACCAGCGAGATGTGCAGGAAGAACACGTTGTCGCGGCCGACGTCGTGCCGGACCTGCCGGGCCGCCTCGAGGAACGGCAGCGACTCGATGTCGCCCACCGTGCCGCCGATCTCGTGCAGCACGACGTCGACGTCCGGGCCCGCCATCGCGAGCATCCGTTCCTTGATCTCGTTGGTGATGTGCGGGATCACCTGGACGGTGTCGCCGAGGTACTCGCCGCGGCGTTCCTTGGCGATCACGCTGGAGTAGATCTGGCCGGTGGTCACGTTCGCGACCGCCGACAGGTCCCGGTCGAGGAACCGCTCGTAGTGCCCGATGTCCAGGTCGGTCTCGGCGCCGTCGTTGGTGACGAACACCTCGCCGTGCTGGAACGGGTTCATCGTGCCGGGATCCACGTTCAGATACGGATCCAGCTTCTGCATGGTCACCCGGATGCCCCGAGCCGTCAGCAGACTGCCGAGGCTGGACGCTGTCAGTCCCTTGCCGAGACTGGATGCCACGCCACCGGTGACGAATACGTGCTTGGTCTGCTGGGAATTCGAAGCCCTGTCCACGGGCCTCCAGCCTACCTCTTGTCAACCACTGCTCGCGACGAGACCCGCGTAGATGTCGAGCAGATTCTTCGCGACCGCGTCTTCGTCCATCCATCTCGCGGACAACTCCCGGCCGCGCGTCCGCATAGCGTTCGCCGTGTCGGGTTCCGCGAGTACCGCCCGTACGCCGTCCGCCAGACCGTCCGCGTCCCCGGGGAACGCCAGTACGGCGCTGTCCCCGACCAGCTCGGGTACGCCGCCCACTGCAGTCGCCACCACCGGTACGCCGACCTGCATCGCCTCCTGGATGACCAGAGCCCGGGCCTCCCAATGCGACGTGAGCAGGAACACGTCCGACGCACCTAGCAGGTCGGCCACGTCATTACGGTGCCCCAATAGCCGTACGGGCAGATGCTCAGCGTCGATCCTGGCCTGCAGGTTGTCCCGCAGCGGCCCGTCACCGACGACTACGAACACGGCGTCCGGCGTGGACTCGTGGACGCGTGCAGCGACCGACAGCAAAGTCGGGTAGTCCTTCTGTGGAGCCAGACGCCCCACAGTGAGCACCACGCGCTGATCACCGAGGCCGAGCTCCCGCCGTACGTCGGACCGCGGTGTGCGGCTCCTGGGCATCGCAGGGGCCGCTACGGGTGCCAGCTGGGCGTTGCGCGCTCCAAGGCGCTTCGCGAGCTCCACGAGGTCGCTGGAGGCTCCCAGCGTCAGGTCAGCGCCTCTGGCAACCAGGCGCTGCCCCATCCGCATCACGAGGCCGCGTGGCCCCGGCGCGATCACTGCGTTGTGCCAGGTGACCACCAGCGGCCGTAGCCGCGCCCTGTCCCGCAGCGCGGTCATTCCGGCGCGGTAGCCGTGCGCGTGGATCACGTCGCAGCCACGCAGCCCGGCCGCCTGCGTGACGACGGTCGCCGGCGCGAAATCGAAGTGCTCGGCCGTCCCGGACGGTGCGCACACCACCACCTCGTGCCCGGCACTGACGAACCGTGGCACCAGCGAGGCGACATGCTGCCCGATCCCGCCTCGCGCCTCCGCGAGCAGCAGCCCGATCCTCATTGCGCCTCCTCTGCAGAACCCCGTCGTAGTAGAGCACGGGTGTCGGTGCGGTCGAGGGTCATTGCCACGCCGGCGTACACAATCACGACGGCCAGGCCGGAGAGGGCTGCGAACACGATGGCCTTGCCCACGCCGCCGTTGCCGGCCGGCAAGGCGACCAGCCAGCCCGCTGCGCCGGCCAATACGGCACCAGCCAGTGCCGCAAGGGTCGCACGACCAGCCCCCTCCAGTACACCGGGTCCGGCCTCACGCCGCAGTACGCCGAGCAGCACCACCGCGCCCGCGACCATGCCCACCGACATTGCGGCCGCCAGCGCCGGTACGGCGTCCCACTTGGCTGTCAGGACCACGCCGGCCACTGCGACGAGTACCCACGCCCCGGAGGTCACCAGAGCCACCTCACGCCCACAGTGCCGCGCATAGAGCACCCGACCGACATGCATCAGTACGGCGAACCCGATAGCCGCCGGCGCGAACGCGATGAGCCCGTTGGCGAGTGAAGTCGCCTGAGCCTGCTGCACCGCACCGTCGTTGTACGCGAAGATCCTGGCGACCGGGACCGCCGTACCTATCAGCAGTGCGGCGCCCGCACCGCCCGCGAGCAGCACTGCCCGCGTGGAGGCGGCGGCGTAGCGGTCGAAGCCCTCCCCCGCGTCGAAGGCCGCCGCGAGACGCGGGAAGACCGCTGTGGTGATCGGAACCGCCAGAACGGCGTACGGCAGCAGATAGACCGCGTTGGCCCACGTGTAGACCGCGATACTGCCCGCGACGCCCCGGTGGTTCGCCAGGTACGTCGTGATGACGAACGTGAGCTGCTGCGCGATCAGTACGGCGAGACCGGCGAGCGCGAGCCTCCGCAGTACCGGACCGACCCCCGGGTCCAGCCGCAGGGTCGGCTTGATCGGCAGGCGGAGGAAGAGCATCGGGCCGAGCACCGTGAGGGCGAGCGCGAGCACACCGGCCGTCGTACCCCAGGCGAGCAGGTCGGTGGCGCCCCGGGAGGCCGAGTCGGCGTCCGGAGCGGCGGCCGCGAACACGAAGTACGTCGCGACGACCACCAGACTCGAGATCAGCGGGGCCCAGGCGCCGGCCGCGAACCGCTTGTGGGACTGCAGAACCGCGGTCGCGATCACCGCGACGGCGTACCCGAAGATCTGCGGGACGAAGATCGCCAGCATCCGGGTCGCGGTCGCCGTCGTACTGGCGCAATCGGCGCCCGGGTCCAGCATCGCGTCGGTGTAGCGGCCGGCCAGGATCCACGCGAGTACGGCGACCGGCGCGAGCAGCACGAACGACCAGGACAGCAACGCCCCGATGATCCGGCCCTGCGCGGCGCGGTCGCCGCGCGCCACCGGACCGGCCAGCACCGGGATGACGGCACCGGCGAGCGCGCCACCCGCGACGACCTCGAACAGGATGTTGGGCAGCTGATTGGCCGTCGTGTACGCCTCGGCCAGGCACCCGGCGCCGACGGTCTTCGAGAACACCAGCCAGCGGCCGAACCCGACCACCCGCGCCAGCACAGTGACCGCCGCGACGACCAGGGCGGCGCGGGCGACCCGACTCACCTGGGTCGTCGGCCCCACTGGTCGATCTTGTCGAGGACCGGGGTGTCGGCGATGACCTTGGTGAAGCTGACCTTCTCGCTGGCCAGGTTCAGGCCGATGACGGCCGCCAGGACAAGCGTCTTGAGCGGACGCGGGAGGGCCGCGGCGAACGCCGTACCGGTGATCGCCCCGAGGCCGTTGGCGCCGCAGTCGCCGAGCATCGAGCGTTCGCCGAGATCGGACGGCGCGGAGGCCGCGGCGGCGCCGACGACGGCACCGGCGGGACCGTTCACGGCGGCCAGCGGGGCGTTCAGGGCGGCGACCGCCTTGAGGGCGCGTCCCGGGCGCAGGTCGAGCAGGTTGGTGAGGTTCGCCGTACCGGCGATCAAGGCGCCGTCGGCAACGACTCCGGCGACCGCCTTCACGCCGCGGGACTTGCGCGGCAGCAGCGCGGCGGCCGCGAGACCGGCGGCGCCGACCCCGAGGATCTTCACCGCGCCGCTGGTCACCTCGCCGCGCTTCAGCGCGCTCAGGTGACCACGGAAGCCCTTGGCCTGCGTGGTGCCGCGCAGGTCGTCGTACGCGCCGACCGCGCCCGAGACGGCGCCGGCCACCAGCGCGGCCGTCTTCACCTTGCCGTTGCCGCGGGACGCCGCGACGCCGGCGAGCGCACCCAGCACCGCGATCGGGCCCTCGAGCAGCGTCACCGGCTCACCGCGGTGGTTGGTGCGCTCGAACGGCTCCCGGTTCTCCTTGGGCAGCTGTTCGGCCGCGCGCTCCAGCCCTGCGGTAGCGGCCGCCCCGATGGCGGCGCTGAGTAATCCCACGTCAGTTGTCCTTGTTCGTCTGTACGGCCGACGGTGCCACGCCGTTCTTCGCGTTGATCGCGCCGTACTGCCCCGCCTTGCCGGTCGCCTGTTCGGCCAGGGCGAAGACCACCGTCATCTGACCGGCGGGGATGTCGGCCACGTCCACCGAGGAAACGATCTTGGTGGCGTCGGAGTCACTCCGCAAGGCCTTGAGCAGTCCACCGTCGGCCGCGGTCTCCGGCGTACCGGCGACGACGACCCCGCCGCTGCCGATGTCCAGGCCCTTGATGAACTCGACCGCGTCGCTGTACGTCGAGTTGTCCGTCGACCCCGACGCCGGCTTGGCAGCGATCACCACGATCAGACTGGACCGGTCCTTGACCTGCGACGGCTTCAGCGACAACAGCTTCGCGCCGGTCAGCCCGCTGATCACCTTCGCGGAGTCCGCGTCCCCGGTCTTGCCCTCTTCCTTGGCCGCGACCCCACGCGCGAGCAACAGACCGGCCCGCTGGTACGTCGTGCTGTCCTTCGGGAAGTTCATGTCCGCGGTCACGAGCTGGTTCACCAGCGACTCGACCAGCTGACGCTGACCGGTGTCGAACAGCTTCGCGTCCAGGGCCACCTTGGTGCTGACGACGCCGCCGGCCTTCTCCAGCTCGCCCTGGACACCGTCACTCAGGTCGCTGTCGGCGTTCGGCATCGTGACGATCGTGATCTTCTTGTTCACCAGCTTGCCGTCGGTCAGCCCGGCGGTCACCTTGGCGACGTAGTCGTCGCGGTACTTGTCCAGGGCCTTCACCTGCACCAGTTCGGCGCGCGCGTCGGCCAGCTGCTGGCGGTCCTTGTCGGCCTGGGCCTGGACGAGTTCGCTGCCGGTGCCCTTCAGCGGGCCGGCGCCGAGCACCACACCGGCGCCCAGGGCGAAGAAGATCGCCACGATCGAGACGATGTGGTAGCGAAAGTCGATCACGTGAACAGCTCCCGGATCCAGTAGACGAAGTCGCTCCAGCGCGCCCGCAGGATCGACCAGAGCACGTCGTCGGCGCCGATCGCGACCAACGCCATGCCGAGTGCGAACAGGCCGGCCACGGCCAGCGCGACCACCTGGAGGGTCGACACCCGGCTGCGGTACAACCGGCCGACGCCCTTGGCATCCACCAGCTTGGCACCGACCCGCAAGCGGGTGATGAAGGTGCTGGCCATCCCGGAGCGTCCCTTGTCGAGGAACTCCACCAGCGAGTTGTGGGTACCGACCGCGACGATCAGCGACGCGCCCTTGGAGTCGGCCAGCAGCATCGCGACGTCCTCGCTGGTGCCGGTGGCCGGGAACTCGATCGAGTCCACGCCGAGCCGCTCCAGCCGCTCCGAGCCTGGTGCGCGGCCGTCGCGGTACGCGTGCACGACCACCTCGGCACCGCTCTTCAGCGTGTCGTCCTTCACCGAGTCCATGTCGCCGACGATCAGGTCCGGCACGTAGCCGTTCTCGACCAGGGCGTCCGCGCCGCCGTCGACCCCGATCAGCACCGGCCGGTACTCCCGGATGTACGACTTCAGCGCGACCAGGTCGTCGCGGTAGTCGTAGCCCCGCACGACGATCAGGACGTGCTTGCCCTCCATCGACGTGTGGATCTCCGGTACGCCGACGCCGTCGAGCAGCAGGTCCTTCTCGCGCCGCAGGTACTCCAGGGTGTTGGCGGTGAACGCCTCGAGCTGGGTCGACAGCCCGGACCGGGCCTCGTCCATCAGCTCCGCGACGGTCTTGCTGTCCTGGGCGATGCCCTTCGCGACCGCGTCGTGACCGCGGTACAGCGTGCCTTCGTCGAGCCGGACCCGCTCACCCTCGTGCAGGACCGAGAACACCTCACGGCCGACCCCGTCGACCAGCGGAATGCCGGCCTCGACCAGGATCTCCGGACCGAGGTTCGGGTAGCGGCCGCTGATCGAGTCGGCGACGTTCACCACCCCGGCGACCTTGCAGTCGACGAGCGCCTCGGCGCTCACCCGGTCCAGGTCGACGTGATCGATCACCGCGATCTCACCCGGCTTCAGCCGTTTGGTGAGATTCTTGGTACGGCGATCCAGCCGGACCACTCCGGTGATGCCGGGCAGTTCAGTAGGACGTGCTCTCCGCAGGCTGGGCAGTTTCATCGCGCTCTCATCCTGCCATGTCAAGAGCCCCTTCCCGGTTCATTTACCCGGGCACACGCCTGTTCACGCACTGAATTAACGGTGACTGTGCGTCAAATCATCCTTTTGAACGACTCTTCCGGCGCGGTTTGTGACGCTCAGCAGCCAAGGCCAGCAGCTCTTCGGCATGGGCCTGCGCGGCGTCGGAGTTCTCCAGACCGGCCATCATCCGGGACAGTTCCTTCAGCCGGGCGTCATCGTCCAGAGCGACCAGACCACTCGTCGTGACCGAGCCGTCGTCGCTCTTCAGCACAACCGCGTGACGGTCCGCGAACGCGGCCACCTGCGGCAGGTGGGTCACCACGATCACCTGCGCCTTCTGCGCCAGGCGGGCCAACCGCTTGCCGACCTCGACCGCGGCCCGGCCGCCGATGCCGGCGTCGATCTCGTCGAACACCAACGTCGGTACCGGATGGGTGTCCGACAGGATCACCTCGAGCGCGAGCATCACCCGCGACAACTCACCACCGGACGCGGCCTTCTGCAGCGGGCGGGCCGGGCTGCCCGGGTTCGCCGCGAAGCAGAACTCGACCTCGTCGATCCCGAACGGCCCGGCCGTGGTCTCGTGCACCTCGACCGACAAGTTCGCGTGCGGCATCGCGAGCCCGGTCAGCTCCTCGGACACCGCGACGCCGAGCCGTTCCGCGGCCTCGATCCGGGCCTCCCGGATCTGCCGTCCGAGCTCCGCGAGCTTCGCGTCCAACTCGGTCAGCTCGCCGGTCAGCGCCTCGACCCGTTCGTCACTGCCGTCGAGCTCGGCGAGCCGCGTCGCGGACCGCTTCGTCCACTCCAGTACCTCGTCGACGGTGCCCTGCTCGTCGCCGTACTTACGGACCAGGCCGTGCAGCAGCGAACGCCGCTCACTGACCACGGCCAGCCGGGCCGGATCGGTGTCGACATCCGCGGCGTACGACGAAAGCTCCTGCGCCAGATCGGCCGCGAGGTACCCGAGCTCGCCCGCGCGGTCGGCCAGTTCGGCGAGCTTGGCGTCGTGCTCACGTTCACCGTCCAGCACCTGTTTCGCCAACGCCAGCAGGCCGAGTACGTCGTTCGGCCGGGTCGAGTCCAAGTCCTCGGAGGCCAGCGCGTCGGCCGCTGTCGTCGCCGCGGTGCGCAGACCGTCGGCGTACGCGAGCCGCTCCTCCTCGGCCGCGAGCTCGACGTCCTCGCCGGACAACGGCTCCGCCTTCGCGACCTCGTCCAGACCGAAACGCAGGAGATCGGCTTCCGCCAGCCGATCGCGCTCGCGGGTGGTCAGCTCGGTGAGCTCGGCCTCGACCTCACGATGCCGCTTGTACGCCGCGACGTACTCCTGCAGCGGAACCAGAACCGCCTTACCGGCAAAGGTATCCAGCGTTTCGCGTTGCCGCGCCGGCTGCAGCAGCCGCCACTGGTCGGCCTGCCCGTGGATCGCGACGAGATCGCCGGACACCTCCCCGAGCACCGACACCGGCACCGACGCGCCACCGAGGAACGCCCGCGACCGGCCCTCCGAGGAGAGCTCGCGCGCGATCAGCAACTCGTCGTCGTCCAGCTCGCCACCACGGTCCTCGGCCTGTTGCACGATCGCCCGCGGTACGGCGCTGGCGCGTCCCTCGACCCGCGCGCGCCGCGTCCCGTGCCGCACCAGACCGCTGTCGGCGCGACCACCGAGCAACATGTTCACGCCGGTCACGACCATCGTCTTACCGGCCCCGGTCTCACCCGTGACGGCGGTGAACCCCGGGTCGAGGTCGAGCGTCGCATCCTCGATCACGCCCAGCCCGGTGATGCGGATCTCCGAGAGCATGCCTAGGTCTCCTGTTTGCCGTTGGTGTTGCCGTGGCCGTTGCGTTTGCGCTCGGCGGCCCCACGCCAGCCGAGCACCGGGAGGTCGAACTTCGCCACCAGCCGGTCGGTGAACGGCGCCTCGTGAGCGCGGGCCAGCCGGACCGGCGTCGCACCACGCCGGACCGCGATCTCGGCGCCGGGCGGCACCTCGACCATTCGCCGGCCGTCGCACCACAACACCCCGCGACCGTGCCACGACGGCACCAGCTCGATCGACAGCCGCGACGTCGGCGCCACCACGATCGGCCGCGAGAACAACGCGTGCGCGCTCAACGGCACCAGCAGGATCGCCTCGACCTCCGGCCAGACGACCGGCCCACCGGCGGAGAACGCGTACGCCGTACTCCCGGTCGGCGTGGCGACCACGACACCGTCGCAGCCCCACCGGGACAGCGGGCGGTCGTCGACCTCGACCAGTACCTCGAGCATCTTCTCCCGGGCGGCCTTCTCGACACTCGCCTCGTTCAGCGCCCAGGTCTCGAAGATCAGGTCGTCGTCCAGCCGCACGTCGACGGCCAGCGTCATCCGCTCCTCGACCGTGTACGTGCGGTCAACGACGATCTGCACGATCCGCTCCAGGTCGTCGGCCTCCGCCTCGGCGAGGAACCCGACGTGACCCAGGTTCACCCCGAGCACCGGCGTACCGTGCGGACGGGCGAGCTCGACCGCGCGCAGGATCGAGCCGTCGCCGCCGAGCACCATGATCAGCTCGACGTCGTTGGCCGCCTTCTCCGGGTCGTCGACGATCTCCACCGGGTCGAGCGCCAGCGCCTCCGCCTCGCCGCCGAGCAGCCGGACCTGCATCCCGGCGCCGGTCAGCAGCCGGTGCGCGTCCCGGGCGACCTCGACCGCCTGCTCGCGGCCGGTGTGCGTCACCAGCAGCACGCGCCGCGGCTCGTGCTCAACCACCCTGCCTCCCGGTCACTGAGGTCCGCTCTCGATCGCCGTTTGGAGCATCGTCTCATCGAGCCCGGGCGCAACACGTCGTATCCACAGGAAGTATTCGACATTTCCTGACGGACCAGGCAACGGGCTGGCCGCGACGCCTTCGATTCCCCAGCCGAGTTCGTGCGCCTTCGCCGCCACTGCGCGGACGGCGTCCGCGCGCAGCTCCGGGTCGCGGACCACGCCGCCCTTGCCGAGCCGCTCCTTGCCGACCTCGAACTGCGGCTTCACCATCAGCACCAGATCGCCGTCCGGTTTCACCACGCCGATCAGCGCGGGCAGGACGAGCGTGAGCGAGATGAAGCTCAGATCGCTGACCACCAGATCGACCGGGTCACCGCCGATGTCCTCGAGCGTCAGCGTCCGGACGTTCGTCCGGTCCATCACCGTGACCCGCTCGTCGGTCTGCAACGCCCACACCAACTGGCCGTAGCCGACGTCGACGGCGATCACGTGCGCCGCGTCGTTCCGGAGCAGGACGTCGGTGAAACCACCGGTGGACGCGCCGGCGTCGAGCACCCTGCGGCCGGCGACCTCGATCCGGTCGAACACCTCGAGTGCACCGAGCAGCTTGTACGCCCCGCGGCTCGCGTACCCGGGGTCCTCGTGCTCGGACGTGTCGACGACGATCGGGGCGTCGGCGCCGACGCCGGTCGCGGGCTTGCCGGCCACCGTCCCGGAGACCTTCACCTTTCCGGCGGCGATCAGCTCGCTGGCGTGCTCACGGGACCGCGCGAGACCACGCCGTACCAGCTCGGCGTCGAGGCGCGATCGCTTGACTCCCTTGGCCACTCAGCCCCGGTCGCCTTGGTCGGCGTCGGCCTCGACCAGCGCACTCTGCAGGGTCTCGTGCAGGTCGGCGTACACCTCGGCGTGCTCGCTGACCGGCCGGTCCCGCAGCTGGTCGAGCCGGCTCATGGTCTCCTCGACCAACGGATGCCCGCCCTCTCCGGCCTCCTCGTACGCCGGCCCCGCGCCGGAACCGGTCTCTTCGTACGCGGGGTTCTCCTCGTACGTCGTGTCCTCGTGCGTCGAGCCTTCAGGCGTCGGGTCTTCAGGCGTCGGGTCCTCGGCGGAGCCGGCTTCGTAGGAGTGCTCGTACTCCTCGCCCGGCGCCCGCGCGAACTCCGGGCCGAACTCGACGGCCGCGGGGCCCACGTGCTCGGCGGCGTCCTGCGCGCCGGGCTCGGTGTCGTAGTCGGGGTGCGCGTGGATCTGCTCCGACTGCTCCGACTGGTCCGGGTCGAATCCGGGCTCGACGTCCGGGTCGACGTACGGTGGGAACTGCTCGCCAGGATGTTCGGTCACGTCAGGCCTTCTTCGCAGTCTTCTTGGCCGGCGCCTTCCTGGCCGCCGTCTTCGCCGGCGCCTTCTTGGCCACCTTCTTGGTGGTGGCCTTCCGGGCCGTCTTCTTCGCCGGCGCCGCCGCGGCCGGAGCCTCGGCCGCGACCGGTGCCGTTGCTGCCGCCGACGGCGCCGGCACCTGCACCTCGGCCAGCTCGGTCTCCAGCAACTGCACCCGCCGGGTCAGCGCCGCGACCTCCTCGGACCGGACGAACCCGAGCCGCGCGACCGCGCCCTCGACCTCGTTCGCCACGATCGCCTGCAGCAGCTGACGGTTGCTCTTGCTGGTGGCAACGATCTCGTCGGCCAGGTCGCCGACCTTGGTCGTCAGCTGGTCCGCACCGGTCTGCTGCAGCAGCGCTTTCGCCGCCGCCTGGGCCTTCTGCTTGGTGACCTCGGTCAGGCCGTTCGCCAGTTGTACGTAGCCGCGCAGTGCGTCCATCACCATGACTGCCCTCCAGGGGTTCGTTCCAGCAACGGTATCGCCTCGGTGCGCGGATACCAGCCAGCGGAGTGGATCAGTGGTCCAGGCCGATGCGGTGCAGCGCCGCGTCCAGGCTGATCGAGTCCGCCGTCGGCGCCGGCTTCGGGCGCGGCCGGCGTCCGCGGCCGGCCGTCTTCGCGGGCTTGACCGGCTCGGCAGGCGCGTCGACGGCGGCCCACACCGCGGACAGGACCGCGCGCAGACCGTCGTACGGGCGGCCCTCGCCCTTGACCGCGACCGCGTTGTCGACGACCTCGGCCGTCCAGCCCTCGCAGGTGTGCTTCCCGCCGGACACCGTGACGCCGGGGTGCTTCTCGGCGAGCGCGCCGAGCCCGTCGCCGATGTACGTCGGGCGCTGGTTCTTCGGCGCCCGCGCCAGGTCGTACGCGTCGTGGACACCGGTCGCGACCCACAGGCTCGCGATCCCGACCGCGTGCGCGCCCTGGATATCGGAGTCCAGGCGGTCCCCGATCATCAACGGGCGCTTGGCTTCCAGCCGTTCGATGCTGGTCTCCAGCAATGGCGGCTCGGGCTTGCCGGCCACCACCGGGTCGACGTCGACGGCGGCCCGGACGGCCTGCACCAGCGTGCCGTTCCCGGGCGCCTTGCCGGCGGCGGTCGGGATGGTCAGGTCCATGTTGGTCGCGAACCACTTCGCGCCCTCGTTGATCGCGTGCGCGCCGTCGGCGAGCATCACCCAGTTCACCTCCGGGTGGAAGCCCTGGGCGACCGCGACCGGGTGCGCGTCACTGCTGCGGACCGGCGTCAGACCGTACTCCTCGAGCGCGACGGTCAGGCCCTCACCGCCGACCACGAGCACCGGGGAGCCCTTCGGGAACTCGCTCGCGATCAGCTTCGCGGCCGCCTGCGCGGACGTCACCACGTCCTCGGCGATCACGTCCAGCCCGAACGACGCGAGGTGCTCGGCAACGATCCGCGCCGGCCGGCTCGCGTTGTTCGTGATGAACCCGATCCGCAGGCCTTCCTGGGCGGCCTTGCGGAGGTTCTCGGGCGCGTTCGGGACCGGGTCCGGGCCGACGTACACGACGCCGTCGAGGTCCAGCAGCGCCACGTCGTACCGGCTCGCGAGCGGTTCGTCACACGCCGAGAGCGGTTCGGGCGCCGTACGTTCCGTGGTCATGCATCACCCCGTACGATGCCGCGCATGCCGGATCCCACGGTGAGCGCGGAGAGCGTGCTGCGACTCGACCCGTTGCGTGCCTGGCGGTTCGTGGCGGGGAAGGTGAGCGCGCTCGGCGCCGTCACGTCACCGCCGTACGACGTGCTGGAACCCGCCATCGTCCGGCGGCTGACTGACTCTGATCTGCACAACATGGTGAGGCTCATCCTTCCACGCGATCCGGAGCTCGGTCCGGCCCGGTACGACGAACCCGCGCAGCGGCTCGCCGGGTGGCAGCGCGACGGTGTCGTGGTGCAGGACGAGCGGCCCGCGCTGTACGTGTACGAGCAGCGCTTGGGGGACGCCGTACTCTGCGGACTGGTCGGCTCGCTCCGGCTGGATCCGGGGCGGCATGTGGTGCTGCCGCACGAGAACGTGATGCCGCACTGGGTCGACGACCGGCTGCGGCTGATGGAGGCGACGGACGCCGATCTGGAGCCGATCCTGCTGGCGTACGCCGACGGTGGTGCGGCCAGTGACGCCGTCGACGCAGCGCGGTCCGGTGAGCCGTGGCTGGAGGCCGAGACCTACAACGGGGCCGAGCACCGCATCTGGCGGATCAACGACCCGGCGGTGCTGACAGTGATCGAGACCGAGCTCTCCGGGCACGAGGCGGTCATCGCCGACGGGCACCACCGCTACGCGGCGTACCTGGAGCGTCAATTGCGGGAGCCGTACCGTGCGAGCGCCGGCGTCGGTCTGGCGATGCTGGTCGACTACGTCCGGCACCCGTTGACGCTGGACCCGATCCACCGCGTCGCACCGGGGCTGGACCTGCAGACCGTGCAGACGCGTACGCCGGTGGGTTGGCAGATGCAGCCTGGTCGCGTGGAGGGCGATCCGAACCGCATCTCGCTCACAGACGGCTCCAGCTGGCTCACGCTGCACTCCGCGTCGGACGCGCCTGCCGTCGTACTGCTCCACCAGGTGTTACTACCCGCCTGGGGCGTGGTCCAGGACGATCTGACGTTCCATCACACGCTGGCAGACGCACTGGCCCTGGCTGGCCCGTCACGGGTCGCTGTGGAGCTCACAGCGCCCCAGATGGACCAGGTACTGCGTTCAGCGGCGCAGGGCGTCGTACTGCCGCAGAAGGCCACGTCGTTCGGCCCGAAGCCACGAGTAGGGCTGCTGTTCCGGACGCTGTGAGTCAGGGCCGGTGGTACAGGCTCAGGAACTGCTCGCGGAGTGGCCTCCTGGCGGCACGGTGGCGCTCCGTGAGCCGTCCGAGCGTGAAGGAGAGCTCAGGGTCGTCCTGAGCCGCCGCATTCGCCGCCATGGCAGTCAGAGCGTCCGCCGCGGCGCAGTGGTCCTGGTGCTGCCCCAGAAGCTCCTGGTACGTCGCTGCGTGCGCAGCGGTCGTTTTGGCTTCGTCACCGAGGACGGAGGCGCTGGTGTCGGCGGCGTACCGGACTCGCTTCGCCAGCAACCGGACCTCGTGCCAGTCGTCATCGGGGCTCCAGGGCTCGAGCTTCTCGGCTTCCTGGGTGAACTTCGCGGTCGCGGACCGCAGGAGCTGCGGCAGGACCTCGCTGCAGGGCTTGTCTGCTTTGGGTTTGAGGCCGGGGGCCGTGGTCACCGCGTCGAGGGTGGTGAGTAGGTCCTTGGTGGACTCCCCGAGGACGACCTCGGCCGAGCGTGCGGCCGCGCGGCCGAGCCCGAGGGTGAGCGTGGTGAGGATCGTGTCGACGTGCTCCTCGTTGTCCTCGCTGCTGCCGTTCTCGCGGACGAGGGCGGCGATCACTTCCAGATCGCGCGTCTCGCCACACGCCTGCGCCAGCGCGGCCAGGTCGGACCGCAGCTCGGTCGCCCAGTCGCCGTCCAGGAGTTTGCGGAACAGCTTCAGGTCACTCCGCAGCCGCCGGCACGACACGCGCACCTGGTGGATGGCGTCGTCCTCGTCGTTCTCCACCATCCGGATGGACCGCTCGAGCCGAGCGGTCCCCTTGGCGAGCGCGTTCCCGATCAGCACGCCGACCGGCGTCTCCGCATCCAACCGCTCGCCATCCACGGCTACTCCCCCAGACTCTGGTCCTTCACACCGTCCCGCTCGCCCTCGGCCTCGTCCTCATGCTCAGCCGCCGAGGCTTCGTCGTCAGCCTCATCAGCTTCGTCCGCGGCCTCGTCAGCTTCGTCGTCAGCTTCGTCGTCGGCCTCATCGGCTTCGTCCGCGGCTTCATCAGCCTCGTCATCGGTTTCCGCGTCGGCCTGGTCGGCCTGGTCGGCGATGTCTTCGGCGTACTCGGCCTCGAAGTACTCATCATCGAGCACGGTGTCGTCCTCGTCGAGGTCGGTGAACTCGAGACCTTCGAGCTCCGCAGCCCGCTCGGCGGCACCGGTGATCCCGTCACCGTCGACGCCGGCCGCCCGGTGGAACCACACGAGCGCTTCGTCGGTCCGCCCAGCCTCAGCCAGCGCATCGGCGTACGCGTACCGCAGACGCGGCAGCCACTCGGCCCGCGTCCGCTTCGTCAGCTCCGGCACCTCCAGCATCTGGATCGCCGCCGCGTTCTGCCGCATGTCGCGCCGCGCACCGGCCGCCACGATCAGCAGCTCTACCTGGGTCGCCTCGGACAGGTCGCTGACGTGCTTGTCCTTCGTCAACGCCAGCGCCTTGTCGGGCCGTCCGAGCGCACGCTCACAGTCGGCCATCATCGCGATGACCTCATGGTTGCCCGTCATCCGCCGTACGGCCCGGAACTCGGTCAACGCCTCGTCGTAGTGCTCGGCCAGGTACGCCGTGATCGCCACGGCCTCGCGAACGCCACCAAGCCGCGCCGCCAACCGCCGCGCGGTGCGCGCGTGCTGGTACGCCAACTCCGGGTCGTCGTCCAGGAACCGCCCCGACGCGACCAGGTGCTGCGCCACGAGGTCGGCGAGCGACCGAGGCAGCGACCGAAGCTCGGCCTTCACGCCCCGGTCGAGCTCGGCCCCGGTGATCCCCTCAGGAATCTTCGGGTCGTCGCGCCGCGGCCCGACCTTCTCTTCACGATCGTCCCGCCGGAACCCACCACGCCGATCGTCCCGCCGGTCATCACGCCCGCCAGAACCCCGCCGCTCGTCCCGACCACCGGCGCGCCCACGCGAGTCCGCCCGCTCGTCCCGCCGGAACCCACCCCGGCTGTCGCCACCGCGATCATCCCGCCGGAACCCACCGCGGTCATCCCCGCCACGGTCGTCCCGCCGGAAACCACCCCGGCTGTCACCCGCACGGTCATTCCGCCCGTAGCCACCCCGGCTGTCGCCACCGCGATCGTCCCGCCGGAACCCACCACGGGAGTCGCCACCGCGATCATCCCGGCGGTACCCGCCACGGTCATCTCCACCGCGGTCGTCACGCCGGAAACCACCCCGGCTGTCACCCGCACGGTCGTCGCGCCGATACCCGCCACTGCTCTGGCCCGGACGCTCATCACGCCCACCGCGGTCATCCCGCCGGTAGCCACCCGAGGTCCCGCGGTCATCGCGCCGGAACCCGCCGCGATCGTCACCGCCGCGGTCGTCACGCCGGTATCCGCCACGGTCGTCGCGCCCAGCGCGGTCGTCCCGTCGCGAACCAGCTACGCCACGCCCAGCGCCAGGCCGCCCAGACCCACGATCGTCCCGCCGATAGCCACCGGACCGGTCGTCCCGCCCCGACATCTGCCCACCGAACGGATCCCGCTCAGCCTTGTCATCCCCTCGAGACCCAGCAAACCCACGCCGGTTCTCGGACGAATCCCCATCCCGGTACGACGATCCACCGGACCGACCGCCCGCGAATCCACCCCGCCGAGCCGGCGCGCCGCCAGACCCACCACGAGGCGCACCCGAACCACCACGCCCGCCGCCGGACCCACCGCTCCCACCAGACGAACCGCCCCGCCCCGCGGGCGAACTGCCACGCCCGGGAGCCGAACCTCCACGCGGAGCAGACGAAGAACCACGGCCCGCAGACGACCCGCCACGCCCCGCACCGGAACCGCCACGGCCGGCGCCGGAGCCACTACGGCCCGCACCAGACCCCGACCAACCGCCGCCGGAACCACCCGAGCTCGACCAACCGCCGCCAGAACCGCCGGAACCCGAGCCTGAACGACCGCTCCCGGATCCCGAACGACCGGCTCCAGAGCCGCCACGGCTCGAGCCCGAGTTCGAACGACCGGAGCTGGAGTCTGGGCGGCCTCCTCCGGATCGGCCGGAACGGCCGGCGCCACCGGAGGAACCGCGTCGGTCCCCAGAACCGGAGCGAGGATTGCGAGGTGGCGTCGCCACGATGACTCCTAACGATGCTGAAGAGCAGTAATCGGACAAACGTTACCGCGCCCGCAGCGGAGGTGACGTCCTGGCCAGGAGCAGCTCCCGTGGCCGGGGACTCCGGAGTGAAAATGTCTTGGGTACTACAGAGCCTTCAGGTCCTACAACCGTCGTCGGCCGCAGAGTGTTCCGTACAAATGTTAAGGGCCACCCCGGATGGGGTGGCCCTTAACAGTGTGAATGTCCGGCGGCGTCCTACTCTCCCACGACCTCCCGGTCGCAGTACCATCGGCGCTGGCGGGCTTAACTTCCAGGTTCGGAATGGAGACTGGGTGTTTCCCCGACGCTATGGCCACCGAAACTCTATGAGAACACTATCAACCTGCCACGAGCCACAAAACTGGCTGGGGGCTGACCATATCCTGGGAACCGTACAGTGAACGCGAACATCGTTACTAGCGCAAAATTTAGGGCTTGAAGAATTATGTGTGTGACAAGCCCTCGGCCTATTAG